>NZ_CP019728.1:0-1200000 GCF_002005405.1 Jeotgalibaca dankookensis
ACAGATGACGACGTTAAGGATTTTTTAGAAGCAGAAAATGCGGTCGTTCGGTATGTTTATGATAGAGATCTTCATTTCTTTAGCAATGGAACGAAAATGAGGATGAAATAGGAGGATTTTATGGCAGATAAAACATTAAAAGTTTCTAGAGTAGAATTAAAACATCATATCAATTATTTTCAATATGTCTCGCTTTCGCATAAATTGGCTAATGTTTTAATTGAAGATGCTCACAATGGCGATAGGGGGTATGTCGTACGTTCTCTTTATTTCGATGACTATAAAAACAGCGATTTTTATGAAAAATTAGCTGGACTTGAAAACCGTAAAAAAATTCGTCTGCGTGTTTATAGCCCTACCGATAAAAAAGCAAAACTAGAGATAAAACGGAAATATGGCGATAGCCAAGAGAAAAAAACTGTTTTAATCGACAAAGCTGATGCAGAAGAACTTATAAAACAAAATTATGAAGTTCTACGTAAATATGAATCGGAAACGGCTCGCTCAATTTATCATATTATGAAGTTAAATAGAATGAAACCTGTCGTATTAATTGAATACAGAAGGAAAGCTTTTATTCACCCTATGAATAGTATCCGAATAACCTTAGATAATGATATTCGATCAAATGAAATAAACTTTGGATTATTTGATGAGAAGGTTGTCCTCATCCCCACTGATGACTATGATACGAATATTTTAGAAATAAAATATAACAATTTTATATTTAAGTATATTACCGATATTTTTGCACCACTCGATTTAGAACGCCAATCTTATAGTAAGTATATGATTGGTAGAGGATTATTTGAAAGATATATGGGATAAGGAGGAATTATTGAATGAAAGAAGCATTGTATAAATTATTGTATGAGGGGTCCGCAACAATATCACCCTTATTTGTAGTCCAAAATATGGGGGTCGCTTTTGTCTTGGCACTCATATTATGTACGACCTATAAGTTGACCTATAGTGGGGTCTCCTATAGTAAAAAATTTAATACCTCACTTTTAATGATGAGTCTTATTACTACCATGGTCATGAGTATTCTAGGAAGTAGTTTAGCTCTATCACTAGGGATGGTGGGTGCGCTATCCATTGTACGTTTCCGGACAGCTGTAAAGGATCCGCGCGATACTACTTATATTTTCTGGGCTATTTCGATTGGTCTAGGTGCCGGTTCATCTAATTATTTTATCATTATCATTGGCACCATCTTCATTGCAATTATTACGGTTATTGTAGAACTCAGCTTTAAAGGAAAAGACGTTTATTTGGTTATTGTCAGAAGTGATTTAGCTAGTTTAGAAGCTGTACGCTCTTCTTTATTTAAAATCTATAAAGCAGGGAAATTACGAGCAGAAACCATTACAGATGATTACGCAGAAGTAGTTTATCAAGTGATGTTGAAAGATAATCATTCAGTAGCAGACTATGAAAAAATAAAAGAAATTAACGGGGTTTATTTTGTCAACATGGTTTCTAGAGATGGTGAAACATTAGGATGAAACAGACTTTTTACCGAAAAAAAAGAAAAACCTCTTACTTTTTGTTTCTAGGTCTGATAAGTACGTTACTTGTTTTTATTCTCTTTGTTTCTTTAACACCTCCCCTTAATGAAGCAGACGAACCAGGTAAACGCATACCCGATTCCAATGTATCAACCGAAATAAAAGAAAATAATCTCCCTATCATAGTGATTGATACAAAGGGGCAAACAATCGAAGCGAACCTAGAAAAAGAAAAAGTAGAAATTAATGGTTTAGTTCGTGAACTTCGTAAAGCAACAGAAAAATACGAGGCAAATATGAAGCTATATGAACCCAATGCCTCTGGCTATACAGAAATTGGTGAAAATGCCAAACCTTCAGTAGAAACAAACATCACACTAAATATCAGGGGACAGTCTTCGCTTACTTACGATAAAAAGCAATATACGATTCGGCTCGTTGATGAAGACAATGAAAAAAATCCCCAGACTTTACTGGGGATGAAAAAACATGACAAATGGGTTCTAAACGGCATGTATAGCGATAAGAGCCTTATAAGGAACTACTTGGCCTATAAGATAGGCAGAGATACCATGGAGTATTCACCGGATACACGATTTGTGGAAGTGTATTTTAAAGATGGTACTTCAGAATCTCCCTCTGAGAATACGTATATGGGCGTCTATCTTCTAACGGAAAAGATTGAGCGAGGTAAAAATAGAGTTGCGATTGATAAGAATAGTACTGATTATAAAGATATTAGTTTTATTATCTCTCGAGACAAAATTAAACTTGGAGATACAATCTTAAAAAGCGACTGGAATAAATTCGAAGAAGATTACGTGATAGACGGTCATAATAATGTCAGAGCACGAACCGTTTTTACAACAACTTATCCGAGTAAAAATACAATCACTCAAACAGATCAAGAGAGTATCGTGAATTACCTTAATTTATTTGAATATTCACTTAGATCAACCGGGTTTGATGATGTGCGTGGAGGCTACCGCGACTACATTGATACCACTTCATTTATCAATTTTGCAATGATTAATGAAGTGATGAAAAATATAGATGGCGGTGAAGTTAGTACGTATTTTCATAAGGATATCGGTGGCCTCATGAAAGCTGGACCGATATGGGATTTTGATCAAAGTGCAGGCAATACGCCATTAGAAGAAGTGAATGAGCCAACAGGTTTTCGAATGACCAATGTTATCTGGTTCGAACGTTTATTCCAAGATCCTGCATTTGTAAAGCAATACCAACGAATGTACCGACACTATCGAAATACCATCTGGACCAATAAAAACTTCGATGATTTAATAGATGAAGCGGTTCTTGAACTAGGCCCTAGTATCGATCGAAATAGAGAAAAATGGTATCCAGAAGATTCAGCAAAAGATTACCAAAATGAAATTGAAGCAATGAAACTTTTCTTTAAGGAAAGATTATCCTGGATTGATCAAAATATCCATCTTGTTAGTCGGATTAAAGAAAACGCCGTAGAGTAGGAGGAAAATATGAATATTAGAAAATTTACTTTCATATCGGTTATTTTAATCATCCTCATGTCATTTCTAAGTTTAATGGCGTATCAATACCACTTTTCTACTAGGCGTGATACCGATGCTGAAATAAGTGATAACTATTCTAGAATTGTTAAAACTAACGGTCAAGAGTTACAAATTTATCAAGATAAACAGTGGGAAACCTTAGTGGTAAAAGGGGTAGAATTGAGTGCTTTCCAACCGGGATACGGACGATTTGAAACCGGTATATCAAAAAAAGATGTTTTAAAATGGCTAGAAGAAATAGATGAATTACACGCAAATGTTATTAAAGTTCCTTATATTCAATCACCTAACTTTTATGCAGCTATTTATGACTATAACCTCAACAAGGAAAACCCTCTTTACGTGATTCATGAAATTATGTTAGATGAACGTGCAGCATTAAAAAATTATGATGCGTTTGAAGAAACGATTTATAAGAATTTAAAGAAGGATATTAAAAAAACGATTGATGTCATCAATGGACAAGCCTTCTTATTTAATAATAAACGTAATCATAGCGGTATTTATTTACGAGACATCTCCAAATATAACCTTGGATTTATAATAGGAACAAATATAAACCCGGAGATTGTTGCATTAACCAATGAAAAATATCAACAATTAGATAGCTACGAAGGAAAACATTTCACCGTTACAAAAGGAAATGCTTTTGAAGTATTTGTAGGAGAGATGTTAGATTTTGCTAACGAATACGAAATTGATAACTATCAGCGTTCCAGCCTTTTTTCCTTTCTGAGCTCCGTTGAAACCGACGCGATTGCTTACCAACATGAAAGTAATTTAACCAAGTATGCGGATTTTGATATTGAAGCCATTGTTCCTAAAGAAAAAGATAATTTATTTATAAGTTATAAGTATCATCCGAGTAATGCTGACTTTTTAGAATACGAATATAAAGATGCAAGTAAAAGTCAAGGAAATGAATCGCTTGCGGTTATCTCTCAGCATTTAGAACGACTAGATCACCTATACAATCATCCCATTATAATTAGTGATACAGGAATTTCTTCTTCTCGCGCTAAATCAAAAGTTGATTTAGTTGATGGATTTGATCGAGGGGGCTTTTCAGAAAAAGAACAAGGGGAAAGATTGGTTCGTTTATTAGACCAAATCTATCAAGCCAATATAGCGGGTGCCATCGTGAGCGCTTGGCAAGATGACTGGACAAAATTAACCAGTCTAAGCCCAATAAAAGATTATCTGGATGAAAACAATGCCAGTTATTGGCAAGATAGACAGTCCAGTGACGAAAGCTTTGGCTTATTAAAATTTGAGGCAGGTAAAAAGGAAGAAAAAATTTATATTGATGGTGAATTTTCTGATTGGGAATCAGTACCTTATGTTTTGGAAGAAGGCGATATCAAGTTAAAAGTAAAAAGTGATTTAACAAATATGTATGTCCTAATAGAAAAAGAGGGTTGGTCACTAAATGAGGATCGTCTTTATTTAGGAATGAATGTAACACCATTAAGCGGCTCTAAAAACTGGAAAGACGAAGCAAATTTTAATACAGAAGCGGATTTTATTGTAAAGTTAGCGGGATATAACGAATCTCGTATTGTTGTAAATGAGCGATATAACCTGTTTAGCTATCTCTATAAGTATTACGATAACATTATCGAGAAACAAACAGAGATTCCTGTAAAAGACAGTTCTAGATTTGAGTCTATCTACTTATTAAATAGGAAAAACTTTTATTTAAAAGATAGTAATCAAGTTGAGCCACCAATATACTACGAAACAGGCAAACTCGTCTATGGAGACGATCATCCAGAAAGTGACGCCTTCCATTCTAATGCGGATTTCAATAAAGAAGGCGATAAAGTTGAATTGAAAATACCGTGGTCTTTAATAAATGTGGTGGATCCTTTAAATCAAAAAGCTTACGGTGATTTCTATTTAGAAGGACCCGATGCACAAGTGCCAATGAAAACAATGGGTTTTTCAGTTAATTACCAAGGCCATGAGCAAACAGTTGTCACTGAAGAAGCAAACTATGTGATGGATAAGTTAGAACCAACACTTTATTATGAGCGTTTAAAAGATTCCTATTACATACTAAAAAATTATTGGCAGGGAAGAAGTGAATAAGATGACTGTCTATGTTGCGTACGCTAGTTTTATATTATTTGTTTTATTACTTTTTTTAGTAAATGCTTATTTTTTGATATCCTTGAACCTTGATAAAAGACAAGACGTTCGAGTAGAAGAAAAAAAAGAGCAACTAAAAGCGGCCTACAAAAATATTCTTGAAGATAAAGAAAAGATACTCGCATCAAAAGAGTTATTGAAAAAAAGTTTAGATCGTAAGACAAATATTGAAGCCTTTTACTATGCTACAAAAGAATATCAAGCTAAGACTTCTCATCCAGAAGAACTGCTGGCTTTATTAGAAGAAACGATTGATATCAACAAAATTTTAAAAAGTGGGATTGTACGAAAAGAATACAAGGAAAGCTATGCCCTTTACTTATTGGCCGAGTTTCATTTAAGCAATCATCAAACCGGTATTTTTGCTTTATCAGCTCTTACCCACCATTCTTTACACGTTAGGAACAATGCTTTAAATGTGATTAATAAAAATAGAGACATTACCTTTTTTATGGATGCAGTTGAGATTATTAATAGTAAAAGATTTTACTTTAATGATAAAACAATTACAGATTTCTTTGATAACTATCAAGGGAATCAAAACGAAATGCACCAACTTATCTATGAAAAAATGGATACTTATAACCTTAACCTTAGAAAAAATATAATGAATCATTTTATTAATGTAAATGAAGATCATCCTGCTATTAAAGACAAGATGCTCGATTTGTTGCAGCAAACAACTGATAAAGAAATGATCATTTCAACGTTAAGGTACTTTAATAAAATTGTGGACCAGAGAGTGAAAGCAGACGTTTTAAAAAGCATGGAAAGTCCGGACTGGGAAGTGCGTGCAACAAGCGCTCGGGTGATACGTCAATATCCTGGTCAAGATACCGTCCAGATGTTGAAAAAAGGATTAACTGATGTAAACTATTTTGTCAGATATAATAGTGCCGAATCATTTTTAAACCTTGTAGACAGTGAACTGGTCTTAAAAGAAGTGATTGAAAATGAAGATCGGTTCGCAAGAGATACGCTGCTCTATTTTATGAATACAAAAGGACTACTTAGTTTGCAAGAATATGAAGACTTGTTAGAAGAAAATAATAAAAATAAAAGTAGAGAAGAGGTCATCATGGTATGAGTATCATTACGTTGATTTATAAACTCAATCAGTTTTTCTTCTTTTATATGTTTTTGTATGCAGTCGTCTTTTTTATTACAACCATTTTATCAGCTTTTAACTTAGATGATTTTTTTAAAAGAAAAAAACATATGAGCCAAACTGTTATCAATAATAAGGGGAATTATATTCCTATTTCTATTTTGGTTCCAGCTTACAATGAAGAAGTGACCATTGTTGATAGCATTCTCTCGCTTTTAAATTTGGATTATCCTTCATTTGAAATTGTCATTGTTAATGACGGTTCGAAGGACAAGACAGTCGAAACCGTTATAGATTTCTTTAAGTTGAAAAAGGTTTCTAAACCTTACCGAAGAATGGTTGAATCAAAAGAAGCACTCGGCATTTACGAGGGTGGTGAAGGTATAAAAATTATCCTCGTTGATAAACCAAACGGGGGAAAATCCGACGCTTTAAATATGGGCATAAATATTTGTTCCTTCCCTACTTTCTTATGTGTGGACGCCGATTCAATGTTACAGTCAGATGCACTTCAAAGAATTGTTGAGCCTTTCTTAGAAGATGATACAACTGTTGCAGTAGGCGGAAACATTAAAATATCAAACCATGTAGCAATCGAGAATGGACAAGTTTTAGATGTGGAAACACCCAAAAAGCCTATTGTAATCTTCCAACTAATTGAATATTTGCGTGTATTTTTAAACTCACGTATCTCTTTAAATGGAATCAACGGAAATCTGATTATTTCAGGGGCCTTTGGGTTATACAGCAAACAGGCGGTTATAAATGTGGGTGGGTATACAAACGGTCTAATGGGCGAGGATATGGAAATCGTGATGAAAATTCACTCTTATTATAGAAAAAATAACTTAGCTTATGAAACGTCTTATGTTCCTGATGCAATCTGTTGGACTCAAGTTCCAGAGGATTTACAAACACTAAAAAGACAAAGAAGAAGATGGCACGTAGGGCTAGGCCAAAGTTTAAAAATGCATAAATATATGTTTTTAAATCCTAAATATGGGCTTGTAGGAATGATATCATTTCCTTACTTTTTATTTTTTGAATATATCACACCCTTTTTAGAAGTGATTGGTATCGTAACGATTACTTTATCTTATTTCCTAGGCGTGATTAACCTCAATTTCTTTCTCTTATATTTGCTGGTTTATATGGGCTACAATGTTGTCGTTTCGATGATTTCTATTACTATTGAAAGGTATATGTTTAGTGCGACTACTAGTACAGCTATGACACTTAAATTGATTTTATTTAGTATTTTAGAGTCTTTTGGATACAGACAAATGATGTCACTCTTTAGAATTGGGAATGTCTTTAAGAAGAAAAACCAATGGGGAGAAATGACTCGAAAACAAGGAAAGAAAGTTACAAACCCATAAAAGTAGAAACAAGAAGACACCAGTCTATCTCGTTTTTTTTAAAGTTTTTTTAAAGCTTTTCCTTATTTATATATAAGGAGTTGGGGTAATGGAGAATAAATTATATGGCAGAGAAATTAGCCAAGCAGAATGGAATGATGAGGCAAACTTACCAATACAAGCTATAAAAACTCCTGCTATAAAAAAACAGGATGGAAAATGGCAATGCCAGCGTTGTGGAACAACAGCCCCAGCGAAGTTTATCCAAGGGCCTTGCATTTGTGGCGAGAATTGTTTTTATTGTGTCGTTTGCTTAAATATGGCTAAACTAAAAAAATGCACGCAACTCTATTATTTACCTGAGATCAATGCCTTTGAACAATTAACAGCTTCCCCTTTAGCTTGGCAAGGTGAATTATCGAAAGAACAGGTCCGTGCTTCACAAAAAATTATTCAAACTTATTTAAATAAGGAAAGTCGTCTTATTTGGGCGGTTGCAGGATCAGGAAAAACTGAGATGATGTTTCAGGGAATTGCACACTGCCTCATGGAACAAGGAAGAGTTTGTATTGCCTCGCCTCGTATTGATGTGTGTTTAGAACTAGCACCACGCATCCAAGCAGCCTTTCCAACTATTAAAATCGCTCTACTCTATGGTGGAAGTGAGGAGTACACGTATACACCGCTGGTTATTGCGACTACACACCAACTGTTAAGATTTAAACAGGCTTTTGACTTATTGATTATTGATGAGGTGGATTCTTTTCCCTATCATAATGACCTTGCCTTGCAATTTGGCGCTGAAAAAGCTCGTAAAGTTGGGGGTGCGCTTCTCTATTTGACGGCAACGCCACCTGGTTATATGCAAAAGCAGATTGAGAGTGGTCAGCTAGCAGCCACTATTTTACCAGCGCGTTACCACGGTTACCCCTTACCAGAAATTAAGACTAAATGGTTAGGAGATTGGCGAAAAGCGATTCGTAAACGTGTGAAAAAATCTTTATTGATACAGACATTAGCAAGTCAACTGAGTAGGCAGCGTAAATGCATCTGTTTTCTTCCTCATATTGACTTGATGCTAGCGTTAGAGAAATGGTTGCAAGAACTTTACCCTACTGTCAGAATCATGTCTGTTTCAGCAGAAGACTCAGAGCGGATTGCAAAAATAAAAGCAATGCGTGCTGGAGAAGTTGAATTCCTTTTGACAACAACGATTCTTGAGCGCGGGGTAACCTTTATAGATATTGACGTCCTTGTTATCGGAGCAGAAGATTCAATATTTACAGAGTCTTCTTTAGTCCAAATAGCCGGACGAGTCGGAAGACATCAAAATTTCCCAACGGGTCTTGTCTTGTTTGGCCACTTTGGAAAAACAAAAGCAATAAACAATGCAATTAAACAAGTTAAAATGATGAATCAGCATGCTGCAAGAGCGGGGTTATTGAATGAATTGTCTCTTATGTAATCGGACCTTAAATAATACCTTAACCTTAGCGCAATTATTCTCGTTTACTGCGTATAGCCAACCGCTTATATGTCAAAAGTGCTTGCAAAGCTTTCAAAAAGTTGAAAAAGAAAGAGCTTGTCTGGGTTGTGCGCGAATTCAAGCAAATAACCAGATATGTCCAGATTGTTTAAAGTGGTCTGAAATCGTTCCGGGAGATTTTGTTAGTCACCATGCTTTTTATCATTACAATACCGCTTTAAAAGATTGGTTGCATCAGTATAAAATTCAAGGAGATACACGGTTAGCTTCTTTGTGGAAAAAGGACCTCTATACCTATTATCAGCGTCATCCATCTATGATGATTGTACCTATACCCATATCTGAATCAAGTCTTCAAATACGCGGCTTTAACCAATGTATAGAAATGTTAAACTGCGCAAATGTTCCGTATGTAGAGGTACTGGGAAACATCCACCACGGGCAAAAACAATCCAAAAAGAACCGCTATGAACGGTTGGAGAGCGCGCAACCTTTTCAAGTGATTGAAAAGAACTTGAATTTAAACCAACCGATCTTGCTATTTGATGATTTATATACAACTGGTCGAACGCTCATGCATGCTAAAGAAGTTTTATACGAAGCAGGAGTAAAAAGCGTACACTCCTTATCCATTGGGAGGTAAAAATAGATTTGATTGTAAAAATGTATCGCTTACATTATAATGAGGTTAAAGAATCCTTATGAGTGGTCCATAGGAGTCTTTTCTGATGATGAATCAGACGAAAGGAGAGAGCACTATGTTTAAGTATAATGTCCGTGGAGAAAATATCGAGGTAACGCCCGCAATACGAGAGTATGCAGAAAAGAAATTAGCTAAACTGGAACGGTATTTTAGTAATGTGCCAGAAGCAACAGCACATGTTAATTTAAAAGTTTATTCTGATAAAACTGCGAAAGTTGAGGTAACAATTCCTCTACCATTCTTAGTATTACGTGCGGAAGAAACTTCATTTGACTTGTATGGTAGTATTGATCTGGTCGTTGACAAACTAGAACGCCAAGTACGTAAATATAAGACAAAAATCAATCGCAAATCGCGCGAAAGAGGATTTGCATTTGAGGCGCAACCGCCTGTCATTGAAGATGACCTTGATGAAAATAATGGTCAGTTAGAAATTGTAAGAACAAAACGCATTTCACTAAAACCGATGGATAGTGAAGAGGCAGTTCTACAAATGAACATGCTAGGACATAATTTCTTCATTTTCGAAGATTCAGAAACAAACGGATCAAGCATTGTTTACCGCCGTAAAGATGGTAAATTTGGTTTGATTGAAACAGATAACTAATAAATGTAATGATAAATATATTTTAAAAAGAGATTGAAACTTTTGTTTCAATCTCTTTTTATGACGTTTTTATACTTAATGCATTGAATATAGTTTAAAAAGCCTTCATTTAGTGATAAAATGATTAAGATACGTAAATAAGATGTATTTTCGTTGGAGTCAAGGATTACTAAAATAGAGACATGAAGTAAGAGGAGATTAAGTATGGCCAACTTTTTGAAAGAATTATTCGAAAATGATAAAGCAGAACTAAAAAGTTTAGCTAGACAAGCTGATAAAATCATTGTGCTAGCAGATAATATGGCTGCTTTAAGCGATGAAGAAATAAAAGAAAAAACACTGGAATTTAAAGAACGTTATAAAAAAGGTGAAACATTAGATGACCTATTGATAGAAGCATTTGCTGTGGTTCGAGAAGCAGCTAAGCGCGTATTAGGTCTCTACCCTTATAAAGTGCAGTTAATGGGTGGGATTACACTTCATAAAGGTAATATCGCTGAAATGAAAACAGGTGAGGGTAAAACTTTAACGGCAACGATGCCAGTCTACTTGAATGCTATTTCTGGCGAAGGCGTTCACGTTGTAACGGTCAATGAGTATTTGGCCAGTCGTGACGCGGTTGAAATGGGCGAGCTTTACGAATTTTTAGGTTTGACAGTAGGATTAAACGTTACTGGAAAATCATCTGAAGAAAAACGGGAAGCCTATAACGCAGATATTACTTATTCTACAAATAATGAGATTGGGTTTGACTATTTGCGAGATAACATGGTTGTTTATCGTAACCAAATGGTTCAACGTCCTTTAAACTTTGCGGTTGTTGATGAGGTTGACTCGATTTTAATTGATGAAGCTCGAACTCCATTGATTATCTCTGGTCAAGCAGAAAAATCAACAGCACTTTATAATCGTACTGATTTTTTTGTTAAGGGGCTTAAAGAAGAGGAAGACTACACCATCGATTTAACGTCTAAGTCGATTGCTCTAACAGATACTGGAATTGAAAAGGCTCAAAAGACCTTCCACATCAAGAATTTATATGACGTTGACAATACATCACTCGTCCACCACCTCGATCAAGCATTGCGTGCGAATTTTATTATGATTAAAGATGTGGATTACGTAGTGAATGAAGGCAAAGTCCAAATTGTGGATCAATTTACCGGACGTATTATGGAAGGACGCCGTTACTCAGATGGGTTGCATCAAGCGATTGAAGCGAAAGAAAATGTTGATATCGAAAATGAATCCCGTACTATGGCGACTATCACTTTCCAAAACTTGTTCCGGATGTATAAAAAACTTTCAGGAATGACCGGGACTGCTAAAACTGAGGAAGAAGAGTTCCGTGAAATTTACAATATGGAAGTTATTGCTATCCCTACTAACGAACCGATTGTCCGAAAAGACTATCCGGATTTATTATATCCAAACTTAAATAGTAAATTTAAAGCCGTAGCAAAAGAAATCAAAGAGCGTCACGAAAAAGGCCAACCTATCCTTGTCGGAACGGTAGCTATTGAAACATCAGAGTTGTTATCTGATTTACTAAAAAAAGAAGGCGTTCCGCATGAAATCTTGAATGCTAAAAATCACTTTAAAGAGGCAGAAATTATTATTAATGCAGGCCAACGTGGAGCCGTCACGATTGCAACCAATATGGCTGGTCGTGGAACGGATATCAAATTAGGACCTGGCGTGAAAGAATTAGGTGGACTGGCCGTTATTGGTACCGAACGTCATGAGTCACGCCGTATTGATAATCAGTTACGAGGCCGTTCTGGTCGACAAGGTGACCCAGGTGAAACACAATTTTACTTGTCGTTAGAAGATGATTTAATGAGACGATTCGGATCCGATCGCATTAAGCAAGTATGGAGCAAGCTGAACCTTGATGGAGAAGAAGATGAGATGGCAATTCAAAGCAAAATGCTCTCTCGTCAAGTAGAATCAGCACAAAAACGTGTGGAAGGAAATAACTACGACACACGTAAAAATGTATTGGAATATGACGAGGTTATGCGTGAGCAACGTGAAATTATTTACGGGCAACGTTTAGATATTATTACAGAAACAGAATCCTTACGGAGCGTAACCCTCAATATGATTGAACGTACCATTAATCGGATGGTAGATACCCATACACAAGGCGAAAAAGAAACATGGGATTTAAAAGCAATTCGAGATTTTGCAGCTAACGTTTTATTCCATCCTGATACTATTAGTGAAGCAGACTTAGAAAATAAATCGGTCGCGGAACTAAAGCAACTGCTGATGGAACGTGCGACAGCCGTTTATAACGAAAAAGAAGCCCAATTAAGCGCGGATCAACTTTTAGAATTTCAAAAAGTGGTTATCTTGCGGGTTGTGGATCAGAAATGGACCGAACATATTTCAAATATGGATGAGTTACGCCAAGGAATTGGTTTACGCTCTTATGCTCAAAACAACCCTCTAACTGAATATCAAGCAGAAGGGTTCAATCGTTTCCAAGAGATGATTGCTTCTATTGACTATGATGTAACCCGAGTAGTTATGAAATCAGAAGTCCGCCAAAACTTACAACGTGAATCAGTTGGCTCTAATTCTGATATCCGCGCCGTGCGAGAAAGTGAAGCGGGCGGGGTTAACCAAGCTGAACAAATTAAACGTGCTCAAGCAGCTGCCATGCAAGTACGTCAAATGATGATGGCAAAACAAATGGAGAAATTGCGTGCTCAAAAGGCTGAATCTGATCAACAAAAAAATAACAGGACACCAGCAAATGAAATAACTGAAGAACCGACCGAAAAAGAAAAGTACGAAAAACTAAAAGTAGGTCGTAACGATCCATGTCCATGTGGCAGTGGTAAGAAGTATAAAAATTGTCACGGCAAAGACTTATAATAGCAAACGAGGGGCTGGAACAGGTTTCTAGCCCTTCTTGCTGTTTAATAACAAGGAGGAATTAGAATGGAATTAAGTGAAATCAAATCGTTTTTAGAGTCATCTTCAGAAAAAATACAGAGTTTTGGGAGGTCTCTTTGACTTAGAGGCGCTAGAAACTGACATTGCTGAATATGAACATCAAATGCTCGAACCTACTTTTTGGGATGATTCAAGTGCGGCTCAAGAGATCATTAACCAACTAAATGATTTAAAGTCCGTCTATGGGACCTTTAATGAATTGGCAGAGAGCCAAGAAGAATTAGAGATGATGTTTGAGTTAATGAAAGAAGACCCTGAATCTGGTTTTGAAGAAGAACTAGAAGAGCGTTTGCTTGCTTTTGAAACAGCTCTTAACAGTTATGAATTAACCATGTTGTTAAACGGTCCAAATGATAAAAATAACGCCATACTTGAAATTCATCCAGGTGCAGGTGGAACAGAGTCGCAAGACTGGGGAAGTTTACTATACCGAATGTACACACGTTGGGCTGAACAAAAAGGGTATACGGTTGAACTATTGGATTATCAAGCGGGAGATGAAGCAGGCATTAAAAGTGTCACCATGCTAATTAAAGGGTTAAATGCATATGGGAACCTCCGCTCTGAAAGAGGGGTGCACCGACTCGTCCGAATTTCACCATTTGATTCAGCCGGACGTCGCCATACTTCATTTTGTTCAATCGATGTCATGCCAGAAATTTCTCATGACAATACAGATATAGAAGTTAGTCCTGATGACATTCGAGTGGATACTTATCGTGCTAGTGGTGCTGGCGGTCAACACGTTAATAAAACATCCTCTGCGATTCGAATTACTCATATTCCTACTGGAATCGCTGTTCAGAGCCAAGCGCAACGCTCACAGTTTCAAAACCGTGATACGGCAATGGGGATGTTAAAAGCAAAATTATTCCAATTACAAGAAGAAGAACGTGAAAAAGAGTTAGCCGAGATTCGGGGCGAACAAAAAGAAATTGGATGGGGTTCGCAAATTCGCTCTTACGTATTCCATCCCTATTCAATGATCAAAGATCACCGTACCAATCATGAAACGGGTAATGTGCAAGCGGTCATGGATGGCGATTTGGATCCTTTTATTGATGCCTATTTAAAAATGAATATCGATGCTGAAGAAAAATAACAGGTCAAGCCCTTGAGTATAAAAGTTCGTTTGTCATAGTTTGAAATACAATTGTAAAGAAACTAACACAGCAAATGACGTTTAATATGCTATACTAGCGAAGCGTACTCGAGGGCATATAAATATGTCTACATAATTTCTGCAAACAATCTTGTTTGTGG
Organism: Jeotgalibaca dankookensis; assembly: GCF_002005405.1. Taxonomy (NCBI): domain Bacteria; kingdom Bacillati; phylum Bacillota; class Bacilli; order Lactobacillales; family Carnobacteriaceae; genus Jeotgalibaca; species Jeotgalibaca dankookensis. The sequence goes on from NZ_CP019728.1 coordinate 14,711, forward strand.
AAGTTTTTTAAATATTGCACAGGTAAAAATAAAAGATAGGTGATAAAATGATTGAGATGACGGACGTCTCTAAAGTCTACAAAAATGGTGTAACCGCCATTGATAGTCTAACGGTCAAAATTGACCAAGGTGAATTTGTCTATATTGTTGGGCCAAGTGGAGCTGGAAAGTCTACCTTTATTAAAATGCTATATCGTGAAGAGAAACCCACACAAGGAAAAATTGTAGTTGGTAAGTTTGATTTGATGAAAATTAAAGAACGAGAAGTACCCTTATTGCGTCGCTATGTAGGAGTGGTTTTCCAAGACTTTAAACTTTTACCTAAACTAACTGTTTATGAAAATATTGCTTATGCAATGGAAGTTGTTGAAAAAACGCCTGAGCAAATAGAAAAACGCGTTTTTGAAGTGTTGAACCTCGTTAATTTAAAACATAAAGCGCGGATGTTTCCAAATGAATTATCAGGTGGGGAACAGCAACGAATTGCGATTGCGCGTGCTATTGTCAATATGCCAGGTATTTTAATTGCAGATGAGCCAACTGGAAACTTGGACCCGGATACTTCCTTAGAAATTATGAATATTTTAGAAGAAATAAATTCACAAGGAACAACGATTCTAATGGCAACACATAACAGTCAAATTGTTAACGATATTAAACATCGGGTACTTGCGGTTGAAAATGGTCGAATTGTGAGAGACCAACTGGAAGGAGACTATGGATATGAAGCTTAGAACAATGGGACGGCACTTTAGAGATTCATTTAAGAGTCTTGTTCGTAACGGTTGGATGTCAGTAGCAGCTATCAGTGCAGTTGCGATGACATTAATTCTTGTCGGTTCCTTTGTCGTCATTCTCTTAAACGTTAATAAACTAGCGAGTGATGTTGAAAACGATGTGAGTGTTCGTGTGTTTATTGATTTAGCTGCAGATAAAGAAAATAAAAAATCCTTAAAAGAGGAATTAGAAAAAATTGAAAATGTTGAATCACTAACTTTTTCAACGCGTGATGAAGAACTAGATAAGCTCATTGGAAGCTATGGTTCTGAATTTAATTTATTCGGTGGGGATGATAATCCTCTACATGACGTTTATACATTAAATACAGAAGTCCCTGAACAAACGGGCGCAGTTGCAAAAGAAGCAGAGGCACTAGAATATGTAGCCAAAGTCGAGTATGGTGGAACAACGGCTGAAAAGCTTTTTGAAACCATCGCAACCTTACGTACTATCGGAACGGTTATTATCACCGGCTTGCTTTTAATTGCAATCTTCTTAATTTCTAATACCATCCGTATTACTATTTTCTCGCGAAGTACAGAAATTGAAATTATGCGTTTAGTTGGGGCGAAGAATAGCTATATACGTTGGCCGTTCCTCATTGAAGGGGCAATCATTGGCCTAATAGGAGCTTTGATTCCAACAGCCATCCTCATATTTATGTACCGATTCCTATTTGATTTAGGGGCGCAATACCTAGTTGGATCTAATTTTGCGTTATTATCACCTACACCCTTTATTTACTACCTAGGATTAGGTCTTGTGGGAGTAGGGGTTATCCTTGGTTCAATTGGATCGGTATTATCCATCACCCGTTTCTTAAAAGTTTAATTGAAATGACTCGATCTCTGCTTAATCAGGCAGCGTATCGAGTTTTTTTGTCCTTATTTTTAAAAAGGTGAGTGTCGTGTTAAAATAAAAATAAAAAATCATATCAACCTAAGAAGGATGATTAAAATGAAAAAAATGCGATTATTTAATATCTTATTAACGTTATGTATCATTAGTTTACTAGCAGCATGTGATCCCGCAGCTAGAGGGGTAGATGTTTCTGAAAATCTAGGTCCAGCAGTAGGAGAGATTATTCTAGCTTCTCGTGAAGATGGTTCCGGAACTCGAGGGGCGTTTACAAAAATTACTGGTGTTATGGGTGAAGATGAAGATGGTAACAGTGAAGATCACACCTATATAGAAGCCGTTATTCAAAATAGTACGGAAGGTATTATTTCTACAGTAGCCGGAGATGCGAATGCAATTGGCTATATTTCATTAGGATCATTAAATCAAACGGTAAAAGGAATCGCAATTGATGGGGTGAAACCAAGTAATCGTACCATACAAAACGGGACCTTTCCCATTGCACGTGACTTTAATATCGCGTGGCAAGAAGACCGCTTAAATCCAGTGGCTCAAGATTTTATTACTTACGCCCTTTCTACTCAAGGACAGGAAATCGCGGCAGAACAAGGATACGTAGAGGCTATTTCAGATACTAAGCCCTATATAGGTGAGGGTTCACAGTCAGGTAATATTTCAATAGTAGGCTCAACTTCTGTTACGCCTTTAGTGGAAGCTCTGGTTGAAGCATACACAACCTTAAATCCTAACGCCCAAGTTGATATTACTTCAAATGGTTCGTCCGCAGGGATGATGGCGGTGCTAGATGGGATTGCTGACATCGGAATGGCTTCTCGCGCACTAAAAGAAGATGAAGCTGAGAAACTAGAGTCGCTATCCATTGCAGTGGATGGGATTGTTGTGATTGTAAACAACAACAATCAAATTGAAAGTTTGACCTTGAAACAAGTTCAGGATATCTTTACTGGTGAAATTACAGAATGGGGAGCAGTCCAATAAAAAACTCTACGACCGTTAAAGGAGAGAATACTGTGCAAAAAAAATATTTTTGGGAACATTTTATGAAATGGGTCTTCATTGCATCGGCCTCTATCTCAGTTATTTCAATAATTGTCATCTTTTATTTTATTTTTGAAGGTGGCCTTCCTTTTATGTTGGAGTATGGGATTGGCAACTTTATTTTCGGAACGGAATGGTCGCCTTCTAATTCGAACCCAGAATTTGGAATTTTGCCCATGATTGTTGGTTCGATTGTTATTACGATTGGTGCTATTTTGATAGGTGTTCCAACCGGTGTCTTTACTGCTATTTTTATGGCTCGCTTTTGTCCTCCGCTTTTATATAAGTTTCTAAAACCTGCTGTTAATATGATGGCAGCAATTCCTTCTATTGTTTATGGTTTTTTTGCACTTCGAGTGGTAGTCCCCTTAATGAAACAACTAGTGGGCGGAACGGGAATGAATATTATGACAGCGTCTATTTTACTAGGAATCATGATTTTACCAACTATTATTGGTATGTCGGAATCATCACTGAGAGCAGTGCCTAATAATTTCTATGAGGGCAGTGTCGCATTGGGGGCAACGCACGAACGTTCCCTTCTTCGTGTCGTTGTTCCTGCTGCAAAGTCCGGGATTATCTCTTCTGTCATCTTAGGAGTAGGACGCGCTATTGGCGAAACCATGGCTGTAATACTAGTAGCTGGGAACCAACCTCGTATTCCTACTAGTCTAACTCAAGGAACTCGAACCATGACAACTAATATCGTTTTAGAAATGGCCTACGCGGCTGGTCAACACCGTGAAGCCTTAATTGCCACGTCTGTTGTCCTATTCGTATTTATTATCCTTATCAATGGTGTGTTTTCAGTAGTTAAAAGGAGGGGAAACTAAATGGAAGCTAAACTCATACGGTTTTTTGTTTATTTCTTTACCGTAATCACCTTTGGCTCGCTCCTTTATGTGATTGGCTTTATATTTTTAAATGGTGTAGTAGCCTTAAAGCCAGAAATGTTTGCTTGGAACTATACGACTGATAATGTATCCATGATGCCAGCGATTATAACCACCTTTATGGTCATCTTTTTTGCCTTAATAATAGCAGCACCTATTGGTGTTTTTACTGCTTTCTTTTTAATTGAGTATGCAGATTCAGGTAATCGATTTGTAAAGATCATTCGTACTGCTACTGACACACTTTCAGCAATTCCTTCAATTGTCTATGGCCTTTTTGGGATGTTATTTTTCGTCGTATTTTTAGGGTTTCAGTATTCACTCTTAGCTGGGATACTGACATCTGTGATTATGGTTTTACCAGTCATTATTCGTTCAACCGAAGAAGCATTACTGTCAGTAAATATCTCACTTCGTGAAGGAAGTTTTGCTTTAGGAGCTGGAAAACTAAGAACGATATTTAAAGTTGTGTTGCCGATTGCTATGCCAGGAATATTATCGGGGGTTATTTTAGCAGTTGGTCGGATTATCGGTGAAACTGCTGCGCTGATGTATACATTAGGAACCTCGACGAGTCTTCCTACTAGTCCTTTTCAATCTGGACGGACCTTAGCACTACATATGTACGTCTTGTCGAGCGAAGGGCTACATGTGCGGGAATCTTATGCAACAGGGGTTGTTTTAATTATTCTTGTATTAATTGTTAATAGCTTGTCAACGTGGTTGAGTAACCGATTGACTAAAGGAGAAAAACAAAAATGACTAAAATAAATGTTTCAAATTTGGATCTCTGGTACTCAGACTTCCAAGCACTAAAGGATTTAGACTTAAATATTCAAGAGAACGAAATTACAGCATTAATTGGACCTTCTGGATGTGGGAAATCAACTTTTTTAAAATCTTTAAACCGTATGAACGATTTAATCCCAGGCTGTCGAATTGAAGGAGAAATTTTATTAGACGGCCAAGATATCTATGCAAATGATTATGATGTCAATCTCTTACGCAAACGAGTCGGAATGGTTTTTCAACATCCCAATCCTTTTCCTATGAGCATTTATGACAACATTGCTTATGGTCCAAGAACCCATGGTGTAAAAGACAAAAAAACCTTGGATGAGATTGTAGAACGTAGCTTAAAAGGCGCTGCTATCTGGGATGAGGTAAAAGACCAGTTAAACAAAAACGCATTACGTATATCAGGAGGGCAACAACAAAGGATTTGTATTGCGCGTGCACTAGCAGTTGAGCCAGAAGTTTTACTGATGGATGAGCCAACCTCGGCATTGGACCCGGTTTCAACCGCTAAAATTGAAGACTTGGTTCAAGACTTAAAAGGGGAATATACGATTATTATGGTGACACATAACATGCAACAAGCTGCTCGTGTTTCCGATAAGACGGTATTTTTCCTCGCGGGTGAAATCATCGAATTTGGCAATACTACTGAAATATTTTCTAATCCAAAAGATAAACGTACAGAGGACTATGTATCAGGAAGATTTGGGTAAAGGATTTCTACTACATGTATTGGAAGGAGTAAACGCAAATGAGAAGAATCTATGATGACGAGCTAAAAACAATGCATGCACAGTTTACAAAAATGGGTTTAATGGTCAATCAAAATATTCTAAGAGCAGTGGAATCTTTTATAAACCATGATAAAGATGATGCAAAAAAAGCTAAAGAAAGTGATCATGCGATTAATAATATTGAAGTTGAGATTGAGGAAATGTGTTTTAGACTCATTGCTTTGCAGCAACCTGTATCAAGCGATTTACGTTCAATCATTACGGTGATGAAAGCAAGTTCTGACCTTGAAAGAATGGGCGATCACGCCGTTAGCATAGCGAGATCGGTTATCCGAGCAAGAGAGCAACGTAGTAAAAGAATCCCGCTTGTAGAAGAAAAAATCGCACAGCAAGCAAATATAGTGAAACGAATGGTAGAAGAAGTGATGGATGCCTATGTCAAAGTGGAGGCAGAAGAAGCTTATCGGATTGCTAAGATAGATGACGAGGTTGACGATTTATTTTCAAAAATAAACGAACTTTGTCTAAAAGAAATGATACAAGATCCGGATGTTATTCAAGGAGGAACCGACTACATTGCTGTTTCAAGAAACTTGGAACGAATGGGTGATTATGTAACCAACATCTGTGAACGCATTGTTTACTTGAAAACAGGCGTACTTGCAGAGCTAAACTAAATAAAGAGAGTAAAAAAGACTCGGCACTAGCTAGGACACATTTCGTCTAAGTTGAATTGTCAGTCTTTTTTCCTATCTTCTGGTAAAATAAGAATAATTAGGTGCACAAGGAGGAAATTGATGACCAAGCAACTGGATACCCAACTAAGCAACCAGACGGTTCAAATGTTCAAAATATTAGGCGATCAAACACGTTTTCGTATTCTTTACTTATTAGAAACGAAAGAATGGCCTGTCAATGCCATTGCTCAAGAACTGAAAATGGAGCAATCTGCTGTTTCTCATCAATTACGTAAGTTAAAAGAGGCAAAATTAGTAAAAAGCCGGCGTGAAGGTAAAAATATTCTTTATAGCCAAGCAGATGCACATGTTTACGATTTATTGCATCTGGCTCTTGAACATGCCCAACATACGCAAAACTAATTGCGAACACGTGTTCTTTTAAGCGTAATCGTGATATAATAAGGAAGATAGGTATTCTTTACAAAAAGGAAGGTAATCATGGCAAAAGACCAAATAATCGTGCGCGGCGCACGCTCACATAATTTAAAAAACATTGATATTAAGATACCACGTGATGAATTAGTAGTCGTAACGGGCTTATCGGGATCCGGGAAAAGTTCCCTCGCCTTTGATACCTTGTATGCAGAAGGTCAAAGACGTTATGTTGAAAGTTTATCCGCGTATGCTCGTCAGTTTCTAGGCCAAATGGAAAAAGCAGATGTTGATAGTATTGACGGATTGAGTCCTGCAATTGCCATTGACCAAAAAGCAACAAATAATAATCCGCGTTCAACTGTGGGGACCGTAACAGAAATAAATGATTTTTTAAGATTGTTGTATGCTCGAATTGGTCAGCCCATTTGTCCGAATGACGGCACCGAAATCAGTAGTCAATCCCCTGAGCAAATTGTTAATAGTATTCTCGACTTACCTGAAGGAACCCGATTACAGATTATGGCGCCTGTTATCAACGGTAAAAAAGGTCAACACAAAAAGACCTTTGAATCCATTAAGAAACAAGGTTACGTGCGTGTTCAGGTGGATGGTGAAATTTATGATATTTCTGAAGTACCCGAATTAAATAAAAATATTTCTCATACTATATCTGTTGTTATGGATCGAATTATTGTAAAATCTGGTGTTCGATCACGCTTGTACGACTCGGTTGAAGCAGCTTTAAGGCTAGCCGAAGGGTACGTTGTCGTTGATATCATTGATGGAGGAGAAATGCGTTTTAGCGAACACTATGCGTGTCCAGTCTGTGGCTTTAGTATTGGTGAAGTTGAACCGCGTTTGTTTTCATTTAATGCTCCTTATGGCGCTTGTCCAGAGTGCGATGGCCTAGGAAATAAACTGGAAGTCGATCTTGACCTGGTTATTCCCGATCGCAGTCTCACTATATCTGAAGGGGCGGTTGCACCTTGGAATCCAATTAGTTCCAACTACTATCCTGAAATGTTACGACAGTTCTGTGAAGCCTTCGATATTGCAATGGATGTTCCTTTTGATGATTTACCAAAAGAGCATCAAGATTTAGTTTTATATGGATCAAATGGCAAGAAGTTTAATTTCTTCCACAAGAATGACTTTGGTGTGGTAAGAGATGTGATGATCCCATTCGAAGGTGTTGTTCCTAATATTAATCGACGTTACCATGACTCCAACAGTGAATATACACGAAAAACCATGCGTGAGTATTTAACTGAGCTACCTTGTCAACAATGTCACGGGGCCCGTCTAAATCGAGAAGCCTTATCTGTAAAAGTAGCTGGGCTCAATATCGCTCAAGTCACTAATTATTCAATTGATTCCGCCATTCATTTTTTTGAAGACTTAACATTAGCTGGTTCTGATCAAGAAATTGCCATACCCATTTTACGCGAAATCCAATCACGACTCTCTTTTTTACATAATGTTGGATTAAAATATTTAACTTTGAATCGAGTGGCAGGCAGCTTGTCGGGTGGAGAAGCGCAACGTATTCGCCTAGCAACCCAAATTGGTTCAAACTTATCAGGAGTTTTGTATATTTTAGATGAACCCTCTATCGGACTTCACCAAAGAGATAATAATTTATTAATTGACTCCATGAAAAAAATGCGTGATTTAGGCAATACCTTAATTGTCGTCGAACATGACGAAGAAACTATGCTTCAAGCAGATTACCTAATTGATATTGGCCCGGGTGCGGGTGAAGAGGGCGGACAGATTGTCGCTGCGGGCAAACCGAAAGACGTTATGAAAAATAAAAAATCCATTACAGGCCAGTATTTATCAGGAAAAACTTATATTAAGCTTCCTGAAGCGAGACGTACAGAAGATCGTGGCGCCATTTTAATCGAAGGTGCAGAAGAAAATAACTTAAAAAACATTGATGTTTCTTTTCCAATTGGACGTTTTATTGCTGTTACCGGCGTTTCAGGTTCAGGAAAAAGTTCCTTAGTCAATCGTATTTTAAAACCAGCCTTATCCAGAGAATTAACGCGAACAAAAGATAAACCGGGTAGATTCAAACAAATTTCTGGCTACCAAGATTTGGAAAAAGTCATTAGTATCGATCAAAGTCCTATTGGACGAACACCACGTAGTAATCCAGCCACTTACACGAGTGTCTTTGATGATATTAGAGACTTATTTGCCAGTACCAATGAAGCAAAAATTCGGGGTTATGCGAAAGGACGTTTTAGTTTTAACTTAAAAGGTGGACGCTGTGAGTCATGTAAGGGAGACGGCATTTTAAAAATTGAAATGCACTTTTTACCTGATATCTATGTCCCATGTGAAGTCTGCCACGGTCAGCGCTATAATTCAGAAACGCTTGAAGTAAAGTATAAAGGTAAGAACATTGCCGAAGTATTAAATATGACAATTGCAGAAGCGCTCGTCTTTTTCGATGCTGTTCCAAAAATTAAACGAAAACTTCAAACGATATCAGATGTTGGATTAGCTTATATTACACTTGGCCAACCGGCAACTACTTTATCCGGTGGAGAAGCACAACGCATGAAGCTGGCGAGTGAATTACAACGTGTTTCAACCGGTAAAACCTTATATATTTTAGACGAACCGACAACTGGTTTACACACCCATGACATTGCCAAATTACTAGAAGTTCTACAACGATTAGTCGATGCTGGAAATACTGTCTTAGTTATTGAGCATAATTTAGATGTTATTAAGACAGCTGATTATATTATCGACATTGGTCCTGAAGGAGGAACGGGTGGGGGAATGGTTATCGCAACTGGAACCCCTGAAGAAGTTGCTAAGGTTGAAGCGAGTTACACCGGTCAATATTTAGAGAAAATACTGACTAGAGACCGCGCCCGAACTGAAAAAAAGTGAGTGATTAAGCCAAAATTGGTCGCCTCAAATAAAATCAACCCTAAGACCTATGACATTCCTCCCTATCCTTGGCATAATAGAGACATAAGATAAAGTTAATGTCCCATTGGCACATAAAAGAGTCAGTATGTTGAAAAATATAGGGGGAAATAGCATGAACGAAAGAGAACGTATTTTGGCGCTAGTAAGAGAAGGTGTTATTTCGACAGAGGAAGCAATTGAGCTTTTGGAAAATGTTGCAAAAAACCAAAGTCAAGAAGCAGAACAAAAGCATGCAGCAACAGATTTCGTGGAAAATCAATCTGCTAAAGAACAGGAAACAACTGAAAATCAAGATGAGATCGACAAAAAGGATAAAGCGAATTTCGAAAAAATTCTTGAGTCTTTAGCAAGTGAAATTTCACACTTTTCTTCTCAAGTAGATGGAAAAACGGAAGTGTTACAAACGCTACGCAGAGAAATCACAAAAAAAGCAGAACGTCGTCAAGAAATTACTACCCAAGAAGAACTAGAAAGTCTCACACCCGAACTGGAGATGGAAGCACTCCGTTTGGATGAAGAATTAGTAGGTCTTCGTTCACAAGAAAAAGCTTTACGAGAAGAAAAAAGAGCTATGGATGAACAAATGCGGACACTAAAGAAAGAGCAAATCGAAAAAAATGTAAAAGCATTTGGTGAAAAATTTGGTAATAAAGAAGAATGGAAAGTAACAGCCAATGACTTAGGTGGAAAATTAAATAAAATCGGTTCTCAGTTCGGCCGTTTCATATCCAAAACCGTTGATACGGTGAGTGATAATATTGAATGGAAAGAATTTGATTTCAATTTTAATGTTCCTGGTATTGTAACAAGTAAATTCCAACATGAACTTAATTTTGAAAATACGAGTGCAACTATTCTTGACTTCCAACTCGCTAATGGAAACGTGACCTTAAAGAAATGGGATCGCGCTGATATTAAGGTAGCTGCTGATGTTAAGATTTATGCCAAGTTTGAAGAAGAAACACCACTCGCAGCTTTTGAAGCGCGTAGTACGATTCAGATTGATTCAGATACCTTTACTTTCCGTGTCCCTAATAAACGCGTGCGCTGTGATATAATCGTTTGGTTACCAGAGCGGGAATATGATTATATGGCGCTTAAACTCTTAAATGGAAATGTTAGTGTGACAGATTTTAAAGGGAAAGATATTTATTTAAAATCAACAAATGGAAATATGACTTTTAATAATGTTAAAGCGACCATGTTAGAATTAGACGGAGTTAACGGTCAAATTACAATTACTGACAGTCAATTAGTAGATTTGATTGCGAAATTGGTAAATGGTGAAATGACAATTTCAAGCCAAATTACAAGTTCCGCTTTGTCACTTGTAAATGGTCCGATTCGTCTTACTTATAAAACTGGAACAATTAAACGTATTGAAGCGTCTTCGGTAAATGGTGCCATTAAACTGGCCCTACCTGCCGATAAGAGTGTTGAATTAGAGGCACATAGCTCATTTGGATCTATTAAGAATCGCATGCAAGAAGTGGAAGTCTTAAAAGAAACAACTGAAAAAACAAGTAAAGTATTACAGTTCAGAAGACTAGTCGATAACGAGCCGGTTATGGTAGAATTAAAAACAACAAATGGCAGTATCTTATTAAAAGATACTGATATCTAAGGAAGAGAGGAATCGATTATGAAAAAACTTACAAAATCAGCAACAGACAGACAGTTAAGTGGTGTGCTTGGTGGTATTGCAGAGTATTTAGGTATTGACTCTACCCTTGTTAGAATTGTGTTTTTAGTATTTGTTTTCTTAGGTGTCGGTTCACCCGTATTTTTATACATCATCTTAGCGATGATTATGCCTGAACCTAAACGCAATGGGAATGGACCGTATGATAGACGTGGTAGAGATTACCAAAGTCGTCCACGCAAAGAAGCAAAACCAGTCGAAAAAGAAAGTGATAACGATGATTGGAGTGACTTTTAGTGGGATTCTGGCAAAAAATTGGGATTAATACGCTCGTTTTTCTCGCGTTAGCGTATTTTTTACCAGGCTTTACCGTAGCAAGTGGTTGGACTGCTCTAGGAGCAAGTTTAGTTTTTGCTTTCGTAAATATTTTTGTAAAGCCGATTTTACACATTTTATCATTTCCAATCACATTTCTAACTTTAGGATTGTTTAGTTTTGTGATTAACGCCTTAATGTTGAGTTTAACATCAGCATTAGTAGGACCAGGGTTTCAATTTTCATCCTTTGGTATTACACTACTCGTATCCTTGCTTTTATCATTGGTACAAGGGCTTGTTGAAGGAAATTAAGGATCGTATTTAAAGAAAGGTGTTGGGACCAAAAAGTCCTAGCACCTTTTTTTATTTCAGCTTTATAAGGATGTTATTAAATGTTATGATTGATAAGATGAATAACAGTTATAACCCTAATGAAATAAACAAAATTGATAAAAGAGTGAGGGAAAACAATGGCTAATAGTGTAACAGTTAAGGAATTAACTGAAGCTTCAGCATTAAAGGTATTCAGTGGAGAAGAATTTTTAAATAAAGAAATTACCTCGACAGAAATTCATCGCCCAGGTGTTGAATTAACGGGCTACTTTAATTTTTATCCATCTTGGCGTATTCAACTAATGGGGCAGACAGAAGTATCCTTTTTAGCGCGTATGTCAACAGAAGAACGGTTAATTATTATGCGTCGTCTTTGCCAGACAGAGACGCCGTGTTTTATAGTTGCTAGGCGGATAGAGCCACCTATTGAACTGGTAAAAGCTTGTCAAGAAGCAGGAATTCCACTTCTCCAAGCACAATCGAAGACCACACGTGTTTCTAGTAATGTAACCAACTTATTAGAAAGTAGATTAGCAGAGCGGATTTCTATGCATGGCGTATTAGTAGATGTACATGGGATTGGCGTCATGATTGTAGGCGATTCTGGTGTGGGGAAATCTGAAACTGCACTAGAACTTATTCAAAAGGGGCACCGATTGGTAGCGGATGACCGTATTGATCTCTACCAACATGATGAAGACACCTTAATGGGCGAGGCGCCCGCTATTCTCCGTCATTTAATTGAAATTCGTGGAATTGGGATTATGGATGTCATGACGCTATTTGGAGCTGGAGCGGTTAAGCAATCAAACGCAGTTAATCTGATTGTAAATCTTGAGCTATGGGCAAAAGAGAAAAAATATGAACGTCTAGGTAGTGACGAAACACTTGAAACCATTCTGAATGTTCCTGTTCCTAAAATTACTGTGCCTGTTAAAACAGGACGCAATTTAGCAATTATTGTGGAGATGGCTGCGATGAACTATCGTGCAAAATCAATGGGGTATAATGCTTCAGAAACATTTGAGCGAAACTTAGAGAACTTAATCAAAGAGAATACACGAAAAGAACTCTAAAAAAAGGTGGAAATATAATGACAGAATTTTTTGCTGCAATTGATCCCGTTGCTATTTCGATAGGCAGGATTGAAATTGCTTGGTATGGGATTATTATCGGTATCGGTATGATTATCGCCATGTATATGGCTACAAATGAAGGTGACAAGAAAGGGATGCCGCAAGATTTTATTCTTGACCTGGCCTTTATCATGGTGCCATTGGCTATATTAGGAGCACGGCTATACTATGTTATTTTTAAACTGGATTATTACTTGGCAAACCCCGATCAAATTTTACAAATATGGAATGGCGGTATTGCTATTTATGGTGCTCTCATTACCGGAGCGATTGTGATTGCCGTTTTTACGAAGAAGAAAAAAGTTCCTTTCATGTTAACGTTAGACGTTCTGGCTCCCGCTGTTTTAATCGCCCAATCAATTGGACGCTGGGGGAATTTTGTGAACCAAGAGGCTCACGGGAGAGAAGTCAGTCGGCAATTTCTTGAAGGACTTTTCCTACCTGAATTTATTATTAACCAAATGAATATTAAAGGAACTTTCTATCATCCGACTTTCTTATACGAATCTTTATGGTCGCTAATAGGCGTTGGCCTCTTACTCTATTTACGTCGTAAGCCGCAATTACTCCGCGAAGGAGAAGTCTTTTTAAGTTATGTAATTTGGTACGCTTTTGGCCGATTCTTTATTGAAGGGATGCGGACAGACAGCTTATATTTATTTGCTAATATTCGTGTCTCACAGATGCTTTCTGTTCTTTTGGTACTTGGAGCAATTGCTGTATGGGTATATCGTCGTTATAACTATTATCCCAAAGCTCCTTACTATACAGAAATTAATATTGGGATGAATAAGAATAAGGAGATCAAACAAAAATGAAAAAAAAGATAGCCGTACTAGGAGCAGGGTCTTGGGGAACTGCTCTGGCAACTGTATTAGATGAGAATGGTCACGAGGTAAGAGTATGGGGAAACAACCACGAACAAATTGATGAGATTAACCATACGCACACGAACAAGCACTACTTACCTGATGTAAAGTTATCACCTAGTATTGTGGCCTATACAGATATGGAACAAGCGCTTAATCAAGCAGACGCTATATTATTCGTCGTGCCAACGAAAGCGATTCGACCCGTAGCCAAGCAAGTCAATGATCTCCTTGATGAGAAACAAAAACCCGTTACTATTCATGCAAGTAAAGGATTAGAACAAGAGAGTCATAAACGAATATCGGTTATTTTAGAAGAAGAAATATCTAAAGAAAAACATAGTGGCATCGTAGTCCTATCTGGCCCGAGCCACGCAGAAGAAGTTGCCAAACGTGATATCACGACTATTACAGCAGCTTCACTTTATCCATTCGCTGCGCAATTTGTCCAAAAATTGTTTATGAATCACTACTTCCGTGTGTATACAAACCAAGATGTCATCGGTGTTGAATTTGGTGCTGCTTTAAAAAATATTATTGCCGTGGGAGCTGGTGCACTCGTTGGCTTGGGCTATGGTGATAATGCAAAAGCAGCCTTAATCACACGTGGTCTGGCTGAAATTAGCCGGCTAGGTATTGCTTTTGGAGCCGACCCGATTACTTTCATTGGTTTAAGCGGTGTAGGTGATTTAGTAGTAACGGCGACAAGTGTTCATTCACGTAACTGGCGAACTGGAAATCTAATTGGAAAAGGTGTTCCCTTAGATAAAGTTTTAGCAGATATGGGCATGGTTGTTGAAGGCGTTCAAACCACTAAAGCAGCTTATGAACTCGCACAAGAAAAAAACATCGAAATGCCAATCACAAAAGCGATTTACCAAGTCCTCTATGAAGATGCACAAGTTGATCAAGTTATTGAAGACCTCATGCTACGTGATCGAAAGGCAGAAGCATCATCAGAAAATATGGGTGAGGAGGAATAAGTGAATGAAAAAAGTTAGAAAAGCTATTATTCCTGCTGCAGGTTTTGGAACACGCTTCTTACCAGCTACAAAAGCAATGGCTAAAGAAATGCTACCCATTGTCGATAAGCCAACGATTCAATTTATTGTTGAAGAAGCAGTTGCCTCGGGAATTGAAGATATTTTAATTGTGACTGGGAAAAGCAAACGCCCGATTGAAGACCATTTTGATTCTAATATTGAGTTAGAAGCGAACTTGCGTGATAAAGGTGAAGCAGATTTACTGAAGTTAGTAGAAGAAACAACTGGAATTAAAATTCATTTTGTGCGTCAATCCTATCCATTAGGGTTAGGACATGCTGTTTTACAAGGAAAAGCCTTTGTAGGAGATGAACCGTTTGTAGTCATGCTAGGTGACGACTTAATGGTTGATGAAACCCCACTTTCTCGTCAATTAATAGAAGGCTATGAGCGAACGTCTGCTTCAACGATTGCCGTCATGGAAGTGCCACATGAAGAAACATCCAAATACGGAATCATTGACCCTGATAACCAACTAGAAGAGAATCTCTTAAATGTGCGACGGTTTGTTGAAAAACCCAATCCAGAAGATGCACCAAGTAACTATGCCATTATTGGCCGCTATTTGTTGACTCCTGAAATATTCGCAATATTAGAAAATCAAGAAGCCGGTGCTGGAGGAGAAATTCAGTTAACGGATGCTATTGATACCCTTAATAAAACACAACGTGTGTTTGCGAAGAATTTCACCGGGAAACGTTTTGATGTTGGAGATAAATTTGGCTTCTTAACAACCAGTGTCAGCTACGGACTGGAACACCCTGAAATGAAAGAAAAACTAAAAAAATACCTGATTGAACTAGGTCAAGAATTAGAGCAAGCAAAAAAGTAGATTTTTATTGGTTTTAAGCTTACTATATATAAGTAAATAAAAGACCGAGGGGAGAAACTTATGGAATTAACAGAAAAAATATATGATGTCGTTATAATTGGAGCGGGCCCAGGCGGAATGACTGCCGCTTTGTATGCCTCTCGTTCTAACCTAAAAACGCTTATTCTGGAACGTGGAATGCCAGGTGGCGAGTTAATCAATACTGCTGAAGTTGAAAACTATCCAGGATTTGAGTCTATTTTAGGACCAGAACTAGCTGATAATATGTACAAAAGCGCATTGCGATTTGGAGCCGAACATGTCTATGGTGATGTTAGTGGCATTAAACAAGATGGTGCTTACTATCAAGTAGAAGCAGGCAAGAAAACATATAAAACAAAATCAGTAATTATTGCCACAGGATCAAAATACCGTAAATTAAATGTTCCAGGCGAAGAAGAGTACGCCGGGCGGGGCGTCTCTTATTGTGCCGTATGTGATGGTGCCTTTTTCCGTGATAAAGAACTGGCGGTTATCGGTGGGGGGGACTCAGCAGTTGAAGAGGGAACGTATCTAACCCAATTTGCTGATGTTGATATCGTCCATCGCCGTGATGAACTACGTGCGCAAAAGATTTTACAAGAACGAGCATTTAAAAATGAAAAAGTTGACTTTATTTGGGATACTGTTGTTGAAGGAATCGTCGGGGACGATAAAAAAGTAACTGGTGTTTCAATAAAAAACCTTAAAACAAATGAAGTAACGACACATCCAGTAGATGGCGTGTTTGTCTATGTAGGAATCTTGCCACAAACAGATGCTTTCTTAGACTTAAACATAACTGATGAAGAAGGTTGGATTGTGACCAACGATTTGATGGAAACAAGCTTGCCTGGTGTTTTTGCTGTTGGGGATGTGCGCAAAAAAACATTGCGTCAAGTAACGACTGCAGTCGGTGACGGCGCTGAAGCTGGAAACCGCGCGTTTCATTATGTTGAAACTTGGAATGAAAAAAACCAAGCTTAATAAAGATGTTCTCATTTTATTTTAATGAATGAGAGCATTTTATTTTTATGATAGTTTGTCAAATTAAGTGCAACACCTCTTCCATAAAGACCTCGTGAGGCGTTCGGTAGCCAAGACATTTTCTTGGTCTATTATTAATCAGGTACAAAGCTTTTTGAAGTTCTTCCTGTTCCACATGATCAAAGTTGGTTCTCTTCGGAAAGAACTCCCTCAGGAGTCCATTACTGTTTTCATTGCTTCCTCGTTGCCAAGAAGAATAAGGATCTGCGAAATAAACAGGGATGCTTAAGTCTTCTTCAATGACAGGATAACAGCTGAATTCCTTTCCTCTGTCTGTCGTAAAACTTTGGAAGGCAGTTTCAGGAAAAAGCGTAGTCAGTTTTCGTATAGCCCCTTCCATTGAGGAAGCGGAACGGTTGGGTATTTTGATGGCGAGGTACCAGCGGCTTTTCCTCTCTAGGAAAGTAGCAACGCAACCTTTTGCCTGTCCGCGTCCTGATACGACGGTGTCCAGCTCCCAGTGACCGAAGGTCGTTCGCTTCTTGACGTCTTTTGGTCGTTTTGAAATAGAGGTTCCGATATTGAATCTTCCTCTGGTTTCTTTTGGTTTCTGTCGTTTGCCTTTTTGTCTCAGAACGGACAATGGAACTTGTAAGAGACCGTAATAGAGCCAGCGATAGATTGTTTTGAAAGAAATTTTCCCTTGAAATAGCCGGCCTACAATTTGTTCTGGAGACCAGGTAAGAGTTAGTTTTTCCTGAACCTTTTCTTTGATTTCAGAAGTCAACTTTGATTTTGCTCCACAGTTCGCTTTCTTTTGTTTATAGCGTTCCTGTGCCTGATCACACTGATAATATGGGTTCCTGTTCAGTTCCCGTGAAACAGAAGAAGGGGCACGACCAAGGATTCGAGCGATCCGGCGGATCGAAAAACCTAGATCACGAAGCGTTTCTATTTTTGAGCGTTCGGCTATGGTAAAATGAGTGTAGCTCATGGCGAGTCCTCCAGTCGAATGTTGTGTGGTAACTCCATTCTACACGAGGTCGTCATGGGTTTCTTTTATTTTACCTAGGTGTTGCACTTAATATTACAATTCATCTTATAAAAAAATAAACATTGGTACTTATGAAATGAATAGGCTTTCCTAATTTTTAGGATATTGACGATAATATATGGGTGTGATATTATTATATGGCTATCTAAAATGAGGATTTCCTCATAAAGTCTAAAAGGCATGATTGAATGCTTTTTTATTTTTCTTAAATATAAAAAGTTAGGGTGATACATATGTTATTTTTTGAGTTATTCATCGAACATTTTCCTTCATTTATGGAAGCCATGGGAAAAACGGTTCAGATTACACTCTTCTCTTTATTATTTGGTCTCATTATAGGGATTGTCTTTGGATTAATGAAAGTTTCTCATAATAAAATTTTACAATCCATATCAAATTTATATATTTGGATTATCAGAGGAACCCCACTACTTGTGCAAATTTATTTTATTTATTTTGGTCTCCCAATGGCGACCGGTATTAGTTTAACAGAATGGCAAGCGGGAATTATTACAATGAGCTTAAATGCTGGCGCTTATATTGCTGAAATTGTTCGCGGAGGGATTGAGTCCATTGATCCTGGTCAAATGGAAGCAGCGCGTAGTTTAGGGTTGCCCTATAACAAAGCCATGATGAAGGTTGTTTTACCGCAAGCATTACGGACCATGTTACCGTCTCTTATTAACCAATTTATTATTACCTTGAAAGATACCTCTCTCTTATCGGTCATCGGGGTTCGAGAGTTGACAATGAATGGGAAAATTATTACGGCTAATAACATGGAAACAATTCGAATGTGGGGAATCGTTGCGATTTATTACTTGATTGTTATTTCGATATTAACCTTAATTGCAGATAAGGTAGAAGCTAAGGTTTCTAAAAGTAAAGTTAAAGCATAAAAATACAGAGCCAACAGGAATTTATCCTATTGGCTCTGTATTTTTTTATTCACCTAGATAGGTAGAAATAATTTCGTCATATTTGCCGCTCTCTTTTAAATTTTCAAGTCCGGCGTTAAATTTCTCAACGAGATCGGCTTGTTTACCTTTTAAGGTTGCAAATCCATATTGACCGCCTTCTTCAGATTGAGAAATTACTTCTAGTCCCATTCCACGAGTTATTTCATATTGGATAACCGCGTAGTCTTCAAATGCAGCAGCTGAGTTACCTGTTAAAACATCTTGATACATCGTAGCTGAGTCTTCAACATATTTGACATCAAATCCGTACTCATCTTTAATACTTTCAGCATACTCTGCTCCAGTAGTACCTGTTTTAACGGCAATTTGTTGTCCTTTTAATTCAGACAAATCGCTAATTCCTTTTTTAGGATCAACAGCAACACCCGTTTTAGTTGAGTAATAAGGATTTGAAAAATCATACTTTTGTTCACGTTCTTCAGTGATAGACATGCCCGCGATAACACCGTCTACTTGACCTGCTTCTAGGGCTGTTACAGCAGCATTAAAGCCTAATGTACGTAACTCATATTCAAAACCTTGATCCTCTGCAATAGCTGCTAGGAGATCAATATCAATCCCTACAAAGTCGCCTTCGTCATTTTCAAACTCAAAAGGTGCAAAGGTTGTGTCGGTACCGATAATATATTTTTCAGAAGCGGTACTGTCGGCTCCCGATTCAGTTGTATCTGTCGCTTCAGAGCCACATGCAACTAACAAACTAGCACTTAAGGCCAACGTTGTTAACCCCAACATTTTTTTTAATTTCATCTTAAATTCCTCCTATTAACCCATACATTAAATAATAATTTTAAGAATACCATTGTAGACAAAAAGTGTCAATAGGTTGATGAGTTTACGATTAAAAGTTTAATCTTATTATAATAGTTATCAAAAGTGAAATAGAGGTAAAACACTCTATAATAATGTTATAATGAAATTATAACAAAGACAAAGTAAAAAGATGGGGGTAATCGGATGAGTTACAGACAGACATACGGAAAATGGCAGTCACATACAAATTTAGATCCACACTTAAAAAGTGAGTTAAATCAGTTGGAAGGTAAAGATGACCAAATTAAAGATGCATTTTACTCTGCATTAGAATTTGGAACAGCAGGAATGCGAGGCATTTTAGGTCCTGGTATCAATCGTATGAATATTTATACGGTTCGACAAGCAACAGAAGGATTAGCACGTCTCATGGAGTCCAAAGGTGAAGAAGAGAAAAAGCGTGGTGTTGCGATTGCTTATGATTCTAGAAGAATGTCACCAGAGTTTGCAATGGAAGCTGCCAAAACATTAGGTGCTCACGGAATTCCAGCTTATGTTTTTGAATCACTCCGTCCGACACCAGAACTATCTTTTGCAGTGCGTCACCTCAATGCTCTAACGGGTATTATGATTACAGCTAGCCACAATCCAGCTGATTATAATGGCTACAAGGTATATGGTGAAGATGGTGGACAAATGCCACCAAACGATGCAGAAGCATTGACCGACTACATTCGCGCAATTGAATCGCCTTTGGACATTGCAATTATGGATGAGGAAACTTTGAATGAAAAGGGACTCTTACATATCATTGGAGAAGAAGTCGATCAGGCTTACCTTGATTTAGTCAAGACCGTAACCGTTAATCCTGAACTTGTTTCCGAAATGAGCCAAGAAATGTCCCTTGTTTTTACACCTCTCCACGGAACGGGGAAAATGCTGGGTGAACGTGCCTTACGAAATGCTGGGTTTGAGAATTTCAACCTTGTACCGGAACAAGCAGAAGCAGACTCAAACTTTACAACCGTTAAATCACCTAACCCAGAAGATCCGGGTGCTTTTGAATATGCTGAAAAACTAGGCCGTGAAATTGGTGCAGATATTCTGGTTGCAACCGACCCAGATGCTGACCGATTAGGTGCTTCCGTACGCAAGAGTGATGGCTCTTATCAAGTATTAACCGGTAATCAAATTGCTTCCTTGATGGTAGACTACTTGCTATTAGCTAAAAAAGAAACCAACCAATTACCAGAAAATGCAGTTATTTTAAAATCCATTGTATCAAGTGAATTTCCAACTGTTATTGCGGAATCTTATGGTGTCGAAATGGTGGATGTTTTGACTGGATTTAAGTTTATTGCTGAAAAGATTCAACAATACGAAGAAGATAAGAGTCACACCTTCCAATTTGGCTTCGAGGAAAGCTATGGCTATCTTGTCAAACCGTTTGTTCGAGATAAAGATGCGATTCAAGCCCTCGTTTTATTAGCAGAAGTAGCAGCTTATTATAAGAAAAAAGGCCAAACCTTATACGATGGCTTACAAGATTTATTTAAGAAGCATGGCTATTATAAAGAAAAAACCATTTCCGTTACGATGAGTGGTTTAAGTGGTGCAGAAAAAATTGCAGCGCTAATGGCGCAATTTAGAGAAGAGGCACTCACTGAGATTGGTGATCTTGCTGTTACAAAGACTGAGGACTTCCAAACCTCTACGACGACCTTTGCTGACGGGAAGACTAAAGCAATCGATATGCCAAGTTCAAACGTACTGAAGTATACCTTAGAAGATGAGAGTTGGATTGCTATCAGACCAAGTGGAACCGAACCAAAAATTAAGTTTTATATTGGTGCAAAAGCAGATAGCAACGAAGCGGTTGACACTAAGGTAGAAAAATTAGAAGCAAGTATTGAAGCGTTGACAGCTGAATAACCAGATAAATATAGAAACAAGCGCATAGATGCTAATATGCGCTTGTTTTTTAATCTATCTAAGTAAGAATTGATTTCAATGATACACCCGGTATGTTATAATAACAGGAGATTTATAAGGGGGATACGCAACAATGACCGATACATTAGAATTAGTAATTATTACTGGTATGAGTGGTGCTGGAAAAACGGTTGTCTTACAAACATTTGAAGACTTAGGGTATTTTTGCGTGGATAATATGCCGCCGAGTTTACTCCCTAAGTTTTGGGAGCTAGTAAAAGAATCAGGAAAAATTACCAAAGTATGTCTGGTAATTGACTTGCGTTCCCGCGTCTTTTTTGATGAAATTATGTCCGCAATTGGGAGTTTAGATAATACATCTTTTGTTACTACCAAAACCGTATTTTTGGATGCCGATGATGATGTTTTAGTATCACGTTATAAGGAAACACGCCGTAGTCATCCGTTAGCACAATCTTCCGGACGCGTAATGTCGGGAATTAAAGAAGAACGTGAGCTTTTAGCTGATATCCGTAGCCGTGCGCAGTGGATTGTTAATACAAGTAAAACCACGCCACGCGAACTACGTGAAATGATTCTTGAAAAATTCCAAACGGACGATGAACACTTATTCCATATAGAAGTGGTTTCTTTCGGGTTTAAGTATGCGGCTCCGATTGATGCCGATATTATGATGGATGTCCGTTTCTTACCAAACCCGCATTACATTGAAAATTTGCGTCCTTTAACTGGACTTGATAAACCAGTTTATGATTACGTAATGCAACAACCCGAAACAGAAACCTTTTACCGAAAATTTATTGATTTATTAGACTACGTGACACCTGGTTATAAACGTGAAGGAAAAACCAGTTTAACAATTGCTATTGGCTGTACCGGAGGACAACATCGTTCCGTTGCCCTCTCTGAACGTATTGCCAGTCATTTAAAAAACGATGGGTATCCAGTGAATATCTCCCATCGTGATAAAGATAAACGGAAGCAGGCAACACACCGCTCATGAATCAGGTCTTAAAAAATAAGAAACAAAAAATTAAAATGGTTGTTATTGGCGGTGGAACTGGACTACCGGTCTTATTAACCCAATTAAAAAAACATGATGTGGATTTAACAGCAATTGTAACAGTCGCAGATGATGGCGGCAGCTCTGGTATTATTCGTAATCACGTCAATATTATCCCACCAGGAGATATTCGTAACTGTTTAATCGCACTGTCGGATTTACCAACGATTTACAAAGACATTTTCCAATACCGATTTGACTCCAAGGATGACTTTTTCTCGGGACATGCAATTGGTAATTTAGTTATTACCGCTATAGCTGATATGAGAGGGAGTGTCTTTGAAGCTGTCAAACTTCTGTCTACCATGATGGCTGTCAATGGAAAAATTTATGCAGCGGCAGAAGAACCACTTACTTTGATCGCAGAATTCGTCGATGGGACAGTGGTAAGAGGAGAATCTAAGATTGCCAAAAGCCGTAAAACTATTGATCGTGTTTACGTTAAACCGTTAGATGAGGAAAAAGAAGCTCATGCGGCGCGTGAAGTTATTAATAGTATCGAAGAAGCCGACATTATTCTGATAGGGCCGGGTAGCTTATACACCAGCATCCTACCTAATCTAATGATTTCCGATTTGGGACAAGCGGTTCTTCGTGCGAAGGCAGAAGTCGTTTATATTTGTAACATTATGACGCAATTAGGTGAAACAGAAAACTTCTCAGATGCAGATCATGTACGGGTTCTTCATAAACATATGCAACAGAAATTCATTAATACCGTACTCGTTAATACAGAGCGAGTGCCTGATGCCGTTTTAAACCAACAAGCAGATGAAGAGTATTTGTTACAAGTAACACATGATTTTCAAGCTCTACGGGAAGAAGGATGCCGCGTCATTTCAGCGGACTATCTGGATATGAAAAATGGCGGTGTTTATCATGATGGTTCAAAGGTAGCCACAGAAGTAATGAACTTGATAACCAATATGCCAATTTCATATAAATACAAGCCATAAAGAGAGGAAGGAGGAATCACATGTCCTACGCCTCTGATGTCAAAAAAGAATTGACACAACTGGAAGTACATCGTGAACATGCTAAGGCCGAATTAACAGCACTTATTCGGATGAATGGATCGGTCAGTATCTATGACCAAAAATTGATTTTAAACATTCAATCTGAGAATGCTGCAATTGCCAGACGGATGTATTCGCTATTAAAAGACCACTATGATGTGGAAGGCGAACTAATTGTTCGTCGTAAAATGAAATTAAAGAAAAACAATATTTATATTGTCCGCTTAAAGCGAGGCGTTCAAGATTTATTGAAGGATTTAGATATTTTTGATGGGCTTTCCTTTAAAACAAAAATATCCGAAGCAATTATGACGAGCGACCAAAAGGAACGTTCCTATTTAAGAGGGGCATTTTTAGCCGGAGGTTCTGTCAATAGTCCGGAAACGAGTCGCTATCATTTAGAGATTTATTCCAACTATGAAGATCACAATCAAGATATCGCGACGATGATGAACCATTTTAACTTAAACGCTCGAACAATTGATCGTCGAAACGGGTATATTACCTATTTAAAAGAAGCAGAAAAAATTGCTGACTTTTTAGCACTCATCGGCGCACATAATGCTGTGATGAAGTTCGAAGATGTCCGAATTATTCGGGACATGCGGAATTCAGTCAATCGTCTTGTTAACTGTGAAAATGCAAATATGAATAAAACCATTGATGCAGCTACACGGCAAATCCAAAACATAGAATTTATCGAAGAGACAGTTGGGTTAGATAAATTACCAGAAAAATTACGAGAAATTGCTCTTTTGCGACTAGAAAACCCTGATATTAGTTTAAAAGAACTCGGAGAGTTAGTCCCAAGTGGTGTCATTTCTAAGTCAGGAATTAACCACCGCATTCGTAAAATAAATGAATTTGCTGAAAAATTACAAAATAAGCAAATAATGCATTAAAAAATAAAACAAGGTTGGGACTTTTCCGTCTCAGCCTTGTTTTGTCTAGATAGATAGGTTTTAAAAGGGTATCTCGATTGGTTCAGGATTCGTATTGGTGGCCTGATTACTTATTTTCTTTGCTTCCATAAAATAAAGATCTTCAACGAGCAGTTCAACAATATAAACAGTTTGTTCATTTTTATTGACATAGGAACGGGAAACCATCCGGCCAGTAACCCCTATTTGATTGCCCTTTGCACAATAGTCTCGTAATAAAAGTGCGGTTTTATCCCAAAAAACTAAGGGGATGAAATCTGCAAGTGCTTGACCATTTTCATTCTTTTTTGCATTTCTTACTGCCAATGTATTATTGCAAACCACACTGCCATGACCAACTTCTTGTAACTCGACTGGACGTACTAAACGACCAATTAATGAGACGTGATTCATATTTTCACTCCTTTCTATCTATATATACGTAAAAAAGTTAAAATAACTTTTTTACTTGCAAATTTCATAAATAATTCACGAAAGTTTGTTATTATGACATAAACATAAGAAATCAGGTGGTACCATTGAATATTTTAATGATTGAAGATAATGAAGCAGTCTGTGAGATGATGGCCATGTTTTTTGAAAAAGAAGAATGGCAAGCTACCTTTAGTGGTAATGGCGAAAAAGGGTTAACAATTTTTTTGAACGATCAAGAAAAGTGGGATATGGTGATTTTAGACTTGAATCTACCAGGTATGGATGGCATGCAAGTCTGCCGAGAAATTCGTAAGGTTTCACTCCAAGTTCCGATTATTATGCTTACTGCTAGGGATTCTGAAAGTGATCAGGTTATTGGCTTAGAAATTGGTGCTGATGAGTACGTCACGAAGCCTTTTAGTCCACTTACCCTTATGGCACGTATGAAGGCTCTTTACAGAAGATCTCAATTAGGAAGTCAGACACTAGTAAAAGAAGAAAATCCCTTCGATATCCAAACCCGTGTGATTCAAATGTCTACAGTGACACGTGATGTATACTATCAAGATAAAAAAATTGATGGGTTAACGCCAAAGGAATTTGAAATACTAGCACTACTAGCTGCGCACCCCAAGCAAGTGTTTTCCAGGGAACATCTTTTAAATCGGATTTGGGAAGAACCTTTCTTTGGAGACGAACGAACGATTGATGCCCATATAAAAAAACTTCGGCAAAAAATAGAAGTGGTTGGTCCCCAAGTGATTCATACGGTCTGGGGTGTAGGGTACAAGTTTGATGACACCGGGATTGAATAAAAGGAGAGCTTCGTGTGAAATATGTTTATAAGCAAATGCTCGCTTTTTTAATTGTTTTTGTTGTAACTGTTTTAACGACGGGTATTATTTTCATCCGTTTTTTTGTAACCAACATTTATGATGAGAAAGAAAGGCAATTATTCGGTTATGCGGAAGCGATTATTGAAGAGAACATGACTCTTGCGGATATTTCGACAGGAACAGCAATGATTTCTAAACAAGATGTCATTGTAGCTATGTATAATAAAAATGATCGTTTGGTTTATCCCATTAGTAACCAAACCTATTCAAGTGGATTGAGTGACAGGGATTGGAACCGACTCGTACAAGGGAATCGTATTGCTTTAAGGCAGCGTGATCGCGGATTTATGAATGAAGAAATCGCTATTGTAACCGTCTATGTTCCTTTATTTAACTACCAAAATGGCGATTTTGAAGGAACGGTAGCAGTTGCCGCCCCGATTAGCGGTATTAAAAAGGATATCTCCCATATGCAAACGGGTATGTTATGGGCAACTTTAATATCAGGGGGAATGGCAATTTTATTCAGCATTGGCTTTGCTAACTACCTTTCTCAAAGAATTGTTAGGATGCGTAAAGCAACGAATGCCATCACTCAAGGTGATTTCGAAATATATTTAGAAGACTATGGCCGTGATGAGTTTGATGAATTGTCGCGTGATTTTAATAAAATGGTTACCTCTTTAAAAGAATCAAATGCTGAGATTATGCGTCAGGAAAATTTACGCCGTCAATTTATGATGGATGTGGCTCACGAAATGCGAACACCACTCACAACCATTAACGGAATACTAGAAGGTCTCGAACATGATATGATTCCTGAAAAAAGAAGAGCGCGCAGTATTGAAATGATGCACAAGGAAACTAGACGGATGATTCGCATGGTGAATGAGAATTTAGATTATGAGAAAATGCGCTCGGAACAAATCGTCTTAACCAAGCAAATTTTAAATGCACAGGAAATTTTACAAACGGTTAAAGAACAGCTTCAAACCAAAGCGAGTAGCAAAGGCAATACCATTGGTGTCAGTGTCTCTTCGCCTCATCTAACGATTTATGCGGACTATGACCGACTGATTCAAATGCTTGTCAATTTAACCAACAATGCAATTCAATTTACTGAGAATGGCCGTATTAGTCTAACTGCTCATGCAAGTGATGGTTTTACCGTTATTAAAGTGAGTGACACCGGCATAGGGATGAAAGAAGAAGAAATACCAGCTATTTGGGAACGATTCTATAAAACAGATCCTTCGCGTAGGAGTGATGCCTATAGTGAGACAGGAATTGGACTTGCGATTGTTAAATCTCTTGTGGCCAACCATGGCGGGGAAATTACCGTTACCAGCAAAATAGGAAAAGGAACGGTCTTTACGATACAATTGCCCAATAAAGAGAACAGTGATGGCCAATAAAAGAAAGAGAGGAATCTTATGTTTTCTTTACTAATATTGATGTTACTACGATCTGGATTAATTATTCTACTTGCTTACCTCTTATTAAATATTCCTACTTTCCGTCGGATGTTAAACCAGCGCCGTTCTATCAAAACTCAACTTTTCTTTATTTTTATTTTTGGCTTGTTTGTGGTTATTTCTAATTTTACGGGCATCGAAATTACAAACAGTCAAGTGATTGTTGAGCAACTGACGACCCAGTTATCTAATGAATCTGCACTTGCTAATACAAGGGTGTTGACAATAGGGGTTTCAGGCTTAATCGGTGGTCCTTTCGTGGGATTAAGTGTGGGGATTTTGTCTGCCATAATGCGTTTTTTCCAAGGTGGGGCTGAAGTTCATATTTATGTCGTATCTTCCATTTTGATTGGACTTTTTTCAGGTCTTTATGGGTACCGTTCCGTTCGAAAAAACACCTTTCCGAGCGTTCAATCTGGACTTGTATTTGGTATGTTGATGGAAGCGACCCAGATGATTTGTATTCTGCTTTTAAGTAGCAACCTCGCTTCTGCTTGGCAATTGGTTGAGTTTATTGCAATCCCCATGATGGGCGCTAATAGTATTGGGACTGCTATCTTTCTTTCTATTATTGAAACAACACTCAAACAAGAAGAAATGACCAAGGCTATTCAAACACAAGATGTTTTAGAACTAACGAATAAAACCTTACCCTATTTTCGAATGGGCTTAAATGAAAAATCGGCGCATGAAGTCGCAACCATTATAAAAAAATTTCTTGATATTTCTGCCGTTAGTTTAACCAATCAAACAGAAATCCTTGCCCATGTTGGAGTAGGAAGCGACCATCATAAACCGGCCAGTCAAATACTGACAGGCCTATCGAAAGAAGTATTAGAAAAAGGAATGATGAAGGAAGTTTACACACGTAAAGAGATTAATTGCGGCGACCCTGATTGTCCGCTTCAAGCGGCTTTGGTACTTCCTTTGAAGTCAAAAAATCAAACCGTTGGAACTTTAAAACTTTATTTTACTGATGCGAATGATCTAACGCCTGTGGAAAGACGTCTGGCTGAAGGACTTGCGACGATTTTCTCCAATCAAATTGAGTTAGGGGAACGTGAAAATGAAAGTAAGCTTCTTAAAGAAGCAGAAATTGATTCTTTGCAAGCACAAGTAAGTCCGCATTTCCTCTTTAATGCTATGAATACCATTTCTTCGCTCATTCGGATTGATAGCGAAAAAGCTCGAAAACTCGTTTTAGAACTCAGTTATTTTTTAAGAGCCAATCTGCAAGGATCACGCCAACCCAAAATTACCCTAGAGCGTGAACTGGCACAGTTGAATAATTACATGGCTTTAGAATTTGCACGTTTTCCTGATCGTTATGAAGTGGATATACAAGTAGAAGATTCTCTGAAAGGGGCTCAAGTTCCACCTTTTATTTTACAAAATTTAGTAGAAAACGCCTTTCGCCATGCCTTCAAAAATAGAAAAACCGGTAATAAAGTGGTGATTGAAGTCATTCAAGAAGAACACATCCTTTATCTATCGGTCGCAGATAATGGGTATGGTATACCGGATTCTATACTAGAAAATATCGGAAAAAAACCTATTGACTCTGAAAAGGGCTCTGGAACGGCGCTTGATAATTTGAATCGACGCTTACTAAATTTATATGGAAAAGATAGTACCCTTATGTTTACAACATCTGAAAGAGGGACAGTAGTGACTTGTCGCATTCCAGTGGAATTTGCATGAAAAGGAGAGGAAACGAATGAAGGTTTTAATCGTTGATGACGAACCGTTAGCCAGAAGTGAATTACACTATCTAATAGCTAAAAATGAACGCATAAAAGACATTTATGAGGCAGAAACAATTACCGAAGCACTAGAAAGAATGTTGCAGTTCCAGATTGATGTATTATTTCTAGATATTCATCTCATGGATGAGAGCGGCATCGATCTAGCAGAAAAACTAAAAAAATTTAGCAACCCTCCGGCGATTGTTTTTGCGACAGCCTACGATGAATATGCAGTGAAAGCTTTTGAATTAAATGCGACGGATTATATTCTAAAGCCATTTGACAATGAACGCGTGCAGGCCGCAATTGAGAAAGTAGCGCAAAAAAGATTATCCATTACGAAACCGGAAACGATTGTGGTCCCTTGCGACGAACGTATCTATCTATTAAAACCAGAGTCGATTGTTGCAATCAGTGTCGATAACAACAAAACTACGCTTTATACCGGTAATGAAAGTTATCTGACACAAGAGACATTGACCCATTGGCAACAGAATTTGTCAGACGACCAATTTATGAAAGTCCATCGTTCTTTTTTAATTAACATCGATGAAATAAAAGAGATCCAACCTTGGTTCAATCATACCTATCAATTAACTATGACGAATCAAGTAAAAGTACCAGTTAGTCGTTCTTATTTGAAACAGTTCCGGAAAAGGGTTGGTATTTCACCAGAATAAACTAGCAAGTGAGCCTGCAATTCTTGCAAGATACCCATAAATGCGCAATGATGACGCTTTCTTTTGTAAACTTATGTCGAGCCATACAAAAGGGAGGAACAATCATGTTAACGTTTTTTGCTGCTATTGCTATCTTATTAGTCGGTTATTTCACTTATTCACGTTTTATAGAAAAGAATTTCCAAATTGAGCCTGACCGTAAAACGCCGGCGGAAGCTCTGCGAGACAATTATGATTTTGTACCAATGTCAAAAGGAAAAAATGCTATTATTGAATTATTAAATATTGCCGGTACAGGTCCAATCTTTGGACCAATTATGGGTGCGCTCTACGGGCCGGTTGCTTACATTTGGATTGTAGTAGGGGCAATATTTGCCGGAGCGGTTCATGACTATATGATCGGAATGATTTCACTACGTAATAACGGAGCACAGTTACCGGAGCTTGCCAGTAAATATTTGGGTAAACCAGTCAAACATATTGTTAATATATTTGCGATGTTATTACTCATTTTAGTAGGAACTGTTTTTGTAACGTCTCCAGCCAATTTAATTACAAGTATAACGCCAGACTGGGTAACCGTTGGCGCAGTTACTGGTTTAATATTTCTTTATTACTTGATTTCAACCCTCTTGCCAATCGATAAAGCGATGGGAAAAGTGTATCCTTGGTTTGGAGCCGTTTTGATTATCAGTACGATAGCAATTGGTGTATCATTAATATTCAGTGGTTATAGTCTACCTGAGTTAACAGCTAATAGCCTACAAAATTTCCATCCGAAGGGACTCGCTATTTTCCCAGGACTTTTCTTTACCGTTTCTTGTGGTGCCATATCTGGATTCCACGCAACACAAGCACCAATGGTTTCACGTACCATTAAAAATGAAAAAGAAGGTCGTTTTACATTTTACGGCATGATGATTGCTGAAGCTGTGATTGCCATGATTTGGGCTGCAGCAGCAATGTCTCTATTTAATGGCCAAACATTAGGTCAAATGATTGATGCTGGAACTGCTTCGCTCGTTGTGAATGAAGTGTCATACATGTTACTCGGCAGTTTCTTTGGTAGTATTGCCATTATGGGTGTTATTGTTCTACCAATTTCATCTGGTTTATCTGCTTTTAGAAGTTTAAGAATTATTGTGTCCGATTACCTTCATATTAAACAAGATACTTTAAAGAAAATATTGGCAGTTACGATTCCTTTATATGCGATTTCATTCTTACTGACACAGCTTGATTTTAATGCCTTATGGCGTTATTTCAACTGGGCAAACCAAGTAACCGCAGTTATTTCCTTACTGGTTTCGACACGGTACTTGTATTTGAAAAATCGTAACTATATAGTGACCTTAGTTCCTGCTACTTTTATGTTATACGCAGTTGTCATTTATATTTTAAGCGAACCGATCGGCTTCCATATGGGCTTGACTACGATGACTTATCTGGTTGGTTTAGGTCTGTCACTGGCAATCCTCGCTTTGTTCTTTGTAAGTGGTAAAAAACAAAAAGAAGCACTAAATCCACACTCGGAATTAATTAATGATCACTTAGCAATTGATATTTCCAATTAAAAAATAATGCAAAAAAAGGTAGGCTCACGTAATTGTGAACCTACTCTTTTTTGCGTTCTATTCACTTTCTTCATCCAGTAAACTATTAGTATCTAATGGTTGGTTGCCTGGAAATTCAGGGGCATCTGTTTGATAGAGATCAACCGTTGATTGACTATTGTTTTGACCCATTAAAGAAGTATTTTCAAAGCCTAATGCCTCTAGATTTTCACGTAAGCGTTGAGGTGAATCAAGATAGCTGATTGCTTGTTTATCTACACGTTCAAAATTAGAAGGGGTGTAAAAACGTAGTAAATCTCCGTTAAGAATTTGATCGGAAATATGTAACTGTTGTTGCGCAGCTTCACGAAGGTGATCAATTTCATTGGATAGTTCGGATGGATTATTTGGATCGATAAATATCATTTGACCTGTTTTGGTATCATAAACAGCTGGACCTATACTTGTATAGTCCGGGCTCACCACATTTCCATTTCGAAAAGCAACAATTTGCTCACGTTCACTTGAAAGTAAATCTTGTCCGAGTTGAATGTGTGTGCTCGTATCTACACCTAGTAAGTGGAGAACCGTTGGTAAAATGTCTACTTGACCGCCAAAGGTATCTTGGATTCCTCCTGTTTCACTGCCAGGAACATGAATAATAAGTGGAATCCGTTGTACCATTGCGTCATCATAATCTCCCCACATGACAGAGCTTTGATCTAATAAGGGTGCTAACGTCCGGTTGCGTGAATTTGAAATCCCAAAATGATCGCCATAAAGGACAAACATAGTATTGTCATAGAGACCACTTTCTTTCATATATTGAAAGAATTCAGCCAGAGCTTGATCTGCATAATGAACAGTATTGAAATAGCCATTAATGGTTGTATCTTCTGTATCTGGTATATCAAAGACCGTATTCATCTCATCCGCTGGAAATGGGAAATGATTCGAAACAGTTATAAACTTAGAGTAAAAAGGTTGCGGCAGTTGTTCAAGATATTGAATGGATTCTTGAAAGAATAACTTATCCTTTAAGCCATATTCAACAGAATTTTCTGGTGTGAGATTGTAACTTGTTTCAGAACTGAAGAAATAATCATAACCCATCGATTTATAAGTATTATCTCGATTCCAGAAGGAGCCAACATTCCCATGGAAGACAGCATTTGTATAGCCATGACTCTTCATGATTTGCGGGCCGGCTTGGAAAATATTATCTGCGCCTAATTGCGTAAAGGCTGAACCTTGGGCAAGTCCAAAGAGCGAGTTATCAAGGAGTAATTCTGCATCACTTGTTTTACCTTGCGCTGTTTGGTGAAAAACGTTTGAAAAACTGTAAGAGTCAGAGCTGTGATAGAGTTCATTTAAAAAAGGTGTCACGGCATTGATTTCGCCGTTTTCTTCTTGTAATTCGAGATCGATTAAGAACTGCTGCATACTTTCTAAATGAATATAGACAACATTACGTCCTTGAGCTTGCCCAAAGAGAGCTTCATTTGGTTCTGTGTAATGTTGTTCAACATAATCCAAAACCGGGGCTAAATCAGAACCGTCCGCACTCGCACGTACCGAGTTGGCACGAGCAGTTTGAATGCCATCATACATGGTGTAAACATTGATACCTAAATATTTGACAATGTAGTTCCGGTCAAAGGTACGCGTTAATAGTTGTGGACGATCAATTTCTGCTAAACTCAAGTTAGCTGAAAAAATAAGCAGTGCAGAGATGAGTACAGCAGTTGCTGTTCTTTTCTTAACAGGCGGTTTTGTAGCAAAACTTGGACGATATTTCCAATAAAGACGGACTATAAAGAAAAAGTCCACCCAATAAAGGAGATCACGCCACTCTAACATTTGGAAAAAGCTCGCACTGAGACCGCCCATCATAGCGGAAGAACCTAAAATCGTTTTTAATGTGACAAAGTCTGAGAATTCACGGTAGTAGAGAATGTTACCGAACAAAAGTGCTGTATTTAAAAAATAAAAGACAACAAGTGAACGGTGACGGCTTTTAGTGTTTGAAAAGTATAGAGATAGCCCAAAGAAAAAGACCGTCGCTGCTAAAGGATTTATAAAGAGTAGAAACTGTTGATAAAGGCCTTCGACACCGAGGGAAAATTCTAATTGGTATGCTAGATAAGTTTTTAGCCAGAACAAAAGAACGGCAATCGCTAAGAAACCAAAGTTGTTTTTTGTGGCTTCTTTTATTTTTTGAAACAAATTAATCCCTCCTAAGGGGTTTTCGTGTTAGAATAAGCTTTCATCTATATGTATTTTAAAGCATTATGTTCTAGTAAATCGCGTATATGTAATTATAGGCATATGATATTTTATAGTCAATTGAAATTAGTATAAATGAATAGAAATTTAATCATTTTAGAGATAAAAAATGAAAGAAGGAATAATATGGAAACGAAACGTGTTATCACAGTTGCACAAAAGGCAATGCCGCATATTAAAAAAGGTGATCCTTTACTGAGTCCTCTATCCTTTGATGAAGAACTTGTGTTTACTGAAGGCGAACAAGTACAACTCGTCAGCCCGGTGGGTCAATTTTTAGGCGAAGCCTATTTAGCAAAACAAAATAAAGGAATTGGTTGGATTTACTCCTTTCAAGAAGGTGTTGATTTTGATTATTCATACTTCTTAAAACAATTTAAAAAAGCAGTTGAAAGACGTGAAGGCCTATTGTCAAGTGCTGAAACAAATGCTTCCCGTCTGTTTAATGCAGAGGGAGACGGAATTCCAGGGCTATCCGTTGATTATTATGCAGGTTTTGCAGTTATGTCTTGGTATAGTGAAGGAATTTACCAATATCGCGAAGATATTTTAGCCGCATTCCGAGAAGTTTTTCAATTTGTTAAAGGTGTTTATGAAAAACGCCGCTACCAACAAGATGGTGAAACAGCAAGTGATTTTGTTTACGGAGAAGAAGCACCAAGCCCACATTATATAAAGGAAAATAATGTGATTTATGCGACCTATTTAAATGAAGGTTGGATGACGGGAATCTTTTTAGATCAACGTGAAGTGCGTCGTGAACTGATGGAAACATATGCACCAGGAAAAACTGTTTTAAATACCTTCTCTTATACAGGTGCCTTCTCTGTTGCGGCTGCAATGGGTGGCGCCACTCATACAACGAGTGTTGACGTTGCCAATCGTTCAAGAGAAAAAACACGCGAACAATTTGAAGTAAATGGACTAGATCCTGATGCGCATAAGATTTATGTTATGGATGTGTTCGACTACATTCAATATGCGAAACGGAAAGCCCTCACCTTTGATGTCATTGTAGTTGATCCACCGAGTTTCGCCCGTTCTAAGAAACGCCTTTTCTCTGTTACTAAAGATTACACAGCGATGATTGAAGATTTAATTGATATCTCTGCACCAAAAGGAGTGTTCATTCTTTCTAGTAATGCTGCGACTTATAAACGCAAAAAATTCCGGAGCGACCTTGAAACAGCCTTCCGGAATAAGGGAATCGGTTATTCAATTGCTGCAGAGCATCGTTTGCCAGCAGACTTTAGAACGCCTAAAGCAAGTCCATCAAGTGACTACTTAAAAGTGTTTATCATCCAAAAACATTAATCTAATGCCGCGTGTGAGCCGGCAACATGGCCGGTTACAAACGCACCTGTGATATTATAACCACCGGTATAGCCGTTGTAGTCGAGCAGTTCTCCACAAAAGTATAAACCTGGTTGCAGTTTACTTTCCATGGTTTTAGGGTTAACTTCTTTTGTTGAAATACCGCCACCGGTTACGAATGCTTTATCAATTGGTAAAGTACCGTTAGCTGAAAAATGAAAATCCTTAGTAAATTTGACGAAATTTTGAATATCTTTCGGTTGGAGAGACTTTAACGTTTGTTCTGGGTTTATACCGTATTGTTGAAGTCCAAACAAGAGGTAGCGTTCAGGCATTAAGTCTTTCCAGCCATTTTTTACATTTTTATCGGGAGCTTCTTTAATGAATTGATAAAGTTTTTGTTCGACTTGTCCACTACTTAGATCTGGGAAAATATCCAAAGTCATCGAAACAAAATCGGTATTATCGCGTTTCTTCGTTTGATGTACAAACATGGAACAACGTAAAGCTGCCGGACCTGAAACACCAAAGTGGGTAAAAATCATGTCCATTTGATGGGTTACAACGGTTTTGCCTTTTTTATTTTTAACACTTAAAGCGACATCGCGAAGCGATAACCCTTTTAAAGTCCGGTCTTGGATGAAAGCATCGTCAGAGGTAATGGGCGCTTCTGTTGGATAAAGTTCGGTAATAGTATGACCGACTTTCTTACCAAAACGGTAGCCATCTCCTGTAGAACCTGTTTTCGAGTAAGTTTTTCCACCCGTAGCTAGCACAATCCGATCGGCTGGAAGTTCCTCACCGGAGTCAAGAGTGACACCCGTAATGATGCCTTCTTGGTAATTAATTTTTTTTACCACAGCTTTGGTTTTTACAGTTACATTTTGGCGTTTAAGTTCCTCAATAAAAGCCTCAAGGATGGTACGCGCTTTATCAGTCGTTGGAAACATACGACCATGGTCCTCTTCCTTTAAGGCAATTCCGCGTGAGGTGAAGTAACGCATAATATCGTATTGGTTAAATTGATGGAAAGCACTGTGTAAGAATCGACCATTTCCTGGGATATGCGCGATAATTTCAGCTTGCTCACGGTTATTGGTTACATTACAGCGACCGCCACCCGTTAACAATAATTTTCTTCCAAGGCGCGGGTTTTTATCTAATAAGGTGACGTGGGCGCCTGACTCAGCTGCTGTACAGGCTGCCATCAAGCCACTTGAGCCGCCACCGATGACAATTACATTTTTACTCATATAATATAGAACGCTCCTTATAATCTGATATGCGTTCATTTTACCACCGATTGTTGTAAAATCTATAGTATAATAAACATACATGAAAAAAGAGGGAGAGATTTTTTGTGAATTTTAGAAGAGCAGTTATTATCAACCGCCCAGTAGAGCGTTTTAGTAGCTTTGAATTATCCGACGCACAAATCGAATCAATTATTTTAGCAGGTTTAGCGACGCCCATTCCAACAGATCTTTATAAGAAATTCCATATAACCTTTTATAAAGAACAAAGTGATTCAAAAAATAGTGGACCAGTTAATATTGTAATATCTTTAAAAGACGAAGAAGAGCAAAAAGAATCAAAATATCTATTTGCAGGTATGATTATGGGCCAAATGCAACTAGCAGTAACTAGCTTACTATTAGGTTATAAGTATATTACGGACTCACAAGAGTTAAGTGAACTATCAACTCCAGACCAGAAAGAAAAGATTGGTATCCCAACAAATTATACACCCATTCAAAAGCTTCAGATTGGTTATCCTGCCGAAGAAGTAAGAGATCGTGACGGTCTTGAAAACTCTGTACTGGCAAGGCGGTTTGTTTAATAGTAATAAAGAAGACATCACATATGCGAAGGCGTTTTGTGGTGTTTTCGTGTCTAAAAACATATAATAAAAAAGGGTGATACAAAAATGGCGTATATTTCACTAAAAAATGTCAGTAAATTTTATAAGATGGGTGAAACAACCATTGTGGCTAACGATGGAATTGAATTTGATATTAAACAAGGCGAGTTTGTAGTTATCTTAGGACCTTCCGGAGCAGGCAAATCGACGGTCCTAAATATATTGGGTGGAATGGACAAAGCGAGTGAAGGTGAAATCATTGTGGACGGAACCGATATCGGTAAGTTTTCCGATCGACAACTCACCAATTTTCGTCGGCTTGATGTCGGCTTTGTATTTCAGTTCTATAACTTGGTACCAAACCTAACCGCACGTGAAAATATGGAACTGGCTTCGCAGATTTCTAATCGTGCCTTAGATGCAGGAGATGTTTTAAATGACGTGGGTCTTTCTGAGCGTATGGACAATTTCCCAGCTCAGTTATCTGGCGGAGAACAGCAACGTGTAGCGATTGCGCGCGCCATAGCCAAACGACCAAAGCTTTTATTATGCGATGAACCAACTGGCGCACTAGATTATGAAACCGGGAAACAAGTTTTAAAATTACTACAAGATACCTGCCGAGATACTGGCACAACCGTTATTGTTATTACACATAACCAAGCAATCGCTCCTATGGCTGACCGTGTTATTGAAATTAATAGCGCCAAAGTAAGAGAAGTGCGGGAAAATGAGAATCCACGTCTTGTTTCAGAGATAGAGTGGTAAGGGACTGATGCAAATATGAAAAAGAAAGCCTTATGGAAAGATATATGGAAAGGAATTTGGAATAATAAAGCCAGTTTTCTAGCCTTACTAGCAATTATTATGTTAGGAACAGGTTTTTTTGGTGGTATCAGCGCGACAGGACCAATTATGCTGAAAACGGCTGACCACTATTATAAAAATTTGGACTTCTATGACTTAAAGGTACTGTCTACTTATGGTATTGAGGATAAAG
Source organism: Jeotgalibaca dankookensis (assembly GCF_002005405.1). NCBI lineage: Bacteria > Bacillati > Bacillota > Bacilli > Lactobacillales > Carnobacteriaceae > Jeotgalibaca > Jeotgalibaca dankookensis. The sequence continues at coordinate 52,001 of NZ_CP019728.1, forward strand.
ATGTTGCGATTTTAAATAACGTTGATGGTGTGACCTCAGAGCCTACCCAATCCATTGACTTAGTTATGGAAGAACATGAATATGCAACACGCTTGTTCACGCATGACTCAGACAGTCAGTTGAATGATTATGAAATAATTTCTGGTCGATTACCTAATCAACCAGGTGAAATCGCACTCGATTCAGAGTTAGCTTCTTCAGAAGATGGGATTGCGCTTGGGAACCAAGTCACTTTTAAACAATCTTCAGAAGAAGGACTTGAATTAGCTGATCACGAATATGAGATTGTCGGGTTTGTTAATACACCAATTTATATCGAAAAAACGAGTCGTGGGAATACGCAAGCGGCTACAGGTTCCTTAGATGGTTTTGGAGTGATTCATCCAGATGATTTGACGGGGGATCTTTTTACTGAAATTTATGTTGGCTTTGATAAGGAATATCCAGCTTATTCAGATGATTATAAAAATCAAGTATCTAATAAGAAAAAAGAAATTGAAGAAGCTTTAAATGGTCGGCCTCTTGAAAGAGTCAATGAAATTCGCAAAGAAGGCCGCGAAGAAATTTTCAAAGCCGAAACCGAATTAGAAGATGCCAAAGAAGAAATAAATGACGCAAAAAAAACATTAGAAGACTCTCGAAAAGAGTTAGACGAAGCAAAAGAAACATATGAGGAAAATGAAACAGCCTTTCAAAATGAAATAAAAGAAGCAGAAGATGAAATCGCAAAACAGCAAGCAGTCTTAGATGATGGTTACGCAGAGTACGAAAACGGGTTGGCAGAATGGCAAGAAGGAATGGCAGCATATGAAGAAGCAAAAGCCAATTGGCAGGGACAACGTGCGGCTCTCCTTGAACAATTAAATACCACTCTTACCTTGGAAGGGCTAGCCCAAAATCCAATCCCCACACCAGAAGGGGAACAATTGGCAACTCAAGTAAAAGACTTGTTCAGCGCTGAGGCAGAGATTAACGAAGCCCGAGAACAATTACAAGCACTACCAGATGCATTTGCCAATCAAAAAGCGGAGCTTAATGCTGCTAAAAGCCAATTGGAACAATCAGAAGAAGAATTAAAAAACGCAGAACAAGAGATTCAGTCACGAATTGGCTCACTGGCAGAGCGTCAAGCGCAGTTAGCTTATATTCAAGAACAGGTTCAAATACCTTATGGAGATTTAACTGAGGAACAAAAAGCCGAGATGCTTGCAAGTGTAAGTGCACAAGGTGAACAAACACTCGTTTACCAACCCTTTATTCGTTATTTAAATGGCGAGTTGTTGGCTACGGCCATCCCTTTTACTGAAGAAATAGCTTACCAAAATGAATCGGAAGCAATTATTGAAAACGCACAAGCTGATTTAAAAGTTCAAAATGATCGCTTGCAAGAAGGCTATGAGACGATCATCCAAAGTGAACAGGCTTTAGAAGAAGCGCAAGTGGAGTATCAAAATAATCTACAAGAACTTGAGACACGCGCTCAAGAAATACAAGCAGCGAAAGAAGCGGTACTAAACCAAGTTCAAGGTTCCCTTCAAATGATCGAAGCACAAATTCAAGCCGCGGATAGTCAATTTGAAGAGCAAGGTGCACAATTGGCGGCTGCAAAGTCTGAACTTGATGCAGCTAAACAAGAACTTGATGCGGGACAAGCTGAGTTAACAGCCGGCAGTAATCAATTAGCAGAAGAAAAGGCAGAAGGACAAGCCGCTTTAGATGAAGCCTTAGAGAAAATACAGTCCGGTGAAGAAGAGTATCAAGAGGGATTAGAAACCTTTGAGGAAGAAACCAAGGACGCACAAGAAGAAATTGAAAAAGCAGAAAAAGAGTTAGCAGAAGCAAAAGAAGAATTAGCTGAATTAGAAGAACCAACTTATTTTGTTCAAGGACGTTCGGATAATCCAGGTTATTCTGGCTTCGGCGATAATGCCGACCGAATTTCTTCAATTGCCTCCATCTTTCCAGTCTTCTTCTTTTTGATTGCCGCTCTCGTTAGTTTTACAACCATGACGCGTATGGTAGATGAACAGCGGACACAAATTGGGACACTAAAAGGGTTAGGCTATAGCAATTTTGATATTGCCAAGAAGTTCCTAGTTTATGCGGCAGTTGCCGGTATTGTAGGAACAGCTATTGGTTTGATTGCGGGATACCGATTATTTCCACTTCTGATTTTTAACGCCTATAATTCGTTGTATAATTTCCCAGACATTCAATTTGATACCTATCCCCTTTACACAATCATTGCAATCATTGTTGCCATCTTGTGTACAGTGGGACCAGCAGCAATTGCAAGCTACCGAACACTGAAAGAAGAGCCGGCATCTATTATGCGTCCTAAAGCACCTAAAATGGGTAAACGTGTGTTCTTAGAACGTTTACCGTTTATATGGAACCGTTTAGGATTTAACGCAAAGGTTACGGTCCGTAACTTAGTACGCTACAAGATACGTAATTCAATGACAATTATCGGTGTAGCAGGATCAATGGCCTTAATTTTGACTGGTTTTGCTATCCGTGACTCGATATCGAGTCTAGCAGAAACACAGTTTAATGAGATTATCAAATACGATATGGTCGTCGCATTACAGGATGAACGTTCAGACGAAGACTTGACGAATTATGAAGCGATTCGAGATGGATACGCAGAAATTGATTCGCACATGTATGCACTTCAAGCGAATTATAAGGTCGAAAAATCAGGACTAAACACGCAAGATGTAACGGTTTTTGTTCCAAATGACTCAGAAAATATTCTTGATTTCGTAAGTTTAAATGAACGTGGAGAAACACAATCACATTCACTAACCGATGATGGGGCCATTATTTCTGAAAAACTTGCCAGTATGATGGCTGTTGGTCCAGGAGATGAACTTGTCATTCAAGATGAAGAGGAAATGACTTATACAGTTCCGATTAGTCAGGTAACTGAAAACTATACAGGCCATTACCTCTATTTAACAGAAGACCTTTATGGAAGCGTCTTTTCAGAACGGTTCTCTCCAAACACTGACCTTATCCGGTATGAGGGCGGAGGTAAATGGGAATCTGAATTTGCGGAACGCGCCATGCAAGAGGATGCCATTGCTTTAGTTACTTTTATTGCACAAATCAATAAGGCGTTTGAGGAAACGTTGAACAGTTTAGACGTTATCACACTCGTTCTTATTATCTCGGCTGCAGCCTTGGCCTTCGTTGTGCTTTACAATTTAACGAATATCAACGTATCAGAACGAATTCGTGAACTATCCACAATTAAAGTATTAGGATTTTATGATTTAGAAGTAAGTCTCTATATTTATCGTGAAACCTTTATTTTGACATTAATAGGTATTCTATTCGGATTTGGTCTCGGGAGTTACCTTGGCAATGTTCTATTAAAAATGGTCGAAATAGATTTAATGTTATTCCCAGTCATCATCAAGCCACTCAGTTATTTATCCTCAGCACTATTGACATTACTATTTTCTATAGTAGTCATGGTTATCATGCATCTGAAGTTAAAACGAGTAGACATGATTGAAGCACTCAAAAGTGTAGAGTAACGATAGTTTAAAATAATTAAGTGTCCGTATTCATTTGAATAGGGACACTTTTTATATGTAATGTTATTTTTTTAAAATTAAAGCTTGCTTAAATTGTCAGAATATTCTATACTACGAACATTAAAATTTAAGAAGAATTCTTGTTCTTATTTAATAAACAGCAGTGGAGGGAATTTACTATGAAGAAAAAATATTGGTTGGGGCTATCATCTTTATTACTCTTGGCTGCGTGTGGAAATGATGTAAGCGAAGAAATGGGTTCAGGTGTCGCTAATGATGATGCCACAGTAAAAATCGGCGGAAACTTTGAATTATCAGGGGGCGCGAGTGCGTACGGAACGCCTATGAATAATGCCGTTGATTTGGCAATTAAACAGATCAATGAAAAGGGCGGCGTCCTAGGAGAAGATGTGGCCTATGTTTCTTATGATAATACATCCGTTGCACAAGAAGCAGCTTCAGTAGCAACGCGACTGGCCACCGAAGATCAGGTAACAGCAATTATTGGACCGGCTACGACAGGAGATGCAAACGCACAAACACCTGTTATCGACCGGGCGGGTGTTCCCGCAGTTCTACCTGCTGCTACAGGGGATGAAGTCACCATGAAAGATGGCGAAACAGTGTGGGAATATATTTTCCGTGTCTGTTTCCAAGATTCCTTCCAAGGAGAAGTGCTAGCAAATTTTGCCCAGAATGATTTGGGTGCTGAAAAAGCAATTATTTTACAAGATAATTCAACGGACTACGCAGTGGGTCTCTCAGACGCATTCCGAAGTGTCTTCAAAGGTGAAGTAGTCGATGAACTCAATTTCTCTGATGGAGATACAGATTTCAATGCCATTTTAACAAACATCCGTGATAAAGATTTCGATGTTATTTTTATCCCCGGTTACTATGAAGAAGCAGGTCTTTTAATCAAGCAAGCACGTGAAATGGGTATTGACCAACCTATTTTAGGACCAGATGGGTTTGCTAACTCAACACTCGTTGAATTAGCAAGTGCTCAAAATGTCAATGATGTTTACTATACAGGACACTTTACTCCAAATAGTGAAGAACCTGCTGTTAAAGAATTTATGGCAGCTTTCGAAGAAGAATATGGCGTAGAAGCAGATTCTTTTGCAGCTTTGGCTTACGATGCAGCTAACTTAGTATTACAAGCAATTGAAACAGCAGGAACGGTTGATTCAGATGCTGTAACAGAAGCAATTGCAACGACAACGGACTTTTCAGGTGTAACAGGAACGTTCTCCTTAGATGAAAATCATAACCCTGTTAAGAGTACCTTTGTTATTGAGATGCAAAACGGTGAAGAAGCTGGTAATACAGTCGTATCGCCTAACTAATTAGATAGACGCAATCGGTAGGAGGCCTGACAAACTGTCTCGCCTCCTATTCTGACTTATAATGAAGAAAGAGGTGTCACTATGGAGAGCTTTATCCAGCAGATGATAAATGGTATCTCACTGGGAAGTATCTATGCATTGATGGCCCTTGGGTACACGATGGTTTACGGCATTATTAAACTCATTAACTTTGCTCATGGGGATATTTACATGGTAGGTGCGTATATTGGTTATGGACTCATTCAAAATGTTGGGTTAGGTTTATTACCGGCAATTATTATTTCGATGTTGTTATCGGCAATTTTAGGGGTTGTCATCGAAAAAGTCGCATATCGTCCTTTAAGAGGAGCGACACGGATTGCGACTTTAATCACGGCTATCGGGGTTTCTTATCTCTTACAAAATATTATGATTTACATCATGGGGCCAGAACGACGGGCATTTCCTACCGCAATTGAAACAAAAATATTTTCACTCGGAACGATTACAATTAACTCTCAACAACTCGTTATTATCATCACAACGGTTGTCTTAATGGTTGCCTTACAAATGATTGTTAAATATACAAAAATGGGTAAAGCTATGCGTGCGGTTAGTGCCGACCAAGAAGCCGCCCAACTAATGGGAATTAATGTTGATAATGTTATTTCATTTACCTTCGTCATGGGATCCGCTCTTGCAGGTGCTGCTGGGGTATTGGTTGGAATTTATTATAATTCCATGGATCCTTTAATGGGCGTAACCTTGGGACTAAAAGCCTTTGTAGCGGCTGTGTTTGGTGGAATTGGGATTATCCCAGGAGCTATGATCGGAGGCTATATTATTGGTATTATCGAAACACTCGTGAGTGCCTATGGGGGTTCGATGTTCAAGGATGCGGTCGTTTATCTAATTTTAATTATTATTTTGATTGTGAAACCGTCGGGAATATTAGGGAAAAACGTTAAAGAGAAAGTGTAGGTGAAACAGATGAAACAGTTTAATAAAGCGAATTTGGGCTGGCTCATACTGATTGCCCTTGCAGGAATTTCTCTGTATGTTGGCGTTACGACGGGCTTGGTTTCTATTTTCCAACAAATTACTTTGATTACCATTTTAATTAATATCATGTTAGCAGTAGGGTTAAACTTGGTTATCGGATTTTCCGGCCAATTTTCATTGGGGCATGCTGGGTTTATGGCAATTGGAGCTTATAGTGGTGCTATTATTGGCAACAGGGTTGAAGGTCTGTTCGGGTTTTTCTTAGGAATTCTAATAGGTGCGATTCTTGCTATGCTGGTGGCTTTACTAGTTGGTATTCCAACCTTACGTTTAAAAGGGGATTACTTAGCAATCGCAACACTTGGTGTTTCGGAAATTATTCGGATTGCTATTATTAATATGCCAGATTTAACGAATGGAGCACGTGGTATTAGTGGCATTTCATTTCCATTTGATTCGAACGACTCTTTCATTATGGTTACCTTTGCTTTTTTATTGGTTACCACGATTGTAACAGTCAATTATATTAAAAGTAGCCCGGGTCGTGCCACAATTTCGATTCGCGAAGATGAGATTGCTGCTGAATCAATGGGAATTAATACAACCAGATACAAAGTTATTGCCTTTATGATAGGAGCAGCAACGGCTAGTGTAGCGGGAAGTTTATATGCTACTTTCTTTAGTGTTATTAATCCGGCTGATTTTACCTTCCAAAAATCAATCGATATTTTAATTATTGTGGTATTTGGCGGTATTGGCAGTATCACGGGAACCTTTGTAGCAGCTGTTGTCCTAGGAATTTTAAATACGGTTCTTCAATCAGCGGGACAGTTACGAATGATTTTTTATGGTCTTGCTTTAATTGGGATTATGGTCTTTCGTCCAGGTGGTTTATTGGGAACAAAAGAATTTACCATGTCCGCTTTGATGAATCGTAAGAAGGAGGCAGGAAAATGAGCCTATTAGAAGTGACTGATTTGACGAAAAACTTCGGCGGACTAGCTGCGCTTTCAAACGTTAATTTCTACCTTAATGAAAATGAACTGGTTGGCTTGATTGGTCCCAACGGTGCCGGTAAAACGACCTTTTTTAATTTAATGACGGGTGTTTATGTTCCTTCTGAAGGAGACATCCTTTTAGCTTCTGATGGGAAGCAAATAAAGCTTAATGGCAAAAAGCCATATGATATTACCGACTTAGGGTTAGCGCGTACCTTTCAAAATATTCGTCTCTTTAAAGACCTTTCTGTTATTGATAATGTGATGATTGCCTTACATAGTAAAAAAGGCGTCGGTACTTTCCATAGCATACTGCGGACACCAAAGTTTTATCAGAATGATAAAACTTTGCGTGAAGATGCAGTAGAACTACTGAAAATATTTAATCTGGAAGAGCAAACGGAAAGCTATGCACGCAATTTGGCTTATGGGGAGCAACGGCGTTTAGAAATTGTTCGGGCGCTCGCAACCCAACCGAAAATCCTTTTTTTAGATGAACCAGCAGCAGGTATGAATCCTCAAGAAACTGCCGAACTAACAGACTTAATTCGGAAAATTCAAAAACAGTTTAAAATTACTGTTGTTTTAATTGAACATGATATGTCACTGGTTATGAACGTCTGTGAACGGATCTACTGTTTAGAATATGGACGCTTAATCGCAGAAGGAACACCAGAAGAAATCAAAAATAATCCAGAAGTTATTAAAGCATATTTGGGGGGCGATTAACGATGCTGAAAGTTACCGATCTTTCTGTTAACTATGATATGATTCAAGCGGTTAAAAATATTTCCTTTGAAGTAAATGAAGGAGAAATCGTTACGCTGATTGGTGCAAATGGCGCCGGGAAATCTACCATTTTAAGAACAATATCTGGATTAGTTCGCTCAGGTTCAGGTGACATGACTTATAGAGGTAAGGATATTACTAAAGCGGCCCCTCAAAAAATTGTCGAACAAGGTCTAATCCAAGTGCCGGAAGGACGACACGTCTTTAAAGGTTTAACGGTCCAAGAAAACCTTGACTTAGGAAGTTTTACACGTAAAGATAAAGAGAATGTTAATGCTGATTTAGACCATGTGTTTGAACGCTTCCCCATTTTAGCGGAAAGAAAAAAACAAGATGCAGCAACGTTATCGGGTGGCGAACAACAGATGCTAGCAATGGGTCGCGCGCTGATGTCTAAGCCCAAACTCTTACTTTTAGATGAACCTTCAATGGGACTAGCACCTATTTTTATAAAAGAAATTTTTAGAATTATTGAAGATATTAACAAACAGGGAACAACCATTTTATTAATCGAACAAAATGCTAATGTCGCTTTACAAGTTGCTGATCGTGGCTATGTTCTGGAAACTGGGAAAATTGTGCTTACAGATACTGGAAAAAATTTACTTAAGAGCGATGCCGTTCAAAAGGCATATTTAGGAGGATAAAGCATGGATGTCAATAGTTACATGTCTACAGACTTAATTACCATCGGACCCCAAACAAAAATTCTCGATGCATTAGACTTAATGAAAAAACATCAGATTCATCGTTTACCAGTTGTAAAAGGCGATCAGTTGATTGGTTTATTAACAGACGGCGTGATTAGTCGGAATACTCCTTCGACCATGACGAGCCTAGATATGCATGAAGTGAACTATTTATTAAATAAAACCAATGCGGAAGATATTATGGTAAAAAAAGTTATCACGATTCATAAGGATGCTTTGTTAGAGGAAGCAGCTGTTTTAATGCGTCAAAATAGTATTGGAGTCTTACCTGTCGTGACCGGAGAGGGACATTTAGTAGGAATTATTACCGACAAAGACATTATTGATGCTTTTGTAGATGTTTTAGGCTTTTATAAACCAGGTGTCAGAGTTGTGGTTAATGTTTTACAAGACCGTAAAGGTGTTCTAGAAGAGTTAACAGATATTTTTTCTGAATTAGAAATAAGCATCCAACAAATTGCTGTTTATCGTAAACAAACGCCTATTCAAGTCGTTATTCAAGTTGAAAGTGATGATGTGACAAGTATTAAAAAAGAACTTGAAGCCAATGGGTTTGAAGTTGGATCGATTATGTTCAAAGAAGTAGCACCGCCTAAATAACAATAAATCCGAATGCCACTGGTATTCGGATTTACTTATTGGGTCATCTTCGTATAAAAGATTGAAGGCGCTCACGTATTAGGTGTATAATAAATCTAATCACAGATTGAGGGGGAATTTCTCATGAATCAAGCACTTATAACAATTGTATTACATGCAATTAAAGAACAGTATGTGAGTGAAAAAGCATTTTATTCAGGCCAGTTAGATATATCATCTCAAAGCTGGGATCGATGGAAAAAAGGTGAACACGGACTAAAACCCGACAATATGAGTATCGTTTCACGATTATTTACTGATTATGAGTGGATGCTCGTTCAAAAGGTTTCCCGTAATGCTGAAATATTCCCTGAGGTAGCAAATGAACCGGTTCGAGAATATCATTTCCTCAAGTATCAAGTGGCAAAAAAATGGTTAGAAACAGGCGTAGCCAAGATTAGTTGGAAGAGTAGCGAAAAGACAACTCAAGTAATAGAGCACCGTAAACCAGCAACGACCACACTTCGTTTAGTAGTCAACTATGAATTTTGGTCTTACGAAGATATTATTGATTTACGCTTACCGAGCGTGATTCGTTACCAAATCGAATCTCAAAAAGTAGATTTATTAGAATGGCTATCTGAAAACGATCCTGATACAATTCAAACCATGCAAAAATAGATAATTTTAAAAATTAGTGAGGGATAGTCCAGAATGAAAAATAGTAAAGCAATGTTAGTGATTTTAAGTTTATTATTTGTAACAGCTTGTACGAATGAAGTGGAAAATGTATCAGAAGCAACTTCATTATCCAAAGTAGAGTCTGTTGAAGAAGTAGAGTCACAGTTAAGTGAAAGAGAAAAATTAGAAGAGCAATTAATCGCTACACCAGATGCGCATTCGAGTGATTGGAACTTAATTCTTGTTAATAACGATCATATCCTAACAGAAGATTTAGATTTCGAAAAGTTTCAATCTGCTAGTGGCGAAGTAATGGATGCCAGGATTGCAGAGGATTTTTCTCGCATGATAAGTGACGGCGAAGCGCAAGGGTTATCCTTTATTCTGGAGTCGGGTTACCGTTCGTTTGGGTACCAACAAGACATTTATAACTCTGTTTATAATAAAAACTTACAAGACAGTAGTACGAGCGAAGAAGCGATTCAAAAAACAGAAGCTTATATTGCGATTCCAGGTTCAAGTGAACATATGACCGGGTTAGCTCTTGATATTACTGAGCCTAGTTTGCACCATATTGAAAACGGCTTAATCGAAGAATTCGAAGATACCACAGAAGGACAATGGCTACATAGCCATGCACCGGAGTATGGATTCGTGTTACGTTATCCACGCGATAAGGAAGACGATATCGATGTAAACTATGAATCTTGGCACTTTCGTTATGTAGGGGTTGAAAATGCAAAATATATGCAAGAGAATGACTTAGTTTTAGAAGAGTATATTGAGCAATTGCAGCATAATGAAAGCATCCGGCAAGCAATTGCCGACCTAGAGGAGTAGTCGAGATGGGAGAAATACATGGCAAGAAAGAAAAAGAGAAGAGTTTTCAAACGTCGTAAGCGTGGGAATGGCTCTCAAGTGACGAGTGTTTTATTCGCAATTACCGTTCTTTTGATGGCAAGCTATACCATTCGCGAGGGCTACTTAAACTCACTATCTGAAGACGAAGAAGTAGTGGTCTTTCAAGGTCCCAAAGAAGAATTTATTGCGTCGCTTTTACCCGTGTCGCAAAAAATGTATGAAGAATATGGTGTGCGTCCAAGTGTTGCGATTGCTCAAGCCATCTTAGAATCTGACTGGGGAAAAAGTGAGTTAGCCGCTGACTATAATAATTTATATGGAAGAAAAAGTTCTGATTCACAACATTCAATTGCTATGCAAACCAGTGAGTTTACCAACGGGAAGTGGATTACAATAGAAGATACTTTTAAGATTTATGAAAATGTTGAAGCATCCCTTGAAGATCATGCTAGTCTGATGGTAAACGGGACCGATTGGGACCCAACCCTTTATCACCCGGTTATTGCAGCCACTACTTATCAAGAAGCCGCGAAAGCTTTGGGAAAAGCAGGCTATGCAACCGATCCTACTTATCCAGAAAAATTAATTGAAATCATTGAATCATACCAACTGTATCAATTTGATACGACTAGTTAAATAAATGAAAAATGTGTAAGAGTTGAGGTGGAACCAAAGTGGCAAATTACAATTTACCAGGCCAAACATTAGGAATTATTGGTAACACGGGGATAACGAACGAACTAGCACGTGCAGCTAAAAAAAGTGGTTATAAGGTTCGGGTTTATCCAAATCAAGCAAGTTTAATGGAACTAGCAGAAAAATCTGATTTGCTATTATTTGAATCAGCTCTCGTTGATACTGATTTACTCAAAAAAATTAAAAATTATATTGAAATTCCACAATTAGCAGATGTTTTAACCGTTGCGCAAGACCGATATATTCAAAAGGCTTTTTTAGAAAATCTAAACATAAACGTCCTTCCTTATACGACAATTACCTCTATTGCAGATATCGAACAATCAATCGCAGGTATTGGATTTCCATGTATTTTAAAAACAATTCGATTAGAAGAAGTCGGTTTAGACAATGTTATTCTTTATAGCAGAGAGGATTATCCAAAAGCTCAAAAATTATTAGAGACAGGTGCTTGTATTTTAGAAAGCTGGATTACTCTTGATAAAGAATTAGCAGTATCTTTTGTAATCGGTAAAAACGGTCAGATAGAAGCATTCCCGGTTACAGAAACTTTTTATCAATCGCAACATCTACGTGGTGTTTCAGCTCCTGCTAAAATAGATAAAGAAATAGAACAAGCAGTTTTAGAAATGGGTCATTCAATTGCAAAGGCTATGGCGACAACCGGGTTATTAACGATAGAATTTTTCCTCACCGCTATTGGCAATCTGTATGTAAAACAAGTAATAGTTGGACCGCATCGATTACTAGATTACACATTAAATGCGACTAATATAAGCCAATATGATGCTTTTGTTAAAGCTGTTTGCGGATTGCCTTTACCAAAAGTTATCATCACGCAAGCAATGACTAATTATTCTTTCAAAGCAGATCAAAAAGCAGAACTTTTCTACCAGTTGAAGGTTCAACCAAATTGGTATCTCCATATGAATGATGATCACTGTTTTATCAATACAAGTGATCAAGACTGGCAAGCGCTAAACGAATTATTATAACTGATAAGCGACAAACACTCCTTACCAAACCCGGTAAGGAGTGTTTGTCATCATAAGCAGTGTAAATATGAGAAGTTATGATTAAAAAATGGTATTTTTCATCATTAAACCGAGAAATAAGGTTTCTAGTGATGGTTTTTCTTATTTATTCATCACTAGAGATAAGCTTCAGGTTTCTAGTGATGAAATACATCTTTTACCCATAGAAAAACTTTAGTGTTTCATTGAAGCTGAGGGTTTAAAATGATAGACTAGAGCATGATGCTTAAGAAGCAAAATAGAAAGGATGGCAGATGTGCAAGAACATAAATTAATTAAACATATGAATCCCAAACAAAAAGAAGCTGTTCTGGCAACAGAGGGGCCGCTCTTAATTATGGCAGGTGCCGGAAGCGGTAAAACGCGTGTATTAACACATCGCATGGCCTATTTATTAGAAGAAAAAAATGTCAACCCTTGGAATATTCTCGCCATTACTTTTACAAATAAAGCTGCTAAAGAAATGAAGAATCGTGTGACTCGACTTGTGGGGAGCCCAGGAAATGATATGTGGGTCTCAACCTTTCACTCCATGTGCGTGCGAATTTTGCGTCGCGAAGCAGAGCAGATGGGCTATTCTCGTAACTTTACAATCTGTGACCAAAGCGAAACCGAAACCTTAATGAAACGAATTGTTAAAGAAAAAAACTTAGATAGTAAAAAGTTTGAGCCTCGTATGATCTTAGGGAAAATATCTAATGCTAAAAATGAGCTCTTATCACCTCAAGATTACGCCAATTCAACAGGAAATTACTTCGATAATATTGTCGCTGAGTGTTACGACATGTACCAAAGACACTTAAAGAATGCGCAGTCAATGGATTTTGATGATCTGATTATGCAAACCGTTCGCTTATTCGAAGCGCATCCAGAAACGCTCGCTTACTATCAAAATAAATTTCATTATATCCACGTAGATGAATATCAAGATACAAACTACGCCCAGTATAAATTAGTCCAATTGTTGGCCGAGAAATTTCAGAACATCTGTGTTGTCGGTGATGCGGACCAAAGTATTTACGGCTGGCGTGGTGCTGATATGGCGAATATTATGAATTTTGAAAAAGATTACCCTAAAGCTAAAGTAGTTTTATTAGAACAAAACTATCGCTCTACACAAATGATTCTAAAAGCTGCAAATGCTGTTATTAAAAATAACAATAATCGTAAAGATAAAAGGTTGTGGACAGATAACACGGAAGGAGAACAAATCACTTACTACCGCGCCCAATCCGAGCACGACGAAGCACGTTTCATTGTTGGAACCATGCAAGAACAAGTACGCGAAAAAAACCGCAAGTACGGAAATTTTGCTATTTTGTACCGAACCAACGCCCAATCTCGTGTGATTGAGGATACCTTAATAAAATCTAATATTCGTTATAAAATGGTAGGTGGTCATAAGTTCTACGACCGTAAAGAAATTAAAGATATTATGGCTTATTTACGCTTGATTGCAAACCCAGCTGATGATCTGAGCTTTAACCGTATTATCAACGTTCCTAAAAGAGGCATTGGTGGTGTCAGTGTAGATAGACTGTATCGCTTTGCTGAAGAATATGATTATTCCTATTTGGATGCCGCAAAAAATGTGAGTTTATCTGGGTTAAAAGGAAAAGCAGCTACTGAAACAGCTAAGTTCGCTAAAATGATGACGGATTTGCAGAAGATGGCGGAATTTGTTTCTGTGACGGAAATAGTAGAAGAAATGTTGAAACAAACCGGTTATATTGAAAGCTTAAAACAAGAAAACACGCTTGAATCAGAAACGCGTATTGACAATATCAATGAATTTTTATCTGTTACGAAAGAATTTGAAAAACAAGCAGAAGAAGATGTTGATTTAACAACCTTCCTAAGTGATTTAGCACTGGTATCGGATTTGGATCAAGTCGAGGAAGAACCCGAAGCAGAAGTAACATTAATGACTTTACACGCTGCAAAAGGCTTAGAATTTCCCGTGGTTTTTATTATTGGCGTTGAAGAAGGAATCTTTCCATCCTATCGTTCCTTAATGGAAGAAGAGGAGATGGAAGAGGAACGCCGTTTGGCTTATGTTGGCATTACACGTGCTGAGGAAGAGTTATTTTTAACAAATGCCTATAGCCGTATGTTATACGGACGGACGCAAAACAACCCGCCTTCACGTTTCTTAGAAGAAATGGATCAAGACGTATTAAATTATGCTAATCAAGCAAGTCAACCATTCACAAAACCAAGTGCAGCTCCAACTACTTATCGCCAGCGTTGGAAAAAAGATCGCTATAACCATGCAGTCTCTCAAACACATCAAAGTAAAACAGATGTGGAACCCCAATCAGTTACCCAAACAGGAAATAGTGGTGCTGATAAAGTAGGCTGGAACGTCGGTGACAAAGCACGCCATAAAAAATGGGGAACAGGTGTGGTTGTTCAAATAAGTGGCGAAGGAGACGGCCTGCAGTTAGATATTGCTTTTAAAGAAATAGGCATTAAACGTTTGTTAGCTTCTTTTGCACCCATTGAAAAACAATAGGAAGGTAGCCTAAACATGACTAAATTAACATTATTAGAGTCACAAGCACGTGTTGATGCGCTTCGTGAACAATTAAATAAGCACAGTTACGCCTATTATGTTTTAGATGCGCCCACGATTTCTGACCAAGAGTATGACAAACTTTATCATGAGTTAGAAGAAATTGAACGCGTATACCCGGAATTAGTTGTTCCTGAATCACCTACCCAACGTGTGGGTGGGAAAATTTTACCTGGATTTGAAAAAGTTGAACACGACGTTCCTATGCTGAGTCTGGGAAATGCATTTAATCGAGAAGATTTGGAAGAATTTGATCAGCGCATTCGCAAACTAACAGATCAACCCATCCGTTATGTCTGTGAATTGAAAATTGACGGTCTGGCGGTTTCAATCAAATATGAAAAGGGCCGTTATGTAGCGGCGGCAACGCGAGGAGACGGCTCTGTTGGTGAGAATGTAACGCAAAATCTGCGGACGGTTAAAGCGATTCCGCTACGCTTACAAGAAGATCTTTCTTTTGAAGTTCGTGGAGAATGTTACATGCCCAAGCAATCTTTTGCTCAGTTAAATGAAGAACGCGACGAAAAAGGGCTGGATATTTTTGCTAATCCGCGAAACGCAGCCGCTGGTTCCATCCGTCAATTGGATTCAAAAGTGACAGCTAGTCGTAATTTAAATATTTTTCTTTATTCAGCAGCTAACTTAGAACAACTAAATGTTTCTTCACAATCGGAATTATTAAAGAAGCTTGCTTCTATTGGTTTAAGAACCAATCCACTCTTTCGTGTTTATGATTCCATTTCCCAAGTATGGGAATTTATTGAAGAGATGCAAACCAAAAGACAAGACTTACCTTATGAAATTGATGGTATTGTCATTAAGGTTGATGGCTTCGCTAGCCAAAAAGATATCGGTTATACCATTCGCGCGCCACGTTGGGCAATTGCATACAAATTTCCAGCTGAAATCAAAGAAACGGTTGTACGTGATATTGAATGGACAGTCGGGCGAACTGGCGTTGTCACACCGACTGCTGTCATGGATCCCGTTTCAATTGCCGGTTCAACGGTTCAACGTGCTAGTCTTCATAATGTCGACTTAGTAAAGGAAAAGGATGTCCGCATTGGCGATACTGTTTTTATTCATAAGGCAGGCGATATTATCCCAGAAATTATTTCGGTTAATTTAGAGATGAGAAAGGCTGATAGCACTGCCTATTCAATCCCTGAAACGTGTCCAGCTTGTGGAAGCCAGTTGGTGCATTTAGAAGAGGAAGTCGCCTTAAGGTGCCTCAACCCTAAATGTCCAGCTCAAATAAAGGAAGGACTCTCTCATTTTGTTTCACGGAATGCTATGAACATATCTGGTTTAGGAGTCCGAGTGGTCAGCCAAATGTTTGAGAAAGGGCTCGTTAAAGATGTAGCGGGGCTTTATAGCTTAACTGTGGATGATCTTTTGAAATTAGACAAAGTAAAAGATAAATCAGCACATAATTTTCTAGAAGCTATTGATAAGAGTCGTGATAATTCCTTAGAACGTCTCATTTTTGGTTTAGGAATTCAGCATGTCGGTGCGAAAGCAGCCAAAATGCTAGCAGAAACTTTTGAAACAATGGCAGGCGTCATGCAAGCTACCTATGAAGAAATTGTTGCGATTGAAGGTTTCGGCCAAGCAATAGCCAATAGTGTTATCCTTTATTTTTCTTTACCAGAAGTAAAAGAATTAATTGAAGAATTAGCCAAACAAGGTGTCAATATGCGTTATAAAGGTCCTAGAAAAGCCGCAGTAGCGACCACGGAATCAATTTGGCAAGGCAAAACAGTTGTTTTAACTGGTAAGCTCTACACCTATACACGTCCCGAAGCTACTGAAATGATTGAACGCTTAGGTGGAAAGGTCACTGGAAGTGTCTCCAAAAATACCGATTGGTTGATCGCAGGCGAAGCGGCCGGGAGTAAACTTAAAAAAGCCCAGTCGCTCAATATTCCGGTTTGGACCGAAGCTGAAATGGTTGCCCATCTAGAAAGAAGTGAAATAAGTGAAAATCAATAAAAAAAGCTGGTATCTTGGAATCTGTTTGTTAGCCATGAGTACGTTAATAGCGTGTACGGATATGCAAGAGGCTAACGATCAAAAAAACCAACCCCAAACAAACGTGAATGCAATTCCCGTTGAGACGACCTCCAATCAATTATCAAACGATTTCTATCGGGCGATGATTGTGGACGGTGAGTATGAAACCAGTTCAAATCGTGGTGTTAGCTTAGATCTCAACTCAGCTATCAATATGAAAGACTTTGAATCTGGACTTTTAGAAGTATCAAGGAATGTGTTTGCAACCGATAAATACTATTTTCAAGAAGGTCAGATGATTAGTGAAAATCAAGCCAGAAAATGGCTAGGAAGAAAATCAGAGGAGAATCCAGAAGGGTTAAATCCGGCTGGAAATGGCTCCGATGATCCGAGCTCACGCGTTCCCAATTATTTATCTCAAATACTAGAGCAAGATTTTATGATTCAAACCGATAAAGGGTTTGAGTTAGGTGGGATTGCAATCGGACTAGCGATGAATCAGATTGATTATTACACGACTAAAGATGAACAGAGTCGTATCTATACCTATCAGCAGGAACTTGATTTAGAAACAGTTGAAAAATATGCGCAACAATACGGAAATGAAATTGTTGCCCGTTTACGTGCAGAAAATGAGATTGAATCAATCCCCATTGTTGTTGGTATTTTCATTCAGTCTCCACAAGATAGTTTAGCAGGTGGCGTGTATACTTATGACGGACTCTCAACAAGCGGCAACAGTGTTTCAGAATGGGTCCCACGTAAAGAAAAGAAAGTCCTTTTCCCAGTCGATGAGAATTCTGAAGACGCTTCTCATTTTGCGAATTTTAAAAATGAAATACAAAGCTTTTTCCCGAATCTAAGTGGCGTTAACGGTGTGGGGCATTATCGAGACGAACAACTGCAAAATTTAAAAATAGATATTATGACGCAATTTTATGGCGAAACAGAAATTATCGCCTTTACTCAGCATGTTACCGATGCTGCTAGCCGGTATTTACCAGAAAGTACCCGGGTAGAAATTAAAATTGAATCGATTGGCGGAATCGAATCCTTTGTGGCACGAGAGAGCCAATCGCAAACATTTACCTATCACATCTTTGATTAGTTGATTTGAGAATAGTGAGAGTTGTGCTAAAATTGATAAGTGAGAAAATGGAAAGAAGGTATAGAGATGGCAGTGAGTGAAGAAGAAGTTCGCCATGTTGCAAAACTGGCTAAACTTGAATTAGAAGCAGATGAAATTACAACCTTTACAAAAAGAATGGGCGAACTCCTTGATTTAGCCGACCAATTAAGTACGGTCGATACGATAGGTATTCCCGTTACAACCCATGGTTATCCATTAAAAAATGTGATGCGACCAGATGTGCCCGAGCCAGGAACGGATCGGGAGTTATTATTCAAGAATGTGAAAGCTGAGATTAAAGATGGTATGATTCGAGTACCTGCAATCTTAGATAACGAGGTGGAAGGTGCATGAGTAAATACAACGAAACACTGAAGTCCTTACACGAAGGGTTAGCCAATAAGGAATTCTCTTCTGTTGAATTGACAAAGGAAGCTTTCAAACGTATTGATCAAACCGACTCTAAAGTTGGGGCTTTTTTAGCGCTAAACGAAGCAGAAGCAATCAAACAAGCAGAAGCAGCAGATGCGCGGGGCTACCAAGATAGCAATGTGTTAAACGGAATCCCTCTAGGAATTAAAGATAATATTATCACGGACGGGTTAACAACAACGGCAGCAAGTCGGATGTTAGAAGATTTCGTACCGATTTATGATGCAACCGTTGTTTCAAAACTAAAAGAAGCCGGTGCAGTGAATGTTGGAAAATTAAACATGGATGAATTTGCCATGGGCGGAACAACTGAGACTTCTTATTTCAAAGAAACAAAAAACCCTTGGGATTTAAATAAAGTACCGGGTGGCTCATCAGGTGGCTCAGCAGCAGCCGTTGCATCGGGACAAATTTTAGCTTCCCTTGGTACCGATACAGGTGGCTCGATTCGCCAACCGGCTGCTTTTAATGGCATCGTTGGGATGAAACCTACATACGGGAGAGTTTCTCGTTACGGACTGATTGCCTTTGCATCAAGTCTCGATCAAATCGGACCTTTTACACGGACTGTCACAGATAATGCTTTGATGCTAGAAGCAATCAGTGGACACGACAAGAGAGACTCCACTAGTGCAAAATTAGAAGTACCACAATTTAGTGCCAACCTAACCGGTCAAATAGCTGGAATGAAAGTGGCGCTTCCTAAGGAATATTTCCAAGCGGGGGTAAGTCAAGAAATTCAAACAGCTGTGCGCAAAGCTGCTCAGCAATTTGAAGAAATGGGTGCCATTGTTGAAGAGGTAAACTTACCAACGCTATCCTATGGTATTCCTGCTTATTATATTATTGCGTCGTCGGAAGCATCATCAAACCTACAACGTTTTGATGGTATTCGTTATGGGTACCGTGCTGAAGGTGTAAATAGTTTAGATGAACTATATATTCGTACCCGTTCAGAAGGCTTTGGTATGGAAGTAAAACGTCGTATCATGCTAGGAACCTTTTCTTTAAGTTCTGGTTTTTATGATGCTTATTTCAAAAAAGCCAGCCAAGTGCGGACATTGATTAAACGCGATTTTGAACGAATTTTTAATGATTATGATTTCATACTGGGACCAACTACAACAACGACCGCTTATAACTTAGGAACTAAGGTTGAAGATCCGATTCAAATGTACGTGTCTGATCTATTGACTGTAACAATTAACTTAGCAGGTGTACCAGCTATCACAGTTCCAGGTGGTTTTTCATCAGAAGGTCTCCCAATCGGTATTCAATTGATTGGAAATTATTTTGAAGAAGCAAAACTATATCAAGCAGCATTTGCCTTTGAACAAGCAAATGACTACCATACCAAACACCCAAACTTGTAGGAGGCGAAAGAGATGAATTACGAAACAGTTATCGGATTAGAAGTCCACGTAGAATTAAAAACTGAATCAAAAGTGTTCTCCCCATCTCCAGCACATTTTGGGGCAGAGCCGAATACGAATACAAATGTGATTGACTGGGGCTACCCAGGCGTTTTACCTGTCATTAATGAAGGGGCAGTTGAATTTGCAATGAAAGCAGCACTCGCTTTAAATTGCCAAATCAATCGCGAAACATATTTTGACCGTAAAAATTATTTTTATCCAGATAATCCAAAAGCTTACCAAATATCACAACTAGATAAACCGATTGGGTATGATGGATGGATTGAAATTGAAGTAGAAGGTAAAAAGAAAAAAATTCGGATTGAACGTGTCCATTTAGAAGAAGATGCGGGTAAAAATACCCATGGATCCGACGGCTATTCCTATGTCGATTTAAACCGTCAAGGAACACCTTTAATAGAAATTGTTTCTGAAGCAGATATGCGTTCACCAGAAGAAGCATATGCATATCTAGAAGCAATCCGCGAAATTGTTATGTATACAGGTGTATCAGATGTAAAGATGGAAGAAGGCTCTATGCGTTGTGATGCCAATATTTCT
The DNA here is from genome assembly GCF_002005405.1 of Jeotgalibaca dankookensis. NCBI lineage: Bacteria > Bacillati > Bacillota > Bacilli > Lactobacillales > Carnobacteriaceae > Jeotgalibaca > Jeotgalibaca dankookensis. The sequence goes on from NZ_CP019728.1 coordinate 72,349, forward strand.
ATCCGTCCATACGGACAAGAAGAATTTGGTACTAAAGCAGAGATAAAGAACTTGAACTCATTTAACTATGTGCGACGTGGACTCCTTCACGAAGAAAAACGTCAAGCACGTGTTTTAAATTCAGGTGGCGAAATTCAACAAGAAACCCGCCGTATTGATGAAACAACGGGCGAAACAATCTTGATGCGTGTAAAAGAAGGAGAAAGTGACTACCGCTATTTCCCTGAACCAGACTTACCAGAATTTGAAATTTCGCAAGAATGGATTGACCGGGTTCAAGCTAGTCTACCCGCTCTTCCGAAAGAACGCCGTTTAAAATATATTAAAGACTATGACTTACCAGAATACGATGCAATGGTATTAACCTTATCTAAAGAGATGTCAGATTTCTTTGAAGATACAATTGCAGCAGGAGGCGATCCGAAACAGGCTTCTAACTGGTTAATGGGTGAAGTTTCGGCTTATTTAAATAGTGAAAAACTAGAATTAGCTGATACAAAATTAACACCAGAAAACTTAGCAGGCATGATTATGCTAATTGCTGACGGTACCATTAGTTCTAAAATGGCGAAAAAAGTTTTCCGTCTCCTTGCCACTAAAGGTGGGGTAGCCAGAGAAGTAGTTGAAAAAGAAGGATTAATCCAACTTTCTGATCCAAGTCAATTGCTACCAATTATCAACAGTATTTTAGATGCAAATCAACAATCCATAGATGATTTCAAAGCAGGGAAAGACCGTGCTAAAGGATTCTTAGTCGGACAAATTATGAAACAAACCAAGGGTCAAGCTAACCCAGGTGTTGTTAATAAATTATTATCAGAAGAACTAGCTAAAAGATAATTCAAAAAGAAGCACTGACTAGGTTAAACTGGACCCTATAAAGTAGACTCTTTAAAAAAGAGACCCTTTATAGGGTCTTTTTATGTCTTGTACGAGAATTAGTCTCCCTTTCCTGATAAACTGGAGGAAAGGAACGGGAACCGCGACCGCTCCCCCAAGAGAGCCTTACAAAAAATACATTTTTAAGAGGAGGAACCCATGTCAAAACGAACATTCACGGACGAGCAGGTTACAGACCTATCCCACAACCCCTATGTTCAGAACGTCTCCCCCAAAGCCATCACCTACTCGGACGAGTTCAAGGTCCACTTCCTTGCGGAGTGGAAAAAGGGAAAGACTGCCCGACAGATTTTCATGGAGGCGAGTCTCCCAGTGGAGGTCCTAGGCGAGCGGCGAATCCACACCGCTGCCAACCGCTGGAAGAAGGCCTATCAGGAGAGCGGGATCACGGGCGTACGAGATCAGCGCAAGGGCGCATCGGGGCGCCCCCGCCTCACGGAGCTTTCGACCGAAGAGCAGCTCCGCCGGGCCAAGCAGGAGAATGTCCTCCTCAGACAGGAGAATGAGCTGTTAAAAAAAATCGACTTCGCAGAAAGGAGGGGAAATGAGTTAAGCAAGCAGGAGCGGTTCGCCCTCATCCAACAGGTGACGAGTCGCCCCGGCTCGCTCTCCGTCAGGAGAGCTTGTCTGATTCTGGAAGTATCCAATTCCGGCTACTACGCGCATTTCTCCCCCGAGAACCAATGCAAAAGGCAGGAGAAGGAAGAGGAGGACCAGAGGTGGCGCGACCGTGTTCTGGAAGCAATGGCCTATAAACGGGTGGCGAAAGGTTCCCGTGCCATTGTCATGTACTTCCTCAACACGAAGAAAACTGTAGTGAACCGCAAGAAAGTCCAGCGGATCATGCGAAAGTATGGACTCCAGTGTCCTATCCGCCGTGCGAACCCGTACCGAAAAATCGCAAAAGCCACACAAGAACATCGCACCGTTCCGAACCGGCTCCAGCGGCAGTTTGATCAGTCAGCGCCGAAGAAGGTGCTCCTGACTGATATTACCTATCTCCGGGGAAAAGACGGCTTCCTAGGCTACCTCTCTACCATCTTGGATGGCGCCACAAAGGAGGTTTTAGCCTACGCCGTCGCCGACCGAATCACCTTGGACATAGCTCTCGATACGGTGAAAGATCTAGTGGCAAAACATGGAGAGGACCTCCCTGCGCAAGCCCTCCTCCATTCCGACCAAGGGTCGCACTACACTAGCCCCATCTTCCAGAAATTGGTGCAGAAGAATGGCCTAACCCAATCTATGTCCCGCCGTGGGAACTGCTGGGACAACGCCCCACAGGAGAGCTACTTCGGCCACCTAAAGGACGAAATTCCTTACGAGGAGTGTCATTCACTGAAGGAGTTACAGTCTGTCATTATCAACTATATGGACTACTACAACCACGAGCGCGGCCAATGGAAACTGAAAAAGCTGACCCCGGTTTCCTACCGGGATCAGCTCTTGAAACAAGTAGCCTAGATTCTCTCTTTTTTAAACTGTCCTTGACTTGGGATCCAGATTAGGTCGTGCTTCTTTTTTATATTACACGCATTTCTATCTGTGTTATAATAGCTTCCGAAACCAAATGGAAGTTTTGAAAGTAGAGGCACGAATTTATGAGAGCAAGGGTTATTTATAATCCGTCATCCGGGCGGGAACAACTAAAGAAGAATATGCTAGACATTTTAGCGGTTTTAGAAGAAGCCGGCTATGAAGCCAGTGCTTTCGCAACAAAAGCTGAACCCAATTCCGCAGCAAACGAAGCTAGAAGAGCAGCGAAAAATGGCTTTGATCTGATTGTTGCAGCTGGTGGAGACGGAACTGTGAACGATGTTGTTAATGGAATTGCCAATTTAAAAAAACGTCCGACGATAGGGATTATTCCGGCCGGTACAACCAATGACTATGCCAGAGCGTTAAAAATCCCACGAACAAATTTAGTGGAAGCAGCCAAAGTGGTTGCTGAAGGACAGGTTGTCCCTATGGATATCGGTCAGTCTAATGAACAATACTTTGTTAACATTGCAGCAGGTGGTTATTTAACCGATTTGACCTATCAAGTGCCGCCTAAATTAAAGACGGCTTTTGGCTATTTAGCTTATTTGGCTAAAGGGGCAGAAAAATTGCCAGGTATCAGACCGATGCACATGAATATTAAATATGATGGCGGAGAATTTAATGGCTTAGCATCGATGTTTTTTATTGTAATGACGAATTCAACCGGCGGCTTTGAAATGCTGGATCCTAATATTAAATTAGGAGATGGTAAATTCTCACTATTTGTTCTCAAAACAGCGAATGTATTTGAAATCTTGCAAATTATCGGCGCTGTTTTAAATGGCGGCAAGCACTTGAATCATCCACAGGTTCTTTATGCTAAAACAAACTTTGTGAAAGTGAGTTCGCGGGATCAACAACCCTTGATGCTAAATTTGGACGGTGAATATGGTGGCGATGCGCCAGCTACTTTCGTGAACCATCAACAACATATTAACTTTATAGGTAATCACACGGAAGTCTATGAAGAGATAGATGCTGAAGCAAAACGAGAAGCTTTCATGCAGAGTATCGAACAATTAGGACAAGACTCTCCATAGTAAACAGGACTGAAAGCTTTGGCTTTCAGTCCTGTTTTGCTTAACGAAACAGATAGCCCTTACAAAAAAGCAATATTTTTGGTATAATATATATACAAGTGCATTTTCAAAAACAAGTACAGGTTTCTTTTGTACGCGGCACCGATTTTATAAGGGGGAATTCCATTGTATCAAGTTGAAGATTACATTATTTATGGTAATGAGGGTGTCTGTCAAATAGAAGCAATTGAGATGTTGGATTTATTAAAATCTGGCAAAGAAAAAGCTTACTATGTCCTTCAGCCCGTCTATCGCAATGGTACGGTTTATACGCCTGTTGATACTAAGGTCTTTATGCGTCATGTCATTACAGAAGAAGCTGCAAACGATTTGATTGATCAAATGCCATCAATCCGCGCAGAAGCAAGTGGTCCAACGAATGCATCTATCTTAAAAAATAAGTATACCGCAGCAATCCAAGAGAATAATGCGACTGACCTCATTCAATTAATCAAGAGCATTTACAAGAAAGCTGCCATCGCTCAAGAAAAGAACAAGAAAATGGGGCAAACTGATAAGTTTTTCTTACGAAAATCGGAGGATTTACTATATGGTGAGTTGGCAGTTGCTTTAGATATGCCTCGTAATCGCGTTAGAGATCATGTTGAACAGCGTTTGGCAGATTTAGCAAGAAAATAAAAGATTCAAAAAACCTGGATATCACATTCCAGGTTTTTTTTATCGAAAGGTCTTTAAAATTTGCTATAATAGATAAGAAAATAGAAGGTAGGAGATAAAATTATGAGTAAGCTCGTCAGTTGGGTACAAAATATTATGCGACAAGCCAATGGTTTTGATGATTTATCACGATTCTTATTGAAAACAGGTGCCATAACTGGCATTATCGGGATGTTATTTAGGGTCAATCTCTTTCTTTGGCTGGGATTTATTTTAATTCTATTCATGTATATCCGAACTTTTTCAAAAGACAGGCAAAAATACTATCAACAAAACCGTTTCTATCATAAACAACGAAATAAAATAATTAATTTTTTTAATGGACAAAAAAATCTTGTTTCAAAAAAGCAAGACCAATTTAAACAGCATAAAACGTACCGCTTTTATAAGTGTCCAAACTGTGGACAAAAGGTACGCGTTCCGAAAGGAAAGGGTAAGATCGCAATTACGTGCCCCGCATGTTCAGAAAAGTTTGTGAAGAAAAGTTGAAAAAATTTAAGAGACTTTTATTCTTACTTTTCATTTTATTTTCCGTATCTGCTTGCACGTATAGTGATATTCTAGAAGGTTCAACAAACAATCAACCAGATTTAAATACAGTCCAATATGGAAATGCGTATTCAGATAAAGAAGAAGTAGCCGATTACTTGCATCAATTTGAAGAATTGCCGCCTAATTTTCTAACGAAAAGTGAAGCACGGGCATTAGGGTGGGATAATGCAAAAGGGAACTTGTGGGAAGTAGCGGAAGGGATGTCTATTGGTGGTGATTATTTTGGGAATAGAGAAGGCTTGCTGCCAGAAGAAAGAGACCGTGATTATTTCGAAGCAGATATCAACTATCAAGGTGGTTATCGCAATAGCGAACGGATGATTTTTTCGAACGATGGCTTGATTTTCTATACAGAAGATCACTATCAGTCTTTTGAAACTTTGTATGGGGAGGAATAGTCATGGAAAAAATACTATTAGATGGCGCTGACTTTACTAGCCGTGAGATTCTCCATACCATTCTACAAGAAAAATTACACCTTCCAGACTACTATGGTCGTAATTTAGATGCTCTTTGGGACCTATTAACGACCGACTTTTCCAAAAAAATGATTGTAGTTCGTAATCCACAATCCATTAAAGACAATTTGGGTGGCTACGGAGAAACACTATTAGGTGTTTTTAGGGAGTTGGCTATTAAAAACCGAAATATTACCTTTGTTTATTCTTATCCATTTCCCTTGGAATAATTTTAACAAAGCATGGACAAAGAGGGGTATTCTTGCTATATTAATGTAGATATGGACTTAAATTTAACGAACGATTAAATCCGAAGGGGTGCCATGAAACGTTTTGAAGCAGACAACAGTAGTTGCCAAGCGCAGATGGCTCTTATAAACAAGAAAAGGGAGACAAATAATGGATTATAAAAAATTAGTTGCTGATGAATTACACAAACACGTTGCTGAGTATATGAGTCAAGAAGAAGTATTAAACTTACTGGAAAAACCTAGACACGATGAACATGGAGATGTTGCATTCCCAGCGTTTTCACTTGCTAAAGTCTTACGTAAAGCACCGCCTGTAATCGCTAAAGAGTTAGAAGGAAAGATTGATCATCCAGCAATTGAAAAGGTAGAGACAGTCGGACCTTACTTAAACTTTTTCTTAAATAAAGAACTTATTTCTGCAGAAATACTAAAAGAAGTGATGACACAAGAAGCTGATTTTGGTAGTTCTGATTTGGGACAAGGTCGAATGGTTCCGATTGATATGTCTTCACCTAATATTGCCAAACCTATTTCTATGGGACACCTGCGTTCAACCGTTATTGGGAATGCTTTAGCGAACATTGTTGAAAAAGTTGGCTATAAACCATTCAAAATCAATCACTTAGGTGACTGGGGAACGCAATTTGGTAAGTTAATTGTAGCTTACAAAAAATGGGGGAACGAGGAAGCAGTTTTAGCTGACCCTATTGCAGAATTACTTAAACTTTATGTGAAGTTCCATGAAGTTGCGGCAGAAGAAACTGAATTAGAAGACGAAGCCCGTGCTTGGTTTAGAAAACTAGAAGATGGCGATGAAGAAGCAAAAGGTTTATGGACTTGGTTCCGTTCTGAATCCTTAAAAGAATTTATGAAAATCTATGATATGTTAGATATTACCTTTGATTCCTTCCATGGTGAAGCTTTTTATAATGACAAAATGGATGAAGTTATTTCATTGTTAGAAGAAAAGAATCTTTTAAAACAAGATCGTGGCGCTTCTGTAGTAGAACTAGAAAAATATAATTTAAATCCGGCTTTAATTAAAAAGTCAGATGGTGCAACACTTTATATTACCCGTGACTTGGCAGCGGCTATTTACCGTAAACGTACGTATGATTTTGCTTTATCACTGTACGCAGTTGGAAACGAACAATCTCACCACTTCAAACAACTAAAAGGTGTTTTAAAAGAAATGGGCTATGATTGGGCCGATGACATGTACCACATTCCATTTGGTTTAATTACCCAAGGTGGTAAAAAATTATCAACACGTCAAGGTAAAGTTGTCCTATTAGAAGAGGTTCTAAACGAAGCACGCTCATTGGCGCTGGAACAAATTAACGAGAAAAACCCAACTTTAGAAGATAAAGAGGGCGTTGCCGACCAAGTAGGTATTGGCGCTGTTGTTTTCCACGATTTGAAGAATGAACGCCTTAACAACTTTGACTTTGTACTAGAAGAAGTGGTGCAATTTGAAGGTGAAACAGGTCCTTACGTTCAGTACACAAATGCACGTGCATTAAGTATCTTGCGTAAAGCAGATCAACCAATTGAACTAGATGCGCCACTAACAGTGGGCGATGACTACGCATGGGACGTCTTGAAATTGATTAATAGTTTCCCAGATGTTGTCATGAATGCTTTCAACCGATTCGAACCGTCCGTCATTGCGAAATATGCTTTACAATTATCGCAAGCTTTCAACCGTTATTATGGAACCACTAAAATACTAGTGGATAATGAAGACCGTAATGCTCGTTTGGTTTTAGTGAAAGCAACCAGTCTGATTCTGCAAGAGAGTCTTCGCTTACTAGGCGTTAAATCACCAGAAAGAATGTAAAAAAATAGATAAACAGCTAGAGGTTGGAGATAAATCCAGCCTCTTAGCTATTGGTAAAATGAAGGGAGGTTCCGGATGCGTAACCATAAAGTAAAGAAAAAAAGCAAATGGTTTTTGAGAAATACATTCTTGGTGCTAATCGTTTTGTTTGGTACTTCTTTGGTTCAAGACCAAAAAAACAGTGAATTAACCGATTCAACAGCAGTGATTGAAACAGTCTCATCTCCTAAAACAGTAGAAGCACTAACTTTAAAACCAAACGTGATAGAAGAAAATAAAGAGTTAGAAAAATTAATTCCAGATACCATCAAAAGTCCCAACGTTATCTTGTTTGACTATGAGACGCAAGAAATTATAGCCGAAAAAGCGAGCCACGAAACGGTTTACCCGGCTTCTCTAACGAAACTAATGACGGTTCTAATTGCTTTAGATTATATACCTGACCTTAATAAAGAAATTGTTATGGAGGAAGAGTATTTTGAAGGCCTCTTTGAGCAATTGGCTTCGATCAGTGGTTTTATCGAGGGAGAAAAAGTTCAGATGCGCGATTTACTTTATGGCGCCATGTTACCTTCTGGTGCGGATGCTTGCTTAGCTTTGGCACATTTAATCGCTGGTTCAGAAGAAGCCTTTGTTGATTTAATGAATCAAAAAGCAGAAGAGCTTGGGCTTCAACAAACCCATTATGCAAACTCAACTGGGCTCCACCACCGAACCAATGTTTCAAGTGTAGCTGATATTTCAAAAATCGTGATGGCAGGCTTAGAAAACCCTATATTTTACGAAGTTTTTACAACGCTACAATATCAAGTGCCTCCAACTAATATAAATGAAGAAGGCTTTGTTATGAAGAGTACTGTATTTAAGAACTTACTAAAATCGCCGGGTTTAATGGGAACAATTATCGGTGGTAAAACAGGATTTACCGAACAAGCGGGACTATGTATGGCTTCTTTGGCTGTAATTGATGGGCATCGGTATCTTTTAGTAACGGCTGGAGCAGATGCGATACCCGATTTCCCAGTTGGACAAGATCGTATTGTTGCACAACCTTACCATATGCAAGATGCCACAGCTATTTACCGCCGTTTAACAAAGGAGCAATCCAATGTATTTAACCATTGATCAAACTGCTGAATATTTGAATTTACCGGTACACGAGATACAGCGTCTAATTAGAGAAAATCAGATTCGGATTGTGACAGTTGATGATGAAATACTTATTTATCAAGAACAATTTAACTTGTTTCTTAAAGAAATGGAGAAAAAGAAACGGGAACGCGATGAATTTTTATCAACACCAATTCCAGAAGATCCTGATATAAAAGATGAAGACTAAATAAAAAATTAGCGTGGCGTACCAAAAATTTGTACGAGATATAGGTTTTCACCATCATAATGAACGCCAATTCCTAATTCTTTATAATCCGGTTCAACCATATTTTCGTAATGGCCAGGACTTTCAACCCAGCCCTCAAATAAAAAATCTGCCATTTCAACTTCTGATAGGTGATAGGTTCCCATTGCCAGGTTTTCTCCTGCTAACTGGTAATCGTAACGGTCATCTAACACAGTGTGAAATGGCTCTTCGTTTGGTCGCGTATGTGAAAAGCGCTCTTCTGTTTCGTAAGCGCGAATAGTTGCTACTTCAATGAGAACCGTGTTATTCTCTAAGGATGAAAGGCCTTGTTGCACTCTTAATTCATTTGTACGTTCAAAAATCCGGTTTCGGATTTTTTCTTGGTCAATTTCTTCAGGCTTTGTTTGGTTTTGAGTAATTATAAAAGACTGACGAATGGGCTCTTCTGATGAGTTAGTCTCGACGAGAACCGTTTCAAGTTCAGATTCGATACGCGAATAGATGGTTTCAAAGTTGACGGCGATTCCTATAATCGCTATAATGATTAATCCTGTGAATAGACGTTTTATCAATCGTAACATAGTAGGTAACCCCTCTCTGTTGGTCTATTATAACAAAAATAAATGTCAGAGCCTTATTTGTAGAATAGCATTTTTTAAGTTAATCGTGAAAGGAGATGATAGCCATGCCACGAATAAGTGACTGGCAAATCGTTAAACGTCCCAGTGTTCCTAGTTTATCAATCACATCCACTGTTGCCTTAAAAGATTTAAATAAGGAAATAAGAAATCAAAAGGAAAAATTAAGTCAGTATTTAAATGCGCAGCATATTTATCCTGCAGATCATTTTTATGTTCGCTATCACTCTTTTAGCAAAACGAGTGTCGATTTAGAAGCTGGTTTCCCACTGTTTCAAGCGGTTGAAGGGCAGGCTTTGATTGAGTCAAAAGAAAAAGAAGCGGGGTTATACTTAACCTGTCTCTTTCAAGGACCCCACAAAAAGATTCCGCCCGTCTACCGCGAAATGGAAGACTGGCTAGTTGAAAACCATTACCAAACGAATGGACAATCAGAAGAAATTTATTTAAATGAAAAAGTTTTGGACGAGTTACTTGTAACACAGATACTCATACCAATCTCGGAGGTAGTAAATGGAAAAAGAAAATAAAATGGGTGTCATGCCTATTAATCGTTTGCTGATTAATATGTCTGTACCTATGATGATATCAATGTTGGTACAGTCATTGTATAACATTGTGGATAGTATCTTTGTAGCAAGAATCAGTGAGGAAGCTTTGACAAGTGTCAGTTTAGCTTTTCCGATTCAAAATTTAATGATTGCTCTATCAGTTGGTGTAGGGGTAGGGGTAAACGCATTAGTATCACGTCGGATCGGTCAAAAGCGTTATGATGATGCTAACCTGACTGCTGAAAATGGTGTGTTTCTTAATATTTTGCACTCCTTTTTCTTTGTCATTATTGGAGCCTTCTTAGTGCCACTATTCTTTTCATCACAAACATCAAATGCTGATATTATTTACCATGGAACAAATTATTTAAGAATTATTACTTTTTTTAGTCTAGGAAGTTTTCTTCAAATAACCTTTGAACGCTTATTGCAATCAACTGGATTAACCTTTTACGCAATGATATCGCAAGTAGTCGGGGCTGTAACGAATATTATCTTAGACCCTATCTTTATTTTTGGTTGGTTCGGCCTTCCAGCAATGGGAACGATGGGTGCAGCATGGGCAACCGTTACGGGTCAGGTGTTAGCTGCTTCTTTAGGGATTTATTTCAACTTCCGCCATAATAAAGAGTTAACCCTCTCTGTTAGAGCTTTCCGACCTAAGTTAAATATTATTAAAGAAATATATGCTATTGGTTTACCTTCTATTATTATGATGGCAATTGGTTCAGTTTTAAACTTAGCCATGAACAATATTCTGATTGCTTTTAGTACGACTGCAACAGCCGTGTATGGCGTTTACTTCAGATTGCAAGGATTTGTCTTTATGCCTGTTTTTGGGATGAATAATGGTTTAATCCCTATTATCGGCTACAATTATGGTGCTCGCTATCCAGATCGTATTCGTGAAACAATCAAGCTATCGGTTCGTTATGCAACAGTCATTATGACGGTTGGTTTAATAGGATTCCAAATTTTCCCAAGCTTCCTATTGTCTCTCTTCAATCCCTCACCTGAAATGTATAAAATTGGGATTACCGCTTTGCGGATTTTGAGTTTGCATTTTGTACCGGCGGGAGCAAGTATCGTTTTGAGTTCAGTCTTCCAAGCATTTGGACTTGGAAAATACAGTTTAGCTATTTCGATGATTCGCCAAGTTGTGTTACTATTACCGATTGCTTACCTGATGTCTTTGACCGGTAATATTAACAATATCTGGTGGGCGTTTCTTATTTCAGAAACCGTATCTTTACTACTCTGCCTTTACTTTATGAAAATAATCAACAAAAATCATATTGTTCCTTTATACAAATTAGCAATTTAAGAAAAAGTTGGGATCAAACTCCCAACTTTTTTTCTTAATAGGTGGTATTATATTAGCTAATCTTATCCATATCGCATAGAATACAGATATAGTAAATGGGGTGAAGGGTATGGATAAAAAAGGAGTGGTCGAAACGCTTCAAAAAATGAGTGGACTTGTTGGATTAGTTGATCGTGAGACCACATTAATTGCTTACTATGAAGGTTCTATTGAACCACCAATCATGTCTACGGAAATTATCTGGCGAGATATCAGTGAAGTCAAACAGAGCATAAACGCTTGTTTAGTTGGAAATATTGACTATCAAGAGCATGTGGCTTCTTCATTCAGTCCAAAACAAGTTGTTTATGCAGGTGAAATTCAAACAGGTTTTGTCGTATGGGAAGCAGCCAATAAGCCACTTTTGCGTTTAAAAAAAGAATTGTCTCTTTTTCCACAAGAAATGAAAGAGGGTCTTCTAAACTATTATCGTGAGCAAGTAACTCTGGAATTAAAACCAGCTCAGCAAGCTGCTCTTAAAGGAGACAGTCATGCTCTAGTTGGAAATTTTTTTAAAATCGTTAGCTATTGGAACCATTTACTGTTTACTTTAAATGACCGTTATTTGCTAGATCAATTAGGAGCCGTTAAACAAATAGCTAGCTTCAGTTTAAAGCCGGTTTATTATCTCGTTCGCGTTGAACAAGCTTATCAGTATTTTGCTTCTCACAACACTAAGCTTGGTTTTGAAGAGTATAATGCCATTCAAGAAGAAATCAATCACTTATTAAAAGAAAACAGTTGAAATCATCCGACATTCACGTTACGATAAGACACAATAAAGACAGTCAATTTTGAAAGAGGCTGCGTTAATCATAAGTAGGAAGCGAAAGGGATTAACGCCGAAGTATTAGAAATAATGCTGGGGTACGTTTAAATAAGACGTTCACTGCTAGGTAAGCAAGCCCATTGCTTATACTGGAGTACTTTCATAATTGCGGGCAGAAGGACCTCTCGTTAGCCTTTTGCTAACCAGAGGTCTTTTTGTTTGTAGGACTGACATATAGAAAAGGGGAGTCGTTTTGGAAAAAAAGAAGTTTAACTTTAAAATTCCACATACGTACGTATTATTAATTAGTGTCATGTTAATCATGGCTGCTTTAACTTGGATTATCCCAGCAGGGCAATTTGATCGAATCGAGCAAGCGGGTCGAACGATTGCAGTGCCAGGTTCTTGGCATTCAGTAGACGCCAATCCACAAGGTTTTTTTGCGATTATCAATTCTATTCCACGTGGGTTATTGGAATCAGCTGAAATTTCATTCTTTATCTTCTTAATCGGTGGTGCCTTTACTGTTATTAATGAAACCGGAACAGTAGAAGCACTTATCTATAAGCTGTCACAAAAAATGGCTGGTCGCGAAATTCTGGTTATTCCGATTTTCTTATTTATATTTGGGATTGCTGGTGCGACTTTAGGCTTTTCTGAAGAAACGATTGTTTTTATTCCTATGGGAATTTCACTCGCGCTTGCTCTTGGCTATGATTCGATTGTTGGAATGAGTATTATCGCATCTGGTGCAGCAATTGGATTTAGTGCTGGATTTTTGAATCCTTTTGCAGTTGGGGTTGCCCAAGGGATAGCTGAATTACCAACCTTCTCTGGGATGGGCCTCCGAATTATATTATTTATTGTTCTTTGGATTGTTACTTCTATTTATATTATGCGTTACGCAACGATGATTAAAAAAGACCACACGAAGAGTTTGGTTTACGATGGTATTCCTAAAAATAAAGATACTAGTGATGAATTCATAAAAATGAATAAACGTCACATCATTGTTGGACTGATTTTCTTAGGAGGTATCTTAACGATTGCCTTTGGAGTTATCCAATATGGATGGTACATTCAAGAAATTGGTGCTATTTTTATGATAACAGGGATAATAGCAGGCTTTTCATATGGCTACGGACCTAGCAAAGTAGCGGATTTATTCGTTCTAGGGGCAAAAGAGATGATTTTTGCAGCCTTAATTGTTGGGGTTGCCCGTTCAATCGTAATTGTAATGGAAGATGGACTCATTATTGATACTATTGTAAACGGATTAGCTGGAACGGTAGAAGGCGTACCAGGCGCTTTCTCAGCTATCGCGATGTATATGATTCAAATCTTAATTAACTTTGTTATTCCGTCAGGAACAGGACAAGCAGCAGCAACCATGCCGATTATGGTTCCGTTAGCAGATGCAGTAGGGCTTACCAGACAAACTGCCGTTATGGCGTATCAATTAGGAGCTGGGTTTATGGACTCTATCATGCTAACTTCTGGCGTCTTGATGGCACAACTGTCAATTGCTAAAATACCATACAATAAATGGGTACGTTACTTAGGACCTTTAATGATCATTTGGTTATTGATTGGGGTCGTTTTCCTAGTCATTGCTTATTACACAAATTATGGACCCTTTTAAAGTTAAAAACCAGACAAAATTTGTCTGGTTTTTTGGTACGCTAAAAAAGAACAATTTTCATTTCGCTTAATCTATTAAATGTGCTATATTTTTATAGAGAGCTAGAAAAAGGAGTGAATAAAATGGCTGATATAAAATTTGAAATAGTTGCACACATTGGGATTTTAAGCACCTCAGCTAAAGGTTGGACAAAGGAGCTAAATGTGGTGCGCTGGAATGACGGTCAGGAGAAATACGATATCCGTGACTGGAGTCCTGACCATAACAAGATGAGTAAGGGCATTACCCTGACAGAGGAAGAACTGGGACAACTCAGATTGTTCCTAACAAAATAAAGGAAATGAGTGTACCGACATGTTTATATTTTTAGATGTTCATCCTTTTGAAAAGAAATTGGACTACTATCAAACTATAACGTGCGACCAATGTGGACATTTTGGACGCTACGAAGTTTTTCAACTGTCAAATCGAATGCGCTTATTTTTCATTCCTGTTTTTACTTTTGGAAAGCAGTTCATTGTCCGAACGACATGTTGTGGTACGGTATATCAACTAGCTGATGAAGTTGGAAAAGCGATTACTAAAGGTGAATCAGTCACTATCGAGCTAGAGGATTTAACACGAATCGAATCAGGAGTTGCTCATAAAGTCGAAGAGGTTTGTCCTCATTGCGGCTATCATTATGCGCATGGTGCGAACTATTGTCCTAATTGTGGGCAAAAATTATAAAGAAAAGAAAGAAGGTAGATTATGGATAATCGTGAAATACGATTAAATGGAAAAAGGAGTTTAAAAGGTAATTATCTGGTGGCGATTGCTAATTTAGTTGTGATTACCATTATCAGTTATGCGTTTCAAATGCTCTTTACAGGTTCAACCGTTGATGTCCAAAATTTTAATACAGTATCGACTATTTCAGGCGGAACCTTACTCTTAAATTTTTTAATTAGTATTGTGAGTATGCTGGTGATGTCACTACTCAACTTAGGTTATAATTGGGGGTTTTTAAATATTCAAGAAGGAAAACAAATGACAGTGAGTTATCTATTTGCACCCTTTAAGTACCAAGCTCAAAAAGCGATTGCTTTTGTATTTAGAAGAGATTTATTGATTCTTCTATGGTCCCTCCTATTAATTATTCCAGGTATTATCAAATCTTTTGCCTGGGCGCTGACAGATTTTATCTATCATGATGAACCAGACTTATCTAACCGTGAAATTTTAGAGAAAAGTGAGCAAATGATGCAAGGAAATAAGTGGAAACTATTTCGTTTGGAATTTTATTATGTCCTCTTCTACCTTATTCCAATAATTATTTGGATGATTAGCGCTTTGTTTATAGCAAATAACAACACAAATATGAACGATCAAGTAACGGGTGCGCTGTTCTTAGGATTGTTTGCTGGGTTTATGCTAGTCATTGGGGTCTCCGTTCTGCTTACCTTTGTCATTGAGCCCAAAAAACGTGCTGCACGGGCTGCTTTTTATAAAAGTCTATTGTATTAAAAGGAAAATCGCTATCTTATTTTTGATAGCGATTTTTTTATTTCTAACCGCTTATATAGTGTTCAGTATGGTATTATCAAGATAAGAGTAATAGATAAAGGGGGTCTTGTTTTTGGACAAGCACGTAAGTATATATGATCAAATATTAGAAAAACGCGAAGACCAGCCAAGCTTACCCTATCTTTTCCAAAATATAGAGATAGCTGGAAGGGAAGATACACTTTACAGTCTCTTAACGGAGGGCCTCCCTTATAGTAAAAAGCAAGATTTAGCTGATTTATGTTGTAAAAAAATTCGCGAGGCTGTTGACCATAATCAAGAAAATTTATTAGAGGAATTTCTAGTAAAACAACCTTTACACCAATTTTTTATGGAACTACGTGAGCGTATTCGCGTTCTAATCGAAGTGGAATATTTCACTCAAAAAGAGTTACATAAATTAGGCATGAACTTAACGAGAACGAGCGCTCATCCCGAGATGGTTAAATTAGGAATTATTTTACTTGGCTTTTACCCTCACGACTTAACTCTGAAAATATTTAAACTCCTAGGTTATCACAGTGAATTTACAATGTATGTGTCTGAGAGCATTCAACATGGACATTTTCGTCAAAATGAAATTTTATTCGACTTAGTCCAACATACATCTGGTTATGGACGTTTAGCAGCTCTGTTCTCTTTAAAGCCTGTCACCCGTGAGCAACAAAAATGGGTACTTAAATATGCAATCAAAAGTCATTATTTATCAAGTATTTATGTTAATGTGAGTCTTCAAAAAGTAGACATCCGCAACTACCTTTTTAGTAGTGAGCTTGATGAAATGAACTATCACGACTTTATGTATGTTGTTTCCTATCAAGAATTAGTGGATGTAACGGCCTTGTCTGAACAAGCGCTCACCTTTATGGAGAAACTAGTCGATAAAAAAATACTCGCTGACCGGTTTATTGACCTAGCCGGACTAGTGACCATGTGGTTAAAAATAATTGATAGTTGGGAAGAAGATTATCAGTATGTCGATCGCCATCTACAAGCATCTAATAAACTAGATGACGAATGGGATAAACGTTTTAACCGGTATGAAAAAATAACGCAAACAATTGAGGAGTTTTTAAGTAATTCTAAGTGGCAACACTTAGTAGTAAAAGAAATGCTGAATCCAACTGAAACAGACATTTTAATCGTAAATGTGTTGCAATTTTTAGAAATAAAACCGGATTTTCAAGCGTTTACTCCGCTCTTGAAGCGAAACCCATTAGGGTTGAACTTGTTGGAATTCTTTTTAGGGCAAGAAGCGGAAACATACTTTCACGCAACAAGTGATTATTTATTTAATTTGTTGAGTGAACAACTCTTTCAATTCCCACTTCAGTTTGAACAGAAAACAGAAAATGGAGAGAGCTATTTAGCTAAAGTAAATGTTTGGTTAGAAGCACTATTGGAAAATATGTTGAGAAGAGATTTTCTTGATCTTGAATGGTGTATCAAACTGTTGTCATACTATAATCCTTACCTCAGACAATTAGCCTTGCAAGTATTAAAAAAAAATAAAGATGAGTGGGAAGATGATGATACAGTTTTAACTGCTTTGGAAAGGTTACGTGACCGAGAAGAGAATCGTAAAAATAAGCGTTTAGTATTTGATTTATTAGATATGAATAATCACCCTTTAAAAATAAGAAAGTACTTAGTCGTGGAACATTTAGTCCAATACTCTCTAGCGACTGATAAAAAATTATTAGAAACCAATTTGGTAGGAATGGAATATTATGACTACCCAATTCCAGAAACGCCTCTTAAAAAGGGTAAACTGTTCCAGTTGGCAAGGGAAAAAGACAATGAATACGATAAAAATGCTATTGGAGTTACGCTAGAAAATGGCTGTCTCTTAGGCTATATTCCACGGATGGATAACCGTATACTAGCGACTTTAATCGATAATGGGGAAACACTTTTTGCTCGTTTAGAAAGTGAAGACATGGATGAAGAAGAAATACTTCTGCAAGTATTTCTTCGCCAGAAAAATGGACCGATATCTGTACCTGATTCAAAAACAGACAATATTGTACCTTTTCCACAAAAATAAACAATAAATAGCAGATCAGGTGGAAACAACGACCTGATCTGCTATTTATTTTTATTGGTCCATAAAGAAAACTCCAATGGTACCCATACCTGTGTGAGCGGAAATGACAGCTCCAATTGGGTAGGCAATTACTTCTTTTGGATGGAAGGTTTCTTGAATATGGTCCTTTATTTCGGCAACTAGTTCGGTCTCATTTGTATGAACGATAAGAATTGTTTGTTCGGTAACCTTGCTGGCTTCATTAGCCATACGTTCATAAATCTTATTTAAAACTTTTTTACGACCACGGAAGCGATCAATGGCTTGTAAGCGCCCATCAATAACCTCTAGGAGGGGGTGAATATTTAGTAAACTTCCTAAGAAAGCGCCTGATTTAGAAAGTCGTCCACCTTGGGCTAAATAATTCAGATCTTCCACAGTAAAGAGTGAAACAAGGTGCTCCACCATAAAGTGAAGGTGATTTACAATTTGGTCTTTTGAGGTATTGGCTTCGTTCATTTGAACCGCTTCTCTGGCTAAGAGTCCAATTCCTAAAGAAGCAGCACGAGAGTCGATAATCTCTAAATCAAAATCCGGATAGTCTTCTACTACTTGTGCTTTTGCTAAGAGGGCAGCTTGAAAACAGCCCGATAGTTCAGAAGAGAGGGCAAGGTAAATGGCACTTTCCTCT
This sequence comes from Jeotgalibaca dankookensis, assembly GCF_002005405.1. Taxonomy (NCBI): domain Bacteria; kingdom Bacillati; phylum Bacillota; class Bacilli; order Lactobacillales; family Carnobacteriaceae; genus Jeotgalibaca; species Jeotgalibaca dankookensis. The sequence goes on from NZ_CP019728.1 coordinate 90,234, forward strand.
GCTTGTGCAAGACGTTGAAAAGTCTCTACATATTTACTTAAAGGAACTTGACTAGTTTGCGGGCGTTTCCCTTCATTAATAAAAGCATAGATTTGCTCATTAGAAATTTCATACATATCCACATACTCGGTTTGGTCGACAATCACTCTTAAAGGTAAAACAACTACGTCATGCTCTTCTAGATAAGACAGGGGTAAATCACAGGAACTATCTACAATTATTTTCATTTCTTGCTGACTCCTTTTTATATCTTACTTATCAGTAAAATTTTCCTTAATTCGTTCTGCTACCTTGACAGGAACACCTATCTTCTTAAATTCTTCTAAATCCGCATCGCGAATTTTTTTCAAAGTTTTAAATTGCTTTAAAACTTTATTACGCGTTTTGGGACCTACGCCTTCAATTTGATCTAATTGTGAAGAGAAACTGTTTTTACCTCGTACCTGTCGATGAAAGGTAATGGCAAAACGGTGAACTTCATCTTGAATACGTTGAACTAAATGAAAAGCTTGGCTTCGTGGATCTAGCTCAACAAGTTCGTTGTTAAATAATAAAGAAGATGTGCGGTGTTTATTATCCTTCACCATACCAGCAACTGGGATGTCTAAGCCTAATTCATCTTCTAAAACCTCTTTTGCAGCTCGTACTTGAATTTTTCCACCATCCATCAAGATAAGGTCTGGCAGACGTGCCCCTTCTCGTAAGAGCCGAGTATAACGGCGACGAATCACTTCTTGCGTTGTCGCAAATTCATGACTCCCTTCAACGGTCTTAATTTTAAATTTACGATAGAGTTTTCGATCCGGTTTTCCATCTCTATAAACAACCATAGCGGAGACGGGATTTGTTCCTTGAATATTTGAATGGTCAAATGCTTCAATCATTTCAATATAATCAATGCCCAGAGCCTCTGATAATTCTCCGATGGCCCCAACCGTTTTATGTTTAGAGCGCTCAATCATCATGAATTTTTCAGTCAATGCGAGTTCACTATTGGTTGTTGCAAGGTCAAGAATACTTTTTTTGTTTCCACGCTTGGGAACACGAACTGCAGTGTTTAATGTTTCTGCTAATAGAGCAGTATCAATACCTTCTGGAACGAGTATTTCTTTAGGCAAAATATGATTCTGTTGTTCGTAAAATTGTACAATAAAAGAGAGTAATTCGTCTTCAGCCGTTCCGTAGCAAGGGAAAAGGGCTGCTTCACGTTTAATAACTGTAGATTGCCGTAGCAAGAAGACTTGAATGGATAACCATCCTTTATCTAAATGATAAGCGAAGACATCTCGATTCGTAAAGTCTCGCGACATAATGGTTTGTTTTTCAACCGTTTCTTCAATATAGCGAATTTGATCGCGATATTCAGCTGCTAATTCAAAATCCATTTTTTCTGCTGCACTGTGCATTTTTTCGACTAACTTTTGTTTGATTTCTTTTACTTCACCATTTAAAAAACGTGAAATTTTATTTATTTGTGCGGCGTACTCTTCTTTTGAAATGTCATGGTCGCAACAACCGATGCACTGACCCATAGAATAATAAAGGCAGGCACGTTTGGCATTTTTTGCGCATTTACGTAAAGGGTATACTTTTTGAATAAACTGTTGAGTTTCTGTAGCCGCATACACGTGTGGATAAGGACCGAAATAAATACCCCCATCCTTTTCGACGGTGGAGGTAATAACTAATTGAGGATCCTTTTCGTTGGTTATTTTCAAGTAAGGATACATGGTCCCTTGTTTTAGTTTGATATTGTATTTCGGTTGGTACTGCTTAATTAAACTGATTTCTAGTATTAAAGCTTCTTTATCTGTTTTGGTTACAATAAATTCAAAGTGATCAATATCAGCCACTAACAAAGCTGTCTTGCCTTCATGTTTTTGCTGGAAATAGGATTTAACACGATTTCTTAAGTTTTTGGCTTTACCAATGTAGATAATCTCATTATCTATATTCCGCATGATATAACAGCCAGGTAAGTCAGGAAGTAGGGCTAATTTATTTTTGATTTCTTCTGGTGTCATTTATCCCAATCCTTTTCTGTCTAATACTTATAGTATACCATGATTTATAGTTCTTATTAAAAAAAATGAATGACCTCTGTCTCAAAGAGACGAGGTCATTCTAGTTTAGATTATAAACCGCATTTTAATTGCGCTGCACAGTTGTTGCAAGTGTTACAGCCGCCTAAATCTTCAACCGTCCCAATTCGACAAATCGGGCAAGTATCGCCAATTTCATTACCAATTGTGACATCGGTTGATTCTAAATTAACAATTGATTCTACTAAAAAGGTTTTATCTTTATTTACTTTGGCAGCTTCTTTAGCATGATCTTGGTATTGATCATCCATTAAGTTTTCTTCTGCTTTTAAAGTTAAGACTTGAGAATCACGACTGCCATCAACGTAAACCGTCCCACCTTTAGCACCACCATCATAGAGACGTTCGTAAATCTTTTGAACCTGGTCAACGGTATATCCTTTAGGAGCGTTGACGGTTTTAGAAATCGAACTATCTACCCAACGTTGAATGGTTGTTTGAACATCAACGTGTTCTTCAGGAGAAAGGGTCATCGCAGTTGTAAAGAAGTCTGGTAAGTTATCTGGATCTGCATCTGGATGACGTTCTAAGTATTCTTGAACAATCTCTGCCTTCACCTCAATAAATTTACCTAAACGGCCAGAGCGGAAATATGAGAAACTGAAATATGGTTCCAGCCCAGTTGAAACACCCGCCATGGTACCCGTTGAACCAGTTGGAGCAACAGTCAAGAGATGAGAGTTACGTATCCCGTATTTTAAAACGCCTTGACGAACATGTTCTGGCATACCACGCATAAATCCAGAATTGACAAATTTTTCGCGCAGTTGTTGGGTTTCACGACCGGTTTCACCAACTAGGAATGGGAAACTACCACGTTCTTTAGCTAATTCAATACTTTCTTCATAAGCTGTTACAGCGATCGTTTTGAAAACTTGATCAATTAATTGATTTCCTTCTTCAGAACCATAGCGAACACCACAGTAGATAAGCATATCTGCTAATCCCATAATTCCCAGACCAACACGACGTTCGCCAAGCGCTTGAATGCGATTTTCTTCTAAGAAGTAAGGTGTGGAATCAATAACGTTGTCTTGCATATGAACACCCATGCAGACAGTTTTTTCTAATTTTGAAAAATCAACCATTTGTAAATCTTTATTGACCATTTCAGCCAAGTTAACTGCAGCCAAGTTACATACCGAGTAAGGAGCCAAAGGTTGTTCACCACAAGGGTTCGTTGCGACAACTTTTTGACCGTAAGCTTGTGCGTTCGTCATGTTGTTAGCATTATCAATAAAGAAGATACCTGGTTCCGCAGCGTAAGTTGCACAAACATTAATTAGTTTCCACAGTTCACGTGCTTTGATTGTGCGGTAGACACGAACGGCATGACCAGCTTTTTCCCAATCACGCACATCCCCAACGTTACCCCATTCTGCATCATAATAAGCCATTTCTTCTTTACTATAGTTTTCCACATCTGGAAAACGTAAGTCATATTCAGCATCAGCTTTTACCGCATCCATGAAATCATCGGTAATACAAACAGAAATATTTGCACCCGTTAGGAAGTCAGGGTCGTTAACGGTATAAGTCCCACCATCGCGCAGCTTCATTTCAGCTTCACGGATAACTGATTCATCAAAGCCACCAAATCCAGGACTATTTTTGTAATTGACAATCCCAGTATACATATTGATTTCTTTTGCAGTAAAGGGTGTGAACTTCAATTTATTATGTGCTAACGTACGAATTTGCTCATCTTCAAAGTTTTCAATGATATAACGCAAAATACGTGGATTTTGCATTTTTGAAATAATAAATTCAGCAATGTCAGGATGCCAATCAGTTAACATAATCATTTGCGCACCACGACGGGAGCCACCTTGTTCAACTAAATGCGTTAGTTTAGCAATGTCATCGAGCCACGAAACAGAACCAGAAGAACGGCCGTTTACACCACGCGCTAAAGCATGACGCGGACGTAGCGTGGAACCATTGGAGCCAACACCGCCACCACGACTCATGATTTCCATCACTTTCTTACGGTGGTCCGAAATACCCCCGCGAGAGTCAGGGACCATTGGCATAACGTAACAGTTAAAGTATGTAACATCCGTTCCAGAACCCGCTCCGTATAGGACGCGACCTGCTGGGATAAAGTTTTTATTTTTTTGTTCTTCATAAAATTCAAGAAAAGCATCCGCACGTTTTTCTGGAGAAATTTCTACTTGAGCAAGACCGTGCGCATTTCGCATGGCAATTTGTTCATAAAAAAGTTCGAGTGGTTTGTCTAAGGTAATAATATCACGTTTGACAATCCCGTCTTCAGAGTCACTAAAGGCATCAATACTTAGAAGATATTCATCAGAAACTTGGATAGTAGCTGTTCCTTTTTCCCAATCTAGTGATTGAATAGTACCCGTACCGCGTGCTGGATATTTAGGATCTTCTTTGATTGTTAAAAGGACAAAGTCACCAACCTTTAGGGAATCCTTTTTGGTATCTTTAAAAGAATAGCGGTCAAGCATCACTAAACGGGCTACACCGGAATAAGTAATATGCATATCCTCAGTTATAGGAAAAACAGCATCAAATTGCTCAATGTCTTTATTTATTTGTTCGAAACCTTGTTTCAAAGTGGAATTAATTTCAGTAGCCACTTGCTTCACTCCTTTTCTATCTGTAAACACAACATATTGTGTTAGCGACAATGAAATCTACTACATATGTTAAAACAACTGGATGATAAAAGCCACCATTTAATTTTTTGAAAATATATAAAAACAGGTGACAAAGCTGTTTATAAGTAAAATTAACCAATATATAGACCAAGTGTAGTACAATAGATGTAGAAAAAAGTTGAGGAGGGATCAGATGCGAGCGAGAGTCATTTACAATCCATCTGCTGGTCGCGAGCAATTAACCAGACACATGCTAGCTATTTTAGAAATTTTAGAAAATGCTGGGTATGAAACAAGTACCTTTCAAACGAAGCCAGAACCTCAATCAGCTGCTCATGAAGCAAAACGTGCTGCCTTAGCAGGCTTTGATTTGATTGTTGCAGCGGGTGGTGACGGAACAGTTAGCGAGGTCATTAATGGAGTGAGTGGGTTAGAAAAACGCCCCCTTATTGGTATCATACCGGCTGGAACCACTAATGATTTAGCACGTGCTCTTAAAATTCCACGTGCTGATTTACTTGAAGCAGCTCATGTGATTGCTCGAGGATGGACGATTCCAATGGATGTTGGAAAAGTTAATGATTCCTATTTTATTAATATAGCAGCAGGTGGATATTTATCGGATGTGACTTATGAAGTTCCGGTCCGCTTAAAAACAATTTTCGGTTATTTAGCCTACCTCATTAAAGGTGCCGAAAAATTACCACAAATCAAACCAATTTCGATGCGCATTACTTATGATGGTGGTGTTTTTGAAGGAGAAGCATCGATGTATTTTGTAGCACTGACTGAATCAGTTGGGGGTATTCAAAATATTGATCCACATATGCTAATGGGAGATGGTAAATTTACTTTACTTATTATCAAAACAGCAAATCTATTTGAGTTAGTGCAAATACTTTCCCAACTCATCCGAAACGGCACGCACATAAATCATCCCAAAGTCACTTACTGCCACACCTCTTCTGTAAAGGTAGAAAATTTAGATGAACATCCTTTACTTTTAAATTTAGACGGTGAATATGGTGGAGAAGGTTCCGTGGAATTCACGAATTTACAACAACACATTCAAATTATAGGCAATACGAGCGATTATGCTACGCCTCTACCATCTGAAATAACTGAAAGCACTAGCAAATTGTTAGAAGAAATTGACAGTTTAGACTTGGAAGAATAAAAAGTGGGCATTATCCTCAGATAATGACTAGATTTGCCATTCATAATTCGCAGAAGTAGGCATTAATTAAGCATAATACCCACAATTCACTTTTTAATAGGATTAAAGTGGTAATTAAGGATGGGATTTGACTCTTGTCGTGTTATAATGCAAACTTATGGTAATCGGAAATCTAGGCACCTAACAAGGAGAAAACATGAAAACAAATTATGAAGCAGCACCCGTAACAAAAAATGAAAAATTAACCGTCTCATTTGAAGACTTAACGTCAGAAGGTATGGGCGTTGCTAAAGTCGATGGCTACCCGCTATTTGTCGTTGATGGTTTACCAGGTGAGTCAGCAATTGTCAAAGTCACAAAAGTCGGCAAATCATATGGATTTGCTCGTATGGAAGAACGTCTAACTTCTTCTCAAGATCGTGTTCCAGCAATTGATGTTTTGGGAACTCGCGTTGGTACCATGCCACTACAACATTTACGTTACAGCGCTCAATTAGATTTTAAACAAGATTTAGTGAAACGTGATTTAAACCGCATTGCTAAACTACCTGAGATTAAGGTTCTTCCTACTATTGGGATGAGCAATCCTTGGGGATATCGTAACAAAGCCCAAATTCCTGTTCGAGCAGACAAAAATGGCAAATTGGTAACAGGATTTTTCCGCAAAGGAACCCATGAGTTGGTTCCAATGGAAAATTTCCATATTCAAGATCCTAAAATCGATGAAGCAATCGTTAAAGTACGTGATATTCTTCAAGAGTATGGCGTTAAAGGCTACGATGAAAAAAGAAATACGGGAAATATTCGCCACATCATGATTCGCCGTGGTTATCATACTGGTGAAATGATGGTAGTCCTAGTGACGCGTACTGCTAAGCTATTTCCAATGAGTAAAATTATTCCAGATATTCGTGAAGCACTACCAGAAGTCGTCAGTATTGTTCAAAACGTCAATCCAAAACGGACGAATGTTATTTTGGGCGACGAAAATATTGTCCTTTATGGTGAAGATGTTTATCACGATACCTTATTAGGTCATACTTTTGCGATTAGCTCAAAATCTTTCTATCAAATCAATCCAGTTCAAACCGAGCGTCTCTACCAAATTGCACTGGATGCTGCAAAATTAACCGGTAAAGAAACAGTTATTGATGCTTTCTGTGGTATTGGGACGCTCTCAATTTCCTTAGCTGAAAAAGCACAACACGTTTTTGGTTTAGAAATTGTTCCGGATGCGATTGAAATGGCTGAACGGAATGCAAAAGAAAACAATATCACCAATATTACCTTTGAAGTCGGCGCAGCAGAAGAACTATTGCCAAAATGGGTTGAAAATGGTCGTAAAGCGGATGTTATTCTAGTTGACCCACCACGTAAAGGATTAGAAGCAGCCTTTATTGATGCAGCGGTTGAAATGAGTCCAGAACGCATCGTTTATGTAAGCTGCAACCCATCAACACTAGCGCGTGACCTAGCCCTTTTTGATGAAAAAGGTTATCAAGCTAGAGAAGTACAACCTGTCGATATGTTCCCGCAAACATTACATGTTGAGTGTATAGTATTGATGGAAAAGGTAGCTGACTAAAAGCTTGTTCCAACAAGGTTCTTAATGAAACTAGCATTTGGGTATGGTAATATTAAAAGGAGTAAACTTGATTTTTAGATTAAGTGACTCCTTTTTATTATGCTAAAAGGAGTAGGTCTGTGGAAACAGATCAAAGAGAGTAAGGGGATGTTAAGTTGGAAACGAAGATTATGAAGACGTTAAAGGATATATTATCATCGTTCGGAGATAAGTATTTTATCGGCAATGAATTAAATAAAGCAAAAGTCATTCAGGATATTGACCGTTATGATGAAGAACTTATTCTAGCTTTATTAAGCAATGAGTTAGTGAAGAAACATTATGCCAAACAAATTGGGGAGTATACGCTTATAGAAACAAATAAGCTCATCGAAAGCTTTGAAATGGATGACTATTGGATGGACTCCTATACAAAGTATTCTAAGAAAATTGGTTTAACTGTAAATGGCAGATTCTTAGATGAATCCACAGAGGCGGTCTTAGATTTTCCATATAAAGATACAGTATTGAAGGCAGGGATGTCTAAAGAAGATGTTGAGAAAGAGGACTTGTTACCAAATGAACCATTCTACAATGAGGTGGTTGCGGCAGAAGAGATAGATACATTATTGGATAAAAAGATTTTGGTGAATGCAAAGAGATATACGGCGGAGGGTGTTGAGGATACCGCTGAGTTTTCTGAAGAAGATAATTTAATTCTGAAAGGGAATAACTTGTTAGCATTACATAGTTTAAAAGAAAAATATTCAGGAAAAGTGAAGATGATTTACATAGACGTACCTTATTATTTTATTACAAACAAAGAATACGATGCTTTTAAATATTTTGATTTGTCAATTTAAGCTAGACAAAGTAGATTCATTTATGTAACTCAAAAATACTTCCAGCGGCGTCTGGTATGCCAAGGATTTTCGTGGGATATTATTTCGCTTGTTCGCAACCGATGAGACAAATGTTTGGTCCACTTGATTGAAGTCCATTTCTTTTGGCAACCCATCTTTTCGCAGCAATCCGTTGGAGTTTTCATTTAATGCGCGCTGTGATGGCGTTCCAGGATCGGCAAAATAGATGGCGATATCATGTTGGTTGCTTAGGTTTTTCCAATTGGAGAATTCTTTTCCACAATCAAAGGTGATGGACTTAAATAGATGTCTAGGAATCGATTCAAACCACTGATTCAGTGTATTCTCGATATCGTTTGCCTTTCGCCCATGGGGCTTCAAGGTGATAATGACTTTGGAAAGTCGTTCTACCAAGGTGATGACGGCACTTTTGTGATGGACACCAACAATAGTATCACCTTCGATATGACCAAATTCTTCCTTGAATACCGGATAATCCTTTTCCCTTTCAACGATATTCCTCTTGAAAGCCTGTTTTCCCCGACGTTCTTGATGGCCGTTTGGTTTCCGCTTTCCCTTCATGGGTAAAGTTGTTTCATCGAATATCTTTTCTTTGAAGCGACGATAGAGCGTCCGCATGGAACATGCGATTGGCATTTCTTGGCGACCAATGATGACATCTGGCGTCCATCCCTGTGCAATTTTTTTATTGATGTACACTTGTTGTTCCTCGGGCAGGATTATCTTGTGCCGTCCACAACGCGCCTTGTTTTTCTTATATTGTCGGTAATAATCCAAGGCCGTATGGCCTTTCTTCAGGAAGTTGATGACGTTGTAGATGGTCATTCTAGAACGTTTTAACTGAGCCGATATTTTTGTTACAGCGATATTTTGGTGGTAGTAAGCCTCTATCATCACTAGTTCATCCATGGTAAGATGGGTGTAGGTCATTCGTGATCACTCCTTTGTATTCTTTGGTAGGAATTACAATTTGAGTGTACCACGAATGGCTTATTTATTTGTCTAGCTTAATTTTACAATCGGCGTATAATTCGAATTTCAAATTATCAACATGGTTATTATTTTTAAAAAATCGACTTGAAATAGCAAGTGAATTAATTACAAATGATGGCACGATTTGGATTCATGTTGGAGAAGATGGTATGCACTATTTAAAGGTTTTAGCAGATTCAGTTTTCGGCCAAAATAATTTTGTAGGAACATTACCACGGAAGACTAGGGAAGGCAAAAATGATGTACCCTTTAATTTTAGTCAAGATTTTGATTTTATTTTAATATATAGTAAAGCTGATAGAAAAGATTCTGTAATTCAACGGAAAATATATAGAAGTTATATAGAAACAGATGATTTTCCTAATAGACCATGGAGAAGGGGCGACATAAAGCAACAAAAGAATTATAAAGAAAGACCTAACTCATATTTTGACATGGTTAATCCAAAAACTGGAAAGGTCTATGAAGTAGATAAAAATGCAGTATGGCGAGTTACTAAAGATACTTTTCAGAACTGGTATAATAATGGGTATATAGGATTTCCTGATGATTATGACTTTATGAATGGGGAAGTACCTTTTAGAAGATCATTTAAAGATGAAGATGATATAAAAGATAAAGAAAAAGGACCTGCTGTATTTTCCGATTATTTATTAAAAGATTTTACCAAGCAATTAATGGGGAAAGGCAGAACTGCGAAGAATGATATTATCGAAGATGGCGAGTTTAATTATGCAAAGCCCGAAAGCTTAATGCAGCAAATTATTGAGGTAGGAACATTTGAAAAAGACATCGTCCTCGATTTCTTCATGGGATCCGCCACCACACAAGCAGTAGCCATGAAGATGAATCGCCGTTTTATTGGCATCGAACAAATGGACTATATCAATACCGTTTCTGTGCCTCGTCTACAAAAAGTGATGGAAGGCGAACAAGGTGGTATTTCTAAAGATGTTAATTGGCAAGGTGGAGGATCATTCGTCTATGTCGAGCTTATGGAAAAATCTAAAGGTTATTTAGAATCTGTATTAGAAGCCAAGGATACAGACAGCTTGAAACAAATTTATCAATTAATGTTAGATAATGTTGACTTGGATTTCCGTGCGGATTCAGAACAAGTTCAGGAGATGCTGATTGATGCCATTTCATTGGCAGATAAGAAGCGTTTGTTAGTAAAGGTAATCGATAAAAATCAACTCTATTATAACTACTCTGAGATTGATGATGCTAACGTGCGAGACTTAATTAGCGATACTGATTATGCTTTTAATCAGTCATTCTACAAGGAGGAAGAATACCATGGCCAAGAAGACCAGTAATAAGACTTTGCCACTTCCTTTATACGATGAATTACTAAAACTTGACCAGGATGTCTTTGTCAGTGCGACCGCTTATGATCATCCTACTTATTTGACAGACAATATGGTTCATACCTTTCGTTATTATCAAGAAGACGCCTTAAGATTCTTCCATAATTCGCAGACCCTAGATCAATTTCAATACCGTCATCCCAACCATGTGTTATTCAATATGGCAACGGGGTCAGGAAAAACAGATTTAATGGCTGGTTTGATGCTTTATCTTTTTCATGAACATGGTTATCAGAATTTTTTGTTTGTGGTGAACACCAATTCGGTTTTGAACAAAACCATCGACAACTTAACCAATCCTCAGTCAGATAAGTATCTCTTTCAACAATCTATCGAGATTGAAGGAGAGCGAATCAGAATAGAAAAAGTCAGTCAATATCCACGTCAACCTCAAGAAAATGTTATTTATTTGAAGTTAGCGTCTATTCAATCAGTCTTTAATGACTTATTTACTCAACGGGAGAATACAATGGGTTTAACGGATTATTCCCGTCATAAAGTCGCAGTTTTAGGAGATGAAGCCCATCACTACTCTGCCTCAACCAAGAAAGAGAAAGAGGAAGAAAAATCATGGGAACGAGCGATTGATTTAATTCTAGCAGCCCACCCTGATAACCGTTTATTGGAATTTACTGCTACGATTGATCTGGATAATAAAAATGTCTATGCCAAGTATAAGGATAAGATTATTTATCGCTACACCCTAGACCGGTATATTAGTGATCGCTTTTCAAAAAATGTCAAGCGAATCCAGTCGAGTAATACCGATTTAGACAATATGATGAATGTCGTCCTCTTAAGTGAATTTCGTCGGCGCTTTGCTTTAGAGTATCATGGCAGTCAAATTAAACCGGTGATTTTATTTAAATCTCCTAAAATTGTTGATTCTAATGAAGCAGAAGTTAAATTTAAAGAGTTAATTATTCAGCTCTCTGCGGAAAAGGTGGAAGACTTTATCCGTTTCCGTTCTCGTATCAGCGATGATGAACAAAGCGAAACCTTAAGTCGAGCTTATCAGTATTATTTAGCTAATGAAGACGACCTCCCTCAAATCGTTCGCGAAATGAAGCGTCAGTTTTCTCCGAGCCGGATCATTAATGCCAATGACAGCGACCGCGGCGCAGGTATGTTAGAGAAAGGACAGTATGAAGCCTTAAATAGTTTGGAAAGTCCCTCTAATCTCTATCGGGTTGTATTCGCCGTAGCAAAACTGACAGAAGGTTGGGATGTACTCAATCTCTATGATATTGTCCGTATTTCTGATACTGAAAATGCTAAAGGAACCAAAACATCTACCATGGCAGAGGCTCAGCTGATAGGGCGAGGGGCTCGGTATAATCCCTTTGAACTTGAAGGGGAAATTAGTTATCAACGACGGTTTGAAGATGATGGTCGAGACAGCTTGTTATTAGAAACCCTTCACTACCATACAGTCAATGAACCCCAATACTTGAAGAACTTAGTCGCTGCTCTTAACGAGATGAACTTGCCGACAGGAGAAGATAAGAAAAACCCGTTATTAGAGGTTAAAATAAAACCATCCTTTAAACGCACCAAACTGTGGAAAGAGGGTGCAATCTACTATAATGAGAAGGTTGAAGTAGATGACACCTATTATGATAACTTAGCCAAGTACGGTATTGACAATCAATCGGATATCACCCTCAACTGGAAATTTACTGCGAAAGAAGTGACATATCGATCCAATCAAGTATATGAAGACTACAGAGACACCCATGTGGTCGCGGTTGAATTGGACAAACGATATTTTGTGAAAGCAATGAATCGTCTAACGTTTTATCATTTTAGTAATCTCAAAAAGTATCTGCCTCAACTTGAATCTCGTGAAGCCTTTTTAGGCGAGCAATGGCTGAATATCTCTAACAGAACGCTCTATGCGGTAGTGCCGGCTATGTTTTCTAGAAAAGATTTCAAAGCAGAAGAAAAACTTGAAATATTAGAGCAGTATCTAATGGAAGTCGCTAAGAAAATTCAAACGGGGTATCAAAAAGCGATTGGAACCAATAAATTTATCGGTTATCCTATCAGAGAATATGTGGCTGATTACCGCAAACGCATACCCAATTATGATACCAGTTCGATGCGATTACTTGATAAACCTGATCCTCAACAAGTAAGCCGTCATATTATAAAAGAAGATTTCTTTGTTTATGATTCTACGATTGTTAATCTAACTGAAAAGCAGTTGATTGATCGTATTGCAGAAAGAGTGAGTGAGCTTAAAGAAGAATATGAGCATGTATACTTAATTCGTATGGATGAGAATATGCATCGGGAGTCTGTGAAAAGCGATGCTTTAAAGCTTTATCAATTTGGTGAAAAAGTTCGAGAGCGTCGTTTTGAAGCTTTTCAACCTGACTTTATTCTTTTGTTGGAGAATACTGACCAGTATCTGCAGATTTTCATTGAACCAAAAGGCATCAATTTATTAGAAAAGGAACAATGGAAAGAAGATTTATTAATGTACATCAATAGCCATCAAGCTGATTTAGTATTTGAAGATCAAGTAGATGGATTAGCAATAAAAGGACTAAGATTCTATACCATGAATGATGGCAGGTCGACAATGAATCAATTGAGTAAAATGACATTAGGTAAGTCATTTAAAAGTCTTTCTTTAGAAAATTAATAAAATTGCTCTTTTCTATTCAAGTAATAGAAGAGAGTTTTTTTTGTATACGCCCTTGAAATTAAATATAAAGTAATGTACAATAAAAATAAGCTAATTAGCTAATTTGTATTAAGGGGAGGTGCCCATCGAAAGGTGGGAAGTCATGGATAATTTCGGAGACTATTTGTCAAAACTACGAAAGGATAAAAAAATTACATTAAAATCAATGGCTGGATTGCTAGGAATCACATCACCATATCTCAGCGATGTTGAGAAAGGACGTAGAGATTCATTTGATATTGATAAACTTAACCAAATTGTTGATATTTTAAGCTTAACAGAAGATGAGGCGAATAAATTAATGAATCTTGCAGGTGACCAAAGGCATAATATAGCACCAGATCTTCCTGAGTATGTTGCAGGTAAAGACTATATTAATGCTGCTTTGAGAAGAGCAAAAGATATGGGGGCTGGAGAGGCTGAGTGGTTCGAATTTATTAAAAGTTTAGAAAATAAAAGCAATAAGGATGTTTGATTTATGTTAGACAAAATTGGATATGTTTTTCCTCATAAGAAAGATAATGTACCGGTACTGAGCTTAAGTAATATCGAGGACCTTACTAGTATGATTGTTGCTGATTACAATTCTGAATTATTAGAAACCCCTACTCCATTTGATGTAGATGATTTCATTGAATTCTATTTAGAATATAATATTGAAGAAGTTCATTTGTCCAAGAATCAGTGTTACTTAGGTAGGTGTGTTTTTAACGATAGCGACGTTATACCGATATATTTACCTGAGAAAGATGATGTTACTTGGTTAACCAATAGATCTAAAACGATTTTATTGGATGCCCGTTTATCTGAACAACCAAATATGAATCATTTACGAAGATTTACTTTAATGCATGAAGCTGGTCACGCAGTGCAGCATCAAAAATACTACTCTGATACACAGAACCAGCTTGCTCTTTTTGATGTTGATGATTATACATCTGAAAAATTAAATAAAAACGCATCATCAAGACCAGAGAATGTTTTAACTTTCGGTGAAAGAAGGAGACTAGTTACAGAAGAAGATTGGTTAGAGTATCAAGCGAATACTTTTGCTTCATATATGTTAATGAATAAAAGAAGTTTTTCAAAGTTTTTAGAGAACCAGTCGTACTCAAAATCGTGTTCACGACTCCAAAGACTATTAATAATTCAAGAAATTTCATCGGTTTATCAGGTATCGAATGATGCTGCTGCCATTAGACTCTCTATACATGATAAGCAATTGGAAAATGAACAACAAGTGAGCTTGTTTTAAAATATGCAAGTTCATATTTTTTTAAACTAAAAGTTAGCAAAAAAGCTTATTTGACTTAGTTGGTAAGGCTTATATTTTGTTAGTTTTACACAAGTGTCAATAAAGTAAAATCATTTTACGTTAAAGTCAATTAAAATATATGTTTGACATCTGAGTAAAGTTTTTATATAATGTATTCGAAAGGGTAAAGAGGTGGTTTAATGGACACAAGATTTAATTCAAAAATGTTTTTTGACAATATCTATTTTTTAATTAAAAAGCGTAACGAAAAAATTGGTGATCTAGAGTCTACTGCAGGCGTCAGTACAGGATATATTTCCAGAACCAGTAAGGAGAGTGGTGCCAAGCCAGGTATTGATTTTATCATTAGTGTCGCTAGTTACTTAAAAATAAGTATAGACACTCTATTGACAGTCGATTTATCTTCATTGACTCCTACTGAATTGTATCTTGTTTCTTTCTTTGAAAAGCTTAAAAGTGACACGGTAAATGATAAGTTAGGTTGGGAGAAAAATTCCTCTGATTCTTTAAATTACGAAGAGCCTGACTTGAATGGCGTATTATCACACCCATTGATGAATTATGAGACTTTTTATGATTTATCAGAATCTGAATATCCAGAAGAAGTTACACGTAACGTTATGGTTTCTAATGCTTTTGGTCATCATACCGTCATAGCTGGGGATTGTTTTAGCTTGAATATGGCTAATAATACGACGCTACATCTTATGAATATTTGTAAGACAATCCATAAAGTGAATGATCCAAATGCCAGAGCAGTAGAAGTTTGGATGACTAATAACTCAGGAAGTCAAGTGTATATTGGAAGTAATATGGAGGGGATGAATCTCAAATATATAATTGATGATTTGTATCAAACAATCGTTGAAAATTTAAAGTATCCCAAATTAAATGATTCAATTCGTTTTGCTATTGAATCTTATATGGAAAAGGGTATACAACCAAATGACATTGATTATAGTGATTTACCATTTTAGGAGGGAGTAAATGATTAAACAGCCAATTAGAAATTTAAGTAGTAGTAAAACTGTACCAGAAAGATTGTTTGATGCTATTGTCCATGAAGATGGGAAAGTGGAAATTGAAATTAAACAGAAGAATAATCTATTAAAAGTCCCATGGGAAGACATCCTTTATCAAATCGACAAAGCAGTAAAACATAATAAGTAAGAAGTTATCTTAAAAATACCCCCACATTGGTGGAGTATAAAAAAGAAGCTATCTATTGACCGATTAGGGTTCAATGGATAGCTTTTTTTATTTTTCTAAGGAGAATGTAAATGGATGAAATTAGAAATAAGAACGGCAAGAAAGTATGCGCTATTGATAAGAAAGCAAAAACCATTGAAATTGTAAAAGGTAAAGCAATTACAATCATTCAAATTTTAGCAAATGGTGAATTTAAAGTCTTAAATAAATAATTTAATAATCCGCAGAACCGCTAGACGGGCAGGATTCAATATCAAAGCAAGTTAGAGCTTTGTTATTGAATTGTGCCCGTCTTTTTCGTTCTACGGATTAAGGCGTCCTCTGCGGATTAAACATCCAAGGAGGAGCAAAAAAGTGAAACAGTATAAACCGTTAACAGTGAAGTATATAGGGAAAAGTGGCAAAGAAATTGAGTTAATGATTGAGGAGTTCCCAGATGACCAGGAATTAATAATAGCTGTGAGTGATTCGAACTATCAGGCTGAGTGGAAAACAGAGCTACTAGATTTTTATTATGAAGAAAAGCTGAATGATAGGAAACAATCCAGAAGTGATCGACATAGGTCTTATGAAGATATAAGTCGTGAGGATTATAAAAATCGTAAATTACAAAAAAGAGTTATTGAATCGAATATTGATGTGGAGTCCCAGGTATTAAGCAGAATATGGATGAATGAGTTAACGAGTATCTTATCTGACCGGCAGATATATTTGATACAAAGATGCCTAATTGATGGAGAAAGTTACTCAAGTATCGCACGAGAAGAAGGCAAAGATGAATCTGCGATACGAAAAGCAGTCAATAGAGCAAAAATCAAATTAAAAAAATATTTTCAGGACCGTCCGAATTAGGTCACCCAGGTGGCTAATAGTGAAGGGAAAGAAAAGAGATTCCCTCAGAGAGGAGGAAACCCAAATGTCGAACCAGTTAAATATCAAGACACTACGTTCACCAACGGATCATGCGGTGCAAGTAAAAAAGGCGACCTTTCGTCAACGCTTATTAAAGAAGCTACTGGGAGATAGTCAGCGAGTCACGATTATTGTTCCTGGTGATCAAGTATCCAATATAACAATTGAAGAAACGGAGGAAAACAAACATGGCGATGATGAAACAGCTTTACCAGTTTAATGAGGAATTTCAAAATTTATACGATTCTTGGCAACACTTTTATAACCAGATGCAAACAGATAACCCAGATCAAATGACACTCGATGATTATTCAATTCCTGATGAGCAAGAAGTGGTTAGTCCTATTAGCTTTGATGCCATTCAGGGACATTTAGTAGAGAAAGCACGAGATGGATTTGGTTCAGAAATTCGAGACCTAATTGTAGCCCATGGCGCAAACAAGTTGAGTGATATCCCTGCTAAAGACTATCCAAAATTATGGCAGGAGGTTGATGCACTTGGGTAGTAAGAAACACGCGCTACTCTCTGCATCAAGCTCCCAGAAGTGGTTAAACAATCCAAAGATTGCACGGCTTGAAGAAATTGCAACTGAGGAATATAGGGTGGATGATTCTAATGTCTACGCTGAAAAAGGAACAATTGCTCATGCCCTTGCAGAGGCAAAGCTACAAAGCGCATTAGGGAAACAGGTGTCTACTCCCAAATCTTCTTATATTGATGAGGACATGGAGATGTATACAGATGACTATGTTCAATTCGTTCAGGAACGGATCTATCAATTTAAGCATAAACCGCTCGTGCTTATCGAACAGCGTCTCGACTTCACTGAGTATGCGCCTGAAGGATTTGGTACTGTCGACTGTGTATTAGTGGGAGATGGAACTATTCAAGTCATCGACTTTAAGTACGGAAAAGGCTACGTGAAGACCGAAAATAATACTCAAATGATGTTATATGCCTTAGGAGCTATCCAAATGTTCGATGGTATCTATGACATTCAAGAGATTTACATGACCATCTATCAACCTCGAATTGGAAACATCGATACTTGGGTGATTGATAAAGAGGCTCTTCTTGATTGGGCTAATGGTGAGTTAAAAGAAAAAGCACAATTAGCCTATGAAGGAAAGGGTGATTTTGAACCTGGACCATGGCTTCGCTTAACGAAATTGAGAGCTATTTCTAAAGATCGAGCAATTCAACTATTAATGCTTCAAAAGTACGAATTGAAGAAAGCTCATCTATTGACCGATGCAGAGATTACAGAGATTCTGCCAAAGTTAGATGATTTGATTGATTGGGCTAAGTCATTAAAAGAGTACGCTGAACAACAAGCCATCGACCATCAAAAGCAATGGCCTGGTTTTAAGTTAGTGGAAGGCCGAACCACTCGAAAATATATGGATGTAGCTTTAGTGGAGCAACGAGCAAATGAAAAAGGTATTCAAGATATTCATGAAGTGAAATTAAAGGCTCTAACTAAATTAGAGAAACAAATCGGTAACAAGAAATTTAATGAAATATTTGGTGATTTGATAATGCGCTCAGCAGGTAAAATACAGTTAGTCCCAGATAGTGATGGACGACCAGCCATTGTCAGACACGATGTTAAAGAAGACTTTAAATAGAAAAGGAGAAAAATTTATGTCAAATATGAATTCAACGAAAGTCGTTACAGGTGAAGTGAGATTAAGCTATGCAAACGTCTGGGAACCACGTGCTGCCATGAATGGCGGAAAAGAAAAATATTCTGCATCATTAATTATTCCAAAGTCAGATACCAAAACTATTGAGGCTATTGAACGAGCCATTGATGCCGCGATTGAACAAGGAATTGGAAAGTTTGGAGGCAAGAAGCCTAATAAAGCAGCTTTAAAATTACCATTACGCGATGGGGATATCGAGAAAGAGGATGTAGCATATCAAGAAGCTTACTTTGTGAATGCCAATGCTGTACGTGCACCACAAATTGTTGATGAGTTGGTGAATCCAATCCTGGATCGTTCAGAAGTTTATTCTGGTGTTTATGCGCGAGTGTCTATCCATTTTTATGCTTATAACGTGAACGGCAATCGTGGTGTAGCCTGCGGTCTAGGGAATATCCAGAAAATTCGTGACGGAGAACCATTAGGTGGTGGATCCTCTGCGAGTTCAGATTTTAAACCACTTTCTGATGCAACGGATGATTTCTTAGCATAGGAGGGAATAAATGGGTGAATTGATTTTTTGGGTAATTATCGGAGTAATTTGGTTAACCATTATTTTAGATATGGGAACGGACATAATAATCTCAATTCTTAGACGTTGGAATGAATACAAACTAGAAGTAAAGAGGATGAAAAATGAGGACAATCAGTATTGATATAGAAACATATTCGTCTGTAAATTTATCGAAATGTGGAGTTTATAAATATGCCGAGAGTCAGGACTTTGAGGTCCTGCTCTTTGGCTATTCGATTGATAGTGGACCGGTTGAGGTGTTGGACATAGCTTTAGGCGAAGTAATACCAGACCATGTACTTAATGCTTTATTAGATGAGACTGTGGAAAAGTGGGCATTTAATGCAAATTTCGAACGTATCTGTTTAAGTCGATTCTTGGGATACCCACCGGGACGATATTTGGAACCAAGTGGATGGTATTGCTCTATGGTGTGGTCGGCTTCTCTAGGTTTACCTCTGTCATTAGAGAAAGTTGGTGAGGTACTAGGACTAGAACATAAAAAGATGCAGGAAGGTAAGCGGCTGATTCGATACTTTTGCACACCCTGTAAACCCACGAAAGTGAATAAATGCCGAACAAGGAATCTCCCAGGTCATTCTCCACAAGATTGGAAATCTTTCAAAGAATATAACTTCAGAGATGTTGAAGTGGAATTAGCAATCCAGCGTCGTCTGTCTAAATTTCCTGTCTCAAGTGAGGAATGGAACTACTATCACCAAGACCAGAAAATTAATGATTTAGGTATTGAGGTTGATATGGATTTGGTAGAAGGAGCAATTTATTGCGGCAGACAAACGAGAGAGCATCATCTTCAAGAAGCTAAAGATTTAACAGGCTTAGAGAACCCAAACTCACCCCTTCAATTAAAAGAGTGGCTCAATCAACAAGGGTGTCCCATCGAATCTATGGCAAAAAAAGCAGTGAAAGAGGCTTTAGAAACTTCAAAGGGAAAGAACAAGCAAGTGCTCGAACTCCGGCAAGAACTTTCGAAGTCGAGTGTGAAGAAATATGATGCGATGCTATCAGTGACGGGATTGGATTCCAGAGCACGAGGACTTATCCAGTTTTACGGAGCCAATCGAACCGGGCGTTATGCTGGCCGCCTGATTCAAGTACAAAATCTCCCGCGTAACTACCTAACTAATCTAAAGGAAGCTCGTAATTTAGTAAAAATGAAAGATACCAAAAGTTTGGAACTATTATTTGGTTCAGTATCTAATACCTTATCGGAATTGATCCGAACAGCTTTTATTCCCAAGAAGGGTCATCGATTTATCGTAGATGACTTTTCTTCCATCGAAGCACGAATCTTAGCATGGCTATCCAAGGAACAATGGCGACAACAAGCTTTTAAAGCAGGGAAGGATATTTACTGTGAGTCTGCTTCCCAGATGTTTGGTGTTCCCGTTGAAAAGCATGGAGTGAATAGCCATCTCCGTCAAAAAGGGAAAATTGCTGAATTAGCTCTCGGTTATGGGGGTTCTGTCGGCGCACTTAAAGCCATGGGAGCCATTGAGATGGGGATAGAAGAAGGAGACCTAAAACCACTAGTTGATGCCTGGCGTCAAGCGAGTCCCAACATAGTCGATTTCTGGTGGTCAGTGGATCGCTGCACAAAAGAAACAGTGAAAGGACGGATGCTAACTGAAACGCATGGGCTTCGTTTTATCTATGAATCGGGAATTTTATTTATTGAGTTACCTTCCGGACGTCGGTTAGCTTACTGCAAGCCTCGCATCGGAACCAATCGTTTTGGAGGAGAATCAGTTATTTATGCGGGAATAGGGACTGGCAATAACTGGCAAGAAATTGAATCCTATGGAGCTAAGTTTGTCGAGAATATCGTACAAGGCATTGCACGAGATATTTTAGCTGAATCCATGTATCGACTAAAAGATTATCGCATCGTAATGCACGTCCATGATGAAATTGTCTTGGAAGTTCCAGAAGACCAATCTAGTATTGAAGAAATATCAACCATCATGAGTAAACAGCCAGAATGGGCTCAAGGTTTAGAACTTGGAGCCGATGGTTTTGAATGTCACTTTTATCAAAAAGATTAACAGGAGGGAAAAGATGAATTTATATTGTTCAGTCACGATTGGAAATCATCGGGCTACCGTATTTCCACATCAAGTCAGTGTCGATTCAAAAGAAAAATTAGAACAAGCAGCAGCTTATGATCATGTTGCTGCTGCCTATGAAAATAACTATCGATCGGTGGGAAATTTTAAGGTGTCAAATGTTGTTGTACTAGATTTAGATAATGATCACTCTGATAACTCAGAGGATTGGATTGAGATGAGTGACTTTATTACCTACTTTCCTGATGTCAAATGTTATTTAGTAACGAGTCGAAACCATCAAAAGAAGAAAGGTAGTTTATCAGCTCGGCCTCGCTTTCATGTGTATTTTCCGATTGAGGAAGTTTATGATGCGCAAGATTATAAACAGTTAAAAGAATCCATTGTCGATTACTTTCCCTACTTTGATCGCAATGCTTTAGATAGCGCGCGTATGACATTTGGGGTGGCCAATCCTGAAATAGTCCACTGCGCCGGCAATCAAAAGGTCTGCAGCTTTATCCGACTATTTCCTTCATTTGAGTCATGGGCTCATGACCAGACTTCGATACCAGAAGGGTCTCGGAATAGTACGATGAGCCATTATGCTGGACGACTTTTAATTCGCTTAGGAAATACCAAGGAAGCACGAGAGCAGTTTGAACAAAAAGCATTAGATTGTTCACCACCTTTATCGGAAGAAGAATTGAATAAGATTTGGCAGTCTGCTTTGAATTTTGGAGAGCGTGTGTCTCAGGATCCTAATTACATTCCACCGGACCAATTTAATGTGACCTATCAATATAAACCCACAGACTATTCAGATGTGGGCCAAGCTTCTGTATTGGCAGAACACTTTTCTCATCAGCTTTGCTATTCTCCTTCAACGGACTTTCTAGTGTATAACGGGAGTTATTGGGACGAGTCAAAGTCTCAAGCTGTTGGGGTTGTAAAAGAACTGACGAATAAACAACTTGAAGAAGCAGGAAATAAAATCAATGAATACAGACAGCTTCTTGAAAATAACGGCGGAATGCAATTGCTTGCTTCCATGAGTAAGAAAAAAGCCCAAGAAGCCATGACGAAAGAGCAGGCTGTTATCATGCGAAATCTCGAAGGAGCTTTAGCGTATGAAGATTTTGTGCTCAAACGACGTGATAATCGATACATTCAATCCGCATTAAATGTGGTACGTCATCTTGTAGAAATTGAACAAGGTGAATTAGACCAGGGTGAGTTTTTACTTAATACACCTTCTTATACGATTGATTTAAAAACAGGAGAGCTGTTAGCGCACCGGCCAGAAGACTTTATTACCAAACAAACTTTAGTGGACGTATCGGACAAAGGAGAGAAATATTGGTTGGATGCTTTAGATACTTTTTTCCAAGAGGATCAAGAATTGATCGATTATGTTCAGAAAATTGTCGGACTGGCGGCGAATGGCAAGGTATACGTGGAAGCCCTTATAATTGCCTATGGAGATGGCCGCAATGGGAAGTCTACCTTTTGGAATGTGATTGCCAAAGTCCTAGGTAGCTATTCTGGGAATCTATCGGCGGATTCATTGACGATGAAGCAACAAGGTAATGTGAAATACGAACTGGCAGAAGCAAAAGGAAAACGCCTCTTAATCTCTGCCGAACTTCAAGAAGGGATGCGACTCAACACGTCTGTCGTCAAAAAGTTATGCTCCACTGATGAGATTTTCGCGGAGAAAAAGTTTAAGGATCCCTTTTCTTATACGCCGAGTCATACATTGGTCCTTTACACCAATCACCTTCCAAAAGTAGGCGCCTTGGATGAAGGAACATGGCGACGATTAATTGTTATTCCCTTTGAGGCAAAGATTGAAGGAAACAGTGATATTAAAAACTACGCGGATTTTCTTTATCAAGAAGCCGGCGAAGCTATCTTAGCTTGGGTAGTTGAAGGGGCACAGAAGGTCATTGCTGAAGATTATAAAATTTCGCAGCCTCAAAAGGTAAAAGATGCGGTTGCTTTTTATAAGGAAACGAATGACTGGTTCCATCATTTCATAATGGATTGCTGTGATGTTAAAGAAGGGCTCATAGAAAAATCAGGAAGAGTCTACGAGGAATATAGAGCCTATTGTCACCGTTCTGGAGAATTCCCTAGAAGCACGACTGATTTTTATACAGCTCTTGCCTCAGCGGGATTTGAACGGAAGAAGACCAATCGTGGTACTTTCATCCATGGATTGAAATTACAAAGTGAATTTTTATAAAGCTTGATACAAAGGGAAAGTGACACCCAGTGACGGCTATTTCTATACCTATTTTATATAGAGCAAAAATTAAAATTATATATAAATAAGAATAGATACAGCCATCACTCACCGTCACTTTATTGATTTATCAAACTATTGAGGGGGTAACATGAGAGAAAAGGAAATTGAACAGCAATTAATTAGAGCAGTCAGATGTCTTGGAGGATGGTGTTTAAAGTGGACGAGTCCAAGTTTAACTGGGATTCCTGACCGAATAGTATTGCTTCCAGGAGGTAAGCTGGCTTTTGTTGAAGTGAAAGCACCCGGTCATAAACCTCGTAAACTTCAACAGAAACGGATTAACCAACTTCAATCCTTAGATTTTAAATGCTTTGTACTAGATAGCACAGAAGATATATCAAGAATACTTGAGGAGGTGATTCGTGATGGAGTTTAAACCACATGGTTATCAACAACAGATGATTGAATACATTGATACTCATCCTGTCGCGGCTCTGTTTTTAGATATGGGACTTGGAAAGACAGTCATTACTTTGACAGCAATTAAGAATTTGATGTACGACTCTTTTGAAGTAAAGAAAGTCTTGGTGATAGCTCCGTTGAGGGTAGCAAGAGATACCTGGCCCAATGAAATAGAAAAGTGGAACCATCTACAGGATCTTCGTTATTCTGCCGTAGTTGGTAATCAAATAGAAAGACAGTCAGCCCTTAAACAAGAGGTCGAAATATATATCATTAATCGTGAGAATGTCACATGGTTGATCGAAAAGAGTGGTTATCAATTTGATTTTGATATGGTCATCATTGATGAACTCTCTAGTTTTAAGTCACATGCCGCAAAACGTTTTAAATCATTGCTAAAAGTTAGACCTTTTATCAAACGAATTGTCGGACTAACTGGGACGCCATCGAGTAATGGTTTAATGGATTTATGGGCACAATTTCGAATCTTAGATAAGGGAGAGCGTCTTGGACGGTTTATCACTCACTACCGCCAGCGTTACTTTGACCCCGATCAACGGAATGGTATGGTCATTTATTCTTATAAACCTAAGCCTGAAGCAGAAGAAGCAATCTACAATCAAATTGAAGACATTACAGTTTCCATGAAGGCAGAGGACTATTTAGATTTGCCAGACTTTATAACCAATGAAGTAGTTGTTAGGCTATCAGATAAGGAACGCAAAGTTTATGACGAGATGCGAAAAGAAATGATTGTGGAGGTAAAAGACAAAGAAATTGATGCGATTAATGCCGCCAGTCTTTCCAATAAGTTACTCCAAATGGCCAGTGGATCCGTTTACGATGAGCAAAAAGAGAGTGTCTGGCTTCATGACCGTAAGTTAGATGCCCTAGAAGATCTTGTCGAGGCTGCGAATGGAAAACCACTTCTGGTAGTCTATTGGTTCAAACATGACTTAACTCGTATCACCCAACGATTTGATGTGAAGGTATTAAAGACGCAACAAGACTTTCAAGATTGGAATAAAGGATTAATTCCAATCGCTTTGATTCATCCAGCTAGTGCTGGTCATGGTTTAAACTTACAAGCAGGAGGCTCTACTTTAGTTTGGTTTTCATTAACTTGGTCCTTAGAACTTTACCAACAAACCAACGCGCGGCTCTATCGGCAAGGACAAAAGGAGTCAGTTGTAGTCCATCACATTATCACTGAGGATACGATTGATGAGGATGTTATGAAAGCATTAAGGTTAAAAGATAAATTTCAAAATCAATTAATGGAAGCTGTCAAAGCGGAATTGGAGGTAAGTTAGATTGAATGCTAAAGAATATTTACAACAAGCTTTTTACTTAGATCAACTTATTAATTCAAAACTAGAACAAGTCGACCAATTAAGACTTTTAGCGACTAAAGCAACGTCTACTTTATCAGACATGCCAAAGCATCCTCATTCCAAGCAGTCTAGCTTAGAAGAAACTGTTATCAAAATAATGAGCCTCCAAGAAGAAATCAATATCGATATCGATAAGCTAGTGGACTTGAAACGAGATATCATGGTGAAGATAAAGATAGTAAAAGATTCAGAAGAACAAATGGTACTAGAGAAACGTTATCTATGCTTTCTCCCTTTTGAACAAATTGCTATCGACTTAAATTATAATATCCGCCATATCTATCGGTTACATAATAAAGGATTAGATGATGTGACTAAACAATTTAAATCTTAGCAGTAAATGTCATTGAATGTCAGTTAACTCTTTTGTTAATGTTAAGCTAGGAAAAAAAGATAAGACACGAGCCTATGCAAGCTGAAAACTTGTATGGGCTTTTTCTATGTGGAGGTGAAAGACTGTGCCAAGACAACCCAAGAAACCTTGTTCTTATCCAGGGTGTCCAGAGTTAGTAGATGGACGGTACTGTGAGGCGCATCGAAAGGAAAGCCATCAAACTTACAATCGATATCAGAGAGACCCTGAAAGTAACAAACGCTATGGAAGACAGTGGCGAAGGATACGACAATTGTATCTGCATCAGAATCCTTTGTGTGAGCAGTGTCAAGCAGAGGGAAGACTGACTGCTGGTCAGGAAGTGCATCACATCTTACCGCTGGGACGAGGTGGAACGAATGACTTTACTAACCTCCAAACATTATGCAAACCCTGCCACTCCAAGCAATCGATATTAGATGGGGATCGATTTCCAAAGGGTGTTGAGTATAAATACTAGAAATAGGTTTTAGTGACGTCGATATGGTGGAAATATATAAGGGGAGGGGGAGGTCGAATCTCTCTGAAGGTAAGGCGTTCAGCGGGCGGGGACCCTCGCGTAAATTTTTTTGAATTCAAACAGGGTATTACCCCCTTCCTATTTGCCTGACAGTGGGGTTAGTTGAGATGAGGTGAAAGGTGGTTGGCAAAAGATGGTACTAGGCGCGGTGGCGCACGTATTGGTGCAGGACGAAAGAAGAATGCTTTAGTGGACAAGATAAATGATGACCGGTTGAAGGATACTTATGTTCTACCCACACCAGAAGGTTTGGAAGCGACCGATATGCCACCCATTAATGATTATTTAAAACAAGAACAAAAAAACGGTGAAAAGTTTTATGTGGAAGAAATTTATGAGGAGATGTGGAATTGGCTCAAAATGCACGAATGCGAAGCCTTTGTGAATCAGCAACTCATTGAACAGTATGCAATGACGGTTTCCAGATGGATTCAGTGCGAACAAGCTATTTCAGAATTTGGCTTTCTGGCTAAACACCCGACGACGGGGAATGCAATTGCTTCTCCCTATGTTTCTATGTCGAAAGACTACATGAAACAAATTAATACACTGTGGTATCAGATTTATCAAATTGTCCGAGAGAATGCGAGTGTGTCCTATGATGGGCCAATACCTAAAGATGATTTGATGGAAAAACTACTTAGAAAAAAATCTTAATTGGAGGATAGACAATGACAATAATTAAAACAGCAGAGAGTGTTTGTGAGGGGCACCCTGATAAACTCTGTGATCAAATATCGGATGCTATTTTAGATGAAGCACTATCGCTAGATAATCAATCGCGGGTGGCCTGTGAAGTAATGATTACGAAAGGTCATGTATTTATAGCTGGGGAAATAACTTGTAATACAAAAATAGGTATCCGCCAAGTTATTAGACGCGTATTGGAGTCATGTGGGTATGACGCGCGAAAATTAAAAATCCACGTGCATATTCAAAAACAAAGTAAAGACATTCAAGATGGTGTTGATATAGCTCTGGAAGTTCGAGAAGGAAGTCAACATGACGAGTTGGGTGCCGGAGACCAAGGGACAGTCTATGGTTATGCGACGAATGAAACCTATGACCGCTTACCCATGCCATTATCTTATGCCCATCAATTATGTCAGCGATTAGATTCAGCAAGATGGTTAGGAACGATTGAAGGAATCCACTCAGATGGCAAGTCCCAGGTCAGTGTAGAATACAAAGATGGAAAGCCGAAAAGGATTGCTGCGATTGTCATTTCGATTCAACATGATGAGGCTAAAAATATCGACCAATTAAAACAAGAAGTTAAATCTCATGTTATTCTACCAGTTGTCCGTCAAGACTTACTGGATGAAGATACATTGATATTAATTAATCCGTCTGGTCGGTTTGTTATTGGAGGGCCTGACGCAGATACCGGACTAACAGGTCGTAAAATTATGGTGGATACATATGGTGGTTTAGGTGCTCATGGTGGAGGAGCCTTTTCAGGAAAGGACCCCACAAAAGTTGACCGGTCGGGTGCTTATATGGCAAGACATATCGCAAGACAAGTGATTGATGAGAACTTAGCAGAAAAATGTGAAATCGCCATATCCTATGCGATAGGTAAAGCAGAGCCAGTTGCCATTTCAGTAAATACGTTTGGAACCGGTAAATTATCGGACGACAAACTAAAAGAGATTATTTTAGTATCATACGATTTAAGTCCGAAGGGAATTATCGACTATTTAAATTTAAGGTATGTTAAATATCAGCGAACAGCTTGCTATGGCCACTTTAATTCGAGTCGGTTTACCTGGGAACAAACAGCTCATAAGAAATTAACGAAGGAGGGGATTATCAATGGAGATGAGGCAATTATCTCTTAAAGAATTAACTCCTGCTGAGTATAATCCGCGAAAAAATTTACAGCCAGGTGATGCAGAATATGAAAAATTGAAACGTTCGTTAGGAACATTCGGTTACGTTGATCCAATTATTTGGAATCAAAGAACGGAACGGGTAGTAGGTGGGCACCAGCGACTCAAGGTTTTAGAAGACTTAGGTTACGAAACGATCGATTGTGTGGTGGTTGATTTAGATGAGGACAAGGAGAAAGCTCTCAATGTAGCCTTAAATAAAATCAGTGGTGATTGGGATAAAGATAAATTGGTCATTCTCATTTCAGATTTAGAGGCTACTGACTTTGATGTATCACTCACCGGATTTGATCCAGAAGAACTCGACGACTTATTTAAAGATGATTTGAAGGATGGGATAGAAGATGATGATTTTGATGTGGATGAAGTCCTAAAAGAGCCCACCATGACACAGCAAGGAGATATTTGGCAATTAGGTCGTCATCGTTTAGTCTGTGGCGACAGTACCAAAATCTCAACCTTTGAAGCCTTAATGGAAGGGCGACTAGCGAATTTGATTGTGACAGACCCTCCTTATAATGTGAACTATGAAGGTAAAGCAGGAAAAATTCAAAATGATAATCAAAGTGATGTCGACTTTTATCAGTTTTTATTAGATGTGTTTCAATTGTCTCATGATGTACTAGCTGACGATGGTTCTATCTATATGTTTCATGCGGATACTGAAGGTCTGAACTTTAGAAGAGCATTTAAAGAGGCGGGTTTCTATCTGTCAGGGACTTGTATTTGGAAGAAACAATCCCTGGTCTTAGGTCGTTCTCCTTATCAATGGCAACACGAACCGATTCTATTTGGATGGAAGAAAAAAGGGAAGCACCTATGGTATAACGGACGAAAAGAGTCAACAATTTGGGAATTTGATAAACCCAAGAAAAATGGCGACCATCCAACGATGAAACCCGTACCTTTAATTGCATATCCAATTCTAAATTCTTCATTAACCAATGGGATTGTACTGGACCCCTTTGGAGGATCCGGGTCAACGCTTATAGCTTGTGAACAAACGGATCGAGTTTGTTACACGATTGAACTAGATGAGAAATACTGCGATGTGATTGTCAAACGGTACATTAAACAAGTTGAAAACAGTACCGAAGTAACATTAATACGTAAAGGGAAAAAATATACTTATTCTGATTTACTATCAAGTGTTTCTGAATAGTTCCTCAAGAGTTAAACGTTTAGGTAAGGAGACAGGATGAAGCTTCTCTTTACCAAAAAAAACTAAAGAAATATTAGCCTGCGTTTCGTCAAGCAACTCTGGTATTTCATTTTCAAAGTCATATCTTACCCAAAATCGATCACAACCTAGCGGTGGAATTGTTATTGGAAAGTCAGTAATATATGTAGCTTCTTTAAATCCTTTTGCTACCTCTTGGGTTTTCATAATCTGACGAGCGTCATATAAACTGCCAAAATGTTCGTTTTGAATAGAAATTTTAGTTCGTTGGAGTACAGTTTGTTTTCTGGAATGATTGGTAATAGCTAATTCTAGAAAAAGAATGTTTGATGCTAACCGATAAGTGTTTTTAACTTCAACGGTTACATGAGTCCGATTATCTAACCACTTTGAGATTAAGTTCCAAATTGACAAGAAAAATCCTATGATTGCAATCCATAAAGTAATCGAATCTTTGCTATTGATAAACCAGGTATTGAAAGTTGTTAACCATTGCATAAAATCAGCTCCTTTATTCCTAGTATATCCTATCATGTGTAATAAAAGCTATCTAATCACTGATATGACTGGACTTCCACTCCGTTTAGAGTGATATATGTACATGAAGAAAAGGAGGGGAAATCATGCAGATAATGTATGAGTTAGAAGGTCGTAAACGTAAAGCGTTGTGCAAAGTCATATCAAGGGAAACTGGTGAGGCGATAAAATATCTTGGCACCCCCACATATGCTTATCAAATTGGGGAAATAAAGGTTGAACGAGATGCGACAGTCATTGGTTTAAACGAAAAAGTCCATCAAGCGATTCTGGAAGCCGGATTTAGTGTGATGAATCAAAAAAATGAAACAGGCTTTAGTATTTCAGTGCCATTAATTGAAGCCACAGAATTGGTAAAATTAGAAAAGCTATTAACTGCCAAAAGGGTGCTAATTGAAAAAGCCTTAAATGCAAACAGGGTTTGTTTTGAAGTGAAGAGCGATCATTTAGAATTTCCTTGGTTTGATGAACAACCGGATCAAGAAGTCATACAAGCCACAGTCATATTCATTGAAAAAACCATTCAGTACGTAAAAGAACGGAAATTTATTTCAGCAAAAGAAACGCAAACGGATAATGACAAATATACTTTTAGAACGTTTTTACTGGCAATTGGCAATTGGGATGATAGGACCGGACTACAAAGACGTAAGAAATATCTTACTTAAAGAGTTATCCGGAAATAGTGCTTTTAGATTTCCAAAGGAGGCTCAAAATGGATAAGCGAATTTTAGAAACTATCAAAAAACAATACCCTATTGGCAGTCGGGTTGAATTAGTTCAAATGGATGATGTTCAAGCACCTCCTGTAGGCACATTAGGAACCGTTGTAGGAGTCGATGATATTGGTTCCATTATGGTTTCTTGGGATAACGGTTCTTCATTAAACGTACTATATCAAAAGGATAAAGTTAAGAATATATATTAACTTCTATTTTCATATAAGATATAATATATATAACAAAAAATCATATATTTCTAGGAGGTTAATATGAATTGTGCAAATTGTGGTAATGATGATCAAGAATGGCTTTGTGATGAAGGAGACACAGTGTACTGTCAAAAATGTTATCATAGGACGCTTCTATCGACCGGTGAGTTGGATGAAATCGAGTGTAAATATTGTCATAATATGAGAGATAGAACAGCCTATTATTGTCGACATTGTAATATGGATCAATAATTTCTAAAACCAGAGGACTCATAAAGAGTTTTCTGGTTTTTTGGGGAGGGAGACGATTGAGAAAACTTAAAAAGTATGTACCTACACAATTCAAGGAAAAGACATCAGTATATGATAAAGAAAAAGCGGATTACGCAGTAGATTTTATTGAATGTTTAACGCACACCAAAGGTCAATGGGCAGGCAAACCATTTGAATTAATTGATTGGCAAGAACAAATTGTTAGAGACTTATTTGGAACCATCAAGCCTAATGGATATCGCCAATTTAACACAGCTTATGTTGAGATACCTAAAAAACAAGGGAAGTCAGAACTTGCAGCAGCGTTAGCGCTATTACTCACTTGTGGGGATGGGGAAGAACGAGCCGAAGTATACGGTTGTGCAGCAGACAGACAACAAGCTTCAATTGTTTTTGAAGTGGCCGCTGATATGGTGCGGATGTGTCCTGCCTTAAATAAACGCGTAAAAATTCTTGCCTCACAAAAAAGAATCATTTTTCATCCCACTAATAGTTTTTACCAAGTTTTATCGGCAGAAGCCTACTCGAAACATGGGTTTAATATTAGTGGGGTTATTTTTGATGAACTCCATACACAACCTAATCGTAAATTATTTGATGTTATGACGAAAGGTTCAGGGGACGCGAGGACACAGCCTTTATATTTTTTAATTACAACAGCAGGTAACGATACTCAAAGCATTGGTTATGAGGTTCATCAAAAAGCGGAGGATATTATAGAAGGTCGCAAAACGGATCCTACTTTTTATCCAGTCATTTATGGAGCGAAGGAAGATGAGGATTGGACCGATCCAGAGGTTTGGAAAAAAGCGAATCCCTCCTTAGATATTACTGTAGCTATGGAAAAAGTCGAAGCAGCCTTTGAAAGTGCCAGACAGAATCCGGCGGAGGAAAATTCATTTAGACAGCTTAGATTGAACCAATGGGTGAAACAAGCGGTGCGATGGATGCCAATGGATAAATGGTCCGCCTGTGATTTTCCAGTAGACCCTGAGCGCCTGAGAGGCAAGGTATGTTATGGCGGATTAGATTTATCTTCTACGACAGACTTATCGGCATTTGTCTTAGTCTTTCCTCCAGAAGATGAAGAAGATAAATATGCAGTGCTACCTCACTTTTGGATGCCGGAAGATAATGTGGCACTTAGAGTAAGTCGAGACCATGTACATTATGATCAATGGATACAAAGTGGAGATTTATTAACGACTGAAGGTAATGTCGTTCATTATGGGTATATTGAAAAGTTTATAGAAGAACTCGGAACGCAATTTAATATTCAGGAAATAGCCTTTGACCGTTGGGGAGCAATTCAAATGTCGCAAAACTTGGAAGGAATGGGTTTTACTGTGGTTCCATTTGGGCAAGGATTTAAAGACATGAGTCCTCCGACCAAAGAATTAATGAAACTGGTTCTTGAAGAAAAAATTGCTCATGGTGGTCATCCAGTTTTACATTGGATGGCGGATAACATCTTTATTAAGAATGATCCAGCTGGAAATATTAAACCAGATAAGGAAAAATCATCTGAAAAAATTGATGGGATAGTCGCAACGATTATGGCATTAGATCGAGCCATTCGAAATGCTGGGAAACATGGTTCGGTGTATGAAGACCGAGGTATTTTACTGTTATAAATGAGGTGATAAATTGAAAATGTTTGAACAATTAAAAATGTTATTTCGATCGAGAGATAAGCCGACCAATTTTACAAATAGTCGCTTATCTTTTTTATTTGGCTCAACCCCTTCTGGCCAAAAGGTTAATGAAAGGACGGCCATGCAGTCAACAGGAGTGTATGCCTGCGTTCGTATTCTGTCCGAGTCTGTTGCGAGCTTACCTTTGCATTTATATCGTTATGAAGACAATGGCAGCAAAGTTAAAGCACGAGAGCACCCTCTCTACTTTCTATTACATGATGAGCCCAATGAAGAAATGACGAGTTTTACTTTCAGAGAAACGATGATGTCACATCTGCTCCTATACGGAAATGCCTATGCTCAAGTGATTCGCAACGGCAGAGGTGATGTGTTAGGAATGTACCCATTGATGCCTAATCAAGTAGAAGTTCAAAGAGCGAAGAATAATGAATTGATTTATGTTTACACCAAAACCTCTGATGGCTCAGGTAGAGAAGAAAAAATATCACTAACTAGATCAGAAGTGCTTCATATTCCGGGTTTGGGCTTTGATGGGTTGATGGGGTACAGCCCCATTGCGATGGCTAAAAACGCGATTGGTATGGCGTTGGCTACAGAAGATTATGGGGCTAGGTTTTTCGCGAATGGTGCAACACCCGGAGGCGTTTTAGAGCATCCAGGGATTGTCAAGGATCCAGAACGGTTAAGAGAAACGTGGCAAGCACAATTTTCTAAAGGGAATGTTCATCGTGTCGCAGTATTGGAGGAAGGAATGAAATTCCATCAATTAACGATTCCACCTGATCAAGCCCAGTTTTTAGAAACAAGAAAATTTCAGTTGAATGAAATTGCGCGAATATTTCGAGTGCCGCCACATATGATTGGAGATTTAGACCGCTCTAGCTTCAATAATATCGAGCAACAATCCATGGAATTTGTGAAATACACACTAAATCCTTGGCTCGTTCGTATTGAACAAGCAATTCACCAATCACTGTTTTTTAAAGATGAGAAAGATACCTACTTTGTAAAGTTTAATGTAAGTGGACTTTTACGAGGTGATTATGAGACGCGAATGAATGGTTATGCTGTAGGACGTCAAAACGGTTGGCTTTCAGCAAATGACATTCGAGAGTTAGAAGACATGAACCATATCAGTGATAAAGAGGGTGGCAATCAATATTTAGTGAATGGCAACATGCTTCCACTGGATCAAGCGGGGGCTTTTTATAAAGAGAGGATAGATGCAGATGACCGTATTTTGGAATTGGAAGAAGACAAATAATGAAAGTGTAAGGGAGTTGGTCATGGATGGAGTCATTGCAGAGAATTCCTGGTTAGACGATGAGGTTACACCTCAACTATTTAAAAATCAATTAGAT
This sequence comes from Jeotgalibaca dankookensis, assembly GCF_002005405.1. Classification (NCBI taxonomy): domain Bacteria; kingdom Bacillati; phylum Bacillota; class Bacilli; order Lactobacillales; family Carnobacteriaceae; genus Jeotgalibaca; species Jeotgalibaca dankookensis. The sequence goes on from NZ_CP019728.1 coordinate 124,159, forward strand.
GAAGGAGATGGGCCTATTATTATCTGGTTGAATTCTCCCGGTGGTGACTGTATTGCAGCCAGTCAAATTTATACGATGTTAATGAATTATCCCAATGAGGTAACAGTTCGAGTAGATGGGCTTGCTGCTTCTGCTGCCAGTGTGATTGCAATGGCCGGAACAACTGTGGAGATGGCACCAACCTCTCTCATGATGATTCATAATCCATTAACAGCGGTGATGGGAAGCAGTAAAGAAATGAGTCGAGCGATTGTTATGTTAGAGGAAGTGAAAGAATCAATTATTAATGCCTATGAACTAAAAACTGATTTATCAAGAGAAGAATTGTCTAAGATGATGGATGCTGAAACTTGGATGAATGCGAATAAAGCCAAAGAACTCGGCTTCTGCGATGTGATTTATCAAGGTGATAAAGAGCTTGCGTTATCAAATTATTCTTTTTCAACGAAGCAATTAGCTCTTGAATTTGTCGCGAAGTTAGAAACTAAATACACACCGATTCAATCATTTTATGATCGCTTAGAGCGATTGAAATATTAGGAGGAAAATTTAATGAATAAATTACAAGAATTAAGACAAAAACGTGCTAAAGCCTGGGATCAAACCAAGGCTTTTTTAGATGATTGCTATAAAGTGTCAGATGTCTTATCAGCAGAAGATACGCAGCGCTATGAAGCGATGGAGGAAGAAGTTATTTCTTTAGGTCATGAAATTGAACGTTTAGAAAAACAACTAGAAATGGATAAAGTGATGAACCAAGCTACTTCACAAGGTATTGTCACATCACCGCAGAGTACAAAAGAAATTGCGTCAGGGAAAGCCAGCCCAGAATATGAACAAGCATTTTGGAATGTAATGCGCGGTAAGAATAGCGGTGTTATACAGAATGCACTGCAGGTTGGAACGGATTCAGAAGGTGGGTATTTAGTCCCAGATGAATTTGAACGACAATTAATAGAAGGATTAGAGTCAGAAAATATCTTCCGCCGCATTGCGAAAGTCATTCAAACGAGTAGCGGTGAACGAAAAATTCCAGTGGTCGCTTCAAAAGGAGATGCTTCTTGGATGGATGAAGAAGGGTCCTATGTTGAGAGTGATTTGAATTTCAATCAAGTTTTATTAGGAGCTCATAAATTGGGGACTTTAGTAAAAGTATCAGAGGAATTATTAAACGATTCTGCGTTTAATTTACCAAGTTATATTGCGCGTGAGTTTGCTCGCCGATTAGGATCTAAGGAAGAAGAGGCCTTCTTAGTAGGGGATGGGGTTGGAAAACCATTAGGGCTCCTTTCTGATAATTCTGTGGAGGTAGGAATTACTACTACTTCTGATAAGGCAATCACTTTCGATAATCTTATTGATTTATATTATTCCGTTAAAGAACCTTACCGTAAAAATTCAGTATTCATTATGAATGACCAAACGGTCAAAGCCATTCGTCAGCTAAAGGATGCTAATGGCCAATATATCTGGCAGCCATCTTTAGTGGCCGGTACACCAGATAAAATTTTAAACTGTCCTGTCCTAACCTCTCCTTATGTTCCGGAAATTGCAGCTGGAGCAACCACTGTGATTTTTGGTGATTTCAGTTACTACTGGATTGCGGATCGAGAAGGACGCAGCTTTAAACGATTAAATGAATTATATGCGACGACAGGTCAGGTTGGTTTTTTAGGGTCACAAAGAGTGGACGGAAAGCTGATCTTACCAGAAGCTGTTAAGTTATTGAAACAAAAAGCGGGTGCTTAATAGTTAGTAGGTGAATGTAATGGTAGTTAGTTTAGAAGAAGCAAAGCTATTTTTAAGGGTAGAGAATGAAGTTGAAGATAGTCTGATTACTCAACTCATTCAATCCTCCCAGCAAACTGTAGAAAATACATTAAGACACACATTGACAGAATATGATGAAGTCCCAGCAGATATTATCATGGCTATCCTTTATGGGGTAGCCTATTTATATGAAAATCGAGAAACTGCAGATTTTAATTCCATGATTCAGTTAATGAGGGCGATTCTGTTTCCTTATCGAAATGAGGTTTTTTAATGAATATTACGATCAATGATTTAAACCAAAGAATTAGTTTTGCAGAGGAACGCACATTAGTGGATGAATATGGGACGCCATATGGGAAAGAGTATGTTGAATTTGGATCCGCATGGGCTCATGTATCAAATCTTCATGGCGACGAATATTATTCGGCTTTAGGATTATCATTAGAAAAGGAATTAAAATTTACAATCCGGTATCGAGACGACATTTCTGAAGATACTGCGATAACGTTTAGAGACAATGTTTATAACATTACCTTTATCGATAATATCCGCTATCGCAATCGATTTATGGAATTACGTGCATCTTTGAGAGGTGGGTGAGGATGATTGAAAACACTATTAAATTCAAATGTGGTAAATAATACTAGCGCGATTTTCGGAGGCATATTGGGGTGGTATCTAGGGCCAATAGACGGTCTACTAACAATCCTTCTTACTTTAGTTATATCGGATTACGTTACTGGGTTATTAAGAGCTTATCATGATCATGAATTGTCGAGCCGAGTAGGGCGTAAAGGTATTACAAAGAAATTTATGATTTTTGTCATTGTAGGTTTAGCTAACTTATTAGATGTTCATATTTTTGGTGGAGAGTCTGCAGTGTTGAGAACAGCTGCAATAAGTTTTTATGCCTCAAATGAAGGATTATCTATTGTGGAAAATGCAATTCAAATAGGTTTGCCAGTGCCACCCAAAATCAAAGAAGCACTCAAACAAATTAATCATTCTGAAGATAAAGATGCGGAAAGTTAGGAGAAGTTATGGAATTAAACTATCAAGGTGCTACCTTAGCACCAGAGGTAATTCAGCTCATATTAGACAAAGCAAACACTTACTTAATTTTATCTTCCCTATTAATTACACAACTACATGTTGAAAGTATATGGGGCAAGAGTCCGGTTGCGATTCAAAATAATAACTTATCGGGTATGAGTATGCCTTTTAGTGAAGAAAGTTTAGATGTTGTAGTGAGACCATCTGGAATTACTGTGACCAAAGGAAGTAAACGACCGGATAGAGAAGGTGGATATTATTATCGATACCAGTCGTTAGCGGACTTTGTTGAGGATTGGGCCTACTTACTACGTCCTGGAGGAATTTACAATGTGAGTGGCCAAATTGAGTTTGAAGTAGCCGTTAAAGGTTTATTTAAGGTGGGCGGTGCAAAATATGATTATGCAGCCACTGGCTATCAGAATTATTTGAAACTAATGATAGATAAAAGAAAAGCCATTAATGCGGCAAATTCAGGTGCGTTGGATGTGTTAGATGAAGGAGGAATGCAGATGCCTGTAAGTGCAAAAAATATAATACAAGTAGCAAAAAATTACCTTGGTATGACTAAACAATCAACTAGCCATAAAAATTTAATTGACCGTTATAATCAGGTGAAGCCATTACCAGTGGGCTATCATGTAAAATATACCGATGATTGGTGTGATGCCTTTATTACGGTTATATCCGATGAATCAGGGGCAACAGACTTAATTGGGCGGGAGTGTGGGGTCGAACGTCATAAAAATATCTTTAAACAAAAAGGGATCTGGTATCAACTTAAATCTTCTGAGAATACATACTTACCTTTGCCAGGTGATATCGTTATTTTTAGATGGGACCATCTACGAACTGGCTGGGCACAACACATTGGGCTGGTAGAATCGGTATCTGGAAATAACATCAATACAATAGAGGGGAATGCGATTATTAATGGTGTTTCGCAAGTAGCCAGAAGAAGCTATCATAAGTATTCTAGTACCATTCAGGGCTATGCAAGACCGCGTTATGGTTTTGTGACATCCAACAGAGGACTTCCTATTCAAGAAGTAGCACGTGAAGTGATTCAAGGAAAATGGGGAAATGGAAATGCTCGGACACAACGATTAGAACAAGCCGGCTATGATGCGGTAAAAGTTCAAAAAGAAGTGAACCGTCAAATCCAACCCATTACAAAGGAGCAGTTAGTTGGTGAAATTATTTCCGGAAAGCATGGCGACGGTCAAGAGAGAATTCAAAGCATTCGTTCACTGGGGCATGATCCAGAACTGATACAAAAAGCAGTAAATGAGAAGTTAAAAAATGATAAAGACCTAATTACATTGTCTTCTGAACAAGCCGCAGGTGGTGAGCAGCCTCAACCAAGAAAAGGAGAAGGTGAAGTCGAAGTAGATGGCGTAATATATTTAGTAACCATGAAAGAGAAATAATAAGATGACCTACTAGCATTCTGTGCTGGTAGGTCTATTTTTTTGCCTAAATTTTTTAGACCGTCCGAATTCATTCATTCTCCTGGCTAATAGTAAGAGGGAGACTAACTTACAAAAGAACTCACCTCTATTTTGGCGATAAAGCAATAAGGAGGAGAACGATGAAAGACAAAATAACAACATCACAATTTTATGATGAAATAGATTATTTTCTGGCTGAACAAGCCTTAAATGAATTAAAGGAAGTCGGTCTAATCACTGAGGAGGAAAAGGCGGAAATACATCAATTAAACTTAGAAAAATTCAATCCATACTTAAAGGATTTACTGGTCTAAAACGTTGATAGCATAGGGTTTTAGAGGTAATATGTGACTGCCGAAGGAGGTGAGATTATGAAGAAAGTAACAAAAATAGAAGCGGTGCAGCAACCGTTAAATAATAATCGAACTCGTGTAGCAGCTTACTGTAGAGTGTCAACGGATAGCGAAGAACAATTAGGTTCTTTAGAAAGTCAAGTGGCGCATTATGATCAACTCATTGATTCTCATCCAGAATGGGAAAAAATAGGGATCTATTCGGATGATGGTATTACTGGAACGAATATGGATAAACGGCCAGGTCTACAATCTCTAATTGATGATTGCAAGCAATTAAAGATTGACCTTGTGTTGATAAAATCCATTTCAAGATTTTCAAGAAACATCTTGGAATGTTTAACCGTAGTCAGAGAATTAAGTGCGTTAAAAATAGCTGTTCATTTCGATAAAGAAAACTTGAATACACAACAGATGGATGGTGAATTATTACTATCCTCAATGAGTATCTTAGCGGAGAATGAATCACGAACAATATCCGAAAATATCAAGTGGTCACTGAGAAAGCGCGTTGAGAATAATTCCTATCGACACATTAGTGCACCATATGGTTATAAAGTTATAAATAATAATCTAGAAATAGATGAAAAGGAAGCAAGGATTATCCAAGATATTTTTGAAAGCTATCTGGCTGGGGAAGGGACTTATCGCTTTGCCAATAAGCTCAACTCTAAAGATATAACTCCGCCTAGGAAAGAGATATGGCGAGATAGTACGATTTTGTATATTTTGACAAATGAACGTTATGTTGGAGATTTTTTGTATCAAAAAACATACACTGACTCGGAATTTCAGCGTCATGTTAACGACGGTGATGTTGATATGTTATACATTCCAGATAATCATGAGGCTATTATTTCAAGAGAAGACTTTGAAAAAGTTAAGGATTTACTCAGTAATCGAAGTGAAACCAAAGTAAGTCGAGGCAATACTGTCTACCCCTTAACGAAGAAAATAATATGCGGTCATTGTGGAAGTAATTATAAAAGGAGAATTCACTATTCCACTAATCAAAGCAATTACATAGCTTGGTGCTGTCCTACGCATATCAGTAACAAGGAACAGTGCCCGATGAAATTTATAAAAGAAACTGACATTCAAGCGGCATTCATGACCATGATAAACAAGCTAATATTTGCTAGAGAAGAACTTATTGAAGAAACGATTAACGCTTTTAGTGAAACATCTTTTGTCACTCAAAACCGATTGAATATTGTAGAGGAAAAAATTATGGATTGTCAGAATAACATCCAAACACTTACGGAACTTAATAGTAGTGGGTTGATAGATGTTGAATTTTATCATCAGTACTTGAACCGAATAGAACAAGAAAAGAAGAATCTGTTGAACGAAAAACGAACTGTTCTTGAGGAAGATGAAAATAAATTAATTCGATTTCAAGAATTGAAGAAACTGAATCAATTATTGAAACGAAGGAATCCATTTAATGAGCATGAGGATAATGTATTAAGTGAATTCTTAGAAAGGGTAAAAGTAGAGAATCGAGAAACCTTTCATTTTTATCTAAAATGTGGTTTAAGATTTACGGAAAGGAGTAGTCAATGAAAACCTATTACGGATATCAGATAAAACATGGTGAAATAACAGTCGATGAAAACGAAGCGAGAATAATTAGGGATTTATTTGAAATATACTTAACTGGAAAGTCTTTGGTTAAAGTGGGTGAAGAAGCGGGCCTCAATAAAACCCATGGATTTATTGGTAGGGTTCTGGCAAATCCAATATATATGGGGACCGATTTTTATCCGGCAATTGTTTCAATAGAACTATATGAAAAAGTTCAAATGGAACGTGAGAGGCGAAAAAATAAGCTAGGACGAAACTTTGAGTGTAAGCCCCTTAAAATGTCTATCTCCACTAAGTTTCAATGGAAGAATAAAGTCAAATTACCACGAGACCCCCTACGAAAGGCATCAGTGCTGTATGAAAGCATAGAGGTGGAAGTATGAAAGATAAAAGAGTTATGGTAATTCCAGCTCGTAAAAAAATACAAGAGGGTGCATTAGATAAAGAACATCCAAAATTGAGAGTCGCTGCTTACTGTCGAGTATCTACAGAAAGTGAAGAACAAACTGGAAGTTTCGAGACCCAGGTTAGTCACTATACGAATTATATTAACAAAAATCCTGACTGGCGATTAGTTGATATTTATGCGGATGAAGGTATTTCAGGGACTAATACTAAGAATCGCAAAGAGTTTAATCGAATGATTGATGAGTGTATGGACGGTAGTATTGATTTGATTATTACAAAGTCTATTTCACGATTTGCGAGAAATACTGTGGATTGTTTGAATTACATTCGTCAATTAAAAGAGCAAAAGGTTGCGGTGTATTTTGAAAACATAAACACTGATACCCCACGATGCCCGAAAACAGCGGACTTCTGTGGGGTTTCATTCATTTTTGGTGTTTGTTTGGTGTTTAAAGATAGTCAACGATAGTGAATATTACCATACGAAATGGCTTAAACACAGTATTTGAGCAGTGTATCAATGCACTTCTTTTTAGTGTTTATTTTTAAAATTATCATGCATTCACATGAAAATCTTGCGATGATGTAAGGTTTTCTTTCTATTTCGTTTAGTAATGTGTTATACTATTCTTAACTATATTTTACATCCTTGGAGGTGTGCGATTCATGGTGATTAGCTATGATAATCTGTGGAAACTATTGATCGACAAGAAGATGAATAAAACTGATTTAAAGGATCAAGCTGGCATTACCTATAATATCATCGCCCGCCTTGGTAAAGGAGAATCGGTGAGCATGGAGAGTCTATACAAAATTTGTAAATGCCTCCAATGTAATATCGGTGACATCATGGAGTTTAAATTCGATTGACATCGTTTAAATAAAATGAAAGGGGCGAAAGTTCATGGGGAAAAGCCATTTGTCTGAAGAAGATATCAAATTAAGATATATCACGCCTGCTATACAGAATGCGGGATGGGATAACAAGCAAATACGGATGGAGTACGCTTTTACTGCAGGGCGTATTATTTTGCGTGGAAATATTACGGCAAGAGGAAGAAAGAAAAGTGCTGACTACCTCCTGTCCTATAAAAACAACTTCCCTCTAGCCATTGTGGAAGCAAAGGATAATACAAAGCCTGTAGGTGCTGGACTTCAGCAAGCCATTGACTATGCCAAGTCATTGGATGTGCCTTATGTCTATGCTTCAAATGGAGATGGCTTTGTGGAGCAGAACCTCATCACAGGTGAAGTGAAGGAACTGAAGCTTGAAGAGTTCCCATCACCAGAAGCGTTGTACCAAAGATATAGAATTGATAAGGGGTTTGACGAGGCTGAAGAAAAAGTCATGCTAGAGCCTTATTATTACATACCGAATTATAAAACCCCTCGATACTATCAGCGTGTGGCAATTAATAGAACCGTTGATGCAGTTGCCAAGGGGCGAAATCGAGTCCTTGTGGTCAGCGCCACAGGTACCGGTAAAACCTTTATGACCTTTCAGATTATCTATCGTTTGTGGAAGTCTGGCTTGAAGAAGAAGATTCTCTTTTTGGCAGACCGTAATGTCCTTGTGGATCAGACCATTACCGGTGATTTTAAACCCTTTAGTGGAAAGATGACCAAGGTGCAAAATAGAAACCTTGATAGCTCATATGAAATCTACATGGCGCTGTATCAGCAACTTGCCGGAGATGATGGAGAAGAAGCCTTTCGTCAGTTCCAACCAAACTTCTTTGACCTTATTGTCATAGATGAGTGCCATAGAGGAAGTGCCAAAGAAGAATCAGCATGGAGAAAGATTTTAGATTATTTTTCTGAAGCTACTCATGTTGGATGTACCGCTACTCCGATTGAAACCAAGGAAGCCTCCAGCTTCAGCTATTTTGGAGAGCCAATATATGAGTATTCCTTAAAGCAGGGGATCGATGATGGTTTCCTTGCGCCTTATAAAGTGATTCGTATTGGTCTGGATAAAGACCTTGAAGGCTATCGCCCAGAAGCTGGCAAAGTGGATAAATACGGTTATGAAATTGAAGATCGAGAGTACAATGCTAAAGACTTTGACCGAAACCTGGTTATTGATGACAGAACAAGAGTGGTTGCATCCAAAATCACAGAGTTCTTAAAAAAGACCGATCGGTTCAGCAAGACCATTGTTTTCTGTGTGGATATTGAACACGCTGAGCGAATGCGTCAAGCTCTGATTAATGAGAACAAAGATCTCTATGCTGAAAATGACCGCTACATCATGCGCATTACCGGTGACAATGATATAGGCAAAGCACAGCTTGAGAACTTCATTGATGAAGAAAGTACCTATCCGGTTATTGCAGTGACCAGTAAACTCATGACCACAGGTGTGGATGCCAAGATGTGTAAACTTATTGTGCTGGAGAACAACATCAACAGCATGACTGAGTTCAAGCAGATTATCGGTCGAGGAACACGCCTTCTTGAAGATTACGGCAAGACCTACTTTACCATTATGGACTTTAGAAATGCCAGTAGACTTTTTGCAGATCCTGATTTCGATGGTAAACCAGAAGTGGTTATTGACCTTGATGGAGATGATCCAGTGGATGAACCAGATACGCCAACAGATGAAGGTGAAGAGGGTACTGGAGAAGATACAGGTACTGATGGTGTTAAAGAAGATGGTGGTGAGTATGGAACAAGTGACACTCCGCCTTTCGATGAGGAAGGTGAAGATAAGCCCAGAAAGTATTATGTGGGTGATGTGACCGTTCGAGTTCTTTCAGAAAGAGTTCAGTACGTGGATAAGGATGGAAAGCTCATAACAGAAAGTCTTATTGACTACACCAAGAAGAATATTCTTCAGCAGTATTCAAGGCTTGATGAGTTCCTCCGCACCTGGACAGAAGCCGAGAAGAAACAAGCCATCATTGATGAGTTGCAGGACGATGGAGTGCTACTTGAAGCAGTTCGTGAAGAACTGGGTAAAACGGAGCTGGATGACTTTGACCTCATTTGCCACATAGCCTATGACAAAGCGCCACTGACCAAGAAGGAACGGGCAGAGAATGTGAAGAAAAGACATTATCTGTACAAATACTCTGACACCGCCAAAGAGGTTATTGAAGCCCTGCTTGATAAGTACGCCAATGATGGCATCAAGGAAATCGAAGATACAAAGGTGCTTCAATTGAAGGAGTTCCAGAAAATAGGTAGCCCCATGAAAATAGTAAAAGCCTTTGGCGGCAAAGAAGCTTACCAAAAGGCAGTGCAGGAATTGGAAAACGAAATATATTACGCATAAATAGAGAAGGCAGGTAGATAAAATGGCGATTAGTAACTTTGTGAAACGAATCCAAGATGTGATGCGCAATGACTCTGGTGTTAATGGTGATGCTCAGAGAATCGAACAAATCGTGTGGATTCTGTTCCTAAAAATATATGATGCAAAAGAAGAAGCCTGGGAGCTTTATGATGACAATTATACTTCCATCATTCCAGAAGGTCTTAAGTGGAGAGATTGGGCAGTGGACAGAAAAGATGGAGAGGCACTCACAGGAGATGGGCTTCTTGACTTTGTCAACAACACATTGTTCCCAACTCTTAAGAATTTGGAAATTGATGAAACTACACCTATGAGCCAAGTCATTGTCCGTTATGCCTTTGAAGATGCCAACAACTATCAGAAAGATGGTGTACTTCTAAGACAAGTGGTCAATATCATTGACGAGATTGATTTTACGGAATACAAGGAGCGCCATGAGTTTGGTGCCATTTATGAATCATTCCTAAAAGACCTTCAAAGTGCCGGTAATGCCGGGGAGTTCTACACACCAAGAGCAGTGACAGACTTTATGGTTAAAGTGGTGAAGCCTGTTCTGGGTGATAAAATAGGAGACTTTGCCTGTGGAACCGGTGGCTTCTTGACCTCTGCACTCAATGAACTAGATAAACAGGTAGGTAACTCATTGGAAAATAGAGAAATCTACAATAAATCCGTTTATGGTATTGAGAAGAAGGCACTTCCACATATGCTTTGTGTCACCAATATGCTTATCCATGATATTGATGATCCAAATATCCTTCATGGCAATGCACTGGAGATGGATTACAAAGATATGCGGAAGATGGAACCTTTCGATGTGATCTTAATGAATCCTCCTTATGGTGGAAGTGAGAAAGACAGCGTGAAGTCTAACTTCCCAACAGAACTTAGAAGTTCTGAAACAGCAGATTTATTTATGAATGTGATTATGTACAGGCTTAAGAAAAATGGTAGATGTGCTGTAATCATTCCAGACGGGTTCCTTTTTGGTACAGATAACGGGAAGTTCAATATCAAGAAAAAGCTGTTCAGTGAATTCAATCTTCACACAGTTGTAAGAATGCCACACAGCGTTTTTGCACCTTACACATCCATTAGAACCAACATTTTATTCTTTGATAATACAGAGCCAACCAAGGAAACTTGGTTCTATCGTGTAGATATGCCTGAAGGGTATAAGAATTTTTCAAAGACAAGACCGATGAAGCTAGACCATTTCAATGATGCCCTTAACTGGTGGGAGAACCGGGAAGAAATCGAAGTGGATGGATTCCCAAAAGCGAAGAGATATACCATCGATGAAATCATAGAAAGAAGCTACAACATTGATCTTTGTGGATTCCCTCATGAAGAAGAAGTGATCCTTGAGCCGATGGACTTGATTCAAGAATACCAGGAGAAACGAGCATCCCTTAATGCAGAAATCGATCATGTATTAGAACAGATTACTTCTATGCTTGGAGGTAATTAAATGAATGCACAGGACTTGAAGAACAGTATTCTCCAACTCGCTATACAGGGAAAGCTTGTAGAACAGCGAGAAGAGGAAGGTACTGCAAAAGAATTATTAGAAAAAATTGAAGTAGAGAAGAAAAGACTAATTAAAGAAGGCAAGATAAAAAAGGAGAAAAAACAACTCAAAATCAGTGAAGATGAAGTGTTATTTGATATACCAGAGTCTTGGGAATGGACTCGCATGTCAAATATTGCTGATATGTATACAGGAAACAGTATTCCTAAAACCATAAAGGAAAACAAGTATTCTAAAGTCGAAAATGGATATGACTATATCGGAACAAAAGATGTAGGCTTTGATTACACAATAAATTATGATAATGGAATAAAAATACCTTTTGAAGAAGACAAGTTTAGAAATTCTTTTAAGGATTCAATACTAATGTGTATTGAAGGTGGTAGTGCAGGTAGAAAAATAGGGATATTAGATAAGACAGTGTGTTTTGGAAATAAATTATGCTCATTTAATCTAATTTATGGGGAACCTAGATTTTTATATTATTACTTACAAAGCCCGTTATTTTTTCAAGCATTCAGAGATGAAATGACAGGGATTATTGGAGGAGTAAGTATAACCAAATTAAAAGGTATCATTGTCCCCCTCCCTCCACTAGAAGAACAAAAGCGCATCGTAGCAAAGATTGAAGAACTGATGCCTTATGTAGATAAATACGATGGTGCCTATTCTGAAGTGGAGGAGCTGAATAAAAAGTTCCCGGAAGATATGCAAAAGTCTATTCTGCAATATGCAATCCAAGGAAATCTGGTAGAGCAGCGAGAAGAAGATGGAACGGCAGAAGACCTTTATAAGCAGGTTCAAGAAGAGAAGAAAAAGCTGATTAAGGAAGGCAAGATTAAAAAGACAAAGACACTTCCTGAGATTACTGAAGATGAGATACCATTTGATATTCCAGAGAATTGGAAATGGGTTAGGTTGGGAAATATTGTTTCTGTTTTGGGTGATGGAATTCATGGGACACCAGTATATGATGATAGAGGAAGTTATTACTTTATTAATGGAAACAACTTAAATAATGGAGTAATTGAGATAAAAGACAATACTAAAAAAGTTGACGAAGAACAATTTTTAAAGCATAAAAGAGAATTGAATGACAACACTGTGCTTGTGTCAATTAATGGAACAATTGGTAATGTAGCTTTCTATGCTGGAGAAAAAGTAATCCTCGGTAAAAGTGCTTGTTATTTTAACCTTATGAATGAAGATTTTAAGTACTATTTATATTGGGTTATTAAGACAAAGTACTTTTTAGATTATGCAATTAAGAAAGCAACTGGAACAACAATAAAGAATGTATCATTAGCAACGATGAAAGAGTTTGTTGTACCTCTCCCTCCACTCGCAGAACAAAAACGTATTGTGGAGAAGATAGAAGAAATGTTACCATACACAAAACAACTGGTAAAGAAGGTAGACTAAATCCCCCAGGGGCGGTCTAATCTCTACAAGATCTCAAAATGGTGACCGCGCCAGGGTCTTGCGTGAAAAATCGCATAATTCGATAGGGGGGATACCCCCAATAACATCAAATAAGTGCCACATAGCCTTGTAACCCTTGATAATAAAGGGTTTATGGGTTATGTGGCTATTTTTGTTTCGTTTGATAGTATCCGATTTTGCTGAATTTTGGGCGTTTAAAACGTTGATTTAAGCCCATTTTTCAGCCCTAAAATGTACGATTTGTCTTGCTATCATGGGCGAGTTGAGTGATATATGTAGTAACAAAACTACAGGAGGTGTTTTAAATGAAGGCTTTGTTTGGTCGAAAGTTTTATAACATTGAGGAGCTGCGAGAAGCAACGGAAGAAGCAAAGAGAAAAGGTGTTGTGGGTTCAGACTATACCATTATCCGGGAAGTAAAACTCACAGATGAACAGTTCAAGAAATTCACCAGTGACTTTTTGGCAGATCAGCCATGGATTGAAAAAGGCGATGGCGGTCATAACAAGAATGGCGAGCTTCGCTGCATCAGAGTCATCAATCTTGAAACGGGAGAAAAGATATTGACGAATCCGGAAGGCTTTGAATATCCCCGGTACATATCAATAGAAGAATGATTTGGCGGGTCTTAGGACTCGCTATTTTCATACAGAAATGACTTGCTATTGTGTGGATTTAGAGTGATATATAGTGTAACCAAATAAGGAAAGGATGATGAACATGGAATTTAAAATCACATATGAAATCAAAGGGCAACGCAGAAAGGAACTGGTGCAGGCAATCAGCGACTATCTCAACACCATCCCCAAATACCTCAGCGTCCCCACCTGTGCCTATGAGATTGGCGAACTGACCATTGACCGGGAAGGGGCTGTGATCATCAAGGACACCATGACACCAGCTGAGGTGGACAACATGGTACGTGACCTAGAAGCACAAGGATTTCTACCGACAAACTACGGGGAGAATGCTTTTGATGGCATTGAGGTATCCATGCCAAGAGAGATGTTTACCGACAAGGCAATCGAGAACCTCCACAAGATTGTCCTCGCCAAAGGAGAACTCATCGCCAAGTCTATTGGCTCTATGGATTTAAGGATTATCGAAAATGAGGTGAAGGTGCGGTTCCCATGGTTTCCAAAAACAGAAGATGACGAGGAAATCAAACACTACACCCAGTTTATAGAAGCCTTATGCAAGATGGCAATCGACCGCAACAGGGTAGCCTCCACACCGAAGAAAAGCGAAAATGAAAAATACGATTTCAGGTGTTTCCTTTTAAGACTTGGCTTCATTGGAGATGAGTACAAAGCCATTAGAAAATTTCTGCTTGAAAACCTAACCGGCAATGCTGCTTTCAAGCATGGCAAACCAAAAAACTGACAAAGGAAAGAGGAAGGTAGCCAACTTTCAGCTATCTTCCTCTCTTAATACCCTGTTTGAATCTGCGTTTTTATGCGTGAAGCCCTCTGCCCGTTGTCCGGGATAAAGGCTGTGGAGATTGCTATCCCCCTATGCCAGCTGTAGAACCTTTACTGCTTCTGGCACAATCAGCTTGGCATCCAGTCTTTCATAGGATGCGTAGCCAATCTGACCTTCAAGAATATACTTTTCCTTCAAGACTTTAACCGATAGGCTCTGACGGTCAACAATCCAGAAGAAGCTGAAATCTCCAAAGGCGATTGCCTTATTGCCACTCTCCATGCCTGGCATATAGTTGGAATACTCCACTGGCTTTCCGAGGATGGTGTTATCAGAATGATTCCACAGGTAGTTTCCGCTTGAATCTTTTAGGGTTCTCAGATACAGTGCGGTTTCATCATTGATGATCCATACAGCGTTTCTACGGTAGTGCTTACCCAGTGAGAAGTAGAGCTTGATCACTTCGTCATAGGTAATGGCATCAGTTCCTGCAGCGGTGACACCCACCTCTGCGCCCTCTGTGGGGTGCAGAATGCCTGTAGGGGCATCAACACCATCGCCATTGAGGAAGGCGTTCTCTTCCTCTCTGCCGAACCTGCGGGCAAATTCATTCTTCAGATACTTCTCAATATCGAACTTATTATCTGTGACAAAGGTGTGCTTCAGCCTTGTAAGGCTCGCCAACTTGTAGGAATTCAGTGTGAACTGGTTGATGGTATCATTGCTTTCCGGGATGGCAACGCCTTCACTGAGCCATTCAGCTTTTCCAGTGGAAGTGGATGCAAAGATCTTTCCTTCCGGTGATGTGGTTTTCACTACAGTGCCGATTCTTCTAAAGACATTTTCCTTTTCAAGAGCCGGTGTGTAGCTGTGCATGAATTCGTAGGGTGCAGGGTAACTTCCGGTGCTGTCTTTCATATTACTCATTTCTGAGTAAATCTCCTGCTGGGTTCTCATGGTGTTCCAGAATGCTTTGTTGTACATACTTTGATTTGACATAATCGTTTCCTCCTTAAAATTAAGATGCTTTGATCCAGTTACGCTTGATTAGGTAATCTGTAACTTCTTTTAGTGTCTGGAAATAGTAGCCGGAGCCTCGGTGCTGAATGCACCAGTGTCCTTTACTGTCGGCTCGTTTGTCTCGCATCACCACCACAGGATGCAGATCACCCAGTGAGATGATGCGGATGACCTCGAAGTTCTTGAGATCCTGACTTTTCTTTAAATGTTTTGGTAATTGCTTTTCTTTTCCCATGTCCTCACCTCCAATTCTTCTATTTTGGTGACAGTTCTCTTGATTTGGTGAATGTAGTGACACTTGAATTTGAGAACTGTACTCTGTATAAGTCCAGCAATATCAAGGGCTTTAGAGTTTTTAGTTACAAAAGTGACAGTTTAGTCAACTCTATCTTCACACTTCTATATCTACTGTTTTACAGATTCTATACTTTTCATTTATCTCCATAGAAGTTAAAAGAAGTGTCACTTGTGTCACCATTTTGCTAGAACCCTTGATATTACAGGGGTTATGATTAGAAAGCTGTGGAAATACTGTCACCAGCACTGTACCCCAGCTTTCACTAGTGTCACTAACTGGATGAGAGAAGCGGAAACTCATCATAGCCATAGGCTTGCTGATAGGTAGCTTTTGCTTCATCCGTTAGGGTATAGCCGCTGTAGAAAGTGCCACCCTTACCCCGGCGAACGGTCATATCCGAGAAGGTAGTTCCCAGATAATCCGCCAGCTCATTACGGAAATCTTTAGCGGTTTTCGCATAGCCTTGATTGTTATCCATGCACCATGCCTTATACACTTTATAGACTCGACCAGTGGTGCAGCTGTCTTTGATTTTGCCCAGGGGTCTGATCTGCATACACTCATTGAAGAAGGCAATCACTGTATTGTTGTCTGCCATGTAGATGGCTCTGGCATTTTCCACACTTTGTGGTTCTGTAAAGTTGTAACCATTTTGAATGACTTGCTTTAGTGCCATAATCGCCTTATAGACAATGCCATCACGCTCGGCATACATTTTATCCAGTAGGAACTTATCCTGCTTGTCCTTGGGAACTATATGATTACAGTTGACCTGCATGATGCGGTCATACACCCACTGACCATCATCGCCACCGAACTTCGGTAAGCGGTTCATGCAGAACCAGAACAGCCCTTTGTAGGTGTACTCAAACCCATTTAGTCCTTTGAATTCTGCGAAGATGCTATCTCCACCGGTACACTGTTTGAAGATGCGAAGTTCATGAACAGTTAGAAAACTCATATCAGAACTTCCTGCAAGGCGCTTATTGTATAGATTACCGGTGCCGAATCGGGACTCGATTTCTTTGAGATCCATACCGATGAAGTTGCCACTGCCCAGAAGTTTTTCTGTAAGGCTCTTTAACTGGGATTTACCTGTATCGCCTTTACCCACCATGAAAAGGGACTTCTTCAGCCTGTGTCCTTTGACATTGGATAAGGCAGCTCCCATAAACTCTAGCAGGAGATTTTGAACTTCTTTGTCACCGCTAGTAAGATCATTCATAAACTTGTCAAAGACCGGTGTGGCTTTATCTTCCCCCAACCAATCACAGGGAATCTGGATGGTACTCATGATTTCGGGGCTATGGGGAAGAAGCTTCATATCGGAAAGACGAAGGATGCCATTTTGGAAATTGATGATGTCCTCATCGGCATTTAGCTCCTCATTGGTTTTAAACTTCAGATCGGTGGTGATGTTGCCAAAGACTTCATTGACATCCTTCATCTGCAGGATGCTTTCATCAAAGGCGGTAATGTAGTTTTTAATAATTCCTTTGAGCATTTCATCCGCATACAGCCGATAGCATCCATCCTCGTAGACATAACGTAAGACACCGCCTCTTGCACTATCACGCACGAAGATGTAATGGAGATTCTCCCGGATGTGACGTGCCAGTAGCGGACAGTTGACTCTCATCTTTTTTGCCTTGTCATCGTAGTAGATGTAAGCGGGTCTGTTCTTACCGCCCATATAGAACTTGCCATGACAGCCCTTAATGGCATTTTCAATGGTAGAAGTTCTGTAATTTTCACGATCCCATTTATCCCGGTAGAGCTTGGATTGTCTGAATAGGCTATCCATCTGATCCATATCACCGCCAGTGTAGAAGGCGAGAATATTGCATAATGCCTGGTCTGCCTCAGAGGGACTTCCATAACCGGAAATATCACCCTTGTCAAAGAGGGCGATGAACTTCTCACCGTTTTTGGCTTTTCTGGCAGTGACGATGATATCGAAGGCGTCAGACCCATTATCTGTTTTGCTGAACAGTTCCTTCTTCATATAGGTGTCGAGGAAGGTTAAGACCTCATCGGTTCGATCCATAAGAGGGAGATCACTGATGACGTTGCCGGTAAAGGTAAGGTAGCGGTTTGTCAGACCACCGATGTAGATTTCCAGATTATTGTGTGGGTTCTTGCTGTAGTAATCACTGGATAGCTTTTTCTCTGATTTACTATTTATCGAAACAGGAATCTTATCGACATCCACCATAAATAGGTGATGGATGCCTTCGCCACTTGGGGAGAGTTCCTCGTAAGTGTTCATCAGTATTCTTACATCATTTGCTAGGGTGCTGTCTGCAGCTTTATGGTCAATATCAATGCCACCAATACCGGGAACAAGGATAAGACCAATGCCATCAAAGCCATGAGCTTTTACAGCTTCAATAGCTTCATCATAAGTTGCCCACTGGGATTGATATTCCAAAGAAGTACCGGTTTGATAGCCTTTGGTGTTGTATAAGACTTTGGTAAGGCGGCTGTTTTGATCATAGCGCCAGCATACCCAAATCTGTTGTTGTTTTAATTTCTGTAGTTCCATAGCCGCCTACCTCCTTTCTTAGAAATCGTCATCCAGCAGTTCGTCTGCACAATCCTGGCAGAAAAACCCGGCATAGACAGAATCGTTGTCGCAGGTATCAATCAGCACTCTGATCATTTCATCCAGATTGGCTAATCGCACCTGTCCGCAGTTTTTACATTCCATTTGGATATCCATATACATCATCTCCTTCCGGTTTTTCTGAGCCATCGAGCTGGCTTAACTGTTCACACAGTTTTTCATAATTGATATAGGCTTTCTTACCAACAAAGATTGCCGGCAGTTTGCCTGCTTTAAGCAGAAGCCTTAGTGCGTGTTCCGGGAGGATGCCTGTCTTAGCTGTCTCCCTTATTGTCAGCATGGTTGGTTTCTTGTTTGGTATCATGGGCTTTTTCCTCCTTCAGTAGTTTTGCTTTGGCTTTTTTCTCCCAGTAGTTCTTGTTGTGTTGTTTCACCTTATCAGGATTCTTCTTTCGCCACTCCCGGAAGTATCTCAAGCGTTCTTCTTTAGCCAGTGCTTCAAGCGATTTCTTATCCATTTGATCCACCTCCTTGAAAAAGTTCTGTTTCGCTTACTTTTCGCTTGCTTGATTGCGTTTTATCTGATATAGTTATTGTAACGCAGATAAAACGAAAGAACAAGCAAAAACGAACTAATACAACAAAGTTCATATGAATCGTATTTTAGGAGGAGTGGAAAGGATGGAAAAACTATTTAATGGATATGAAAATCCTCTAGCACAAACCATGCGGCTGATAATGGATGAACATCCCCATACAGGAGAAAAGACAACGCAGAAGGCTTTATCAAAGGCGATAGGAATAAGACCACAGACAATAAGCTTATATATGGATGGAAAGACTCAGCCCACAGCAGAGAACCTATTTAGAATTGCAGAATACTTTGATGTGTCAACCGATTATCTATTGACTGGTGTAAGTTCTGAGAATAAGGAGCTTCACAAGCAGCTGGGACTGTCAGAAGGGGCAGTGAATCTGATTAAGAGAGCGCATAAGGATGATCAAGTGGGATCAGCTTCACCGGTGATACCCATGCTGGATGAATTGTTATCAAGTGTGGACTTTTTTCAGTTTCTCGAGGATTTGTCGCTCAAAATTGAGCAATTAAAAAAACTCGCCCAGTTGTCACCAGACGAATTAGAAAAGATGATGCCAGGACTCAATGTGAAGGGCTATTGGGAATGGGACTTAAACAATTATGTTCAGGAATTTATCAAGAAGGAACTGGAGAAACAGGGGCTGCACCTATCGGATAAATAGTTCCACACTTGGGGTTTATTCACTTGACTATTCACCCCCGTAGAGTGATAGATACTATAGGAGAATGAGTTCTCCATAAACCCTACATTATTTAAGGAAGGAGGAAGGCACAATGCCAAGTATAGAAAAACGGGGAAACACTTACAGAATTATGGTTTCTCTTGGCTACAACATGGAGGGTAAACAAATCAGAAAGACTACTACCTTCAAGCCACCGAGAAATGTCAGTGAGAACAAGGCTGAAAAACTGGCTACATCCTTTGCTTATGAATTTGAAAAGAAGTGCATGGGCATGACCAACTTTGATGAGAATATGCGATTTTCAGAACTTGTAGAGTGGTACTTTGAACAGATCGCACCCCATAAGCTGAAAGAAAGAACCTTACTCACCAACATCTTTCTTATGAACAATTATGTACTTCCCTACATCGGACATTTAAAACTGAAGGACATCACCACAGCAAGGATCGATGAGATGCTGAATCATCTGCACAAAAGAGGAAAGACCAGCAAGTACTATATAATGAAAGACCCTAGTCTTTTAGAAGATGGAACGAGAAGACCTGCATCTAGAAAAGCTGGTGTTGAATTAAACACGATTAAGAGAGCTGCAAGAGGGGGGCACATTAGAAAGTCAACTGCTGAAAAAATAGCCAGTGCCTTTGGTAAAAAGCTAAACGACCTATTTGTAGAAGAAGTAAGAGAGGAATCGGAACAGGGAATCGAATCCACATCCATTGCTAGAATCAGAACTGCTACCTCAGCTATTTTCAACACAGCTTTAAAGAAGGATATCATCTGGAAGAACCCAGTGGTTCATGCCACATCCCCAAGGGGCAAACAGAAAGAACGAGACTTCCTGGATGCGGACCAATGTAAACAGCTCCTTGGCTATTTGGATGAACTACAAAACCCCAATGCCAGAGTAGGATTAGCCACGCTGATTTACACCGGAATGCGATCGGGAGAATTGTGTGGTCTTCACTGGAAGGATGTAGACTTGGAGAAAGGAACAATCTTTGTCCGCTATACCCTTTACCGGGCAGATGGGCAGTATAAGCTCTCTACCCCCAAAACCAAATCCAGTTTAAGAGTCATTGCCATTCCTGCAGAACTGAAAGCCATCTTGAAGGAGCATAAGGCATGGCAGGAGAAACGCAGTGAGGAGCTAGGGTCAAAGTGGAAAGACCGAGGTGCTGTTGTCACCGGCATGGAGGGTGAATACATGAGTGGAGGGTATTTGAACATTACGCTGAAAAAACTACTGAAGAAACATGACCTGCCAGACATTCATGTTCATGACCTTCGCCACGCCAATGCATCCCTACTGATAAACGCAGGAGTACCGGTGAAGTTCATTTCAGAGCATCTTGGACATTCCAATACCAAGACCACTGAAGACATCTATGCTCACGTTTATAACTCCACTGCCGAGAAGGTAGCAAGTGCCATCAGCGATGCTTTGGATGGGGGTGATATAAAAAGTGCTTTTATCAGAATTGTTAGACAAAACATGGTATAATATTAGCAAAAGATTTGAACGGAAATGCAAGCAGTACACAACTTGGTATGTAAATTAAAGAAAGGAGAAATTTCATGGATCAAAAAGAGAAAAAAGAAAAGAAGAATCTAATTAGTAAACACTTGGATACTAGCAACAGTCGTTTAAAAGATGAAGAAGTGGATTTCCTTCATGATTTCGTAATTAACTATGATGACGAATATAAGGGTAAGTCAAAAACGAAAAAAAGTAGTTATGATGGATGGAGTTCAGACGGGAAATATACTCGTTGGGAAGAAGAAACATCTACTTTTACTGAAGATATCGGGATACGTGAGGAATATAAATATCATGATGATGATGGTCAAAGTGGAGGGAATACTAAAGAAATTAAAGATGCCAGAGGTATTATTAACTGGTTTAAAAAACAAAAATAAAAGTGTACCGAAATCGGGTACACTGGGCATTTCAGAATGTGTTGTAAGGAGACTAAAAGCCTTACAGCACATTTATTTTTTAGAAGTGTGCATATGGTGAGAATCTTGGTGTTTACTTGGTGTTTTAAGAAACAATAAACCCCAAAACGAAAATGAACAATACATAATCTCATTTCAACAAAGCCCGACAATAAGCGGTGTATAGCACTTTACTAAACGATACGAAATGCCTTTTGACGGTTTGAAAAAGAAAACATTAATACGTTGGATTCTACGGGCGAGGTCTTAATTACCATTATGGCATCTCTTGCACAGCAAGAAAGTGAGTCCATTAGTAAGAACGTGACAATGGGACTTAGGTATAGATACCAAGAGGGACAAGTATTTATCAACCATAAAAAATTCTTAGGGTACACAGTTGATGAGGAAGGCAAATTAATTATTAATCCTAAACAGTCATGGATTATCAAACGGATATTTAAAGAATACCTAGAAGGCAAAGGAACGGGCATCATTGCAAGAGGGTTGACGGAAGATAAGGTCCCGACTGCTACAGGTCTATTGAAATGGACAAGTAACGATATAAATCGGATAATCGTTAATGAGAAATACATGGGGGATGCCTTGTTGCAAAAAACCTATACTGTTGATTGTTTAACTAAGAAAAGGGTGACTAATGATGGCAGTGTCCCTCAATATTATATCGAAGATAATCATGAACCGATTGTCTCTAAAGAGATTTATAACTTAGCCCAAAAGGAAAAAGCGAGAAGAAGCAATCTCTATTCAGGTAAGAAGAGAAAACGACGTCTCTATCAAGGGAAATATGCATTATCAGGAATTACCAAATGTGGTAAATGCACCGATATTTTTAGACGAATCACCTGGACATATAAAGGCAAGAAGACTTATGTATGGAGATGCGCGACAAGAGTAAATAAGTTGTGTGATTGTGAATCAAGAACGATAAATGAAGAAGACCTGCACAGAATAATTGTAGAAGCGATTAATCAGTATATGGCAGATAAGAGTCAAGCCATACAAAATATTGAATTAATCATTCGAGATGTATTAGATAAGAAATATGATGAACCCATCGAGGATATTGAGGAGGAGTTGCATCACCTACAGAAAATGTTATTAGGAACTCATAGTGATGAGGGACATGATCGCATCGTTGATAAACTCGAAGCCCTGCGAAAAGTGAAGCAAGACGTTTTAGTAAAAAATGCAAGCCGCGAAGAAAAGCGGAAACGATTATCAGACATTAAAGCATTTTTAAAATCAGCACACACTGACATTGAAGAATACGAGGAAAGATTAGTAACTCGGCTAATTAACAGTGTAGTCATTCACGAGGAGAAAGTAGAAGTTGAACTCAAAACAGGAGATACAATGGAAATAGAGCAGTAAAGAGGGTCTAGGCACTATGCAAGTGAGGCATGGTGCTGTGACTCTCTTTATTTTGTGATTAAGAATTACTTGTTAATTGCTTTGTATTTTACGTCAGTATAAGTGAAGTTAAACAAAAGGTTCAAGATAGCGTCATAATGTTCCGTGCTCATACTGTCTTTAAAGCCTTCATAGTCATTAATACTAGCGTTCCCAATGCAGCAAAGGCATACTCTCCCTATATGCGCACCTTCGTTAGGCTCTTGCGTACAAACTAAAAAAATCAAATCATGTTCATCTGGATTTCCAGATTGGCTCCTACGAAGTCTCAAGTGAGGGATAACTTGTAATTCACTCAGCCCCCGCATAAACTCCTCTAAACTAATATTCTTTTCTGGCAACAATCCAACCACTCCTAGTTATTTATTCAATTAAAAAAGCACAACGAGAATCGTCATGCCTAATAACTGGGTTAGACTCATCTATCTCTTTCGAGTTGGATTTAGCACCTTGCCAAACGGTAGGTTGCTGAAGCTTCATCGGGCCAATTCCCTCTGCTTTCTCTGTATAAGTTGTGATTTAAAATTGTGTATACGTTAATAACATAAAGACACATCGTTCAAAAGAAGTATAAAGTTAGAAAGATGAGGTAATTTTATATGAGTTCATTATGGAGTAATTCATGCTAGTCAAAAAAATAATTATGCCATACAAAATAGTAGCGATAAAAACGATGAAACCATAGAAGCTAAAGTGTTAGAATTGATTTTTATCATCCGCTTTTGGTAAAAATAAAAGATCTAATACTTTATATCCTAAATTATTCACTTAAATATATATACATCGCAAGGGATTAATTGATTGGGACCTACTATTACAATGCAACAAAAAAAGCCTTTGAATCTCGATATAATCTGAAAGTCATTGGCTATTTCAAATTTAAGTGAAAAATATATATATCTGTATTATTCTCTAATTATTTTCTTGGCTTTCCAGCGTCAGACCTTTTTTTACCCCAACTCCCGTCTTTATTTCTAGAACGGTTTTGTCCTGCAGTAGGACCTGTTTTTACAACTGGACCTCCAGTTTCACGTGGTGATTTTCTATGATCCTTTTTTTCACTCATGTATTGCAACTCCTTTATAATTTAGTATTTAAAAATTTCTTACTAAGAATACTCTTATTAATTATCAAATATGATATACTGACTGCTATTACATTAACAACAATCTTTGTATATAGTCGTAAATACAGCCATATTTGCTTTTGTTTATACAAAGAATTACTATCTAATATAAACATTTCATGTTAATTTTTGTCCATTTCCTTAGCTTTAGCTTCTGCCTTTCTAACTGTTTCATAATAACTTCTGGCATTATTATAGTGGTGACCGCCCTCATCATTTTTTGCTTTAGCCCATTCTCTATCAGCTTTCTCTTTGAATGTTTTAGCAACATTTTCATAAGTTTCCTTTGACTTTGCCATATAATCCTCCTTTCTAAGGAAAATACTTATTATAAAAAAACAATTTAAGATTCCTAATGTCAGAAAACGCTTTCCTGCTAATTTAATTGTAGCGAAGAAAGATTCTTTTATCAAGATATATATTGTTTTGATGATTAGATTAATATATAATTATAATAACTATTAATAAAGGAGTTGTACAAATGTCTGAAAAAGAAGTATGTTGGAATTGTAGCGGAAAAGGGAAAGAAGAATGCCCAGCTTGTCTAGAACCGTATGGGGAAATAGAATGGGATTGTGATTATTGTGGTGGTAGTGGGTATTTTATATGTGGTTCATGTGGCGGTTCAGGGGAAAATTAACTAACTCTTTAATAAAAATATTCCATTTTTTCTTTCTAAAAGCGATATATTATGTTATCGCTTTTTTGATTCTATATTAAATAATGCATAAGATTCTTATTCTAAACGTTCTATATACCCTTCTGAAATGTTCAAAGACACTAAAATTACAACTAAATTTACAGTAAAACACCACAGTCTACATTAAATTTTACATCAATATATTAATAACCACACATGTGGAGAGCGTTGTCGCACTAGAAAAAATATAAGCAATTAAGAAGTTTTTCTACTAGAATAACAATCTAGTAGAGAAGCTTTTTTTTAGTATAATGAGTAGTATAGGAAACGAGAACATGAATACGGAAAATTTGAGGTGATGAGATGACAGACAATAGATATCCAACTGAAACGTTAGACGTAACCATTCTCAATATTGATGAGAAAGGGTATGGCTATGCAAAACACGTTCATCCACCAGACAGAGGATCAAATGGAAGGACGCTTCATATATATGTAACCAACGTGGTGCCCGGTGATGTGGTAAGAGTAACCATTCCAGATGCTAAAGGAAGACGGAAAGCGATTGTTACTTACGATGAGCTATTAAAACCAGGACCAACACGTAATCTAGAAATTCCGACTGATGTGGCTATTTCTGGCGGGACCCCTTTGCAATATATGAACTATGAGGCGCAATTAGAATATAAAATGGCGCTGGTAAAAAACTTTTTAGCTGAACAAGGATTTGATTCGTCACTTGTCCAACCAATTATTGGCATGGATGAGCCAACTCGTTACCGAAACAAAATGGAGTTAACCTTTGGGGGAAATGGCGAATTAGGGATGCATCAACAAGGCAACTTTCGTAAAGTAATTGATTTAGAAGATTCTATTCTGGCTCCCCACATCATGGTTACTGTAAAAAAAATCGTCAGCACATGGCAAAAAGACTATCACTTACCAGGTTATGACAAAACAAACAAAACTGGTTTATTACGAAACTTGTTATTGCGTTATTCCTTTGCGACAAAGGAATTAATGGTTGTCTTGTATGCAACCGAAGGGCCAGCTGCCTACCAAACAGCTGCAGAAGATCTGACGCAAAGATTGACCAGTCAATTTGATAATCTTATTAGCTTACAATGGATGAAACATGCTTCTAGTGGTGAGCGGATTCAAGCGGATGAAACCTTTATTTTGCATGGCCGTGATTACCTGAATGACGAATTAAACGGGTTCAAATACCGTATTTGGCCGGATACCTTTTTTCAGGCGAATCCTATCCAAGCCGAAAAACTAGTCAACTTAGCCCTAGAAATGGCAGATGTAAATAAGGACATGCATGTTTTGGACTTGTTTTGTGGTGTCGGGACCTTCAGTTTGCCACTAGCGCAAAAAAGTAAGGCCTTAGCGGGTATTGAAATAGTTGAAAACTCAATTATTTCGGCAAAACGGAATGCAAAAGATAATGGCTTAAATAATACCTATTTCATGACAGCCGATGCACGCCAAGGATTAATTGATTTAAAAGAGGCATGGGGACATCCTGATTTACTAGTTTTAGATCCACCTAGAAGTGGTGCCGGTGGAAAAGTCATGCGCAGTATCGGACGCTTTGGAACAGATAAGGTTGTTTATGTTTCTTGTAGTCCGAAAAGCTTGACAGATGACCTCGTCTGGCTAAGAAACTTTGGATATGAGCTTGTAACCGTTCAGCCGGTTGACCAGTTTCCGCATACGACGCACGTCGAAAGCGTGGCACTACTAAAACGCGTAAATAGTAAAATGCAATAAAAAATTATATAACAAGATTTTCAATAGCTCAGATTTATTCTAAGCAAGTGAAAATCTTATTTTTTATTCATTAAAAAGGTGAATAATATAAGGAGAGTTTAGACGATGAGAACAAATCGTATAGAGGCGTTTAGTGATGGCGTTCTCGCTATTATTATCACGATTATGGTATTGGAACTGAAGCCACCAGAAACAGTCGATCGAGAAGCAATCAGAATATTGATTCCCACCTTAGTAAGTTACCTATTGAGTTTTATCTATGTAGGTATTTACTGGAACAATCACCACCACTTACTCTATAAATTAAAGCGTTTGGATTGAAAAGTTCTTTGGAGTAACCTACATTGGTTATTCTGGATGTCACCCATTCCATTTTCCACAGCTTGGGTGGGGATGAGCCCTTTAGAAACTGTGCCCGCTATCGTTTATGGAGTCATCCTATTTTTTTGTGCCGTTTCCTATTTATTTTTACAAAAAAAAGTAGTGGAATGTGAGGGTAGCAATTCTGACTTAGCAAAAGAGATTGGTTTTGACTGGAAAGGAAAAACGTCGCTCGTTATGTATGCTACTGGAATTGCTTTTGCCTTTTGGTTGCCAATTATTTCTTATGTGATGTACTTTGTTGTGGCAATTGGCTGGTTTATACCTGATTCTCGTATTGAGAAAAAAATTTAGGAATCGTTATTGGAAGTAGGATATGGCTATAGAAATACCGCTTTAAGTCCGTTGACTTAAAGCGGTATTTTTCTTTGTGATTTTTGATGGTCCATAGAAATAAAAATAACCGTTGAGAGAATAATGGTTCCACCAATAGCGGTATTAACCGTCAATGCCTCACCTAATACAAAATAAGCAAGGATGATGGCGTACAAGGGTTCTAACATGGTGATGATACTCGCCATGTAAGCCGAAACGTGTTTAAGTCCATTAATAAAAAGGGTGTGGGCGATACCTGTAAACACCGTTCCTAAAAGAAGCAGCATAAATAAATCGTAAGATGTTACAGAAGGTTTTATTATAAAAACACTTGGTAATAAAACAACGGTTGCGACTGCCTGTTCATAGAAAGCAATCACTTTCCCATTGTAATGTTTAACCAACTTCTCATTGAGAATGGTAAAAATAGCATAGACTAAACCTGAAAATACCCCAATCATACTTCCTGCCATCGTATCACTGAAAACATCTTTTAAAGGGACAATAAATAAAATTCCTAAAATCGTAATGAACCCAAAGAAAACTTCTTTTTTTGATAATGCCTCTCGATTAATTAAAGGCCGAAATAGACTTACAAATACTGGGAAAGTAGAAAAAGTTAAAAGACCAATCGCAACATTTGATAACTGAATAGCAGCAAAAAATGTTGTCCAATGAACAGCTAAAAGGATTCCCATTAAAACCATTTTCTGGTAGTCTTTTTTATGGTGCAGTTTTAAAGATTCTTTACTGATCACGAGCCATATCAATATAAAAACAGCAGCAACAAAAACACGACCAAAAACAATAACAAAAGGATTTAAATTAACTAGCTTGGCAAATAATCCCGTTAAACCGAAAAGAAAAACAGCCAAATGAACGTTTAAATAACTTTTTTTAGGTGTAGACATTATACTCTCCCTCATTATCGTTTTTTAAAAGTAGATAAACTACATAATAGCACGAATTTGGTAATTAAATGAAAAAATGTAAGAAATAATCTTGTCTTATGATAGAATAAACAAAGGAGTGATAAATATGGCTTTAGGAGTTTTATGGATATTATTTATAGCATTGGCTGTAATTGCAATTATATTACAGTTTTTATTATATAAACAGGACGGTACCAGACAAAATACTATTTTTATAGGTAACGCGATATTAGGATTTATATTATCCTATATGACTTATACATCATTACCGATGAATGTCACTGGCCAAAGAAACGTGGCGATTGGTTTAGCGGTGGTAATTGTAGTAGCTCTTTTATTAAAATTTGTGATAAACAGATATGAGAACGCCAGCAAATTACTGCTTTCCCTAGCGATTGTCGGTAGTTTTATACAACTATTTCTATAAAAAGAGTGAAAATAGGAAAGAGCTCTCTTTGAGATCCTATTTTGAAGGGAATGTAACAGCATGTTGGCGACGCTATCAAAAAACAAAAAAATGTTTATAAACTATGTCATGATTATATTTTTATTACTAAGTTTTGTGGTATTGTTTTCTTCAGTTTTTTTACAGTATAAATCAAACGAAGTTGAGAAAAGTAGTGTCATTAGTAACGAGCAAAATTTACTTAAAATAGAAAATAATGTTGTTTCCAATCGGATTAATAAGATATCCAGTGACTTGCTCTATTTGCTAGATAGTTTTCAACTGGAAGATCAAGGGGATGGCAATTATTCTAAACAGGAACAGCAGTTTTTAGCCTTTTCTAGTCGGAAAAAAATTTATAATCAAATTCGTTTCATTGACGTAGAAGGAAATGAAGTCATCCGAGTGAATTATAAAGATAACCGTGCAACGCTTGTTGAACAAAACGAGCTACAAAATAAACAGGGCCGTGACTATTTTCAAGAAACAATTCGTTTGGAGCAAGACCAGATTTATATTTCTAGACTAGAATTAAATATTGAAAATAAAAAAATAATAGAGGAAGATAACCCGGTTATTCGTATCTCAGCACCTCACTATTTAGACGGAGAGCTACAAGGAATGATTATTTTAAATTATTCTGCAAACGATATTTTTAATCAAATTCGGCAAGTAGCTTCAATTAGCCATGGCCAAATATTTATGTTAGATTCCCAAGCATATTGGCTATACAACAGTCATAATCGCGATAAAGAGTGGGGATTTATGTATGAAAATCGGACTAACCATAAATTTTCTAAAGAGTTTCCTACTGAATGGGAGAAAATGCATACCGATGAGAGTGGATATCAAGTCAGTAAAGCAGGGCTCTTTATTTACACGAGTGTGGCACCTAGCCGTTTGTTCAGACAAACCAATACCACACATACCTATGTTTCAAGTTTAGAGGACTGGTTACTGGTTTCTTATGTTCCTGCCCAATCCCAGAAAGGAATGTTATTTAGCCAGGATATTTGGTTGTTATCACTCAACTCATTGAAAAAGAATTACTATTTCTACATTATAATTTTACTGATAGCTATTGCTATTGCAGCTTTAATAGTCACAAATAAAAGTAAAATCGAAGAGATTAAATATTTTTCCGAATATGACGTGATGACAGGTGTCTATAACAGGCGAGCTGGCTTTCATAAACTCGCCCAACTTTATAAAAAATCTGCCGATAAACCCGTTCACCATAGCCTATGCTTCATTGACATTAATGGGTTAAAAGAAGTCAATGATGCATTGGGACATGAAACGGGCGATGAATTAATTCGCAGTGTTGTTGAAGGAATCAAAAAAAATATCCGCACAAATGACTTTATTTCTCGTCTGGGCGGCGATGAATTCTTGATTTTATTCGAAAATTTAAATGCTTATGAAGCCGAAAAGGTATGGCAACGTATTGTTAAGTATTACGAATCTATCAATAAAAATGAAGGACGTCCCTACCTCATCGGTGTCAGCCATGGGATTGAATCATTTAAGTTCGATGCCAATCAATATATCGATGCTATCATCAATAGCGCCGACGAAAAAATGTACCACGAAAAACGAGTAGTCAAAAAAGAAATGCAAGTCTTAAGAGAGAATTAATGAAGAGAAGAGCCCGAACTTGTTTATAACCAGTTCAGGCTCTTCTTTTTACTGTATTAAGGAAATAACAGTAGGGTTTTGTTATTATATAATAAGAGAAATTAAATCAGCAAAAAGGAGTGATCGATATGGACGGTAAAAAAAGAGCAAATATACAAGTTGGTAAAAAAGTAAAAGTAGTTCAAAAAGCCGATCAACGTACTGGGAAGCTAACCGAAGGGGTAGTGGCACGTTTATTAACAAAATCTGCCACACATCTACATGGGATTAAAGTTATGCTTGAAAATGGCGTTGTTGGTAGAGTACAAGAAGTTATAACAACAGAGGTGGGAAAAGAGTGAAGTTTATTTCATGGAATATTGATTCATTAAATGCCGCATTAACCAGTGATTCTAACCGTGCTTTTTTGACGCAAGAAACACTTGAAAACATTATTGCACATGATCCGGATGTTATTGCGATTCAAGAAACAAAATTACCGAGTAAAGGACCAACTAAAAAACATATTGAAATTTTGTCAGAAAAATTCCCTGATTATGAATTTGTTTGGAATAGTTCCGTAGAACCAGCGCGTAAAGGCTATGCTGGGACTATATTTTTATATAAAAATCATTTAAATCCTACGGTCACTTATCCAATTATAGGTGCACCATCTACAATGGATTTGGAAGGCCGACTTATTACGTTAGAGTTTGATGATTTTTATTTAACACAAACCTATACACCAAATGCAGGTAGTGGGTTAAGTCGTTTAGAAGAGCGCCAAAAATGGGATGAAAAATATGCAGACTATTTGGTTTCTTTAGATCAGGAAAAACCGGTTATTGCGACGGGTGACTTTAACGTGGCTCATAAAGAGATTGACCTTGCTAACCCGGAAAGTAACCGAATGTCCGCCGGCTTTACCGACGAAGAGCGCCAAGGTTTCACCAATCTTTTAGCAAAAGGGTTTACCGATACCTTCCGCCATCTTCACGGAGATGTGACCGGTGTTTATACGTGGTGGGCACAGCGCGCTAAAACAAGTAAAATCAATAATTCCGGCTGGAGAATTGATTACTGGTTAGTCAGTGATCATTTAGCCGATAAAGTAATAAAGTCAGAAATGATTGATTCAGGTACTAGACAGGACCATACACCGTTGTTATTTGAAATTGATTTATAAGAGCTTTAAGACTTAAGTGGGGAGGAAAGTAACATAGAAGTAGTCGATTTAACCATGCCTATAGAGTCTGGTATGCCTGTTTTTCCAGGCGATCCGCCAGTAAAAATTGATCGTATCCATACTTATCGAGAAAATGGTTGGGAACTGAGATCTTTACAGTTCGGTTCTCATACCGGCACACATGTGGATGCTTTTTCACATATGCATCAAGGAGCCGAAAATCTGGATCAGATTCCTTTGGAACAATTCTTTGGCCCCGCCTATTTGGTTGAAAAGGGAGCAGCTTTGCCTCGAAATAGCGGTTTGATTTTTCAAGAGGCAGTCGATGAAACCCAACTTAAAGCCATATTAGACGTACAGCCAAAGTTTGTGGGCGGAAATATCAGTGAATCTTTAGAACGTGCTTTACTCAAGCACCGTATTCTTACTTACACAAATCTCGTTCACTTGGAAAAATTACCTAAAGGGAAACCTTTTATGTTTTACGGCTTTCCTTTAAAAATTAAAGCTGGCGATGGCTCACCTGTCAGAGCCATTGCAATTATTGAATAAATTAAACATTTCATAAGGAGAATAAACATGTACATACGTTTTGCCAAACCAGAAGACATCACTGCTATTACCCAAATTGAATGGGATTCATTTGGACGAGGTGTCGCTACTAAAAGAGAAACATATGAAGAAAAGTTTGTGAGACAAGCCGAGCACTTTTTAATAGCTGAAGAAAGTAATCAAATTATCGGCTTTATCGAAGGGTTAGCTTCTAATCAAAGAACCATTGAAGATGAGATGTTTCGTAATGCTGAAACCCACAATCCAGATGGTGAGTGGGAAATGATTATTAGTCTTGCAGTTTCCGAAGATGCTCAAGGGAAAGGCGTTGGCAAACAACTTTTAAAAAAGCTTATTGAACAAGCCCGTCAACGCAAACAAAAAGGTGTGGTTTTAACTTGTAAAGAAAGCCTTATTCCTTATTATCAAGCGTTTGGTTTTGTTGATGAAGGTGTTTCAGATTCCGTTCTAGGTGGCGTCAAATGGTACGATATGCGTCTTGAATTCTAATAGTTGAGGCCATCCTTCTTTTTATAGTAAAGTAGAAGAAGAGGTGATAAGATGGATTCCTTTTATGAAGAAATAAAAGAAAAAATAATGCGCGACCCTGAGAATGCTTTTTATACTGAAAAAGGTATCGAGCCGCTTTTTTCAGCACCGAAAGCAGCTAAAATTGCGGTAGTCGGTCAAGCACCAGGGATTCGTGCGCAAACATCTATGAAATACTGGAATGATCCAAGTGGCGTTCGTTTAAGAAAGTGGATGGGTGTTACTGATCAAGAATTCTATGAAACTGACTATTTCACTGTTTTACCGATGGATTTTTACTACCCTGGAAAAGCTAAAACAGGCGACTTACCACCGCGGAAAGATTTTGCGGCTAAATGGCATCCTTTGATCCTAGCTGGTCTCCCTAACGTAGAGTTAATTATTTTAGTCGGTAGCTATGCCCAAAATTATTATCTTAAAGGAGTAAAAGGACGTAATTTAACAGAGACGGTCGAGAATTATCAGGCCTTTCTGCCCGATTACTTTCCGATTGTACATCCCTCCCCATTAAATGGACGCTGGCTCAAGGTCAATCCTTGGTTTCAAGAAGAAGTAGTTCCAGTTTTACAAAATAAAGTAGATACAATCATCAGAAGTAACTAGAAATCAGTAGCTAATGATGAAATATGACCAAAAATCATCATTAGAATAAAATTAATAGTAGCTAGTGATGAAATATAGGGAAATATAATCACCAGAAACCCAATTTGAATGAATTGTGATGATTCTTCGTTTAAAAAAAGAGATTGCAAAGTTCCTAAGCATGAAGGAGCTTTGCAATCTCTTTTATTTAACGTTAGGAATAGATAGGAGTTTAAGAATATGACTTTTGTCTGGAAAATCATTACGAATGACAAGATAAAACTCTTGTGTCATGGTCATTTCTTTCAAAGGGATTGTTTGAAGGTTCCCGCTTTTAAGCTCTTCTTCTATAGATATCTTATAAAGGAAACCAGTTCCTTCATTATTAAGGAGATAGCTTTTTAGAAGATTAATGTTCCCAATACGTGACTTCTCTTTTAAACATTTAATGATTTCTGGATAAGGCTGGAAATATTGAGTCAAACAGTCCGTTACTCCAGCTCCTTCTTCTCTTAATAAAATATTATCAACACATAGAGCATGAACCGGTATTTCTACTCCGGCCATGGGGTGATTTGGTGAACAAGCCAGAACAAGCTCGTCCTCATAAAAAGGATGAATCTCGAAGTCCGGACGAAAAACAGGTCCAGAAATAAGAGCAAAATCAATCCGTTTCTGGTCTAAGAGTTTGAGCAATTCCGTCGTATTCTCAACAAGAATATCATAATTTCCATTTTGATCATTGGGGGGGAAGTATTCGTATTTAGGTAAAAAGAACTCACCAATTGTTCGGCTAACACCAATAACATAAGATTTTTTTGCATCTGTTTTTACTAAATCCTTTTTTAGCTCTTCAATATCATGAGAAACGAGAGAAAGTCTTTTTTTTAATAGAACACCTTTATCAGTTAAAGAAAGGCTACGTCCTTTATAAGTAAAAAGCTTTACTTGCAGATTTTCTTCTAGATATTGGATGTGTTTTGTAACCGTTGACTGTGACATTAAAAGAATTTCTGCTGTTCGTGTGTAATTCAATTGTTCAGCTAATACTAAAAATGTGTTGTAACGGTAGTCCAACATAACAAACCCTCCTTTAAAAAAATAAATAATCCGTATATTAAGTCTTTCTATTGTAACACTTAATAGGCTTTTTAACATAAAAACTCTTTCGAAAAGAATTAAAAAATGTTGAATAGATTGTGAAGTTATTATCTTATGGAATACATCTATTCTAAAACGGTATTTCAAAATAGAAAATAAATGGACTATAATTAACAGGCGAAAGGGGTTAAGGCGTTTACGGTTATTTAAATAGGCTTATAGTAATAAGTGAAATAGTGAGCTTAAAAAGAACATTAAAGGAGATTAGTTATGGACGAGTCAGTTTCAGAGTTAACATTTAAAGATAAAACAGCAATGCAGCCTCTTATCGGTTTCGCAATTATTATTGCATTAGTTGCATTTGGTTTTTATCTCTCTACTTTGAAAGACATTTTACCGCTTCATTTATTTGCAGGGATTTTACTTGGTTATATTTTAACACGGGCACGGTTTGGGTTTGCCGGTGGGATTAAGCGGATTTACATGCGTGGTGAAGGAAGTTTATCAAAAGCTCTGTTGTTATTACTACTTGTGACATCTATTGTCATTATGGGAATTCAATGGGCAGCTGCTTCTAATGGTGCTATCCCAGCTTATCTGGCTACTAATGGCCAAGCTGTTATCCCAGGTACAACAAACGTTTACTTTACAAATATCGCAACAGTGTTCGGTGGCTTTATATTCGGTGTTGGAATGATGCTTGCTGGTGGATGTGGTTCAGGAACCTTAGCCGACTTTGGTGAAGGATCAGGAAGAGCAATGATTGCTTTTGTTTTCTTTGTTATCGGTGCAGCACCGGGGCACTATGCACGCCAAGTGATTGATAAAACAGCTGTTGGGAAAATTGGTTTTCAAATTCACTTACCACAAATAATGGGTTATTTCGGTGCTTTGCTCTTAACGGCGGTTCTGTTAGGATTCCTATATTGGGGTGTCCTTGCTTATGAAAACATGCGGAAGCAACAAGGTACTTATCTGGATCCAAAAGGGGACTATGAAGATTTTGAGTTACCTTTGAAAGATGTGAAAGAACCAGGATTCTTTAACTCTAAAGTTTATCATAAACTATTTATTGAAAGATGGAGTTTTACTTTTGGAGCGTTAGCACTTGCAATAATGGCAATATTTGTGCTTGTTACCACAGGTAAAAACTGGGGTGTTTCCACCGCTCTAGTGACTTGGCATGTGGCTTTTCTAGATATGTTAGGCATTCAATTACCTGCTGAGTACTTTCAATCACATATTGATAAAGTTCAAGCTGGCTTGTTAAATGACGGTGGAACAATCCGTAATATCGGATTAATCGTTGGTAGCGCACTGAGTTTCTTACTAGCAAAACGTTTCGCATTTGATTTCAAGATGTCAAAAAAAGATATGTTTTACTTTGCACTAGGTGGACTGTTGCTTGGTTTCGGTTCACGTGTCGGGCTTGGATGTAACATTGGTGCGATGTATGCAGCTATCTCAAGTTTTTCTGCTTCTGGCTGGGTATTTTTACTATCCATGTCATTAGGTGGGATAGTAGGTATGAAACTATTTGTAGGACAAGTTTCAATTTTACCTGTTCCTATTCATAAAAAATAATAAAACGAAACGATTATAGGAGGAAAATAATAATGAGTAAAAAAGTAGTTATTGTTGGCGGTGTTGCTGGAGGTGCTTCAGTAGCAGCACGTGTGAGAAGATTAGATGAAAAAGCAGAAATCGTTATGTTCGAAAAAGGACCTTATGTTTCTTTTTCAAACTGCTGTCTACCATTCCATATCAGCGGAGATGTTGAAAATTCGCAAGACCTCGTATTAATGAATCCAGACCAGTTCGATAAACAATATAACATTGATGCACGTGTTTATAATGAAGTGGTTGCTATAAACCGAGAAGCAAAATCAGTTACTGTTAAAAACATTCAAACTGGTGAAACATATGAAGAAGCATATGATATTTTATTCTTATCACCAGGTGCAAGAGCGCTACGTCCACTAAGTATTCCTGGTATTATGTCTCCCCATGTTTTCGTAATGAAAACTGTTCCCGATGTTGAAAATTTGATGACATATATTGAAAAAGAAGGCGTAAAAGATACAGTTGTGGTTGGTGGTGGCTACATTGGTCTTGAAGTTGCTGAGAACTTAAAATATGTTGGTTACAACGTGACCTTAGTTGAAGCACAAGACCAAGTAATGGCAACTCTTGATTACGATATGGTCCAAATGGTCAATAGAGAAATGCTAGAAAAAGGACTGAATTTAGTTCTGAATGACAGTGTGAAAGAAATTAAAGAAGACCGTGTCATACTTGCTTCAGGCAAAGAAATACCAGCACAAGCAGTTGTTATGGCAATCGGTGTTTCACCAGAGAACGAATTAGCTAAACAAGCTGGTTTAGAAGTTGCAGAGCAAACAGGGGCGATTAAGGTGAACCATCATTATTTAACAAACGATCCTTATATTTACGCAGTTGGAGATGCTATTGAAACAACTTGTTTCTTTACTGGTAAGAAAACGCAATTAACCCTTGCAGGCCCAGCGCAACGTCAAGCACGTGCTGCAGCAGACCATGCTTATGGTAGAACATACCGGAATACAGGCGTTATCGGTTCATCAAGTGTTAAAATATTTGATTTAAATGCTGCGAATACAGGATTTAATGAAAGACAATGCCAAGCTCATGGAATCGATTATGACTTTGCCTATATCATTCCTAAAGATAAAGTAGGTCTAATGCCAGACTCTGAAAACCTATTTTTCAAACTAATTTTTGCAGTTCCGTCTGGACAAATTTTAGGAGCACAAGCAGTTGGTAAAGGAAATGTTGATAAGCGTATTGACGTGGTTGCAACAGCCATCATGATGAATGCAAACCTAGAAGACTTAAAAGAACTTGAATTGACGTATTCCCCACACTTCTCAACAGCAAAAGACGTTGTCAACCATGCAGCACTTGTTGCTTTGAATATTTTGAATGGCGATTTTAAAAAAGTTCCCGTTACAAAAGTACGTGAGTTAGTTGAAAATAATGAAATGATTATTGATGCACGTGAAGAAAACGAATATGCAACAAGTCACATTAAGGGTGCAGTTAATATTCCATTGAGCCAATTCCGTGACCGTTTATCAGAAATTCCTAAAGATCGTCCGGTTTACATTCACTGCCGTTCAAGCCAAAGAAGTTACAATATGGTTCGTGCTCTAGGCCAACTTGGGTATGATCATGTATACAATATGGATGGTTCATTCCTAGGTGTATCCGAATACGAATACTTTAACGATGTCAGATTAGATCGTGATCCAATAGTAACAGACTATAACTTTAACTAAGAGATGGACTGTTCGTGGTAATTAAATAGTTTTAAACAACCCGAATTTACTTACTTCCCCTCGTATGAATTTTATAGAGAGAAAGTACAAGTAACGTTCGGGTATGCTTTGTTATTGGAGGAAAAAAATGAAATTGAAACAGAAAGAGAAGCGAGCCAATCGGATGCTTTCGATTGGTACTTGGATTGCGATATTGGCAGGGTGGTATTTGTATACAGCCACAATAGGCAGTAATTCTTTTATGCTCCCTTCGCCAGCTGAAGTAATGGCCGCTTTTGGAACGATTATTAAAGACGGTTATAATGGTATTAGTCTATCTCGACATCTCATCGATAGTTTTAGAAGACTTTTTATAGCAGTCACTCTAGCAGCTGTTACAGCAGTGCCACTCGGTCTTTTAAGTGGCTATTTACCAAAAATAAG
The DNA here is from genome assembly GCF_002005405.1 of Jeotgalibaca dankookensis. Lineage (NCBI taxonomy): Bacteria > Bacillati > Bacillota > Bacilli > Lactobacillales > Carnobacteriaceae > Jeotgalibaca > Jeotgalibaca dankookensis. Next base: position 161,957 of record NZ_CP019728.1, read on the forward strand.
GGCAGTGGTTGATTCAATTGTTCAATTTTATCGTCCCATTCCTCCATTGGCTTATTATGCATTATTAATTATTTGGTTGGGGATTGAAGATGAATCTAAAATCAGTCTATTATTTTTAGCAGCATTTGCACCTATTTACATCGCTTGTGTATCAGCAGTTAGTGGTATAAATGAAGACTATATTCTAAGCGCTGCATCACTCGGGGCATCACAGAAAGATGTCTTTTTCAAGATTATTTTACCGGCAAGTTTGCCCGATATTTTGACGAGTTTACGAACTGCTTTAGGATTCGCTTATACAACGCTCGTTGCAGCTGAAATGACAGCAGCAACCTCGGGGATAGGGTGGATGGTAATTGATGCTTCTCGCTATTTAAAATCAGATGTCATGTTTGTAGGCATCATAATTATGGGACTAACCGGCGTCTTAATGGATAGCGGGTTGCAATATATAGAAACGAAAGTTGTTTATTGGAAAGGAAAAGATTAACATGCAAATAAAAAAGAAAAAGCTAATAGTAACTTTTCTGATGAGTTTTCTTATTGTACTAACAGCCTGTTCATCAGGAGAAACAAATGCTACGCTACCAGAAAAAGTGAATATTGGTTACCTTCGTGTACCTAATGACGAAATGATTGCGAAAAGCCAAGCGTATTTTGAAAAGTATTATGAAGATAAAGGAATTGAAACGAATTTTATTGTTTTTGATTCTGGTGTAGAAGCCAACCAAGCCTTTGCTTCAGGGAGTGTTGATTTTGCTTCGATGGGTCATACCAATGGTGTCGTAGCATTGTCGCGCGGTATCCCGGTAGAGTTGATTTGGTTACACGAAATTCTAGGCGAAACTGAAGGCTTAGCTGTCCGGGAGGGTGCCGGAATTTCTAGCCTACAAGATTTAAAAGGTAAAAAGATTGCAACAACCTTCGCATCCACTTCCCACTATAGTCTTCTTCAAATACTTAAAGAAGAAAGAATAGAAGATCAAGTAGAGCTATTAGATATGCAGACCGTAGACATTGTTGCTGCGTGGGAAAGAGGAGATATTGATGCTGCTTATACTTGGCAGCCATCTTTAGGAGCCTTGTTAGATAAAGGGAATATTTTGATTTCTTCAAAAGAAATTTCCGAAATGGGCCACCAGACAGCCAATATTGTCCTAGCTAGAAAAGCATTTACAGAAGAATATCCAGAATTAACGGTTGATTTTATTGCTGGACTGGTTGAAGGAGGCGACTTCTACCGCGGAAATCCAGAAGAGGCTACGGTCATAAGTGCGGATGCTTTAGGAATTACCCCAGAAGAAGCCACTATCCAAATGGAGGGCTCGCTTTGGTTAACTCCTAAAGAAGAAATTTCATCTGACTATATAGGGACAAGCGAGCAGGTAGGTGGATTCTCTAAAGTGATGAAAGAAAGTTCAGATTTTCTTCAAGGGCAAGGATTAATTCCCAAATCACCTAGCCAAGAGGAGTTCGATACCTTTATCAACCCAGAATTTGTGGAAATGTATTTAGAAAGAGAGGATTGAGTGGAATATGACCCAATCATCTGCACTTTTAGAAATAAAAAATGTTGGAATGGTTTATGAAAGTGAACGCTCCGAAACCATCCCGGCTATCACGGATATCAATTTAAAAATCGAAAAAGGTGAATTTATCTGTATTCTAGGGCCTTCGGGTTGTGGAAAAAGTACACTACTTAAAATTATTGCCGGTTACCAATTCCCATCTAATGGAGAAGTTTTTTATGATGGTGAAAAAGTTACTGGACCGAGTTGGGATCGAGGTGTTGTTTTTCAATCACCAACTTTATACCCCTGGCTATCTGTAAAAGAAAATGTCGGTTTTGGACCCAAAGTGAGAGGCCTAAATAAGGATATAATAGAAAAGACTAGTTTACGTTTGCTTCAAGAAGTTGGTCTAGAAGAGCATCGGGACAAAGCGGTTTTTGAATTATCAGGTGGGATGAAACAACGAGTCGCTTTAGCGCGTGTACTCGCTAACCAGCCACAAATGATTTTAATGGATGAACCATTAGGAGCACTTGATGCGCTGACGCGCTTGAATATGCAAGGTTTGATTCGAGACTTGTGGCAACAAACGAAGAACACCATTATCATGATTACGCATGACGTCGATGAAGCACTTTCGCTAGGAACACGACTCCTAGTTATGTCACCGCAACCGGGCACAATCGAAAAATCTTATGAGATTGATTTTACCTATTCAGCGCAAAGTAAGAATAACCATCGTGTCAAAGTTGATGCAGAATATTTAAGTTTAAAAGACGAAATTCTTGATATTATTAATATAGCTGCTCAAAAAGAATTAAATAAGGCTTAATAAATCCGCTCATATATAAATGAGCGGATTTATTTCTAAAGTTTTGTTATGCTAGCAGAAAATAGAAGGAAGTGAACAGAGATGAACCAGGTAGAACACGATGCATCGGTTCAACGTATTTATATAGAATACCAAGATGAAACCTTGCTCATTGATCGAAAAGAAGGAAGTTTTGAATATGCTAAGCGAAAAGATTCGAAAAAATTTTTCTACCATCTTTATCAAGATAAAGAAAGTGTCGTAAAGCTTCTTGACTATTTCGGTGAGCAAGTTGATTTTAGCAATCAGCTACAAGGTGCATCACGTTACCGCCTAACGATTGATTATTTGAGCCAACCGCAAAAAATAGTAGAATCCCCCTATGGAACCCACCGGGTGGGCTGCTTTTCTATCAGAAATAGAAAAATTTATTTCATTCCATAATGATGGCCAACTGATTCCTGCCGGTTTTGAACGCAATTCATCATCAGAAAAGAAAAAGCGCTAGCCAATGATGAAAAAAGCAAGAAAATCATCATAAGTCGCCCAATAATTGAGCCTTATGATGGTTTATGACAAAATATCATCACTAGACTCTCGAAAAGACAATCTAATGATGAAAAAATTAATTTAAAAGTGCTTTTACAAAGAAATCAGTAACTTTTTCCATAGTAGGGGACTTAACTAAGTGTTCTTCTTTTTCAGAAACAAATTGAATAGATTTTAAATCAGGATTTTCAGCCACAAATGCTGCTGTATCCTCATAAGGCACCACCACATCTTGCCGACCATGCCAAATAAAGAAGGGACGATCCGCTATTTTTTCAGTTTGTAAAGATAAATCGTATTCCGGTATCCAATTGGTGAGCGTCTCATAATCTTTTGGCAGATAACGATCACCGGCTTTCACATTGGCTTGAATGCGATCGCGATAAGCGACTAGTTTAGGAGAGCCCATCACACAAGCGGCCGCCTTAATTTCTGGATGATGAGTGAGCAAGCCACAGGTTGTCATCCCACCCATTGAAAGGCCCCCAACACCAATGACATCACTGACCACTCCCTTTTTACGGAAATGATCCAAAATAAATCCAAACTCGAACAAGTTGGATTGAATACTTTGCCAAAAAGTAAAAGATGGAATCTTCGAAACAGGTTGCTTTCTTTCGCCATGATTCATAGAATCTGGGAGTAAAATTCTAAAACCTTCTCGCGCCAATGAACGAGCTTGAGTCAAATTTAACTCTTTCGATGATTGCCAACCGTGGTAATAAATAATTAGTGGTAATTTTTCATTTCGCATTTCATAAGGGACAACTTCTAAAAGTGGAATAGCCCCTAACATTCTTTTCCGAACAACTATTTTCATAACAAACACCTCTTACCTATCATATCAAATGCGCTTTCCAAAACAAATAAAAGAAGCTTAACTTGTACGAAAAGATAGACATTCGGGTGGATAAGTGGTGTATGATAGGATTATTAAATCCTATACTTTAAGTCAAAGACTTAGTTTTATTGTCTCTCGGGCACTTGTTACGTCGGTGAGATTAAAAGTTATTTGAAGAGGCATTATAAATAATGAAAAAAGGAGCTTTAGTATGAATCAAGAAGAGCTTATAACTGCACTGGAGGACCGTTTTATAAAAAATAAAAATCGTCATGAGCAACTTACTTGGCAAGAAATAAAAGAAAAACTAATAGCGCAACCAGACAAAATTGCCATACTTTTTAAAATGGAAGCAAGTGGTGGAGAGCCGGATATTCTGGGGAATGATTTTATCTTTGTGGATTGTTCACCCGAAACGCCCATTGGACGCCGCAGTATTTGTTATGACCGTCTAGCGTTGGATAGTAGAAAGAAAAACAAACCGGCTAACGATGCCATTACTATGGCGAAGGATATGGGGATCGAGCTATTAACAGAAACGGAATATGCAACTCTTCAATCTTATGGAGAATTTGACACGAAAACTTCTTCCTGGATAAAAACCCCTGATGACATTCGAAATCTTGGTGGTGCGCTATTCTGTGATTGCCGATATGGTAGAGTTTTTACTTATCACAATGGAGCAGACTCTTATTATAGTGCACGCGGTTTTCGTGGAAAATTGATACTCTAAATTGAAAAAGAAAGAGGTATACGCATGCTACTGTCATTCGCACTTATATTTTTAGTAGGGATTACTTTAGGAAGAATTTTTGAAGTGATTAAGCTCCCCAAGTTGATTGGGATGCTTTTAACGGGAGTTTTACTAGGTCCTTACGTTTGGAATTTGATCGATCCGACTGTGTTAGAAATCTCAACAGATCTGAGACAAATTGCTTTAATTATTATTTTAACGCGCGCAGGACTTAATTTGAATATTGATGATTTAAAAAAGGTGGGGCGTCCAGCCATTTTAATGTGTTTTGTCCCAGCAACTCTAGAAATAATTGGGATGATGTTACTAGCGCCACGTTTCTTAGGAGTTACTCTTTTAGAAGCAGCAGTAATGGGTACGGTTGTAGCAGCTGTTTCACCAGCAGTTATTGTACCTAAAATGCTCGTTTTGATGGAAGAAGGGTATGGGACTAAAAAGAGTATCCCACAGATGGTTTTGGCCGGTGCATCAGTTGATGATGTTTATGTGATTGTTCTGTTTACTGCTTTTGTTGAATTATTAAAAGGAGGAACCATCCAAGCACGTGATTTCTTAGCAATTCCAAGTGCCATTATTTTTGGAATCATTGGTGGTGTGATTGTTGGACTAGAGCTTATTTATTTATTCAAACGTGTCTCTATGCGTGATACGACTAAAGTGGCGGTTATTTTATCGGTTTCGTTTATTCTCGTAGCCTTAGAGCAAGCACTCAACGGTATTATGGGATTTTCAGGTTTGTTGGCAATAATGGCGTTAGGAGTGACCATTCATCAAAATAATGTCGATACGGCCCAACGCTTATCCAATAAATTTTCTAAATTATGGGTTGGAGCAGAAGTGTTTTTATTTGTTTTAGTAGGCGCAACGGTTAATATCTCTTATGCTTTCAAAGCAGGAACAGCTGCTATTCTTTTAATTTTAGCTGTTTTAATATTTAGAACGGTCGGTGTCTTTATAAGTTTAATTGGCACAAATCTTAATAAAAAAGAGCGGGTCTTTACAGCTTTTTCTTATATGCCTAAAGCAACGGTTCAAGCTGCAATTGGTGGGTTACCCTTAGCAATGGGATTAGCAAGCGGCGAATTAATTTTAACCGTAGCCGTTGTAGCTATTATGGTAACCGCCCCCTTAGGAGCAATTTTAGTTGATAGCACATATAAGAAATTTCTTAAACAAGAATAAACAAAGAGCTATGCCGCAGCATAGCTCTTTTTGATTGCCTAAAATTAAAGACTGAAATCAAGTATCGGTCCCAAAGGAACAATGCCATTGGGGTTAATCGTTTTGTGGCTACGGTAATAATGTTCTTTGATGTGGTCAAAATCCACGGTTTCCATAACACCCGGGTAATGGTAGAGTTCACGCGTATAGCGCCACAAGTGTGGATATTCAGTTAAATGGCGCAGGTTACATTTAAAGTGCCCATAATAAACAGAGTCAAACCGGATGAGCGTCGTAAAGAGGCGCCAGTCTGCTTCAGTGATCTGGTTCCCCATTAGATAAGGCCCATCTGTTAACCTTACTTCTAACGTATTCAAAGCTTCAAAAAGATTAGTAACTTCTTCTTCATACACGCTCTGCTTCGTTGAAAAGCCAACTTTATACACGCCATTATTAACCGCATGATAAACCAGATCATTCACACGATCAATCTCCTCTTGTAGCTCTTCAGGATAATAATCACCTTCACTGGCTCCTAAATGATCAAAAGCCGAATTCAGTATGCGCATTATTTCAGAAGATTCATTACTCACAATTTTATTTGTCTTTTTATCATAAAGAATCGGAACCGTTACACGTCCACTATAGTTGGGATCCGCATGGATATAAATTTGGTACAAATAATCAGCCCCAATAATCGGATCCGCGACAACACCCGGTCCCGTCTCAAAAGACCAACCATTAGCTAGCATCAAGGGGTTTACAATCGAAACGGAAATCATATCCTTTAGCCCTTTGATGCTACGCATAATCATGACCCGACTTGCCCAGGGACAAGCCAACGATATATAAAGATGATAGCGATTTTCTTCGGCTTTGAATCCTGATTCGCCAGTTGGCCCTGCACTCCCATCAGCAGTAACCCAATTGCGAAACTGTGAATCTTGCCGAATAAAATGACCATCTGCGTCTTCAGCAAGGTTCCAATCCACTCGCCATTTCCCATTAACCAATAATCCCATTTTATTTCTTCCTTTCGCCTTCATATTTCTTTCATTATAACAAAGGCTTGTGCCATTCATCAAAGTAAAACCAAATCTAACCGCTAGTGATGAAAAAATGCCTTATTTAATCACAACCAATGCAAATAAATAAGCTAGTGATGAAATAGTCGGTTTTTTCATCATTAGAAGAGATTTAAGCTAGGCTGGTGATGAAAATGTTGAAAAAACTCTTAATTTTTCTAAGAATTAATGTTAAAATAATAAACGGAGATTTACTCAAGAGGCTGAAGAGGACGCACTCGAAATGCGTTAGGCGTCGTCAGGCGTGCAGGGGTTCAAATCCCCTAATCTCCGTCTATTCTAATAAACAAGTCTTAAGGTGTTATTCATTTAACGCGTTAAGGCTTATTTTTTTGTTGCGGATGGGAGGGTCTGCTTCGTTAGTTGAAGGCAGCTGTGGTATTATAAGTAAGAATAAAAAAATAGGTGAGGGAATATGAATATACGTAATTATAATATGGATGTCTTAAAAGCATTAGCGATTATATCGGTAATTTTATTGCACAGTTTAACCTTTAAAACGGAACTAAAAATTTTAGCACCTCACCACATTAAGCAAGCTGTACCAGTTTTTATGATACTGACTGGCTATAATACAGCAAAGTCTTATCAAAAAAGAGGATTTAAGACCTTGCCCCAGTTTTACGAGTTTAACTACTTACGGAAACGATTGGAGCGACTCATTTATCCCTTCGTATTTATTTGGTTGTTACAGATGTTGACTCTTTTTTTATTTACAGATAAATTGGATTTAAGTTTGTTTATCCGCTCATTTTTTAGAGGTGGTCGCGGACCGGGGAGTTATTTTGTACCGATTATTGTCCAAACAACTTTACTCTTACCTTTTATTTATTTATTTTTGAAAAAGAATAAAAAACAGCCCGTATTAATAATGTTTCTGGTCAGTTTAGGCTTAGAATTATTTTCGCGACTGACGGATATGGGCGCCGCTTCTTACCGTCTCCTGGTCTTTCGTTATGTATTTGCTCTAACATTAGGTGTTTGGTTGGCTATGAATGATAAAAAAGTTAATTACAAATGGTTAGCGTTTCTATCTATAGTAAGCTTCATTTATATCACAGCAGTGAATTATTTCGATTGGATTTTTATTATGGAAAAATATTGGGAAGGTTCACACGCACCCGCTTACTTTTGGACACTTTTAATTGTTTTCATCGGATTAAAACTTCCGCCAGTTAGAATCGAGAGAAAAGTCAATCGTATTTTTGTAAAAATTGGGCAAGCCTCATATCATATCTTTTTAGCGCAGATGGTTTATTTTTGGCGGTTAAAGGATCTTTTGCCCCCGTTACCACCAGCTGTAAAACTTTCTTTGAACATGGTGCTATGTTTAGTGCTAGGGTTATTGTTTTTTGAACTTGAAAAGTTAGCTTGGAAAAGAGTCGTATCCAAGAATTGAACGGAAATCAATAACGTTTTTTGTGAATTCTATTAGGAACATCATGAACTTATAATAAAGTGCGTCCTTGTGTCATGTTAGAATAAGACTTAGGAACTGTTAAAAAATGGAGGCCAGTGGAGAATGAAGAAAATGATTTTAGCTTTTTTAGTAACCGGTTTTCTAGTAGGCTGTGGAGAACAAACGGAGGTAGAAACAACCGCGCAATCGGAAGTTTCTACTACGCAAGAAGAAAATATTGAGTTTACATCTGGGGTTAATAATTTAGATTTTTCCCTTGCCGATAAAGAAAATAATATCGAAATTTCCGGCCGAAGCTTGGATGGAGAAGACGTTTATGTTGTTCAAGACGGCGAAGTAATTGATAAACTCGAAACAGATGATCAAGGAGCATTTGAATTTAAACAAAAAATCCATATTGATACAGTCTGGTTTATTTTTACAACCGATGAGTTAAACGTCGGTGATACAGGGATTAAAGAAGAAAGTCTAAGTGATTATCGAGAAGTAACCGCTACACCTGATTGGGAATATGTGGATGAAAATCTCCCTAAAGAAGAGTCAGCAGAGTAAATAAAAAGAATTTAGAGATAAACTTGCTATTTATATATTTATAAGGTATACTAATGATAGTGTTTTTGGTTAGGACAACGTTAAAAATAAGTGGGATCGTAATACATATCACTTCGTGTCGTACAAAGATAACTAAATAAATTTGTGCTTATAAGCACGAGGAGGATATTATATTATGGAACAAGGTACAGTAAAATGGTTTAACGCAGAAAAAGGTTTTGGATTTATCGAACGTGACGGACAAGATGATGTATTCGTACACTTCTCAGCAATCCAAGACGAAGGTTTCAAATCTTTAGACGAAGGTCAATCAGTGACTTTTGACGTAGAAGAAGGAAACCGTGGCCTACAAGCTACAAACGTAGTTAAAAACTAATTTTATAACTGATAGAAGGTGAGCTATTTATAGCTCACCTTTTTTGTTGTTTTATTTTTACCACCTTTTTTGGTAACGTGCTATAATTGTTTAAATAAAAAAGAAATGGGTGGCAAAATTGAAATTTTCTGAATACGAATATCACCGACCAAGTTATGAAGACTACAAATTGCAAGCAGAAAAAGCCATTGCTAAATTAAGCCAAGCACAAGTTGCTGACCAAGCACTTGCTGCAGTGACTAAAATGGGTGCTTTACTCAGTGAATTTGATAAACAAGCACAACTTGCTTTGATCCGTCACTCCATTAATACGAAAGATAGTTTTTACCAAGCTGAACAAGATTTTTGGGATCAACACCAACCTCTGTTCGAAGCAATCAACACCGAGTATTATCGAGCGCTTTTAAAATCTCCTTTTCGAGTGGAGTTAGAACAAGTTTTGCCTAAACAATATTTCAAAATGGCAGAATATAAATTAAAGGCCTTTAGTCCACAAGTCATTGAAATGCTCCAAAAAGAAAATGAACTAGCAAGTAGCTATGACAAATTAATTGCCAGTGCCCAAATTGAATTTGACGGTAAGATTTTAAATCTTTCTGCCTTAGGACCGTATCAACAATCAACAAATCCAGCGATTCGTAAGGCAGCTTCTGAAGCTTACTTCCAATTTTTTGAAGAAAACGAAGTGAAAATTGATGATCTTTACGACCAACTCGTCAAATTACGCGACAAAATCGCTAAACAGCTAGGCTTTAAAGACTTTGTCGAGCTGGGTTATATTCGCATGGAACGCTATGATTATGATCGGCAAATGGTTCAAACTTACCGCGAAAACGTTCTAGAAGATGTCGTTCCACTTGCGCAAAAGTTATATGAGCGCCAAGCCAAACGTATTGGTGTTGAAAAAATGCACTACTATGATTTGAATTTAGAGTTTCTAGATGGGAATGCTACTCCTAAAGGGGATCAAGCTTATATTTTGGAAATGGGCAAGAAAATGTATCATGAATTATCAGCTGAAACAGAAACCTTCATCGACTATATGTATGCAGGTGACCTTTTAGATTTAGAAACAAAAGATGGCAAGCAAGGTGGGGGTTATTGTACCTTTATACCTGGCTACGATTCGCCGTTTATTTTTGCTAACTTCAATGGAACCAGTGGTGATATTGATGTGCTTACGCACGAAGCCGGACACGCTTTCCAAGTTTTCCAATCGCGCTGGATTCAGCAACCAGAACTCGTTTTTCCAACGAGTGAGAGTGCAGAAATTCATTCAATGAGTATGGAGTTTTTCACTTATCCATGGATGGAACTATTTTTCAAAGAAGAAACTGAAAAATATAAATTTAGTCATTTAAGCGGTGCCGTTCAGTTCTTACCTTACGGTGTGCTCGTGGATCATTTCCAACATGAAGTGTATGAAAATCCTGAGATGATGACTCCAGCTGAGCGTAAAGCGGTATGGCGTAAACTTGAAAAAATCTACACCCCCCACAAAGATTATTCAGATAATGCCTTTTTAGAAAAAGGAACCCTTTGGTACCGTCAAGGACACATTTTTGATACGCCTTTCTATTACATCGATTATACCTTGGCTCAAGTGTTGGCTCTCCAATTTTGGAAACGTGCTATTATTGATAAAGACCCTACAGCTTGGAAAGACTACCTAGCTATTTGTGAAGTAGGGGGGACAAGTAGTTTCTTGAAATTAGTGGATTTAGCTAATCTAAAATCACCTTTTGAAGAAGGTTCCTTATCAGAAGTGATGCAAGTTATCGATAAACAACTAACTGCTATTGATGATCGTAAGTTATAAATAAAATAGAGTTGCTTCGGCAGCTCTATTTTGCGTATATTCAGTGTTTTTTTTGAAAAAATGCTTAGGTATAGTACAATGTAAAGTATGACTAAAATACAAATAAAGAAGGAAAGTGTAAAGAAAAAATGTTGGAAGGTATAAAGGAACGATTGAGCTTTAAAAACCCCATTAATGCAGACATTATTAAAATAGCCTGGCCGGTCTTATTAGAGCTAATATTGAGTTCTGTTTTCGGAATGATTGATATGATGATGCTTGGAAATATAGCTGATCCTAGTTATGCAGCGACTGCCGTTGCCTCAGTAGGGATAACCAACCAGCCTCTCTTTCTCGGCTTAGCAGTTGTTCAAGCCCTGAACGTCGGTGGTACCGCCATTATTGCGCGCTATTTTGGTGCCGGGAAAAAAGACAGAATGGAAAATATCACAAAACATGTCTTAATTATTAGTATGGTTTTAGCGCTTCCTATAGCAGCGTTTGGATTTATTAATGCTCCTGCGATTCTTTTGTTTATGGGCGCAGAGCCAGGGCTGCTGGATATTGGAGTCGATTATTTCAGGATTATCTGCATTAGTTACTTATTCCAATCTTTTAACTTTGGTGTTACAGGTTCCTTACGTGGAATTGGTGAAACTAAAGTTCCTATGAATATCAATATTCGTGTGAACTTCCTAAACGTATTAGGAAATGCGATTTTAATTTATGGTCTGTTTGGTGCACCAGAATTACGTATTGTTGGGGCAGCGATTTCAACTATGCTAGCTAACTTTGTCGCAAGTATTTTTATGGTTCGCTACTTAATGTCCGGAAAGAGTGAGTTACGCTTTTCCTTTAAAAATAAATTTAGATTTTCAAAACATACACTTAAAAACTTAATTCGAATTGGATTGCCTTCAGCCTTGGAACAATTAGTCATTCGAGTAGGTGTTATCTTGTTTGTTCAAGTCGTTTCCGGTCTAGGGACAGTCGTCTTTGCGGCTCATCAAATCGGTATGAGTATCTTATCTCTGACTTTTGTTATCGGCCAAGCTTTTGGGATTTCTGCTTCTGCTTTAGTCGGTAGAGCTTTAGGAGCCAAGGACGCTAACCGTGCTGAAAAGTATGCCCATAATAGTTCCATGATGGGGAGCGCCAGTGGGTTTCTTGTAGGTGTTATCCTGTTTATCTTTTCAGATTTCTTCGTTGGGTTATTTTCGCAAGATCCAACGATTATTGAAAATGCTTCAGCAGCTTTGAAAATTGCAGCAGTTATTCAACCTTTCCAAGCCAATCAACTGATTGTCGCAGGCTCTCTACGCGGAGCGGGAGATACACGTTTCCCGCTTGTATCTTCAATTGTAGGGATTTTGGTTATTCGGGTTGTCTTAGCCAATATCTTTATTGGCGTATTCGGCTGGGGCCTAACTGGTGCGTGGATAGCTGTTGTAATCGATCAATTTGTTCGTTGGATTCTGATTCGTTTCCGTTTTCGTTCTGGAAAGTGGAAAAATATTCATTTCGCTTAACGTTTTAAAGCCACTTGTCTCTGACAAGTGGTTTTTTTCATCACTAGAAATAGACATACGTGTTGGGATGATGAAATAAAGGTAAATCTCATCATAACTAGTCATTTGTATGTTCCTTATGATGAAAAACGCTCTAATTTCATCATTAGCCACCTAAAATTTTAAAAAAATGATGAATCTAAAAGAAAAAAATGGATTTAGCTTCTTTTTGCACATATATATGTAGAAGACTCGGGGAGGAGAATAGAAATGCTTATTAAAGAACGGAACGAACCGATTAATCTTAAAATTATGACAGCTTTGAATACGCGGATGTCTTTGTCAAAGGAACACCAACGGTATTATCACAATTTAAAAAGTGGCTATGAAGGAGAGTGTCTATTTGATCAATATGTTAAGGAATATGTGCCTCTTTCTTGCGACATTTTAAATGATCTTCAATTAAAAATCTATACAACTGACTTTCAGATTGATGCCCTAATTATTCATGACCAAACGATTAGCATTTATGAAATAAAAAATTATCAAACCGATATAACCTACCACCATAATAATTTCATAACAAAATCGGGAACCATTATTACGAATCCACTTGGACAGTTAAACCGAACTGAAACTGCACTTAGAAACTGGTTGAAACTAAACCGTTTAACATATGAGGTAGAGGCCTATGTGTGCTTTATCAATCCAGAAGCCATGATATATGGCGCCCCTTATCATCCTAATATTATTTATGCCTGTCAATTAAGTCGTCATCTTAAAAACTTGAACCCCAACACCTCTAAGGCAGAACAATTAATGAAAACCTTAATGGAGAACCATATTGCAGATTTTCGTTCTGGAAAAGACTTGCCCGATTACCAAAAGGAAACGATAAAGAAAGGAGTTGCCTGTCGTTATTGCCACTCCTTTGAAACCAAGATAAAAGATCGAACCACTTACTGCTTAACGTGTGGGCAGACTGAATCGACTCAAGAAACCATGAACCGACAGATTGCGGAATTCCAAGTCTTATTCCCCGAAGAATTACTTGATACTGCTGTCCTCCATGATTGGTGCAAAAAACAGGTGAGCAAACAACGCCTGTACAGACAATTAGCCAAAGCATAAGGGGATAAGGTACAATAAAGAAAAGGAGGCGATGACTATGGAAGGAAGTTTGTACCTTATCCGTCACGGTAAAGCAGGGGCTGCACAACGGGGGAAAAATGATTTTTATCGTCCACTAACAGAGGTAGGTCAAACCGAGTGGCGTGAATTTTTACAGACCATGAAACCACTTATTGAAACAGAAGATTTACATGTATGGACGAGCCCGCTTCTACGTGCCAAACAAACAACAGATATATTTAATGAAACCTTTCAGATTGATAGTTCTACAGAAAAGGATTTCTTAGTAAATGGAGATTTACAAGCTTGTTTAAAAAATTTACAGGAATTAGAGCAACCGTTTCGTGTAGCCTGTATTGGGCACGAACCATATTTGACTGCTTGGCTATCTGAATTAACCGGTAAACGTGTAAAAGTAGACAAAGGAACAATTCTTAAAATCGATTTTAAAGATAACCGTGCCACCTTAGATTGGCGACAATCTTCTAATCGTAAAAGTTTATTCAATTAAGAAAGAGAGACCTCATTAAAAATGAGTGTCTCTCTTTCCATTAACTTTTAATCTTCTAATATATCCATAAACTGTTGCCCGCTAATTGTTTCTTCAACCAGTAAAAAGTGAGAGAGTTGATGTAATTTTTCAAGGTTTTCACTCAAAATTTTAACCGCTTCTTGGTGTGCTGTTTTTATTAAAGCAATCACTTCACGGTCAACACGTTCAGCTGTCCCAGAAGAAACATTCATGGTCATGTCACCGCCAAGGTAAGGATTTGCTTGGCTCTCAATCTGCATCATGCCAAAGGTATCGCTCATGCCGTAGCGCGTGATCATAGCACGTGCAATTTTAGTCATCTGTTCAATGTCATTAGAGGCACCAGTTGTCATGCGGCCAAATATGATTTCTTCAGCAGCACGTCCACCCGCTAGTGTAATCAGCTTGTTGGTTAATTCCTCTTTACTCATCAAACTTTTTTCGCCTTCTTCAATCTGCATGGTGTAGCCTAAAGCACCAGAAGTTCGCGGAATAATGGTGATTTTGTGAACAGGCGGCGAATCGGTTTGTTTAGCCGCAACGAGGGCATGGCCTATTTCGTGATAAGAAACAATTTCTTTTTCTTGCGGAGAAATAACCGCATTTTTACGTTGGTAGCCCGCAATAACTGTTTCAACTGATTCTTCTAAATCTGATTGCGAGACACGAGCGCGCCCCTCACGAACCGCTCGCAGAGCACCTTCGTTAATAATATTAGCCAGTTCAGCCCCTGAAGCACCACTGGTAGCACGGGCGATGGTATTGTAGTCAATATCGTCTTCCATTAAATAATCTTTACTATGAACTTTTAAAATGTCTTCGCGTCCGCGAATATCCGGCAATTCAACGGGCACACGGCGGTCAAAACGGCCAGGACGTAGAAGCGCAGCATCCAAAGTTTCCGGACGGTTAGTCGCTGCTAAGACAACGACCCCTTTATTGGCTTCGAAACCATCCATTTCAGCCAAAAGTTGGTTGAGGGTTTGTTCGCGTTCGTCGTTACCGCCCACCATACCACCACCATCACGTTTTTTACCAATCGTATCAATCTCGTCAATAAAAACAATACAAGGTGCTTTTTCATTCGCTTCTTTAAATAAATCACGGACTTTG
The DNA here is from genome assembly GCF_002005405.1 of Jeotgalibaca dankookensis. Taxonomy (NCBI): domain Bacteria; kingdom Bacillati; phylum Bacillota; class Bacilli; order Lactobacillales; family Carnobacteriaceae; genus Jeotgalibaca; species Jeotgalibaca dankookensis. Next base: position 177,099 of record NZ_CP019728.1, read on the forward strand.
GCAGCACCGCGACCGACAAACATTTCTACAAATTCAGATCCGGAAATACTAAAGAAGGGAACGTCTGCTTCACCAGCAACTGCTTTTGCCATCAAGGTTTTACCTGTACCAGGAGGGCCTACTAAGAGAACACCTTTGGGGTTTTTAGCACCGATATCTTTATATTTCTCAGGTTGATGTAAGTAATCAACAATTTCCGACAAGGCTTCTTTGGCTTCATCTTGTCCGGCTACGTCTTTAAAAGTTTTAGAGTCTGTTGCTTTTACATAAACTTTGGCATTGGATTTTCCAAAAGACATTGGACCGCCTCCACCAGCGCCACCCATTCGTTTCGCTAGTTGACGGCCTAATAAGGAGAAGAGACCCCAAATAATGAGCACCGGAACAACCCAAGATAATAATAACGAAAGGATAGGGGAAGCTTCCGTGGGGATGTCAGTCGCAAAAACAATTTCTTTTTCTTCTAAGCGAGAAACAAGTTGCGGATCATTAACGATACCAGTTATATAAACTTGACGCTTATCATCTTCATCCGTTGCGACATAGGTCAATTGGTTATTTTCAATTTTAACTTCAGAAACGGTTCCTTTATCAACTTCTTCTATAAAAGAACTATAAGGAACTTCTTCCACGCTACGATTGGCAATAGATGGGAAAAGGAAAGAATTCCAAAATACCGCACCTAATAGTACAAGGAGAATATAATATATCCATGATTTATTATTTGGTCCTGTAAACTTTGATTTGTCTTGATTATCCATATTCAGATTCGTCCTCTCTTATTAACTAATAATTATAAGGATTAATAGTGTGTTACTATTGTACCGGATAAGTTTGAAGAATATGTGAAATTAAGCAGATAACTCTAAAAAAAGGAGAAATAAGGATGAATTATTTAATCTACCAGTCCCCCATCGGCGCCTACTTGATTGGAGCGGATGATACTAATATTCTGGCTATTGATCGAATCGATGAAACGGAAACGATTATCCAAAAAGAGACACCGCTTTTACGAGTAGCTAAACAACAATTATCAGAATATTTTGCAGGGCAACGGACCGTATTTGATTTGCCAATTAAAACAGCAGGGACAGCTTTTCAACAGCAAGTTTGGCAAGCTTTAAAGGCTATACCATATGGTGAAACAAGAAGCTATAAAGAGATCGCCACTGCCATAGATAACCCTAAAGCAGTACGCGCAGTCGGGGGAGCGAATAATAAAAACCCTATTTCCATCGTCATTCCGTGCCACCGGGTCATTGGATCAAGTGGACAGTTAGTGGGATACGGGGGTGGGCTGGACGCCAAAGTTTTTTTGTTGGCACTGGAAAGTCAAAACAAGAAAAACGACTCAGCTAAATAGCCGAGTCGTTTTTTGTGAGGTAACAAAAATCTTTCGATTTCTATTACGCTCTCCATTATATCAATAAAGTTAGTAAGAACCAAATTCTTTTTCTAATTTAGCTTGTAGCACTTCATAAAGCGAACAAATTGCCCAATATATAAGGGCTACCATAATATAAACCGTCATATAATCGTTTTCCCGGCCGCCGACAATTTTGGCCTTTTGAAAAATATCTGGGACCGTAATCATAGCCGCCAAAGAAGAACTCTTTACCAAATCTAAAACAACGTTCGATAGTGGCGGAACGGCAATGCGAAGTGCTTGCGGGACGATAATTCGCCATAAGACTTTACGACGTGACAAGCCAAGCGACATTCCTGCCTCCCATTGCCCTTGGTCAATCGCATTGAGGGCCGAGCGAATAATTTCTGCAATATAAGCAGCGGAACTTAAGCTAAACCCAATAATCGCCGCGACCACAGCTTGGAAATAAATCCCAATAAAAGGAAATCCAAAGTAGAGAATAAATAATAAAACTAATGTGGGTGTACCACGCATAAAAGAAATATAAAGCTTTGCAAACCGGCTAACTAATTTAATAGAAGAAATTCGCATGAGCGATAAAAGGAAACCTAATACCAGCCCTAATAAAAACCCAACTGCAGAAATTAAAAGCGTATATCCAATCCCAGAAACAACGTAACCAAAGTTATCAATGGCTAAGCGAATGTTAAAAATATATTCCCACTTTATATCTGAAAAGGCCATTTCCTAATCCTCAGGTTGGAAAACAGGCAAATCATCAAGGTTGTCAAGAGGCTCAGAGACATTTTCTCCTCCAAAGAATTCAGCAGACAAATCTTTTAGAACGCCTTCTTCGCGTAATTCTACAAGAGCCGCATCAAATTTTTCTTTAACGGACTCATCACTATCGTTTAGTACAAATGCTTGTGAGGAAGGATTGTATTTCAAATCGTGCATTTCAACGCCCAAATCCTTATAAAATTGGACGGCGACATTGGACACATAGTAATCGTTGGGAATAAAATCCGTACGACCGCTTGCAACATCACGGAAGAAAACATCGTTAGTAGCATTATCATAAGTGACTGGCTCTGCTCCTAATGAACGAGCGATTCCCATATAAGTAGTCGTTGCACCACCAGCAGCTTTTTTACCTTCCCAATCATCAAAACTTTCAATACCCGACTGATCTTCAGAGCGAACAACAAGACCACCAAAGGAATATTTTACGGGTTCAGTAAATAAATAATCTTCTTTACGCGCATCGGTAATATCAAATCCATTAGCTGCTAAATCTGCTTGACCACTTTGCACAGCAGTTAAGATGCCATCAACGCCCATTTCGGTAAAGGAAACGTCTACATCTAATTTTTCAGCAACAGCTTTTACAATTTCAATTTCATAACCCGTTAACTCGTTATCATCGCCGTAGTAAGAAGTGGGAAAGAGTGTACCAGAAGTTGCTACAGTTATTTCGCCTTTTTCTTCTATTAAATCCCATGCTGTTTTTTCCGTATTACTTTCATTTGATCCACAAGCAGCTAAAAATAATCCCGATACAGCAAAAATAATACTTAATTTCTTTTTCAAGTCGATCGCTCCTTTTATCTTTAATTATGTAAAAGATTAACACGTTACTCTTTTTTATGCAACAGTTTTAACTTTCTGTTTTAGCTGGCAAAAAGTAAAAAAAGGGAGTAGGACAAAAGTCCCACTCTTTATTTAACCTTCATAGATACCGCGAACATTTTCAACGTCAATACTAAATAAAATCCCAGAATCCTTATCGCTGAAATCAACTTTCTTCACAAGGTGTCTTTCAATTGAATCGGCGAGGTGTTTACCAACTAAGTTTAAAACAATATCTTTTTCGGAACTAATTTCAATACCAAAGACTTTTGTCACGGTTTCAGCAAAAGCACCTAAGCCAGAAATGATAGTCCCACCAGCACCACCAGCTTCGCGTACCGCATCGACCACATTTTCACCTTCATCAGCAGAAACAATCGAGACGAAAAGTTCATGGGTTGCTTCAAGACTTGTATCATCCATATGCATATCATAACGTTGCCCTTGTGTCCCGACTAAAGAAGAGACACGCGTGGAGAAGACAATACCACGATTCGACTCTTCTAAACGGAAGGTCTTTTTAATGTGAGCAATGGTGGGTAACGTAAGATCACGCTTACTCACCATTAAGAGGACTTCTTTACGAACTTCTGACAATCCCATACGTCTTAAAAGACCGCTATTAACGGTCCCATGACCCAGTGTAATGGTTCCACCTGTTATACCAATCTTTTTAGCTTCAGCTAGCACACGGCTGGCTTTACCGATGTTTACAATCACAAAAATCAAATCAAAGTATTTTTTTTCTGGCATCTTATACACCTTCCTTTTTTGTTCTTTTCGCATAAACTGCTCCAAGTAGTTGGAGAGAGAGAATTGGCATCATAGCCACCATAGCAATCATTCCAAATCCATCAATCAAAACATTTGCGTGTGGGGTAATTTCTGCCACACCTTGAATAAAAGCTAAAATAAAAGTAGCAGTCATCGGTCCGGAAGCAACGCCCCCTGCATCAAAAGCAATTCCTACGAAAAGATTTGGAACACGAAAGGCAAGGAATAAGGCAATGATGTAACCCGGAACCAAGTAGTGCCAAAGTTGGATGGCTGGCACTAGGACACGAACAACTGACAAGAAGACGGCCAAACCAACGCCTACTGATAAGAAAACTAAAACAATCGATCGCCGAACCGAACCGTTCGTGACGGATTCAATTTGGTGAGTCAAAACATAAACAGCCGGCTCTGCTAAAATAACCACCAACCCTAGTAAAAGTCCGATGAAAAGAACAGGTAGTTTACTATCCATTCCCGCAATCATCATCCCTAATTGACGTCCAACGTTTAGGAAACCAGCATTTACACCTGTTAAGAAAATAACTAATCCCACATACAAGTAGATAAGACCTAGTAATACATTTTTAAATTCCCGTGTATTCATTTTTCGCTTGGAAATATAGAGATTATAAACAACAAAAATAATTAAAATAGGGGAGATGGATAGAATGGTTTCAAAAGCCATATGCGGGAAGGTATCCGTAAAAGGTTTAAGCCAAGAGGTATAAGCACCCGCATCCCCATTTAAAGAACCTGAAATACCACCATTTCCGGTAAAAAGGCCAAGAATTAAAACAGCTAAAATGGCACCAGCCGAAGCAATCCCAACTAACCCGAAACTATCCACTTCAGCAGACTTTGAGTCCTTATTGAGAGAAGCAACCCCCCATGTCAAAGCAAGCATAAAGGGAACAGTTAAAGCACCAGTCGTTGATCCCGAAGCATCAAAAGCAATCGCGAACAAGTCATTGGAACTAAAAATAGAAATCAAGAAAATAGCGGCATAAATAATGGCGAAGAGATAACGAAGGGGAAAACGATAAACAATCCGAAATAGTCCCAATGTCATCATAAAGGCAATCCCCACTGAAACGACTACTAATAAAAGAGTACTGGGTATGGCGCCACTCGTGACTTCGCTTACCTGATTTGATAGAATAATTAAATCAGGTTCCGCGATTGAAATAAAAAAACCTAGAATCACACCCATAACTAATACAAATTTTAAGCTATTACTGCGTGCAATTTCTTTTCCCAAATAATTTCCAATCGGAGTAACACCAATATCAACTCCAAATAAAAAAATAGCGAGTCCTAAAATAATGAGCAAAGCTCCGAATAGAAATCGTGGAAACTCTATTCCTGGTAAAGGGGCAATGGTAAAATGAAGAATGACTACCAAAAAAGTAATCGGTAAGACAGATTGCAAGACTTCTTTCAGCTTGTCAACAAATACTTCCATATCAAAACTCCTTTCAGTCAAATGTTTCAATATTACATAAATATTAAGATATCACAACTATAACATATTTTACCCTTAAATTATAGGAGGAACCCTAAATGAAACTCAGAAAAAAACTCGTCCATACAGCTGCAACTGGCGCAAGTCTAGCAGCCTATCTCTATAGCCAAAACACACGCTTTCAAACCACTCACTATCGCATTCCAATCCATCAACTAGCAGTCGAAAATGTAGGAATAAAAGTTGCTCAGCTATCCGATTTACACTTTCCTTATATTAAAATTAACCAGAATAAATTAATCCAAAAATTGGTTCAAGAACAGCCTGATTTAATCTTTTTAACCGGTGATCAAATGGACGCGGCTGAACCAGAACGCTGGTATGAGCTACACACTTTCTTGAAGCGAGTGTCCGCAATTGCGCCTAGCTATGCGATTATGGGGAATCATGATCATGTTAATCCGAATAATGAAGCCATCTATCAAGGGACTGGTGTGACTTTTTTAAATAATCAAGCCGAATCGATTACCTTACCAGATCGTTTGCCTCTTTTGATTATGGGTGTATCCGAACCATCTTTTGTTGCCAAACGCAAAGCTAAAAATCTAATTAAAAAGGTATATGTGCGACCAGAGTGGCAAGAACAGACAAAGTTATTGCTGGCTCACCGCCCAGAACTATTTGAAAAGTACCAAGCTGATGCAGAAAAGGCACCTGATCTAACCTTTTCTGGCCATGCACACGGCGGACAAGTACGCATCAAAGGGATTGGAGGACTCTTTGCCCCGGGACAAGGACGGTTACCTAAGCACACGGCGGGTGTTTTTTCATTAGCGAGCGATACCCATAAAAAACTAGTCGTGAGTCGGGGCCTGGGACCTTCGCATTTTCCTCTACGGGTTAATAACCGTCCCGAGTTAGTTATAGTGACTTTAGTCAGAGAATAGAAAAAAACCGAGTGTTTATCTCGGTTTTTTCAGTATTGCAGAGTGAGTCAAGAAAGACTATGATAAAAGAAGTTTTTAAAGCGCTTTATTTTAGGAGGAATCCAATGTGTATACTGTTTTATTAGTCGATGATGAACGCTCGCTACGCGAGTCCATACAAGAACTAGTTGACTGGGAAGGGAATGGGTTTAAATTAATAGGAACAGCTGAAAATGGCTTAGACGCTTTGCAATTAATGGAAAAGGTCGGAAGCCCAGATTTACTTATTACGGATATTAAAATGCCAGTGATGACGGGTATTGAACTGGCCCAACATGTCAAAGACGAGTATCCCACTACTAAGGTTGTCTTTTTGTCTGGCTACGATGAATTTCAATATGCTAAAGCGGGAATTGAGCTGAATATTTTTCAATACCTTCTAAAGCCCATTTCAGAACAAGAGATTGAAAAGACCTTGGCAACAATCGAAAAACAAATAAGTAATGAGATAAGAGCAGCCAATGATTTAACGCAAGTTAAAAAAGAATACTTAGATCAACTCGAAGTTATGAAAATTTCTTTTCTTATCTCTTTGTTAACAGAAACCTACACGAATGTAACCCAGCAAGCCTTAGAAGATTTTATTGGCGAATACAAGCTTGATTTTTTGCAAAATGGCACTGTTTTATTAACAATCCAACTCAAAGAGGAGAGTCAGGATGTTGATCTCATTCGCTTTTCTTTATCCAATGTCATTCGTTCAATCTTAACCAAATACAGTGCTGCTGAAGTATTTCTCTTTTCTGGTAACATCGTCTGCTTAATGCCAGTTCATGTGCCACTAGAGACGATCAATAAAGAAATCATTGAAAGTGCGCTAAAAGTTTTAAATCAAGAAATCTATATAGGAGTAAGCGAAGCCTTTAGCGATATTCTAGCCACTAAAAAAGCCTACCGACAAGCAATAGAAGCTCTTGATTTTGCCCGTTATACAAGTGAAGGCAATATTATTCACGTCACCGATATAGAAGTAGGTAAAACAACTGCAGATACTTTTGAAAATTTAGATGAATACAGCTTACAACTGGCTATGAAAACAGGGGACATGCGGACGGTTCATGAACAGTTAGACAAATTGCTCAAAAAAAATAACAATCTAAACCTTGTAGCTAGCCTTCTCTATATTACAGCTATTCGCTCACTCTATGATTCTGGTGTAGAAATGCGTGATGACTATACCAATTGGTATCATGAGTTTGTCAGCCAATCTAAATACCATAGCGCTAGTGTAGCGGCAGAAGAAATTAGAAGTTTCTGCCAAAAGGTGGTAAATGAAATTGCTGGGTTACGCAAACGTTACACCAATACGATGGTCGCTCAAAGCCTAAATTATATGAACGGGAATTTTCAAGATGCCGATTTATCTCTGCAAACAGTCAGCAAACATTTGTCTTTAAGCCCCACTTATTTTAGTGCCGTTTTTAAAAAAGAAACCGGACAGTCATTTATTGAAGCCTTGACAGAGATGAAAATGAATCACGCAAAAAAATTAGTCCTAACGACTTCTCATAAAATGTTTGAAATCGCCCAAGCCAGCGGCTATAATGATCAGCATTATTTTTCTTATAGTTTTAAAAAGTATTTTGGTATTTCACCTACTCAAATGCGTCGGGAGTTGGCACAGGTATGATAGATTTGAAAAAGCGCTTGGCTAAACTGAAGAAAAAGCCAACTAAAAATTTAAATCAGATTATTCGCCTGGCGATGACCAGTGTTGCAGTTGTGACTTTGATTGTTTTTGCCACGACCATTACTGCGGTAATTAGAGATACCTTGATTGCTAATTCTAAAACAGCAACCGAACAAAGTGTGAACCTTTCTTATCTCTATTTGAAAAATTACCACGATCAATTACGCCAAAAAGGGTCCATCATTGCCGATGAAATCCAACAGACCGGCCCAAATAATCGGCTTGATAAAATGAGAGAAATTTATCAGATGAACCAAGACGTTGTATCTGTGAACCTGTATGAATTAGATGGAAAGCCGGTAATGCATGCTCCTTTGCATTATTTAACTAAAAATAAGAGCCCATTATTTGAAAAAGAATGGTACCAAGAAAAAGCTAGCCCTTATAGTTTCCAATTTTCACTTCCGCATTTACAAGATTTATACCAAACCGTTCCGATTCAAGTGGTGAGTATTTATCAACAAATTCGCTTGGACGGACAACCTTACATTCTCTTGGTCGATTATGATTTCGATAGTGTCAGCGATTTTTTAAGTCGGGTCGTCATTGACGATAAAGGCTATGTCTATATCGCAGATAACGAAGGAAGGGTTATTTACCATCCCTTTCCTGTTCGCCACGCATCCGAAGAAAAGACTAGTGTAGAGGAGCTTATCCATAAAGGGGATGGAACCTTTGTAACAGAGAATGAACGGTATACAGTGGGACACCGCACGATTTCCAATTTAGGTTGGCATATTGTAGGTGTGTCTTATTTAGAAGATTCTCTTGATCCGGCTTTAAATAGTTTGTATCTCAATACCATGATTATTCTGATTGTAATGTTAGCTATTGTTGCAATTGCTAGTACGATTGTTTCCAAGTATATTGCCAAACCAATCACCAACATGGTTACCTTTATTGAAGGAACGCAAACGGAGAGCTTAGATGAAAAAATTACGGAACAAGGTTTTGATGAAGTTAAACGTTTGTCCTTTGCATATAACAATTTGCTGGGGCGTGTTACCGATCTCATGACACAAGTTAAGGAAGAACAGGCGGAACTAAGAAAAGCTGAGATGAAAATTCTGCAAGCCCAAATTAATCCCCATTTCCTTTATAATACCTTAGATTCTATTTTATGGATGTCAAATCGCAACGATAACCAAGGCGCTGCTGCTATGACGAATGCACTTGGTCGCCTCCTGCGTATTTCACTCAGTAAAGGAGAGCACCTTATTTCTTTGGAAAAAGAGTTGGAACACGCTAAGAGTTATTTGGAAATCCAGAAAATAAGGTACGACGATCAATTTACTTATGCCTTTGAAGTAGATGAAGGATTGGAGAATTGCCAAACTGTTAAACTTATTATTCAACCTTTTTTAGAGAATGCTTTGTATCATGGCATTGAACGAATGGTGGATGAAGGTCACATCAATATTCGAGTTAAAGACAGAAAAGATCATATTCTGATTGAAATAGCCGACGATGGCGCCGGCATGACTGAAGAAAAATTAGCTCAAATAAACCAACCAAAAGGATTAAAGCAAAGTGGACAAGGAATTGGAATCAGTAACGTAAACAGACGTCTTAAAATTTATTTTGGTGAGCAGTATGGCATATCAGCAGAGAGTGAGCTTGATGAAGGAACCTGCGTCAGCATTCGCTTTCCTAAAATTTGCGATGGAAATTTTGAAAGCACATAAAATATCCCACATTTAACGTAAGAAATCACATAGAGCTGAAAGCGTTACCATGATAACATACAGATAAAGCAAGACAAATCAAAGGAGGATTTTAAATGACTAATTGGAAAAAACGATTATTCCATACAATGACAATCAGTTCAGTTGCACTACTAGCAGCTTGTGGCGGGGCAAGTGATGAAGCTGTTTCATCAGAAGTGACAAGTACAAATGAAGTTGTGAGTGGCGCACCGACTCTAGGTGTCACTTTCTACCAATATGCCGATACTTATATTTCATCGGTACGTCAAGCACTTGAAAATGTTGGAAATGAAGCAGGCGAATTAAACCTCGCTTTAAACGATGCCCAAGGGGACCAAGCAACTCAAAATGACCAATTAGACGTTATGATTGAACAAGGTGTAGACGGCTTAGCAGTTAATATTGTGGATGTAGGTGCTGTTCAAACCGTGATTGATAAAGCTTCAAATAATGAATTACCAATTATTTTCTTTAACCGTGAACCGGATCAAAGCATTTTATCTTCTTATGATCATGCTCGTTTCGTAGGGACAAAACCAGAAGAAGCTGGTATTTTACAAGGAGAAATGGCAGCAGAACTATGGAATTCAGATGATAGCTATGACAAAAATAATGACGGTGTTATGAACTATGTGATGTTGACAGGTGATGCTGAAAACCCTGAAGCCATCGCTCGAACTGAATATTCAGTGAAATCAGTAGAAGAAGAAGGCATTGAAGTAAAAGAACTTGGGCAACAAGTAGCTAACTGGAATGCAGACCAAGCCTATACAGCAGTATCCGCATGGATTTCTCGTGAAGGCGATAATATTGAAATGATCTTTGCTAATAATGACTCAATGGCATCAGGTGCGATTTCTGCTTTACAAGCAGCAGGTTACAACACCGGTGACGGTCCATTTATTCCTGTATTTGGAGTCGATGCAACCGATGAGGCAAAACAATTAATTTCTGATGGCTACATGTCTGGAACCGTTGAACAAGACGGTGAAGCAATGGCACAAGCGATTCATGCGATGGGTAAAAATGCACTTGAAGGAAAAGAATTCCTTGATGGTACCGACTTAGAGTATGACGAAACAGGAATTTCAGTTCGTATTCCTTACCAAAAATATAGCGGTGAATAATTTAATACGATAAGAATATTAAAGGAGAGTGGACACGATCCATTCTCCTTTTTATGGAAGAGAGGGACAGCCAATGAATTATTTGTTAGAAATGACTGATATTGTCAAAGAGTTTCCCGGCGTCCGTGCCCTAGACAATGCACAACTTCAATTGAGACCTGGAACCATTCACAGTTTGATGGGTGAAAATGGTGCGGGGAAGTCAACGCTCATGAAATGCTTGTTTGGAATTTATAATAAAGATGCCGGAATTATAAAAATAAGTGGCGAAGAGACAAATTATGACAATCCAAAGACTGCCTTGGAACAAGGGGTATCGATGGTTCACCAAGAGTTAAATCAAGTTTTAAAACGTAATATTATGGAAAATATTTGGCTGGGTCGTTTTCCTAAAAAAGGCTTTATTATTGACGAGAAGAAAATGTATGAAGATACACAGGAAATTTTTGAACGCTTAGGAATTTCTTTAAATCCCAAGAAAATTATCGGCGAATTGTCTGTTTCCCAACGGCAAATGGTAGAGATTGCTAAAGCAGTAAGTTATGGCGCACGTATACTAGTTTTAGACGAACCCACTTCATCACTTTCCGATACCGAGATTGAGCACTTATTCCGAATTTTAAATCAGTTACGTTCTGAAGGTGTGGGAATTATTTATATTTCACACAAAATGGAAGAAATTTTACGGATTTCTGATGACGTAACAATTATGCGTGATGGAAAATGGGTCGCAACCTATCCAGCCGAAGACTTAACTACCGAAAAAATAATCAACTTAATGGTAGGACGTAAATTGGAAAACCGTTACCCCAAACGCGAACATACGCCAGGTGAGGTCTTGTTAGAAGTCAAAAACCTAACCGGTCTTTACCAACCAACGGTAGAAGATGTGTCATTTAATCTACGAAAAGGTGAAATACTAGGAGTTTCGGGCTTGGTTGGTTCTAGAAGAACTGAATTATTGGAACTTCTCTTCGGTACCGCGACGGTCAAAACAGGAGCGGTTTTATTAAACGGTGAACCGCACCGTAATAAAAACGCGCGAGAAGCAATTGGAAACAAGTTTGCTTTTGTGACTGAAGAAAGACGGTCGACCGGCATTTTTGAAAAAATGGATATTACTTCCAATACCGTTATTGCGAATTTAAAGAGTTACGTAAAAGGTGGTTTAATTGATAACAAGCAAATGGTAACCGATACGGCAGGAATTATTGAAAGTATGAATGTCAAAACGCCAAGCCAAGAAACCAAAATCGGTAACTTATCCGGTGGGAACCAACAAAAGGTCATTATCGGCCGCTGGCTCTTAACTGAAGCAGATATTTATTTGTTGGACGAGCCTACTCGAGGAATTGACGTTGGGGCAAAATATGAGATTTATCAAATTATTTTAGAGCTTGCAAGCCAAGGGAAATCCATCATCATGGTCTCAAGTGAAATGCCAGAATTACTCGGTATTTGTGACCGAATCATGGTCATGTCGAATGGGCGTTTAGCTGGAGTAGACGATGTTGAAAACTTGGATCAAGAAAAGATTATGACTTTAGCAGCTAAATACGTTTAAGAGGTGAAAGAAAATGTCTGAAAACAAAGTCAATGAGGCAGCCATGGAAGAAGAGGCGCTGAAAAAAGAACGTCGTGAGAAAACACGTAATTTTCTATTGAACTACTCGCTTTATATTATTTTAGGTATTCTAATTATGGTTATTATCATTGTGGAACCATCCTTCTTGTCCTTGACCAACTTAACGAATATCTTAAGTCAAGCATCGACTCGGATTATCATTGCTCTTGGAGTAGCGGGCTTAATTGTTCTACAAGGAACCGACTTGTCAGCGGGTCGTATTCTTGGATTGTCAGCAGTTGTGGGGGCTTCCTTGTTACAAAATCCCGATTTTGCATCGCGGATGTATCCAGATTTACCGGTTCTACCGATTGTGATTCCTTTACTCGTTTCTTTAACGATTGGGGCTATTTTCGGTATAATTAACGGGTTTGGTGTGGCTGTTTTGAAAGTCCATGCCTTCATTATTACTTTAGGAACTCAGTTAATCGCCTACGGAATATCCTTAATTTATATCGACCGTCCACCTTTGGGAGCACAACCGATTGGATCATTGGATTCACGGTATACTGATTTGGTGCGGGGTTCTTTTAATCTTGGTCAAGTAAAAATTCCTTATTTAGTACTTTACGCATTAGTAATTGCGGTAATTATGTATATTGTTTGGAATAAAACGACTTTAGGTAAAAATATGTTTGCGATTGGTGGGAATATGGAAGCAGCCGAAGTTTCTGGTGTGCGCGTTATTCCAACAATCATGATTATTTTCCTTATCTCTGGTCTCTTATATGGGCTAGGTGGTTTCCTTGAAGCAGCTCGGGTTGGTTCAGTCACATCTAATACCGGTTTGAACTACGACTTAGATGCGATTTCAGCCAGTGTTATTGGTGGGGTTTCCTTCTCTGGTGGTGTCGGAACAATCCCTGGTGTTTTAATCGGGGCCTTAATCTTACAAGTTATTAACTATGGGTTAACCTTTATTGGTGTCAATCCTTATCTACAATATATCATCCGTGGACTAATCATCATCATCGCTGTGGCCCTTGATGTACGTAAATACATCAAACGTAAATAAAAGGATGGATTAAAATGGAGAATAAAGAAGAAAAACCACGTTTCAAACGGTACAATATGTACGACCAGATGAACATCAATGAAAAATGGCTGGACGTCTTTATTATTGCCATGATTGTCCTACTAGTAGGGGTCGTTATTTGGGGTTCTTTATAGAAGAATAGATTATTAAAAGGCGGATAACAGTTCCGCCTTTTTTTTATATGCAAGACTTATTTAGCTCAAAAAGGAAGTTCGGTTTAATTGCCAACAAAAGTGTAGTAAAATAGACCCAATACGAATAAAAAGGAGGAGTTCGATGTTAAACGTAGGAATAATTGGAACAAGTGGCATTGCACATGAGTTCGCTAAAGCCTTACAAATGACAGAAGATTATCAAGTCAAAGCCATCTACAGTCGTACAAAATCAAAAGCGCAGTCTTTTGGGGAAGCCTATGGGGCGGATTTGTTTTTTGATGATTTAGAAGAAATGTTGGCCCGACCAGAAATTGATGTGATTTATATCGCCTCTCCCAATAGTCTTCATTTTCAACAAGCCATGTCCGCACTTGACCACCATAAACATGTTATTGTGGAGAAACCTGCTTTTTCGAATCTCTCTGAGTGGGATCAAGCTTTTGCGCGTGCAGAAGAAGCGGGTGTCAAACTGTTTGAAGCAGCTCGTCATTTACATGATCGCAACTTCCAAGTAGCCAAGGACCAAATAAAGAAATTTGATAAAATTGATAATGCTGTCTTATCATATGGTAAGTACTCAAGTCGTTACGACCAAGTTCTAGATGGACAAGAGCCCAATATTTTTTCTCTAAAATATTCAGGTGGCGCCTTAATGGATTTGGGAGTCTATTTACTTTATGCCGCAATCGGTTGGTTCGGTGAACCGGAATCAGCTACCTATCAAATGAAGAAAGTATCAACAGGAGTAGACGGTTCAGGTGTCATCCTTTTCCAATATCCTACTTTCAATGTCACCATGCATGTATCCAAAACGTTTAATTTACATGTAAGCAACGAAATCAATAATGGCCATCAAACGATTATTTTAGATGAGCTAACCGGAACGAAGGAAATTATTCTAGAGAACACGCGCACGAATGAACGGACCGATTTAGCCTACCAACCAGATGCGCATTTAATGTTGGCAGAAGCTTTAGCTTTTGCCCGCGAAATCAACCGCCCTTCCGATGATTATGAAGAATGGAAACAACTCAGCCGCAAAGTGACTGCTTGGTCTGAAAAATTACGAAAAGAGGCGGGAATTTACTTTACTGCCGATAAATGAAAGAGGCCAAAAAATATGATGATTGAAGAAATAAATGATCGATTTAAACGCTATTGGAAAGCGATGAGTTTCCAATTACCAACCCCCATTCAGGAACGTTCCTACCAACCCCTTTTAAATGGAGAAGATGTTGTCGGGTTATCACCAACTGGAACTGGTAAGACTCTAGCCTATGCCATTCCCTTGTTAAGTAAATTAAAACGTAATGGTGAGTTGCAGCTGGTGATTATCACTCCGTCCCAAGAGTTAGGTGTACAAGTAGGCCGTGTTTTAGAAGAGTGGGCTGGTTTATTAGATTTAAACTCGCAAACCCTAATTGGTGGTGCGAGCTCCAAACGTCAAATTGAAAGTTTAAAAACCAAACCAGAAATTGTGGTCGGAACAACTGGCCGCATGTTGGAACTTTCTAATCAACGGAAACTAAAGTTGCATACAGTTAAAACCGTTGTCTTGGATGAGGCGGATTATCTCCTACAACGGGAACACTTGGACAATGTCCGCGAATTTGTTAAGAAAATGCCGGGACAAAGACAAATGGCATTCTATTCAGCTACTGATAGTGAGAACCTACGAAATATTTCACGCTGGTTCAATACAGATCCGATTATCTTGGATACTGCTGACGCCAGTGTGAACCAAACGGAACATGGCTATGTCTTAACGGATAACCGTAAACGTGCAGAAATGTTGCGCCGAATTGGAAATGTCAAAGGGATGAAAGCTTTAGTATTTGTGAATGCGGTTCAAGAACTGGACTATTTAGCAGAAAAACTGAAGTTTGAAAACCTTAACGTCTTAATGCTTCATAGTGAATACGGAACAAGTCAACGTAAACATGCTCTTGAAACTTTTAAAAACGATGAAGCGGTCTTCCTGTTAACGACGGATTTATCGGCACGTGGCATTGATATCCCAGACCTTCCCTATGTGATTAATTATGATTTGCCTTTATCTAAAGAAGTCTATCAGCACCGCTCGGGTCGAACCGGCCGGATGGGTAAAGAAGGCCGCGTTTTATCTTTAGCCAATGAGCGTGGTATTCGCGAAGTTAAAAAATTAATTCCGCATCCAAGCGAGTTAACAGAATGGTTTATTTATGGGGGACAATTAGTGGACCAATTGCCAGAAGTAGAGGTAGAAACGGTTAAAGCCCCGCCCAAAAAAGTAGTTCGTTCAAAAGAAAAACCCGAAGCAAAACCTACTTCTAAACCAAAAAAGAAAAAGCGCAACAAATCACAGAAAAATAAAGGTGCACGTCGCAAAACAAAGGATTAAAATGAGGCGATTCTCTATGAAGAGGGTCGCTTTTTTAATCGCTAAGTCCTATACTAAAGAGTAATAAAGTATAATTTAGTAAAATTTTACCAGAATGAGGAATGTAAAATGGCGACTCTAAAAGATATTGCCAAGCTGGCCCACGTGTCGACTGCAACGGTTTCACGTGTCCTGAACGAGGATGAAACGTTATCAGTCGCTGAAGAGACACGCTTAAAAATATGGGCCATCGCCGAAGAACTTCAATATAAAAAGACCCCTAAAAAGGTGCTGAATCGTCATATCCAGCTTATACAGTGGTATAGCCAAGAAGAAGAATTAGATGATATTTATTACCAAGCCATTCGATTGGCTGCTGAAAAAACGGCTGAAGCCAATCATCTAACCGTCACAACTAGCTTTCAAACGATTCCTAACTCCCTGGAAGAGAATGTTGCAGGTATTTGTGCAATTGGAAAATTTTCTGCCCACGAAGTAGACCAGTTACAAGCCTTTCACAGACCGCTTGTCTTTATTGACTCCGATCACATGCAGCATGGGTCGGATAGCGTCGTGATTGATTTTCAATATGCGATTGGTTTACTTCTTTCCGAAATAACCAGTCTTGGCCACCAGAAGATAGGCTTTTTAGGTGGAAAAGAATACACGCAAGATGGCAGAGAAAAGCTGATAGATCCAAGGGAAAGTTTCTTTCGCCAGATGTTAAGCGAGAAGGGCCACTACCAACCTGATTATTTCTATAAGGGGACCTTTTCGACCGAATCTGGTAAAGAGATGATGACGCAAGCTATAAAGGATCTTGGGCAAGAACTACCAACGCTTTTCTTTTGTGCCAATGATGCGATTGCCATTGGAGCCATGCGAAGTTTGCAAGATGCTGCAATTGATGTTCCCAAAAGAGTGAGTATTATCGGTTTTAACGATAGTAACGTCGCGCGCTATGTCTATCCTACTTTATCGACGATTCGAGTGGATACAGAAGCGCTTGGTAAAAATGGCATCAGTCTATTATTAGAGCGAATAAATCAAGATCAAACGATGACGAGAAAAGTTTCCATTGCAACCGAATTTATAGCACGTCAATCAACACAGACTTTTTATCACGAAGATTAAGAGGAGAGAAGAATGAAGAAACGAATTGCAATTGTCGGCATGGGTCCAGCAGGAATTAGTGTTTTGCGAGCGATGAGTCAGTATGACGCCTATCAAGCTTGCCAAATTGTTATCTACAATAATACCCAAACATTTGGAACGGGCATGCCTTATCAGAAGGATTCTGATTTACTTTTAATTAATCAAACGGCTGATACCATGAGTATCGATCCGAATAATAAACTTGATTTTGTGAACTGGGTCAAGGAACATAAAGACTCAAACCAAGGACCTAAATCCTTTTTACCCCGTACTTGGTATGGTGAATATTTAAAAAGTAAACTGGATGAAGCCATCGAAAAAATGCACCCTGAAATTATTTATGAAGACGCTAGAGCGATTCGTGTTCAAGAAGACGGTCGCTACCAAGTTGAAACGGATCAAACCTCTCAGAGCTTTGATATCTTACACCTTTGCATTGGACATCTTGCTTACCAAGACCCTTATAACTTAAGAGGGCATAATAATTATATTCATCATCCCTATCCCGTTCAAGAAAAGCTAACCACTTTTCCAGAAGGAAGCCATATTGGAATTATTGGGACCGGCTTGACGAGCATTGATCTCATGCGTTTTTTAAGGAATCAGCCTAAGCATTATGACCTGTCTTTTATTTCTCGTAGTGGGGGCTTCTCCTTGTACCGAGAGCCAGAAACGGATTTAACCTTGCGCTATTTAACGTTAGAAAATTTAGAAAAGAACCGCAAAAATGGCTTCGTTCCTTTGGAGAAAATGATTGAATGGTTCCGTCTTGAATGCCAAGAACATGGCGTGGACTTCGATCGTTTAGTCGAGCGGTTTGGTACTGGAACAACACCACAATTACGGGAACAACTCGAAACGCAAACCGACTTGGATATTGTTCAAACTATTATTGGTAAAATGGATCCCTATATAGCTGATTACATGACTGCTTTAAAGGTATCCGATCGGCGGTTATTCTATTCAGAATATGAATCCCTATTCCACCATCTGCGTGCACCTATGCCTAAACAATCAGCAGAACGCCTAATTGAAGGCGTTGATAATCAAGAAATATTCGTATATGCCGGCATCCAATCAATCGAACCACTAGAGGATGGGTTTACCATTCAGCTAGCGAATAAAAGTGTAACGATTGATTATTTAATTAATGCAACCGGTCATGAGATGAGTCTTTCTGAACCGGAAAGACAATTACCATTAATTGCGCAATTAGTGGATGAATATATCCTAGAAGCAGAATATAATGGTGGGGCGCAAGTAATTTGGCCGAGTGCAGAAGCGGTTAGCCAGAAATATGGTATTCTAAACAATTTCTACGTCCATGGGCAACTGGTTCAGGGCATTCAATATGGAAATAGTGCGCACCTCTTAATGCAGCAAGCTACGAAAGTCGTAGCACTCGATTATTTTAAGAACTTTTAATCACTAGCCTGACCAGTTTAACTTCTAGTGATGAAATTCTTGGTATTTTCATCATTAGCAGACTAAAAATAATTTGGTGTGATGAATTTTGCCCAAATTTCATCACTAGAAGCGGTTAGGAGTTTTCTGGTGATGATTTTATGAATTATAGGAAATCGAATGGGGGGTTTAGATGAGCAATAAATTAGATATTAAAAAAGTTTACTATATTTTAATTATTTTTGGCTTGTTATTAATTTATAACTATTCAGAAACCATCATTATGTGGGGTCGCATTTTTGTCAGTGCGATGCGTCCTTTAATAATTGGGGCTTTGGTCGCTTATTTATTAAATATTATTGTCGTCCGTTTAGAAAGACGATTCTTAGTAAAAATTAAGCAAAAAAACTTATTGATTGCCCGTTTGATCAGTATCGTCATTTCTGTCCTTGTGATTTCTGTTGTTTTATATTTGATTATAAAACTAATTTTCCCACAAGTTGTTACAATTATTACGAGTCTGATCAATGGCATTCCAGTCTTAATGAATCAAATTCAATTAATCCTTGAAAATAAAGAGGTCGCTGCTGTTGTGAATTCCCTTGGTGCTAATCTAGTAAAAGACTTCAATGATTATGGCCAACGGTTAATTAGCTTTGCAACATCTAGCGCCAATCAGGTACTCAATTCTTTTCTACAAGTTATTGGGGGTGCCACTTCGGCTTTGTTTACCTTTGTTATTGCCTTCTCTTTTGCTATGTATTTATTATTAGGAAAAGAGAGACTGACTCAGCAGATGCGCACCATTGGGGTAGCCTTTCTCCCGGAGAAAACCTATAATCGCTTCACGAGACTGTTGACAATGAGTCATGAAATTTTTTCGAGCTTCTTCGTCGGTCAAACTTTGGAAGCTATTATTTTAGGCGTTTTATGTGTCTTGGGGATGCTGCTCTTCCGTTTCCCGTTTGCTTTAACAATTGGGACTTTTACTGGTTTTACAGCATTAGTACCCTTAGTGGGTGCTTGGCTAGGTGCAGCAGTTGGATTTTTACTCATTGCTTCGCAAAACCTAACCCAATCTCTATTTTTTATTGTTTTTATAGTGATCCTTCAACAAATAGAAAGCAACTTAATTTATCCACGAGTCGTAGGAACCAGCATCGGAATTCCAGGGATTTGGGTTCTGGTTGCGATTACGATTGGTGGCGGAGTCGCTGGAATTCCTGGTATGCTCATTGGCGTTCCAGCTGTAGCAACCATCTATCAAGTTGTCCAAATCATTACAGCCAAACGTCTGCAGGAAAAAACCATGAGGCAAACCCAATAAAAAAACTGGTCAAACCTTAATGGAATAAAGTCTGACCAGTTTTTTTAAATAAGTGGCAGATTGTATTTTTTAATTAATTTCATTAGCCAATTCAATATGCGCCCAACTGAAACGGCCGCAACAACGGTACCAATTCCAATTGATCCTAAGGAACCAAGAAAAATAAAGCCAATTGCTAAAGCTAAAAGGACATTAGAAACATCGCCAACAATTCTGGCATGTCCATAAGTCATATGGAAATGCTTACTAATAACATTGGTCAATTCATCATAGGGCATCAGAGTAAAGTTTACATTTGTATAACCGGTTAGACCCATGGCTATTAAAAACAAACTAATAATTAAATAAAGCCATTGGATAGCTAGATTGGTTGGTGCAGGCAAAACCAGTTGGACGAGAAATAAAGAAGCATCAATAAAAAATCCAAATAAAAAAGCAATCGCGAGTTGGATAGCCGCGTCTTTTATATCAAGTACTCTGGTAATTAATACTTGCACACCAATATAGAAGAAATGCGTAAAGACCGTGATGGTTCCGACTGAGATTCCAGTTACTAAGGTGACGGCATATGACAAAGATGAAACGGGTGAAACGCCCAAATCAGCATAAATTGAAAAGCTGATTCCTAGCGACATAAAAAAGACTCCGACGACATAAATAAGAGAACGTCGCATAATATTTTTATTCAATTGTCTCCCTTCAAGTTTGTACTCATACGTTCATTATAGCATGAACCCATTCACTATTCTCACTAACTATTAAATAATTGCCTAGCAAAATGGACAGTTTATGACTAATCATTTTATAACCTAGAAGGTGTAAAAACTACAAGTTTTCAATGGAAATGATATAATAAACATACTATAAAAATTCGGAGGCGAGACAATGGAAACGATCACCTTGAACACAGGAATTGAACTACCAATTGTTGGAACCGGAACAAATACGTATGGAAAAGAAAATAATGATTATCAGGGTAAAATAAATGGAGATACGACTGAACTGGACCAGGCAATTTCCTTAGGCTATCGCCATATCGATACAGCTATTTCTTACCGCAATGAATCTGTAATCGGCGATGCCGTAAAAAAAAGTAAGCTTCCCCGAGAAGAATTTTTCTTAACCTCTAAAATTCCGGGACGTCCGGAATATATTGAAACAACAGAAGCAGTTCATCAAGCGGTTGCTGACAGTTTAAATGCTTTAAAAACAGATTATATTGATTTGTATTTAATACACCACCCATGGGATAACAATGAGGAAATATTTACAGTCTGGCGTATTCTTGAAGAATATGTGGACAAAGGTGTCTTAAAAGCCATTGGTGTTTCAAATTTCAATCAAGAGCAACTCGGCTTCATTCTAGAGCGCGCTCGCATCAAACCTGCAGTCAATCAAATCCAATCGAACACGAGTGAGTGGAATCATGCTATAATAGAATACTGCCAGGAACACGGTGTGGTTCCAGAAGCGTGGGGACCGCTATCACGTATCGATGCTTCTTGCCGTCAAGCTTTAACAGAAATAGGCCAGCGTTATGGAAAAACCTGGGCACAAGTTATTCTGCGCTACCAAATTCAACGTGGTGTAGCAGTTATTCCTAAGTCCCATAACCCAGAGCGCCAACAGTTAAATATTGAACTGTTTGATTTTTCGCTCACCGAAGAAGAAATGACGACGATTGGTCATTTAAAAAATAAAGAGCAAAATAATTAGAAAAATGAACATGTTGGCTTATAATGATTAAATAATACTTTACATAAGAGGAAGGAACTTTCCAAGTATTCGGAAAGTTTCTTTTTAAGTACAAACACAGGGGGAAATTATGTTTGATATATTAAAAAAATTAGGTTGGTTTTTTAAATTACGTTGGAAAACTTATACATTTGGCGTGTTTGGACTGATTGCCGTTGCCTTACTATCAGCGGTCACACCCCTTATTTTAGGGAATATTATCGATGAAATTGTAACCGGCAGTCTGACTTATCGAAGTCTCATCATTCAGTCTGGTACGATTCTCGTCTTTGCCATTTTTATGTACGGACTTCGTTTTGGATGGCGAAATGCAATTTTTGGTAATTCTACCTTATTAGAATCCATCATGCGTAATCGTCTCTTTACACATTTTACCAAAATGGACAGTCAGTTCTTCCACCACTACCGAACTGGTGACTTGATGGCACATGCCACGAATGATTTAGCAGCCTTACGGTTTGTAGCCGGAGGGGGAATTTTAGCCATGACCGATTCGGTGTTCATTGGTGGAACGACCCTCTTTTCAATGATTTTCTTTGTCGACTGGCAGTTAACTTTAACGACCATTTTGCCTTTTCCAATCTTGATTTTTGCAGCGCGTTATTTAGGGAAAGCCATTAACAAGCGCTACCGCGGTTCGCTTGAGTCTTTTTCGCAAATGAATAACCACGTTCAAGAAAGTGTTGGCGGTATGAAAGTCATCAAAACCTTTGGAGAAGAAGAACCCAACTATGTTGACTTTACCAAAGACATTCAAAATGTTTTTGATAAGAACAAAGGGGTTTATATTGTTGAGTCTGCGTATACGCCTATTATTGAAGGAATTACTGGCTTAACCTATGTCTTAACGCTCCTTTTTGGAACTTATTTTATTAAGATTGACCGAATTACGATTGGACAATTGGTTGCCTACTTTAGTTATTTATCTATGATGGCATGGCCTTTACTTGCAGTCGGTCGTGTGGCAAATACCTTAGAACGCGGCGATGCCAGCTACAAACGGGTTGCCAATCTCTTGTCACAAACATCTGCCTTAATGGAAGTAAAAAATCCAATTCAAGCTCCTGTTTCTGGCGATATCCACTTCAAAATTGATAGTTTTACCTATCCAGACTCCGCCGAACCAGTTTTAACCGATGCAGAGTTTCGCTTAAATGCAGGGTCTACTCTAGGAATTGTAGGGCATACCGGTTCGGGAAAAAGTACGATTTTCAAACTTTTAATGCGTGAATATGATCCTAATAATGGCTTTATTACCTATAACGGACATAATTTAAAAGATTATAGTCTGGATGCTATTGCACAAGGAACCGGCTATGTTCCTCAAGGATCCTTTTTATTTTCAACCAGTGTGCGCGAAAATATTCGTTTTGTAAATCCTGACTTGACTCAAGACGAAGTGGAATACTTTGCTAAATTAGCCGATGTTCACGAGGACATTATGCAATTTCCACAAGGCTATGGAACCGAAGTAGGCGAGCGCGGCGTTTCGCTTTCCGGTGGGCAAAAGCAACGGATTGCCATCGCACGGGCGCTCGCAACTAAAGCTGAATTTTTAATTTTAGATGATGCCTTATCAGCGGTAGATGCGCAGACAGAATCGCGTATTTTAACGAACTTGCGTGATATTCGTAAAAATGAATCTACTATTATCGCCACCCATCGGATTAGCTCAATTATGCATGCCGATGAAATTATTGTTTTGAAAAAAGGTCGAATTGTCGAACGTGGTCAGCATGCGGAGCTCCTCGCTAAAGATGGCTGGTACAGCCGTATGTATAAAGAACAACAATTGCAACAAAAAATGACCGAAGGAGGCGAGGATATTGGCTGATAAAAAAACAAACTTCACTTTGCGTGAACAAGCAAGTATCCTAGCGGGTCTGTTCTCCTTTACCAAGAAATATTGGAAATTATTTACCGTTTCTGTACTCAGTATGGCAGCTGTTTCAGCAATTAGTGCTTATTTACCGGTCATTGTACAACGCTATATTGATAACTATTTAGCAACAGGTGACGCAACCATTGGCATCGCCATTCGTATGTCCTTGTTCTACTTAGTATTCGTTATTTTGAAGATGGTTTTGGTTTATTTGAAAAACTATACCTTTAAAATTGCTTCTGAATTAACCGTTGCAACCATGCGGAACAAACTTTATGGAAAAGTTGTCGGGCTAGGGATGCGGTATTTTGATCAGACTCCGACCGGTTCGGTTGTGTCCCGTGTGACAAATGATACGGAAACTATTAAAGAATTTTGGAACGTTTTCCTCACTTTCTTAGATGGACTGTTAAATGCCATTTCAATTGGGATTGCTATGTTTGCTTTGAATGCCCAGTTAGCTTGGATCTTTATGGGCTTTATTCCGATTGTGTTTGCTCTTATCTATATTTACCAAAAATATAGTACGATTATTTATGGACGGATGCGCAGTGCCCTAAGTCGGGTTAATGCTAAACTGAGTGAATCCATTACCGGAATGACTATTATCCAACACTTTAACCAAGAAGAACGGATGAAAAGAGAGTTCGACGTTGTGAACCAAGAGTATGTAACTGCACGTAAAAATATGTTCAAGATGAATGCCTTACTCTTGATGCCAGCCGTGAACCTGATTGAAGCCATTGCGCTCTTTATCGTTTTATGGATATTCGGGATTCGCTTTTTAGAAAATTCCATTGCCAACGTCGGGATGATTTATGCCTTTACTTCTTATGCCAAATCCTTTTTCCATCCAATCGGAAATATGCTAGATAGTTTGAGTGTCTTCCAAGATGGTCTCGTTTCAGGATCGCGCGTAATGGAAATCATCAATCTAGACGAGAAAGCACCACACTCAAATCCAGATGCAACGGGTGAAATTACAGAAGGTAAAATTGAAATTAATAATTTATCATTCTCATATGACAATGAAAACGACGTGCTTCATGATATTTCTATTTCGGCTCAACCAGGTGAAACAATCGCTTTAGTAGGTCAAACTGGTTCAGGGAAGAGTTCTATCATTAATATCTTGATGCGCTTTTACGACTACCAACGTGGCGAAATTCTGATTGATGGTCAATCGATTCGTGACATTCCCATGAAAACTTTGCGCCAACAAATGGGCTTGGTCTTGCAAGACAGTTTTATGTTCTATGGTGATATGGCAGATAATATTCGTATGCATGGAATGTACACCGATCAAGAAATAAAAGCCGCTGCAGAATTTGTAAATGCCGATGATTTTATTGAAGAATTAGACGGTGGCTATCATGCTAAAGTGATTGAAGGCGGCGCGACTTTCTCAACGGGTGAGAAACAGCTTATTTCGTTTGCTCGAACCATTTTGCGCAGCCCCAAAATTTTAATTTTGGATGAAGCAACGGCTAATATTGATACAGAAACTGAACAGAAAATTTCTAAGGGACTTGAAAATATGCGACGCGGTCGAACAACCATTATTATTGCGCACCGTTTGTCGACGATTCGTGATGCAGATAAGATTTATGTTTTGCGTCAAGGACGGATCATTGAAGAAGGAAAACACGACGAGTTGATTGAACAAGGCGGCGTTTACTACGATATGTACCAACTTCAAAGTTTCCAAGAAGAAGAGGGCGATTATCTTGGCGAGTAAATTTTATGCCGTAAAAAAAGGGCGCAAACCTGGTATTTACCTCACTTGGCCGGAAGCGCAAAAACAAATTAGTGGCTTTTCAGGAGCGCAATTTAAATCCTTTCCTAGTAAAGAAGAAGCCTTGGATTTTATTAATCCTCCCGAAGAATCTCAGATTGATTGGTCAGCTAGCGATACAATCGAAGCTTACGTAGATGGGTCCTTTGATCGAGTCAACAACCGCTATAGTTATGGGGTTGTGATTGTAAAAAATGATCAGATTGTTACTACTTTTAATCAGGCTGCTGCGGATCCGCGTTACACGGAAAGTTTTCAAATAGCCGGTGAAGTCTTCGGTGCTCTAGCAGCAATCCGTTGGGCAATCCAAGCAGGTTATGCGGCTATCAATATTCGCTATGATTATCTGGGTATCGAGCAGTGGGCACGCGGTTTGTGGAAAACCAATAAGCCAGTCTCAAAAGATTACGTACAAGCTTTTAAAGAATTGGCACCCCATATTACGGTTCGCTTTCAAAAAGAAAAGGCGCATACGGGTGTGGCGTATAATGAAATGGCTGACCAACTAGCCAAACAAGCTTTAAACAAGTAAAATTCTTACTAAAAAGGTCGAGATACGTTCTCGGCCTTTTTATTATGATCATAAATAGCTGAAAAAGCTCCGCTAGTGATGAAAAACAGCCCTTTTTCATCACTAGCCGAATAAAACCCTCGTCTTATGATGAATAATCATGAAATTTCATCATAAGAGCAAGATTCCTTTCAACTTATGATGTTGGAAATAAAAAATGGCTAGAATTATAAGAATCCAATATGGTATATTAAGAGGAATATATTAAGGAGGGATAAAAATGGAGATGAAAAATAAAAAGGGGTTCATCACTCGTTTTTTAAATTGGGTAGAACGAACGGGTAATAAAATGCCTGCGCCTTTAATTATTTTTATTATACTAACAGGGCTCATTTTGTTAGCATCCTGGCTATTTTCTGCCATCGGGACACAAGTGGTTAGCCCTGCTACCAATGAAATTATTCGCGTTGAAAATTTATTAACGCCCACAAATTTGGTGCGCATACTAGAAGGAACGATTAGTAATTTTACATCATTTCCAGCCCTAGGATTGGTGTTAGTGGTGATGCTAGGAATCGGAGTTGCCGAGCAATCTGGCTATTTTGAAGTTTTACTCACTTCGGTTATTAAAAAAGCGCCAATTAATCTCGTCTTATGGATAATTATATTTGTAGGAATTCTGGGAAATATTGCGGGGGATGCCGCACCGATTGTTATGCCACCATTAGCAGCTTTAATTTTTATAAAAATGGGTTACCATCCTATTGCTGGTGCGATTGTCGGTTATGTCGCACCAATGGGCGGCTTTGCAGCCAATATGATTCCAGGGATGTCCGATGCTTTAGTGTACGCTTTTACACAACCGGCCGCTCAGCTTATCGATCCGACTATTTCGGTTAACGTATTAATGAACTACTATTTTATTTTCCTATCTACGCCTATCTTAGCCATGGTTATTTTTTGGATTTTAAAAAAATATACCTTGCCACACCTAGGAACCTATACATCGGAAATAGGCAGCAACATTACAGCTGATCAAGATGAGATTTCAGAAGAAAAACGCGTAGCACTTAAATGGGCTAACTGGGGATTCTTTGCATTTATCCTTGTCATGCTTGCTCTAACGGTGCCGTCTAATGGACTTTTACGTAATGCTGAAACAGGTTCGATTGTAAATGATTCGCCGCTTATGAACGGTGTTGGCGTTTTAATCACCTTGATGTTTTTTGTACCAGGAATTATCTATTCTCTAAAAGCAGGCGAAATTAAAAACTCGCATGATTTCTCTAATATGCTCTCTAAATCCATGTCTGGAATGGGGAACTTTATTGTAATAGTCTTCTTCGCAGCCCAAATGATGGCTTACTTTAGTTGGAGTAATTTAGGAACCGTCATTGCTGTCAAAGGAGCCGAACTCTTACAAAATACTAATGGGATTGTGCTCATTTTAGGTTTTATCGCTCTGACTGGATTTGTTAATCTCTTTATTGGGAGTGCCAGTTCCAAGTGGGCCTTGCTAGCACCTATCTTTGTACCGATGTTTATGCTACTAGACTATCATCCTGCCTTGACACAAATGGCATATCGTATTGGTGACTCTATTACGAATCCATTATCACCGATGATGCCATATTTCCCAATCCTTTTGGCGACGATTCAAAAGTATGATAAAAAAGCTGGGATTGGTACTATGATGGCCAATGCCTTACCTTATTCCGTAGC
Organism: Jeotgalibaca dankookensis; assembly: GCF_002005405.1. Lineage (NCBI taxonomy): Bacteria > Bacillati > Bacillota > Bacilli > Lactobacillales > Carnobacteriaceae > Jeotgalibaca > Jeotgalibaca dankookensis. Next base: position 204,570 of record NZ_CP019728.1, read on the forward strand.
GATTGGTATTATTTGGCCTATACTCTTAATTATTTGGTATACCTTTGGACTGCCACTAGGACCCAACAGCCCAATCTTTTTAAACTAATAAAGACTTAACTAAGGAGGAAAACCTGTGATAACTTATTTAAAAAAAGAATGGCTAGACGATTTAACTGCTCGAAAAGAACAAGTCATTGCATATCGGCGCTATCTTCACCAATTTCCTGAATTATCTTTCCAAGAGTTCAAAACCAGCCAGTTTATTTTTGATGAAATGAGTAAGCTGGAAAATGTCGTTGTGACCCGACCAACCGAAACGTCGGTTTTAGTAAAAATTAAAGGCGGAAAACCAGGCAAGAAAATCGGTTTGCGGGCGGATATTGACGCCTTACCTATTGAAGAAGACCGCGATGAACTTGATTTTAAATCACAAGTACCCGGTGCCATGCATGCGTGTGGGCACGATGGCCATACTGCAATCTTAATGGTCGCCACCCAATTTTTAGCGGAACATGCCCAAGAACTCCCAGGTGAGGTCTACGCGATCTTCCAACATGCGGAAGAAACGCCACCTGGTGGTGCTAAGGAAATGGTTGCTACCGGAATCTTTGACGATTTTGATTTTATTTATGGACATCACCTCTTTACACCATATCCACTAGGAACTATGGATATCAAAGCGGGCCCCAATACAGGAAACTCTGACTTATACGAACTGACCATTTATGGTAAAGGTGGACATGCTGCCATGCCGCATACGAGTATTGATCCGATTATTATTGGTGCGCAAATATTAGAAAAAATGCAAACCATTATTTCTAGAAAATTAAATCCTGTTAACGCAGCGATTATTTCAAATACTGTTTTCCAAGCCGGCTCGATTGATGCAAAAAATGTCATTCCAAGTACTGCTTTCCTATCCGGAAGTGTCCGCAGCAATAACGCTGAAGAACGCCAAATCATTGCCCAAGAAATTGACCGGGTTGCCAAAGCAACCTGTGATGCCTATGGCGCAAGTTATCAGCTTGACTATCAATGGGGTTATAGTGCGGTAAACAATGACCAAGCAACAACAGCGATTGTTAAGGAAATTGCCGAAGAATTATTCCCAGGCCAAGTGACTCAACTGCCCATCTCACTAGGTGGCGAAGATTTCTCTGCCTTTTCGGATTTAGTTCCCGCAACTTATATTTGGATTGGAGCTGGTAATGCTGAAAAAGGCTACGATTATCCGCACCACCATCCCAAGTTTGCCTTGGATGAAGACAGTTTTTTAATTGGCTTACAAATGTTTGTAGCAGTGGCCATGAATTATACTGAGTTAGCTAAATAAATATTCCAAAACGTCTCGCAACCCAACGAGGCGTTTTTTCTCTTGCTTGACGAAAACCTATTGCGTTAAGTAGACTAAGTAAAAGAAAATCTGGAGGCATGTGTCATTGAAATATAAAATTGAAAGACCTTTATACCAGCAAATCGCTTTAAAATTAGCCCAGCAAGTAGCGGATGGAACCTATGAAGAAGGAACCAAACTGCATGCCCGGTCTACATTAGCCCAATCGTTTGGAGTTTCAGCTGAAACGACTCGTAAGGCCGTACAAGTATTGGATGATCTAGGCATTATGGAATCTTATCACGGTAGCGGCACGCTAGTGGCATCGAAGGAAAAAGCACAAATTTATGTCCGTCAGTTTAAAGATAAAGAGACCATCGAAAATATGCGCAACAATCTCTTAAAGAGTGTCGACCGCCAACAAAAAGAGTGGCAGAATTTCGGCGAATTACTAAATGAATTGGTTGCCCATACGCGTCAATCTTATGATTTAAATAGTTTTTTACCTTATGAACTGGAGATAACCGAACAAGCCCAGCACTTAGACCGGACCATTGCGGATCTTAATATTTGGCAAGCGACCGGCGCAACCATTGTCGGGTTAATGCACAAAGAAAAGATGTTAGTATCACCTGGACCCTATGTAAAAATCGGCAAAAATGATTTGATTTATTTTGTTGGAAATGAGTATAGTCTGCAACGGATGCGCGATTTCTTTTACAAATAAACATTTTTTTAAGCAATTAAGTTTACAAAAGTGACCATTGGTGTTAGTATGTTAAGAGTCACTTTTCAGAAAACGAAAAATTTAAAGGAGTGTGTTGTAATTTGGCAAAGTTAAAAGTCGAAAATCTAACCAAAGTTTTTGGTAGACGGACGAAACAAGCCTTACAAATGGTTAAAGAAAATAAATCGAAAACAGAAATATTAGAAGAAACAGGCGCAACCGTGGGAGTAAACAATGCAAACCTAGAAATCAATGATAACGAAATATTCGTCATCATGGGATTATCTGGTAGTGGGAAATCAACACTCGTTCGTCTCTTAAATCGTCTCATTGAGCCAACATCTGGCGCTATTTATATTGATGGTGAAAATATTGCAGAATTGGATAAAGAAGGACTCCGCGAAGTCCGCCGTGAAAAAATCAACATGGTCTTCCAAAATTTCGCACTCTTTCCACATCGGACTATTTTAGAGAACACTGAATTCGGATTAGAAATCCGCGAGGTTGATCCTGCTAAGCGTAAAGAACGCGCTGAACAAGCCTTAGATAATTCCGGCTTACTTTCTTTTAAAGATCAATTTCCTAACCAATTATCAGGTGGGATGCAACAACGGGTTGGATTAGCACGTGCCTTGGCAAACGATCCAGAAATTCTATTAATGGATGAGGCTTTTTCAGCTCTAGATCCATTAATTCGTCGCGAAATGCAAGATGAACTAATTACCTTACAGGAAACTGTTCAAAAAACGATTATCTTTATTACGCATGATTTAAACGAAGCATTACGTATTGGTGACCGCATTGCCATTATGAAAGATGGCGAAGTGGTTCAAGTGGGTACAGGTGAAGAAATCTTGACCAATCCAGCCAATGATTATGTGCGTGATTTCGTTGAAGAAGTAGACCGCTCGAAAGTACTAACGGCAGCCAATATCATGATTCCAGCTATTGCAACACGTGTCGAAAACAAAGGACCGAACGTTATCCTGAATGAAATTCGTCACGAAAAGACAAGCTTGGTGATGGCTGTAAACAGTAAGCGTGAATTACTCGGCTTTATTACGGCAGACAAATTACTAGAAGCGAGACGAAACAACATCTCGCCAATGGATATTATTGATACCAATGTTACGCGTGTAGAAGCGGATACCTTGGTTGAAGAGCTGTTTCCAATTATGAATGATTCATCCGCACCGATTGCGGTTGTTGAAAATAACCGTCTACTTGGAGTAATTCGTCGTGGAACGATTATTGATGCACTAGCAAAAACGAATGGGGTGAATAATTAAGATGGATTTTTTAACACAAACAATACCAGTAGCAGACTGGATTGATGCTTTTACACAGTGGTTGACAACAACCTTCTCAGGACTCTTTGGTTTCTTGCAAACAGTCGGAAGTGTGGCAATGAATGCCATGACGGATCTCTTATTATTAGTTCCGCCGCTCCTCTTTATTGTTCTATTAACAGTAGGGATGTACTTCATAACCAAACGTAAACTCGGATTAACCGCCTTTGTCCTCATTGGCTTACTCTTCATCTATAACCAAGGACTTTGGGCCAACTTGATGAATACCGTCACATTAGTACTAGTAGCGAGTTTAATTTCAATTGTGATTGGGATTCCTTTAGGAATTATGATGGCAAAGAGCAAAGTTGCTCATAACATCATTACACCGATTCTTGATTTTATGCAGACAATGCCTTCCTTTGTGTACTTGATTCCTGCAGTTGCTTTCTTTGGAATCGGAATGGTGCCAGGGGTATTCGCATCCGTTATCTTTGCACTGCCACCAACCGTTCGCTTTACTAATCTAGGAATTACACAAGTTCCAGAAGATTTACAAGAAGCGTCGGAATCATTCGGTAGTACCGGATGGCAAAAACTAATTAAATTAGAGTTACCATTAGCAAAAGAAACTATTTTTGCCGGAATCAACCAAACAACGATGTTAGCACTTTCTATGGTTGTGACAGCATCCATGATCGGGGCACCTGGTTTGGGAGAAGGCGTACTCGCTGGATTGCAACGAGCAGAAATTGGTAAAGGGTTCGTAAGTGGGATTTCGCTGGTTATTTTAGCGATTATCATTGACCGCGTAACACAAAACTTAAACAGACCACGTAAGGCTAAAACAGCTGCAGAGCGTAAGACTAGCAAACGTAATACCCTGATTGGTACTGTTGTGGCGTTACTTGCTCTAGTCGGAGGTGTTTTCTACTACGTATCTTCACAAGATAAAGAACAAGATATTACCTTGAGTAGTGTGCAATGGGATAGTGAAATTGCCTCAACCAACGTTTTAGCTCTTGTTTTAGAAGACTTAGGATACAATGTTGATATTAAATACTTAGATGTTTCTGTTATGTACAGTGCGGTAGCAACAGGTGAAGCTGATGCAACGATTGCCGCTTGGTTACCAGTTACCCAAGGACCGATTTATGATAAATATAAAGATACTTTGGTAGACTTAGGACCTAACTTAACAGGTGTTCGAAATGGGTTAACCGTTCCAGCTTATATGGACGTTGATAGTATCGAAGATTTAACCGATGAAGCCGGTAAACAGATTACAGGGATTGAACCAGGAGCAGGTATTACTGGTTTAACCGAGACGGTTATTTCAAGTTACGACAACTTGGATGGTTGGACTCAAAAAACGTCCTCAACCGGAGCGATGACTGTTGAATTAGGTCAAGCTATTGAAAACCAAGAAGAGATTGTAATTACTGGTTGGACGCCGCATTGGATGTTTGAAAAATATGACTTGAAGATGCTAGAAGATCCACAAGGATTAATTAGTAAGGAAGAGTCTATTTACACCTTTGCTCGCGAAGGATTAGAAGAAGATATGCCTGAAGTTTATAATGTATTAGAAAACTTTAACTGGACGGTAGAAGACATGCAAAGTGTCATGGTAGAATTAAATGACGATGTTGATCCAGAAGTAGCTGCACGCAATTGGATTGCAGCAAATCCAGAGATGGTTCAAAGCTGGGTAAAAGAATAAAAAAAACAAGGAAGGGACAAGTTTAAGTTGTCCTTTCCTTATTTTTTTATGATCATTTGAATGGCTTGATCTAGTTTTTTTGATTGTTCTTCGGCATTATCGGCTGGATTTTGAATACAAGCCTTTAAGTTTTCTGCAACCAGAATTCCCATTACCCGGTCAATACTGGAACGTACAGCACTCAGTTGGGTCATAACATCCATACAACCTTGGTCTTCTTCAATCATTTTTTGAATGCCACGCAATTGCCCTTCACTCCGTTTCAAACGGTTTAATAACTTTTTATTGGTTTCTTCCATTATTTATCCTCCTCAAATTATCGCACTTATGCAAATAAATATACCCATGTACGGTATAGAAGTCAAGAAACAACTCCAATAGTTTCTCAATCCTAATAGTTGACAAGCGTATCGATATACGGTTTAATATACCCTATAAGGTATATTTGATTAGGAGGAAATAAATAATGTTTGGATTATTCCAAAGTATTCAAAGCGTTTCTACCAAAGAGTTAGAAACTAAATTAACTGATAATATCACGTTACTTGATGTCCGTACGCCGGATGAATACCGGTCAGGGCATATTAGCAAAGCAAAGAATGTCCCTGTTGATAAGATTGCTAGTCACTCTGGCAATAAAGACCAACCCGTTTATGTCATTTGCCAGTCAGGTATGCGCAGTAAACGCGCTGCTAAGGCTTTAAAAAGCAATGGCTATAAGCCAATTAATGTCCGTGGCGGGATGAGTCAATGGTCAGGTTCAGTAAGAGGAGGAAAATAAGATGAAAAAAATTGTTATTGTCGGCGGTGTCGCAGGTGGTATGTCAGCAGCAACCCGTTTAAGACGTTTAATGGAAGATGCAGAAATTATTATTTTAGAAAAAGGACCCTTTGTGTCTTTTGCTAACTGTGGGTTACCTTATTATGTATCGGGTGAAATTGATGACCGCAGCAAACTCTTGGTGCAAACACCAGAGTCGCTTCAAGCGCGCTTCAATTTAGATGTGCGTCCTAACCATGAAGTAACCGCAATTAACCGTGATGAAAAGACAGTCACTATTAAACATGGTGAAGCGATTTTAACAGAGAACTATGATGCATTAATTCTCTCACCAGGTGCTAGCCCATTTGTGCCACCGATTGAAAACTTAGACCAAGCAGACAATGTTTTTTCATTGCGCAATGTTCCCGATTTGGATGCGATTATGGAAGAAATTCATACTGAAGATCCAAAAAATGCTGTTGTGATTGGTGCTGGTTTTATCGGCTTAGAGATGGCTGAAAACTTACACGCTCGCGGCATGACCGTTACGATTGTCGAACGTGCGCCACACGTTCTACCACCCTTGGATGAAGAAATGGCAGCCTTTGTTAGTCAAGAACTAGAAGAAAAAGGGGTTAAAGTTTTGACTTCTCAATCTGCTCAAGCATTTGAAGAGAAGGGTAAAAAAGTGATTTTAGAAGACGGAACGACTTTAGACAGTGATTTAACCATTATATCCGTTGGTGTTCAACCAGAAACCAAGCTAGCAAAAGAAGCAGGACTAGAATTAGGCTTGCGTAATGGTCTCGTTGTTAATGATAAATATCAAACCAGTGACCCAAATATTTATGCCGTTGGGGATGCAATTGTGGTGAAACAACAAATTACCGGAGAAGATGCACTTATTTCATTAGCGTCTCCTGCTAACCGTCAAGGTCGCCAAGTAGCTGACGTGATTGCTGGATTGGACCGTACAAATAAAGGTAGTATCGGAACAGCCATTGTACGCGTTTTTGATCTAACCGCTGCTTCAACTGGATTGAGTGAGCGTCAAGCACGTCAAGCTGGTTTAGAAGTAGACGTGATTCACACATCTGGTAAAGACCATGCCGGCTATTACCCGGGAGCAACTGATGTAAACTTGAAACTGGTATTCAATCCAACTACAGGTGACATTTATGGCGCACAAGGAATTGGTCAAAAAGGAATCGACAAACGGATTGATATTCTGGCTACAGCTATTAAAGGTGGATTAACTATTTTTGATTTACCAGAACTTGAATTTACCTATGCACCACCATTTGGAGCAGCTAAGGATCCAGTCAATATGATTGGTTACGCAGCTATGAACGTAGTGGAAGGATTAAGTGATTCCATCCAATGGTATGACTTGAAAGATGAAGTTGCTAAGGGTAAAGTCATTTTAGACGTTCGTAACGAAAGCGAACTCGCCTCAAATGGTCGTTTCAAAGATGCACTTAATATCCCTTTAAATGAATTACGCGACCGTATGGATGAATTGGATCCAGAACAAGCTTACATTGTGAGTTGCCACTCGGGACTACGAAGCTATATTGCTGAGCGCCAATTAAAACAAGCGGGCTTTAACGTTGAAAACCTAGACGGCGCATTTTCACTATACAAAACAGTAAGAGGAGAGGAAATCGAATATGTATAATTCAATCGGAGTTGCTGAATTTTACCAGGCTTCAAAAAAAGAAAAATTACCAATTATTGATGTGAGAGAGAAGGAAGAGTATGCGCGTGGACATGTTCCCAATGCGATTAACATGCCTTTGAGTAGCTTAAGTGAAAACTATCAAGAACTTGATAAAGATACTGATTACTACCTTATTTGCCAGACCGGTGGACGATCAGCAACTGCTAGCCGCTTTTTAGCAGAACAAGGCTATGACGTCACTAACGTTATGGGTGGAACTTCTGCTTACCAAGGTGCCTTAGAAAAATAATTAAAAAACTCCTGAAAGAGAAATTTTCTTTCAGGAGTTTTTATTTGGATGCGGTAGAGGAAAGAATACTGTATAATTAAGGAGTATTCCGTTACATGATTATAAGATAGACAAAGCAGGAGCTAAGAGCATGATGATTCAAATAGAATCTTTAGAAGAAATTATTCGTAACAAACAAATAAAGCCTGTTTTCCAGCCCATTATTTCCCTTAAAGATGGAAGCGTTTATGGCTATGAAGCTTTAAGCAGAACCACAGGTCATAATCAAATTGCTGATATGGAAGAGCTTTTTTCGTCAGCAAAAATTCACAATAAAAACTGGGAATTAGAGGCGCTTTGCAGAGAAAAAACTATGGAGAGTGCCTATACTTTCATGAATTTGTCTCCGCAAATAAAATTATTCATCAATGTCTGTCCGGGGGTCATTAGCCAAGATGCTTTAAAAGAGGAAATTAACCAAGAGAATCTTAGTCATTACGGGATTGAGTCTCATCAGCTCATCCTTGAAATAACAGAAAGACGCGTAATAGAAGATTCAAATAGTTTTGAAAATAAAGTTCTCTATTACCGCGATAAAGGTTTTCAATTAGCTCTAGATGACATTGGTTCGGCTTTTTCAGGTTTGACACGGATTAAAGATTTACAGCCCGACTTTGTCAAAGTTGACCGTGGACTGATTCAAAATATTCACAAAGAAGATATCAAAAAAGCCCTCCTAAAAGGAATGGTAGCTTTTTCGAAAGCTTCTCATACGAAAATTATTGCGGAAGGAATTGAAAGCTACGAAGAGCTAAAAGTCTTGGTTGAATTAGGTATTGATTATGCACAGGGCTACTTTATCCAACGACCTGCGGAAACCATTGCGCCTATTGATGAGAATCTGGTCGCAGCGATTAAAGGTATTCATACCGAGTTAAAAAAGCAAGCTCAAATGACTAGTTTCTATCCTCCTGTTAAGTATCTCTGCAACTTAGGTGGTGCGGTTCCTTATGATCAGCCCATGGTAGAGGTTTACGAATGGTTAGCGGCTAATCCGGGTATCAATAAAATATGCCTGATTAAAAACCAGATTCCAGTTGGCATTGTTGATAAAGCACAATTAATAGAGAAGATGGCACATAAGGATTTCTATCAAAATAAACCCATCCATCTTCTAGCAAATAGGGAAATGGTTTTAGTTGATAAAGAGCTGCGATTAAACGAAGTCTTAGCGCTGACAGCAGATTTAGAAAAAGAAGTATTAATTGTTGTTACCGACCAAGGAAATTATTTTGGCAAGATTAGTCATAAAAAATTACAGAAAAAATTTAAAAAAATAGAATTAAAACGGACAAAAAGCGCCCATGTTCACTTAAAAAATGACTTATGATACAATAAAGCGAATGAATCATAAAAAAGGAGCGGATCGTAATGAAGGGTAAAACAGCGATTATTACTGGTGGCGGAAGTGGCTTTGGACAAGAAACAGCCATTAAACTTGCCCAGCAAGGTGTCAATATTTGTGTTGTTGATATTTCAGACGAAAATGGTCTTAAAACTGTTGAGCTTTGCGAAAAAGAAGGTGCACAAGCAATTTTTGTAAAAGCAGACGTCAGCAACCTGGACCAAGTGAAAAATTACGTAGCCAAAACAATCGAGGCCTTTGGAAAAATCGATTTATTTTTCAATAATGCCGGTATTTCAGGTTCAGGTGTGCGCACGTTAGAATGTTCTGAAGACGAATTTGAAGCGATTGTAAATGTTAACTTGAAAGGGGCATTTTACGGCCTCAAGTATGTGGTCAATGAAATGCTCAAAACAGGTGGAGGTTCCGTTGTGAATACAGCCTCATTAGGTGGCGTTGTGGGAATGCCAACATTAGGTGTTTATTCAGCAACGAAACACGCGATTGTGGGCTTAACAAAAACGATTGCCGGCGAATACGGAAGAGATAATATCCGAATCAATGCGATTGCGCCGGGAACCAATGAAACACCAATGGTCAAAGCATTTCCAGCTGATGCAATTGCAGCTATGGCTGATGCGGTTCCTATGGGCCGACTCGGACAGCCGCATGAAGTTGCGGACGTTGTTGTTTTCTTACTAAGTGAACAAGCGTCTTATATTCATGGTGCCGTTATATCCATTGATGGCGGATCAGCAGCACTATAGGATTCTTTCGAGTCTGATTTGTGTGCGCACAAGTCAGACTTTTTTGATGACAAAAATTAAAGATGGAGGATGTAAATGAATATAGAAGCAATTGTACTCGATATTGATGGCACACTGTTGACATCAAAAAAAGTGATTAGTGAAAAAACAAAGACGGCACTCTTAGCGGCCCAAGAACAAGGAATCAAAATCATTCTAGCTTCTGGTCGTCCAACTCGAGGGATGTGGCACCTCGCTGAAGAATTACAGCTCGATAAACATAATGGTTACTTAGTTTCCTTCAATGGTGCGCGGGTAACCGATTGTCAAACAAAGGAAGTTTTATTCAACCAAACACTTTCAACTGAAACCAGTCAAGCAATTTTAGAACACGTTAAAACATTTGATGTCATCCCTATGATTTACGGCGATACACATATGTATGTAGAAGATGTATACGCCAATGAAATAAACTATCCAGCAGGTAACACCACTAATATTATCGAATATGAAGCGCGTATGTGTCGCTTTCAATTAGCTGAGGCAGCTGATTTAGCAGCATTTGTCGACCGCCCTCAAAATAAAATTTTAATGGCGGGTGACCCAGAATATTTACAAACGGTTTATAAAGATATTCACCAACCGTTTGCGGCGACAACAACAGGTGCTTTTTCAACACCATTTTATTATGAGTTGACCGACAAAAATATTAATAAGGCCTTTGCCTTAAATACCGTTTTACAAGCACAAGATATACACCCTCAACAAATTATTTCATTTGGTGATGCGCAAAACGATCGCTCCATTATTGAATACGCCGGCACCGGTGTGGCCATGGGGAACGCCATGCAGGAAATTTTGGACGTTGCCGACGCAGTCACACTATCGAATGATGAAGATGGGATTGCTGTCTTTTTAGAAAAGGTTCTATAAAGATGAATCAGTGGTACCATAAATATCGCCAAGCCATCCAATATTTGCTATTTGGAGTGCTGACGACGCTAGTAAATATAGTTGTTTTCTTTTTACTAGAAAAGATGCTTCCGTATTTAATGGCTAACGCTATTGCCATTGTGGTTGCGATTCTTTTTGCCTTTTATACGAATAAAAGATTTGTTTTCCAATCAATTAGCGAAACTAAAAAGGAACATATAGACGAACTGATTCGTTTTGTGGGATTTCGACTTTTTTCTGGTTTATTAGATATGATGAGTATGTGGATTTTAATTGGCATCTTTAAAAGTGACACTAGTCTCGCCAAAATCTTAACCCAGATTCTAGTTTTCGTCTTAAATTATGTATTTAGCAAATTTTTTGTATTCAAAAACGTATCTTCCTGAGCGAAGATACGTTTTTTTCCCACTTTAATACTTTTAAAAAGTTGAAAGTGGTCATTAAATTGCGATAATGACCACATTAGGCCAAGCTAAATATGCGAAAGTGGGAATTAAACCAATATAATGACCACTTTTACAAAGAATCCACAAATCGTTTAAAGGCACTCAATCCTTGCTCGGTCATTTTGTAAACCCCGGCATCTTCTAAAACGCGTTGGAAGACTTGTCCAACTGCTTTTTCAACAGTTCCTTGGTAATCCTCATCAGTGACAGTAATTGTATCGGCCCACGGTTGGTGAATACTAGCTATTTCATGAGGTCGGCCTGCCAAATACTTCTTGACTTCGATTAATTCATCCTTCAAACGAGGCGGTAAAATAGCTAAACCCATTACTTCAATCAAACCAATATTTTCCTTTTTAATATGTTGAACATCTTGATGCGGGTGGAAAATACCATCTGGATATTCTGCGGTCGTTCGATTATTACGCAAAACAATATCGCAAACAAATGCTGCTCCTTGGCGGCGAGCAATAGGAGTCACCGTATTATGTGGTTTCCCATCCGAAAACGCCTCAATCGACACGGACGCATCGCTATAACCGCGCCATTTTTCTAAAATATGGACGGCGGCCTCTGTTAAAGCCTCCTTATCGTCACTTTGAATACGGATGACCGACATCGGCCAATTTACAATCCCAAAGGAAACCGTTTCAAACCCCGTAACTTCAAAATTAAAAAGGATATCAGCTTTTTCCATTGCAAAAGTATGTCTACCACCTTGATAGTGGTCGTGGGACAAAATAGAGCCCCCGACAATCGGCAAGTCCGCATTCGATCCCACAAAATAATGTGGGAACTGATCAACAATCCCAAATAAATTTTCAAAGGTTTTCTTCTCAATCTGCATCGGGCGGTGCTTAGAGGCTAGGAAAATACAATGTTCCTCATAATAAGCATAAGGAGAATATTGGAATCCCCACGTTTCACCTAACATCGGAAAACGAACAATCCGATGGTTAAAACGAGCTGGATGCGTTAAGGTACCCGCATATCCCTCGTTTTCTAAACACAACTGGCAAAGAGGGTAGGAGCTCTCCTTAGCCATCAAAGCAGCTGCAATAGCTTTCGGATCTTTTTCCGGTTTAGAAAGGTTAATCGTAACTTCTAAGTTTCCATAATCCGATTGATAGTTAAAGGCAATATTTTTGGCAATCGCCTCTGTTTGAATATAATCATTGTCCTGACTCAGTTGATAAAAATAGTCCGTTGCATCAATGGGATCCGTTTGATAGTGCAACCAGAATTCACGGTTTATAACCGAAGGGTCGGGCGTAATAATCGCCATTATCTTAGCACTAAAAATCGCACGGTCAGCCACACTGTCATCAACCAATTCCTGAGAAACAGCATAATCTAAGAAAAGTGGTAAAAGAGTCTTGGCTTCTGGTAGAGGATAAGTAGGGGCTATACCTATTTCTAAACTATCTTTTCCTAATAAATCCAACAGTTGGTTTTGTTTTAAAATAAGGTCCAGTGGGTCAATATAACCTTTTTCTAATCCAAAGGTTAGCAAATCAACAATTGCCTGCTCGACACGCGCCATCATAGAGCACGTGCTCCGTTTCCAATTTCTGCAATATAAAATTCAGCTGGATAGCCGATAACTTCCTGATAGTGATCACCAACTGATTGAATAAAATCATCGGTTTTATCTTTATCCACAATAGCAATAGCACATCCCCCAAAGCCAGCACCTGTCATGCGTGCACCAAGGACGCCATCTTCTTGCCAAGCCTTTTCCACTAAGGTATCCAATTCCACGCCACTCACTTCATAATCATCTCGCAAAGAAACGTGCGATGCATTCATCAATTTACCAAACGCTTCCAGTTCCCCAGCCTTTAATTTCTCAGCCGCAACCAAAGTTCGCTGGTTTTCTGTAACGGCATGACGCGCACGACGCACCAAGGTCTCATTGGAAAGAAGGTCTGTATGAGCCTCAAAGGTAGCCTCATCCAATTCGCCAAGCGATTCGATATCAAGCTCTGTCTGTAGCTCCTTCAACGCTTGTTGGCACTCAGATAGGCGCTCATTGTATTTTGAGTCGACCAGTTCGCGCCGTTTTTTTGTATTCATAATGACAATGACCCGATCGCCTAATTCAACGGGAATTTTTTCGTATTCCAACGTATTCGTATCTAACATCAGTGCATGATCCTTTTCGCCCATCCCAATTGCAAATTGGTCCATGATCCCGCTGTTTAAACCGAAGTAGTCATTTTCTACTTTTTTACCCAATTTGACGAGTTCTAACCGTTCAATATCCAAACCAGCCATTTTTTCAAAAATAATTCCGGCTAATAATTCCAAAGAAGCAGAAGAGGAAAGACCAGAAGCATTAGGAATATTACCCTCAATTAAAATATCTAAGCCCACGTCCAATTTATATCCTGCTTCTTTTAAATACTTGGCCATTCCTTTGACATAATTCCCCCAGCTATCTTCTTTACGGTATTCTAAGTCATCCAAATCAACTACTAAAATTCCCGTTTCTGGAAAGTTAGTTGAAAATAAACGCAAGGTCTGATTGCCGTTTTTTGCGACCAAAGCATAGGTTCCTAACGTAATCGTTGCCGGGAAAACGTGTCCGCCATTATAATCTGTATGTTCCCCAATCAAGTTAATCCGTCCTGGTGAGAAAAAGGTATCCGTTGCTTCTAGGAAAAAAATATCTTTAAATGTTTGGTATAAATGATCCAAATTAATCACTCCTTCATTTTCTTCTATTGTAAACCTTTTCAGTTGACTACTCAATCATAAAAAATATTTATTTAGTAAACATTTACTAAATAAAAGACCGAACGCATCCTTTGACAAATATTTTCTTAAGGTGTAATATACTTAAGGGAGCAAAACATTAAAGCTTATCCAAGCTTTAATGTTCGCTTCTTGTGTCTGTGTAAAGCCAAAAAGGTGCACTAACAGAAAGGAATTTAATAAAAAATGAAAATATTTGATTACGAAGACGTTCAGTTAATACCCAATAAGAGTATTGTACAGAGCCGTTCAGAATGCGACACCTCAGTAGAATTTGGTGGACGTCGTTTTAAGATGCCCATCGTTCCAGCAAATATGCAAACGATTCTCGATGAATCCTTAGCTGAGCAACTCGCTGCCAATGGTTACTTCTATATTATGCATCGTTTTGATGAGGCGGCACGTCTGCCATTTATACAAAGCATGCACGAAAAAGATTTATTTGCTTCCATTAGTTTAGGTATTAAGGAAACGGAATTTGATTTTGTTCGTGAATTAGTAGAAAAGAATGCGATTCCTGAATACACAACGATTGATGTGGCACATGGCCATTCGGATCAAGTCATTAAAATGATTAAACACGTAAAAGAAATTATGCCCGAAACTTTCTTGATTGCCGGTAATGTTGGTACCCCAGAAGGTGTTCGTGAACTTGAAAATGCCGGAGCAGATGCCACAAAAGTTGGAATTGGCCCTGGTAAAGTATGTACCACTAAAATTAAAACCGGTTTTGGTACCGGTGGCTGGCAACTGTCAGCAGTTAGCTGGTGTTCAAAGGCAGCTCGAAAACCAATGATTGCGGACGGTGGTGTTCGAACAAACGGTGACATTGCAAAATCGGTTCGTTTCGGTGCTAGCATGGTTATGATTGGTTCACTCTTTGCCGGTCACGATGAATCACCAGGTGGCATTAAAGAAATCAACGGGCAAAAATATAAAGAATACTTCGGTAGTGCCTCTGAATATCAAAAAGGCGAACGTAAAAACGTCGAAGGTAAACGCATTTTAACGCCTTACCATGGTCCTTTGATGGATACTTTAACTGAAATGCAACAAGACCTACAGTCATCCATTTCTTATGCAGGTGGTAAAGATGTTGCGGCTATTCGTAAGTGTGATTACGTTTTAGTGAAGAACTCTATCTATAACGGAGATAGCTCCAATCAAACGATTATCGAAGCCGGTCGTTCAACTTACGGCGAAGGCGACACAATTTTATAACCATTTCCGGCTGAGACTTTTGTCTCAGCTTTTTCTATGTCAATTCCCTTTAATATTAAGGCAATTTGATATAAAATGGAGATATATCAAAGAAAAGAAGGCGAAATAGTTGAAAAAATTTATTTATGCAGATCTTTTTTACCTACCAGAAGGGGTCCAAGGACCAGGTTATTTAGAAATTAAAGATGGAAAATTCGGAGCTTTTACCAATGAAAAACCAGAAGGCGATATCATCGATTACACCGGCAAACAAATTGCACCGGGGCTTGTTGATACGCATATCCACGGTTTTAAAGGGCACGATGTCATGGATAATGATGTTGAAGGCTTGAATGTTATCGCAGAAGGGATCTTGCAAGGGGGCGTTACCTCTTTCTTACCAACAACCTTAACAGCCTCAACGCAAGAATTGAATGATGTGTGCCAAACAATTGGTGAGCATGCGGAACAAATTAAAGGGGCTAAAATTCAAGGGATTTTCTTGGAAGGGCCGTTCTTCAGTGAGACCTACAAAGGTGCACAAAACCCTAAATATATGGGAGATCCAGCAATTGATAAGTTGGCTAAGTGGCAAGAACTAGCACAAGGGTATGTGAAGAAAATTGCTCTGGCACCAGAACGAGATGGTGCAGTAGAGTTTATTGAATATGCGAAAGAAAATGATATTTATACAGCTATTGCTCATACCGATGCAACTTACGATCAATGTAAGGAAGCGGTTGATCATGGCGCGAATATTTTTGTCCATACCTTTAACGGTATGCGTGGACTTCACCACCGCGAACCAGGAGTAGTAGGGGCAGCGATGAGTTTGAAAGACGCTTTTTCAGAACTTATTTGTGACGGTCACCACGTTCATCCTGTTTCTGCAGGAATTGTTATGGATGCGCATGGACGCGATAAAACCATGTTCGTAACTGATTGTATGCGTGGTGGTGGCTTAGGCGAAGGCGACTCCATGCTAGGAGAATTTGAAGTAACCATTAAAGATGGTGCAGCCCGTTTGAAATCAAACGGTAGTTTAGCAGGTAGTGTCTTGGAATTAATCGATGCCGTTCGTAATGTTGTAGAGTGGGGAATCGCTACGCCAGAAGAAGCCATTCAAATGGCAAGTATTGTTCCAGCTAAGAGTGTAGGGATTGACGATCGTTGTGGTCAAATTAAAGCGGACTATTCAGCTGATTTTATTGTTCTGGATGACAAGTTGAACCTAGAAGCGACTTATTTGGATGGAAAAGTAGCTTATCAAGCGGAATAGACAGAAATTCAGCTATTATGTTGACAACATTTTTATTAAGTAGCTAATATATGAATAGTTTTATTCTCATTATTTTTTAATAATCGTAAAATCGATTGCATATAACAAAGGGTTTTCAATTAATTGATAGCCAATTGACTCATATTAATAACAATTAAACTAACATTTTCATAAAACGTCTTATTTGTAAGAACTTGAAAAATAGCTTAAAATAGAAAGACAACAGAAAGACATAAAACCGGTAGTAACCGAGTAGTGGAACACCTTGCTTTTTCAAATGAATAGATGTTCCTCGCAAGTTAGCTTAACCTCTTTCATAAGTGTTAAAATCGTTCCCTACCGGTGCTTTTTATAAAAAAAGAGTCTGCAGCCTTTGCTGCAGACTCTTTTCCTCGTTACGGTCCCGAGAGGGATTGAACCTCCGACACCTCGTTTAGGAAACGAGTGCTCTATCCACTGAGCTACGGAACCAAATCCACCTAATTATTTCATTAAAGTAAAAAAAAGTCCAGCAGAATTTTCTGCTGGGCTTTTATGCTTCTAAATCTTCGACTCGTTGTTCAAGTTCTAAAATCGTTTCTTTCATCTCTTGGACTTCGTTATCTAATTGCTGAAAGCTACTTGGATCAATCGTTTCACTTGGTGCATCGTTGAATTCTTGGAAAAGATAGGTCAACCCAAAAATAAGCACGATTCCTATAAAGATATAAAGCCACGTTCGTTTAGGAGATTCGTTTTCAGGTTTGGGCTTCATATATTCAAGCCGCTCTTTGGCCGTCTTTTTTTCCACTATTTCTCACCAAACTTTCTCATCCAAAAAATCACTTCTTAGCGACAATTTCAATTTCAACTTCAGCGCCTAGTGGCAACTCTAAAACTGCTACACAGGTGCGTGCCGGATAAGGTGCTTGAAAGAGTGTTTTATAAACTTCATTCATTGCATCAAAGTTCTTCATAGTTGTTAAATAAACATTTACTTTAACCACATCTTCCGAAGTGACATCCGCTTCTGCCATCACCTTAAATAAATTATTAAAACATTGTTCCGTTTGAGCAGCGATATTACCGGTCAAATCGGGACCGTCAATGGTGTTCATAGCGGTTTGTCCTGAAAAATAAACAAATTCCCCTGCATCCACAGCGTGAGAGTAAGGACCTGATGCTGCGACACCTTCTGCGTTATAGACTTTTCTTACCATTCTACATTCCTCCTTTAATGATTATCTATTAGTATACCTGAAATAGGCTTAGAATAATTTATTAAAGACATCATCTAAAATGCCGGTCTTGCGGTCTGAGTCATTTTTTTTAATCAGGAGAGCTTAAACCACCTAACAAAGATTTTAAAATACCACCATGACTCGAATCAGCCATCGTTTGGGTAACCGAATCGGCAATACTGGATGTTTCTTTTTGAAGCTGTTGCTTGTCTAAGTTTTTACTCTTTTTTTGGTCAGCAAGGTATTTCAAGACAACTGGCGCTAATAAGACTAATACCCGTTTAACGGCAGCTGGTGACATGCCGACTGAATCCGCAATTCGATCAATAATTGAGTCTTTATCCTTAAAAACATGACCCAGAATCTTGTCGCCTTCTTGTGGATCAACGTTTTGCGACAGTTCTTCAACCGATTGATATTTTTGTACATCTTGATGTTGGTCTAAGGCATTATTCAATGAGTCTAACCCCGCTTCATCTTGCGAGTTACGTTGAATCCCTTTTAATATAGCTGGTAGTCCTAGCGAAGCGACTTTTCCAAAGTCAAATGAACTCACATCAGCACGATTAGCCAGGTTTTTCGTTTCTGGTGTTTTTTTATCATCTACAAATAAACTCACTAGATTACTTACATTATCAAATAGTCCCATAATATCTCCTCTTTCTTAGTTAGTTCTGAATTCATTTTATTGGTTTACTAGGAGATAGACAACTAAAAACCCTTGCTACTAATCCCTGACTTTTGGTATTGTTAAGCAAGTGAAACAGATAACGAAGGAGGAAAATAATGGAATACCCCTTACTACCTAAGCAAATGCCGGAGACGATTCAGTCGGTCTGGCGTAAAACAGCTCTTTTAACAACAATGACTTTTATTTTAATTGGCATTGCTTTTACTGGTTTTTTAGTGTGGTTGGATGCACTAGAAGGTCTTTGGTTTTGGTTGATTGTCGGTTATTTTGGACTCGTTGCGATTGGACTGGCAATATCTTTAGCACTGGTTCCTTACCGCTACCACTATTACCGCTTTGAGGTGACACCAGAAGATTTGGCCTTTCAAAAAGGTTTTATTTTCCGTTCTATTACTTATGTTCCCATGAACCGGATTCAACATGTGGAAACCGAACAAGGGCCCTTTTTGCGGAAGGAAGGTTTGATGGAAATTGTTATCCATACCGCGGCAACGAGTCATCGAATTGCTGGGTTAAAGATAGATGAAGCAATGACCTTGCGGGAACAAATTGTTGCTTTAGTGAAGGTGGCGAAAGAAGATGTCTGAACGTCAACACTTCCATCCCATGGCCATCGCTATTTATTGGCTTCAGTTACTGCGTGCCTGGCTCTTTTATATCGTAATTATTATTATTAACGGTGGAATTAAAGAAAGATTCGGTATGATTACGCTCTTAGTTATCTTTATTTTTTCTTTTGTCTTAGCCATGATTCGCTACAAAACCCGCTCTTACACCATCAACGCGGATAAAATTGTGATTTATCATGGTGTCTTTCGAAAAAAAGAAACCGATATTCCCTATGAACGCATTCAAACGATTAAACAGCGCCAATGGTTTTTCCTTAAACCCTTCAATCTCATTCAGATTTTGATTGAAACAGCAGGGGGAAATAAAGCGACTGCGGAGGGGAGCTTGCCCGCAGTGGATGCTGGGGTTCTTGAAACTTTGGAAAATTTCCGTTATGGGAGAGGGCAAGGAGAAAGCGACCAAGAAGTAGACACAACGGGTCAAGAATCCACCAATCGCTATCGTGTTACAGATGGACAGATTGTTTTATATGGGATAACCGATTTAAGTATTTTAGCGAGTCTAGCCGCTCTAGTAGCCTTTGCGACGGAGATGATTCCTGATTCTTGGTTTACAAGGGTAACTACTACGGCTGAAAATCTCTACCGCTTAGGTTGGATTGTCTTTTTAGGTGCGGCCTTTGTCCTATTAATCTTATTGATTTTGATTTCTTTAGCAAAGAACTTTATTCAATTTTATAATTTTACGGTTTCACGAACCAATCAGACGCTAACGATTGAAAGTGGGCTCTTCGAACGGAAGGTTCAAAAAATTCCTACCAACAAAATTCAAGGCATCCGCATTCGCCAACAAGTCTTACGCAAACTCTTTAAAATTTCATCGGTAGAAATTATTTTAGCCGGAGGACAAGAAACCACAGGAGAAAATAATGTTCCTAAAAAGTTATATATTTTACCGATTGTGCCGGATCAGCTGCTCTATCCCACCTTGGCGCGTCTCATTCCCGAGTGGGAGATTCATGAACCAGAAATGACCTTCGCTTCTTATTCTTCGATTTGGTATTTCTGGCGCTGGCACTTGTTATGGCTACCGGTCTTGGTGGCAGGATTTATATGGAATCCCTTTGTTGGAATAGCACTAGTTCTCTGGATTGGTTTTTTATTTTTTTACTCTTGGCTCGATTATCGTTACCAAGGTTACGCTATCCAGACCCAAACAAGGGTATGCATTCAAAACTACCAAGCCTTAACTAAGGTGCAAACCTTTATCGAACGCCCAAAAATTCAAGCCTTTTCCAATCATGCCAGTAAGTGGCTCTACAATAAGAAATTAGGTCACAGTCGACTCACCTTAAAAACCGGATTAGGTTCTGAAACCATTGGTCTGAAGTTTATTAAGCGAGAAGATCAAGAGACACTCAAAGACTTTTATTTATCGCGTTAAAAAGGCAAGGTTCTGATTTAAAAAGAACCTTGCTCTTTACTCGAAACCGTTGTAAGCGTATGCAAAAAAAATATGAAATGAGGCATCATTGTGGCAATTGTCTATTCAGAAAACACCCAAACCTTTCATCTACAAAATGACCAGATGAGCTACGTTATTGGTCTAAAGGAAGGGCGTTATTTAACCCATCATTATTGGGGGAAGAAGTTAGAAAATATCCATTCAGAACCCGATTACCAACAAGAAAGTCCGTCTTTTTATGCCAATCCCAATGAAAAAACAGTTCAACCTTTTTCTTTAGGAACCCTTTTACAAGAATTTCCCGGGACGGACACCGGTGACCATCGGGAAGCAGCTTATACTTATACCGATAAAGATGGCTACCGTGCCAATCAACTTATCTATAAAAGTTACCAAATCATCCCAGGGAAAAAAGAATTGGCCGGTTTACCGCACACCTATGTGACCGATCCCGGGCAAGCCGAAACACTAGAACTTACCCTAAACGATTCAATAACTGGGATGGAAGTGATCTTATCCTATACCATTTTCCAAAACCTTTCAGTCATCACACGTTCGGTCGTTTTCACCAACACCAGTCAAGCACCGCTTCGTCTGGACCGTGTATTAAGTATGAATGTAGACTTTGATGAGTCGGATTTTGAGCTGATTCAATTACCTGGTGCTTGGGCGAGAGAACGAGAAATTGTGCGCTCACCCCTTGTGCGCGGAATCCATAAAATCGATAGTAAGCGTGGTACGACGAGCCATACTTATCAACCTTTCTTAGCTCTAGCTAGACCAGACACAAGAGAAGAAGCGGGCGAGGTCTATGCCTTCCATTTCGTTTACAGCGGCGAATTTGTAGCGCACGTGGAAGTGGACACCTATGCTCAAACGCGTGTTCAAATGGGAATCAACCCTGAGCATTTCGAGTGGACACTGCACCCTCAAGAAACCTTCCAAACACCAGAAGTGGTGATGGTCTATAGTGATCAAGGCTTAAATAATATGTCACACCAGTTCCATCGTCTTTACCAAGATCATTTGATTCGTGGCCAACACCAATACCAAGAACGTCCGGTTCTAATTAATAACTGGGAAGGAACCTACTTTGATTTTACGGAAGAGAAAATATTAGCCATGGCAGATCAGGCAGCTGAGGTAGGAGTAGAGCTCTTTGTTCTGGATGATGGCTGGTTTGGAGAGCGTAATAACGATGACTCTTCGCTAGGAGATTGGTTTGTGAATGCACCAAAATTACCCAATGGTTTAAAAGCTTTGAGTCAGGCTATTCATGAAAAAGGCATGAAATTTGGTCTTTGGTTTGAACCGGAAATGATTTCGGAAAACAGTGAGCTCTACCGGGCGCACCCCGATTGGGCCATTCAGACACCAAATCGACCGCCTTCTCGCGGACGGGATCAGTTGATTTTAGATTTCAGTCGCAAAGAAGTTCGGGATAACATCCTAAATCAGATGAAAGCCATATTGGATGAGGTTCCCATTGATTATATAAAATGGGACTACAATCGCAACATGACTGAACTCATGAAAGGTGAAAATACCCACCGTTATATGTTAGGTCTCTATGAATTGATGAAAGATTTGGTTACCACTTATCCGAATATTTTATTTGAAAGCTGTTCGGGTGGTGGGGGACGTTTTGATCCGGGTATGCTCTATTATATGCCACAAACCTGGACTAGTGACAATACCGATGCGCCATCCCGCTTAGAAATTCAATACGGAACCAGTTTGATTATGCCGACTTCTTCCATGGGAGCACACGTTTCCGCTATACCTAATCATCAAGTGAACCGCATGACTAGTCTCGAGATGCGCGGACACGTAGCCATGTCTGGGAATTTAGGTTATGAACTGGATATTACGACGCTTTCTGAAACAGAAAAGAAGCAAGTTAAAGATCAAATTATTTTTTATAAAAGCCACCGCAAACTTATCCAATTTGGTGATTTTTACCGGATTTTAAGTCCCTTTAATAAGAAAGAAGAAACAGCTTGGATTGTAGTGGCGCCGGATAAGAGCGAAGCCATCTACAGTTACTTCCAAATTCGAGATCAAGCTAATAAAGCTAATAAACGGGTTAAATTGCTGGGATTGGATCCGAAGCGTCGTTATCAGTCCGATGATGGGATGATACTAGGCGGAGATGAGTGGATGTACCGCGGATTTTATATTCAACCACATTTATTTGGTGATTACCAAAGCAAGCAACTTTATCTCAAAGTAGTTGATTAAAGCAGCCTAACTCATTAAACTAGAGTTAAGACAAGAATCCAACTCTAAAAGATGAAAGAAGCGTGCTGAGTATGAAAAAGAGAATAATGTTCTCCTTAATGGGCTTATTATTTCTGACTGCTTGTGGGAATACAAGTGACACACCAGAAATGGAATCAAGTGCGGTCAACATGAATCAAGAAGAGGTTTTATACCAAGGAATGGTTGCGGAAGTTTTGGAAAATGGTCTCTTAGTTTCAGAATTAAACCCAATTGACCGCGAAGATGCGGCGGGATTTTCTGAAGTCATTTTATTAATGGAAGACACATCTGCTTATTCCGATTTACAAGTCGATGATTTAGTTGAAGTGACCTTGATAGCAAATGCGCCGACAACCATGTCGATTCCCCCACAAATTCCAGGCAATGCGATTATTAAAATAGAAGCAGTAAAATAAATACCAAAAAGCAGTTACTCCGATAAGGGAGCAGCTGCTTTTTCTACGTCAAGAATATCTAATAAATCGTCTGATGCGTTTTCGAACGACACGACCTCTTTTAAATGCCCCTGAGAAACCCAGCGATTTAAAATGTCATCGCTACAGGTAATTAAGGTCAGTAGTTTTTCCCCAGGAACTTCGGCAATCACATCCACACGGTCCGGACTAACCATTTCAACAGTGTCCACTTGATAGATATAAATATCCTTTAAATCTGTTAAATAAACCAAATCTCCAGCTGACATATACTGTAAATCCGAAAACAAGATACCAGTTTTAGCATAGTTATGGCTCACTAGGGAATAATTAGCTTGGCCAAGTTCTTGTGTAGGCGTCATCGTGCCAGCCCCCGCTACTAAATTTTCTTCGGCCAAACCATTCAAAATAGGTAGTTGCAGTTTCAATGACGGAATCGTTAACCCACCAATAACAGGTAAGTCTGTTCGTTTTTGGTGGCTTTCTACGACGGATTCCCAAGTTACTGGTCTCGTTTGATCAAAGTCAAATTGAGCCGAACGTTGCTTATTTTCTTCAAAAATCTCTGTCGTGTATATGTCAATTGGATTAGCAACCGCTACTTGTTTGATCAAATGGGTTTGAATCGGATTTTTTAATAAAAAAACCATACCAATAAAAATGAGTATTAAAGAAAGATGTTTCCTTTTTTTCACTCGATTTGAAACTCCTTTCTTTTAGATAGTTGAGAGAGGATCTTTTGTTTTCGGTTTTCTTTTTTAATTTGGCTCACTTCATTAATCAGTTTCTCAAAATTATTAAAGGAGCCCGTCATATTATAGGGATAGAGAAAGAAAATGGGTTGCGGAATCTCTATATTCAAGCTAACACTCGTAATTAAAATATCGAAATTTAAATGAGATAAATCTGCTGCACAGATATCAGGATGCTCTAATTTTTTAAAAGAAATAAACTTATTAAATTTAGATTCCAGAATATCAATAATAAATTTTGTGTAACTAGTATGTTGATGGCTATAAACTAACACATCTAATGATTGAATAGAAAGGTTGAGGTCATAATATAAGTCGGGCCATTTAGATAAAAAAACAAATAATAATTTTTCGATTATAGCATCATTTAAGTAAAGGTTCTGTTTTTTTAGTATATGGATAAATTTTTTTTTAGCAATTTCATAAAAAATTGGGAACTTTTCTCTGAAAGTGGTCAGTAAAAATGCACTTTGTGAATCGAATAAAAAAAAGTTTCGATAACTGGCTGGGATAGGATACAAAGAATAAAGTTCCAAGATGTTATTTAGTTCAAAGATGAGATAGGTATGATCTCTTTTGGGAATTTGAAATATCTCCGTCAAAAATGTTATCGTTTCTAAAAAGTCATGATAACGTCGAGCTGCTACCGGGTTAGATTGGATGCGTTCTTTTAAAAAAGGCAAAGAAAAATAGAATTTCCAATTAATGATTTGGCTAAAATAAATCGTTAATTCTTCATGTGAAAGATTTAAACGTTGACTTATTTCTTTCGACTCTAGCATAAAAGCAGAATATTGACTCTGTCTCGTTTCAGTACTTTCTATAAAAACTTCTTCTATAAAATAACCTTTCTTAGCACGACTAATTTCAACGGCATGTCGAAAACGGAATTTGTGAAATTCATAGAGATTATCGCTCAATTCATGGTAATCGATGACGGAGTTAATACAACTGGTAAGAAATTTACGCGAAACATCAGGGAAAGGCCATTCATTAATGTTATAGGCCTCTGCGAAGTAAGTCGCATAGAAATTACGAATAAGCATCTCATTCCCAACCACTTTAAAAGGTTGGGAGCTGAGGTCTAACCCGTATTCATTTAAAGCTAAACGTACCTTAGCAATCAGCCGGCATAAAGTAGCGGAGCTTGTAAAGAGGAGTTCCGCTAATTCATCGTCATAATAGGTCTCATTAAAAAAAATGAGTTCCAACAAATTAAAACCAGGGGATGTTTTATAGAGTTGTCTTTGGAAATAATCCATCCCGACGTGAAAAGGAAGGTTTAAGCTAATTCCATTTGGAGAAGACTTAATTTCTCCACCAAGATCATTAATGGTAATTTTTAATTCATTTAAGTCGTATTGAACGGTACGAACTGAGGAAGAAGTTTCCTTTGCTAAAAAAGCAATGGTTACTGGTTCATTCGCTTGAAATAAATAGCTTAGAATTTTAAACTTTCGTTTATCTTTATCTGATATTAGTGAAAACATAGATGAATTCATCCCTTATCACATTATTTATTTTCTTGTGATTATAATAACATATCGTAATAGGGATATAAAATATTTTGAGAAGTGCATACCTGTAGGCAAAAAATGATTATAACTTACTGTCCGTAATTGATAACATGAAGAAGTATATTCCAAAACCGAACTATTAGTTAGAAAATGGAGGAGTCAATTAATGAAACGAAAGTTTAGTGTTGTGATGGTTATTATGTTACTCATGCAAACATTTTTGAATACATTAGGAGTCGTAGTAGAGGCGGCTACAAATGATATGGGAGAAGTTTCTTCTATATTATCTTCAAACGTGAATTACGTGGATCAAGCAGGTAACCAGATTAATGTAACTGATTATTCAGGAGAACTAGAAGCAAAAGTTACTTGGTCTATTGAAGGTCAAGAGGTTCTGACCGGTCAAACCGAAGAATTGCAGTTAGATGAACAAGTTATCTATGAAGAAGTAGAGGGTGAAGTCTTAACGTCGAATAATCTGATTGTTGGGACCTATGAGATGACACAAGCGGGACACTTATCAGTTTTGTTTAATGATGACAGTCAAGGGGATTTACAAGCAGCAGGTGTCATTACCTTAAAGGGGTATGTACCCGAAGTAGATGAGGGCCAAGCAGAAGAGGAATCCGAAATAGAGTTGGAAGTTGAAGAATCAGAAGAGATAGAGTCGAAAGAAAAAGAAGTAGAAGCGGAGTCTTCAGAAGTTATCATTCCAGAAGAAGCAGTGGAACAACCAACTGTATTTGCACTTATTAAACAAAATTTATTAACCGATGTTTTTTTAAGCTTTATTAATAATGACGGTGTTAAAACTGAAATTATTAATGGTAGCAACATAGAAGTTGACGTCGATACATTAAATAGTGCTGAATTGAGATTTGAGTTACAACGGCCCAATGATTTGATCATTTCAAGCGGTGATACCTACACTATTGATCTTCCCGATTTTATATTAGCTTCTACAAAAGGAAGCCAACCAATCATTATTGAAGACGGTGTTGAAGTGGCCTCTTTTATTATTGAAAACGGGCAAGTTATCATTACCTTTAATGAACGTGTTGAAGAATTTGATAATTTCGAGGCATTTATTACTCTAACCGGTGAATTTGACAAAACAATTTTTGAAACAGAAGAAGAGGTAGAAATAGAGATTCCTTATGGCGAAGAAGAAACCTTCCAAGTCGTTGTCAAACCCAAACGTGAGCAATACCAAGGAACGGATAAAAAAGAAGCTGGAAAACCCTATACTATCAATGAGGACGGTAGTAAAAAGGAGACCACTCATAATCCAACTCACCTTGATTGGACTGTCCGCGCAAACGATAGCGGTGCGACTTATCAGTCAGCAACCATTATTGATGATTTAGGAGAAAATCTAGAGATTATTGAGGATAGTTTCCAAGTTTACAAAATTATTAGAAATTATAAAAATGAAGAAGTATCAAGAGAGCTTGTTGAAATTGCTCCAACCATCACCGCGAGTGGGTTCGAATTAGCCCTAGGAAATGTATCGAATGCTTATGATATTTCTTATTCAACGCGTTTGATTCGTCCCGATGGTGGCGGTAAACGAACAGTAAACAATAAAGCCCGCATTATTTTAGATGGTAAGGAAACCAAAATAAGTGACAGTATTAACGCAACTTGGTCAGGTGACATCCTAACCATCACAAAAAAAGGGAATGTCCCAAGTAATCGTAAAGATATTATTAAATGGCAAGTCGCTTATAACTATGGTAAAGAAAATTTAGGAACGGTTACCCTAACGGACCAGTTAAATAAAGGTGAAGTCATAGCTGATAGTGTCTTGATTTACCAAGTTGAAACCGATAAAGACGGAACGATCATTTCACAAAGTGACACACCCCTTGCATTGGTGCCGGTTGTTGATGCAGATGGAAATATGACCTTCCCTGGTTTGGACGCTAATGGTAAAGCCTACTTAATAACCTTTGATTCAAGTGTTGCAGCTGGCTTGAACGAAGAGATAACCAATGAAATTTCTGATAATTTAGGTAACGAAGCTGAGGATTCTGTTCTAGTCAACACCATTCCGAATGCTAAAAAATCAGGTAATCAGAAAATTGACAAAAATGGAAATCCTTATATCGAATGGACTATCACCATAAATAGTGAGAAAGTTGATGTTTCGGAAATTATGTTAACCGATCAGTTTAATTCTGATTACCTCTCATTTGATGCATCCGACACCAGTTCTTATGAGTTGAAGCGCGATGGTAATAAAGTTAATAGTCGTTATTTCACGATTGAAAATAATGATAAGGGTGGGTTTGATCTTACGATAACTGAAGCCGGACCACATGAATATCACTTCGTTTATAGAACCCCTTATACATTAGAAGGAATGAAAGAAGCACAATTGGCTAATCATGCGGAAGTGACCTTCAAAAATAAAGAAGGCGGTACAATTGGGCAAGGAAATAAGATCGATGCAACAGTTAAAGGACCAAAAGCAGGTATTAGTAAATCAGGTAAATATGTACTAGAAGCACAAGGACGACAAGTAATTGAATGGACTATTGAATTCAATAAAAGTAAACTTTTGCTTGAGAATCCATATATAACTGATACCTTTACAAGTGAAAATTATGAATTTATCGATGGTTCGCTAGAGGTATACAAAAATAATCAAAAAGATAACAATTATGAATTCACACTAAATAGCGACGGAAATGGTTTCATCATTGTAATTAATGAAACTACTAATGCTACTTACCGAGTCGTTTATCGAACCAGTGCAGATGATAAAAAAAATACCGAACAAAAAAATAAAGCACTCTTGACCTGGCAAGGTGGCAAGGAAGAAGCAAACGCCTCTGTTAGCAAACGTGACCCAGGAATAAGTAAGTCAGGGAATGTTAAAACAGATGCAGATGGGAATAAAACGATTGATTGGAGCATAGACTTCAACCTTAAAAAACATGTCTTTACGAATGGTATTAAACTAACTGATACGCTTTCGCCAGGTAGTTCAACTATTTCCAACATTCAAGTTTACCGAGATGGCAACCTTCTACCAGCAGATGCCTATATGTTAGAAGGACCAACAAATGGTGTCTTTACGATTGAGCTAGCCAAACTTGATGCAGTCCCATATCGTGTAATCTATACGTCCACCTTGTCGCCAACTGAAGAAATGACTGCAGTAAAAAATACTGCAAACATAACTTATACAGGTGGTAACCAAGTAGCAACTAAGGAAATACCAAATCCTAAGATTCAAGTTGAAAAAGCTGCTCTTAACCTTAATAAAGAGCCAGAAAAACCACTAATTACGTGGCAAATAAGAGCCAATACAGATTCCAAAAACCATTTTGTCAATTTAGTAGATGCGATTTTGGCAGATACGATTCCAGGAGACCAAGCTTTAATTGAAAACTCTATTAAGGTTATCCGTGAAAATGATAAAAAAGACGTCACGGCTGGATTAACGATTACAACGAGCAAACAAGATTTCCAAATTGGACTACCAGATGGTCCTTATACCTACGTGGTAACCTTTGATACAGAAATATTGGAATATCCATCTTTTGATGGGAAAGAATTAGATAAGTACAACAATGCCACAACACTAACCAATCAAACGAAAAATGATAGTTTGAAGTCATCTGCTAATGCAGCGGCGTCGATTCGTTACTTCAAAGACGGCACTAATAATAATACTGCTAAAACCGGTAGCCAAAATGAGGAAACAGAAAATATTGATTGGCAAGTGAAGGTTAACCCGCTGGGATTAACCATTAAAAACACAAAAATAAAAGACCAACTAAATGATCGCCATACTTATATTCAAGAATCATTAACGGTAAAAGATAGTAAAGGCAAGGTGTTAGCAAAAGATGCCTATACCGTTTCCTTTGCCGACGACAACCGTAGTTTCGAGTTAATGATTGGGAACGGTACGATTAATGAATCCTACCAAATTACCTATTCCACACGTTTGAATCCAGAATTAATTGGGTTCCAAACAGTCACAAATAGAATCTCCTTACTAGGTGGTCAAGAAGGAAAAGTAATTGAAGTGAAAGAAAGTACCACACGCTCACAACAATGGTTTTACGGTGGTGGTGGGAGTGGAACCAAGGTTAAATTCGATCTTAAGAAACAAGATAGTCAAGGAAAAGCCATTGAAGAGGTGACCTTTAAATTAGACAAACAAGAATTTAACGGCTCCACAACAAATCTTGGCACAATCCAAACAGATCAAAATGGTTACTACCAATCCGAAGAGATTCGGGCAGGACGTTACGTCCTAACAGAAGAATCTGCACCAAAAGCTTATGCGGTTTCAACACAACCGATTTACTTCATGATTGGGTATGCCAAAGGATCTAAAACAGAATTTACGGTAACTCTCACCGATTCTAGTTGGAAACCAAAGACATATAATCAAGTAGCTGCAGAGAAAAATATCTTAACGGTTACTAATAATGTCAAAGTCGGATCCGTCACAGCAGAAAAAAATTGGGCTGACAAAAAAGCACAAACAAAATATCCAAACACTTGGTTTAAACTCTTCCGCCAAGAACCAGGCGGCAAAGTGGAAGCTGTACCAAATGCTCCTATTAAGAAACTAAACGGGATATCTGCAAAAGAACAAGTGGTTTGGGACAAAATTGATTTGTATTCTCCAAGTCGTCAAGAATATACATTCTCTGTAAGAGAAGTAGATGCAGAGGGAAATGATTTTGTACCAACAGGTTATGTAAAAGAAGAAAAAGACTTAACCGTAACCAACTTACCGCTAGAAGCACTGACCATTCAAGCAAACAAGAAAATAACTGGGCGTGACTTACGTGATGGTGAATTCTTGTTTGAGTTAAAAGATGCAGCAGGCAAATCGATTGCCCAAGCGCGTAATAATAAAAAGGGAGATATTACCTTTACGACTGGATTAACTGCTGAGCAAGTTGCCACACTTCAAAAAGACGGGCGTATCGAAATTCCTTATACCCTTTCTGAAACAAAGCAAGAAATTGGTGGAGTGAGTTTTGATGAAACGATCTACCGTGTGAATGTGACGGTTTCAATTGACTCCAAGAAGGGAACTCTGGTGACCGACTTTACTTATCCAGATGGGCAACCAGTCTTTACAAATATTTACCAAACTCAAGCAGGTAAACAAACTCTTGAGGCTCGTAAACGCTTAGAGGGTCAAGCGATAGAAGCAAATCAGTTCTCCTTTGAATTGCTGGATGAAGAGGGCAACATTCTTCAAACTGTTCAAAATAAAGCAGATGGTCATGTGGTATTTGAAGAATTAACTTATACCAAGCCAGGCGACTACACCTATACCATTCGAGAAGTCCTCGGGGAACAAGGTGGGATGATCTATGATGATGCGACCTATGGTGTACGAGTCACTGTCGTTGACGATGGAGAAGGAAAATTACTGACAGAAGCCATTTACCAAGATGGACCCGCAAGCTTTACAAATAAATATGCTTCTGCACCTGGTGACTTAGTTTTAGAAGCAAGCAAAATTTTAACTGGTCAAGAACTAACCGCTGAGCAATTCAGCTTTGAATTGTTAGATGACCAAGGAGAGGTTCTCCAAACCGTTCAAAATAATGGCAATGGCCAAGTTATCTTTGATGCCTTGCATTATGATCAAACAGGTGAATTTGATTATCGTATCCGTGAGGTGAAAGGCCAACAAGGCGGCATGACCTACGATACACGTGAATTCGCAGTTAAAGTCATTGTTCAAGATAACCGTCAAGGGCAATTAATTGCGGAAGCTGTGTATACGGATGGACCGGCAGTCTTTAAAAATGACTACCAAGCAGCTCCTGATCGGGCAGTTATTGAAGCCAAAAAAATTCTCGAAGGACAACAATTAGTAGCGGATCAATTCGCATTTGAATTAGTCGATGCTAAGGGAGATGTTCTTCAAACGAAATACAATAATGAAAATGGTCAAGTCATCTTTGATGAATTAACCTATGACAAAACGGGTGAATTTACCTATACCATTCGTGAAGTAAAAGGGAGCCAAGGTGGCGTGACCTATGATCCGACCAATTATCAAGTGGTTGTCGTGGTAACTGATGATGGTCAAGGGCAACTAACCGCTACTGTTAATTATAGTGATGGTCCGGCTGTCTTCACTAATATTTATGTGCCGGCACCAGACAAACGTGTCTTTACCGCTGAAAAAATACTCCTAGGTCAAGAGCTAGTCACAGGGCAATTCACCTTTGAACTCGTGGATAATCAAGGACGGATTTTACAAACGGTTAAAAATAACGGTGAGGGTCAAGTGATTTTTGATGAAATAACTTATGACCAAACAGGTGAATTTGACTACACGATTCGTGAAGTTAAGGGCAACCAAGGTGGTATGACCTATGATGGACGGATATTCAACTTCCATGTTGTGATTACCGATAATGGTCAGGGTCAACTAGAATCAACACTTGTATCGGTAGACGGTCCGGCTGTCTTTACCAATACTTATACAGCGGCACCAGACAGCGTAGTTCTTGAAGCAGAGAAAGTATTAAAAGGTCAAGAATTGAGAGCCGGTCAATTTAGCTTTGAACTCTTAGATAAAGAAGGAAAAGTTTTACAGACTGTTTCAAACAATGCCAATGGTCAAGTGATTTTTGAAGAGATGACTTACCAAAAAATAGGGACGCACGACTACGTGATTCGTGAAGTCAAAGGGAGCCAAGGTGGAGTCGTTTATGATGCAACTACTTACGCGGCACGTGTCATTGTTACGGATGACGGACAAGGTCAATTAGTCGCCCGTGTTGACTACGAACAAGGTCCCGCAGTCTTTACAAACACTTATTCCACAGCACCTGACAGCGTCGTAATTGAAGCAGAAAAAATGTTGCACGGTCAAAAATTGGTCAACGGCCAATTTAGTTTTGAATTAGTGGATCAAGCAGGTTCTGTTCTTCAAACTGTAACCAATAACGCCAACGGCCAAGTGATTTTTGATGAAATTACCTATGAAAAAACAGGTGAATATAACTACACAATTCGTGAAGTCAAAGGCAACCAAGGTGGCGTGGCTTACGACGAAGTAAAGTATCCAGTCAATGTATCAGTTGTTGATGATGGCCAAGGTCAATTAGTCGCAACACTCAATTATTTAGATGGTCCCGCAGTCTTTACGAATACTTACACTGCAGCACCTGATCATATCGTGTTGGAAGCTGAAAAAGTATTAGAAGGTCAAAAAATTAGAAATAGCCAGTTTAGCTTTGAACTTCTCGATGAAGAGGAAACCGTTCTTCAGACAGTGAAAAATGATGCGAATGGTCAAATTGTTTTCGAAGAAATGACTTATGAAGAAGTAGGCGTTCACAACTACTTCATTCGTGAAGTTAAAGGGAGCCAAGGTGGTGTAACTTACGACGAATCGGTTTACCAAGCGATTGTCTCCGTTGTAGATGATGGTGAAGGAAAACTTATCGCAAATGTTACCTATCCAGATGGCCCCGCTGTTTTTGAAAATACTTACGTATCAAAACCAGATCAAGTTACGATTGAAGCAACAAAAAGATTAGAAGGTCAAAAACTTGCCAATGGGCAGTTCACTTTTGAATTAATTGATGAAGAAGGACTTGTCCTTCAAACAGCAGAAAACAATCAGAATGGGCAAGTTATTTTTGATGAATTGACTTACCAAACAGTTGGTAACCATTCGTATACTATCCGTGAAGTTAAAGGGATACAAGGTGGCGTGGCTTATGATGAAACAGTTTATCAAGCGATTGTCTCCGTTGTAGATAATGGTGAAGGACAACTCATCGCAAATGTTACGTATCCAGATGGCCCGGCTGCCTTTAAGAATACCTATGTAGCCGCACCAGATCGTGCTGTTTTCCAAGCAGAGAAAGTTCTGCATGGTCAAAAGTTGGTCAATGGTCAGTTTACCTTTGAATTAGTAGATGAAAAGGATAACGTTCTTCAAACCGTAACTAATGATGTCAACGGTCAAGTCATTTTCAATCAACGAACCTATGAAGAAACTGGTGACTATAGCTACACCATTCGTGAAGTGAAGGGTAGTCAAGGCGGTATGACTTATGATGAAAAGACTTATCGCGTCAATGTTTCAGTTACCGATGATGGTCAAGGTCAGTTAGTAACTTCAGTTACGTACCTAGACGGTCCAGCTGTTTTCAAGAATAGCTATCAAGCAGAGCCTGACAGTGTCGTTCTTGAAGCAGAGAAAACTTTAAAAGATCAGGAGTTGAGAGATAAACAGTTCAGCTTTGAACTTCTTGATGAAGAGGGCAGTGTGCTACAAACTGCAACAAATAAGGCTAGTGGTCAAGTGATTTTCGACCAATTAGTCTACGAAAAAACGGGTAACTATCATTACACCATTCGCGAAGTGAAGGGTAACCAAGGTGGGATGACTTACGATGAAACAACTTATCCAGTTCATGTTTCCGTTAGTGACGATGGTGAAGGTAAGTTAGTCGCAACCGTTGTTTATCCCGATGGTCCAGTCGTTTTTGAAAATAAATATACGTCAGCGCCAGACAGCGTGGTTTTTGAAGCAGAAAAAGTTCTACACGGTCAAGAAATTGTGAAGAATCAATTTGCTTTTGAATTGGTAGATGAAGAAGGTCACCTCCTTCAAACGACAACCAACAATGCCAACGGTCAAATTATTTTCGATCAACTGACTTATGAAAAAGTTGGAAGCTATAGCTACATGATTCGTGAAGTTAAAGGGGATCAAGGTGGGGTCAATTATGATGAGGCGACTTATCGGGTTACGGTCTCTGTCGACGATGACGGCCAAGGCCAACTCGTCGCAACAGTTAATTACCTAGATGGTCCTGCTGTATTTGAAAATACCTACCAATCAAATCCAGATAGTGTCATATTAGAAGCTCAAAAACTCCTTCATGGTCAAGAACTCAAAAATAATCAGTTTACTTTTGAACTCTTAGATGAAGAAGGAAATATTCTTCAAACAAAGAAAAACAATGATCAAGGGCAAGTGATTTTTGAAGCTCTAACCTTTGAAGAAGTGGGTAGTTACGATTACATCATCCGTGAAGTTAAAGGCAGTCAAGATGGCATCACTTATGACGAGACGACTTACCCAGTAACCGTATCGGTTGTAGATGATGGCGAAGGACAACTCCTTGCAGCAGCTGAATATACAGAAGGATCCGCTGTTTTTGAAAATATCTATGAGTCAGCACCAGACAGCGTGGTTTTCGAAGCAGAGAAAATCCTTCACGGTCAAAAACTAGTTAATGGGCAATTTAGTTTTGAATTACTGGATGAAGCGGGTAAACTTCTTCAAACAGTAACGAATAATACAAATGGTCAAATTATCTTTAATGAACTTACCTTCGATGAGATAGGGGATTATACATTCTTGATCCGGGAAGGAAGAGGAAATCAAGAAGGGATTACATATGATGATACAGAATATGCTATTCAGATTTCTGTAACCGATGATGGTCAGGGAAACTTGGTAGCAAAAATAAAAGACGCGCAAGAACTCGTCTTTAATAATACCTACCACGCACCAACAATTCCTACAGAACCTGACAAAGAAGAACCGCCAAATGATGGTACCACACCTTCTGAACCTGAAAAGAAGAATCCAGAAAAAGAAGGAACTTTACCATTTGCCGGTATAGAAGATAATACGCTTCTCTTTACTACAATTGGTTTACTATTAATTGGTTCAGGATTGTTTGTATTCTTCAATGGAAAACGAAAAGAAGATAATTAGTTAGAATTAAATAAGCATGGAGTGAGCACATACTCATTCCATGCTTATTTGATTTGCCTACAAGAGAGAACGTAACTATAGCAAATATAGTAAAAAATCTCATGTTATTACTGATAGGTCTAGCTTTATTCCATTAGGTAGAATAGAGAGTAGATAAGAAGGGGATAACTATCCTAGCCATGAAGCTATTAATTTCTGTCGCCGCTATAAAGAGTACAGTGCAATGTTTGCTGAAAAAGATTTAAGATTATTTGAACTTCAACTGCATGGAGCTGAAGGTTTCCTTTAGAAGATGAAACAGAACCGGATGAAGAGGGGTTTAACATTGACTAACTCGGAGAAGAGTTAGAAATACTTTACCAAGGCACAGTTGATTGTATTGGTCTGAGTACTATATGTCTAACACAGTTACTGACTTAGACATTATCTCTGGTTGGGGAGGGTCAGTAGCCCCCAGTAGGAGTACGAGATATTTTAAATGTTTTATACCAACGCTATAAATTACTCTTAACGTATTCAGATTTTTTATTTCTTCTCTGTCTACGATAAAGGGAGCATATCAGGAAGTAATCGTTTTTTTGAAAATGTAAAAAGTGGTTAGGATGTAATTCATATAATTATTTAGATAGTACCTAGAAGATGCTAACTGGTATGCGTTAAACATTTGTTTGGCACATGCTAATATACTAAGCAAATAAATAACAATATGACTAAAAGCGTCTTTTATTAGTAAGAATTAAGTAAAATATCATTTTATTATTACATTAGTTATTTATTTAATGGTATTATAGTAATTGGTTTGTGAATAAATTACGTCTAGATTGTTATTTATGTTTAATAATATATAAAAAGTTATTTTTGTATAAAGAAAGGTGAATGCTATATGATTAAAAATAAAAAAATATGGCTTTCCTCACCCCATATGAGTGATGAAGGATTTGAGAAAGAATATGTAAAAGAAGCGTTTGATAGCAATTGGATTGCACCACTTGGAACAAATGTTAATGAATTCGAAAAAGAACTAGCAAATAAAGTAAATTCGAAATATGCTGCAGCATTGGTTTCAGGAACGAGTGCTATTCATCTTGCCCTAAAAGCTTTGAATGTTGGCCAAGGAGATATAGTCCTTTGTCAGACTTTAACGTTTTCAGCGACGGCAAATCCAATTATCTATCAGAATGCAACGCCTGTTTTTATAGATAGTGATTATGAAACATGGAATATGGATCCAAAAGCCTTAGAAGAAGCTCTTGAAAAATATGGCGATAAAGTAAAAGCAGTTCTCGTCGTACATTTGTATGGCTTTTCCGCAGATATGGATAAAATTATGGCTATCTGTGATAAATATGACGTTGCAGTCATTGAAGATGCAGCGGAATCGTTAGGTACTTACTATAAAGGGCAACACACCGGGACCTTCGGAAATTATGGGATATTCTCATTTAATGGAAACAAAATCATTACCACTTCAGGTGGTGGAATGCTCGTATCTGATGATGAGGAACGCATTCAAAAGGTTCGTTTCTGGTCCACCCAATCAAGAGATGCTGCTCGTCACTACCAACATAGTGAATTAGGCTTTAATTATCGCTTGAGTAATGTTTCAGCCGGGATTGGTAGAGGACAACTGAAAGTACTGGACCAAAGAGTCGCCAAGAAAAAATATATTTGTGATTATTATAAACGAGAGCTCAGTGATTTAGAGGGGGTCGAGTTTATGCCTGTCAATGATTGGAACACCCCTAACTTTTGGTTAAGTGTGATGACTTTAAGAGGAAGTGTCAGACCCATTGATGTGATGGAAGCTTTAGAAGCTGAGAACATTGAATCACGACCAGTTTGGAAACCAATGCACCTCCAACCATTCTTCGCAGAATATGATTATATAGGTGGAAACGTTAGTGAGGACCTATTCGAAAACGGAATTTGCCTGCCTTCTGACACAAAAATAACGGATGAAGAACTTGAAAAAGTTTGTACAGTTATTAAATCATTATGGAAATAAACAGGGTGGTTATTTTATGAAAAAATGGAATTTTATTTTAAAAAGATTTATTGATTTGTTTGGAGGTCTTTTTGGGCTAATTATTATTTCACCCATACTGTTTATAATTGCACTATTAATAAAATTTACGTCTAATGGGCCTATCTTGTTTAAACAAGATAGGCTTGGAAAAGATGGGAAGATTTTTAAAATTTTAAAATTTAGAACTATGGTTTTAAACGCTGAAAAAATAGGTAACGGTCTGTTTGTAAAGAACGAGGCTGACGATCGTATAACGATTGTTGGAAAATACTTAAGAGCGACAAGTTTAGATGAACTACCTCAGTTGTTTAATGTAATCAGAGGTGAGATGAGTTTAGTAGGACCAAGACCGCCCGTTCCACATCATCCGCACAGTTATGATGACTATACAGATTTTCAAAGAAGAAGATTTTCTATGAAACCGGGTATAACTGGTTTGGCTCAAGTAACAGTGAGAAATTCAGTTTCTTGGGCTGAAAGAATTCCTTTAGATATTGAATATGTAGATACATTTAATATCTGGTTGGATATGAAAATACTTTTTAAGACAATAATGAAAATATTAGTAAGAGAGAGTATATATACTGATTCGAAAAATATATAAATAAATTTATTTAAATGAGTAGGAGATAATATGGTTAGGATTAGAAGATTCAGGAAGGAAGATATTCCATACAAGGTAAAATGGGTCAACGATAGTGAGAATAACAAGTACTTGCATTACCATTTACCTCTTGAGGAGGATAAAACACTTTTATGGTTTAATTCCACTAAAAATCAAAGCAATAGAAGAGACTACACTATTACATACAGCGAGGTACCTATTGGATTAATAGGTTTACTAAATATTGATTATCAAAATAAAAAAGCAGAATATTATATTATGATAGGTAATACTAAACACAAAGGCAAAGGGATTGCTAAAAAAGCATCAGAGCTATTAATTGAAATCGGCTATAGAGAAATTAAGTTAAACAAAATTTATTTGTACACAGAGGTAGAAAATAATTTAGCTCAAAAATTATTCGAATCAATTGGTTTTTCGAAAGAAGGTGTATTAAAAGAAGATTTAATTGTAGAAGGCGTTAAAATAGATAGATTCATATATGGTTTGCTCATGGAAGAACACTTCAAACAGGAGAATAATAATGATTAAAGAAATTAGTCCAACACCTATTCAAAAAATGCGAACTCAATGTAATGGTAATGAACTATTTATTAAGAGGGATGATTTGATACCATTTTCGTTTGGTGGGAATAAAGTAAGAAAAGCAATTCATTTTTTAAAGGAAATAGAAGAACAGGAGTGTAACTATATTGTAACATATGGAAGTGATTCCTCAAACCATTGCAGAATAATTGCTAATATGGCTGCTTCTAGAGGAATAAATTGCACTATTATTACACCAAATGATACAAATAAGATTACGTATAATAGTAGAATGATTAGTTATTTTGGAGCGGAAATTATTAATTGTGACTTAACTTATGTTAAAGAGACGATAGAAAACACTTTAAGAAAGCTTAAGGATGATGGTCATAAACCATATTTTATTCATGGTGGCGGTCATGGAAATGTTGGCACAAAAGCCTATGTAGAAGCATATGAAGAAGTTTTTTCTTTTGAATTGGAAAATAATATCAAGTTTGATTATATATTTCACACATCAGGAACAGGAACAACGCAGGCTGGCCTAATATGTGGCAGTTTATTAAATGGAAACCGAAGTAAAATAGTAGGGATCAGTAATGCGAGGAAAAACCCATATGGTAGCAAAGTTGTGTTAGAAAGTGTTAATTCGTACTTGAAATTGCTAGGGGAAAAAGCTGTGGGTCTGGAGGCCGTAAATTTCATAGATGAGTATGTATTAGGTGGATATGGTTCTTATAATTACGAAGTAATGGCAGTAATCGAAGAAGTATTATTCACAGATGGTATCCCTCTAGATCCTATCTATACAGGGAAAGGCTTTTTTGGAATGAAAAAATATATAGAAAAAAATCAAATAACTCAAAAAAATGTTTTATTTATTCATACTGGTGGAACGCCGCTGTTTTTTGATAATTTGGAGGTAGAGAAAAATGATTGAACCACTGAACATCTTGATACTTAGTTGTGGAACAAGAAATAAAATTGTCCAATATTTTAAAAATGAGCTAGGTGATACAGGACAGGTCATGGCTACTGATTCTAGTAAACTAGCACCAGCACTTTATGATGCAGATAAATACTTTATTGTCCCAAAGATGAGTGACGAAGGATATTTAGATATTATTTTAAGTATTTGTAAAGAGAATAACATTAAGGGAATATTATCTTTAATTGATCCTGAATTGAGCTTATTATCCAAAAATAGAGATGCTTTTCTAGCAATTGGAACAATACCTATTGTTTCTAATTATGATGTAGTAGAAATGTGTTTTGATAAATACCGCTTCTATGAATTTTTGAATAAAAATAATGTTAAAACGGTACGAAGTTACATAGACAAAGAAGTATTTTACAGAGATGTTGAATCTGGAATTATTGAATATCCTGTTTTTATAAAGCCAGTCAGGGGTAGCGCTAGTAATAATATTAGTAAAGTAACAGCCAAAGAAGAAGTTGAACTTCTTTTCCAACAATTTGATAATTTAATGATACAAGAATTTATGGATGGAATTGAGATAGGTGCAGATACCTATATTGATATGATAACTAATGAGCCGGTTGCGATTTTTACTAAAGAAAAAATTAAAATGAGAGCCGGAGAAACAGATAAGTCAGTATCCATCAAAGATGAAAAACTATTTGAGTTAATTAAGAGTTTTGTTAAAGTAGCAGGTTTCAAGGGAATAATAGACATTGATATTTTCAACGTAGGGGATGAATACTATATATCTGAAGTAAATCCTCGCTTTGGAGGGGGATATCCACATGGATACGAGTGTGGGGTAAATATACCAAAATTGATTATTGATAATCTGAAAAGCAAGAAGAATAAGGAAATTATAGGCCAGTATGAACAAGATATGTACATGATGAAATATAATGAAGTGAAAATTATAAAGAAGTAGGTGTAGATATGAAAATTTTATATGTATCTACAATTTCAAATACGATTAATACATTTTTAATACCCCATATCAAAATGTTAATAGAAAAAGGGCATACTGTAGATGTTGCTTGTAATATTCAAAGAGAAATTGATCCGTTATTATTAGAATATGGATGTAAAATATATGATTTAAGTTTTAGTAGAAGCCCATTCGATAGAGGCAATTACAAGGCGTATAAAGAGCTTAAAAAAATAGTGACAGGAGAACAATATGATATTATTCATACACATACTCCAATAGCATCTGCAATTGTAAGAGTAGCATGTAAAAATATCAAACAAACAAGAGTATTTTACACAGCTCATGGATTTCATTTTTATAAAGGGGCTCCAATTAAAAGTTGGATGATTTACTATCCAATTGAGAAAGCTTTATCTAGGTATACAGATACATTAATCACAATAAATAAAGAAGATTATAAGACAGCTAAGAATAAATTTAATGCAAAAAAGACAGAGTATATTGCTGGTGTTGGGTTAAATATGGAGAGATTTGAACATATAGTAGTTGATAAAGAAACCAAAAAAAAAGAATTGGGTGTACCAGTTGATTCTCAGGTTTTACTATCAATAGGAGAGCTAAATAAAAATAAAAATCATGAAATCGTAATTGAAGCCATAGCAAAATTACATAATGAAAAAATACATTACATAATTTGTGGGGAAGGACCACTGAATGATTATTTAATAAATTTAAGTGAAAAATTAGGTATAGAAAGACAAATACATTTAACAGGCTTAAGGAAAGATATACCTGAAATATGCAAGGCTTCAGATGTATTTGTCTTTCCATCAATTAGAGAAGGGTTATCTGTGGCATTGATGGAGTCTATGGCATCCGGATTACCGGTTATATGTACAAATATTAGAGGCAATTCTGATCTTATTGAAAATAAAAAAGGAGGTTTTTTAATTAGATCCGGAGATGCAGATGCCTGGGCAAAGTATATTAATGAGTTAACTAGTAGTAATGAATTAAAAAAAAAGTTTAGTTGTTTCAACTTAGAAAAAATAAAAAAATTTTCAATTGTTAATATTCTATCTTTTACAGAAAAAATATATAGCTGAGTTAATGTTTTTTTAATTTTGTAAACACTAAAATAATAGTGTATTGAAGTATGAGAATGCTTAAAAAAGGATGTTAATTTAATGAAGAAAATCTTACATGTTCTCAACACTGCAAAATTATCCGGCGCAGAAAATGTTGCTGCTGATATTTGTATGATGTTTGACGGCGAATATGAAATGTATTATTGCTCTTTGCAAGGTGAGGTTAAAAAAGCACTAAAAGATCGTGGAGTAAATTATATACCGTTAAATAAATTAACCGTAAGCGAGTTGAAAAGAGTTATTAGTAGAATTAAGCCAGATATAATTCATGCGCATGATGTTAAAGCTACACTTGTTTCAACAGTAGCAACAAAAAAGTTACCCATTGTTTCCCATCTACATGTGAACCAAGACAATATGAAGAAGAAAACGCTAAAAGCTAGCTTATTTCTGCTATCATCACTTAGGGTGAAAAAAATTGTAGCAGTATCTGAAGGATCCGTAAATGACTTTGCTTATAAAAGATTTATAGTGAATAAAAGTACTATATTGCAAAATATTATCCATACAAATAGGGTTGGAAAATTAATTGTTAAAGATACGAATGAATATAACTTTGATTTTATATTTTTAGGTAGACTATCAAATCAAAAAAACCCTCAAAGAGTTGCTAAAGTTGCTTCAAAAGTATTAGAAAAAAGAAAAGATGTCCGGTTTGGAATAATTGGTGAAGGTGAGTTTAAGGAAGAAATGATAAATATATTTAAAAAGGAAGGGGTCTTAGAAAGGGTGACCTTTACGGGAGGACTATCTTATCCTTATAAGGCTATTATGCAGTCTAAATGTATGCTGTTCTGTTCAAGATTTGAAGGGACACCGATAGCAGGACTTGAAGCAATGTCTTTAGGTGTACCTATAGTATCCACACCTACAGATGGAATGAAAGAATTAATAATTAATAATCAAACAGGTTTTCTATCTGATGATGATGATACTTTGGTACAGTCAATTATTAACCTTATTACACAAAAAGATCTAAATGATAAAATGTCGAAAAATGCTAAAGAAAAATTTGAAAAAATAAATGATGAGGAACAATATAAAAAAAGTTTAATTAAAATATATGAAGAACTATAAAAAAATGGTTTTTAAATATTTTTTTGAAAATATAAAATTATAGTTGGGTTTATTGGGCTATTCTGGGTGTAATTATATGCATACCAAAGTGCGAGATAATTATAGAAATGAAAGGTTGTATAGTTTATGTTGATTAGTATTATCATTCCTGCATATAACTTAGAAAGTCAAATCACAGAAACTTTAATTTCATTGGTAAATCAAACTAATAATGATTTTGAAATTATAGTTATAGATGATGGTTCGACGGATAATACTTATAATGTTGCTTTAAGTGTTTTAAAGGACTGTTCTTTTTGTAATTTCTCTGTATTAACTCAAAAAAATTGCGGAGTAAGCCAGGCCAGAAACGTTGGTATATCAAAATCGAAAGGAGAGTATATTTTTTTCTTAGATGGTGATGATTATGTGAGTAAGGATTTAGTGCAGACTATTAAAACACATGTTGATAAAACCGATGAAAAACTAGATGTTATATGTTGGGGTTACAGTAAAGTTAACAGTGATGGGGTTGAAACCTTAAACTATTTCAAACGTTATGCAGATGAAACTATTGTCATAAAAGGTATTGAAGTAATAGAAAAGATAGCACTAGAAAAGTCATTAAGCATTGCAGTAGGCAGTGCTGTGTATAGTAAGGAACTTTTAAAAAAACATGGAATTAGTTATACTGTAGGATGCAAAAGTGGAGAAGATCAAGAGTTTTCAATTAAGGTACTAGCAAAATCTGATAATGTTTTATTTATAAATAAAACATTATCTTATTATGTTAGTAGAAAAAATTCAATTTCAAATTCATATAATGTTAATAAATTTGATGCAGTTCATG
Source organism: Jeotgalibaca dankookensis (assembly GCF_002005405.1). NCBI lineage: Bacteria > Bacillati > Bacillota > Bacilli > Lactobacillales > Carnobacteriaceae > Jeotgalibaca > Jeotgalibaca dankookensis. Next base: position 247,918 of record NZ_CP019728.1, read on the forward strand.
CAATGGAAAGTATTTCAAAATATTTATTAGCACAAGGAGAGGAATACAGTAGCTTATCGCATAATTTTGGTAATGATAAATTAATTGAAAGTTACCTAGTAAACTATAGTTCTTGTCTTCAAAATATGGATAACAAAAATACTAGTCAATTAAATAATGAAATAGAAAGAAAATATCCCGGTTTGAATAAAAAAGTTCTGAAAATGATGAGAAGTAATAATTTTCATGATAAACAACTTATTATGAAAATTATACTATTTCAGATACATCCGAAATTATTTAATTTTATTTTAAATTCAAACATCAGGAAGAAGTTAAAGTTTAGAAAGTTATAATGTACTTTTAAAAAAATTAGGTTTTATACGAATCATCACATCATCTATTTTAATAATAAATATATTAATGTTCGTAGTAATTATTATGTACAGGGAGTTTCTTAATGGTAAAAGTAACGGTAGTAGTACCTATTTATAATGTCGAAAAACACTTGCAAAGAAGTATTGAAAGCTTATTAAAACAAACTTTAAAAGAAATAGAAATTATATTAGTTAACGATGGGTCTACAGATAATAGTATATCAATTTGTAAGTATTATGAAAAAAAAGATTCTAGAATTAGAGTTATTGATAAACTTAATGGTGGAGTTTCATCAGCTAGAAATATAGGAATAGATTTAGCTTTGGGAGAATTTGTAGGTTTTGTTGATCCGGATGATTGGGTTGAACCTGATATGTACGAAAAAATGTACAAAAAAATAAAGATATCTAGTTCGGATCTATGTATTTGTAATTATGTAAAAGAAAATAATGAAAAAGTAATACCAGTAATTTTACCCATAAAAAAAGAAACGCTAGTTAAATGCGATGTACAGAAGGAAATAATTCCAAATATGATAGGCCCATCGAATTTAGATAGTAATTCCCAAACAATAATGGGTAGTGCATGTAGACTTTTAATTAATAGAGAATTTATCAATTCCGACTATTATAGGTTCCCCGAAGATATACCTCTAATGGAAGATTTAATATTTTGTATAAAGGTTTTTTTAAATTCAGAAAAAGTAGTTATTGAAAGAGGCATATACTATCACTATATGACAAATGATAACTCTGCAATTAGAAAGTATAGAAATAACATGCTTGAAATGCAAAAAAACGTTTTTAATGTAATAATTAATATTTTGATGGATTATAAACTTTATGAACTATATATAAATAGGTTAAATATAAGATATGTGGAAATGTTTTTAACAGCAATTGCAAATGAAGTAAATAATGATAACCGTAATAAATACCTGCAGAAGATAAAAACAATAAAAAAAATGAGTGCTGATGAAAAGTTAAAAAAAATAATTAGTGAAATAAACACAAGTAGTTATTCAATGAAAAAGAAATTAATTTTATTTGCTGTACAAAGAGATTGGGCTATATATCTATATATGCATTATAAACTTATGTTTAAAATAATTAATAAATAGGAGGAAATTATGAGGAAAGTTGCTATACTAACTTTAAACGGGTATTTTAATTATGGAAATAGATTACAAAATTATGCACTACAAGAAGTTATAAAGTCTTTAGGTTTTGAAGTAGAAACTATAATTAGTACTACAAAAAATAGAGAGGAACAAGTGACATATCCATCCAAGATATATAATTCAATAAAAAAAGGTCCTAAATATGTTAAAAAGCTAGTTATAAATAAGATTAATAAGAAAGAAGTCATGAAATCAGCGGCAATAAGAACTAAGACATTCAAATATTTTACCAAAGAATATATTAAAGAAACAAATTATTCAATATCAGATGGAAATATTCCAAATGACTTATCAGATAAATATGATTACTTCGTAGTTGGTAGCGATCAAGTATGGAACCCTAATTTTCGAGAAGTCTCTTCACTTTATTTTTTGTTGTTTACAGAAGAAAATAAAAGGATTGCTTATGCTCCCAGTTTTGGAGTTTCGGAAATATCACTAGATTACAAAGAAAATTATAAAAAATGGCTTTCTGGTTTCAGTAAGTTATCCGTAAGAGAAGACGATGGAGCAAAAATTATTAATGACTTGGTAGGAAAAAAAGCTCCTGTGCTAGTAGATCCTACCTTATTGCTAACAAAAGAAAGATGGTTGTCACTTTCTAAAGAAGCAGATAATAAACCCCAAAAAAACTATCTGTTGACATACTTTTTAGGAGGAGTACCTACTAAATATCAAAAAAGAATAAATAGAATTGCGAATGAAAATAATTTAGAGGTTATTAACTTAGGGGACGTAGGGGAAATAGAAACCTATAAGACAGGTCCTAGTGAATTTATTGATTATATTAATTCTTGTGATATTTTCTGTACAGATTCTTTTCATGGGTGTGTATTTGCAATATTAATGGAAAAACCTTTCATAGTTTATGAAAGGCAAGGAAGTTCGCTTTCAATGTATTCAAGGATTAATACATTACTTAATAAATTTGATTTAGACTCTCGAAAAATTGAAAATATTAAAACTAACAGTGAGGTATTCAACACAGATTATTCCAATATTTCCAGTCTATTGGAAACAGAACGTTCAAAATCATTAACCTTTCTAAAGGAAGCATTGAACGTCGAAATTAAAAAGTAAAAGTTACATAAAAAGCAGTTTTATATAAGATTATATTCAAAATGGAGGTGATTATTTGGGAAAAAAATCAGATTACTTCTTCTCAATAATTGGAATAGTTTTAGCTATTAATATCTATGTATTTGCTATAGATAATATACAATTCTCCTACTTATTATTTTTTGTTCTTTTACTAAATATACTATTCCTTTTGGTTGTTTTAAAAAGAATAAAATTTGGTAATGAAATATTTATTCCTGTTAGTTTTTCTATCTATGCATTATTGTCATTAATTTTCAGTTATGATTTCACTAGAACATTTAGATATAGTTTATTTGTAGTTGTTTTTTTGTCAATCTATGTCATTTTATCTAGAGTAAATGTTTGGCATGATGCTTTTTTAAAAGCTTTGCTTTTTGGGTCAATAATCATTGTTTTTGGAACCTATCTTTCTTTTATATTCCCTGAACTATATAGAGAAATTATTTTCCCGTTTTTTACCTCCGAAAATCAAATTGTCATGGATGGACTTATTAGGATGGGAGCACATACGGGTTTTACTAATCAAACTGCCCCCAATGCATTTTTGATTTCAGTGGGAATAGCGCTTCTATTTAGTCGTCTATATTCTAAAATAGATTCGAAGCTAGTTACAAAATTGTTTTTCGTGCTCTACTTGTTAGCTTTATCGATGACATTAAAGCGGTCATTTATCCTTGCAAATGTGGGTAGTGTTTTAGTTTTAACCTATTTGTATTATAGGGCTGAAAGTAATAAAATAAGTGTTCTGGTTAAAATACTAGTTGGGACTGTAGGGTTAGTATCAATATTATTCATGATAAGCCCATTTATCCCAACTATTCAAGATACTGTTGCTAGATTTGGACTTACAGAAGCAGGCATTGATTCTTCAGGTAGAGATTGGATTTATAAACTTGGATTAAGAATGTTTTTATTAAGCCCAATATTTGGACATGGAATGGATAGTGTACCAGTTTTTTATGCTAATAACTATGGTGTGTTTGAATTGCAGCAAATGCATAATATTTATATTCAAATGTTAGCTGAAGTGGGTATGTTTATTACTTTAATAGTACTTTTTTTGTTTGCAATAAATTATCGGGTAGCTTACAAAATGGTTAAAGAATCACTGAAAAAGGATGACAAAAAAGCTACTTATGTACTCAGCTCCTCTCTGTATATACAAACTTTTTGGCTTATATATGGTTTTTTTGGAAACCCATTAACAGAACATACTTATCTTTTAATATATTTGCTTTTCTCTTCGATTACTTTGTTTTATTTTAAAAATTCAAAAAAGGAAATACTAAATTAACTGTTAGCAAATAAGATGTAACCTATAAAAAAAGTAATAAATAATCTTAAAGACATTAAATTATATTGGTATCAAAATATATTAATGGTTGTAGAATTGTTTTTAATTTTATAAAGGTTAGTTAAGGTGGAAAAATTGGAAGAAAAAAGAAATGTTAATCAATTAAAAGTAGGTGCAACTTTATCTTATATTTCAATGGGACTAGGTTATCTAGTTTCAATTGTATATACACCAATAATGTTACGATTGCTGGGACAAAGTGAATTTGGGCTATATAATTTAGTGTCTTCAGTAGTTGCTTATCTAGGCGTTTTAAATTTCGGATTTGGCAGTGCATATATGCGCTACTTTTCGAGATATAAAACTAAAGAAAACCATGAAAAAATTGCAAATTTAAACGGAATGTTCTTAATTATTTTTTCGCTGCTAGGTTTAGTAGCTGTTATTGCTGGGATACTACTGGCGTTGAATACTGAGACTATATTTGGATCAGAACTAACCAATATTGAATTGTCAAGGGCAAGAACGTTGATGATTATTTTAGTAATTAATTTAGGGGTTTCATTTCCAAGTATAGTTTTTACATCGCATATAACTGCAAACGAGAAATTTATATTCCATAAGCTTGTTCAAATGGTAAAAACTATAGCCAATCCGTTTGTAGTATTACCTCTTTTATTATTAGGATATGGGTCAGTAGGAATGGTCCTGGCAACAACATTGTTAAACATTGTTATTGAAACAATTAATATAGCCTATTGTTTAAAGAAATTGAATATGAAATTTTCTTTCAAAAAATTTGATTATAAATTAATGAGAGAAATGACAGTTTTTTCTTCTTTTATTTTTATAAACTTATTAATTGATCAAATAAATTGGAACGTAGACAAATTTGTTTTAGGACGATTTCATGGTACTGCTTCCGTTGCCTTGTATGGTCTTGCAGCACAATTAAATACTTACTATTTATCAATTGCCACAGCTGTGTCCAGTGTGTTTATTCCAAGAGTACACAGGCTAGTGGTCAACTCTAATGATGATGAATTATTACAACTTTTTACTCGAATTGGCAGAATTCAATTTATTATACTATCATTGATTGCCAGTGGGCTAGTGTTTTTTGGCCAACCATTTATTAGTATGTGGGCAGGTAACGATTATAAAGGGTCGTACCCAATAGCATTATTACTCATTATTCCTGTTACCATACCTTTAATTCAAAATATAGGTATCGAAATCCAACGAGCAAAAAATATGCATCAATTTAGATCATGGGTATACTTTTTCATGGCTATAGGAAATTTGGCATTAACCATACCACTATCAAAAGAGTATGGAGGTATAGGAGCTGCATTTGGAACAGGCTTATCACTTATACTAGGTAATGGTTTGATTATGAATTGGTATACTCACGTTAAACTCGGACTTAATATGAAGTTTTTTTGGAAACAAATATTAAAGTTAATACCAGCACTAACTATATCATTGGTTGTAGGAGTACTAATTAATATATTTATTAATATTAACAATGCTTATATGTTTGTTTTTTTCATTATGATATATGCAATAATATTTAGCGTTTCTATGTGGTTTATTGGAATGAATGATTATGAAAGAGAGCTAATAAGTAGTCCGCTTAATTATATTCATAAAAAAATTACGTTAAAAAAATGAAGTCGAAAATTTTTTTGTAAGTAAAAAACTATTAGTTACAACATTAATGAAAAGAGGATTTAATTGTGAGATCAATCGTTAAAAAAGTACTACCAAAGATAATAACTGATTCAATAATAAAATGGAGAGTCAGAAGAAGCATCACAGAGTTATATAAGTACGATAAAAGGAGACTTCTTAAATATACATATAATGTTAATGATCATTTAAGTATGGAAAACCTTAGGGCTAAGATAACATTCCACTATCATTCAATTGAGAAAGGACTAAGTAATGCCAATTTAAGATTAGGATTTGGAGAAAAAGCATTTAAAGAACTTTTTTGGGCCATGGATAAATATGTCATGGAAGGTTTTGAGGTTAAAGATTTTCGATTCCAAAATGCTATTAGCGTTATAAATTCCTATGTAGAGTTACATCGTACCTATGGATATGATGTTAGAGAAATAGAGTCTTATTTAAAAAAATATCAAGACTATCTCCTGAAAGAGAATGAAAATAGTGGGGGTTATATGATAATAGATAAAGCCACTCTTCCTAATTTCAAGGAGCTAAGATTTAGTGAATTAGCATTTAATAGGCACAGCGTTAGAGATTTTGGTATTAAAGAAGTGGATGACAATAAAATATATGAGGCAATTAATGTCGCCGCTAAATCCCCTTCAGTATGCAATCGACAATCATGGAAAGTATATTTAATTAAATCAACTAAACTAATAAAGAAAGTACTTAAACAACAAGGGGGCTTAACAGGGAATGGAGATAACTTAAAAAAACTTTTACTAATTACATCTGATAAGCAGTATATGACTGGTGGAACAGAAAGGAATCAGACGTATATTGATGGTGGGCTTTATACAATGAGTTTACTATATGCATTAGAAAGTGCTAATATTGCGACTTGTACGCTAAATACAAGCTTTTCTTTAGAGAAAGAAAAAAAAATACGTGAATTATTAAATATAAACGAATCGGAAGATTTTATAGCTTTTGTAGCAGTTGGAACATATCCTGAATTAGTTAAAGTGGCTAAATCACCTAGAGATAATTATTCGTCATTTTTGACTGTAATTGAGTAGTAAGGAACACAACAGAGAGACACTACTTGCCATACGTCTAAGTATTAAAAAATTGTAGGAGGAAATTATGAAAGAAGAGCTATCATTAAGTGAACTGTTCGATACATTAAAGCGGCATATAGGAAAAATTATAATCTGGTCTTTAATAGGTTTAATTACATTAGGAATTTATACATTCTTTTTTGTTGTACCACAATATCAATCGACATCCAAAATTGTTGTGAACCAAACCCAACAAACTGGTCAAGCTATTACTAATACAGATATTCAGACAAACTTAAATTTGATCAATACTTATCAAAGTATCATAAAGGAACCAATTATATTAGAAGAAGTTATAGGAAAAATAAACTCAGTACTAACAACCCAAGAATTGAGTAACAAGTTAAGTATTCAAACAGACAGCGCCTCCTTGGTTTTTGGAGTGACGATATCAGATGCTGATCCTTATGTGGCATCGGAATTGGCAAATGCGATCGCAGAGACTTTCCAAGAAAAAATTGGCGATATCCTAGAAGTAGAGTCTGTGACGATTCTGTCTCAAGCCATTCCCAGTGTGAATCCGGTTTCGCCTAATATTCCTATGAACCTAGCAATCGGTTTAATTCTAGGGTTAATGATAGGTGTCGGTACGGCATTCCTAAGTGGATTTCTGGACAAACGTGTCAAAGACAGCAAGCTCATTGAGGATATGGGCTGGACAAATTTAGGTTCTGTTCTGGAAATGTCTCATGAAGAATTAAAAGATACCCGCATGATGAAACAAGTCAGAGTGAATATGGATAATAAATCGCAGCTGCGTAGAAGGGTCTAGGGGTGACAATCATGTTTGGAAGAAAACAAAAGAAAAAAATCCAAAAGATGGATCAAGAACAAAAACAAGGAACATCGCTAGTAACAGTTACAAAACCTAACTCAGTCGTTGCGGAGCAGTTTCGAACGATTCGAACCAATATTCAGTTTTCGATGATTGATAAGGAATTAAAAACAATCATTTTTACATCATCAGGTCCTTTTGAGGGCAAATCGACGGTCGCTGCTAATATTGCTTCGGTATTTGCTGATCAAGGAAAAAAAGTATTGTTGGTTGATGCTGACATGCGTAAACCAACTGTTTTTAAAACCTTTAAATTACAAAATACGGTAGGCCTAAGTACTTTGATTTCTTCAAGAAGTACGAAGATTGAAGACGTGGTCCAACGTGTCGAAGAGGCCGACTTAGATATTATCGCCAGTGGTCCAGTACCTCCGAACCCTTCTGAATTATTGAATTCTAATCGCATGAATGAATTGATTGAAGAATTAGAAAAGACTTATGATTTGGTCTTATTCGATATGCCACCCGTTGTTTCTGTGACGGATGCGCAAATTATGGCAACAAAGACAGATGGCGTTGTGTTTGTCGTCAGAAGGAACATTGCACACACGGAAGATGTGAAACATGCCAAAGAATTACTCGATATGGTTCAGGCCAATGTCTTAGGTGTTGTCTTCAATGGAGCAGAGAAAAAATCTGATCGCTCTTATTCTTATTATGGCTATGGCTATACGGACGAGGAGTGAAAAGAATGATTGATATTCACTGTCATATTCTACCTGGAATTGATGACGGCGCACGTTCGATGGAGGATTCCTTAGCAATGGCTGAATTGGCCGTTGCGGAAGGGATTACTCATATACTGGCGACTCCGCATCATAAAAATGGCAAGTTTGAAAATAATAAGAAAGATATTGTGAATTTAGTTCAAAAGCTACAGAAAGAACTGGATGATCATAAAATTAACTTGACGGTTTATCCGGGACAAGAGGTTCGGTTATATGGAGAACTAATCGAAGATATTAACAAGGACAGTATATTATTTACTGATGAAGGGAATACATATCTTTTAATTGAATTTCCTACTATGTCGATTCCACACTATACAGAACCACTGTTTTTCCAGTTAATGCAAGCTCAGATTATACCGGTTATTGTTCATCCAGAGCGTAACCAAGCGATTATAGAAGAACCGGAAATTTTAAAGAACCTTATCGAAAAAGGCGCGCTCGCCCAAGTAACCGCCAGTTCCTATGTGGGGGTATTCGGAAAAGAGATTGCCAAGCTATCCAGTCAGTTAATTGAAGCTAATTTGGTTCATGTCTTAGCATCAGACGCTCATAATACACGTGGAAGAGCCTTCCATATGGAAGAAGCTTTTGAAAAAATGGCCATAGAATTCGGTCAGGGTAAAGTGGACCAATTTAAAGAAAATGCAAAAAATATTATTAATGGTGATTTATTTTCACCGCCGAATCCAAGCGAAATAAAGAAGAAAAAGAAATTTTTTGGTTTATTTTAATTAAAAAGGAGGTCATTAAATGGAACTATCTCGTAAACAAAAGGCAGTCATTCTCATGCTCCTTGATTCCACGTTTATATTGTTCTCAGCCTTTTTAGCACATTATATTGTTAAGGAATATGTTCGACCTGAAGACCAGTTTTATTACCTCATGATTGGAATTTCGATCTTGATTTATCTCGCTTTTGGGTTGCGTCATCACTTATTTAATCATATTAGTCGCTATACGAGTGTTTATGAAATTACCCGAACATTTATTTTTATAACGGTCTCTTTTGCGGTTTCTGGATTTGTAACCTTAGTCTTTATGCAATCGCTCAGTTATCGCTATATCTTTTTAATGTATGTATTTAGTCTGTTATTAATTCCCGGTTCGCGCGTCTTATGGCGCTTCTATCATGAATATAAAAGCGGTCAATTTTTTGTAGAATCTTCTAAGGAAGAAAAAATTAGAACCTTAATCGTTGGAGCAGGTGATGGTGGAAATCTTTTCATCAGTAACTTAATCAAACGACCTGGTGAAGTTAAAATTATTGGGATCGTGGATGGGGATCCGGGTAAACAAGGTTCACTTCTTTATAATATTCCCATATTGGGTAAGGAAGAAGATATTCCAGCACTTATTAAGAAGTACCAAATTGATCAAGTGACCATTGCAATTCCTTCTGCTAAACCAGAAGATTTAGAACGTATTTTAGAATATTGTTCTACTAGTGATGTCAAGGTTAACCAAATGCCAAGTATCGAAGATGTTTTAAAGGGAAAATTAAGTGTCAATCGTTTCCGAGAAATCGATGTGGTTGATTTATTAGGGCGTGCGGAAGTTAAATTAGACAGAAGCATGATATCAGATCATCTTGAAGGTAAGGTTGTGCTCGTATCTGGCGCTGGTGGTTCAATTGGATCGGAAATTTGCCGCCAAGTTGCTAAGTTTGATCCTAAAAAGCTTATTTTATTAGGACATGGAGAAAACTCTATTTACTTAATAGATAAAGAATTAAAAAACTTATATGGACGTTCAATAGAAATTGTGCCGATTATTGCAGATGTCCAAGATCGTGACCGCATTTTTAAGGTCATGGCTAAGTTCAAACCTGACCAAGTTTATCACGCGGCCGCTCATAAACATGTTCCTCTTATGGAGTATAATCCCACAGAATCCATTAAGAATAATGTCTACGGAACCAAGAATATTGCTGAAGCAACCAAGGCAGCAAATGTAAAAAGCTTTGTAATGATTTCAACTGATAAGGCCGTTCGACCAACAAATGTTATGGGTTCAACAAAGCGAATGGCGGAAATGATTGTAACGGCTTTAAATGAAGAAGGCCATACAAAGTTTGCAGTCGTTCGTTTTGGAAACGTTCTTGGAAGCCGTGGGAGTGTCATTCCAGTTTTTCGTGAACAGATTGAACGAGGAGGCCCGGTTACTATCACAGATTTTCGGATGATCCGCTATTTTATGACCATTCCGGAAGCGAGTCGATTGGTTATTCAAGCCGGTGTACTAGCACGAGGTGGGGAAACCTTTATTTTAGATATGGGTGAACCGGTCAAAATTTATGATCTTGCCAAAAAAATGGTTAAATTATCTGGGTTTAGGGAAAGCGAAATACCTATTATTGAAACAGGAATTCGTCCTGGTGAAAAGCTTTATGAAGAGTTACTAGTGGATGGACAATTAGCAAAAAAACAAGTTTTTGAAAAAATATTTATTGGAAAAAATAATAAGTATGATATCAATCAAATCTTAGATTTCTTGAAATCACTGGAGTCTAAAACAGATGATAAAATTCGTAAAGAAGTAGTCGCGTTTGCGAATGCACATCAATAAAGAAAAAAAACTGAATCTTACGGTTCAGTTTTTTTCTTTACATTTTTATTAAACTCATCATTCGCTACTTTTTAATTTGGATCAAATCCTATATACTTAAGAGCAATGAGGTAAAATGCAACTATTTACTTCTTTCACAGCTGAGGAAAGAGGATCGCCAATAATGGAAGAGAATAAACGTAATAATAAGAAAAAAAAACGGAATAGAAGGCTGTTGTTCTTAGCAATGGGAATCTTCTTATTCGTATATGGTTGGTTTTGGAAAGTGTATTATGATGTAAATGGTACCGGAAATAACATTTTTAATCACGTCAATATAAATGATAAACGTGATGGGCAGTTAGCTTCTATTAGTGCTTCTGAACCGATTTCTTTTGCTCTTCTCGGAGTAGATAACGGTGTTGTTGATCGTGCGGATGAACCAGGCCGTACTGATGCCATTATTGTTGGTACCGTTAACCCTAAAACAAAGAAAACGACTTTAATCAGTATTCCACGCGATAGTTATGCTCTAATGGAAGGCTATGAAACGTCGTGGGGTGACCCTTACTATGATAAACTGACGCATGCCTATGCTTTTGGTGAAGCTGAAATGGCCATTGATTCAATCCAGGAGTTATTAAACATCCCAATTGATTATTATGTCGAAGTGAATATGCAAGGATTAATGGACGTAGTAGACGCCATTGGTGGCATCCAAATAACCAGTCCTTTAACTTTCGACTATCAGGGTAATTATTTCGTTGAAGGTAAAAAACAGAAACTTGACGGTAAGGAAGCATTGGCTTTCTCGCGGATGCGTAAAACAGACCCAGAAGGAGACTTTGGTCGCCAAAAACGTCAAAAAATGGTTGTAGAAGCCATTATTAATAAATTATTGAGCTTTTCTACATTAACGCGTTATCAATCTGTACTTAAAACCATGCAAGACAATGTTAAAACGAATATCCCTTTCCGCGATATGGGTAACATTGTGGCGGGTTATCGTAACGCACTTGATAACATCCAACAAGACAGCTTATACGGAGAAGAATTATGGTTAGATGAGGTATACTATTTATACATTGATCCTTATGACCGCTTGGAAGTATCCAACCATTTAAGAGAAGAGTTGGAACTTGATACAGTGGAACTGGCTGATTTAAACCTATCAGATACTGATTACTACTATCTAGATGATCCTTATTATTATACGGATGATACCTATGAAGAATCATATTATGAAGAGTCTTACGATGAAACGCTCTACCAAGAACCAGAAGTGTACGACGAAGAAGAAAGTGACTTTTAGAAGGAGATAAGGAAATAAATGTCCGAAAAACAAACACGCCATCAAAAAAAGAAAAAAAGAACAGGCTTAAAGGTATTTTTAGGAATCGTTCTAGTATTTCTTGTAGCCGTTGGGCTTTATATTGCCAACGTCTATCGTAATGTAAATAGTACAACCAAAGAAATCTATGAACCCATTGCTTTAGAAGAAGTCAATCCTTTTCGTCCAGGTCAAGTTGACTTATCAAGAGAAGAACCGATTTCGATTTTACTCTTAGGAATTGATACTGGGGATTTAGGTCGCACCGAGCGCGGACGTTCTGACTCGATGATTGTCGCAACTATTAATCCCAATACTGAAAAAACAGTCCTAACCAGTATTCCACGTGATACGTATACTGAAATTGTCGGGTATGGGACTATGGATAAACTCAACCATGCTTATGCCTTTGGTGGAACATCGATGGCCATTAATTCCGTTCAAAACCTCTTAGATATTCCGATTGATTATTATGTCTCAGTCAACATGGCTGGTATTAAAGAAATTGTGGATGCTGTAGGTGGGATTGATGTGGAGAGTCCCTTGACTTTTACTCAAGATGGGTATGATTATTACCAAGGAGAAGTCACTCATATGGACGGCGAATCTGCCTTAGCCTTTTCACGGATGCGTTACCAAGACCCGGAAAATGATATTGGCCGTCAAAGTCGCCAACGTTTAGTCATTGAAGGCGTTATTAAAAAAGCAGTCAGTGCCTCAACTCTTTTAAATTACCAAGAAATATTAGGCACGCTTTCGAATAACGTCCAAACGAATTTCCAAATGAAAGATTACTTAGCCTTACAAGGCAATCGCTATATGAAAGCGGCTCGTAATATTGAATCCCAACAGATTGGCGGTACGGGTGAAATTGCTGAAGATGGTATTTACTATCATTATATTCCTGAAGAAGAGTTAACGCGTGTACAAAGCTTATTGGACCAAGAACTAGAAATCGACTAAAAGGAGCAGATACAATGTCAGTTTTAGTAACAGGTGGCGCAGGCTACATAGGAAGTCATACCGTTGTAGAATTGTTGAACCAAAATTATGAAGTGGTGATTGTTGATAACTATTCCAACAGTAAACCCGAAGTTTTAAATCGGATCAAGAAAATTACGGGTAAGGACATTACCTTTTATGAAGCAGATTTACTAGACCGTCCGGCACTAGAAGCGATTTTTGAAGCAGAAAAGATTGACTCGGTCATTCATTTTGCTGGCTTTAAAGCAGTAGGAGAATCGGTTGACAAGCCACTTGCTTACTATCACAACAACATTACTGGGACTTTAATTTTACTAGATGTAATGCAAGCCTACCATGTTAAGAATATTGTCTTTAGTTCTTCGGCTACTGTTTATGGGATGAACAACCCGTCGCCTTTGAAGGAAGATTTACCAACCAGTGCAACAAATCCATATGGTTACACAAAAGTCATGATTGAACAAATTTTGCGTGATTTATACGTGTCGGATGAGGAATGGAATATTGCGCTCTTACGCTATTTCAATCCAATCGGTGCGCACGAATCTGGTTTAATTGGCGAAGATCCTTCCGGAATACCTAACAACTTGATGCCTTATATTACCCAAGTAGCCGTTGGAAAATTGCCGGAATTAAGCGTCTTCGGAGATGATTACGATACACCAGACGGTACGGGTGTAAGGGATTATATCCATGTGGTCGACCTATCTAAAGGCCATCTTAAAGCACTTGAAAGTTTCGAGAAACACAAAGGAGTCGGAACGTATAACTTAGGAACAGGGGTAGGCTACTCAGTGTTAGATCTTGTCCATACGTTTCAAACAACCAATGACGTGAAAATTCCTTATCAAATTGTGGAACGCCGTCCTGGAGACGTGGGTACTTGTTATGCGGACGCTAGTCTAGCTGAGGAAGTGCTCGGATGGACTGCTGAAAAAGGCCTAGCCGATATGTGCCGTGACTCTTGGAAATGGCAAAGTAATAATCCTAAAGGGTACGACCAATAGTACTAAAAAAATGCAGTGATTCGCTAAATGCGGATCACTGCATTTTAATTTCTATGGCTTAAATGAAAATAAGCAAAAGGATGTGTATAATGATAGCAAGAAACAAAAATTTCGATTACCAGATCTCATGTGCTGATGGATTGAAAAAAAGTTGCAAGTAAGCTTAAAGGGGAGACAGCCAATGAAATGGATCAGTCGCATGCTCATTTTAATAGGCGTTTTAATGATTGGGATCGCTGGGTTTTCATTGTATGACCAAACACAGAGACACTCCTTCACCTTAGAAGAAGCTCAAAACACCTTAGAAAAAAATCGTCTTCTCACTATGGAAGAGGATGTAAAGATAAATGGAAATGAAAAAAGAGAAAGCAATCAAGCTCTTTCGTTTGAGGCTGATTATGGAGAGGTTTTAGGTGTTTTAACAATTCCCAAATTAAATCGTAGCATCGGCATTATGGAAGGTTCGGATGATGACGCCATGCGGAACGGCGCAGGTCACGTGGAAAGTACAGCTTTCCCAGGCCAACGCGAACAAATTATTTTTTCTGGGCATAGAGAAACAGTATTTCGTGATTTTGGGGAATTAGAAATTGGCGACCAACTTTTTGTTGAGATGACTTATGGAAGGTTTGCTTATGAAATTAAGGCGTTTGAAATTGTTGATAGTGAAGATACGAGCGTCATCAAAAAAATGGGAGAAGAAGTGTTGGTGGTTTCAACCTGTTACCCCTTCAATGTGTTTGAAGCAGCCCCGCAACGTTATTTGGTCTATGCTTATCCACTAAAGTAATGTAAGCGCAATCTTTTTTTGTGAAAGTGATTAAGAGGAGTGAAAACGATGCTAAGAAAACATAAGCAACAGCAGCAAATTTGGTTTAAGTTAGGGAAAATGTGTCTGGGTATAATCATCCTTTTATTAGGGAATATGTTATTTAATGGCTCTGTCGTTCTAGCAGAAGAAACTGACACTGAGGATTTTACGCTTATTTTTCAAGTAAGGGATGGAGAAGATGATTATGAGCTGATTTCAACCCAAGTCTACAATGAGTTGACTCGAGAAGCGTTTGAAATACTTGCCAATGAAAAAGCAGAAGATGAAACAAGTAATTATGGTGCGTATTCATCTACTCGCAATGATAATCAATATCTGTATTCTTTTGAAGGAATTGAAGAAGCGGTTCTACCGGTAGAAAATACTTATTATTTAACCTTTCAAGTTAAAAATGAACGTGGTGATTATGACATAATCGAATCCATTATTTACGAAAATATAACGGAAGAAGAAATGGTGATAATAGGAACTGAATTAGCCGATTCGAAAACGGAATCTTATGGGCCTTATGAATTAGTTGTCGAGGGTTCGAATTGGGTTTTCTACTTTGAAGGTTTAAATCCTTCTCTCCCACTTACACCGGTAGAACCCAGTGAACCTAGCGAACCAGTAGAGCCTGAAATACCCGTAGATTCTCCGGATTCAAGTGAACCCGAACAACCTGAAACACCGCTTGAATCAGAAGAAGCGATTACACCAGTGGTTCCTGAAACAACCGTCGTACCATCGGAGCCAAACGATATTGTCATACCAGAAGTACCTGAAATAAATATACTACCGATTGATTTAAACACGTTCAATATTCCTGAAATCTCATTTGATCAACCAGAACCAACTAACTCTGAACTTGAGTTCTCAGCTTATTTAACAGATGCATCACAAGCCAGTAACTATGTTGCCTCTTTAAGCCCAAATAGTATTACAAAGGGAGAAAAGTTGCCAGTGACTTCTACCCCCGTTTGGTCGCTAGGGCTTGTTGGATTCATCAGTTTGACGAGTGGACTAGGAGTAGAGGTATTGCGTCGTAAGAAGAAAGAATAAACGAATTAACTGATTGGTTGATAAAAGGACTCGGTTTGTCCGAGTCCCTTTATTTTTTGTCTAGTTGCGCTTAAACTCTAACAGCCACTAGATTTTTATTTGGCAGAAAGTTTGCTATAATAGAAGGAAATGGATTGAGAGGAAGGCTTATATGCAGAAAATTAGGAAGGCGGTTATTCCAGCTGCCGGGTTAGGAACGCGTTTCTTGCCTGCAACCAAGGCAATGCCTAAGGAAATGTTACCGGTTGTGGATACACCTAGTATTCAATTTATTGTTGAGGAAGCGATCAACAGTGGTATTGAAGAAATACTAATCATTACCGGTAAAAATAAGAATGCGATTGAGGATCATTTTGATTCTAACTTTTCTTTAGAGTCGAATTTACGTGAAAAAGGGAAGGATAAGCTTTTAAACATTGTGCAATCAACGACTATCCCTTCGATTCACTATGTACGCCAAGCGTACCCAAAAGGTTTAGGAGATGCGGTTTTACAAGCTGCCTCATTTGTGGGGAATGAACCTTTTGTTTTGCTTCTGGGAGATGACATTATGCCGGATGCCCTTCCTCTAACTAAACGATTGATGGATGTATACCAGGAATACGGACAAGGTTCTGTTGCGACGATGCGTATTCCAAAAGAAAAAACACCATATTTTGGTGTAATTGACCCAGGCGATCAAGTGAGTGATCATGCTTATGCCATCCAACACCTTATTGAAAAACCCAGCCCAGAGCAAGCACCCAGTGATTTAGGAATCATTGGCCGTTATCTGTTAACTCCAGAAATTTTTGATATTTTACGCCAACAGGAACCAGATGCCGGGAATGAAGTGCAGTTAACCGATGCGTTAGAAAGTTTAAACCAGATTAAGCCACTATTAGCTTATGAGTATACGGGTAAACGCTATGATGTGGGCGATAAGTATGGGATGCTATTAGCTAATATAGAAGTTGGATTGGAACACCCCGATACTTCTGAAAAAATGACTGATTTTGTCATTGCCTTATCCAAACAACTTAAAGAAAATTAAATTTTAAAGAAATGGTTTTGTGATATTATATACTTATCTAAATAGAGAGAGAGTTGTTGTTAAAAATGAATATTACTGTCGTTGGAACCGGTTATGTCGGTTTGTCGAATGCCGTTTTATTAGCACAACATAACAAGGTAAAAGCTTTAGATATTATTGAAGAAAAAGTTGATTTAATTAATAAAAGAATCTCACCTATTGCGGACAAAGAAATTGAAGAATACTTATCCAATCATGAATTAGATTTAGTTGCGACTATTAACAAAGAAGAAGCGTATAAAGACGCAGATTTTGTTGTGATTGCAGCACCTACAAATTATGATGACAAACTTAACTTCTTTGATACTTCCAGTGTTGAAGCGGTTATTGAAGATGTCTTGAAATATCGCCCGCAAGCAACGATGATTTTAAAATCAACCGTTCCAGTTGGTTATACAGAAGAAACAAAAATCAAATATGGTGTGGATAACATTATCTTCTCACCCGAATTCTTACGCGAAGGAAAAGCACTCTATGATAACCTCTATCCATCACGTGTCATTGTGGGTGAAAAATCTGCACGCGGGCAGAAATTTGCTGACTTACTCGTTGAAGGTGCTATAAAAGAAGACATTGCTGTTCTTTTTATGGACTCAACGGAAGCAGAAGCGGTCAAATTATTTGCTAATACTTATTTAGCACTACGAGTTGCTTATTTTAACGAGTTGGATACATATGCAGAAGTGCGTGGTTTGGATTCCCAATCCATTATCGAAGGAGTAGGACTGGATCCGCGTATCGGGTCACATTACAACAATCCATCCTTTGGTTACGGGGGGTACTGCTTACCAAAAGACACCAAGCAACTACTTGCCAACTACGATGATGTTCCAAACAATTTAATTCAAGCCATTGTCGAATCCAATCGAACACGTAAAGATCATGTTGCTGAAATGATCATGCAGAGACAACCTAAAACAGTGGGCGTTTATCGCTTAACCATGAAGTCAGATTCAGATAATTTCCGCTCGTCATCTATTCAAGGTGTCATGAAGCGGATTAAAGCTAAGGGAATTGAAGTAGTGGTCTATGAACCGGTTTTAGAAGAAGAAACCTTCTACCATTCACAAGTTATTCGTGATTTAGAAGAATTCAAGAAAATGTCAGATGTGATTATTTCCAACCGAAATGACCGTGAACTAGTAGACGTACAAGACAAGGTTTATACACGTGATCTCTTTAACGAAAATTAATAACCTTGAGCAAGCTGTCTAGTACCTAGACAGCTTTTTAAATGGTATAAATGTGGAAGCTATTTTGCTATACTTGATAAGAAATGAAAGGAGCATGAACTTGAAAGTACTCCATTATATTCCTGGTTTTAATACAGGCGGTATCGAAGCAGTTTTTCTAAACTGGTACAAAAACCTTGATGACTCAGATGTAACTTTTGAACTACTCGTTAGAAGTTATGATCCTCAGTCACCAATGCTAAAGGAATACCTGGCGTTAGGAGGCAAACTACACAGTTTAGATATGCCATCTTTAAATCCTAAGACACTTGTTACTTTTAGGAAAAAAACAAAAGCTTTTTTCTCTAATTATAAAGACTATGATTTTTTACATGTACACGTAGCGGATGATCCCTTTGTAATTTCAAGTGCCAAGGCAGTGGGAATCAAACAAGTAGGGATTCATGCTCATACAATTGGCTACAATGAAACCTATAAGAGTCAAGGTATAAAAGGGCTAATACGCGATTATAATATTAAACAGGCATCTCACTACTTTGCTTGTTCCAACCAAGCAGCTAAATGGATGTTTAAAGGTCAATTAGACAAGGTGCAAATTATTCACAATGGTATTGATGCTCATGCTTATCAATTTGATGCGCAAAGACGCCAATTGTATCGTGAAGAATTAAAGTTAGGCGATTCTCTTACATTAGTGCATGTGGGACGTTTTTCTGAAGTGAAGAATCATGCCTTCATGCTTGATTTAGCAGCAAAACTCGTAGAAGTAGAACCCAGTTTTACTTTACTCTTTGTAGGGGACGGCCCTTTGTTGGAAGATATAAAGGTGAAGAACCACTTAGCTAATGTGCAATTTTTAGGAGCTCGTCTTGATATTGCTGATATTTTGCAAGCAGCTGATGTTTTCCTGTTGCCTTCTAAATTTGAAGGACTCGGAATGGCTGCAATTGAGTCTCAAGCAGCTGGATTGCCAACGTTGGTCTCTGATGGTGTTCCTGAAGAAGTTACTATTACGGACTTAGTGGAATTTTTATCTTTAGAAAATAGTTATGAAGTCTGGGTAAATAAAATCATGGCACTCAAAGGGCAAAAAGAAAGAAGAGACACCTACCAAGAGATTATAGATGCCCATTACGATAGTAAACAGACAACCAAAGATTTACTTGATTATTATAGAAGAGTTGGGAAGTGATTGTTTGCGTTTAGAAGTACTTGTTGCAACTATGAATCAAGAAGACACACAGTTAATCGAGCGAATGAACTTACAGTCGGATGCAATTATTATCAACCAAACCAATCATCATGACTTTCAGGTTGTTCAAAAGAACCGACATACTTATAAAATTTACTCTTTTGCGGAAAGAGGGGTGGGTTTAAGTAGAAACACTGCTTTAATGCGAACCCAGGCAGATTTTGCACTTATTGCCGATGATGACATGGTTTATGTAGATGGTTATCCTGAATTAGTGAAGCAACAATTTGATGATTATCCGGACGCTGACTTAATTATTTTTAATCTAGAAGAAGTTGATTCTTGGCGTTTTATCACTAAAGAAGCTTTTACGGTAAACAAGTTTAATTATATGCGCTTCGGTGCAGCTCGAATTGCCCTACGACCTAATCGAATTAAAGAAAAAGGGATTTGTTTTCATCTCTTATTTGGCGGTGGAACACCCCATAGTAATGGAGAAGATACAATATTTTTAAAAGACTGTTTGGATAAAGGCCTTAAGATTGTAGCTGTGCCGGTTACACTAGCGCAATTAACTGAAGTAAGAGAATCAACTTGGTTTAGTGGTTACACTGAGAAATATTATCGGGACCGAGGTGCTTTATTTAAAGCATTATCGCCAAAACTTTACCCATTTCTGATCTTGCAATTTATAATACGCAAGTATAAAAAAGATCAAGGGATGCCATCACGGAAACAGCAACTCCACTATATGTTATCCGGTGCGAAGGAGGACGTATGAAGAAATTAATTGCAGGAATGGTTTTTTCAGTTTTCTTGGGAACACAAATATTAGCTTTTAATGTCGGAATCAAGTTATCCATTTATCGTATTTTATTTTTAATAGTCGTATCACTCTTTTTAATGATGGTTGCTAATAACGATGCGCGTTTGCGTTTCTATCCGAATAAGCTATCCCATTCCATTTCTCTGTTTTATGGTGTCTGGTTTTTATACTCGCTTTTGTCACTAATTTGGGTCGAAAATATTGCGGGTTGGGCCAAAGCAAACGTTTTTATAGGCATTGGTGTCGTTTCAATTTTCTTTATTCAACTTTTTATGAATAGAAAACGTGACATCCTAACACTCATTAAAGCTATTGTTCTAGGGACAAGTCTGCATATTGCCATTGGACTTGTAGAATTGTTGACGGGAAAATACGCATGGGCGAGTGAGCATTTTATGACTAAATATCGACCTGCTTCGCGTCATTTCTTTACACGGCTGCCAATTTCTATTTATCCGAATGAAAATGATTATGCAACAGTCTTATTAATGGGTTCTTTCTTTATTTTAATGCTACTTAATAATGCAAAAACATTTTATTGGAAAGTTATTTATGGAGTTCTCTGGCTTTTGTCCATCTTTTTGATCAATCAAACTGACTCTAGAGCTAACGTGGTAGCGTTAGTTATTGGATTCTTGGCGATGTTACTTGCATATATTCTACCTTTAATTACCAAACGGATGGTTACTTATGTTGGTGTTTTGGGTTTAGGTATAGTTAGTGTCTTACTCATTGTGAGCTCCACAGTAAGAAGTCAACTAGATTTTGTACGTGATCTATTCTCGACTAGTACAGAATTTGGAGGAACCTCTAATGAAATTCGTGTTAACCTCATTCGAAATGGTTTCAGGTTCCTAAAAGAATCTTTTGGTTTTGGGGTAGGCGCAGGGAATATTGAGTACTTAATGAAGCACGAACCACCTTACCAAACTGGCGGGATTAGTAACATGCATAACTGGTGGATGGAAATTTTGACAAGCTATGGCATTTTTGTATTTGCGGCATATTTATTTATATATGTGTCCCTTATTTTGAAAGCTTATAGTTATTACAAAACGAGCCGAGAACGTTTTGTTCGTCAAACTTCACTGCTTATTATTGGCTACTTAGCAGCTTTTATTTTATCCTCAATATCATCAGCAAATAATATTATTAATGAGTGGCAATGGCTCATCTTTGGATTCATTATTGCTTTTTATTCTTATTGTGAACAAAGAGAAATAAATGTGAAACCCCAAGTGAAAAACTTGGAGTATTAGGAGGAAGTTATGGATAGTCATACTTTATTAAGTGAATTAAAACGGTTGGTAAAAAATAATAAAAAACGAATGTCTATTTTATTTATTATTTTTACCCTGGTACTCTTATTCTTGCAAATGTTGCCAGTTATTTTAACCAATTTTGGGACCGATGGCGACGCATCAAACAAAACTGCTCAAGAAAACAAAGAAAACCCAGCTATTTTTGAGGTTTATATTGAATACGATTCGGGTAGTACCTTTACTAATACTCTCTTACTAGAACAAGCGATGAAGAGTGCTGAAAATATTACAGAGGTAGAAGCAATCACTGGAGTCGACATTTCATCACAGCTGGAGCAGGAAGAAGAAATGAAATATCCTAAGACAGCCCGGGATCGAGGTGTCCTAGGAGCAGCTCGAGACGATGCTTCTAATATATGGGCATTTAATGCAAGAATTGGAACTGAAAAAGAAAATTTAGCGGCGATGACTTATTTTTATGATTTAGTCATGAATGATGGGATTCCGCTTTTAGATAATAAACACACTTATTCCATGTCACAACCGCGTATTTTGACGGATGAAGAGTTATTATCACCAAACAGCCAAATCGAACAAGATACTAGTGGGGAATTTTCGCTTAAGGGCTTGGTAATGGCATTGGTCATTTCAATTTTTGGAGCAACTGTCCTTGCTGCTCTTTATATCTTAGTTAAAAGTTTTATAGGAGATAAAATTGCTTATGCGTTCAACTATAGTTGGGGTGAACAAGATGTATTCATACTAGCCTCTGAACAAGAAGCAAATGAACTGAAAATTATTAGTCAGCTTCCACAGGGGACGCAGAAAATTTATTTAGCTCAAGAACCAGATAAGCTAAGATTAAATGCGGATTTAATAATTCAAACGTCACTCGTTCAGACCTCCGTACAAGCACCGGTTGATGAAGTAATTGTCTATATTCAACCAGGAATAACTGATAAGAACTGGTACAATCAGCAACGCGAACTACTAAAAGCTTATCAACAACCACTTAAAATCATACAAGTAAATCAGTAACTCTTTTGAAGCTACTGTCAATGAAAAAGGTAGAAAGTCGAGGAGAACATGGAGAATTTAGTTTCAATCATTATTCCCGTTTACAATGCTGAAGCCTATTTAGCTGAGAATATTGATTCTGTTTTAAATCAAGCTTATGAGAGCTTTGAACTCATTTTAGTAGATGACGGCTCCACTGATAAGTCTGCCCAAATTATGCAAAATTACTCTGAACGTGAGCCTCGAGTAGTAGCACTTTACCAGGAAAATAGTGGCGCACCAACTGCCAGGAATTATGGCTTATCAGTAGCAAAAGGGGAGTATATCCAATTTATTGATTCAGATGATTTTATGGCTAAACAAGCATTAAATAGAATGGTTACTGCTTTAGAGGAAACTGGTGCGGATTTAGTAGTAGGTGCTTATGATACAGTTGATGATAAAGGTAATTTTATTAAATCAGTCCCACATCCAATTGAAAGTGGGTTCTATATTGTTCAAGAGAATCGAGAAGATTTTTCTTTGATTCCACCTATGCCAGGTAATAAATTGTTTCGGGCAAGTGTTATTCGTAACAACCATTTAAACTTCCAACCGTCACTCAAACAAGCGCAAGATTTAAATTTTTATTTGAAGTTTTTACTTTTTGCAAAAACGGTTATTGTCATGGATGAGGTCGTTTATCATTACCGGGTACGAACTGGTAGCATTAGTCACACATATTCTTTAGTTATTTTGGAAGTAATTAGAAGTATTAATGACGCGGCTGACTTTTATAGCGCTCATGGTATGATTAATAAAGAGTTATTTATGAATATCAAATTCCATCACTATACTTTCCAGATTCAAAAAACACCACAAATAAAAAACCGTGCTGACCGAGAAGAAGCGATTGAAGCCTTTAAAAAGGAATTTGCTGATATCAATCGCGTGCAACTTCTGCCTCGCTATCAAGGGAAGCTGTATTGGATGAATCGATTGAAATTATTGGCCAGTCCTTTATTTATAAGTGATTTCTACGCTAATTATCAACGTAAAAAAGCAAAAAATAAGTAACAGAAGGAGCGACAAACATGAAAGGTATTATTTTAGCAGGGGGAAGTGGAACGCGTTTATATCCCTTAACAAAGGCTGTTTCAAAACAATTGATGCCCATCTATGATAAGCCGATGATTTATTATCCGATGTCCATTTTGATGTTGGCAGGCATTAAGGATATCTTGATTATTTCAACGCCGACGGATACGCCCCGTTTTGAACAATTATTTGGCGATGGCTCTGAACTCGGTTTAAATATTGAATACAAAGTCCAAGCATCACCCGATGGCTTGGCACAAGCCTTTATTATCGGAGAAGAATTTATCGGAGACGACCCGGTTTGTTTGATACTGGGTGATAATATTTTTTATGGATCCGGTCTTTCTAAGATGGTCCAACGCGCAGCCAGTAAAGAAAGTGGCGCAACGGTTTTTGGCTACCACGTCAATGATCCGTACCGCTTTGGTGTGGTGGAATTTGATGCCAATAAAAAAGCTGTATCCATTATTGAAAAGCCGGAAGAACCTAAAAGCAACTATGCCGTTACCGGTTTATACTTCTACGATAACGACGTGATTGAGATTGCTAAAGCCATTCAACCCTCCGAACGTGGGGAACTCGAAATTACGGATATCAACCAAGCCTATTTAGACCGCGGAAAACTCGATGTGGAGATTATGGGACGCGGCTTTGCTTGGCTCGATACCGGCACACATGAATCACTTCTAGAAGCCGGCATGTTTATTGAAACCATCGAAAAACGTCAAAATTTCAAGGTGGCTTGCTTAGAAGAGATTGCCTACCGGATGGGATATATTAATCGTCACCAGCTTATTGAACTGGCGCAACCTTTGAAGAAAAATGCCTACGGTCAGTATCTCTTGCGTCTGGCTGAAACAGAAAAATAAGGAGAATCTAGAATGAAGGTATTCGATACACACTTACAAGACGTTAAAATCATTGAACCAGCGGTCTTTGGGGATCATCGTGGTTTCTTTACAGAGAGTTATACGAAAGAAAAATATGAGGCAGCGGGAATTCACCATGATTTTATTCAAGATAACCACTCCCTTTCCGTTGAACCTGGTGTCTTACGTGGCATGCATTTCCAGACACCAGATAAAGCCCAGACGAAACTCATTCGTGCCACAACCGGCGTGATTTATGATGTTTTAGTGGATATCCGTGTTGGCTCCCCGACTTATGGCAAGTGGGAAGGTCATATTTTGAGTGAATATAACCACCGCCAACTTTTAGTTCCTAAGGGCTTTGCCCATGGGTTTATGACCTTGACACCCAACTGTAACGTGCAATACAAGGTGGATGCCTATTACTCCAAAGAACACGATGGCGGTATTGCCTTTGATGACCCGGCGATTGGCATCACCTGGCCCATGCCGATTGAAAAAGCCATTCTATCGGAAAAAGACACGCAGCATCCAACTTTAGCAAACTTTGATAATCCATTTGTATGGGAGGAAACCAATTCATGAACTTACTTGTAACCGGTGGCGCTGGCTTTATTGGCAGTAATTACGTCCACTACCTATTAGAAAACCATCCCGATGACTTTGTGGTCAACTTAGATTTACTCACTTATGCTGGGAACTTACCAAACTTAGCCGATATCGAAGGCAATCCTAACCAGCTCTTTGTACAAGGAGATATTCAAAATACCGAACTGGTGCGTCATTTAATTAAAACCTATGACATCACGCATATTGTGAACTTTGCGGCAGAGTCGCATGTCGATCGCAGCATTATAAACCCAGAAGTGTTTGTGGAAACCAACGTTTTGGGAACTTTGAACCTGTTGAATGTCGCAAAAGAACTCGACATTGAAAAGTTCTTACAAGTGTCAACCGATGAAGTATACGGTTCGCTCGGAGCAGACGGCTACTTTACCGAAGAGACGCCGCTTGCACCCAACAGCCCTTACTCGGCTTCCAAAGCCAGTGCCGATATGCTGGTTCATTCCTACTATGAGACCTTTGGAATGAATGTCAATATTACCCGCTGTTCCAATAACTATGGCCCGTATCATTTCCCAGAGAAATTGATTCCTTTAATGATTACGAATGCCATGGATGGTAAACCACTCCCTATTTATGGCGACGGGTTGAACGTGCGTGATTGGTTACATGTCAAAGACCACTGCCAAGCCATTGACTTGGTGCTTCGAAAAGGGAAAAAAGGCGAAGTTTATAATGTTGGGGGCCACAATGAGCGCACCAACAACGAAATTGTTGACATCATTGTGGATTACTTGGGTGTCTCACGCGATTTAATCACCTATGTCGATGACCGTTTAGGCCATGATCACCGCTATGCGATTGATCCAACCAAGCTCGAAACCGAATTAGGCTGGCAGCCGGAATATACCTTTGATACGGGTATTATTGAGACCATTGAATGGTATTTGAACCGTGAAGACTGGTGGCGTCCACTCAAAGAGCGCGCTGAACTAACAGGAGGAAACTAAGATGTCGCTTTTAATAACCGGTGCAACCGGACAACTGGGAAGTGAATTGGTTCATTTACTAGATGCGAAGGGAATGGCTTACACCGCAACCGATTCAGATGATATGGATATTACCGACTTACAATCGGTTGCCCGTGTATTTTCCCGGGTGAAACCAACCTTTGTTTTCCATTGTGCTGCTTATACGGCAGTCGATGGAGCCGAAGATCAAGGAAAAGCGCTTAACTGGGAAGTCAATGTCACCGGAACCCGCCATGTGGCGGAAGCGTGCGAGAAAGTCGGTGCCACACTCGTTTACATTAGTACCGATTATGTTTTTGACGGCGAGAGTTTGGATGCATACACGGTTGATGCCCCGGTAAATCCTCAGAACCAATATGGGAAAGCGAAATTAGCCGGAGAGCGATTAGTGGAAGAGATTTGTTCCAATTATTATATTGTCCGCACCTCGTGGGTTTTTGGTCAGTACGGGAAAAATTTTGTCTTTACCATGTTGAAACTAGCAGAAACGCATGACCAGCTAACCGTTGTGGCGGACCAAATCGGTCGCCCAACATGGACACGAACTTTGGCAGAATTCCTCTTGTATCTCTATCAAACGCGTCCGGAAAAAGGTGTGTATCAGTTGTCTAATGATGGGTCGTGTTCTTGGTTTGACTTTGCGCGTGAGATCTTAAAAGACAAAGCCGTTGCCGTTGAACCAGTTACTTCGGATCAATATCCGCAAAAAGCTTATCGTCCCAAACATTCGATTATGGATCTATCGAAAGCGAAGGCAACGGGTTTTGCCATTCCTACTTGGCAAGAAGTCTTGGCGCAATTTCTTAATCAGATTGATGCAAAGGGGTGAGGGTAGATGGAAATTGGCATTGTGATTCTCAATTATTTAAATTGGACCGATACGGTAGAATGTATCGATTCTTTAAAAAATCAGACCCACCAATTCTTTCAGGTGGTGGTCGTGGATAATGCTTCAAAAAATGAATCTTTCGCTGAATTGACGAGTCGTTATGAAAACAACGAAAAGATTCACTTGTTACAAACAGAAGAAAATTTAGGGTTTGCCAAAGGAAATAATACTGGGATTATTTATTGTAAGTCAGTTCTTGGTTTAGAAAATATATTGGTCATTAATAATGATGTCATTTTTACCGATGTCAATTACCTCGCTTTTTTAAGTGAATTTGATTGCGGGGAGGACATTGGTGTTGTAGGCACAAAAATTATTGGATTGGATGGTTTGAATCAAAATCCACACTATTTTAATCCCACACATAAGGCGGTCTTACGTGAGTATGCACTCCCTTTGATGCGTAAGTATCATCTAGGCGGTCTGTTAGTATTAGGAAGTAAGATAAAAAATCGTGGCCGAATAAACACGCCAACCCGGCTACCAGAAACCATCCCTAGTGAAAGACCTTATGTCTTACATGGCTCTGCTATTTTTCTAACTAAAAACTATGTAAAACAGTTAAATGGTTTGTATCCAGAAACCTTTTTGTACTATGAAGAAGAAATATTAGGGTTAGTTTGTAAGAAAATCGGACTAAAAATGCTTTATACAGATGAAGTAGAAATTTACCACAAAGAAGACCAGTCTTCCCAGATGAGCTTTCAAAACCTTGAAGGTATTAAGCAAAAATTTGCGCGTAAAAGTGTCAAAATTGGTTTGCGAGTGAGCCGTATGAATCCGGAAAAAATTACTGCAATAACGAATAAGCAATCTTATAGTTTCATCTTAAAGAAAGACGGTAAAGTAAAAAAATATACTTTTCATCATTAGATTTGTAAGTAAGTTTTAACGATTATTTAAGGCCTTTAAAGCGTCCAATATGGTAGAATGCTACTATTGATTAAGTAAAATGAGGTGAACAGATTGGCCGCTAATGAATTTCGTTCCGGGATGTTTTTCAGTGCCCTAGGAAAGTATTCCAATGTGATAATTCAGTTGTTTGTAAATGCAATTTTATCACGTATTTTGACCCCCGCTGATTACGGGGTTGTCTCTATTGTTCAAATTTTTATTGAGTTTTTTAACTTGCTAGCGGACATGGGCTTTGGTCCCGCAATTATTCAAAATAAAAAATTAGATGAGACAGATATTCAAATTATTTTTAAATTTTCTATTTTCTTGGCTGGCGTTTTGTCTTTGGTATTTATGACATTGGGCTACCCAGTAAGTCTTTTTTATGGCAATCCGGTCTATGTTCCAATTTTTATCATACTGGGTTTTGCAGTGTTCTTCTTTGCCTTATTAGTGGTTCCCAAAGCTGTTATTCAAAAACGAAAAGATTTTAAAACCGTTAATACTATTCTCGTTTTTACTGGTATTGTCAAAGGGATTGTTTCAATTATTCTAGCTTTTTTTGGCTTTAAGTATTATGCAATCATTCTAGGAAGTCTGGTACAGGCTCTAATGAACTTCCTTTTCTATTACAGTAAGACCCGGATTTCTCCTAAGGTAAAGTTTTCATTTGGTCCTATTAAAAAAATATGGGCTTTTTCCCGAAATCAATTTTCTTTTAACTTTATAAATTATTTTTCACGGAATTTTGATAGTATTTTAATTGGACGTGTCTTTACCGCTGGGGCCTTGGGGTATTACAATAAATCTTATCAGTTGTCACTTTATCCCAACCAGATATTGGCCGGGGTCATTACACCTGTCATTCAGCCCATTCTTTCTGAATATGAAAAAGATATTGCAGTTATTAGAAATACCTACTTGAAGATTACGCGAGTCCTTGCCAATATAGGTGTTCCCTTATCGGTTTTCTGTTTCTTTGTAGCGAGTGATATAATTTTATTTATATTTGGTGATCAATGGGGTGCCAGTGTATCTTCTTTTCAAATTTTGTCATTGTCCATTTGGTTACAAATGATTGCTAGTAGTTCTGGTGCATTTTATCAATCGGCTAATCGGACAGATTTACTACTCTTTTCTGGTGTACAATCAATGATTTTGAATGTGGCAGCAATTGGAATTGGTGTATATCTGGGGAGCATTGAATCGGTAGCAACTATGGTGACGATTTCCTTTACAGTTAACTTTTTAATTAATAACTATCTTCTTATGTATCGTATTTTTGAATCAGGTTTTGGGGAATTACTTAAAGAATTATCGAAACCATTTTTAATGGGAGCCGTTCAAGTTTTAGTTTTTCTCTTGTTGCCTCAATTACCCTTCAATGTGTTTTATAGCCTCTTAATTAAAGGTGTTATTTTTACACTAACCTTTTTGTTAGGGTTGGTTATAACAGGACAAATGAAAGAAATGCTTCAGGTTATTCGAAAAAAATAATGTGGGGAGCTTGCAATGAAAAATTGCAAGCTTTTTATTTGCGTATTATTAAACAATTGTTTAAAAATACTATAACATTTCTTAAGTTTTGTGTTAGAATAATCCTGTTGTGATTATATGATCAATTGGAGGGGAAAGGCTCACATGCAGTGGAAAATATTAGTCACTTTCATGAGTGCACTTGTTTTAGGCTCAAATGTTTCATTACCAGTAATGGATACGCATATGAGTAATGAAGAGGAAATAAAAAGTGAATTGGTAGAAGAGGTTGAAACCCTATCAAATACTTATTACCAACTGAAATATGATGGTAGTAAGCAAACGGTTTCATTAACAGAGGACTTAGAACTTCTTCTATTTAGTTGGAAAGATGAGAAGGAAGATACAATTCTTGCTGAAGTTTCGGGTGAGCAAATTGAAATACCGGTAAATAAAGAACGAAAAATATACAAGCTAGTAGATGACGCTGAGATTGACTTAGCAGCTGAAAATAGCAAAACTTTTATTTTTTCTACAGTGGTTTCCGAGCAAAAAGTTGAAACCTTTATTCCAGTAGAAGTAAATGAAAATTTATCTTCTAAAGAGCAAATCGCTATTATAGATGAATTTGGGACTATTTTAGAATGGGTTGAAACGTTTCAATATCTAGATGCCACAGGTACAATTATTTCTGAAGAGGAATACCAAAAACTCAACACAGTAGGAGAAGAAGAACCTGATTTAGAAATAGAAGAGTCACAAGAAGAAAGTTCCGAAATAATTGAAGAAGGACAAAATGAGATAAGTTCTGAAGAAGAGCCAATTGCTGACGTGGAGTCATCAGAAGAAGAGGAAAAAGCATCAAATTCTGAAGTGACTACTTTTTCAATGAGTAAAGTAGCTGTCACAAAACCTACGCTAACATACCAAACCCATGTAGAATCTCATGGATGGATGCCAGCAGTAAAAAATGGGGAGATGGCTGGAACTTCTGGACAGAAAAAAAGACTGGAAGCTATCAAGTTAAATATAGCAGGTATAAAAGGTCTAGAAATAAGCTATGCTACACATATTCAATCCAAGGGTTGGACTAAATATGTTTCCAACAACCAAATCAGTGGTACTGTAGGCAGCGGTAAACGTTTAGAAGCAATTAAGATTAAGTTAAATGGTGTACAAGCGAGTAAGTATGATATCTATTATCGCGTCCATGTAGAAAAATTTGGCTGGCTTGATTGGGCAAAAAATGATGAGCCTGCTGGAACTGCGGGTTTAGGACGACGTGTAGAAGCGATTGAAGTTAAATTACTTTATAAAGGTACAAATAAACCAACTGATACAAGCAATTATTTTGTTGAACAGCCAATTGTCACTTATCGTTCTGATATTAAAGGACAAGGTTGGCAACCGTACGTTTCAAACGGCGTTTTGAGTGGTAGTGTTGGTAAAAAAAAGGCAATCCAGGCTATTGAAGTTTCTATTCCTTCGCAGTCTGGTTTACAAGTCAGCCAGTCTATATATGCTAAAAAAGGTGGCTGGGTAGATGGTTTGTCCTCTAATGGTCAACAAATTGAAGCAATTAAATTGAATTTAACTGGTAAAAATGCACAGTTATTTGATATTTATTACCGTGTCCATGCTCAAAAAATAGGTTGGTTAGGCTGGGCTAAAAATGGTGAAAGTGCTGGAACAGAAGGCTATGATTACAGGTTAGAAGCTTATGAAGTAAAAGTAGTCCCAAAATGGCAGTATGTAAATCGTGGTGATGAATCCTTTAAATATAAAGATAAATCCTCTGTTACCTATAGTAGTCATGTACAAAGCCTAGGCTGGTTAGCTGATGTGACAGATGGTCAGGTGAGTGGAACAGAAGGTCGCTCATTACGAATGGAAGGGTTAAAAATAAACTTAAACCATGACAAGTATTCAGGTGATATTTCATATGAAACCCATGTACAAAGTTATGGATGGTTAAATCCTGTTTCTAATGGTTCGCTAAGTGGAACAACGGGTCGAAGTAAACGTTTGGAAGCAGTTAAAATTAATTTAACAGGCGAAATTGCGGACTACTATGACGTTTATTACCGTGTTCATGCAGAAAGTTATGGCTGGCTAGGTTGGGCTAAAAACGGAGAACCAGCAGGAACAGAAGGGGTAGCAAAACGTTTAGAAAGCCTTCAAGTACAATTAGTCGAAAAAGGATTACCAGCTCCAAGTGGTAACAAAAAAGAAGCATTTATAAAACCAGTACCAGTAACAAAACGCGTTGTTTTTCTTGACGTCGGACATGGCGGATCAGATTCTGGTGCACAATATTATGGAATTAAAGAAAAAGATTTAAATTTACGAATGGGGAAAAAAATGCAAAAAGATTTAGAAAAAGCAGGTTATACCGTTATTATGTCTCGAACTGATGATACTTACATGGATATCCGGTCAGAACGTTCAGAAATGGCTAATAACTCAGGTGCAGAAATTTTTATTAGCTTGCATAATAATGCGATGCCTGGCAACTCCTATGTAAATGGAATTGAAACTTATTACTACGAGTATGACCCGAATTATCAACCGGTTATTAATCAAGCGATGCATAATAACCCTGATCGATTACTTAAGAGTGCTGCTTTAGCAAAAGCGGTTCACAGTAACTTAATCAATCATACAGGGGCAACAGACCGTGGTGTACGCCGTGAAACCTTTGCAGTCCTAAGAGAAACTGCACTGCCATCGATCCTACTAGAATTCGGCTATATGAGTAACTATGATGAAGTGCAAAGATTGCTAACTGATAAATATCAACATACTTTGTCAAAAGCCTTATTAGAAGGCGTTAATGCTTATTTCAAAACCTATTAAAAATTGATTGGAGGTTTTAACTACAAATGAAGAAAAATAAAGGTAATCGTTATTCCATTTTCACACTCTTGATGGTCACGAATCTATTATTTAGTTCGGTTTCGTCTATATTTGCAATCGAACTTGAACCGGCTGAGCAAGTAGAGTCAGTGGAAGTCATTGAGAGTAAACCAGTTGAAGAAGAAGTTGAATCTGAATCATCTTCTCAAGAAGAGAGTGAAGAATCGGTTCAAGAAGAAATTGTTGAAGTAGAAGAGAGTAGTGAAGAATTAATAGAAGTAGAAGAAGAGTCTACACCAATTGAAACGGAAGAAGCCGTTTCAGAGAGCACAGAAACTGTAGAAGAACCTCAATCAGAAGTAGAATCACAAGAGAGTGAAGAGCCTGTTGAGGAAGAAGTCGACGAAACAAAAGGCTTGGAAGAATATAACCGTGAAGAAATTCATGCTTTAGCAATGGAGTTAATGGAGGAAGATTTACAAGGGAAGAATTCAGAAATGATGCAAATTAGTCTTTTCTCACGTTTTTCTTCATCTACTGGTATTGGACATGTAGATAACTTTTTAAACAAAATTGTTCCATATGCGATTGAAGATAGTAAAACATCAGGCGTCCTGCCATCCATTACCATCGCTCAGGGAGCCTTGGAATCGGCATGGGGATTGAGCGGTTTAACCGTGAATGCCAATAACTTGTTTGGTATTAAGGCATCCAACGACTGGAAAGGGCCTGTCTATAACGTGGTGACTGGCGAATATTCAGCACCTGTTTACGATTCTTCTGGTAAACTTATCAAAGATGGTTACTGGTATGAAACAGTTGCTGGTTTTAGAAAATACGATAGTTGGTTAGGCAGTATTAAAGACCATGGTGCTTTTTTTACTGGGACCGAATGGCGGAAAGAAAACTATAAGCATGTAGTTGGAGAAAAGGATTACCGGAAAGCAGCTCAGGCTTTGTTAAATGCGGGTTACGCAACCGATCCAGGTTATGCAAATAAGCTCATTGCCATTATTGAAAGTTATCAACTTTATGAGCATGATGCTGCAGTGATTATAAAAGAACCTGTTTTAAACGCGGAATACCATGTTCAAAAGAAAGGCTGGTTATCTAAAAAAGGTAGCCACCTCTTATTAGGAAATGTGGGAGATGATTTAAGAGTAGAAGATTTCCGTTTCCGTCTTCCTGAGTTAAAAAATGTCGAAATTAGTTTCGATGCACATATTGAAAAACGTGGTTGGATTAATAATATTAAAGAAGGCCGGTCTGCTGGAAACCAAGGATTTTCGAGACGTCTCGAAGCGATTAAATTAAACTTAACAGGTAGCGAAGCTCAAAATTACAATATTTATTATCGTGTCTACTCGGACACTATTGGCTGGTCTGGCTGGGCTAAAAATGGACAGCCAGCAGGGACAGAAGGGTATGCTAAGAAAATTCAAAGTTTAGAAGTAATGGTGACTGGAAAGGGTGATGCACCTGTCAGTATGTCAGGAACATCTTTCCGTACTTACCAAGAGCCAAGCATTCATTACGCCTCGCAACTTCAATATAGCGGTTGGATTGACACAGTTAAAAATGGTCGCTTATCAGGAACGATTGGCAAGGCGCGTCGATTAGAAGCTTTAACTGTAAATCTATCATCTCAACCTTATTCTGGTGGTCTTTCTTATCAAACTTATGCCCAAACTTATGGCTGGTTACCGACTGTTTCAGATAATATGGTCTCTGGAACAGTTGGTGAAGGTAAACGTTTAGAGGCTATCAAAGTAAGCTTGACAGGGGCGATGGCTCAGGAGTTCGACGTTTATTATCGTACACATATCCAGACGTATGGTTGGACGGGTTGGGCTAAGAATGGACAGCCTTCAGGCTCAGAAAACCTCTCACGTAGACTAGAAGCAGTAGAAATTCGTCTTGTTAAAAAAGGACGTTCTGCTCCTGGTACCCAAAAAAACTATTTCTATAAATAAATATTAGATTAAACTCTTCCGTTATAATGG
The DNA here is from genome assembly GCF_002005405.1 of Jeotgalibaca dankookensis. NCBI lineage: Bacteria > Bacillati > Bacillota > Bacilli > Lactobacillales > Carnobacteriaceae > Jeotgalibaca > Jeotgalibaca dankookensis. The sequence goes on from NZ_CP019728.1 coordinate 282,170, forward strand.
AAGAGTTTTTTTATAAGTGGAAATTGTATATAGTAGTCAAAAGTAGTATAATAAAATTAAGAAAACGCTTACAAGGAATGGAGGGGTAGCTGATTGGTCGATTTAATATTGAGATATGGAGGAGAAAATTATGAGAAAAACATGGTCTGTTTTATTACTCGTTATTTTGTCACTCGTCACTGTCCCTCATACGGTTGCTGCTAGTGAACTCCCAGTATTACAAATTAATGCATTGTCTGTTTCTCATCAAGAAGTTTCAGTTGGTGACTACGTAACTATTACAGTTGAACTTGATGAAATTCGGGAAGGTGAATTAATATTTATTGAATATGTTGACCCTGTATACGGCTATTATGAAGAAGTTTATTTAACGAATTTTGATTATTCAACTACTTATGAAAGAAGTCTTGAAATAACTGAAGAACGCAATCCAGGTAGATGGGTTATTGACTCTATCCATGCGATTGACGCTGCTGGAAATGTCACAGCTTCCGTTTTTAACAATTTAGCTGATTATGGTAACACGCGTGATTTATCAAATGCAGCCTTTTCTGTTGCTCAATCTAAACCTACTCTTCAATATGAAGCTCATGTCCAAAAAGTAGGTTGGCAAGGTTACCGCAATGAGTACGAACTAAGTGGGACTACAGGACGAGTACTCCGATTAGAAGCGATTAAAATTTCTTTAGATGCACGGAATTATGGAGGAGGAATTTCTTATTCCACTCATATTCAAAAAATAGGTTGGCAAGCACCGGTTTCTGACAATGCTGTAAGTGGTACTTCTGGACTATCCCGGCGGTTAGAAGCGATTAAAATTAATTTGACTGGACCAGTAGCAGATCACTTTGATATTTACTATCGCGTTCATGCCCAAAAGTATGGCTGGTTGAGTTGGGCCAAAAATGGACAGCCGGCAGGAACACAAGGATTAGCTAAACGGCTTGAAGCAATTGAAATCATGTTAGTACCCAAAGGACAAGTAGTTGAATTAGACCAAAGTCAATCATTTATTGACTAAATGTAAGTAATATGCCAGAATAATAGGGATGTTTAGGTTTAGAAAGGTTTGAATAAATTTGGTTATAAATAAACAATTAAAGAAAATATTATGTGTAATAGGGGTTGGCGCATTAATATCGCTCAGTTCGGTATTTGTGCTTCAACTTTTTCATTTTCAATATGACTGGGAAAAAGCTTTTACTTTTTTTGATCTTCATACACGTTTGAGTTTACTGCAAGCTAGTATCGTTTTTTTGATTTTTTTATGGCTCTACTTAATAACAACTTCTTTGAGCGTTACTTCATTGCTATTTTTAGTAGCTGTTAGCTTTTTAGGTGTGGCTACCCAGCAAAAAATGTTTTTTCGGGGAGAACCGGTTTATCCATCTGATGTCTACTTTCTTAAAGATTTTCAGTTTCTTTTAGAAATGGTCGGTTTACCTATAATGATTGCTTTTTTTGTTATCGTCGCTTTAGTTATTATTGGTATTTATTTAGCGATAAAAAATAAAAGCAAAATTGAACGCTCCAAAGCTATAAGGATCGGGCGCTTGGTAGGAGTTTTTTTGACGACTTTTGCCTTGTTCTACGTCTATCAGTTCAATCAACCAGGTAATAAGGTGAGAGCGGTTTTCAATCGTTATACGAGCTGGATCGCTTATAGCCAAGAGAAAAATTACAATGAAAATGGAGTGGTTTCTGGGTTAATGTACAATTTCAAGTCACCTGCTGTAGATAAACCAGAAAACTATAGTAAGGAAAAGATTACTGCGCTTTACGAAAAATATCGAGAGCAAGCGGATGTTTTAAACAAGGAACGCCTGAATGAACTAAGTGATTATAATCTTATTTATATTATGAATGAAACGTTCTCTGATCCTACACGGATAGAGGGAATGTCTATTTCAAAAGACCCTATTCCTATCTATCGAACGATAGAAGCTCAATACAGGAGTGGTATGATTTTGTCGCAAGGATATGGTGGTGGAACTGCTAATATTGAATTCGAAGCTTTAACGGGTGTTTCGCTTGAACCCCTGTCGGCAAATGTAACGACACCATTTATACAATTAAGTGATAAAATGCAAGACTTTCCAAGTATTGTTGATTTGATGGGAAGAAATGGGCATACATTAACAGCTATTCATCCTTACAACTCAAGTATGTATAAACGATTGGAAAACTATCAAGCACTCGGTTTTGACTCTTTTCTTTTTGAAGATGATTTAACTTACTCTGAACGAATTGATGGGAATAATTTTATTTCGGATGCATCTGCATATCAAGAAGTGTTAGATAAAATTGATCAGACGGATACAATGGACTTTGTTCATCTGGTAACCATGCATAATCATAAACCACATGTTAATAAATATAATGAAGTGGAATTTAACGTTGAAGGGGCGCCTTACAATAAAGAGGTGGCTCATTATGCCAAAGGTCTGCAGTATAGTGACCGTGAACTCGAAGCGTTTTTACAAGAAATTGACCAGTTAGAAGAGAAAACAATCGTTGTCTTTTGGGGAGATCATTTACCAGGTTTTTATGGGGAAGAACTCTACGAACTGAACGGACCTGTTCGCATGCACCAAACCCCTCTACTCTTTTATACTAATTTTACTCGTGAAGATCGTGATGTTGAGACAATTAGTCCAATCTATTTTATGAATCATATTTTAGAAATTGCAAATGCCCCAGTTACGCCCTATATCGCTTTATTAGAAAGCTTAGAAACTGTCTTACCGGCATTTGAAAAAGGTATTTACCTTGAGCGTAATTCAGAAGAAAAATATGTGCGTGCAGACTTGGAAAAAACAACTCAAGATGCTCTGGCTGAGTATGACTTAATTATGTATGACATGACCACTGGTAAGAATTATAGTAAAGAACTAGGTTTTTATTAATAGAGGAAGACGTAACTTAATACAAGTTACGCCTTTTTTTATTTTTAACCCTAGGGTATACTTATGACAGTGTAAAAAAGTGAGCAAGAGAAAGAGGTAAAAAATATGAAGAAGGCAAGGTTATTACTGGCATTACTATTATTACAAAATGTTGTTATGCCAACAGTTGTATCCGCTACAACAACTATTGGTGACGAGGAAATAGTGGTTGAGGAAGAAATTGACACGCCGCTTTTGGCAGTCGAAGAATTGCAAGTAGACAAAGTCGTCCTTAAGGAAGGCGAGGAAGTAACGATTAGTCTCAGTCTGTCTGGGAACGAAGCAGTGGAAAGTGTTTCGTTAAACTATCTCACACCAGTGACACAAACGGTTCAGGCAATTGAGCTGCGCTTAAACCCTGAAAACAATCGCTATGAATTTACTTGGTTGATGACTGAGGAATTTGAAAAAGGAACTTGGAAAGTTCAATCCATTGAAATTATGGATACTGAAGCAAATCAAACTATTTTTCAAAATAGCAGTTTAGATGCAGAAGCAGCAAATGGGATGGACTTGAGTGGTGGAAGTTTTTCTTATGGGCAAGTTCCAGTTTTAACAGTGACGGAGCCTGATCAAACAATTCTTATCAATACCGTGTTTGACGAAATGACCGGTGTGTCAGCAAGCGACGAAATTGACGGCGAAATTACCGATGCTATTACTGTTCAAAGCTCAACTGTTGATATGACACAACGTGGCGTTTACGAAGTGGTCTACTTTGTTGAAAACTCTCTAGGCATGAGTACGACTGCGACTCGTAAAGTTGAAGTGCTGGATCCACAAGTGATGGGAATGACGGTAATACCTAGAGAAGTCACTTTGAAACCAAATGAGACTTATCAATTAGAGTATGAGCTAGATTTACAGGATGCTCCCGAATATACACTGGAGTGGTCAAGTAGCCAACCAAGTATTGTTTCGGTCGATGAAACTGGAAAGCTGACCGCTTTAAAGGCCGGACAAGCTGAAATTACCGTGTCAGCAGGAGGAAAAACTGCTCAGGTAAAGGTATCAGTTTCTGCTTCATTAGAGACCATTACTTTTAAAGAAAAATCATTGGCGTTAGATAAAGGACAAACGCATAAATTAACACTTGTCTATAGTCCAGAGGGTACTGGAACGAACCAAAAGGCAGTTTGGAAATCATCAAACGAAAAAATTCTATCTGTGAGTCAAGATGGAACCGTAACAGCAATTGGTGCAGGAAAAGCCATGATTACCACTACTGTTGGTGATAAGGAAGCTAAGTTAGAGGTTGAGGTTAAAGCGCCAGTTGTAGGAGACTTATCTGTTGCTTACCAAACCCATGTGGAAAGTTTTGGATGGCAAAAAAAGGTAGCGGATGGACAATTAAGTGGTACGGTTGGTTCAGCTAAACGATTAGAAGCCATTACCTTAGAACTTTTAAATAAAAATGTCAGTGGTTCGATTCATTATCAAACCCATGTCCAAAGTTATGGTTGGATGGATTGGTCAGAAAACGGGCAAATGAACGGGACTGAAGGAAAAGCGAAACGTCTCGAAGCCATTCGAATCCGATTAAATGGTGAAGTCGCTAAAAAATACGATGTTTACTACCGCGTCCACGCGCAAAGTTTTGGCTGGCTAGACTGGGCTAAAAATGGTGAGTCAGCTGGAACCGAAGGACTTGCTCTGCGTTTAGAAGGAATTGAAGTGGTTCTTGTTGAAAAAGGAAAAGCAGCTCCCGGTAAGACAACTCGTAATTTTGTCTACAGCGATCCAAAAGTAAATTACTCAACTCACGTAGAAAAAGTCGGCTGGCAAAATACGGTTTCCAATGGTGCTATGAGTGGAACTTCTGGTAAAGGTTTACGTCTAGAAGGTATTCTAATGAATGTACATACACAATCATTAACAGGTAGCATTCAGTACCGGACACATATTGAAAAAGTAGGTTGGCAAGAATGGAAAGAAGATTGGCAACTGAGCGGCACACAAGGAAAAGCTTTACGCCTTGAGGCCATTGAAATTCAATTAACCAGTGAAATGGCTAAATTCTATGATGTTTACTACCGCGTTCACGCACAGACCTATGGTTGGTTAGGCTGGGCCAAAAATGGTCAGTCAGCGGGAACAGAAGGTTTAGCCAAACGTTTAGAAGGCATTGAAATCAAGCTTGTCCGAAAAGGTCACCCAGCACCGGGTAGTACACAAAATACGTTTGTAAAAAAATAAATAGATGAAGATACAACCTAATAAAGGTTGTATCTTTTTTTATATGCTAATATAAGCTTATAAGTATTTTACGGGAGCTGATGGGGTTGGAGAATGATTTAATATCAATTATCATTCCATGTTTTAATGAAGAAGAAATGGTACCGCTCTTTTATAATAAAATGGCCGATATTATGGCAGCGACTCAAATCGTGGACTTTGAACTGATTTTTGTAAACGATGGATCCGTAGATGAGACGCTGGACGTTTTGCGTCAATTATCAGAAGCCGATGAGCGTGTTCGCTATTTATCCTTTTCACGTAATTTTGGGAAAGAAGCCGCAATGTTTGCAGGTTTGCAGCATGCAACGGGGGACTATGTAGCCGTTATGGACGTTGATTTGCAAGACCCGCCTGAATTGTTACCGGTAATGTATAAAACTTTAAAAAGTGAACAGTGGGATTGTGTGGGAACCAAGCGCGTTAATCGCAATGGTGAGCCACGGATTCGCTCGTTTTTTGCGGCTAGCTTTTATAAAGTCATCAACCGAATTTCTGATAACTACATTGTGGATGGGGCACGAGACTACCGGTTGATGTCCCGGCAAATGGTAGATGCTATTTTAGAAATGACGGAATATAACCGTTTTTCTAAAGGTATTTTTACTTGGGTAGGTTTTGATACCAAATACATTGAGTATCGAAATGTCGAACGGCCCGCTGGCAAAACTTCTTGGTCTTTTTGGGGTCTATTCAAATATTCACTAGATGGGATTGTAGCTTTCAGTGATGTTCCTTTAGCAATTGCTTCTTGGGTGGGATTCGCTTCATTTATTGTTGCTATTATTCTAGCCATCTTTTTTGCAGTTCGAACCTTAATATTTGGAAACGCTACAGAAGGTTGGACCTCCTTAATGGTTATGATTCTCGGCATGGGTGGCTTACAATTATTAAGCTTGGGGATTGTTGGGAAGTATCTCGGTCAGACCTTTTTAGAAACAAAAAAAAGACCCATTTATATTTTAAAAGAGACGGATAAAGATAAGAAATAATTTTTAATTTGGGGGAATAAGATGGATAAGGTGCTTGTTGTTATACCTACTCTAAAACCTGATGAACATTTTATAGCATATGTTAATAAATTAATTGCGCATGGATTCGAATCGATCCTTATAGTGAATGATGGTAGTGGGCCGGAGTATGAGGCTGTTTTTGAGGAGCTAGCTCGTCAGCCACAAGTATCTATTTTGAGTCACGCTGTCAATTTGGGAAAAGGGAGAGGCTTGAAAAATGCGCTCAATCATTTTTTGACTATGAAAAATAATGGGCAATATGCTGGTATCATAACCGTTGATTCCGACGGGCAGCACCAGGTTGAGGATGTTATTAAAATAAGAGATGCTATGTTGGCGGATCCTTCCAAACTTTACTTAGGGTCTCGAAATTTCAACCAAAATGGGGTCCCACAAAAGAGTTCTTTTGGAAATAAAGCCATTTCGTTCATTTTTAGAGTGCTCTATGGTAAAAAAATTGCCGATACCCAAACAGGTTTGCGGGGGATTCCCAAGCCGATTGTAGAAAAGTTTGTTGCTTTAAAAGGAGAAGAGTTTGAGTACGAAATGAACATGCTGATTGCTGCTGTCTTGAGTAATATTGAAATTGAAGAGATTACGATCCAGACGGTTTACTTTGATGATAATAGTCAAACAAATTTCCGGCCCGTAACAGATTCAGTTGCTATTATTAGTCTGGTTGTAGCTGCTTTTTTCAAACATCTAGCTGCTTCACTAGGTTCTTTTTTATCTAATTAAAATCAAGCCAAACTCTTCATTTTTAAGAGATTTGGCTTGGTTTTTTGATATTAAAAAAAGATTTTCCAGAGAAAACGCATATCTATAGATGGGGGGATTTTATGCTATTAAAAAAACGTGAACGACCGATTGAGATGAGAAAATTGGAGTCTTTAGAAGGGCGCATGACATTGAATGCAGATTATACACGTCAACTCCATCAAATGCGTCTCGGTTATGCAGGGGAATGTCAATTTGACTGCATGGCAGAAGAGTTGGATGATTATGTCATTCGGATTAATGATTTCATTCTAGCCCGACAGCAACTTTGCCAAATCGATTCAATTTTTATCAGTGAACAAAAAATTTACCTTCTGGATATTAAAAATTGGAGTAAAACTTATACGCTTAATCGGGATGGGTTTGAGAGTTTACATAATGATCCTCTTGATCAATTAAAGCGTGCTCGAAAAATTTTTATCAATATGCTGGAGAGTCATGGGATTAGACTGCCTGTTGAGGCACGTCTGGTTTTTATTAATCCTGAAATTGTTCTCTACGGGATGGATGCAAATTTGCCAATTATTTTGCCGCAACAAATTCCAGACTACTTTAATAAAATCCGCCACTCATCCGGTCCGATAACCAAATGGGAAGAGCAGATTGCCAAAAAAATACTAGCTCAACATACAGATGAAAATCCTTACCGGTTGCAGGTCCCTTATTCGACTGAATCAGTGCAACCGGGTATTTTGTGTTCAACGTGTCGAATTTTAATGACCGAAAAGAGTCATAAATTTTTGTGCTGTCCTAAATGTTTAGAAACAGAATCTAAAGCGCACGCAGTGAGACGGTCTGAACAAGAATTACTACTTTTATTCCCAGATTCTCGGCCGTATATTCATAAACTGTACAAATGGTGTGGCGAAATGGTTTCGAAACAAAGTCTTCATAGCTTAAAAAGCAAGTAGGGTAAGCCGAAATTAGTTTTACTTGATACTTTCCCTGATAAGAGTCAAGTAGAATCAGAAACAACTAGTCCTACTTGACTGTTTAAGCTAAAAGTATCAAGTAGAAGCTTTCCTCATGAGGTCGAGAATGTTTTCTCGGCCTTTTTTTGCTATACTAATTGCGAGAAGAGGGGGGATTAGTATGCTAGTTGAGTTGGTGGTGGATAATTTTTATTCATTTCGAGATGAAATAACATTTTCTATGATTGGGACGCATATTCCTGAGCACCCACACACTCTTGAAGAAACGAATATCTTTCCGTTGAATAAAGTATCAACGATTTATGGAGCCAATGCCAGTGGGAAAAGTAATCTTCTAAAAGCGATTGCTGTGATTCAAGAAGGCTTATTTATTGAGCCCGGCCAAGAAGCAGAGTGGTTCGCTAAAATTAAGCCATTCCATTTGGATGCACAGTCTGAGTTGAAAGAAACCCTGTTAGAAATCAGTTTTCTGTGCGGAGAAAGTTTGTATCGTTATGGTTTCTTTGCAAGTCGAAAAGAGATAACCGAGGAGTACTTATATATCGAAAAGAATGCAAATAAACCAGAAACAATTTTCCATCGTTTAACAAGCGGACCACAGCCACAACGTTTGTGGATGACAGAGCAACTCCTTCAAATGCCTCTTATTAAAAAGTGGTTCCACAATATGCATATTATCTTACAACCACAAAAAAATGAACTTACCATTTCTAAAACGAAGTTCCAGCTTAAAAAAAATAAAGAGCACTTATTGTCTCTCATCCAAATAGCTGACCCTTCCATTTATGATATCGAAATCCGCCAAGAAATGAATGAAGAAGGACATTTTGATGATGCCTTTTATGTGATTAAGCAAAAACGCTTGCTGGACGGAAGCGTCGTGCCCATTCGAGAAGGATTTCTTTTTCAAGATGTTGAATCAACTGGAACCGTCAAACTTCTAGCTCTAGCTGGACCCATTATTGAAGCACTGGAAAAAGGAAGTTTACTCATGGTTGATGAGATGGATCAAAGTTTTCATACCTTGATGACACGCTACATTCTCGAACTCTTTCGAGGAAAAGCGAATAAAAAAGGAGCCCAGCTCGTATTTTCAACCCATGATATCTCGAACTTACGCAGTGAGCTATTCCGCCGCGATCAAGTCTGGTTTGTTGAAAAAGATCGCGAAGGAAATAGTCATTTGGAGTCTCTGGTTGCTTTTAAATTTGATGATAGCGAGCGGAAAAATAGTTATGCTTTTTATCAAAACTACTTAAATGGTAAATACGGAGCCGTTCCTTATCTCCCCCCTGCAGATTGGTGGGCTGATGATGGCCAAACCTAAACCTAGACGGACCAAGCGAAAATACAAACGTGAAGTTGCAACTCGTCAGCCTGAAAAAACATTTTTAATTGTGTGTGAAGGGACGCGAACGGAACCCAATTACTTCAGAAGCTTTCCTGTTTTATCAGCTCGTATAGAGGTGCGCGGAGCAGGCCGGGGTACCTTATCTTTAGTTCATTATGCGGAAAATTTATTAGAAGACCGTCAAGATGAATTCGATGAAATTTGGATTGTTTTTGATAAAGATTCTTTTTCAGCCGTATCTTTTAATAATGCGATTGCTTATTTAGAATCTCGTCATGATGAAGGTTATCGGGCTGCTTATAGTAATGAGGCCTTCGAATTGTGGTATTTATTACACTATGAATTATTTACGCAACCATTGAGTCGCTATCAATTTGGTCCTATGTTATCCAAGCGAATGCACAAGCAGTACAGAAAGAATATGCCTAATATGTATGGGATATTACTAAATAAACAAGCACGAGCCATTGAAAATGCTAAGATATTGTATAGTCGACATTCAAATTCTCCGGCTAAAGATAATCCCTCGACAACTGTTTTTAAATTAGTTGAAGAATTAAATAAGCACGTGAGGTGACAAAATGTATACCAATGCATTTATGGGAATGGAATTTATGGAAGAAGGAAATATAGTAGTCCAGCACTTCCTTTATAGTGATTACTTAGCAGAGGAATATGTTTTTGAAAGTGCGCGCGAAGCGACACATTTTTATATGGCCTGTATTGGTTTTTGCGAAAAAATAGTTGATTTTCCACCCACTATCCAAGAACGGCAATTTCGGAAATTCATTTTGGATGAATTTGGCTATATGAATTACCAAGTTAATATCTATTAAATAAACCTCTTGACGTCGATAATTTCCGACATCAAGAGGCTTTATTTTATTTAATCGTTAACTTTTGACCGATAATAATTAAATCAGTCTTTAAATGATTAAGGCGTTTCAATTCACTAACCGTTGTATGATAGGTCCGGCTCAAACCCCATAAGGTGTCTCCTTTAACGACTTGGTGTTGGTAAGGTAAAACAGCTTGGATGTCTTTTTTGAATTGCACCATTGAGATTCCCCAAGATTTCAAGTAGTCATCGGGATCCGTATGATCCGTACCACCTAACTGTTGGCTGACCCAATGATGTGTTTTAATACCATCGCCACTCGTATTCAGAGTTTTGGGTAGGCCAGCTTGATCAGCCAGAAAACGTAGGAGCCAGACATAAGCAGCATAATCCTTTTTAAAAGTTGCTTTGTCATTGGTTCGAGCTAATTCAACTTGTGCGTAGGCATAAGGATTGGCACGTGGACCCGCTCCCCATTGGACCAGCCCGGTCTGTGCAATTTGGACAATCCGTCCGCCTCCACCAACCCAATGAGAAACGTAAGCATTTTGCCAATTGCTTTTCATATATTGAAGTTCGTTATTTAAACTATTGGGACCCACATTATTAGGGTTACCAGATTCGTGAGCAATAATGTAGCGTTTAGAAGCAAGTGGCAACTGTTTAATCCCTAGTAGCTGTTTATCAATCTTCATAGTAAAACCTCCCTATAGAAAAAGCCGGGATTAACTCCCGGCTTATAAATCTGCTTATATTTCTGAGTTGAATAAATCGGTTGTTGTACGTTTTACATAACGCGCTGAATCGATGAGGCTGTAAGGGTTCGTTCCTTTTACTGCAAAGGCATCTAAGCCGATAATTTTTTGCATAACCGGTTTAATTTCTGCACTTGTTAATCCTTCGGTAGGGTTACGAATAATTAAGTTTTTATTTTTACCATCTGCTGCTCTAAACTTTAATTCAAGTGTCAATGTTGTATCCATTTTTTATTCCTCCTTTTTTAATTAAGCTTGGACAAGACGATATTTTTCAACGACTAGTGCATGAGAAGCAGGGTAGGTGACTAAACCTGCTACGGCTTGTTGAAAGGCGCCGATTGTTTCAGGACTTGCATCTGCTTTTAAGTTGGGAAAGTTCTGCTTCACTTCTTTTTCATTTTCGAAATCATTAAAGTACAACTCCACGCTTGCTTCTTGCCATTCCTTGTTCATTTTAATTCCTCCTAAAAGTTAGTTTGTAGCGGCTACACTTATAACAACGAATTGACTCTCAAAAGTGTTACCCTTTTTTCAAAAATTGTGCTTTTTCTTGGAGGCCTTGTCGCCAAAGGTGAATGGTTTTACGAGAAACACCATGTTTTTTTGCTATGTCAGTCATAGTTAAATTTAAATAAAAACGGTCATAAAGAAAGCGTTGTTCCTTTATGGTTAGTTGGTCCATTAACTGATGATAATTTTCTATGAAGGCAATCTCATCTTCAAAGCCTGTTTCAACGGCTACGACAATGTCGTCACTTTGCTCCTCATGATCTCCTAAATGGCGATCTCGTCGTTTTTGATCTAAAAAAGCCCAACGAATAGATTGACTGGCATAATTAACAAAACGATACCGATTTTCTTCCAGAAGCGCATCACAACTACATGTTTTATAAGTTTCAAATAGTTTAATACAAGCTAATTGAAAATAATCATCATAATCTTGGGAACCAGGGTAGATATGCATTTTCTTTAATTCTGAATAAATAACACCTTGATATTGGTCTAGTAAAGCAGTAAGGGTCATAAGCTATTTTCCTCTCGCATTAAAAGTATGAACTTACTGAGGCCTCAGTGGTGTTCGCCATAACTATAAAGATTGCTAGGAGAGAAAAACAAATGGCAAAAAAACCGCTTGAAATGGCTAAAAAGGAACGATTCGATCGATTTGGAAAGCGCTTGTATTTTTTTGTAAAAGTAAAAAAGAAAACGTTGTCATAACGGAAATAACTGGATATAATATTGTTAAAACACTAAAAGGAGGTCATTTATGGAGGGAAATTACGAATTTCATAAATTCTTCGGTCATCAACCGCCAGATATTATTAGTACCTATCAAAGCCCATATTATTCACACCACTTTATTTACGAAGAAGCGGGGAAAGAGGGTTATCAATCGCACCCTAAGCCCTTTCGAGTCGAGAATAAGCTGGATTTAAAAGCATATATTCAAGATAGTCAATCTACTACTGATGGACCGCTTGATTTTGAACAAATTATTTGTGTCATCAATCCTGAAGAGTTTGATCCAAATTCTGATAAGGAGACACTTATTTTTTATGAAGATGGGTGTATGATTCGCACGAATGAACCATCTGGTGAATTTATGAATCGTTTGTTTAAACATTCTGGAATAAGTTATGATCAAATGCGTGAATTGATGCGTTTAATCAATAGTGGTCAGCCGGTCCACTCGTGTCCTTATGTAAAAGGGCAGCTAGCCTTTATGCCAACTTATGGGCCTAGTAAACAAAATGTTTCCTGGATTAGTTTAGCCCATGCTATAGATTGTCGAAAAATCAGTAAAGATGGCCAACAGACACGTATTGAATTTTTCAATCGGCACTATTTTGATTTCCCGATTCCAACCAAAATACTTGACCACCGAATCGATGTAGCCGCTAAATTATATGCTTTTCAACATCGGCGTTTCCTAGAATCAGCGCACGATTTCGGGATATCGCTCATTCAAGGAGAAAAGCGTTTGACACAAAATATTCTGCATCGGCGTATGGAGAAATTATCAGCACTCCCACAGATTAACAGCTTAGATTTAGTTGAACAAATGATGGGTATTACTTATCGTGAATGGAAGAAAGACAAAGGAAACCTGAAGAAGAGCCCTTATCTAGAAGAGTTAGATGAACTTTTCTTATCTTAAAGGGTTATTTCTTGTTAAAAAGCTGTTACTAACCTAAAATGAGTATAGAAATAAGTTCAGGAGAGGTGACGGTTATGAATAGACGAATAGAAGGTACCTTTAAAGATTATAATAATTTAGTTAATAATATTGAGGATTTAAAAGCAGAAGGCTATCAAGCATCTCAATTATTAGTCATTACAAGAAGCAACTTGGAGGCTAGTTTAACGGAAAAAACAGATGTCCGTGTGGTGATTACGAGTGACGAATCGCTTTGGGACAAAATTGTCTCCTTTTTCACCGTTAATCTAGATGATAATGAAGAAGCAGAAACAGTTGATGAAGAGGAAGTATTTGAAGATTATGGCATCGACGAAGATACTTACGAACGTTTTGTGCAAGCTTTAGATGATGACGAATATTTACTTCTTCTAGACACAGCACCACCTGCAGACACGACCCAGCATGCTGACTTTATGGTGCGGGATGGGATTATTAAAGAAGAAAATGAAAATCCTAAAAAAGTTGAGCCGGATTGGACCGATTCAGATGACAATCCAGGTGACTTATCCGCACATTCTTTAGTAGCAGAAGCTGCTGGTGGAAAAAAGATTGATTCCGCTAGAGAGGAAAAAAATGAAGACCTCCATCCTGAAACAGAAGTCGTGATGGATGAAATACAACATGACGAAATCGAGTATCCAGATGTGGATAAAGTTTCTAAAGATCCTTTTGGTGGCGAAACTAAAAATCAGTAAAAAAATCGGAAATCCGTTATCGGGTTTCCTTTTTTGGTATAATAGAACCCGTGAGGAGAGTCGGTAATGGAAATTACAAAAATTACAGCCCAAAAAAAGCGTAAAGACCGCTTTAATATTTTCGTTGATGGTGAATATGCCTTTCCTGTTTCTGAAGCTGTTTTAATTAAGCTTGGCTTATTTAAAGGGCTAGAGTTAACGCCAGAACGTCGCGAAGAAATTGAAAAAGAAAACAATGCCTATATGGCTTATACCGTTGCCGTAGATTATTTATCTTATGGTTTACGAAGTGAAAAGGAAGTCCGCGATAAATTGTGGGATATTGAAATTTCCCCTGCTTATATCGAACCAACCATTCAGCGTTTACGTGATCAGAAATATTTAGATGATCGTATTTATGGTGAAAGTTATACGCGAACCGCAGCGAATATTAATCGTAAAGGACCAGGCGTTATTGCTCAAGAGCTTAAGCGTAAAGGATTGGATGAGGAAACGATTATTCTATCTCTGGAACAATATCCAGAAGAGACCCAGTTTGAAAATGCCGTTTTTCTAGCCGAAAAAACCTTGCGTAAGCAGAGTCGTCGTTCTTCGCGCGAGTCTGGACAAAAGGTCCGTTTGTTCTTGCAACAAAAAGGTTTTGACCGCGATTTAATTAATCGTGTTTTTGAAGATTTAGATACTGAAAAGAGCGAAGAAGACGAGATGGATGCTTTACGCTCAGAAGGTGACAAAATTTGGCGACGTCATGCGCGTAAAGCAGAAGGGCGTGCCTTGCATCAAAAGGTAAAGGCAAGTCTTTTTCAAAAAGGTTTCCCTGGAGAATTAATAAATGCTTATGTAGAGGAAAAGATAACTAATGACGAATAAAGAACACTTGTTAGAAAAATATGGGATTGAAATGTGGTCAGATGAAAAAATTATCGCCTTTCGTAAAGCCCTCTTGGATTGGTATGATCAAGAAGGACGTGACCATCTGCCATGGCGACTCAATAAAGACCCGTATCGGATTTGGGTGTCTGAAATTATGTTACAGCAAACGCAAGTTAAAACGGTCATTCCTTATTTTTTAAGGTTTGTCTCGCTCTTTCCATCGGTACAAGCATTAGCTGAAGCAGATGAGGAAGTATTGTTAAAGGCATGGGAAGGGTTGGGGTACTACTCGCGTGTCCGGAATATGCAGGTAGCTGCGCAACAAATTATGACTGAGTATAATGGCGTTTTTCCAGATAAACCGGAGGACATCATCCAGTTAAAAGGTATTGGTCCTTATACCTCAGGCGCAATTGCATCGATGGCTTTTGGCTTACCTGAACCTGCGGTAGATGGGAACGTTATGCGCGTTTTCAGTCGCCTGTTTGAAATAGGCGAAGACATCGCTAAACCGGCTACGCGAAAACTATTTGAACTTCTGGTCCGGATTGTTATTGATCCTGACCGTCCTGGTGATTTCAACCAAGCTATTATGGATTTGGGAACGGATATTTGTGGCCCCGTTAACCCACGACCTGAGGAGAGCCCCATTCGTGAATTTAACGCTGCTTATAAAAATGGGACCATGGCGCTTTACCCTTTTAAAAGTAAAGCTAAGAAGCCAGTTCCCATCGATTTGCATGGTCTGGTCGTTCGTCAAGGTGATGCTTATTTAATGGAGAAACGCCCGACTGGTGGGTTACTGGGTGACTTTTGGACTTTTCCTTTAGTCGATACGGTAACAGAAGAAAATAAAATTGGTTCTTTTAAGCATGTTTTTAGTCATCGTAGATGGCAAGTAACGGTGCACTTACTAGAAGACGAAACAAATTTTACACCAGAAGAAAATATGAAATGGGTTTTAGAAGAAGAGTTTGCGGACTATGCGTTTGCGGTGCCGCAACAAAAAATGTGGGAAATTGTGCGCAAATACGATGAGAAAAAATATAAAAGCCTTTGAATCTATATGACAAGAATTTTAATTATGTTATACTATTTTTGTATTGAAATTTTGGTCGAATACGTCTGTATTTTGACCCACATAGATATAGAAAGTTGGGCCCGTGATGCACCATCCAAAAGAAGGAGAATTCATCACTATTAAGAGTTATAAGCATGACGGCAGCCTGCATCGTACTTGGCGTGATACTATGGTATTAAAAACAAGCGATCAATCAATCATTGGATGTAATGATCATACACTCGTGACGGAGTCAGATGGCCGTCGATGGATGACACGTGAACCAGCCTTGCTCTATTATCATAAGCATTACTGGTTTAATATCGTAACGATGATTCGTCAAAAAGGTGTTTCTTATTACTGTAACCTCGCATCTCCATATGTGATAGACGATGAAGCTTTAAAATACATCGACTATGACTTGGATATCAAGGTTTTTCCAGATGGTGAAAAACGCCTGTTGGATGTGGATGAGTATGAATTACACCGTGCTCGTATGAAATATCCAAAAGAGATTGACCACATTCTCAAAGAAAACGTTAAAATTTTGGTGGAGTGGATTAACGAAGAAAAAGGTCCCTTTTCAAAAGAATACGTTGACTTATGGTATGAAAGATATCGTCAGCTGTCGTATCAGAACCATAACAAGTGATGAATACATAAAGAAACAACCTCTGTGCTTTTTGAAGAGGTTGTTTCTTTTTGTATTGTCAGAAATAACCGTGCAAAAGGGGAGAAGTTGTATTATTATAGGAAGGTAGTGATATTGTTAATTAGGAGCGAGATTAATTGAAGAAAAAAGAAATAGCGATTGTAATCTTTCTTGGTATACTCACTCTGTTTGTGATTGTGGCAGGATTGCGTTACCGTGGGGAACAAAGACTAGCACTGGGTAAAAGCGATTATGAAGAAGTTAATCAAACCGAACTTTTTGAAGAACGTCAATTGAAACAAGAAAAGAAGAAACGTGCCAAATTTCTAGCCGCTTTTGATGATAAGCGTGAAGAAAATACCGTAGCTGACTTCTTGCAATATGTTAAATACGCAAAAGGCGACACCAATGTGGCTTTTTATGGGCAGATTGAAGAAGATGCTAAGTGGGCAGTTGATAATATGACGCAACTAGCCAAAGAACGTGCCTTTACTGAAATGGAGACACATTATGTCAGTACTATAGATTCTGAGAACGAAAATAGTTCTGCAGTAGAAAGTTTGGTAGCTTTGAAACCGGACGTTGTTTTTTATCATACCAAGCTCGCAAATACTGATAATGAAATAGACGAAATTTTCGCTACCTATGCCAGTATGAAAGATTCCCTTCCTGAAGCTTTGATTGTTTTGGTAACACAAATACCTGAACCTTCCGAAGCAGAAGAAGATGAATCGATCTATCAAGAAGGTATCAAGGAATTGATGGACTTAAGCTTGGAATACAAGATTCCAGTATTTAATGTTCATGACCAAATAATCGAACAGTTACAAGTTAAAAAAGCGGAAGTGTCCAGTCTTTACGACGAAAGTGGCATACTTAAACCAGAAACAGTGGAATTATTTAAAAATCTTATTCTTACGAATATTAAAGAGTTAAAAATCGATACACGAACTGCTTATATTTTAAACGGTGAACCCGCTGAAGTTGACATTGTCATTGAAGTTTATCCGGATGAAGTGGAAGTAGAGTCCGAAGTGCTACCCGAACCAGAATCAGAAAGCGAAGAAGTAATAGTTCCTGAAATGGAATATCTTCCTCCAGTAGAAGAACCGGCTTACCAAGAAGAGGAAAGCGTTGAAGTTGAAGAAGAGTGGATTGAACAACCGCAAGTTGAAACGTGGGAACCAGAGGTGTCAGATGATTATGAAGAAGATACCTGGACACCACCGGCAAGCGTTCCAGCACCACAACCACAACCAGAATCCAAGCCAGATCCAAAACCTGAACCTGAACCAGTTAAGCCAGTACCACCAGTTCAACCAAGTAATCCAGTCGTACCGGAAGAGCCGGTGGAACCTACAAATCCGGTTCCGCCACCACCACCACTGGAGCCTGATTGGGAATCATATTAGTTATACGAAAACGATAAAAGTACGAGAATCTGGTTTCTGATTCTCGTGCTTTTTTAAATTTATTCAATTGAGTCAAAACTATATAATTGTAAGCGTTTTTAAAGTATAATGTAATTGTAAATAAAGTTTTAGGAAAAGATATATAAAAAAACAAAAAAGGATGAATCCCTATGCAAGTTGAAGTAAGTTTATCACCTATTCACGCGAACAAGGAGCACCCTTACAATTTTAATACTGGTCTTTTGGATATTACCCCAGAATTTGACCAACGCTATGCTACCCAAGAAAAACTTGGGTTTATTTATCATTCTCAAGCAACTCTTTTTCGGCTATGGGCACCAGCTGCCCAAGAAGTAGAACTTATTCTTTTTAAAAAATTATATGAAGACCAAGCTGAAAAAATAATGATGATAGAAGTAAGTCCAGGTACTTTTGAAATAGAAGTTTTTCAAAACTTAGATGAAGTTGCGTATAAATATGGCCTCTATTATCCAAACGGACATTATGCGGAAATTGTCGATCCATATGCTGTAGCAGCTACTAGCAATGGGCAACGATCAGTTGTCGTTGATTTAGAAACAACCAATCCTGATAATTGGGGCGAGAGGATGCCTCCTTTCACCGCATCGACTGATGCGGTTATTTATGAAACAAATATTCGTGACTTTACTATGGCAGAGTCAAGTGGAGTCAGGCATCGCGGGAAATATTTAGGAATGGTTGAAGAAAAGACCAAATCACCACTTGGAAAAGCGACCGGTATTGATTATTTAAAAGAATTAGGTGTGACGCATGTGCAAATCATGCCTATGTATGACTTTGAAACTGTTAATGAAGAGAATCCGACCGATGCTTATAATTGGGGATATGACCCACAAAACTATAATGTTCCAGAAGGTTCATTTGCAACAGATGCTAGAAAACCGAAAGTACGTATAAATGAGATGAAACAGATGATTCAGGGCTTACATGATGCTGGAATTAGAGTCATTATGGATGTGGTTTATAATCATGTTTATGATACCCTAACCCATCCTTTTGAGCTTGCAGCTCCTGGATATTTCTACCGACGCTTAGAAGACGGCCGTATGTCAGATGGGACGGGTGTTGGTAATGATACAGCGTCAGAACGTGCAATGGTCCACAAATATATTTTAGATAGCATTCGCTATTGGACTGAAGAGTATAAACTAGATGGGTTTCGCTTTGATTTAATGGGCATCCATGACATCGATACTATGAATGATATTCGTCATATGTTAGATGAAATCGATCCATCGATTATTGTTTTAGGAGAAGGCTGGAATTTGAATACATCGCTACCAGAAGACCAACGAGCATCCAGCAAAAATGCAGACAAAATGCCACGGATTGCTCACTTTAATGATGCCATGCGAACGGCTATTAAAGGTGGCGACATGGGTGGTGGTTTTGATCCAGGATTTATTACTGGTAAACCTTATATGGAACAATGGATTGCAATTAACCAACAAGGTGGACTTTATTATCCGAGTGATATCGCTGGTTATAAACAACCCAATCAAATGGTGCAATATGTTGAAGCCCATGACAATCATACCCTTTACGATAAATTAGTCATTAATATGCCTCATGATGATGATCGTACCCGTAGTCGGCGGCATCGGTTAGCATCAAGTTTGGCTCTCTTGTCGCAGGGAATTCCTTTTATTCACTCAGGACAAGAGTTTTTACGAACCAAACAAGGACTGGATAATACGTATCGGTCTTCTGATGCTATTAACCAAGTGGATTGGAATCGTCGAGATGAAAAATTAAAAGAAGTCGATTATTTAAAAGGACTGATTGCACTGCGCCAATCTGAACCGCTCTTTCGGATGCAAACCACCCAAGAAATTGCGAAACACATGGAAATTCTTAAAGCAGAATATTATGAAATATTCTGGCAATTAGAGAATGAAACGGATTTATACTATGTGTTTTTCAACGGAAATGGAGATCCACGCTACTTTTCTATCCATGAAGGGGACTTCGAATTGCTTGTTCATGATGGATTTGTGAATATGGAAAACCCCCGGATGTGGATTGATACCAATGATGTTAAAGTAGAGGGCTTTTCGACCACTATCCTTCACAAAAAGAAGTAGTTTGGTACAATGAAAGTAATATTCAGAAAGAGGTGTCTATGTGATCAAGTTAGTAGCAATCGATATAGATGGAACGTTAGTAAATGAAGAAAAAATTATGAGCGAAAAGGTCAAAGCGACGCTTCAAAAAGCAATGAAGCAAGGAACAAAAATTGTATTGTGTACCGGTCGGCCTATAACCGGAATTCTGCCTTATGTAGAAGAGCTGGGAATGGAAAAAGAAGAAGATTTTGTGATCTCTCAAAATGGGGCTGTCATTACGCGCACCGATACACGAGAAATTATTGAAGAATGGCCAATGGAATTAGCTGGTATAAAAGAATGGTATAAATTAAGTAAAAAATTCAAACCACTATTCTTGGTCATGAATGAAGAAGATTTCAATTTAATCGTAGAACCAGAAGAAGATGTAGAACTTGAACCTGCTTTGATTGCGGAAGGAAAAATCATCAGCATGGCTGTAGATGTAAAAACTTTCGAGCAGTTAAATAGCCGTTATGTTAAAGCAGTCTTTTTCGGAGAACCAAATGATTTGGATGAATTAGAAGCAGGCATACCAGAAGCGATGCGCGAAAATTATTCAGTCGTGCGCAGCCAAGTTTATCTTTTAGAAATAGCTGCAAAAGGTATAGATAAAGGCACTGCCTTGAAGCAATTAGCGCAAGACCTAGGATTTGAACGAGAAGAAGTGATGGCAATCGGCGATGGTAACAATGATTATGAGATGATTGAAGCAGCGGGTTTAGGTGTGGTAATGGCGAATGGAACTGAACGCCTAAAAAGTATTGCTGATGAACTAACCCTGTCTAATATTGAAGATGGTGTTGCTCATGCAATTGAAAAATTTGTATTAAATTAAAAAACAAAAAAACTTCCTGGACAGGTGCTCAGGAAGTTTTTCTTAAAAATCATCAATTTGAGAGATATGGTATTTTTTATTTTGATTTCTGAAGTTGGTCACTAACTTGTTAAGTTTAATTAATTCATCTTCGTATTCTAAAATGGCACTCATCAAATGGATGCCACTATACCCTTTTTGGTGAACAAAATCGGCTAGATTACTCTGTTCTTGAGCATGATTGAAGAAACTATCTAATATAATTTTTCGTTCCGAGCGATTAGCGACAAAAAAACGAACTTGATCCGGCGCAACGCGGCCACTGAATTTAAGCATAATTTGTTCGTGACCCGACATTAAAGCTTCCATCCGTTCACGAATACTGGCACGCATTTCAGTTGGGAAATTGAAAAAGCTATTTTCATATTCGTGCATAACCGTGAGGACTTTGAAGGCAGCGCGAGTTGTATAAATCATCCGACGATATATGGCTAATTGTTTTAGTTCATCATATTTGTAGCGCGTAAAGGGAAGCTTACTTTCTTTGAGCAGTTTAAAGAAATAATCGATTCGAGCTAACTGTGTCCGCGACCATTTAAGATCATCGCTCATAATAGAAAACTCGGTATTTTTTCTTAAACTTGAACGAATTCGAACTAGAAATTCGCTATTAGTGTAATCAATAAGATGGTAAAGCTTTTCCCCATATTGAGGGGGATAGATGTAAGTGTTGACTAAAAACGCAATAATAACACCGATGAAGGTTTCTAAAATTCTTATCGCAGTCACTAGAAAAAGGGTGTCACTAGGATTGAGCATAATAATGATAAGTGTCATAACCGACATAGTAATCACATCGCTCAAATGCAAGTAATTTAAAATTGCAATTAACAAAATAGCTGTAAAGCCGATAATAATAACGCTATTACCAACTGCCCACACAATTAAGGTTGCGAGTACCCCACCAATTGTATTGGCTACCATTCGATTTCGCATCGTAATGTAAGATTTTCTAACGGATGGCTGAGTAGAGGGGACGGCGGAAATGCCAGCAATGACGCCAGCATCTGAGTAAATAAGTTGAGCAAGCAGAATGGATAAGGTAATAGAAAGTCCGGTCTTAAATGCACGGGCTCCTAGTTTCATATGTGTTCATCTCCAAAATGATTTTTTGGTTTTTATTGCATTCTAATGATAATCTTATTATAGATGACTAACCCATCAATGGCAACGTAAGTCTTAAGAGATGGTTTTTCCCAAAAAATTTGCTATAATAAAAACAGAACCAGCCTATAAGCAAAACTTAAAGAAAGAGGGTGGCAGCATGACACATCCAATGGTAACTGATTCTATTAACAAATTGCGACAAAGTAAAATTCGACTGACCCCACAAAGGAAAGCAATCTTAGAATATATGGTAGAAAGTCAAAGCCATCCTACTGCTGATGAAATATATAGAGCCTTATCACCCCAATTCCCGAATATGAGTGCCGCAACAGTCTATAATAATTTACATTTATTTGCCAAAATTGGTTTCGTTAAGGAGCTGACGTATGGTGATGCATCGAGTCGTTATGATTTCACTAATACCCATCATTATCATGCCATTTGTGAAAAATGTGGTGCGGTAACCGACTTATATTATCCCGTTTTAGATGACGTGGAATCTGTTGCTGAAGATTTAATTGGTTTTGAAGTGACTAGTCATCGTATGGAAGTCTATGGGATTTGTCCTGATTGTCAGGAGCTAGAAAAATAGCCCTTTCCTAAATAGGAAAAGGTTATTTTTTTATGTATAATAAGAGAAATAATAGATGGAGGAAACGCATGCCAACTTTAACTGATGTTGCTAAATTAGCCAATGTCTCTAAAATGACTGTTTCGCGGGTAATCAATCATCCAGAACAAGTAACCGAAGAATTACGCGAGTTAGTCTTTAAAGCTATGAAAGAGCTCGATTATCGCCCCAATAACGTTGCTAAGGCTCTGGCACAAAATCGAACACTGATTGTAAAGGTGATGGTTTTAGAAGAATTGGATACAACCGAACCTTACTATATGAATTTATTGATTGGGATTGCGAGTGGTTTGGACAAGAAACATTATGCACTCCAATTAGTAACACAAACCAGTGTCAATCAAACAGAATGTGATGGCTTCATTATTATGGGAATGCGTGAAGGAGATTACTCTTTTATAAAAGAACTCAAAAAGCCAGTCGTTTTATTTGGTGAAAACACCTACGGCTTTACGTATGTTGATTCGGATAATTTTGGCGGTACCGCTAAAGCAACAACCTATGCTATTGACCGAGGCTATCAAAAGATTGTTTTCGTTGGCATAGATGTGGAAGCGCCCTTTGAACAATCACGGGAAAATGGTTACATTGAAACGATGCAACAAGCGGGGATGGAAACAGAAATATTGCGTTTTGAAAATTATTCAACGCAAACAAAAGATTATTTCCATACTCACATTAACCGCTATCCTCAGAATACTTGCTTTATATGTAGCTCCGATCGATTAGCTCTAGGAGTCGAACGCGGTATTTTTCAAGGCGGTTATTCGGTCCCTCACGATTATGGTGTTATCGGGTTTGACGGCGTATTGTTAGATCAAGTAGCTGAGCCCAAATTAACCACTGTCAAACAAGAAGTCCGCCAAATGGGAGAGCATTGTGCAGACTTAATTATTAATAAAATCCAACATCCAGACCAAGTAATTAAGAGTATTGAATTAGATACCCAGCTCATTATTCGAGAAAGCACAAAATAAGCCATGAGATTATAATTCTCATGGCTTATTTTCTTTTTTCATCAAAGTATACAAATTCATAAGTGCTAGTGATGAAAAAGTTAGTGTTTTCATCACTAGCTCCCTTAAAAAAGTTTTTTATGATGAAATAAAGCAAAATATCATCATAAGAAGTAAGATTGGCTTCACTAGTGATGAACTCTAACTAATAGGCCAATTATTTTTGCGTTAATTGAATAGATTTAGTAATAGCGGCGTCAACTGAAGCTAAGATAGAGGCACGCAATCCTTTTTCTTCTGCTTTTGTGACCATCTCAATAGTAGTCCCACCTGGAGAACAAACGGCATCTTTTAATTGACCAGGATGCTCACCTGTTTCTAAAACCATTTTAGCTGAACCCAACATGGCTTGTGCTGCAAATTGATAGGCTTGCTGGCGTGGCATACCCGCTTTAACTGCTCCATCGGCCACGGCTTCAATAACCATGTATAAAATTGCTGGCGAGGATCCACTAACTCCAATGACAGCGTCGATTAAGGTTTCATCAATTATTTCTACCTTTCCTAAAGAAGCAAATAAATCAGCCACCATCTTTTTATCATCTGCATTTAAAGCATCGTTAAAGCAAAGTCCGGTCATCGCTTGCCCCACCATAGCTGGCGTATTGGGCATCGCTCGAGCAACTTTGATTGGACGGGCAAATGCTGTTTCAATCGTTGCGATTGAAATACCAGCCGCAATATGAACTATAATCACATCATCTTTTACATAATCACGAATCTCTTGCATAATTGAAACGTATATATTTGGTTTAACGGCTAAAATTAAAAGGTCAGCTTGTTTAGCGACAACGCGATTATCTGTCGTAGTTTCGACTCCAAATTTTTCTTCAATTTGAACGAGCGCTTCGGGATTTCGGCGCGATACAATAACCTGATTTGCTGTCGTGAAGCCGTTTGTTAACATCCCTTTTAAAATTGCTTGTCCCATATTACCCAATCCTATAAATCCAATTGTTTTTGTCATTAACTTCTCCTTTTGTACTTTTCTTCTATTATAACAAGTTTATGTCAAATAACTCAAAATGATATCGGTAACACATTGATTTGAGTCCGTTTTCAGAGTAGCATGAGAGTAGACAAAAATATAAAAGGAGGTCACACAATGGAACAAGAAATTCCTTGGTGGCACAAAACAATTCTCTACCAAGTATACCCAATGAGTTTTCAAGATAGTAACTATGATGGCATCGGTGATATTCAAGGCATCATTCGTCGCCTTGATTATATCCAAAGCTTAGGAGTGAATATGCTGTGGATTAATCCCATTTTCGCATCCCCTAAAATAGATAATGGCTACGATGTTTCGGATTATATGGCCATTGATCCACATTTTGGAACGATGGAAGATGTAGAAGAGTTAATCGAAGAAGCCCATAACCGTGGCATTAAAATTATTTTTGATCTTATTTTAAATCATACATCTAACCAACATCCTTGGTTTAAAGAAGCTTCTAAAGGACCAGATAATCCTTACCGCGATTATTATATTTGGAGGGACGGGAAAAATAATGGTCAAGATGCACCCAACAACTGGGAAGGTTTTTTTGGAACGTCTGTATGGGAGCGTGGTCCACAAGAAGATGACCAATATTATTTCCATTTGTTCGCACCAGAAATGCCAGACCTTAACTGGGAAAATCCCGAGGTACACCGTGCTTTAGAAGATGTTTCCTTGTTCTGGTTAGATAAAGGAATTGATGGCTTTCGAGTGGATGCCTTTATTCATATTGCTAAAGAGGAAGGCTACCCAGATTTAGATTTACCAGTTGGTGAAATGGATGTAGCCGAAGAATATTTTGCAAATCTTCCTAAAGTTAATCAATATATGAAACGATTTACCACAACTTTGCGCGAACATTTCCCCGATATTTATATTCTCGGAGAAGCCGCTTCTGCTAATGTTGAACTTGCCCGAACATATTGCGATCCAGACGAGGGTGGTTGTAACTCTGTTATCACTTTCCGTTACTTTACTATGGACGACAGTACAAAAGACAAACGTTTGAACAGTAATTTACAAGATACTAACCTATTATATGGGGCTTTTAAACACAATATGGATCAATGGCAACGTGCTATGTCTGACGTCGGGGGACCAACTTTATATTGGAGTAACCATGATATGGGCCGGGTGGTTACACGAATTGGTGACGATCACGTTTTCCGAGATAATTCTGCTAAAATGCTTGCGACTTTAATGTATCTGCAAAAAGGAATTCCAGTTATTTATAACGGTGAAGAAATCGGTATGAAAAACCTTGAAATTGATGACATAGAAGACTTTAACGCCCCAGAAGCAAAAAGTTTTTATAAAAAAGCGCTTGATCTTGGTTATACTAGAGAATGGGTTCTTCACAATTTGCGCCAAACTTCTAAAGACGCATCACGTGGCGGGATGCAGTGGAACGACAGTGAATTTGCTGGCTTTTCATCTGTGGAACCTTGGAGTGGTGTCAACGTAGAGGAAAAATATAATGTCAAAGCGCAAATGATGGATTCAGAAAGTATCCTCATCCATTACAAAAAAATTCTCGATTTAAAACGAACTGAATTATTTATTTATGGCGATTATCACCTATTACCAACCGATGATAACTTTTATGCCTATAAACGTATTTTAAGAAATAAAGTCGCAACAGTGATTTGCAATGTAACAGAAGACATGCAGTATTATGACTTACCTCACGAACCTGATCACGGATATCGTCGTCCGATTCTTGAAAATGAAGGAGTACGTTTAATCAATGGAGGTAATACGGTTCGTCTCGGCGCTTATGCAGCAGTTGTCTTATTAACAGACTACGAATAGGAGGAATGTAAAGTGGCAAAAACAACCGATATTTCATTACGAAACCAAGTGATGTATAGTATTTACGTCCGTAATCATACAGTTGAAGGAACTTTTGAAGCAATTATTCCAGATCTTCCCCGTATAAAAGCACTAGGGGTCGATATCATTTGGTTGATGCCGATTCATCCAATAGGAGAAGAGAAACGTAAAGGTCAAGCCGGAAGTCCTTATGCGATTCGGGATTATCGTGCTATTAATCCTGAATATGGTGACGAAGCATCCTTTAAAAAACTTGTTGATGCCATTCACCAAACAGGTATGAAATGCATCATTGATGTGGTTTACAACCATACCTCGCCAGATTCAGTTCTTGTTAAAGAACATCCGGAATGGTTTTACCGTCGCCCAGATGGTCAAATGGGAAATAAAGTGGGCGATTGGTACGATATTGTCGATTTAGATTATCAGCACCAAGACTTATGGGATTATCAGATTGAAACTTTAAAAATGTGGGCAAAAATTGTTGACGGTTTCCGTTGCGATGTAGCTAGTCTTTTGCCAATTGATTTTTGGTTACGTGCACGCCAAGAAGTAGCTGAAGTGAATCCAGATACCTTGTGGTTAGCTGAATCTGTTCACCCGCATTTCTTAAGAGAACACCGTGACAATAAAAATATCGGGCTATCTGATAACGAGGTTTTTGAAGCTTTTGATATTACCTATGATTATGATGTGGAAGATTTCTACTCAGCTTATTTAAACGATGAAATTTCTTTGAAAGCTTATTTGGGAATTTTAATGTTCCAAGATGGGATTTACGCGACCAATTATGTGAAACTGCGTTTCCTAGAAAATCATGATCACCCTCGCTTTCGTTCGCGCGTGAGTGACCCACAAGCGGTTCGTAATTGGGTAGGGTTCTTGTATTTCCAAAAAGGAACCACGCTCTTGTATGGTGGGCAAGAAAAAGGGATTGCGCATCTTCCAGATTTATTTAATGTTGATCCGATAAATTGGGAAGAGACCGATATGGACTTAGCACCTTTAATGAAGAAGCTTTATGACATTAAAGGTGACCTAGCTTTTCGCCAAGGTGCTTACCATCTTTATGCACATGAAGGACAAGACGTTGTGATTGGTTCTTATAAAGAGGATGGAAAAACCATTCACGGTATCTTTAATCTCGATGGGCGCCATCATAACGTTGAAGTCACTATCCCAGATGGTCGTTATCAAAATCAACTCGATCAAGAATTTTATGTCATTGAGCATGGTCACCTCCAAACAAGAGGAGAACCAATTATATTTAGCTAAATTTATAATTTAATAGTGAAGGAGTAAGCGATGATGAAACGATTATTTGATATTGATCCTTGGAAATTAAAAACAACGAACTTTAAAGCAGAAGATAAACGGCTCCAAGAAAGTTTAACAGCAATCGGAAATGGTTATATGGGTATGCGAGGGAATTTTGAAGAAGGGTATTCTGGCGATACACATGAAGGAACTTACTTGGCTGGAATTTGGTACCCTGATAAGACGCGCGTAGGTTGGTGGAAAATTGGGTACCCGGATTACTTTGGGAAAGTTATCAATGCCATGAATATTATCAAAGTCGAAATCGAAGTAGACGGGCATGCGATTGATCTAGCTAAAGATTCCTTTAGTGATTTTTACTTAGAATCTGATATGAAAACAGGTGTCTTGAGTCGTCAGTTTGTCTGGACAAATAACAGTAATGATGTAGCCATTCGCTTTGGTTTTAAACGCTTTTTAAGCTTAGTTCAAGAAGAAATTGCCGCGATACAAGTTTCGGCTGAAGTCCTCAAAGGGAACCCAGAAATAACTTTAAGACCCGGTTTAGATAATCGGGTTCATAATGAAGATGCCAATTACGATGAGATGTTCTGGAATCGTATTGCTGAAAATCTGGCACCAGCAAGTGTGACAGTTCAAACGATTCCTAATAATTTTGGTATTGAGCAATTTACAGTGACCGGTGTGATGAGAAATGATGTAACCGGTCTTACTTTGACCGATACAGAACTGGCAAACATGCAAGTAACCGAAACTTACAGCGGAAAAGTCGCCGAAGGAAACAAAGTTGTGCTAAATAAATTTGTTGCTATGGTAACAAGTCGCGATGTGGAACCCGATAACCAAGTAGAGACAGGCGTTTCATTGGTGACGCAAGCGCTCGATAAAGGATTTGAAGCATTACTTCAAGAAAACATTGCTGCTTGGGATTTGCGCTGGCAAAAATCAGATGTCAAAATCGTTGGAGATGATGAAGCCCAACAAGGACTTCGTTTTAACTTGTACGGTTTGTTCTCGACTTACTATGGCGAAGATGAACGTTTAAACGTAGGACCAAAAGGA
Organism: Jeotgalibaca dankookensis; assembly: GCF_002005405.1. Lineage (NCBI taxonomy): Bacteria > Bacillati > Bacillota > Bacilli > Lactobacillales > Carnobacteriaceae > Jeotgalibaca > Jeotgalibaca dankookensis. The sequence continues at coordinate 310,862 of NZ_CP019728.1, forward strand.
TTCACTGGTGAAAAATACGGTGGGGCTACTTATTGGGATACTGAAGCATTTATTTTACCAATGTACTTATCGGTTGCTGATTCTGATGTTTCCTTAAACTTTTTGAAATATCGTCATAATCAATTGGGCAATGCCTTTATTAATGCGGATAAACAAGGATTAAAAGGCGCTTTATACCCGATGGTTACTTTTACAGGGATTGAATGTCATAACGAATGGGAAATTACCTTTGAAGAAATTCACCGAAATGCGGCAATTGCTTACGCCATTTATAATTATACAAATTACACAGGAGACGATCGTTACCGCTTAGGTGATGGTGCAGATGTCTTAGTTGCGATTTCACGTTTTTGGGCGGACCGTGTACATTTTTCTGAGCGTGCTGGTAAGTATATGTTGCATGGCGTAACAGGTCCTAATGAATATGAAAACAACGTTAATAATAATTTCCATACCAATCGTATGGCAGTGTGGACCCTTGAATATACTTTAGAAACTATAGCGAAACTCTCTGAAGAAAAACGTCAAGAGCTAAAATTGACCGAGCAAGAAGAAGCAAAATGGCAAGAAATCAAAGATAATATGTATTACCCATATGACGAAGAGCTGGGAATTTATGTTCAGCACGATACCTTTTTAGACAAAGATTTACGTCCGGTTAGCGCTTTAGATCCGGCTGACCTCCCGCTCAACCAAAATTGGTCGTGGGATAAAGTATTACGTTCGCCCTTTATTAAACAAGCAGATGTACTACAAAGCATTTATTTTCTCAATGACCGTTTCTCTATGGAAGAGAAGGAAAAGAACTTTGCTTTTTATGAACCAATGACTGTTCATGAGTCTTCGTTATCGCCCAGTATCCATGCGATTTTAGCAGCGGAATTAGGCCGTGAAGAAAAAGCTGTTGAACTCTATTCGCGTACGGCACGGTTAGACTTGGATAACTACAATAATGATACCGAAGACGGATTGCATATCACTTCAATGAGTGGTGCTTGGTTAGCAATTGTGCAGGGATTTGCTGGCATGCGAGTGGTGGACGGGATTCCTATTTTCAAACCTTTCTTACCAAACCAGTGGCAAGCTTATGATTTTAAGATTAACTTCCGAGGACGTTTATTAGCAGTCCATGTGGATGCGCAAGGTGTTTCTTTAAAATTAGAAGAAGGTCAACCACTCAACGTACAACTTTTTGATGAGGTGCTAACCCTTACAGACCAAGTAGAAAAAGCTTTAAAATAAAAATCAGTGACCTGAGAAAAACTCAGGTCCTGTTTTATAAGGAGAAAATGCAATGGCTATTAAAGGAGTTATCTTTGATTTAGATGGTGTTATTACAGATACAGCCGAATTTCATTACCGTGCGTGGCAAGATTTAGGAGAAAAAATTGGAATTACTTTTGATCGTGCCTTTAACGAGAATTTAAAGGGGATTAGTCGCATGGATTCTTTAAATCTTATTTTAGAACATGGTAATAAAGCAGATGACTATTCGGATGCAGAGAAAGAAGCGTTAGCGACTGATAAAAATGATGACTATAAAACATTAATTGAAGAAATCACACCAACAGATATTCTTCCAGGCATTCAAACCTTTCTAGATGCTTGTATTGCTAAGGGAATGAAACTGGCTTTGGCTTCAGCAAGCAAAAATGGTCCGGCTATTCTCGATCGTCTAGAATTAACTGATTATTTCGAAGTGACTGTGGATCCGGCGTCTTTAAAAAATGGGAAACCTGATCCAGAGATATTTTTAAAAGCTGCGAAGCTGCTTCATTTAGAACCGTTTGAATGTATAGGAGTTGAGGATGCTGAAGCAGGAATTCAGTCAATTAATGCAGCAGGAATGTTTTCGGTTGGCGTTGGTAGTCCAGAATCGATGAAGGAAGCAGATATTTTTGTAGAAAATACTCAAGAATTAGATTTAGAAAAAATCATAAATAAATACAAGAAAATGCGCTAAAACTCTTTACAAGTAATCGCTTTCATGGTACTATATGTATGTAGAGAAGGATACAAATTACATTTCCTATTTATATTGTAAAGAAGAGAAGTGTAAACGAATCTTTCTTTATAGAGAATCGTATAGGTTCCAAAACTATCTTTAGCTCTGTTTAATGAGGTGTCACGATTTAGACAAGAAAAGTAAGACATGAAAAAATCAGTAACTAGAGTGGACAAGTAGATTGGAACAAAGAACAATTTAACTGAAAGACTAGTAGCAACATGCAAAATTGGAGCTAGGTTTTGGTTCCTTACGATTCATGTTTCCATAGAACAGTCGTTATGATTGATCTATGAAGAGGAGATTTGCTTCAAAATAAAACATTATAATAGAGTCATATTTTGAAGGGTCAAGAAATCTCCTGATTTATTAGTTTCATCACGTGGCTATGTTCCTTTTGTAAGTAGGAGTGCCGAACGTAATCAATAAAAAACAAACACGGCCCCTTAGTGAAACATGCAACCGGAACAACGCTAGAATACCAATGGCCTGAACGTTGGTACTTGAGTTAAGGATACGGGGCATAGTACACGGATGAGTAAGAAGAGCCGAAACAATGGCTCTTCTTATTTTTTACCTTTTTTAATTGACAGGTTCTATATGAGTATGCTAAAGTTGTTTCTAGCTTCTTAACACCTCTGTTTTATTAGAGAAAGCTGTTAATTAAAATCTTGACAGTGAAAAAAAGAAATGCTATATTGTTAACTGTCGCTATTAGTGATTGATGCAGCATTTGAAAGTTTAAAAAAGAATTTCAAATAAGTGTTGACACATTGAACAGCACATGTTATTATTTAGAAGTTGTCACGAAGAGCAATACACGTAACACGTGATAATCTATTGACCTTTGAAAACTGAACAAAGAATGAACGAACCAAACGTGCAGGGCATCCTTCGGGATGCACAATTAGTCGACAGGTAACTGTCGCAACACAAGTAAGTCAGCAACAAATGAGCAATTAAACGTATCATTGTGGATCTCTGTACAAGAATCCATTATTAATGAGAGTTTGATCCTGGCTCAGGACGAACGCTGGCGGCGTGCCTAATACATGCAAGTCGAACGAACGGAAGAAGAGCTTGCTCTTTGGAAGTGAGTGGCGGACGGGTGAGTAACACGTGGGTAACCTGCCCTTCAGTGGGGGATAACATCCGGAAACGGGTGCTAATACCGCATAGGTTCTCTTTCCACATGGAAAGAGAAGGAAAGACGGCCTTTGTGCTGTCGCTGAGGGATGGACCCGCGGCGTATTAGTTAGTTGGTGGGGTAAAGGCCTACCAAGACCATGATACGTAGCCGACCTGAGAGGGTGATCGGCCACATTGGGACTGAGACACGGCCCAAACTCCTACGGGAGGCAGCAGTAGGGAATCTTCCGCAATGGACGCAAGTCTGACGGAGCAACGCCGCGTGAGTGAAGAAGGTTTTCGGATCGTAAAACTCTGTTGTCGGAGAAGAACACGTAAGCGAGTAACTGCGCTTACCATGACGGTACCCGACCAGAAAGCCACGGCTAACTACGTGCCAGCAGCCGCGGTAATACGTAGGTGGCAAGCGTTGTCCGGATTTATTGGGCGTAAAGCGAGCGCAGGCGGTTCTTTAAGTCTGATGTGAAAGCCCACGGCTCAACCGTGGAAGGTCATTGGAAACTGGGGAACTTGAATGCAGAAGAGGAGAGTGGAATTCCATGTGTAGCGGTGAAATGCGTAGATATATGGAGGAACACCAGTGGCGAAGGCGACTCTCTGGTCTGTTATTGACGCTGAGGCTCGAAAGCGTGGGGAGCAAACAGGATTAGATACCCTGGTAGTCCACGCCGTAAACGATGAGTGCTAAGTGTTGGAGGGCTTCCACCCTTCAGTGCTGCAGTTAACGCATTAAGCACTCCGCCTGGGGAGTACGGCCGCAAGGCTGAAACTCAAAGGAATTGACGGGGACCCGCACAAGCGGTGGAGCATGTGGTTTAATTCGAAGCAACGCGAAGAACCTTACCAGGTCTTGACATCCCTTGACACGCCTAGAGATAGGCCGTTCCCTTCGGGGACAAGGTGACAGGTGGTGCATGGTTGTCGTCAGCTCGTGTCGTGAGATGTTGGGTTAAGTCCCGTAACGAGCGCAACCCTTATTGTTAGTTGCCAGCATTTAGTTGGGCACTCTAATGAGACTGCCGGTGATAAACCGGAGGAAGGTGGGGATGACGTCAAATCATCATGCCCCTTATGACCTGGGCTACACACGTGCTACAATGGATGGTACAACGAGCCGCTAACCCGCGAGGGCATGCGAATCTCTTAAAGCCATTCTCAGTTCGGATTGCAGGCTGCAACTCGCCTGCATGAAGCCGGAATCGCTAGTAATCGCGGATCAGAACGCCGCGGTGAATACGTTCCCGGGTCTTGTACACACCGCCCGTCACACCACGAGAGTTTGTAACACCCGAAGTCGGTGGGGTAACCCTTAGGGGAACCAGCCGCCTAAGGTGGGACGGATGATTGGGGTGAAGTCGTAACAAGGTAGCCGTATCGGAAGGTGCGGCTGGATCACCTCCTTTCTAAGGAAAAATCGGAACCTGCCGGTTCGTTCATTCTTGTTCAGTTTTGAGAGGTCAACTCTCATTTTACACTTGTTCCTTGAAAACTGAATACCATAACATGAAAGTAACAAAGAAAGACCAAAACATTTATACCGCGTTCATAGAGGATTATTCCCTATGATGGCCAGCAATGGCCGAAACTTGACTCAGGTTAAGTGAATAAGGGCGCACGGTGGATGCCTTGGCACTAGGAGCCGATGAAGGACGGGACTAACACCGATATGCTCCGGGGAGCTGTAAGTAAGCTGTGATCCGGAGATTTCCGAATGGGGGAACCCCATATCTGTTATAGGATATGACGTAGACGTGAATACATAGCGTGTACGAGGTAGACGCAGGGAACTGAAACATCTCATTACCTGCAGGAAGAGAAAGAAAAATCGATTCCCTGAGTAGCGGCGAGCGAAACGGGAAAAGCCCAAACCAAAGAGCTTGCTCTTTGGGGTTGTAGGACTGGGACATGGGATGACGTGAGATAGCAGAAGCCAACTGGAAAGTTGCGCGATAAAGGGTAAAAGCCCCGTATGCGAAATTGACCGTCACCCTACCAGTATCCTGAGTACGGCGGAACACGCGAAATTCCGTCGGAATCCGGGAGGACCATCTCCCAAGGCTAAATACTCCCTAGTGACCGATAGTGAACCAGTACCGTGAGGGAAAGGTGAAAAGCACCCCGGAAGGGGAGTGAAAGAGTACCTGAAACCGTGTGCTTACAAGTAGTCAGAGCCCGTTAATGGGTGATGGCGTACCTTTTGTAGAATGGACCGGCGAGTTACGATCCCATGCGAGGTTAAGCTGAAAAGGCGGAGCCGTAGCGAAAGCGAGTCTGAATAGGGCGAAGAAGTATGTGGTCGTAGACCCGAAACCAGGTGACCTACCCATGTCCAGGTTGAAGGTGCGGTAATACGCACTGGAGGACCGAACCCACGTATGTTGAAAAATGCGGGGATGAGGTGTGGGTAGCGGAGAAATTCCAATCGAACCTGGAGATAGCTGGTTCTCTCCGAAATAGCTTTAGGGCTAGCCTCGGACGTATAAATCATGGAGGTAGAGCACTGTTTGGACTAGGGGCCCTTCTCGGGTTACCGAATTCAGATAAACTCCGAATGCCATTGATTTAAGTCCGGGAGTCAGACTGCGAGTGATAAGATCCGTAGTCGAAAGGGAAACAGCCCAGACCACCAGCTAAGGTCCCAAAGTATCTGTTAAGTGGAAAAGGATGTGGGGTTGCATAGACAACTAGGATGTTGGCTCAGAAGCAGCCATCATTTAAAGAGTGCGTAATAGCTCACTAGTCGAGTGACCCTGCGCCGAAAATTTACCGGGGCTAAACAGATCACCGAAGCTGTGGACAGAACCATTGGTTCTGTGGTAGGAGAGCGTTCTAAGGGCGTTGAAGCTGGACCGTGAGGACTGGTGGAGCGCTTAGAAGTGAGAATGCCGGTATGAGTAGCGAAAGACGGGTGAGAATCCCGTCCACCGTATGACTAAGGTTTCCTGGGGAAGGCTCGTCCTCCCAGGGTTAGTCGGGACCTAAGCCGAGGCCGATAGGCGTAGGCGATGGACAACAGGTTGATATTCCTGTACCAGTTGATTTTGTTTGACCAATGGAGGGACGCAGGAGGCTAAGGAAAGCGTGCGATCGGAAGAGCACGCCCAAGCAACACGTCTAGTGGTGAGTCAAATGCTTACCGCTGTGAAGGACAAGTTGTGATGGGGAGGGAAATCAAGTACCGAAGTTCCCAATGTCACACTGCCAAGAAAAGCTTCTAGTTAGAAATCAACTGCCCGTACCGCAAACCGACACAGGTAGTCGAGGAGAGCATCCTAAGGTGAGCGAGCGAACTCTCGTTAAGGAACTCGGCAAAATGACCCCGTAACTTCGGGAGAAGGGGTGCTGACCACATGGTCAGCCGCAGTGAATAGGCCCAAGCGACTGTTTATCAAAAACACAGGTCTCTGCTAAATCGAAAGATGACGTATAGGGGCTGACGCCTGCCCGGTGCTGGAAGGTTAAGAGGAGAGGTTAGCCGCAAGGCGACGCTTTGAATTGAAGCCCCAGTAAACGGCGGCCGTAACTATAACGGTCCTAAGGTAGCGAAATTCCTTGTCGGGTAAGTTCCGACCCGCACGAAAGGCGTAACGATTTGGGCACTGTCTCAACGAGAGACTCGGTGAAATTATAGTACCAGTGAAGATGCTGGTTACCCGCGACAGGACGGAAAGACCCCATGGAGCTTTACTGCAAGTTGATATTGATTGTTTCTGCTACACGTACAGGATAGGTAGGAGCCGTAGAAGTCGGGACGCTAGTTTCGATGGAGGCATCATTGGGATACTACCCTTGTAGCAGGACCAGTCTAACCCGCCACCCTAATCGGGTGGGGAGACAGTGTCAGTTGGGCAGTTTGACTGGGGCGGTCGCCTCCTAAAGAGTAACGGAGGCGCCCAAAGGTTCCCTCAGAATGGTTGGAAATCATTCGTAGAGTGCAAAGGCAGAAGGGAGCTTGACTGCGAGACAGACAAGTCGAGCAGGGACGAAAGTCGGGCTTAGTGATCCGGTGGTACCGCATGGAAGGGCCATCGCTCAACGGATAAAAGCTACCCTGGGGATAACAGGCTTATCTCCCCCAAGAGTTCACATCGACGGGGAGGTTTGGCACCTCGATGTCGGCTCGTCGCATCCTGGGGCTGTAGTCGGTCCCAAGGGTTGGGCTGTTCGCCCATTAAAGCGGCACGCGAGCTGGGTTCAGAACGTCGTGAGACAGTTCGGTCCCTATCCGTCGCGGGCGTTGGAAATTTGAGAGGAGCTGTCCTTAGTACGAGAGGACCGGGATGGACACACCTCTGGTGTACCAGTTGTTCTGCCAAGAGCATCGCTGGGTAGCTATGTGTGGAAGGGATAAACGCTGAAAGCATCTAAGCGTGAAGCCCCCCTCGAGATGAGATTTCCCATCATCTAGAATGAGTAAGACCCCTGAGAGACGATCAGGTAGATAGGCTAGGAGTGGAAGTACAGCGATGTATGGAGCGGACTAGTACTAATCGGTCGAGGACTTAACCACGAATAAAACAAGGTGGTTGTAATGGCTTTGGTCAGCTGTTCATTGTTGTGTTATGGATTCAGTTTTGAGGGAACGCAATGTTTCTTCAATTAAATAGAAAATGTGCGGTGGCAAGGGCAAGAAGGTCACACCTGTTCCCATCCCGAACACAGAAGTTAAGCTTCTTAGCGCCGATTGTAGTGAAGGGTTTCCCTTTGTGAGAGTAGGACGCTGCCGCGCATTTTTACATTATTCCGCAATAGCTCAGTCGGTAGAGCGCTTGACTGTTAATCAAGATGTCGTAGGTTCGAGTCCTACTTGCGGAGTTCTCTTTTTTTGAGAGTAAACCTAATAGTAGTCTGGAGAGTTGTCCGAGAGGCTGAAGGAGCACGGTTGGAAACCGTGTAGGCGGGTAACCGTCTCAAGGGTTCGAATCCCTTACTCTCCGTTCCAGAATATTAGCATGGCCCGTTGGTCAAGCGGTTAAGACACCGCCCTTTCACGGCGGTAACACGGGTTCGAGTCCCGTACGGGTCATAATATCGATACAATTAGCTTTAAATTGGAGGTTTAGCTCAGCTGGGAGAGCGTCTGCCTTACAAGCAGAATGTCGGCGGTTCGATCCCGTCAACCTCCATTTGGTTCCGTGGTGTAGGGGTCAACATGCCTGCCTGTCACGCAGGAGATCGCGGGTTCAAATCCCGTCGGGACCGTTTTTAATTTATGGCTTGGTAGCTCAGTTGGTAGAGCACTTGATTGAAGCTCAAGGTGTCGGCGGTTCGATTCCGTCCCAAGCCACCTTTGGAGGGATAGCGAAGTGGCTAAACGCGGCGGACTGTAAATCCGCTCCTTCGGGTTCGGCAGTTCGAATCTGCCTCCCTCCATTCTTTTTAGGGGTATAGTTTAATGGTAGAACTACGGTCTCCAAAACCGTCAGTGTGGGTTCGAATCCTACTACCCCTGTTAAATGGATATTTTGGCGATTGTGGCGAAGGGGTTAACGCACCGGTTTGTGGATCCGGCATTCGTGGGTTCAAGTCCCATCAGTCGCCCCATTTTTGGGCTATAGCCAAGCGGTAAGGCAACGGACTTTGACTCCGTCATCGTTGGTTCGAATCCAGCTAGCCCAGTTTTAATGGCGGTATAGCCAAGTGGTAAGGCATAGGTCTGCAACACCTTCATCACCGGTTCAAATCCGGTTACCGCCTTATTTATTATCAAAGTAAAAAGTTGTAAGTTCTTATATTGCCGGCGTGGCGGAACTGGCAGACGCGCAGGACTCAAAATCCTGTGCCCGCGAGGGCGTGCCGGTTCGATCCCGGCCGCCGGTATATCTATCATGCGAGTCACCTTTTTAGAGGGTGGCTTTTTTGTTTGTAATTTTTAGACGAAAACGTCTAAAATGTTCTTTTATCATATTATTTCTCTTCTATATTTGTTATAATTAGAAAACCCTCATTTTATGATCGGTAAATAAAACTAATAGGAGTGAAAAAGATGGAATGGATTCGCTTAATAGGAATTGTCATTATTGTAATTGGCTTTGTCATGAAACTAGATACCATCGCAGTTGTTTTGATTGCAGCTGTTGTAACGGGCTTAGTTTCAGGGATATCTTTTGTAGAAATACTTGAAATACTTGGAACCGCCTTTGTTAATAACCGTTTGGTTACTTTATTTTTTTTGACACTGCCTATGATTGGCTTGTCAGAACGTTTTGGACTAAAGGAGCAAGCTACGAATTTAATTAAAAAAATGAAAGGACTCACTTCGGGAAGAATGTTGACACTTTATCAGTTTATTCGTGAAGTCGCTGCTTTTTTCTCTATCCGGGTTCAAGGACAAACTCAGTTTGTTCGTCCTATTGTTGATCCCATGGTCCAAGCTTCCTCACAAATTAAATATGGCGATATTGACGATGATGATGTTGAGATGCTAAAGGCTAAATCTGCTGCTTCGGAAAACTTCGGAAATTTCTTTGCACAAAATACTTTTATTGCTGCTTCTGGAGTTTTATTAATTGCGGGAACAATGGAATCCTTAGGTTATGATGTTTCCCCAGTAGCTATTGCCTCAGCCTCTATTCCAGTGGCTTTGATTGCCTTATTGATTTCAGCGATAAGTAATTACTTAACTGATAAAAAATTAGACCGTAAGTACGGTAATAAGGGAGGGCGTCGCTCATGAATGAAACGTTTATAACAGAAACCCTTGTACCGGCAATATTAGAATTTTTCTATTTATTGATTGGTTTACAGTTACTCTATACAAGTTACCGAATTTTTAGACAAAAAGATCATCCGACACGTTTAGGAACCGCTCTATTTTGGCTCTTGTTGGGGTTGATTTTTGGAGGCGGGAACTTACTACCACCTGCATTAAATGGGTTATTCCTGTTGATTATGGGTCTTCTAACTTTATTTAAACAAGTGAAAATAGGCAAAATTGAGATGAATACCGTTGAAGAACAGGCGGAGCATGCAGAACGTTTTGGAAATAAAATTTTCATACCTGCAATTAGTTTAGCATTAATTGCTGTATTGATTGCACAGTTAACACCGTTTGGCGGGCAAGTAGGAATTGGAACGGCCGCTGTTTTGTCCCTTTTGCTAGCTTTAGCAATCTTCAAGACATCACCAAAGCAAGCTCTTAAAGAATCAGATCGGATGGTTCAACAGGTCGGCACAACAGGAATTTTACCACAGCTACTTGCTGCCTTAGGTGTTCTCTTTACAACAGCCGGCGTTGGGGATGTGATTGCTGATATTATATCGGGAATCGTTCCTCAGGGAAATCGTTTGATTGGCGTTATCGCTTATATCTTTGGTATGGTAATATTCACAATGATTATGGGAAATGCTTTTGCAGCCTTTACAGTTATAACAGCTGGAATAGGTATTCCTTTTGTAATTGCGCTAGGAGCAGATCCAGTCATTGCTGGAGCGTTAGCGATGACAGCCGGCTTTTGTGGGACTTTATTAACGCCAATGGCAGCAAACTTTAACGCTTTACCAGTTGCTTTATTGGAAATGAAAAATCCAAATGGTGTTATTAAAGCTCAAGCTCCAATGGCATTGATATTAATTCTTGTCCATATTGGTTTAATGTATTTCTGGGCATTTTAAAAAAGAAAGGAAGATTTAGATGAAAATATTAGTAGCAGCTTTTGATTCTTTTGGTGGAGAAAAAATTAATCCTGCTTTAGAAGCAGTTAAATTACTAGCAGATGAAATTGCTGGAGCAGAGATTGTGAAGTTGGAAATTCCCACTGTTTTTCATAAATCAGCAGAAACTTTACGTGAAAAAGCTCTAGAGGTAAAACCAGATATGATTTTATGTGTCGGCCAAGCTGGTGGACGCTTTGCGATAACACCTGAACGTGTGGCCATCAATCAAGATGATGCGCGTATTCCAGATAATGAAGACAATCAACCCATTGATGTTTCCATTCAAGAAGATGGGGCACCTGCTTATTTTGCAACCTTACCGATTAAAGCCATGGTTGAAAAAATCAAAGCAGCGGGTGTTCCAGCTGCCGTTTCTAACTCAGCAGGGACGTTTGTATGTAATCATATTATGTACCAAGCTCTCTACTTAGCTGAAAAAGAATTAGACAATATCCAAGCAGGTTTTATCCATGTGCCTTTTATTCCTGAGCAAGTCGTTGATAAACCTGAAAAACCGGCTATGAGTTTAGAAGATATTGCCAAAGGTTTAACAGCTGCTCTTGAAGCGATGGTTGAATACCATGGTAAAGAAGATATTAAAAAAATTGGTGGAACAACCCACTAAAAAGATTAGGAAAAGACATGAGGATAATCCCATGTCTTTTTTGTTTTAATGGCTCTCTATGCTAAAATAACAAAGGAGGTTAACCCATGAAAAAAATTGATTATAGTCGCCAGTTTTTAATAGATCATTTAGCTTTATTCCAGTGTCCTATTTGCAAGGAAGATTTTTACCAAGTAGAGGGAAATGGGCTTGTTTGTTCCCAACATCATCGGTTTGATTTAGCCAAAAAAGGGACCCTTCATTTATTATTAAAGGGCGGGCAAAATGACTACGATAAGGCTATGTTATCCAGTCGCAAGTCGTTAGCAGATACCGGTTTCTTTTATCCCATTCTAGATGCTCTATCATCTGAACTCCCTAAGGAAGGGACTCTTTTGGACGTCGGTTGCGGTGAAGGCTCGCATCTGCATTATTTAACAGACAAAGGTTTAGAAGGTGTCAAAGTTGGATTCGATATATCGAAAGACGCCATTCAACTTGCTGCGGTTCATTTTTTTGAAGATGCATTTTGGTGTGTGGCGGATCTTGCCCACTCGCCATTTGCTAGTCAACAATTTGATAGCATACTAAATATTTTTTCACCTTCTCACTATCAAGAATTTGAACGTCTATTGAAAGAAGGTGGGCGTGTCTATAAGGTGGTACCAGATCCAGACTACTTAATTGAGCTCAGGGACTTACTCTATGATGAGCGTCCTTACAATAACCAACAAGTGGTGGATCGGTTTAAAGAAGTTTACCCAAATAGTAAACACAAACATATTCGTTACCAAGTTGATTTAACTGCAGAAACTTTTCATTGGCTTCTTGATATGACACCGCTGACCTGGGGTGCGACAGAAGTGGATTTAGAGCGAATAAAGAAAAGTCCTCTAGAAAAAATAACAATTGCGGTTTCCTTATTAATTTCTCATTGAAAATCTATTTACAAATTGGAGTTAAATTGCTATACTACTCCTGTCTTATATGATCTTATTCAACGTATTGATTCGCTGTGCTAGCCACCGAATCTGTACGTTTTTTTATGTTATAATTTATTTAAAAGGAGGGGTTTGCGATGGTTGAGATGACATTGAAGGAAGAAGTCATTGCGGCTTGTAAGGAAATCGGGATTGATAAAATTGGCTTTACAACAGCGGAACCTTTTGATGACTTAAAGGAATCTTTGCTAGAACAACAGTCAAATGGGCATAGTTCCGGCTTTGAACATCAAGTTTTAGATGAGCGGTTGTATCCTGAGCTTATTTTTGATCAGCCAAAGTCCATCATTTCAATCGCCTTAGCCTATCCAAGTAAACCCCTAGTAAAAGCTGAACGGGAAAAAGGCGTTCGCCGTGGTTCATTTGCTCGTGCTTCTTGGGGGATTGACTACCATACAATTCTGCGCAATCGGTTAGACCAACTTGTTGCCTTTATGTCCGAAAAAGTACCCACAGCGAGTTTTAAAGCCATGGTAGACACCGGCGAATTAATGGATACGGTTGTGGCGCAACGAGCAGGTATCGGTTTTATTGGCCGAAATGGTCTTTTGATTACGGAGGAATTTGGTTCTTATGTATATTTAGGTGAAATTATTACGGATATTGAATTCGAGCCTGACCAACCCGGTGTGTTTGGTTGTGGCGATTGTACGCGGTGTGTAACGGCTTGTCCAACTGGTGCACTCTTAGGTGATGGTCGATTGAATGCCCAAGTATGCTTGTCTTATCAAACGCAGACCAAGGGAAGTATGCCGCTGGAGTTCCGTCGTAAAATAGGAAGCGTTATTTATGGCTGTGATATTTGCCAGCAAGCCTGTCCCTATAACCGTGGCATAGATTTTCACCATCATCCTGAAATGGAACCAGTACCTGGTCGAGAAACACCCATTTTACAACCAATGCTATCCCTTTCAAATCGAGAGTTTAAAGAAACATTTGGTGTATTAGCCGGTTCTTGGCGTGGCAAAAAACCTTTGCAACGCAATGCAATTATTGCTTTGGCAAATTACCGTGACCGTACAGCTGTCCCCGAACTTCTACGGGTTATGGAAGAAGAGGTTCGACCGGTTATTAGAGGAACGGCAGCTTGGGCAATTGGCCAAATTGTTCGTGATGTTAATCCGGAATTGCTAGCATTCTTTCAGGAGAAAGTTGAAAATGAAGAAGATGACGAAGCAAGAGTTGAAATGGAAATGGCCCTTGCCAAACTTGAAGGAGATACGAAGTAGATGACCAATCACATTGTTTTATTTGAACCACAAATACCAGCTAATACGGGTAACATTGCGCGCACCTGTGCGGCAACTAATTCACCTTTACATTTAATTGAACCACTAGGATTTTCTACTGATGATAAACATTTAAAGCGAGCAGGGCTCGACTATTGGAATGATGTCCAAGTTATTTACCACCAAAATTTAGAAGCTTTTATGGCTTATCTAGGAGAAAAGAAACTGTATTTAGTTTCAAAATTTGCTGAGCAAACGTACTCGGACATTGATTATACTGTTGATGAAGATGTGTTTTTTATTTTTGGGAAGGAAACAACCGGATTGCCAGAAGAATTTATGCGCGCACACGCTGAAGACTGTATTCGAATCCCAATGGATGACACACACGTCCGGTCACTAAACCTATCAAATACCGCTTGTATGATTGTTTATGAGGCTTTGCGTCAACAAGGTTTTCCAAACTTAGAGCGTAGCCACACCTATGAAACAGATAAATTAAAATAATAACGACATAAACTCCTTTTTGCATATTTATATGTAGAAAGGAGTTTTTTTATGCGGAAAAAGAGTGAGGAATATGAAGTTTTAGCGCGTCTAAAAACGCGGATGATACTAGACTATGAGATGCAACACTATTTAGAAAATTTGGAAAAAGGTTGGCAGGGCGAAATTTATTTTGATCAACAGTTAGAAAATTTAACCTGCCAACACATTTTACTGAAGGACGTCCGGTTAAAAATGGATCAACATTATTTTCAAATCGATAGCCTCTTAATAACAGGCAAACAGGTGATTGTTTTTGAAATTAAGAATTGGGGTGGAACCTTTGATTATATTGATAATCAAATAGTAAGTCGCAAATTTAACAAACCTTATAAGAATCCTCTGGAACAATTAAGTCGTTGTACGAATAATTTACAGTATTTAATAAAAAAATGGGGATTCGATTTTGAGGTTCTGGGACGTGTTGTTTTCGTGAATCCGAGTTTCTATTTATATCAAGTTCCACCAGGGTTACCTTTTTTATTTCGTCCTGAGTTAGAGGAGTGGATAAGAGGACTAAACCAATTTAGAGGTCTGGTAGACAATAGCCAACAATCTTTAGCAGACTGGATTGTCAACCATTATCAAAGTGTACAGTTGGACCGAACGTTATTACCTGAATATAATTGGACCGGTATTCAAAAAGGATCACCTTGTAAAATTTGCCATAGTTTTTCGACTCGGATTGTTGGTTATCATCTCTTTTGTGCGGAATGTGGTTATAAAGAAAAAAATAAAGATGCAATTAAACGATTGGCTGATGATTTTAGCTATTTATTCCCAGATTTTAATTTAACAACTGATAAACTCTACCAATTTTGTGGTGAATGCTTCTCAAAAAAACAAATTCAAAGACATCTAGTGGTTTTATTTGAACAGGTAGGCAGTAAAAAAGGTGCTTATTATCGTTTATAACCACTTTCTATTAGTTAAAATTATCAAAGTGGCTATTATTCTTTTTTAATGGCCAGATTTGAACTTTTTAAAAGGTGAAAAAGGAAGTTATCCTCAGATAATGCCCACTTTTAATAAAAAGCACCTAGCATTAGCTATGAAATTACTAAATAGAAAGGTTATAATGAAAATAATACTATCTGAGGAGGAACAAAAAATATGTCAGAAAAAGAGGCACTACTTGCATTGCAAAATGGTTCAGATATTCGAGGCATTGCTATTTCAACATCAGATCAACCAGCAACTTTAACCAACGAAAGAGTCGAAAAAATTGGTCAGGCTTTCGTTAGTTGGTTAAAAGAAAAAATGCCTCATAAAGAATTGAAAATAGCGGTTGGACAAGATAGTCGTTTGTCTGGTCAAAGTTTGAAGGAAGCATTATTCGCTGGGATGGCACACGAACCCATTACGCTAATTGATTGTGGAATGGCAACGACACCAGCTATGTTCATGGCAACAATTTATGATGACTTCAAAGTGGATGGCGCTATTATGATTACAGCTAGTCATTTACCTTACCAATACAATGGTCTTAAGTTTTTTACCGCTGAAGGCGGTGCTGAGCATGAAGATATTGAGGCCATTTTAGAACGAGCAAACCAAGCTCAAGTGCAAACAGGTAAAAAAGCAAAGATTATTGAGAAAGACTTATTATCTGTTTATGCTGCCGATCTTGTAGAGAAAATTCGCAAAGGAATCGGTTCAAGCGATAAGCCACTAGCTGGTCAGCATATTGTGGTTGACGCTGGAAATGGCGCTGGTGGATTCTTTGTTGATAAAGTGTTGAATCCTTTAGGTGCCAATACAAAAGGTAGTCAATTTTTAAATCCCGATGGCACATTCCCAAATCATGAATCCAATCCGGATAATAAAGAAGCGATGCAAGCATTGGAGCAGGCAGTGTTAACTCATCAAGCAGACTTAGGGATTATATTCGATACCGATGTTGATCGCTCTGCGTTAGTGGACGCAGAAGGCCAAGCACTTAATCGTAACAATTTGATTGCGCTTATTTCGGCTATTTTGTTAAAAGAAAATCCTGGGGCCACTATTGTGACCAACTCAGCTACATCTCAGCATGTTGAGGACTTTATTGTTGGTTTGGGTGGCAAGCAAGATCGCTACTTAACCGGTTATCGGAATGTGATTAACCGTGCCATGGAACTGGATGCTACGTTAGCGATTGAAACTAGTGGGCATGCTGCACTGAAGGAAAACTACTATTTGGATGACGGTGCTTATTTAGTGGCCAAGCTCCTCATGGCAAATACAGATTTACCAGCTTTAATTAAAGATTTAAAACAACCAAAAGAAACACGGGAATACCGTTTCGTGATTAAAGAAGAGCCTATTTTGGAAAATGGTCAAGCCATTATTGATCGTTTTAAAACTTATGTCGATCAAAAAAAAAATTTATCGCGCTTAGTGGACCATTTAGAAGGTGTGCGTGCTAATTTTTCAACTGGATGGTTTATTCTTCGAATGAGTCTCCATGAGCCACTCCTAGTCTGGACAATTGAAAGTGATAAAGAAAACACTATTAGTCTACTCGTAGAAGAAATAATGCCCTTCTTTATGGAAGAAGCGACACTCGATCGTGACAATGTGATAAAAAAATAAGGAGTTCATAGCGATGATACCAACAAAGACATTAGCAAATGGATTAGAAATACCCCAGGTTGGCCTAGGTCTGTTTTTAATGACGGATGTGGATGAATCCCGTGTCTGCTATCAAACATGCCGCAGAAGTGGGTTATCGCCACTTTGACACAGCTACCGTTTATAAAAATGAACCCATTTTAGCACAAGCTTTAAAGGAAACAGGTTTAGCGCGAGAAGATTTATTTATTACTTCAAAAGTTTGGAACGATATGCAAGGATATGATAAAACCAAACAGGCATTTGAAGAAACTTTACAAAAATTGAAAACAGATTATTTAGACTTATACCTCATTCATTGGTATATGGAAGATGAAAGTGTCAAAGGTTCTTGGCAGGCTTTAGAGGAGTTATACAAAACAGGTAAAGTTAAAGCAATTGGTGTATCAAATTTTAGTATCAATCAGCTTGAGAAAATGAAGGGTTATGCGGAAATAATGCCAATGGTTGTTCAAGTTGAGACGCATCCTTATTTCCCGCAAGATGAATTGCGTAACTATTTAGTAAAAGAAAATATCCAACACGAATCTTGGGGTCCCATTGGACAAGGGAGGTCGGATCTCTTATCAGAACCGATTCTTGTAGCATTAGCTGAAAAATATGACAAGAGTCCCGCACAAATTGTTTTGAGATGGCATATTGAGCGGGGATCGGTTATCATTCCTAAATCCGTTCATCCAGGCCGAATCACGGAAAACAGTGCGCTGTTTGATTTTGAGTTGACCGCTGGAGATATGCAAGCGATTAAAGAAATAAATACCGAGACTCGGTACGGACGTGATCCTGAGAATACCGGTTATTAAAAAAGTTCAGCATCCCGATAAAGGGGTGCTGAACTTTTTTATATATCGTTTCGATTTTCTTGAATGAAAACGTCAATAGCGCCAATGGAGTTATTGTCTTTTTGGATCACTTTAAAAACCACATTTTTATAGGTGACTTCTTCGCCAACTTGAATATCGTATTTCTCGTTTAGAATCCAACCACCAATTGTATCAACGGATTCTTCTTCAAGATTCAATCCGAAGACTTCATTGACATCATCAATTAGCATGCGGCCAATAATGCGGGAATGGCCATCGCCTAAATGGATATAGTCAGGTACTTCTTCTGTTTCATATTCATCCGAAATATCTCCGACAATTTCTTCCACAATATCTTCCATCGATACAATTCCACTTGTACCACCATATTCATCAACAAGAATAGCAATCTGATGACGTTCTTTTTGCATTTTAAAGAGTAAGTCTTTAATAGCGAGTGTTTCAATCACCACAATCATCGGACGCAAATAATCATGAATGTTAAAATCCGTACTGGTATCATTTTTTACTGCTTCAACGTAGGCGCCAAATATTTCTTTGGCGTTGATAATGCCAAGAACAGTATCTTTATCCCCATCCACAACTGGGTAACGAGTATACTTATCCTTTTGAATTAATTCAGCAATATCTTCTAACGTATCATCGGCCCAAACAACCGACATATCGGTTCGTGGCACCATAATTTCACGTGCCAATCGTTCGTCAAATTCAAAAACATTTTCTACAAATTGGTATTCTTCATGGTTGATATCGCCACTTTTCAAACTGTTACTCATAATCATCCGCAATTCTTCTTCAGAAACATGTTCGTCTGATTCAGAAAAAGTTGTCAATCCCATAGCTTTAGAAATTGCCTTGGCTGTTCGGTTAAGGACAAAGACAAAAGGATACATGAGTTTGTACCAGAAGTTGAGTGGTTTGACAATTTTCATACCAATTTCTTCTGTTTTACTGATTGCCAAATGTTTAGGAATCAGCTCCGCCACAATAACGTGAATACTGGTAATAACTAAAAAAGAAAGAACAACCGATAGCGTTAAGGAGAGGGTACGTGAGATGGTTAAATTTTTGAATAGTAAATCTGACGTTCGTCTAAATGTTGATTCGCCCAACCAACCTAAACCTAAAGAAGTTGTGGTAATCCCTAATTGGATAGCAGATAAATAGCTATCTAATTTTATGGTCATTTTTTTAAGGGTTTTGGCTTTTTCATTCCCTGTTTCAATTAAGTAATCAAGGCGGGATGAACGGATACGCACGAGCACATATTCAGACATTACGAAAAATGAAGCGAGTGCTAAAATAATAAAAAATAAAATAAATCCCAACAGTGTTGTCATATGAACCTCCATTCAAAATATCCTGGTATTAAAGTCTTTGGTAAATTTTGCATCTGCTCTATTGAGAATAAAATTGTCCCAAAGACCTCACCGCCCTTTCTTAATAAAAAATTTCCCATAAAAAGACTTATCTATGATAAAATTATAAATCAAAATCCTTATTTTGCAACTAATGGTTAATCAGTCTAAAGACGGTTACGCATTTAGAGGTTTATTTGGTAAGCTGAGGTATAAGTTTTAACTAAAGGGTGATTAATGTGAATGAAAAAACAAAGTTTAAAATAAAAAAATGGCTATCGCGTCAGAAAGTTAACCTGATAAACTTTTGGCGCCGCTATCGAATTAATAAACTCCTTATTTTGTTATCCTTGATCCTTGTTTTTGTGACAAGTAGCTATCTGGTTTATTTAGCAAAAGTAGCTGATGTAGAAAATTTAAAAGCAGGATTGGAACAAACAACGGTCGTTTATGATCGGTATGGTGAAGAAGCAGGTGAGCTTTATTCTCAAAAAGGTACCTATATTAGTATAGATAATATTTCCCCTAACATCCAAGACGCGGTTGTTTCGACCGAGGATAAGCGCTTTTATAGTCACAATGGCTTTGACCCGATTGGAATTGGTCGAGCAGCGGTTGGTTATGTCATAAATCGCGGTGCTATCGTGGGTGGGGGTTCAACACTAACGCAACAACTTGCAAAAAATGCTTACTTAACTTTAGACCAGACGTTAATTCGTAAGGCTAAAGAATTATTTCTGGCTTTAGAAATCGAAACCCAATACGAAAAAGATGAAATTTTAGGGATGTATTTAAATAATGCATATTTTGGTAATGGGGTTTGGGGCGTAGAAGATGCCTCGCAGAAATACTTTGGTGAGAGTGCTGCGGATGTGAGCTTGGCTGAAGGGGCTGTTTTAGCTGCTATGTTAAAAGCTCCTAGCAACTATAACCCAATTGATGACTATCAAGCCAGTATAGAGCGGCGTGACCTCGTTTTACAACTGATGGCAGATAATGGGTACGTCGACCAGGAGACAGCCAATGCAGCTATTTCTGAAGAAATTTACTTAGTGGATAATTTTGATGGCGCAACTCAGTATAACTATCCTTATTATTTTGATGCAGTCATTGATGAAGCGATTTCCCTATACGGTCTCGAAGAAGAAGATCTTTTAAATAAGGGGTATGAAATTTATACTGGATTGGATCAAGATTACCAAGACGAAATGGATGAAACATATGAAAATGCCTATTTTGCAGATGCATACGATGGCACCCTCTTGCAAAGCGCCTCTGTTGCCATTGAACCGCAAACAGGGGACGTCTTAGCTATTATAGGAGGGCGGGGTGAATATACCTTCCGTGGTTTTAATCGTGCGACACAAATGCGAGTACCACCCGCTTCGACCATCAAACCCTTGTCTGTTTACTTACCTGCTTTAGAAAATGGTTATGAAATAGACTCTTTAATTATGGACGATGACACCCTGGTTTACGGAAGTGACGGCGACTATTCTGTTGATAATTTTAATTTCGTTAGCGAGTATACTGAAATACCTATGTATCAGGCGTTAGCAGAAAGTAAAAACACCAGTGCTGTCTACCTATTAGATAAATTAGGGATTGACAAAGGAATTAGACAGCTAGAAGAATTTGGCATTAAATTAGGCGATGCCGGTAAGACTTATGGAAATATCGCATTAGGTGCGATGGATGTTGTCTCACCCTTGCAGATGGCAAGTGCCTATTCGACTTTTGCCAATGAAGGGGTTATGGCAGAATCTCGTTTTATTACCAAAATAGTAGATGCTACGGGTGCTGTCATTGTTGACAATACAAAAGTGAAAAGCAAACGGATTACCTCTGAACAAGTAGCCAATGATATGACTAGCATGATGATGGGTACTTATGCACCAGGCGGAACCGGTTATGGTGCTGGACCTTATAGTGACATCACGATTGCCGGTAAAACCGGTACGTCAGAAACGGATAATGGTTTGGACCGAACTAAATGGATGATTGCTTACACACCGGATATTACCATAGCTACTTGGATTGGTTTTGACCATACCGATGAAGAACATAATTTAAATGAAACCGGAAGTATGTTTTACGATTTGTTTAGTGCCGAAACAACGAACCTGTTGAGCGTTAGTCCGCAAACAGCTTTCACAGTTCCAGAAATTGATTCAAATGGTGATACGGGCGGAAATGAGACCGACTGGTCAGATTCAATAGATGGACTGAAAGATGGAGTTAATAAGTTCTTCGATTGGGCTACTGATTTATTTAGATAAATACGAACATATTTTCTTTTCACTGGTCAACACTTGCTATCAATGTTAAAATAGAGTTAATAAATTGCAAAGGAATGAAATCATGAAAAACATTTACGATATTGCCTATGATTTAGAAAAAGAATTACGCCAACAACCATCTTTTGAAGAACTGAAAGAAGCGTTTGTTGCTGTACAAAAAGATCCTGAAGCAAAAGCTTTGTTTGCAGAGTTTACAGGGATGCAACAAGAAATTCAAATGATGCAAATGACTGGTCAACCTTTGGAAGAAGATTACATTGAGAACGCTCAAGAAATTGCTGGGCGTGCGAGTGAAAATGAACTAATCAAAGGAATGATGACTGCTGAGCAACAATTGAGCACAGTTATTGAAGATATCAATAAAATTATCGTACGTCCTTTACAAGAAATGTACCAAGAAAACACAGAACCTACAGAATAATCGTTAATTAAATAGCGGGCTTTGTCTTTCCTGATAAAAGTTGGTAGTAAGAAGGCCAGCTAATGAGGGAGAGGCAAGGCTTTTTCTGTTTTTTAAAAGGTAATTACCAGAATAAACTTATGAAATTGATAAAAGTGGGGATTATCTATTCATCATAACCATATTTAAAGATTTAAATTTAGCAAAGTGGTAATTAAAACCAGATAATTACCATTTTTAATTAAAAACCTGGTATTAAATGAGGTGAGAGCATGATTCGTTTCATACACGCAGCTGATTTACACTTAGATAGTCCTTTTAAAGGGTTAAAACAGTTGCATCCAGATTTATTTGAATTCATTTACCAAGCAACCTTTCAATCTTTAGCTAATATTGTCACATTAGCTATCGAGGAAAAAGTCGATTTCTTATTAATTTCAGGAGATATCTATGATGGCGACAATCAAAGTGTTAAGGCGCAGGCCTTTTTCCGTGATCAAATGCGGCGCTTAGACCAAGTCGCAATTCCAGTCTTTTTATTACATGGAAATCATGATTATATGGACCAGGATATCTCACGTTTACAACTCCCTAAAAATGTCACCCTATTTGGAGACCAACCTGAAACGCACTCCTTACATTTAGAAGACTCAGTCGCTATTACCGGATTTTCTTACCCTAAACGCTGGGTAAAAGAACGGATGATTGAAAAATATCCTTTGCGCCAACCAGTAGATTTCCATATAGGGATGTTACACGGCTTCTTAGAGGGCTCTCATTCTAAAGAAGATGTTTATGCACCATTTGCCTTAGAAGATCTCTTAAAACGAAACTATGACTATTGGGCGCTTGGGCATATTCATAAGCGGGAAGTATTGCAAACCTATCCGCCTATTGTTTATTCAGGAAATACGCAAGGGCGTAATCCTAACGAAACAGGCGAAAAAGGGGTCTACATGGTAACCTTGCAAAAAGGGATGGATGCGCGGTTACAATTTGTTAATACGGCACCTATTTTCTGGCAAGAAAAAATAGTTTCTCTTAAAAATACGAGAACCCTAGACGGTTTGTATTCGAAACTAACCCAGGTGATGGAACAAGTAAAACAAGACCAAGATCAGATGGTTCTGTTGTCCGTTGTTTTAGAAGATCGGGACGATTTACCAGACGATTTAATTGAACGGATACAAAATGGTGATTTATTAGCGGGTGTAAAACAAGATCCAACGGTTTATCTATACCGGATTGCCTTGGCTGCCCATAAAAGACGATTCATTTTTTCAGCAGATAATCAAATGCAAGAAAGCTTTATGAATAGTAAAAATGAATTAGAAAACGACGACAATTATCGACGTCTTTTACAAGATTTATTTAAACACCCTATTGTTCGAACACGGTTTAGTGATTTAGAAGCAGACCAAGAACTGAAAGAACAAATCATCCAAGCAGCTGAAGAATTATTATTAGAAGACATCGTTTTTGAAGAAGGTGAAATCGCAAGTGAAGATTGAAAAAATAGAAATATATGGGTACGGAAAATGGACACAAAAGAGCTTCTCCAACTTCCAAGAAATGCAAGTTTTTTTAGGACAAAATGAAGCCGGTAAAAGTACCTTAGCGTCCTTTATTCATACCATGTTTTTTGGTTTTCCATCACGTCGTAAAAAGGATACCAATACCTATGAACCTAAAAAAGGAGAGCGCTATGGTGGCCGGTTGACTTTAAGTGGCACACGATATGGAAAAGTCACCATTGAAAGGATTAAGAATCGCGACCGCGACCGGGCGACGCTCACGCATGAGAATGGGAGTCAGGAAGTCGTTGAAAATTTGTCACGTTACCTTTTGGGGGTTGACCGATCAACTTATGATGACTTATACACCTTCCAGATTGATCGTCTGTTAAATTTACGTGATGTCAAAAAAGAAGAGTTAAACCGTTATTTGTTAGGAGTAGGAACAAGTGGGAGTGAACTTCTCTTAAATGTAGCAGATAGTTATCAAAAAGACGCTTTAAAGTCGTTTAAACCAAGTGGTAGAAGGCCCGAACTGAATCAGAAACTGATTCAAGCAGAAGAACTATGGGCGAAATTACAGGTTGCTAAGCAAAAAAATGATAATTACCAAACCTTCCTTTTACAAGCTGCGAAGATAAAAGAAAAATTGGAAATGAACCAAGATAGCTTAACTCATTTAGAAGAGGAAAATCGCTCTTTAAGCGAAGCTATTCGCTTAAATGATTATTACCAAGAGTGGCTTCAACTCAATAAAATTATTGAAGCAGTAGATACTAGTTTTCTACCGGCAGATGCAGCGAAACGGTGGGAAAGATTACAAACACAAATGAGTGATGACTTCAAAAAAATGTCGGCTCTGAATGCCTATTTACAAGAGGAAAAGAAGCATTATGCCTCTTTTGAGCATCTGGAATGGTACCAAACCCATCAACCAGAATGGCAGTCTCTAAAAAACGAAGTCAATAAAGTTTCGAATCTATTTACAAAAGAGTATGCACTGACCAATCAGTTGCATCAAGAAGAAGCAGATCTTGTGGCTTATAAACGGCAACACGGTCTAGGTGATGAGATAAGCATATTAGACGCTGACCAAGAAGCAGAAATCAAACAGTTATTAGAAGAAGAAGAGCACTTACAAGCAGATATAAATCTGGTCAGCCAAGGCATTGCTCAATCAGACGCCGAGTTAGAGACCCTAGAAAAACGTATAAAAGAAGTTGAAGGCAATCAAGAAAATGGAAAAAACAGACCACAAGAAACTAAAAAAATACGGAAGCAACCCATCCTGTGGGGACTTGCTTTACTTGCACTTCTAGTAGCCTTTATGTATCCCGATCTACGAATTTATACCATTGCAGTAGCAGTCTTTATGATTGTTTTATCGGTACTCCCTGTTAAAGAAAAAACGCCGACCGAAGCATATATTGCGCAAGAAACTTTAGCGAGTCGTTTGCGTGATTTGAAAGAAGATGAAGAAGCAGCACAAGAACGCCTCTTGCACTATTTGAACGATCAAGAGCGCTTAGAAATGGAACAGAGTCAAGTACGCCAGTCACAAAAAAGTTGGTTAGAGGCTGCTCACTATCCCAGTGACTTTTCCTTGCGTCGCATATTAGAAGAAAATCCAGCAGCTCATTTAGACAGGCTAGAAAGAAAATTAACGCAAACTGTTACGCAATTAGAAGAAACAGAACTGGCTATTGTTGATTGGTATACCCGTACTGCTTTTATTCGGAAACATTTTCAACTTGAGTATTTGGATTCAAAAGCTTTTTTTGAGCGGTTTGCTGATTTATATGGACGATTGGAAATTGAAGGGACCAAGGCGAAAAATAGTGCTGAAAAAATTTCTGATTTAAAAGCAGAGCAACAAGAGATTCAAAAGCAGTTAGATGCCAACCACGAGAAACGCAATGAACTCTTAGAAAACGCTCATGTTTCCAATGAAGCAGAATTTTACCAGCTGATTCAAGCAAAGGAAGATCAGGTTAAACAAAAACAACGCCGTGATTTCTTAGCTGAACAATTAGAAGGGAAGGAAGCCTTACTAGCTCGCTACCCGGATAAAAAAAGAGCCATAAATAAACTCGAAACCAATAAAGAAAAATTACTAGCCCTACAAACTAAGCGGACCCAGATGCAAGAAGAAGAAGTCAGCTTACGCCATGAAATACTGGTTTTAGAAGAAGGTGGCACTTACAGCAGTTTGCTACAAGAATATGCTATTTTAGAAACGGAACTTCGTGAAATGATTATTGACTGGGGTAAAAAAATGGTAGCGGCTGAGTGGTTAGAAAATACACTTCGACATGGTAAAGAAAATCGTTTGCCGATGATTTTAGAAGATATGAACGATTACTTTTCAAGATTAACGCAAGCAGCTTATAAACAAATTATTTTTCAAAAATCAGGTTTGAAAATTCGTCATCAAGATAATACGGTTTACGAACCTTTCGAGTTATCACAAGGGACCATTGAGCAACTCTATATAGCCATGCGGTTTGCTTTTATTAAAAACACTGCAGATATTGCGAATCTTCCTATTTTAATTGATGATGGATTTGTCAATTTTGACCAAGAACGGAAAAATACGGTTTATCAATTGCTAAATGAGTTGAGTGAAACGGTTCAAGTATTCTTTTTTACTTTTGATCAAAGGATTCGCGAAAAGTTTTCTGAAGATGAAATCAGTATGCTAAACTAATGGAAATGAAAGAGGGGTCGAACAGGATGACAAAGAAAATATATGAACATGAAGTAGATGAACCCGTAGATATTTTTATGTTAATAAAAGGTGCCGATGTTAGAAAAGCTAAAAATAACAAGCCCTATATTGCTTTTACTTTTCAAGATAAAAGTGGGCAAATAGATGGAAAGTTTTGGGACGCCAAGGAAGATGAAATTGAACGTTTTCAAGCGGGGACGGTTGTTAAAGTCACAGGA
This sequence comes from Jeotgalibaca dankookensis, assembly GCF_002005405.1. Taxonomy (NCBI): domain Bacteria; kingdom Bacillati; phylum Bacillota; class Bacilli; order Lactobacillales; family Carnobacteriaceae; genus Jeotgalibaca; species Jeotgalibaca dankookensis. Next base: position 337,007 of record NZ_CP019728.1, read on the forward strand.
AAACGCGAAGTTTATCAAAATAACCCACAGTTACGGATCACAAAGCTAAGACCGATTCAAGCGGGTGAACCCTATACACCGGATATGTTTATGGAACGTGCCCCTTTGCGGGCGGAGGAGATGGTAGACGAAATCAATGAGACCTTATTTGAAATTACTAACGCGCCGATTAACCGGATTGTTCGTCATATTTTAAATAAGTATCATAAAGATTTCTTTGAGTTTCCAGCCGCTAAGCGTCATCATCACGCTTTTCCAGGGGGTCTTGGCTTCCACACGATTTCCATGCTTCGCTTAGCTAAAACAATCGTCCGTGACTATCCAGGAATTGACCCATCACTTCTTTACGGTGGTGTTATCCTTCACGATATAGGTAAAACCATTGAACTCACTGGCAGTATGGCAACAGAATATACCTTGAAAGGTAATTTGATTGGTCATATTGTCTTAATGGATGAAGAAATTACAAAAGCATGCGAAACCTTGAAAATAAATGAAGATAACGAATCGGTAATTTTGCTGAAGCATGTTGTGCTTGCTCATCACGGCAAGCTTGAATTTGGATCGCCTGTACTGGCTCATGTCATGGAAGCAGAAATTATTCATCACTTAGATATGTTGGATGCTTCAATCAACATGATTGACACAGCTTTACAACGCACAGAAGAAGGAACCTTCAGTGAACGTATTTTCGGTTTAGGGAACCGTACTTTTTACAAACCTAAAGGCCAAACGAAACCGCAAGAAGATTAAAAAAACACATGGGAATCATTCCCATGTGTTTTTTTGAAAAATTATTCAGCTGATTCAGCTTCTGGTTCCGCAACTTCTTCAGCAGGTTTATAAGCGTCTAGTGCACCTTTTAAATCGTCATCTTTAATTTTAACATCAGCTTCTGCAACAAGTTCAACTAAAACTTCTTGAAGGTAATTAAAGTCAGCTAGTTTTTCTGCCATCATCTTTTCTTTGACAGCTTCGGCATCGAATTCTTCTTTTTCATCTGTTCCGGTTCGTTTAATAATATGGAAACCATATTGTGATTGAACGGGTTCTTTTGTATATTCATCTTTGTCGAGTTCATAAACGGCTGCTTCAAATTCAGGAACCATTTCACCAGGACCAAATGATCCAAGTGCGCCGCCTTCAGCCGCAGATCCATCTGAAGAATGTTCTTTTGCTAGTTCAGCAAAATCCGCACCTTCGTCTAATTGTTTAATTAAATCTTTAGCAAGTTTTTCGTCATCAACTAAAATATGTGAGGCTTGAATTTTTGGCTCTTCATTCTCATAATAAGCTTGTAATTCTTCATCGGTAAATTCAGTACGATTTTCGACCACGTCGACTAAAAGATTATTCATATAGACTTGATCAATATAGTCTTGAACACTAGAAAAACCGGATTGGGAAAGGACATACATAAATTGATCTTCGCCACCATACTCAGCCATGGTTGCACGCGCTTCAGCGTCCGCCTCAGCGTAGTAGTCATTGTCGCCAACTTCTGCTTCTAATAAATCGATGATCAACAAACGTTGTAGTGTTTCTTCACCAATATAATCTTTCATGGTTCCATAAAGCTCTTCTTGAGTAATGTCTCCACCTGGAGCAGTTGCAACTGCTTCGCTCTCATCTGAACAACCAGCTAAAGTCGCTGCTGTTGCAAGTGTAAGGGCTGATAAAACGATTTTATTCATAAAAATTAACACATCCATTTCTATTAAAATAACTTTTTTAACTATATCATAAATAGCTTTTAAATGGGAAGTTTTCGAAGTTTTTACTTGAAAACTTCACTGAAATTTCATAAATAAAAAATGGACTGAGACTTCTGTCTTAGCCCATTTCTTTTCAACTTATTCTGATTTAAGTGCAGCTGTTTCGTTTTCTACCGTTTCAACTAAATCGGTCACTTGTTCCGCAACACGACGGAAGCGAGGTTCATTTTTTTCAGTAAAATCTTGTACCGAAGCAGTGATTTCTTGAGATGCCGTATTCACGACTCCCATACCTTCATCAGCTAAGTGCATGAGCGCGCCTCTTAACTGATTTAAATCATTACTTAATTCTTCAAATGACTCTGTGTTTACTTCGATATATGCTTTTAGTTTCTTTCTATTTTCCATACCACTGCGTGGGGTATTTAAAAGTGCCATCAATCCGCCAACAACTGCTCCAAACATTAAACCTTGCGAAAAGTCTTTCATTTTATTTCCTCCATTTCATTTTTTATTGCTTGAGTAATTTGTTCAAAATCTTCAGGTGAATAGGCATCATTGTGTGTTTCCCATTTTAAACCAAACCCATCTATCTGTGTATCTTCATAACGTGGAATAAGGTGGAAATGCGAATGAAAAACACTTTGCCCGGCAAAAGAGCCGTTATTATTTAAGATATTCATACCTATTATATCAGAATCATGCTCTTTAACAGCACGCGCAATAGCAGGTATTTTTGAAAAAACAGTAGCAGCTAATTCTTGATCATATTCGAATATATCAGCAACGTGTTTTTTAGGAATAACTAACGTATGTCCTTTAGAAACTTGAGAGATATCGAGATAAGCCAATACGTGGTCATCTTCGTAAACCGTGTAGTTTGGAATTTCGTGGTTGACTATTTTACAAAAAATACAATCTGTCATGAAGCATCCCTCTTTCTTCGATTTATATTTACTTTACCATACTAAAATCGCCTGTGCTATAATGAACTCACTAAAACGGAGAGGAAACGTAAAATGACACTTAAAATTACAAACCTAACAGGCGGTTATTCCGCCATACCCGTTCTTGAACAGGTTTCCTTCACTGTCAAACCTGGTGAGCTAACAGGCTTAATTGGACTGAATGGAGCAGGTAAAAGTACGACTATTAAACACATTATTGGTCTGATGCAACCATTCTCTGGAGAGATTCAAATCGAAAGCCAAACCTTAAAGGAAAATCCGGAAGCCTATCGCCGTTCGTTTGCCTTTGTTCCCGAGACGCCTGTTCTATATGAAGAGCTAACTTTAAGAGAACACATCGAAATCACCGCTATGGCTTATGAATTACCAAAAGAAGAGGCGATGACGGCGGCGCTTCGCTTCGTAAAAGCTTTTCGCTTAGAAGATAAAATGGAGTGGTTTCCCGCTTATTTTTCAAAAGGAATGAAACAAAAAGTGATGTTAGTTTGTGCATTTATGATTGATGCACCCGTATATATTATCGACGAGCCTTTTTTAGGGCTGGATCCGTTAGCGATTCGCACGTTTCAAGAAATTGTCAAAGAAAAGAAAGCACAAGGAGCCGCTATTTTAATGTCAACTCATGTTCTAAGTGCTGCTGAACGCGATTGCGATAATTTCGTAGTGCTACACAAGGGCCAAGTTAACGTGACTGGAACATTAAGAGACTTGCAAGCGGCTCTTGAAATGCCGGGAGCTAGCTTAGATGAATTATACTTACAGCTGACTGAGGCAGGGATGCCTTTATGACATTAGAAGCTATACTGGCACGTCGCCGAAAGGAACATTTTAAGAAGCTGAGTAAGTATTTGAAATATGTCCTTAATGATCATTTTGTATTGATTTTAGTTTTCTTACTAGGTGCTTTAGCCTATCAGTACTCTGAATTTATTAAAGGATTAACAGGAGACTTTTATCTCGGTAAAATAATCGTAGCCCTTTTTTTACCAGCCATTGTTTTTATGGGGAAACTTGCAACTTCAGCAACAGCCGCAGATCCTGTCTTTTTAGCGATTAACGAGAAAGAATGGCAAGCCTCTATTGCTGCTAGTAAAAAGCGAAGTTTATTAATCCCAGCGTCCACACTTTTTTTATTAACAGCTGCTGCGATGCCGATTCTTTTCGTAGGAAAACCCTTATCCTTAAGTGTTTTTTTAACCCTTTTTTCAATTGGCATGGTTTTAAAGTGGTTTGATTTAAAGTTACAAGAAGTTAATTTACGATTTGGCAATCAAAAACAAGTACGAAGTTTTAAGAAAGGTCTCTATTTGTTTGGTGTTCTTGTTTATTTAGTTGCTTTCTTTATTAATCCTTTCCTTGGGCTTTTGTTAGTGGCTTTAGGCCTTATCGGGAGTCAATATAAAATTAAAGAAATGCAACAGGCCTTAATTGATTGGGAGTTAACGGTTAAAACGGAAGAAAATCGTAATGCTAAGATTAATCGCTTGTTGAATCTTTTTATCGATGCTCCAAGTGCAAAAGACCACGCTAAAAGACGTAAATATTTAGATGGCCTTGTAAGACGTTTGTCCGGAGATAATCAGGCCTTTCAATATTTATTTGCACGGCTTTTTATGCGCGGCAATGACTATTTTCCGCTCTTTTTAAGATTGACTGGAATCGGTTTTTTTGTTTTAGTTTTAACTAAACTGCCAGTTATCAGTATATTTTTAAGTTTATTAATTCTTTATTTAACAGGCTTCCAAATCTTACCTTTATACAGTCAATTAAGCGAGAACGCCATGGTTAATCTGTATCCCCAAGATCAAAGTCAAAAATTAGCGAGTTTTTCAAGAGTAATGCGATCACTATTATTGGTAGAAGGATTTATTTTTTCACTAGCTAGTTTTATTAGTTTAGGGCTTGAATTAGGCATCTTCAGCTTGTTGTTGAATGGTATCTTTGCAATTTTATTTGCAGGAATATATACAAAAAAACGTCTTAGAAAATGAGTGTTTGAAACGATTTAACCCTTTTTTTTCTAGAATAGGGATGGTTTCCAATTCAAGATAGAGCTTGACGGAAGCGACAATTGAATCTAAAATGGGAAGTAATATAAGCAGAATAAACAGATTCTGAAATGACTTAAGTTATTGAAATATTTAAAAACGAACATATATAAGCGAAGTGGCTTTTCCTGGAGGGGAAGTCACTTTCCTATCTACTCAATTTGTCAATATACTTGACTCTAAATGTGTCACGCGACAGTTTAGATTGGGAAATTAGGTGTATGAATTAAAGAAAGAGTAAGGACTGAGCAAAATGGACTATAAGATGGATTCGGGGTGGAAACTGCATCCAATTGGCGGAGATACGGGGCATGCATATATGGGCGTTCGGGCTGAGGAGAAAGTGTTTTTAAAACGCAACTCTTCACCTTTTTTAGCTGCCTTATCGGTTGAAGGGATTACACCACGTCTTATTTGGACTAAGCGAATTGGGAATGGTGATATATTAACCGCTCAGGAATGGCTTAATGGTCGCGTTCTGGGCCGCAGCGAAATGGCTGATAAACGCGTGAGTGATATTGTATGCAAAATACATCGTTCTCAGCACTTATTGAGTATGTTGCGCAAGGTCAAAGGTGAAATTTATGATCCTGAAACTTTTTTAGAAGAATATTTTGATGGTTTAGACGAAAACCTCAGAGACAATCCTTTTCTGACCACCATCGTTAATTACCTTCAAGATACACTCCATTATGTAAAAGGTGCAGAATACACCGTCTGCCATGGCGATTTAAACCGTAAAAATTTTTTAGTCACAGAAAAAAAACGTCTTTATTTAGTAGATTGGGAAAGTGTCAAAATAGCCGACCCGCTTGCGGATGTAAGCTTGTTATTGATTCAATACATCCAACCTGATGAGTGGTCTGACTGGTTGGAACAATATGGCTTAGAACCAAGTGAGTCCCATCTGGAGCGATTAGAATGGTATAGTTTAGTCAATTATTTGCTACTGACCAAACGGTTTCAAAACGAAGCAAACTATTATAAAATGAGTTTACAAATGTTAGGGATAAAGAAAATTTTTGAGAACCGAAGACATCCAGAGATTTAATAAACCTATTCCATCCATAATGTTTTGGAATAGGCTTTTCTTTTTGAAATGAAGGAGGATATTATGAGAGTGAGACATAAACCGTGGGCTGCGGAAAAATTAGCTGAATACCCGGAGTACGCGATTACAGATTTAATTGACTTAAAAGGAAAATGGCAAAGTGCCTTTAAAAAGAAAGGACCGCTTCACGTGGAAGTGGGTTCTGGAAAAGGGCAGTTTATCGTAGGAATGGCAAAACAAAATCCGGATATTAATTATATTGGGATTGAATTACAAACGAGCGTAGCCGTTATGGCGCTGGATAAAATCATTGAAGCGGAATTACCGAATGTAAAACTCCTAAATACAGATGGTGGCCTTTTATCTGATTACTTTGAAGATGGAGAAGTAGACCGTATTTATCTGAACTTTTCTGATCCGTGGCCAAAAAACCGCCATGCAAAAAGACGTTTAACACATGAGAACTTTTTGGATACGTATCGTAAAATTTTAATACCAAAAGGTAGCGTCCACTTCAAAACAGACAATCAAGGGCTTTTTGAATACTCATTGGCTAGTTTCTCTCAATTTGGAATGGTTATTGACCAAGTATGGTTAAACTTACATGATTCTGATTTTGAAGGAAACATCCAAACCGAATACGAAGAGAAATTCTCTTCAAAAGGTCAACCAATTTATCGAGTTGAGGCGCATTTCCCTAGTAAATAGTGGCTCTTTGTCAAGAAGTGTTGATAGTGTATTTTTCCGATTGAATGAAGTTTAAAATTCACAATCCATGAAGCAGTAGCTGGGAACCGAACGGTTCCTAAGCTGCTGTTTTTATTTCTAGCAATTTATATTCTATAAAGATGCGGTTACGGAAATTAGAAAAGTTACGATAACCATAGGCTGCCCGCTTAATAACCTTGATTTTGTTATTGATTCCTTCCACTAAGCCGTTCGAGTAATCATAGTTCAGTGCGTTGATAATTGCTTTTTCGGATTGACGGAATGTCTTCAAAGCCTGGTCCATTTTGACCGTCAGCCCCTGTTGTTTTTCATGAACGAAAGAGCTGAACAGCTTTGGTTTCCGGTGATTAACCGTGAAGATGATGGTTTGGTAGGCGTTATAATTAAGGCGCAACCCCTCGTCCAAAGAGAGGAGATAGTCAATGATTCCCCTCTCCGTCACGAGACCCTTAAAAAGCCGGTGATAACGGTATTCGGTGCTATTCAATGTCTCTTCCTTTTTCAGGATTAATTTCCAGTATTTTTTCAGCTTCCTGTAATCTCGATTAGCCTTTAAGTCTTTCGATTTCTTCAGGGTATTCATAAAACTGACACGTGCCATATTGAGAGCTCGGTTCACCTGTGTGACAATGTGAAAACGATCAATGATCAACTCTGCCTGAGGAAAGAGGGCCTGAAACAGTTTTTGATAAGGACCGTAAAGGTCTACTACCACCGTCTTGACCTTCGCTCGTTGTTCTTGTGGAAAACGCATAAAGTAATCCATGATTGATTTGTTACGGCGATCTTCAAGAATATCAAAAATTTTCTTGTTGTCGGAATCACAAATAATCAGGCTCATTGCCCCCTCAGCGCTTTTTACGCTCTTAAATTCATCAATCGCCAAGTTCTCAGGAAGATGGGTATAGACTTGGCGGAATGTATCATAAAAATCTCCAAAAACCCTTTTGACGGTGTTATTGGAAACACGGTGTTCAAGCGCAAGATCCTTTTCAGATATGTTCCTCGTCCCTTGGACGGCGATAGAACGCTTCACATCATTCGTGATATGGCAACGTTTTTTTACGATACACGTTTCCGCAATAAACGTTTGACCACATTCCCGGCATAAGAATCGTTGTTTCTTCAGTTCCAAGTAGGTGGGACATCCCGCCATATCGAGGAGTAGAGGATGAGTCAGTTTTGTCCCATTTTTGACTATCGATCCCTCATTTACGCAGCCGCAGCACTTACAAGCCTCTGGTGTATAGGTCAGCTTGGCGGAGATGATTTTGCAATGCAGGCCATTTCTAACTTCTTCCTTCAGCCAATCCTTATCCATCACTTTAATATTTTTATCTTTTATTCCCAGCAGATTTAATATAGAATGTTTATGAGACAAATGAATTTCCTCCCTAAAATAAAGACTCGATACCTTCATTTTAACGGAAAAATTCATTTGTCTCTTTGTGTTTTCACAAAAGGGCCATGGGCCCATCAACACTTAATATTCTAGAACCTAAATAGTAAGAAAAAGACACAGACATTTCGTCTGCGTCTTTTTTTTATAGTTTATAAATATCTAAAATCGTACCTGTATAGGCATCGGCTATGAATTCGTATTGGATGAGTTGGTCATTTTCCTTGCGAGAGATACCACCATAGTATACTTTTGTTTCAGCAGAAAAACGTGTTAAAGGAACCGGATAAAGTTCAATCCAAGAGCCCTCAATTGGTCCATCGGTTAAAAACATTTCTTTAACCGATTCTAAAACAGCTTCTCCATTTACTTTTTTCTCACGATGCATGAAAAGTACAGTTAAGCTCATACCAATGACAATACCGGATGTTAAGAGAATGCCTGCTAAAATTTTTTCTTTATTGTCCTTATAAAGCATTTGGTTTTTATCGTGAAACATATTAAAACCTCCTTAAACTGACTAGAATTGTTAGGTTAAGTATAGCATAAATAAAATTGATTTGATAACAGCAGTATATTGGATAACATTGCCGGTTTTAAATGATTTAGGTATAATGAATAGAAGAATGACGAGAAGGGCGATGTGACGAGTGCAAGATAAAACATTTCAACTAATTAAACAACTAACTGAATTGCAAGGAACGAGCGGAAATGAGGGACGTGTGCGTCAATTTATGCATGAAAAATTGTCTCCTTTAGTCGATCGTGTTGAAACAGATGGTCTGGGTGGTGTCTTTGGAATTCGTGAAAACAAACAAGCTGATGCCCCACGCATTATGATTGCTGCACACATGGATGAAGTAGGTTTTATGGTGTCACATATTACTGATAATGGCATGTTAACTGTTGTACCTTTAGGTGGTTGGAATCCGTATGTGGTTTCCGCGCAACGTTATACGCTGCAATCGCGTGATCAAGATATTCCCGTCATATCCTCTTCTGTTCCACCACATCTATTACGAGGTGACGGTAAAGCCGAGGTTAATGTTGCGGATATTCTATTTGATGCGGGTTTTGATTCCAAAGAAGAAGCCATGAGTTTTGGTGTTCGCCCCGGTGACGCCATTGTTCCACAAGCAGAAACCATTTGGACAGCCAATAAGAAAAAAATTATCGCTAAGGCCTGGGACAACCGTTATGGAAACGTAGTCGTTTTAGAAGCTTTAGAAGCATTGCAGGGTGAAGATTTACCCAATACCTTAATTGTCGGATCAAATGTGCAAGAAGAGGTCGGTTTAAGAGGGGCTAAGGGTGCGGTTAGCAAATTTAATCCGGATTTATTTTTTGCGGTCGATTGTTCACCTGCTAATGATATAAAAACGAAAAAAGATACATTTGGACATTTAGGTGAAGGGTTTCTTTTGCGCATTCAAGATCCTGGCATGATTACCTTACGGGGGATGCGTGAGTTTTTATTAGATACAGCAGAGACCCATCACATTCCGTATCAATATTTTGTATCAAAAGGTGGTACGGATGCTGGTGCTGCACATACGATGAATCAAGGTGTGCCGAGTGCAGTAATTGGAGTATCCGCACGTTATATTCACACGCATCAGTCTATGTTCCATATTGATGACTATGCAGCAGCTAAAGAAATGGTCATCCAAGTCGCTAAAACGCTTGATAAAAGTACCTATGAAACCATTATGAAACGCAATTAGGAGAGATTATGTGGAAAAATTACAAGCAAATCAACTAGAGGAATTAACTGCAGACGAAAAAACTGTTTTTGTTTTCACAACCTCTTGGTGTGGCGATTGCCACTATATCCGACCCTTTATGCCTGAAATCGAAGAAAAATTTGCTGACTTTACCTTTATAGAAGTAGACCGCGATGAACACCTCGATTTGGCCCAAAAAAATAATGTGTTAGGTATTCCAAGTTTCATTACTTATAATCGTGGAAAAGAAATCAGTCGTTGGATTAGTCCAAATCGTAAAACACAAGTAGAGATTGAACAGTATTTAACAGAGACAAACGAAAAAATCAAAGGGAGCAATAAATAATGTGGCTAAGTTTTTATAATAAAGAACATGTTGGAGATACCTTATTACTAACGAGCGGTGAAATTACCCGCGAGGAACTAGATACCCAGTCGTCCAAAAATGTAACACGTATTTTCAATCGTCAGACAGATGAAACAGTCAGTTATAACATTTTTGAGATTTCAAAAACATTTACACCCGATGGGAATGGTCCGGTCCTTTTAACAGAAGACCAAGTTGAAAAAGTAAATGAAATCATTAAAGATGCTGGGTTCACTGACACAATTACCCAAGACGCTTCACCAAAGTTCGTAGTAGGTTATGTGAAAGAATGTGTTCCCCATGAAGATTCGGATCATCTAAAAATCACACAAACAGAAGTAGACCATGGCGAAGTTTTACAAATTGTTTGTGGTGCAAGTAACATCAAAAAAGGACAAAAAGTTGTCGTTGCTAAGCCAGGAGCAGTTATGCCAGATGGCTTAATCATTTGGCCGGGTGAACTACGCGGCGTCGCGAGTCAAGGTATGATTTGTTCAGCCAAAGAATTACAAGTAGACAATCCAACCGGTAAAAAAGGGATTTTGGTATTAGATTCAGAAGCAGAGACGGGAAAAGCATTTTTCTCTGAGTAAGTAAGGGATAAAAGGAAGGAGAATGAACCATGGTTCATAAGCGAGGGACATTTCCAAATTATTTACAAAAAAAGCATGATGAAGACATAAAGATGCGCGATAAAGAACACGAACCACATGCATCGGCTTTTTCTGCGGGTAAGCTACATAATACGGAACCTTCCGTTCCTTTTTTACGGCAGCAGAAAGACGATTCTAAGCGTCCTCAATTGCACCATACAGAAGAAAATAATCGGTTCCGTCGACAATCAACACCTTTGTCACGCCAAACGTTTTCTTTTTATAAAAGTCGTCGACCTTTTAAACCAACCGATTATCCCTCTGTGTGGGATACCTTGCGCGAAGAGGAGAAACAAGCGCAAGCAATCAACTACGGGAGAATTAAAGAGCAACTATCTGTTTCAGCTGAAGACTTAATTTTAATTGAACGCAGCAAAAAACAACAGCTTTTAAATAAAAAATGGCGAATATCAAGTTCTTAATCTTTTTTTGAACCACAATAACCGTACTTGTTTGTTTTTATATTAATGCGTGGTATACTTTCTTAGTCAATTTTTCTTAGACTTCTTTGATGCTAGGGACTTAAAATAGTGGAGGAATAAAATGAATAACCAAAATATATATCACTTCGTTGGTATAAAAGGATCCGGTATGAGTGCCTTAGCCTTAATTTTGCATGGCAAGGGACAACAGGTTCAAGGATCTGATGTTGAAACTTACTTTTTTACTCAAAAAGGCTTGGATGATTTAAAAATACCTATTTACCCATTTAATGAAGAAAACATCAAACCAGGTATGACTGTTATTGCAGGAAATGCTTTTCCGGATACTCATGAAGAAATTGTGCGTGCGAAAGAATTAGGTCTTGAAGTGATTCGTTATCATAACTTTATTGGTGATTTTATAAAAAACTTTACCAGCATTGGAATAACGGGATCACATGGGAAAACATCAACAACCGGTCTTTTATCTCATGTACTTGGTGGGATTGAACCAACGAGTTATTTAATCGGTGATGGAACGGGATATGGTCGTGAAGACGCAGATTATTTTGTTTTAGAAGCCTGTGAATACCGCCGTCATTTTCTAGCCTATCAACCAGATTATGGTATTATTACCAATATCGATTTTGATCATCCAGATTATTATAAAGATATTCAAGATGTTGTATCTGCATTTGAAAGCTTTGCCTCACAAGTAAAAAAAGGACTCATTCTCTGCGGAGATGATCCTTATATGGATCAAATTCAAACAAACCTTCCAACTTATTTATACGGAACACAATCTAAAAACGATGTCGTTGCAAGTAACATCGAAAAAACAACAAATGGCTGTTTATTTGATGTGACAATTAAAGGTGACTTTTATGGTCGGTTTAGTATTCCGCTTTTTGGCAATCATAATATTTTAAATTCGCTCGCAGTTATTACCTTTACTTATTTAGAGGGATTACCAAAACAGGCTGTACAAGCACAATTAGAAACATTTGGTGGCGTAAAACGTCGCTTTACCGAAAAAGCTGTGGGGGATATGATTATTATTGATGATTATGCCCATCACCCGCAAGAAATTAAAGCAACCTTGGATGCGGCCCATCAAAAATATCCGAATAAAGAAATCGTGGCTGTTTTCCAACCACACACCTTTACACGAACCATTGCACTATTAGATGAGTTTGCTGAGGCTTTAAATGTGGCGGATGCAGTCTATCTGTGCGAAATATTTGCTTCTGCGCGTGAAAAAGGAGCTACTATTTCAGTTCAAAATTTAGCGGATAAAGTAGAAAAAGGTGCTGAGATTCTTACTTTGGAAAACCTCTCACCACTCCTTCAATATGAAGATGCAGTTATTCTATTTATGGGAGCTGGCGACGTTCAAAAATTTGGACATGCTTATGAAGAATTGTTAAGTCGTAGTATTAAACGCGTTAATTAAATGAGCTTGAACAGGCTGGGACCCGTGTCTCAGCCTGTTTTCTCGTCTATGCTAGAATGAGTAGGCTTGCTTTTATTCCCGCGCGTAGTTTGTTAAAATAGAAATAATGATTGAAACCGTGAAAGGTTGGATAAAATGGCTCTAAGAGATATAAAGATAGGCAAAACAATTGATGAAATTAAAGAAGGCGATTCCTTATCGGTTACCGAGATAATCGAAACAAAAGATATTCTCCTCTACTTAGGACTGACTAATGACACCAATCCCTTGTACCTCCAATATGACTATTCACAAGAAACGTATTATAAAAAACCGATCGTGCCGACTGTTTTACTGGTCGGGATTTTAACCAGTAACGTTTCCAAACACCTACCGGGACCCGGTTCTCATGTGGTCGATATAGAAATTAATATGGTTCAACCCGTCTATCATAACGCAACGGTGACATTTGATTTTAAAGTCAAACGCTTAGATAAACGCCGTGAACAAGTCATAATAGGGGTAGAAGGAAAAGATATTAAAGGCGAACCTTTGCTGCAAGCAGAACTAATCGTGATTGCACCAAGTAAATTAGCAATCGTAACAGAATAAAGAAGTGAGGATGTTGCAAAATGGCAGATAAAAAAAAGTTACTATTACTAGATGGCAGTAGTCTCGCTTTTCGATCCTTTTATGGATTGTTAGATTTAAATAATTTTAGAAATCAAAATGGACTTCACACGAATGCACTTTTTGGTTTTAACCGCATCTTAACCCGCTTATTTGAAGTAGAAAATCCTACTCATATGTTAGTTGCTTTCGATGCAGGGAAGACAACGTTTCGAACAGAGTTATTTGACGACTACAAAGGTGGCCGACAAAAAATGCCATCAGAGTTGGCAGAACAATGGCCCTATTTTAGTGTATTAATTGATGCAATGGGGAGTAAAACCTATGAACTCGCTAATTATGAAGCAGATGATATTATCGGAACCTATGCACGTCAAGCAGAAGCTGAAGGATTTGAAGTAGTCATTGTTACGGGCGATAAGGATTTGGTTCAGTTAGCAACCGATCAAACACGTGTTGATATAACTGTCAAAGGTGTTTCAGATTTGAAAGCTTATACCCCAGAAATTATCCGAGAAGAAATGGGAATTGAACCCTTACAGATTATTGATATGAAGGGCTTAATGGGTGATTCTTCTGACAATTACCCAGGCGTTACCAATGTTGGTGAAAAAACAGCTTTAAAATTATTAAAGCAATATGACTCAATCGAGAATCTATACGCACACATAGATGATTTGAAAAAGAGCAAGATGAAAGAGAATTTGATGAATGAAAAAGACCTCGCATTCTTATCTAAAGAGCTAGCAACGATCGATATCAACACACCAGTCTCTTACGATTTGGAAGAGTTTAAGGTTTCAGAACGCGATTTAGAAAAGCTAACAGCTTTTTATCGGGAAATGAACTTTAATAGCTTTTTACAAAATCTCGATCAAAGCGAAGGCGATAATTCAGAACACTTTGAAGATATTGCCTATCAAACGCTCGAAGAAATTACCGAAGAACATTTTAGTGAAGAGATGGCTTTATATATTGAAATGTTAGAAGATAATTATCATTATGGCAAAATCATTGGGATAAGTTGGGGAAATGAAACAGCTATTTATACAGCGAGTCTTGAAACTGTCACAGCCAGTGAAGCGTTTAAAAACTGGGCTAAAAATGAGCAGATGAAAAAAAACGTGTATGACGCCAAGCGTACAACGGTTATGTTGCACTACGCCGGTATCCAACTGAATGGGGTTTCTTTTGACACCTTATTAGCTTCTTACATTGTAAATACCAAAGACAGCGGCCGAGATATGGCACCTATTGCACAAGAATATGGCTATAAAGAACTGTCCTTAGATGAAACCGTTTATGGTAAAGGGGCTAAACAAGCCATCCCAGAAGATAAGACGATTATTTACGAACATATTGCTCGGAAAGTCGAAGCCATACAAACCATGCAACCACTTTTAATGGCGGAATTTGAAAAAGATGATTTGACTGAATTGTATTTTGAAATGGAATTACCTTTAGCGATAATTCTAGCAGAGATGGAAATGACGGGCATTACCGTCGAACCAGAACGACTAGAGAAAATGAAGGAAGAATTTTCGGTGCGTTTAACTGAAATGGAAAGGGCCATCCATGAACAGGCAGGGGAAGTCTTTAATGTAAATTCACCTAAGCAACTCAGCCTTATTCTTTTTGAAAAAATGGGTTTACCTGTCATTAAAAAAACCAAAACAGGTTATTCAACAGCTGTTGATGTTTTAGAAAAGTTAAGTGCAACAGCACCCATCGCACAAATGGTACTGGACTATCGTCAGCTGGCTAAACTGCAATCCACTTATGTAGAAGGTTTGTTAAAATACATTAAGCCGGAAACAGGTAAAATTCACACTATTTATACTCAAACACTTACACAAACAGGACGACTCAGTTCCAATGAGCCAAACTTGCAAAATATTCCTATCCGGATGGAAGAAGGACGTAAAATTCGACAAGCCTTTGTTCCGTCGCACCCAGGTTGGAAAATATATGCATCTGACTATTCACAAATCGAATTACGTGTTCTTGCCCACATTTCAGGTGACAAGCATATGCAGGAAGCCTTTTTAGAAGGACAAGATATTCATACCTCAACTGCCATGCGCGTTTTTGGTATTGAAGATGAGTCGGATGTGGATGGCAACGTGCGCCGTCAAGCTAAGGCTGTTAACTTTGGAATTGTTTACGGAATTTCTGATTATGGTCTATCGCAAAATTTAGGAATTACGCGTAAAAAAGCCAAAACCTTTATCGAACGTTATTTTGAGAAGTATCCTGGTATCCAAAAATATATGGTCGATATTGTCGAAGAAGCCAAGGAAAAAGGCTATGTTGAAACACTTTTCCATCGTCGTCGCTATTTGCCAGATATCCACTCGAGTAACTTTAATTTACGGTCATTTGCAGAACGAACCGCAATCAATTCACCAATTCAAGGGTCAGCAGCAGATATTTTAAAAGTTGCGATGATTCGGATGGATCAAGCGTTGAAAGAGCAAGGACTAAAAACCCGCATGCTTTTGCAAGTTCATGATGAGTTAATCTTTGAATGTCCAGAGGAAGAAATTCCTATATTAGAGAAGTTAGTACCAGAAATGATGCAAGGAGCAGTTGAATTGGCTGTACCATTGCTAGTTGATAGTAATTATGGAGATAGTTGGTATGAAGCAACATAGAAGGATGGTTTAAAATTATGCCAGAATTACCAGAAGTAGAAACAGTTCGAAAAGGATTGATCACCCTCATAGGTGGTTCAACGATTACAGGGGTGGACGTATTCTGGAACCGAATGATTACGCCCCCATTCTCGAGCGAAAAATTTCAAGAAGTATTAGTTGGAGAACAAATCCATACAATTGAACGGCGTGGAAAATATTTGATTTTTCTATTGGATCATTGGGCAATGGTCTCACATTTGCGAATGGAAGGAAAATTTGAAGTAACGCCGACAGATACCCCCTATAAAAAACATACGCATGTGGTTTTTCATCTGGCTGATAATCGCGATTTACGTTATTTAGATGTGCGCAAATTTGGGAGATTCAGTTTAATTCCGATTGAGAAGCGAGATGAATTTGAAGCGATTAAAAAACTAGGACCAGAACCGACTGCCTCATTTTTTAAGGTAGAGGCCTTTCAAGATTCGCTGTCGCGGACTGGTCGGGCGATTAAAACAACTATTTTAGATCAAGAAGTGGTTGCTGGAGTAGGAAATATTTATGCGGATGAATCGCTTTTTCAAGCAGCTATTAACCCTATGAAACCGGCTAATCGTTTAAATCAAGCAGAAGCAGAACGCCTCCACGAGGCAATTATTGATGTCATTGCCCGTGCTGTGGAAGCAGGCGGTTCTACAATTCGCACCTATAAAAATACCTTAGGTGAAGCTGGGAAATTCCAAGTGGCTCTAAAAGTCTATGGAAAAACAAACCAAGCATGTCCTCGTTGTGGAACAGCTATTGAGAAAACAAAAGTCGGCCAACGTGGAACCCATTATTGTCCACAATGCCAAGGTCCTATAAGTGATTACCAAAAAAAGGAGTGACTGGTGTGACCTATATTTTAGGATTGACCGGTGGGATTGCCACTGGAAAATCAACGGTTTCACGCTACTTAGCTGATAAAGGCATTCCCATTGTGGATGCTGACTTGATTGCACGAGAAGTGGTTGAGCCTGGAACAAAGGGACTAGCAGCTATTGCTGAAACCTTTGGGGAAGCTTATTTACTTACTGACGGTAGCTTAAATCGTAAAAAACTTGGTTCACTTATTTTCGCTGACGGTAAAAAACGACAAGAGCTTAATGATCTTCTTCAAAAGGATATTAAAGAAGCAATTAAAAACCAAGTAGAGCAGTTGAAAAAAACGGAAGCGGATGTGATTGTTCTAGATATCCCGCTCCTTTATGAAAATGAATATGCGGATTACTGTGATGCGGTAATGGTTGTTTATACAACTCCGGAAGTACAAATAGAACGTTTAATGGCTCGTAACCAGTTGAGCATGCAAGAAGCAAAAAATCGCCTTATGAGTCAGATGCCTATTGAAGAGAAACGCAAACGAGCCGACCTTGTTATTGACAACAATGGAAGTGTGTCAGAAACGTATAAACAGCTAGACAATTGGCTAGAAGCTCGTAAAAAGTAGCGTCTAATATGGTATACTAACCAAAAGTATTTTATAAGAAAGGGGTATGGAAGAGATGCAGTGCCCAAAATGCCACCATAATGGCTCTAAAGTTGTGGATAGCCGCCCCGTTGAAGAAAGCAACTCCATTCGGAGACGCCGGGAATGTGAAAAATGCCACCATCGTTTTACGACCTTTGAACGGATTGAGCAAACGCCATTACTAGTAATTAAAAAGAATGGAACGCGCGAAGAATTTAGCCGAGAAAAGTTACTGCGTGGCTTGGTTCGCTCGAGTGAGAAGCGGCCGATCAAATTAGAGCAACTAGAAGAAGTAGTCGATCAAGTAGAGCGCGACATACGAGCAACAGGAGAGAATGAAGTACCAAGTATGGTGATTGGTGAGTACGTGATGGCACATTTAGCTGAAATAGACGATGTTGCCTATATTCGCTTCGCGAGTGTTTACCGTCAGTTTTCTGATCGTGAAACGTTTTTGGCTGAACTCCAAAACTTGGAAAAGAAAAATAAATTAGAGGAAGAGGACGAAGCGGAATGAACTACCCTTGGAAAGAATTAAGCCCGAAGGATCCGCTCACCATTCAGCAAACTTGTTTTATTTCCGATATTGATAAAAAAGTAGTAACGTTTCTTTATCAACCAATCATTGGACCCTACGCTTATAGTTTATATATGACGCTTTTAGCTGACTTTGAAGGAGTCGGGCAGCAAAAAAACAAAACCATCCATTCAGAGTTTTTATCAGTACTAGGACTTGGAATCCCTGATTTTTATCAAGCACGCTCTCGATTAGAAGGTATTGGTTTGTTAAATACATATATAAGTGAAGAAAACGGGGAAAAAGAATATATCTATGAGCCGCTTATGCCTGTTACGAGTGAACAATTTTTTCAGGAAGACCTTCTACGGATGCTTTTACGTGAGCATGTAGGAGAAACAAAGTTGCATAATCTTCAAAAAAGATTTTCTTATCAACAGTTAGACAGTAGTAAACTTAAAAAAGTGACTAAGTCTTTTTTAAATGTTTATGAAGTTGCTACAAGCATCCATCCTTTAGATAAACAAGAAGGGTACACATTCATTTCATCTAAAAAGGGGAAAGCACCGCTTTTGAAAACGACTACTTTTAATCATGCCTATTTGAAACAGCTTTTGCAAAGCGAGTTTTTCACACCGGAATCACTAACTCGGGAGTTACGCCATACCATTGAGGTTCTGCATCAGTTGTATGGAATCGATGAGCAAGAGATGTCCCAGCTTATTCTAAGAGCGAGTCATCTAGAAACCGGTGCCGTAGACATACAAGAGTTAGAAAATTTAGCGGCAGATACGACTAATCAACCCGTTTTAAAACGCGTCCTTAAAGATAAACTTGAAACAGGAATGGAACAAACTGCTTCTCAACTAGAAAACCGCCGTACGGCTTTGGTCAAGGGCGGTTACAGTAAGCAAGAGGTGGATTTGGTGCTCTTAAGTGAGAAATTGTCGCCTTATAGCTTTATCGCTAATATTAAGGCGCAAAAAAAAGGAGAAGTGACTTCTAACGAGAAACGCTTATTGAATTTTTTATTGAGTCAATATAAAATGTCCACAGCGGTATTAAATATGCTAATTTATTATGTACTAGTTATTCAAGATGAACCCACTATTAATAAAGGAAAAGCTGAAACGATTGCGAATGATTGGATGCAATCCAATGTCAGCTTACCGGAAGAAGCGATTAATAAAACGAAACAATTTGTTGGCCAAAGGATCGCGGCCGCTGAAAAGCGTAGTGTTCGTCAGTATGGTAAAAATGTTGTCCGCAAAGTTGAAACTCTACCAGAATGGGCCAAAGAAGAGAGCCAACCGAAAGAAGAGCGTCTTCTTTCAGAAGAAGAGCGCAGAAGATTTAATGAGCGTTTGGAAAAGTTTCGAGGAGGAAGAAAGGCCGGGGATGATTAATGGATCATGTTGGAAAAGGGTTTCAAAATTTTATGAACCAACCCAATATTAGTGAACAATATGAAGAAATGGTCCGTTCAGTTCTGGCTGATCCGGACGTTCAACAGTTCTTTAATGAGCATCAAGAACGTGTTTCAAAAGAGATGATTTCTAACAGCTACTCTAAATTGCATGAATATGTACAAGAAAAAGAAAAGCACCAACGTGGTGAAGAGGGCCAGAACCCTGGTTACCAACCACAGTTAGCTATTAATGCTGGCTATATTGATGTGGTTTACGTACCAGATGCTACGACCATTAAGCGCGAACGTGAGAAAGAATTACGGGGTCGTATTAAATCAATCAACATTTCAAAAGAAGCACGTCATGCAACCATGGAGCAATTTGTCCAGACAGAAGAGCGATTGCCAGTATTAAGCGAGGCTTTTGATTTTATTGAAGCTTATGCAGAAAACCCAACTGGTCTTCATGAAGGATTATATATTTATGGTCCTTTCGGAGTGGGGAAAACATATCTTTTAGGGGCTATTGCTTATGAATTGTCTTTAAAAGGCTTTGTTTCGACCTTGATGCACTATCCTACTTTTACCCAAGAAATGAAGGCTTCTATTGCAGATAATAGTGTGCCTGAAAAACTCGATATGATAAAGAAAAGTGATATTTTAATGTTGGATGATATTGGAGCCGAAATTAATTCAACTTGGATTAGAGATGAAATCTTAGGAGTAATTCTCCAACATCGTATGCAAGAACATTTACCGACTTTTTTTACATCAAATTTAAATTTTAAAGAGTTAGAGAATCATTTTCGGATGGGTAACCGCGGGGATGACGAGCCGATTAAAGCTAAACGTTTAATGGAACGTTTCCGTTTTCTAGCTAAAGAGGTTGAAATGACTGGGAAAAATCGCCGTTTAGAACGATAAAGGGGATATTTGCCACTTTGAATCAATATTTAAAGTAAAAGTGGTAATTATTTTCAGATAATTCCCACTTTACCTTTTAATTTTCCAGCTAAGTGGGAATAATGACCGGATAATTCCCACTTTTAAGCCTTGCAATTTAAAGGAGTTCATGTTTTAATGTGACTATTATAGATAATTCTATGAGAAAGATATGCTGCATAAACAATCATTAGTTAGAGAGGGATGGCTTGGTGAAACATCTCAGTGATTTTATGTTTGTACCCCTTTCGAGAGAACAACTGAAATGAGTAAGTTGTTTCGGCCCGCACCGTTACCGCGCTAGGAGAGTTTCCCTATTTTAGGAAACAAAATTTGGGTGGAACCACGTCTAACACTACGTCCCATTTCTGGATCACTGTATCTAGGAATGGGATTTTTTTTGTATTTAGAAATAAAACGATGATGGAGGAAAAATCATGTCAGAAATTAAAATTACTTTTCCAGATGGCAATGTAAAATCATTTCCAAAAGGAACAACTGTGGAAGAAGTAGCAAAAAGTATCAGTAATAGTCTTGCTAAAAAGGCTTTAGCTGGAAAGTTTAACGGGCAATTAGTAGATTTTGTTTATCCGCTAGAAGAGAGTGGCCGTTTAGAAATTATTGGACCAGATCATGAGGATGCTCTGGGTATTTTGCGTCATTCAACTGCCCACTTAATGGCCCATGCCTTAAAACGTTTATTTCCAGAAATTCATTTTGGAGTTGGTCCCGCTATTGAATCAGGTTTCTACTATGACACCGATATGCCAGAGCAGTTAACAGAAAGTCAGCTCGCGGATGTTGAAGCAGAGATGAAAAAAATTGTACGCGAAAATTATTCAATCGTACGCCGTGAAGTTTCTCGTGAAGAAGCTTTAGAATTGTTTAAAGAAGACCCTTATAAAGTAGAATTAATTCGGGATTTACCTGAAGATGATATTATTACTGTCTACCAACAAGATGATTTTGTTGATTTGTGTCGCGGTGTCCATGTACCTTCTACTGGTAAAATCCAAGTCTTTAAACTTTTATCACTAGCAGGCGCTTACTGGCGAGGAAATTCCAATAACAAAATGATGCAACGAATTTACGGAACAGCTTTCTTTAATAAAAAAGACTTAGCTGAATTTCTGAAAATGCGTGAAGAAGCAAAAGAGCGTGACCACCGTAAACTTGGTAAGGAATTAGACCTTTTTATGATTTCCCAAGAAGCAGGATCGGGACTACCATTTTGGCTACCAAAAGGTGCGACCATTCGTCGGACACTAGAACGTTATATTGTGAACAAAGAAATTAGTCTGGGTTATCAACATGTTTACACACCAATTATGGCGGATGTTGAGCTGTACAAACAATCCGGTCACTGGGATCACTACCATGAAGATATGTTCCCACCGATGGATATGGGTGACGGAGAGATGTTAGTTTTACGTCCAATGAACTGCCCGCACCATATGCTTGTTTACAAAAATGATATTCATAGTTACCGCGAATTACCGATTCGGATTGCGGAGCTAGGTATGATGCACCGTTATGAAAAGAGTGGCGCACTATCTGGTTTGCAACGGGTTCGAGAAATGACTTTAAATGATGCCCATGCCTTTGTACGTCCGGATCAAATCAAAGATGAATTCAAACGAATTTTACAATTAGTTTTAGATGTTTATGATGACTTTAACATTACCGACTATCGCTTCCGCTTGAGCTACCGTGATCCTCAAGATAAAGAAAAATATTTCGATGATGATGCCATGTGGGAAAAAGCTGAATCCATGTTAAAAGAAGCCATGGATGAATTTGGTTTAGACTATTATGAAGCAGTGGGAGAAGCAGCTTTTTATGGTCCTAAATTAGATGTGCAATTCAAAACAGCTATTGGTCTTGAAGAAACCATGTCGACTATTCAACTTGACTTCTTATTACCAGAACGATTTGATTTGACTTATGTCGGAGAAGACGGCGAAAATACACACCGTCCAGTCGTCATTCACCGTGGTGTCATTTCAACGATGGAACGTTTTGTTGCCTACTTAATCGAAGAGTACAAAGGCGCTTTCCCAACTTGGCTAGCACCTGTACAAGGAACGATTATCCCAGTTAGTGCGGAACACCATGCAGACAAGGCCTACGAACTAAAAAATAAAATGGAAATGATGGGAATGCGTTTAGAAGTAGATGATCGCAATGAGAAAATGGGTTACAAAATACGTGCTTCTCAAACACAAAAAATCCCGTATCAAATTGTTATCGGGGACAAAGAAGTAGAAGAAAACACTGTAACTGTACGTCGTTATGGCTCAAAAGAAATGAACACCATGCCAGTTGACACATTCTTGATGACCATAGAAGATGAGATAAAAAACTTTAAATAAACGCTTGGAGGAGGATGAAAATGGTACGTGATAAACTAATGGCATTACTGGAAAGTAAAGAAGAGGAAATGATTGCTTTGCGTCGTTATTTCCATGAAAATCCTGAAGTTTCGTTTCAAGAAAAAGCAACAGCTGATAAAATAGCAAGTTTTTATGAGGGGAAAGATGTTTTAG
Organism: Jeotgalibaca dankookensis; assembly: GCF_002005405.1. Classification (NCBI taxonomy): domain Bacteria; kingdom Bacillati; phylum Bacillota; class Bacilli; order Lactobacillales; family Carnobacteriaceae; genus Jeotgalibaca; species Jeotgalibaca dankookensis. Next base: position 359,704 of record NZ_CP019728.1, read on the forward strand.
TAGAGCGTCATGTTGGAAATGGTTATGGAATCGTAGTTACAATAGCCGGTAACGGCCCTGGCCGCACGATAGCATTACGGGCTGATTTTGATGCTTTACCTATCACAGAAGAAACTAACTTACCATTTGCATCCAAAAATCCTGGTGTCATGCATGCCTGTGGGCACGACGGGCATACTGCTTATCTCTTAATTCTAGCTGATTGTCTGATTTCCCTTAAAGATGAATGGTCAGGTACTGTTAAGATTGTCCATCAAAACGCGGAGGAAGTTGGTCCTGGCGGAGCCAAGAGTATGGTAGATTCTGGACGACTTGATGATGTGGATGAAATTTATGGCATCCATTTTTACCCGAATTTCGAAGTCGGGCATGTTCACTATGCGAAAGGCTGGGCTTACGCCGGGTGTAGCGAAATCGAAATAAAGATCCAAGGTAAAGGTGGACATGGCTCCATGCCTCATGTCAGCAATGATGCTATTGTAGCGGCATCATCATTTGTTATGAACTTACAAACAATCGTATCGCGCCGCATCAATCCATTTGATATGGCGGTTGTTACGATTGGTTCTTTTGAAGGCGAAGGGGTCAGCAATGTCATTAAAGACAAACTAACCTTGCTGGGTGATGCCCGTTATATGGATTTAGAGGTAGGGCAAAAGATTGAAAAAGAAACCAGAAATTTAGCCCGAGGTTTAGAAGAGAGTTATGGTGTTCAAGTAGAAGTAGACTATGCTTGGGATTACCCACCTGTTTACAATCATCCTGACCAAGTAGATATGGCTGCTCAAGCTTTAAAAACGAATGGATTAGGAGATTACTTGAAAGAGGTAACTCAAACTCCTCCCAATACTGGTGCAGAAGACTTTGGACAATACCTCTTAAAAATACCTGGTGCTTTCTTTGATATCGGGGCAAGTCCAGAAAACCAAGAAGAGCTGTATATGAATCATCACCCTAAATTTGATATTAATGAAAAAGCACTTCTAGTAGCCGCCAAAACGGTAGGTGACGTTGTTTTAGCAGCTTTAAATAAAGCAGACTCAAAATAAAGTTTGACAAAATAAGAAATACATAGTAAGATATAGCAGTTGAGAAAATCAAAGCAGAAGCACCCGCTTCTCGCCTAAGTTGACAGTTGTCCTTGGGCTAGATATGTACAAATTAGTGACAGTGAAATTCACTGTGACCTTGTGGCGGGTATCGGAGGAGATATCCGCCTTTTTCTGCGCTTTTCTCTCAAATATCATGGAGGTGAATGACCATAGCAAAAGATATGATGGTAAACGACGGTATCCGTGCTCGCGAACTTCGTGTAATTGGTAGCGATGGTGAACAAATTGGAGTGAAGTCAAAAGCTGAAGCACTTGAATTAGCAGAAGCTGAAAACCTAGATCTTGTCCTTATGTCGCCGAATGCAAAGCCACCAGTAGCACGTATTATGGATTATGGGAAATTCCGTTTCGACAAACAAAAACGCGAACGGGAAGCTCGTAAAAACCAAAAAGTTGTCAACGTCAAAGAAGTCCGCTTAAGTCCATCGATTGATGAAAATGACTACCAAACAAAATTACGTAGTGCACGTAAATTCTTGGAAAATGGAGACAAAGTGAAAGCTTCGATTCGCTTTAGAGGTCGGGCAATCACGCATAAAGGAATTGGACAAAAAGTCCTCGACCGCTTAGCGGCTGACTTAACTGAAGTGTCAACCATTGAATCATACCCACGTATGGATGGAAGAAGTATGTTTCTAATGTTGGCTCCAAAACACGAGAAGTAACCACTTATTTTAGGAGGAAAGACAAATGCCAAAGCAAAAAACACACCGTGGCTCAGCTAAACGTTTCAAAAGAACTGGTAATGGTGGATTGAAACGTTTCAGAGCGTTTACAAGCCATAGATTCCACGGCAAAACAAAAAAACAAAGACGTCACTTACGTCAACCAGCAATGGTTCATAAATCTGATATGAAACGTATCAGCCAACAATTATCACAAATGAAATAATTAAACTACGAAATAGGAAGAGGACATTTTGTTCTCATAAGGAGGAATCACCATGCCACGTGTAAAAGGTGGAACAGTAACACGCCAACGCCGCAAGAAAGTTCTAAAGCTTGCTAAAGGTTATTACGGTTCAAAACATACATTATTTAAAACAGCAAAACAACAAGTGATGAAATCTTATATGTACGCATATAGAGACCGTCGTCAAACAAAACGTAATTTCCGTAAATTATGGATTACACGTATTAATGCAGCAGCGCGTATCAATGGACTAAGCTACAGCAAGTTAATTCATGGCTTGAAACTAGCTGAAATCGATATGAACCGTAAAATGTTAGCAGAATTAGCTGTTAACGATGCAGCATCTTTTGCAGCAATTGCTGATCAAGCAAAAGCAGCTTTAAACAACTAATTAATTTATAAGCTACCTCTAATTAATAGAGATAGCTTTTTTTATTTGTCATAATTTGTTCACAGTTTTTCTTAACAAGATAGTATATGATTAAGCTGAATAGAAGATCAGTAAAGAAGGTGAGCAATATGGAACGAGCTAGAAATAGAATTGCCGTATTAGGGAGTGGCCTCAGCGGGTTAGTGGCTGCTTATCATATTCAAAAAATTATCGATTCTGAGCAATTACCGTTTGAACTCATCACTTTAGAACAACGTGACCAAGCAGGTGGCACTATTCGCACCATCCAAACAGAAATCGGACCGATCGATGTAGGCGCCAGCACTTTTGATATCCGCCAAGCAGATATTCGCCCCTTTTTAAAGGAGATTGGCCTCGATCAAGAGATTGAATACAGTTTAGACTGGAAATTTGATCGGTTCAACACCCAAGATTTTATAGAAGCCGATAAGGTGAGCTACCGTGGTATTCCTATTCATCTCAATGATTTGTTACAAGAGCGAGAGCTTTCTTTTAGTGATAAGGTTTCTGTTTTAGTAAATCAGACTTTTAATGGTATTAAGCAAAAGTCAACTATAAATATAACGACTTCTATATTTCTAGAAGACCGCTTTTGCAAAGCAGTCAGTACACTAATCGCCTACCCTAATTACCCTGAATATATCTTTGGTTCAATGGAGTTGTGCTCACCTTTCTTTTTTGATCAACATTTAATTCAATTATTTGGAGATAAGAGACGTACCCAGCAGTTAACGAAAATGGAACTAGAAGAACTTATTGATAATGGAAATAAAGAATTTCATCTTATCAATGGCTTGCATACTTTAGTCGACCAATTAGCGGGATATCTCTCAGACAGTATTTTAACCAATAAAAAAGTGACCGCATTGACTCAAATGGACGATGGTTTGTTTTTATTAACAGTTAACCAAAAAGAAAGCATTCGCGCTAATGTTGTTGTTTCCACTCTACCACTTTCCGAGTCTCACCACCTTGTAACCGAAAATAAACAGGCTCTGTTAGATTTCCCCAAACCTAATACCTCATCAATGGCCACTATTCTATTTCAGTTTAAAAAAGGAACGATTAGACGTTACCCAAAAGGAATCGGTTTTGTTGTTCCAAAGCGTAGTGCTTATCATATGACGCGGGCAACGTTTTTAAATAAAAAATGGCCGTCCTTGAAAGACACAGATTCCGATTATCTCTTGGTAGAAATTGGCAGAAGACAAGAAGATGCTATCGTTCAATTACTGGACGAAACTATATTAGAAATTATTCTTACAGAACTTCAGGAAATATTACAGCTTGAAGGCAGTTATCAATCTGCGCAGGTTTTTCGATGGAAGGATGCCGTTCCCCATTTATTAGCAGATGAAAGACAAGAACTTGAAAAATATTCAAAAGAGCATAAGAAACGTATTAACGATTTAGGCTTATTTATAGGAGGAAACGGCTTACATGGGTATGGCTTATCGAATGCGATTCTAGAAGGGCAACGGTTAGCTGACGAAGCGATTGCTTACATGAAAAAAAATACACAGATAGAAGTAGGGCAGGGGTAACCTCTGTCCTTTTTTCGAGCGTTTTAAGGAAATAACAGGTAAAAACGTGCTATACTGAGACTATGACCAGTTACGTTTAAGGAGGAATTTCTTGATGAAACTAACAATCTTAGGTTTTATGGGTGGATACCCAGCAAATGGAGTCGGAACCAGTTCTTATCTGCTTGAGTCAGCTGGCTTTCGTTTGTTAATTGATGCGGGGAGTGGTTCGGTTTTAGCTCTAGAAAAGCATATTGATCCGCTTGATTTAGATGCGGTTATTTTAACCCATTACCATGCCGATCATATCGCAGACGTAGGTGTTTTACAGCATGTTTTTCTATTAAAAAATGCACCTAATGTTAAAGAAGTACCAATTTATGGCCATACAGAATCTATATGGCATACAGTAAGAGAAAGTAAATCATCAAAAGCAATTGATTATTCAGGACAAGAAGCGATTGAGATAGGACCTTTTCATGTTGAGTTTTTAAAAACGATTCATCCTGTTGTTTGTTATGCTCTAGCGATTACGGAACGAGAAACTGAGAAAAAATTTGTATTTTCAGCTGACTCTGGGTATATGGAGCAGTTTATACCTTTTGCTAAAGATGCAGATGTCTTTTTAGCTGATACTAATTTTTTCAAAGAACAACAAAAATCTTCGGTGCATATGACGTCTGAAGAAGTGGGTGAAATTGCTGAAAAAGCTGGTGTTAAAAAATTGATTTTAACGCATCTCCCACCCAATGAAGACTGGCAAAGACTTCTGAGTGAAGCGAAAGAGGCAACACCAAATGTGAAAGTAATGCTAGCTGAAAACGATATGAAAATCATTATTTAATTCGAAGGGAAGAGTGTTCATATGTATTTTGTTGATAATCAAGGCCATTTAGATCCAAGTGTTAATATTGCTTTAGAAACATTTTTATTAAAAGAAAAAAAACTTGATGAGCCAATTCTATATTTTTATATTAATGAACCATCTATTATCATTGGTCGAAATCAGAATACGATTGAAGAAATTAATCAGGAATATGTAGAAGCTCATAATATCCATGTTGTACGTCGCATGTCGGGTGGGGGAGCAGTTTACCATGATCTCGGTAACTTTTCATTCTGTTTTATTACGGATGATGATGGTAATTCATTCCGTGACTTTGCTAAATTTACTGAACCTGTAATTTCTTTCTTACACAGTGTAGGGGTAAAGGATGCTGCATTGAAAGGTCGCAATGACTTAACCATCGGTGATAAGAAGTTTTCTGGCAATGCCATGTATGCAACGAATGGTCGAATGACCGCTCATGGAACAATCTTGCTTGATTCTGATTTAGATGCTATTACAGGAGCTTTAAAACCTCGTAAGGACAAGATTGCCTCAAAGGGAATCAAATCAATTCGTAGTCGTGTTACCAATATAAAACCTTTCTTAGATGAAGAGTATAAAGATTTAACGACTGAAGAGTTCCGTGATTTAATGTTATTATATATCTTTGACGTAGAAAAACGTGAAGACGTGAAAGAATATCATTTGACAGATGCAGATTGGAAACGTGTTTATGAGATACGCGAAGAATATTTCGGCAATTGGGATTGGAATTATGGTAAGTCTCCTAATTATGCAATCGAAACCCGTCGTCGTTTCCCTATCGGCGCCATTGACTTTGCCTTTAATGTAAGTGGTGGAAAAATTACTGAAGCAAAAATATACGGTGATTTCTTTGGGTTAGGAGAAATAAAAGACGTTGAAGAAGCGCTCGTCGGTACAAAATATACGAAAGAAGCACTGATTGAGAAATTTGATAGTCTCGATTTGAAAAAATACTTCGGCAATATTACCAGTGAAGAGTTAGTAACAGCTTTGTTTTCCGAATAATCAAAAAGGACGAGGGATAAATTAAATCCCTCGTCCTTTTTTTAATTAACGATTCAAACCAATAGCATTTTCCATACGCTTTAAAGTTCCGTTAGCATAATCGTTAGCACGTTTAGCGCCTTGATCTAAGATGTAGTCTAACTCTTCTGATGCCATTAATTTATAATAACGTTCTTGAATGGGTTCAAGAACAGCGATAACAGCATCTGCTAGCCTTTCCTTGAAATCACCATAACCACTATCAGCAAATTCTTCTTCGAGCTGTGGGATTGATTTTCCGCTAAAATTCGCGAAAATTGTTAGTAAGTTGGAAATACCTGGTTTATTCTCTTGATCAAATTCAATCACACCACTTGAATCTGTTTTCGCACTTTTAATTTTTTTACGAATCTGTTTAGGTTCATCTAGCATAGAAATAAACCCTTTTTGATTTGTATCTGACTTACTCATTTTTTTAGTTGGATCCTGTAAACTCATAATGCGTCCGCCGGCTTTAGGAATAAGCGGCTCTGGCATAACCAAGTCGGCATGATAGCGATTATTAAACCGCTGCACAAAGTCACGCGTTAGTTCTAAATGTTGTTTTTGATCTTCCCCTACAGGAACCAAATCAGCATCATAAAGAATAATATCTGCTACCATAAGAGGAGGATACGTTAATAAACCGGCAGACACAGCATCTTGCTTTGCAGATTTATCTTTATACTGGGTCATTCGTTCCAGTTCGCCAATATAGGTATTGCATTGTACAATCCAAGCTGCTTGTGCGTGAGCAGGCACTTCTGATTGGACAAAGATTGTTGATTTATTCGGGTCGACTCCGCAAGCAACATAGAGAGCTGCTAAGCCACGCGTACGCATTTTTAACTCTTCTGGATCCTGGGGAACCGTGATAGCGTGCTGATTAACAATACAATAAGTGGCATCATATTCATCTTGCAAAGCTACAAAATTTTTAATTGCACCTATGTAGTTACCAATCGTTAACATACCACTCGGTTGGGCACCCGAAAAAACTTTTTTCTTCAATTAAAATCACACTCCTATTTTCTACCATTCTATTATACCGTATTTTATGCCGACGTAACACCGTAAAAGCTAAATTACAAGTAAAACGCTTTAAATTATAATTATTATAAAGTATACGTATCTTAAATGTATAGGAACATATGTAAACCTTATTAAATAAACGTTCACGAAAAATTTTTGGGAATCGAAATGAACACAATGTGTACAAAAAGTGAAGTTTTTTCAAAAAAAGGTAGATATCTTGAGAGAAGTAATGTATAATGAATAACATAGAACAAGATAATTCACACAAGAGAAAGGGGAGATCCATTAATGGTTACTCTTTATACTTCACCTAGTTGTACTTCTTGCCGTAAAGCACGAGCATGGTTAGAAGAGAATAATATTCCATATACAGAACGTAATATTTTCTCGGAAGCATTATCTGAAATTGAAATTAAGGATATCCTTAAGATGACAGAAGAAGGTACAGAAGAAATTATCTCAACTCGTTCAAAAGCATTCCAAGAAATGAATGTGGACCTTGATGAAATTCCGTTGAACAACTTGTTTAAGCTTATCCAAGACAACCCAGGTTTACTTCGTCGTCCAATTATTCTCGATGAAAAACGCTTGCAAGTGGGCTACAACGAAGACGAAATTCGCCGCTTCTTACCAAGAGAAGTACGTGCAATGGAACTTAAAAAAGCTCAAGCTTTGGCAAACTTTTACTAATCATTACTTCTTAAATACAGAGAATAAGACTTTTGTCTTATTCTCTTTTTTTAAAAAAATATATTAAATTATATGAATGTAGTCCTAGTGTTTTATTAGCTGCAATAAATATTTTATAAAACAAATGTTTTAAAAAAATAGATTTAGCTTGCAAAAGAAAGAATACTAGACTATCATAGAAATTGATAGAAGTACCATTTCAAGACAACTGAGATGAGGAAGTTTGGTTAAATTCCAACACGGTCCCGCCACTGTAATCATATGAAGACATATGGAGTCAGGTCGTTATCTTAGCTTGCTAATCATGCATGCGTATCCTGTTTCGAGGTAAAACAGTATCGTAGTAGTCTATGTAATGGAGCATAGACTTTTTTTGTACCCAAAACAGCTTCATTTTTAGCAAAATGAGGGATTCTATCAAATTTTTTTAGAATTGTTCTTCAAAGGAGAAGAAAAATAGGCAATGAGGCCTATTCAATTCTAATTTTTAAATTTCTATAATCAATAACTATATAGTTTTTATGCTAAAGGGTTGAAAAGCTCTTTAGTATTTTTTTGTAAAAAAATGGTATTAAGTCTATGTCTTACTAGAAAAGTATTAAAACATTTCAGATATAACTTTTTCTCTGACCTTGACTTTTATTTTAATTAGAAATACTATGAACGTGTGTGTTGCACTTTCATTTTGTGAGTGAGGGGTCGAAAAAAATGAAAATCAAAGATAGAAAAATATTCGAATCTGTCCCTGGAAAACAAGTGACTTTAGCCCATATCATTGCAAATCCAGATAAACGAATTTTTGACAAATTAGGCTTGCAAAATGAATATCACCAAGCAATAGGTATTATGACTATTACACCAAGCGAAGTCTCGATTATTGCAGTAGATATTGCCAAAAAAACTGCTGCAATAAAAATTGGTTTTGTCGATCGGTTTAGTGGTTCTGTTTTTATATTGGGTGATATTGCTTCAGTAGAGATGTCTATGCAAGAAGCGATAAATTATCTACAGTACAAAATGGGCTTTAGTATTACAAAAATAACCCGTACTTAAAATTAGAGTAGGTGATCAATTGAAAAAAATTATGTTTATTGGCTCAATTGGCTGTGGGAAAACAACGCTTTGTCAAAGAATTATTGGCGATAAACTCCAGTATAGTAAGACGCAAGCGGTAGAATTTTATCCTAAAATGATTGATACTCCAGGAGAATTTATTCAGCATAGGAGATTCTATAATGCTTTACAAATGATGGCGGTAGAAGCTGAAATGATTGCGTTAGTATCTAATTGTCAAGAAGAGGAACAAATTTTCTCACCAAATTTTGCCCAAAACTTTATGAAACCTTCCATCGGAATTATAACTAAAATAGATTTATGTCAAGATGAAGATCAATTAAAAAATGCCGAGAAAAGGCTGCGGCTCGCGGGAGTAAATAAAATATTTAAAGTTTCTGCGTTTAAAAACTATGGTATGGAAGAATTAAGGGATTATCTAAATAAGGAGGTAAATTAATGCAAATCTATACAAGAACCGGCGATAAGGGGTATACAAGTGTTATCGGAGGAATGAAACTAGCAAAAGATGCAGACCGTGTAAAAGCATACGGAACTGTGGATGAATTGAATAGTATCGTAGGTATTGCAGCGAGCACTGACGGAATATCTTCTGAACTAAAAGAAGAATTAATGACTATTCAGCAATATTTATTCGATTGTGGCAATGACTTAGCTACTCCTCATGGTAAGAATCCTTATCGTGTAGATGAAAATCTAACTCTATGGCTGGAAAGTAGAATTGATGAGTATGCAGGAATACCTCCAACTGTTGAGTCCTTTATTTTACCAGGGGGAACAAAACTAGCTAGCTTGCTTCACTTTGCTCGAACAGTCGCTCGAAGAGCAGAACGAGAAATTGTTAGTTTCCAATGGACAAATGATATGAATAGTGAAGTTATGAGATTTATTAATCGTCTTTCCGATTATTTTTTTGCTGTTGCGAGAGTTGTAAACTCTCAAGACGGAGTAAAAGATGTTTTGTATGAAAGAAGCGGACGTGTTTTCCACACAGAAATTACAAAAGCAGATTTAAAAGATTAATGATGAGAGCGTTTAAAAAAGGTGTTGACAATCTTTAGTTGAAATAGTACATTAAGATGTAGTTAGAGCACAAAGGCGTGCCAATCAAATACGAGCAATGAAGCCGTAAGTAACAAAGTATCTATAACGATACTCTTTTACTTGTGGCTTTTTTTGGAGGAAGGAGGCTAGAAAATGAATAAAATTAGATTTGGAACTACTTTATACACAGGTGAGAATAGTTTGGAACGTCTATCCCAATTTGAAAACGAACGAGTGTTAATTGTGACTGACCAATTTATTGCAAAATCTGAAATTTTAGAGCGAGTTATAAACCATTTTTCGTCCAGTGTGGAAACAATGTTGTTTTCGGAAGTTGTTCCTGATCCGCCAATTGATACAATTGTATTAGGATTAGAAAAAACGAAACATTATCATCCAACGATGCTCCTTGCTCTAGGTGGAGGATCAGCAATTGATGCTGCCAAAGCAATGTTATATTTTGGTCTCCAAAGTAAAATTTTTGAAAAAATGCCTTTTATAGTTATACCAACAACTAGTGGGACAGGTTCAGAAGTCACCAATTTTTCCATCATAACAGACGCAGAGAAATCAGTAAAATATCCTCTAATCAGTGATGATATTTTACCATCAGAAGCTATCTTAGATGTCTCACTAGTGATGGGACTTCCTCCGTTACAAACAGCAGATACCGGGATAGATGTTCTAACACACGCTTTAGAAGCTTATGTTTCAACGCAAGCAAATGAAGTATCGGACATGTTTGCAGAAAAAGCTATTGTTTATGTGTTCGAATACTTAGAAAAAGCTTATAAAGACGGGGGTAACCAACAAGCTCGAGAAAAAATTCATATCGCGTCTACAATGGCTGGTATGGCTTTTAATCAGGTTTCTCTAGGTCTCAATCATGGGATTGCTCATGCGGCTGGAGCACGCTTCCATATACCTCACGGAAGATTAAACGGAATTTTGTTACCACATGTAATACGATACAATAGTGGAATGACAGAAAAAAACCCTCAAATATTTAATGAAACGGCCAAAAGATATACGAAGGTAGCAAAAAAATTAGGTTTAAGTGCAGGTACCCCACGGATGGGTGTTCGTAGCCTTACGAATGCTATTATTTCTTTACAAAAAAGAATGGATATGCCTAATAGTTTTTCAGAATGGGGAATCGATGAAAAAACATTTGAAGAGCACAAACGAAATATTGCACGAGATGCTCTTAAAGATCGTTGTACCATTACAAACCCAGTAAGAGTAGAACAAGAAGGTGTATTATTTATTTTAGAGCAGGCGTTTTAACTTGTGCGAATAAAGGAGGAGTACTCGGTGGAAATAGATCGAATTATTCAAGAGTATGTGCCGGGGAAACAAGTTACAGTAGCACATGTCATCGCAAAACCAGATTCTGAAATTTATGTTAAGCTAGGAGTTATGAACACACGAGAAGATGCTATTGGAATTATGACCATATCCCCAAGTGAGGCGTCAGTCATAGCCGTGGATATTGCTACAAAAGCGGCAGACATAGAAATTGGGTTTGTCGACCGTTTTTCCGGTTCGGTAGTTATCACTGGAGATGTATCATCCGTTACTGTTGCGTTGAAAGAAGTTTTGGAAACGATGGAAGTAGTTTTAGGTTTTAACCGTGTAGAATTAACGATTAGCTAAAATAACGAGGTGTTACAATGAGTGGAAGAATCATTATAGTGGATGATGAACCAATTACAAGACTAGATATAAAGGATATGCTCGAAACAGCTGGGTACGAAGTAGTAGGAGAAGCTGCTGACGGGTTTGAAGCAATACGGGCTTGCCAAGAAAAAAAACCAGATCTAGTTATTATGGATATTAAAATGCCAATTCTTGATGGATTGACGGCTTCTAAAAAAATAGTTGAAGAAGGGACTGCATCGGGTATTATATTGCTGACAGCTTATAGCGATAAGCAGTATATTATTAAAGCAAAACAATTCGGGGCCCTAGGTTATTTAGTAAAACCGCTTCATGAACAATCTTTATTACCAATGGTTGAGCTTTCCTTAGCAAAAGGAAATGAATTTAAGGAAATGTCTAAAGAGTTAGAGCGGTTATCTAAAAAACTGGAAGAACGAAAAATGATTGAAAAGGCAAAAGGTAAGTTAATGCAAATAGAAAATATTACCGAAGAAGACGCTTACACGAAAATACGCAATATAAGTATGGAGAAGCGTGTACCAATGATTGAGGTAGCTGAATTAATGGTGATGTTAGATGAATAATAATCACTACGATGAAGATATTCAAGAAATTTGCAAAAAATATACTCAACTCAGTAAAGTGGAAATCCAATACTTAGAAAATCAAGCTGAAATCATATTAACAAACCGTACCTTTGATGAATTTGATGTTTTTATTGATGTACGGAATGTATTTACCGGTGAAGCAATTGTAGTATCTCACCGAAAGCCATCAAATAACCCTTCTATTTACGAAAAAAGAGTAGTAGGAAAAACAGCTTATCGTAAAGATGAACCAGGACCATTGCGAACTTTAGAAACTTCACAGAATTCGATTGGTTTATACGCTCGTAGTCAAGAAGGATTGTTAATAAAACAAACAACATATCCTATTCAATATAAAGATAAAACGATTGCCGTATTGATTGTTGAAAAAGATCTTAGCAATGATATTAAGGCAAATTTTGATGTATCTAATCTAGATCGGTCCTATGAAGAAGTTAGTGCAGTAATTGAAGAAATGGAAATTATTGATCAATCTATTACTAATTATATTGATGATGCTATCCTTATTTTTGATGAAAATGGTTTGTTACAACATCATAATAAAGCTGCAAATGAATACTATCAAAATTTTGGATATTTGAATGCGATTAATGGTTTGCATTATGATAACTTAGCTCTTGATTTAACAACTTTTGAACATATTCGTGAATCTGGTACTCTCGGTAAACCGGAAGCTTTCAAATCAAGAGAAATAAAGTTTGATGCTTATTATTTTAAAATTAAAACTATTTATCTTCCCTCTAAAGGAATCGTTATTCAGATTATGAAAGATATTAGTGATAAAAAAGCAAAAGAATCCCGTATTATTTCAGAATTAGTAACTATTCAAGAGATACATCATCGTGTTAAAAACAATTTACAGACTGTAGTTTCACTTTTACGTCTGCAAGCAAGAAGAGCAGAAAGTCCAGAAGCTAAGAAAGTACTAAATGAAAGCGTAAATCGAATCCTTTCGATCGCAGCAACACACGAACTGTTATCAAAACAAAAGGAAGACGATGTACAGCTGAAAATGGTATTGGATGTAATTATACAAAACCTAACTCGTTTTTATGCAGAAGGTCCTGATGGAATCCCTGTTCAACTAACAAGTGAAATTGACTCTTCAATCATTTTAGAGAGTAATAAAGCAGTAACTATAGCACTAGCAACGAATGAACTGATCCAAAATTGTTTTGACCACGCTTTTGAAGGAATAAAACAAGAAAATGCTCATGTGAAAGTAGAAGTCACTCAAGAAAACGAATTTATTCAAATTATTATTGAAGATAATGGGTCTGGATTCATTTTTGAAGAACGATCCCAACATAATTTAGGGCTACAAATTGTAACCAGTTTTGTTGAAGGAAAGTTAAATGGAATTATTAGTACAGATTCAAAATCTCAAGGGACAAGGTTCAGAATTGCTTTTAAAAATTAAATACAATAACCCATAACGATGAAGTTATGGGGAAAGCAAAGACGCTTAATAAGGAACCCGCCAGGGTACCTTTATTAAGCGTCTTTTTTCAAAGGAGTGATAATATGGCAGAAAAGCTACTGAGCGTTGGAATTGATATCGGGACTTCTACTACTCAATTAGTTCTATCAGAATTATATATCGAAAATATGGCATCAGCTTTTACCATTCCAAGGATATCAATTACGGATAAAAAAGTTATTTATAAAAGTGATATTCTTTTTACGCCTATTTTAGAAAACAACCTGATTGATAGCGAGAAAATCACTAAATTTGTAGAAGAACAATATCAAAAAGCAAAGATTAGTAAGAAAGACATTCAAACAGGAGCTATTATCATTACTGGAGAGACAGTTCGTAAAGAAAATGCAAGAATTGTAGCAGAAGCTCTAAGTGGTTTTGCTGGAGATTTCGTAGTTGCAACTGCTGGTCCCGATTTAGAAAGTATTATTGCTGGTAAAGGAGCAGGGACTCATTCCTATTCTACTCGCTATCATACAACTACTGTTAATTTTGATGTAGGTGGAGGAACGACCAATATGGTTTGCTTCCATGACGGAGACATCGTTGATACAGGTTGTTTTGATATTGGTGGAAGACTCATTAAAGTGAACAAACAAGAAGAAATCACTTATATTTCTCCAAAATTAACACAAATTATTAAGAAGGAAGGATTACAGCTCCGCCTTCATAGCAAAATAGACTTGACTGATTTAAATAAGCTACTATCTATTATGGTTCAAGTTTTAGAAAATAGTTTGGGTGTAGGAAAAAAAAGTCCTTATTACGATCTTCTTATTACAAATAAAGATTTACAAACGGAACGTAAAATTGAATATATTTCCTTTTCAGGAGGTGTTGCCGATTATATCGAATCAGGTATAAGCCAAGATGTATTTAAATATGGTGACATTGGGATTTTATTAGGAAAAAAAATTGCTGGTTCAAAATTATACAATCAATTTGAAGTAATTCCAAGTGTGGAAACGATTCGAGCAACGGTTGTTGGAGCAGGCTCTCACACAACAGATATTAGTGGAAGCACCATTACTTATAAAGAACATGTGTTACCTCTTCAAAATATTCCGGTATTAAAATTGTCACAAGAAGAAGAACACACAGATGATTTATCTGTATTGCCAGAAATAATTGAATCGAAATTAAACTGGTTTGAAATGGAAGGCGAACAACAAATTATTGGTTTGGCATTAGATGGGGCTAGAAATCCAAGCTACCTCTATATTCAAGATTTAGCTAATGTATTGATAAAAGGTTTACAAAAGGTGATCGATAAAAAAGATCCCCTTGTTATCTTGCTAAAGGAAGATATGGCGAAGGCCTTGGGTCATAGTTTATATGCCCAGCTTCCGAAAGATTATCCGTTTGTTTGTATCGATAGTATTCATGTAAGAAATGGTGATTATATTGACATTGGTAATCCAATTGGGGATGGTTCAGTACTCCCAATTGTTGTGAAAACTCTTGTATTTAACTAGATAAAAAGGAGGATATATTTATGATTCTAAAAACGAAACTTTTTGGCCGAACATATGAATTTAAATCGGTAATGGAAGTTATGGGAAAAGCGAACGAAGAAAAATCAGGTGATCAACTTGCGGGTGTAGGAGCTGAAAACTCAGAAGAAAGAGTTGCCGCTAAAGTAGTTCTTTCTAATCTAACATTAAATGATTTATTTAATAATCCAGCTGTTCCGTATGAACAGGATGAGGTAACAAGAATTATTGTGGATAATACAAATCTTCGTACTTTTGAAAAAATAAAAAACTGGACTGTATCTGATTTAAGAGAATGGCTCTTAGATTTAAAAACAACGAACTATGATATTCACAGGATTTCTAATGGATTGACAGCTGAAATGATTGCTGCAGTCGCAAAAATAATGGGGAACATGGATTTAATCATGGCTGCTAAAAAAATTATTGTTACTAAAACAGCAAATACAACCATTGGTGTGCCAGGAACATTTTCAGCCCGCCTCCAACCAAACCATCCGACAGATAATATTGATGGAATCATGGCAACTCTTATGGAAGGATTATCCATGGGAATCGGTGACGCTGTTATTGGTCTAAACCCAGTAGACGATACAACAGAAAGTGTAAAACGTATCCTTCACAAATTTGATGACTTTATAAATGAATGGGAAATTCCAACACAACACACCGTATTAGCACACGTATCTACTCAAATGGAAGCAATGGAGCAAGGTGCTCCAACTGGATTAGTTTTCCAATCGATTGCCGGATCTGAAAAAGCTAATACTGCTTTTGGTATTAGTGGTAGCATGATTCGTGAAGCTAATGATATGGCTCTAAAAATGGGTACCGCTGTTGGACCAAATGTCATGTACTTCGAAACAGGCCAAGGTTCTGAGTTGTCTTCAGATGCAAACCACAATGTCGACCAAGTAACAATGGAAGCAAGATGTTATGGATTTGCTAAAGAATATGATCCCTTTATGGTAAATACAGTAGTAGGATTTATCGGACCTGAATATTTATACGACTCACAACAGGTAATCCGAGCAGGGCTAGAAGATCATTTCATGGGTAAATTAAGTGGAATTTCTATGGGAGTTGACGTTTGTTATACAAACCATATGAAGGCAGACCAAAATGATGCTGAAAACTTGGCCGTTCTACTTGCTGTTGCAGGGGTAAACTTTATCATGGGTATCCCTAATGCGGATGATGTTATGTTGAACTATCAAACAACTGGATTCCATGAAACCGCTTCAATACGTCAAATGTTGGATTTACGTCCTACAAAAGAATTTGATGAATGGATGGAAAAAATGGGTTTTAGCGAAAATGGCCGTCTGACCGAAAGAGCTGGAGATGCTTCAGCGTTCTTGAAACACAACTAATCATATTCTAAAAGGAGGCAAATCTAGTGGAAGAATTGAATTTGAAAGAAATGATCAAATCTATTTTAAGTGAAATGGTAGAAGAATCACCAGCTGCAGCACCAACTGTACCGACTCCATCAATTGCAACAACTAAAGAAAAACCAGCAGAGACGAAATCAGGTTCTGAGATAGAAGAAGGTTTTATTCCGGACATAACCGAAGTAAATATCCGAAAACAATTTTTAGTTCCGAATGCAGAAGATCCAGAAGGATATAAAAAAATGAAGACCTTCACGCCAGCCAGATTAGGTTTATGGAGAGCTGGAACACGTTATAAAACTGAACCAGCGCTTCGTTTCCGTGCAGACCACGCAGCCGCACAAGATGCCGTGTTTTCTTATATAAATAAAGATTTAGTTAAGGAAATGAACTTCGTTGCAACAGAAACACTTTGCGGTGATAAAGATACATATATTACACGTCCTGATTTGGGTAGAAAGTTTAGTGAAGAAGAAACACAAAAAATAAAAAATACTGTTAAACCAAATTCCAAAGTAGTTGTAATAGTAGGAGACGGCTTAAGTTCTGCAGCGATTGAAGCAAATATTCCAGATATCATACCTTCTATTCGTCAAGGATTGAAAATGCATGGATTAGACTTTGGTGATATCCTTTTCGTTACACACTGTCGCGTACCAGCAGAAGATGCGATTGCTGAAATTACCGGAGCAGAAGTAGTTTGTCTACTGATTGGTGAACGTCCAGGATTAGTAACAGCTGAATCAATGAGTGCTTATCTAGCATATAAACCGACTGTAGGAATGCCAGAGTCACGCAGAACAGTAGTTTCAAATATTCATCAAGGTGGAACCCCTGCTGTTGAAGCGGGTGCTTACATAGCTGACATCATCAAAAAAATGTTGGATGTGAAGAAGTCCGGTCTTGAATTAAGAGAAAAATAAAGGAGGATTCCAGATGAAAAACGATCGTCTAGGCTCTAATGTTCTAAGTGTCAAAATCATTCCTAATGTGGATGATGCACTAGCAAAAGAATTAAATCTAGAATCTAATCAAAAGAGTTTGGGAATTATTACGTCTGATTGTGACGATGTGACTTATGTAGCACTCGATGAAGCAACAAAAAAAGCAGCAGTTGACGTAGTTTATGCAAAAAGTTTGTACGCAGGTGCAGCAAATGCAAATAC
This sequence comes from Jeotgalibaca dankookensis, assembly GCF_002005405.1. Lineage (NCBI taxonomy): Bacteria > Bacillati > Bacillota > Bacilli > Lactobacillales > Carnobacteriaceae > Jeotgalibaca > Jeotgalibaca dankookensis. Next base: position 377,206 of record NZ_CP019728.1, read on the forward strand.
AAAATTAGCTGGTGAAGTGATTGGGATTTTGGCTGGACCAAGTCCTGCAGAAATTCGTAGTGGACTAGATGCAGCAATTGAAGTGATTGAAAATGGTGCTAGCTTCTATAGTGCCAACGAAGACGACTCCATTGTTTACTTTGCACATTGTGTTTCCCGTACTGGGCTACATCTTTCCAAAGAAGCAAATATCTCTGAAGGTGGAGCAGTTGCTTACTTGATTGCACCTCCATTGGAAGCATTTTATGCATTGGACGCTGCTTTAAAAGCAGCTGATGTTGAAATGGGTGTTTTCTACGGACCACCTACAGAAACTAACTTTGCAGGTGCCTTGTTAACAGGTTCTCAATCAGCCTGTAATGCAGCTTGTGATGCGTTCGCAAAAGCAGTTCAATTTGTAGCTGATAATCCAACTGGATACTAGTAGGCGGTGGAAATAAATGGCAAATAAAGCTTTAGGTTTAATTGAAGTTAGAGGAATGCTGGGAGCTGTTTTAGCAGCAGATGCTGCCTTGAAAGCTGCAAATGTCGAGCTTCTAGGAAACTATTCTATTCGTGGTGGTTTAACCACAGTAGAATTATTGGGTGATGTTGCTGCTGTATATGCAGCTGTGGAAGCAGGTGTTGATTCAGTGAAAGATATGAATTTGTTGATATCCAGTCATGTGATTCCACGATTGGATGATCAAGTAGAACGTATGTTGATGAAAAAAGATGAAGTCAGCAATAAAGATTCAGAAGTTGATTCGTTGGAAGAAGAGGAAAATCAGTTAGAAGATGAATCAACGAAAGAAGAACATACAGAAAATCCTCCTGAAGTACCTGAAGAAACAGAATTAGAAGAGATGAAAGTGGTAGATTTACGATCACTGGCATACAAACTGAATATTGAAACGTTGACAAAAAAAGAAATTAAATATGCTAATAAGGCTGAATTAATCAGAGTATTAGTAAAGGAAAGGATGGAGGATAAATGAATCTAACTGATAAAGACCTTTTGTCCATTCAAGAGACGAGAGATCTCATCAAGAAGGCAAAAGAAGCACAAAAAAAATTAGCAGAGCTATCCCAAGAAGAAATTGATACAATTGTTAAAGTAATGGCAAAAGCAGCGTATGATAATCGTGTGAAATTAGCTAAAATGGCAGAAAAAGAAACAGGGTTTGGCAGATGGCAAGATAAAGTCTTAAAAAATGCTTTTGCTTCCCGTGATGTTTTGAATGCCATTAAAGATATGAAGACCATTGGTGTGGTCAATCATGATGAAAAACTGAAAGTAATGGAAGTTGCTGTACCAGTAGGAGTGATTGCTGGATTAATTCCTTCTACAAATCCTACTTCGACTGCCATTTACAAAGCGTTAATTTCGGTTAAAGCAGGAAATTCGATTGTATTCTCACCGCATCCAAGTGCTTTGGAATGTATTCGAGAGTCAATTCGCTTAATGGATGAAGCAGGTAGAAAAGTTGGCTTACCAGAAGGAACTTTAGGAGTAATTACTCAAGTAACGATGCAAGCAACTCATGAATTGATGACTCATAAAGATACAAACCTTATCTTAGCAACTGGCGGATCTGCGATGGTACGTGCAGCCTATTCTTCTGGTACACCAGCAATTGGTGTAGGACCCGGAAATGGCCCAGCATTTATTGAACGAACTGCAGATATTCCAAAAGCTGTCAAACAGATTATGGATTCAAAAACTTTTGATAATGGAACCATTTGTGCATCTGAACAGAGCATTATTGTAGAAGAAGTTAGCAAGAAAAAAGTTGTGGATGAATTTAAACGACAAGGAGCTTATTTCCTACCTAAAGAAGATGCTGAGAAACTTGAGAAATTCATACTCCGTCCAGATGGTAGAATGAACGCTAAAATTGTTGGACAAACTCCACAGACTATTGCAGACTTAGCTAAAATTAAAATACCAGCTAATACAAGAGTGTTGATTGCTGAAGAAACACGTGTTGGTCTCCATGCACCTTATTCAAGAGAAAAATTAGGACCAATCTTAGCATTCTATACTGCTGAAACATGGGAAGCTGCTTGCGATTTATCTATTAAGATCTTGATGCAAGAGGGTGCCGGACATACAATGGCAATCCATTCTACAGATGATGCAGTGATACAAGAGTTTGCTCTTCGTAAACCAGTTTCACGCTTATTAGTAAATACATCAGCAACTTTAGGTGGAATTGGTGCAACAACTAATATTTTCCCTGCATTAACATTAGGCTGTGGTGCAGTTGGTGGAAGTTCTACTTCTGACAATATTGGACCTCAAAACTTGTTCAATATGAGAAGAATTGCTTGGGGAGTCCGTGAGTTAGAGGACCTTCGAGGAGAAGATGTATTTGAAGAAGATTCAAAAGATATCAATGAAACAGACATGGACAAGGATCAGTTAGTAGATCTATTGGTAAAACGTGTCCTAGAAAAGTTACAATAAGCAACACTTAACAGATGGTTTCAAAAATTAAAAAAACAAACAAATATTAGGAGGAAAATAAAATGGCAAGTACAAACGCATTAGGAATGATCGAAACTAGAGGATTAGTAGCAGCAGTAGAGGCAGCAGACGCAATGGTGAAAGCAGCTAACGTAACGTTAGTTGGAAAAGAGCAAGTCGGTGGCGGACTCGTAACTGTAATGGTTCGTGGAGATGTTGGAGCAGTTAAAGCAGCAACAGATGCAGGAGCAGCAGCAGCAGAAGCAGTTGGAGAACTAATCTCTGTACACGTAATTCCACGTCCACATATGGAAGTAGACGCAATTCTACCTAAGTACGAAGGATAATAAGGACAAAGCAAATCGAATGTTAGAGAATGATCGTTAGGTGTAACGGTAAATGGAATGAGCCGTTCCCGAGAAAGTAGCAAGTATCGAGAAGCGAGCACTCAGTCCTTATCAGGAGCCTAAAATAGAAGGCTGAGGCATATCTAATATGTCCCAGCCTTTTCTTTAACTAAGGAAGTGAATAAATGGCAATTTTAACAGAAAGTACGATCCGAAAATTACTACGGACTACTGATTTAAAGCAAACAAAAGTGTTGCATTTAGAGCCAGGAACAATTATTACTCCTTCTGCAAAAAGTTATTTGAATGATATTACAGTGATCTATCGTAATCTATTGGAAGAAGTAGAGGAATCTGCTAAGGAAACCATTGATCAGATAGATACAAGGAAAGATTCACTCAAATCATATAACCGACAAGGACAAGAAGTTGCCCACAATCACTTTACATTAAGTTGGAATATAAAATTGGAAAAACTATTGAGCACAGTCCTATTTGGACAGCAACTTAGTCATACTAAAAAAGAAATCCAACTTACTGCAGAATTGGACACGATTGTCACTGTATTAGAAGATTTCCGTAGATTAATTTTTTATGAAAATTACTGGGAAAAATGTCACATAGATGAAGAAAAATTTGGAGAACAATTTGATAAGATAAAAGAACAATTTTCACCCGGAACCTTTATTCCGAAGTATACAGATGGAGAAGTTGTCCTGATGCTTTATGGATTGTATACGGATATTCGTGAGTTAGAATTGTATGCTTCATCTTGTTTCCAAAATTACCTACTCTTCGATGACTATTGTGGTTTAGTAGAAAGATGCCGATTTATGGCAGAATATGTTTGGTCCTTGATGATCAATCGAATAGAAGGGAATGGGAGGAGAGAATGAATATTTCATTTGATCAATTAGTAGAAAAAGTCGCAGAAAAAATTAAAAACAGTATGCAGCAAACATTTGAGATAGAAGCTAGTGGAAGACACGTACACCTTTCCCGTGAAGATATTGATACTTTATTTGGAAAAGGATATGAATTAAACCCAGCTAAATTCCTATCTCAACCAGGGCAATTCGCTTCGAGAGAACGAGTCACTTTGGTTGGTTCAAAAGGAGTCCTACATAACGTTATCGTACTAGGACCCGCTCGTGGTCATAGTCAAGTTGAAATTTCTTACACAGATGCAAACGTGTTGGGAGTAAGAGCACCTTTACGAAATAGTGGGAATATTGACGGAACTCCAGGAATCATGATTATGAATGGAACCAAGCAAGTTATATTGGAAAAAGGATTAATCGTGGCTAAGCGACATGTTCATGTTCAAGATAAAGATGCAAGTATATTGGGTGTCAAAGACAAAGAAATTGTACAAGTCGAAGTGATGAGCGAGCGACCATTGATATTTGATGATGTGACGATTCGTGTCAGTCCTCATTTTGAAACATTTATGCATATTGATTTTGACGAAGCAAATGCTTGTGGATTTAAAAAAGGTACAAAAGGGCGCATCATAAAAAAGGACTGATGACATGGAACAAATTGAAAAAATAATCCAACTTGTCACTGATCGCTTAATGGATGAGTTATTACAAACAAAGACTCAAATTACGACAGGACCGACTTTTACGATCCTAGGTAAATCAGAGGACTATATTGTACGATACTATAAACAAGGTGGCTATCAAAACCAAGTGGGAACAGATTTTGATTCTCCAGAAGTTTTGGTAATAACAGAAATGCCATTGTTTATGTTAACAAGACTTTCTCACCTAACTCCAAATAATCCTACAGAAGAAGCAATATTAAATCGGTTATTAAAACAGCAACCGATCATTGTTCTGGAAGAAGGAATAGAATACATGCAAAAGAAATCACACATTTCCAAGAGCATGATTCCTACTTTTGAAAAAGCGAAGTTAGAACTACAAAAATGGGGCGTTAAGTTTGTTCAACCTCAATACTTTCAAAATGATGTTGTAACTGCTCGAAACGAGCAAGTGAGTACTCCACCGAAGAAAAAACAATTGATTACGGCAAGAACCATCCAAAGCTTGAATTTACATGAAGGAGATATTTTTGAAGTAACCCCTCATATGATAGTAACGGCTTTAGCAAAGGATTACTTGAAGGATCAAAACATTTTGATTGAAAAGAGGGATGCCTAATGTTAGTTGGAAAAGTAGTAGGAAGTCTATGGGCAACCCGAAAAGATGAAAAACTAAATGGCTTAAAATTTTTACTAGTAGAAAAACAATTGAACGAAACCGAAGTCAGCCCTGAATTAGTAGTGGCGGTAGACCATGTAGGCGCCGGTGTTGGAGAGCAAGTGCTCATCACGACCGGAAGTTCTGCACGGATTTCTTTTGAAAATCGTACACTACCTGTTGACATGGTCATTGTTGGAATCATTGATTCCGTTGAATATCCAAAAGAAGAATAACAAATAATAGAATAGAAATGAGGGATATAAAGCATGAGTATTAATGAAATAATTATTTGGATTATGGCTATTATCATGGTTTTAGGTGCTTTTGATAAAGCATTTGGTAATAAGTTTCAGTTAGGTGAACAATTTGAAGAAGGATTAATGGCAATGGGTGCTTTAGCACTATCCATGGCCGGGATCATTGTATTAGCACCAAAACTTTCTGATTGGCTGAGCCCAATTGTTGTTCCATTGTATGAACTAGTAGGAGCAGATCCAGCGATGTTTGCGGGTACGTTACTTGCAAATGACATGGGTGGTTTCTTCTTAGCTCAACAAATGACTACAGACCCAGAAATTGTCTTATTTTCAGGTGGTATTTTAGGTGCAATGATGGGTGCAACCATTGTTTTCTCTATTCCAGTAGGACTTGGTTTAATTGAAATGAAAGACCGTCCTTATTTAGCTCAAGGAATTCTTTGTGGAATTGTAACCATTCCATTCGGAGCAATGGTATCTGGTTTGTTGATGGGAATTGGTATGGGTAAAATTTTGGTAAACTTAATCCCAATTATTATTGTTGCAATTTTGATTGCATTAGGATTATGGAAATTCCCTAGCAAAATGATCAATGGCTTTACCATGTTTGGTAAACTGATTGTTGCTGTTGCAACACTTGGTTTAGCAGTTGGTGGTTTAGATTGGCTTGTAGGCTTCAAATTGTTCGAAAATCAAGACTCTCTAGGAGTAGCTTTTGAAACGGTAGGAAGTATTGCTATCACATTAGCAGGTGCTTATGGATTAGTACTCATTATTACTAAACTTTTCAAAAAACCACTGATGAAGTTTGGTAATTTATTAGGAATTAACGAAATTTCTGCAGCAGGATTGATTGCTTCTTTAGCAAATAATATTGCGATGTTCCAAACCGTTAAGAACATGGATAACAAAGGGAAAGTAATTAATATTGCTTTTGCTGTTTCAGCATCCTTTGCTATTGGGGATCACTTAGGCTTTACTGCCGGTGTTGCACCTGAAATTATCATGCCAATGATTGTTGGAAAACTAGCAGGAGGAATTTCTGCAGTTCTTGTAGCTATTCTTATTACGAAAAACATGAAACAAACCGAATCTGTAGTAGAAGACGTAGCGTAAAGGAAGGTTTCTTATGAAAGTTATAAATAGAAATGATATTGAGAGACTCGTTCGTGAAGTTATTTTAGAAGAATATTCAAGAGGGGGAGATACCGGTCGTCATCTTGATAAAGAGAGCGGTGTGATGTCCATCGAACTACCTATGTTTGATGTAACAGAAGAACATCGTTTAGATACCGGTAATCCAGAACATCAAGTCTATACAAGAGATCTAGTAACGGTAGAAGAGAGTCCACGCTTAGGGCTAGGATTAATGGTTATGAAAGATACAACCTTTGATTGGCACTTAGGATACGATGAAATCGACTATATGATAGAAGGAACCTTATCTGTTATCATTGATGGCAGAAAAGTAACCGCCGGACCGAGAGAAATCATGTATATTCCTAAAGACTCTGATATTCAATTTTCAGTTGAAGGAACAGCGCGCTTTATTTATATTACCTATCCAGCTGAGTGGAACGGATAAAAAAGTCTAGTCCTGCCGATGAGTTCATCGGATGAACAAGTACAAAAGCCAGGGCAGATTTGCTCTAGTTTTTGTGCTTTTTTAATAAAAAAGGAAGTGACTGCATGCAAAATGAAAAAATAAAGGAAGTATTTGAATTTCCTTGTGGATTGAACATTGAGAATCGGATTGTGCTTGCTCCCATGTCAACGGATAGTGGAACAGAAAAAGGTGGACTTTCTACGGAAGACGTTGATTTCATTTTAAAAAGAAGTGAAGGATTTGGAATGGTTATTTTAGGATCTCACAGTGTATCTCCAAGTGGGAATGCTTTTAAACGGGGGTGGAATATTTATAACCCTGCAAACGCTCCTATTTTAACAAAATTAGTAGAGAAGCTACATGAGAAAAATGTAAAGGTTGTTATCCAAATATATCATGCAGGAAGATTAGCACAACCAGCTTTTATTGAAGGAAAGCAACCAATCGCGCCTAGTCGAATACCTGCCAATCGAAAATTTGCTTCTTATCCTAGAGATATGACAGAAATTGAAATTCAACAAACCATAAAAGACTTTCGTGTTGCTTGTGAGATTGCTATGGAAATAGGCTTTGATGGTGTTGAATTACATGGGGCTAATACCTACTTGCTTCAACAATTCTATTCTGCTCATTCAAATCGAAGACAAGATAGATGGGGTGGCAGTAGAACAAAACGGATGACCTTTTTGATTGAGGTAGTGGATGCCTGTATCAAGGCAATAAAAGAAAAAGCGAAGCGACCTTTTTTATTAGGCTACCGTTTTTCACCTGAAGAGTTAGAAACCCCAGGCATAAGAATGGCAGACACCAAAATTTTATTGACAGAATTGACAAAATTACCATTAGATTATGTACATATCTCTTTAAGCAATTACCAAAAAAAGTCTCAAGAAGGTCTAAATATTATCGAAGAATTAAATCAAGTGATTCCACCATCCATTCCGTTTATCGGTTGTGGAAATATTCAAACGCCCAAAGAAGTAAAGGAAATTTCTGAAATGGTTTCTTTATTTTCAGTGGGAAATGCTACCCTTTCAGATCCGTTATGGGCAAAGAAAATTTTACAAGGAAATCATGATATAAAAACTTCTATGGGAATGAAAGATCAAAAGAGTCTAGCAATCCCTCTTCCTCTATGGAAAAGTATGCTGAAAGCTCCTTTAGTATTCTTTAAAGAGGATCTAGCAAAGGAGGCTAAAAAATGAAAAAGTGGGAAACAGCTTATGTATTTCCTGGAGGATTAGAGCTTCGTAATCGATTAGTTTTTGCACCTATTTCTACGATGTCCAGCTCCAATATTGGTCTGTTGAGTGACAAAGAAATTCAATTTTATAAGTCACGTGCACAAAACATGGGACTAGTCATCTTAGGTTCTGCGAATGTTTCTAAAGAAGGAAAAGCTTATGATCATAATGTAACGATTTCTCATGATGCAGCCATTCCTAATTTAAAAACCTATAATAAAGAGATTCATGAAACGGGCGCCAAATCTATTATCCAACTTTATCATGGAGGAAGTGCTACCCAATTTCTTCCGAGTCAAAAGGATGTTTATACGGTTAGCACTTTTTTTGATGAGCGGTATGACAAAGAAAAGCAGTATCATGAATTGACGGAAACAGAAATTCTGCAAACTATAAATGATTTTGGAAAGGCAATTCATCGTGCCATTCGTGCTGGCTTTGATGGGATTGAGATTCATGGGGGAAATCCTTTCTTAGTTCAACAGTTTTTATCTCCTCGAACGAATCGAAGAAAAGATTTTTGGGGAGGAAACGCACAAAAACAGTTTCGTTTTTTAGAAGCGCTTTTAAAATTAGCAAATGAAATCAAAGAAAAAACAGCTAGTCCTTCATTCGTTATTGGAGTTCGACTAGCTACGGAAGAAAATGCAGCAGATGGAATTACTTTTCAAGAAACTTGTCGGCTTGCTGAAAAGATTTCCAAATTATCGGCAGAGTATATTCATTTTAATCAGAATGATCTATTTGAAATACAAAATGAAGAGATAAAAGTATCGGTAATAGAAAAAGGGATAGAACATTCAATTTGTTTGATTGGTAATGGCTCTGTAGATACAGAAGAAAAAATTGCGAAAGCTTTAGAGGTTGTTCCCTTAGTTTCTATCGCAAGACCCCTTGTTCTGCATCCAACGTTCCCAGTTGATACCAATCTACCAAAGACAGTCGAAGAGCTCTCAAAAGACCAGCTACTCATCCCAGATGGACTATGGGGAAGTATCAAAGAATCTCCAGACTGGTATTTTGGCACGCAATAATGAATCAAGATACTTTAAGTATAAGATAAACAGTTTTATTCTGTTTATCTTATATTTTTTAGTCTTATTAGACTAAAGATCTTACAATTCAAGTGTTTTATGAAAAACCATTAAAATAAACAACATTATTATTTGAGTCTAGAAATGGTTATTAATCTAATACGTAAAAACAGGATTACTGAAAGGTTATTTAGCTTCCATTTTTTTGAAGTTTGGATTGATTAACAGAGATCGTGACTGTTGTAATAGTAGGCACTCGCATCATTTTTGAAAAAAATAAGATAATAAATTAATAGTATATAGGGATTGGTAAACACTTAGGATGAAAGGGTCTTTGAAAAAGACAAATATTGTATAAATATGTATCAATATCCTTTTGTATTGATAAAAAACACTGAAAAACAGGGGTTATTTTTTGATTTTTTTTCAAAAAATAGTATGTATTAAAGTAAAGTTATTAAATTCACAATTATCCGATACAATGACTTGCGAATAAGCATGTAATTTTTTGAATCAATATTAAATATCCAGAATGAGTAAAGCAGTGTTGTGGTACAAAATGATTAGGTTATCCAGGACAAGCAAGAAGACGTAAAAGTTTCGAATACTAGATCGACGGGACGTCTGGATGCAGCCACTTGATAAAATACTTATTTTGAACAAAGCGTGTTTGCAATATAAAACAGAATGATTTGCTAATTGGATAGTTGAAAACAAAAATCGGAGGAAAATTTATGTTAATCGGTATACCAAAAGAAGTTAAAAATAATGAAAGTCGCGTAGGAATTACGCCTTTAGGAGTAGAATTACTAGTTCAAAACGGTCTCGATGTGATGGTGGAGAAGAATGCAGGAACAGCTGCAGGTTTTGAAGATAGCGCCTATATAGAAGCAGGAGCAAAAATGGAACCATCTGCTGAAAAAGTATAGTCAGGAGATATGGTTATTAAAGTAAAAGAACCACTGGAACAAGAATTCAAGTATTTCCGTGAAGGATTAATTCTTTTCACATACTTGCACTTAGCAAACGAACCTGAACTAACAAAAGCATTAGTTGATTCTGGTGTAACGGCAATTGGTTATGAAACGATGGTTGGAGAAACTGGCGACTTACCAATGCTGAACCCAATGAGCGCGATTGCTGGACGTTTATCAGTACAAATTGGTGCACATTTCCTAGAACACCAATATGGCGGTAAAGGTGTCTTAGTTGGTGGAGTACCTGGAGTTAAAAACGGAAAAGTTGTTATAATTGGTGGTGGAGTTTCTGGAAGAAACGCATTACAAATTGCACTTGGTTTAGGTGCTCACGTAACTGTTCTAGATGTAAAACCAGAAGTTCTAATCGAAATTGAAGAATTATACGGTAATGAAGTTATTACGTTGATGTCTAACGAAGTAAATATTGCTAACGCAATTCAAGATGCAGACATCGTAATTGGTGCGGTACTCATTCCTGGACGTAAAGCTCCAACTCTTGTAACCGAAGAAATGGTAAAAGGAATGGAACCTGGTTCTGTTATTGTTGATATCGCAGTAGACCAAGGTGGAATCTTCGAAACAGAAGACCACACAACGACTCATGATGATCCTGTTTACTTAAAACATGGCGTATTGCACTATGCAGTACCAAATATGCCTGGTGCAGTAGCAAGAACTTCAACGATTGCTTTAACAAATTCAACCTTGCCATATGCAGTGAAAATTGCGAATAAAGGTATTTTGGAAGCATCTGAAGGAGACGATACAATCCTAACAGGTTTCAATACGTACAAAAATAAAGTTACGAATGAAGGTGTAGTTGAATCACTTGGATTAGACTTCGTAGACATTAATGATTTGATCTAAACTTGTATAAAGTAAAGCACTGCAAGGCTGAGCCCTTGTAGTGCTTTTTGCTATATAAAAACAATGTATACTTTGCTACAATAAGAAGAAAGATATAAGGAAGTGAAAAAATGAATAGAGTTCACCTAAAACAAAATGCTAAAGAAACAGTCAGACGTAATTATATACCTTGGTTATTAGTCGGTATTATTACAATCGTTTTATCCTATGCAAATTCTCAAAATCAAGTATCATCCGATTTCGATCCAACTTCCTATTTAGATATTCGTGTTCGTTGGTTAAATCTCTTACAACTGATTCTAACGGTGCCTTTAACAAGAGTCGCAATTGACTTAACCGATGGTGTCTATCAAAATGCCACCGATAGTCTATTCCGAAATGCACAATGGGTTCGTGATATTGGTGCTATGTTATTAGTAGGTATCTATACAACCCTATGGACTTTCTTGTTTATCATCCCTGGAATTGTTAAAGGATATGCCTACTCGATGGTTCCCTATATTCTAGCAGATGATCCTAATATAGGAATTTCAGATGCGATCAAATTAAGCCAAGATATGACATATGGATTTAAAATAGATTTATTAATAATGGACTTTTCTTTTATCTTGTGGAATATTGCCAGCGCCTTTACATTTGGTTTAGTCGGTTTATATGCCGTCCCTTATCAAAGTGCAACTTGGGCACAGTATTATGTATTTCTATCAGAACGCAATGAGTAAAAAGAATTAGGGAGTTTTCCTAGTTCTTTTTTGTTTATTGGTTCAAGTAGCTGAAGATAGATGGTTCACTTGAACCGATTAGAAATTAAAAAGCCGAATACGCATCAAGTAGCTATGAGCAGCCTTCATAATCTACTTTTAAACTAAGAAAATACTCCTACAAAAAATAATGTTATCATTGACAACGCTTTATAATTATGTTGTAATGAAAACTGAAGTTAGATTGTTACTGGTTATGCAGGCTATACTAACAAAAATAACTGTATCTAGATGCAAGGTTCTCAAGGAGATAGAATATTGAAAGTCATAAAAGTAATAAACAACAATATCGTAAAATCTTTTGATCACGAGAACAATGAAGTTTTAGTAATGGGAAAAGGGATTGGATTCCAAAAAAAACCAGGAAATTCAGTCAACCCCGAACTGATTGAGAAAGTTTATGTAAGTAGTAAAGACTTAAATTCAAATAGGTTAGCTCAATTACTTTCCGAAATTCCAATTGAACATATTCAACTAGCAAATGAAATCATTAGTTTTGCAAAGGCTTCACTTGGTAAAAAATTAAATGATAATATATTTTTGACGCTGACCGATCATGTAAGTTATGCAATTGAACGATATAATAATAAAATTCCAATTAAAAATGCATTGCTTTGGGAAATTAAGCGTTTTTATAATCATGAATACTTAATTGGAAAAGAAGCTCTTAGCATGATCAAAAGTAAATTAGGAATAGACTTACCCGAAGATGAAGCTGGTTTTATTGCTTTGCATATTGTTAATGCAGAGTTGGACATGGCACAAGTCAGTCAAGTAACTGAGATGACTAAAATTATCCAAGATATCACTAATATCGTTCGTCTCCATTTTCAGGTAGATTTAGATGAATATTCATTGAATTATGAACGGTTTATCGTCCACTTAAAATTTTTTGTGCAAAGATTATTTACGGGTGTCGATTTATTAGAAGAAAATGATTCTAGCTTCTTATTCTTGATTAAAGAAAAGTATCGAGAAGAATATCTATGTGCTTTAAAAATTAGGAAGTATATCATGAATCATTTTGATCGAGACTTGCAAGAAGATGAAATAATCTATCTCACCATTCATATCAAGCGAATTACAAATTAAATATAAACAGGATTGTTACTGCGAAAAGCAGGCTATACCTAAATAAACCTTTATGTGAAGGTTTGTTTAGGTATTTTTTTATGAAAAATTAGGAGGGAAATCAAATGAATTATTCAGAATTAGCAAAAGTAATTGTAACAAAAATTGGCGGAGAACAAAATGTGAATAGCTTAACTCATTGCGCCACAAGACTTCGTTTTCATTTAAAAGATAATAAACTAGCAGAAACAAGTGCTTTAAAGAATACGCCTGGTGTTATGGGAGTTACGCAAAGTGGAGGGCAATATCAAATTATTATTGGTAGTGATGTAGGGAGTGTATACAAAGAAATCATTCAACAAATACCTTCTTTACAAACAGAACACACACAGATTTCTAAGGATGATGATGATCGTAAACTAGTTGCAAAAGTGATTGACACCATAACCGGAATCTTTACACCTATTCTTCCAGCCATCACAGCTGCTGGGATGTTAAAGGCAGTATTAGCATTATTAGTAGTATTTAAGGTGTTTTCAACAGACAGTCAATCATATCAAATCATTAATTTAATGGCAGACTCAGCCTTTTACTTTTTACCTATTCTTCTAGCTATTTCATCTGCACAAAAATTTAAAACAAATATTTATTTAGCAGCAATGATTGGAGGAGTTCTTCTTCATCCAGCATTTGTACAAATGGTAGCAACATCAAAAGAAACTGGTGAGGCAATTCAATTATTAGGATTACCTATTTCTCCAGTTAATTATTCTTCAACGGTTATTCCAATTATTCTTTCTATCTGGTTTATGTCATATGTCGAACCGATTGCTGATAAAGTATCTCCAAAAGCAATTAAATTCTTCAGTAAACCATTACTTACGATTGCCATTGTCGGAACAATAGCTTTGACCGTTTTGGGTCCGGTTGGTTTCTATATCAGTAATTTAATTTCTAGCGGAGTCTTGGCTCTAGAAAGTGTAGGAAGCTGGATTGTTCCCACTTTATTAGGAGCACTTACTCCGTTGTTAGTTGCAACTGGAACTCATTATGGAATCGTACCGATTGGGATTAATAATCGTTTAACAAATGGATATGATACTATTGTATACCCAGGAATGTTAGCATCTAATATTGCTCAAGGGGCAGCATCAGTAGCCGTTGGAATCAAAAGTAAAGATTCAAAAATTAAACAATTAGCTTCTTCTGCGGGTCTAACTGCGCTGTTTGGTATTACCGAGCCTGCTTTATATGGAGTTAACTTACGATATAAAACTCCTCTTTACGCAGCAATGATTGGAGGAGGATTCTCTGGTTTATTTATGGGAATTACTGGAGTACGTAATTTTTCAGGAGGATCTCCTGGATTGTTGACACTCCCAAGCTATATTGGAGAAGATACACTTCGTCACTTGACAAATGCTAGTATTGGAGCAGCAATCGCATTTGTGATTACCTTTGCGGTGACAATGGTTATCTACAAAGATCCGATTGAAGAAATGGTAGTAGAAAATGTAGAGAAAGATCAACCAGAATTAAAGATCCTATCGGGAAATAATGAAACACTCGTATCACCTTTAGTCGGACAAGCAGTTTCTTTAACAGAAGTTCCGGATGAAATGTTTTCTGCTGAAATTTTAGGAAAAGGAGTTGCAATTAAGCCATCTGAAGGATTAGTCGTATCACCTTTTTCCGGTACGATTACTGCAACCTTTGATACAAAACATGCCATAGGAATTACTAGTGATCAAGGAACAGAGTTATTGATTCATGTAGGAATTGATACAGTTCAGCTAAATGGAGAAGGATACGAATGCTTTGTTGAAAAAGGAGATCATGTTGAAACGGGAGACTCGTTAATTCAATTTGATTTAAAAGAAATTAATAGAAAAGAATTTGAAACAATTACACCTATTGTCATTACAAATTCGAATGAATATGGGGATATTATTTCAATAGAAGGAAAAGAGGTAGCAATAGGAGATAAGCTTTTGCAGGTGATTAGATAAAGGAGGAATAAAAATGGTTTTAAGAAAAGATTTTTTATGGGGTGGAGCAACAGCAGCCAATCAATGTGAAGGTGGTTTTAATGAAGGTGGGCGAGGTTTAGCGAACGTAGATTTAATTCCTACAGGAGAAGAACGCCGCAAAATTATAAGAGGCCAGAAAAAAATGTTTGAATTTGAGGATGGCTATTTCTATCCAGCAAAAGAAGCAATTGACATGTATCATCATTACAAAGAAGATATTGCACTTTTTTGCGAAATGGGTTTTAATGTGTATCGTTTATCGATTGCTTGGTCACGTATTTTTCCAAATGGAGACGAGCAAGAGCCAAATGAAGATGGGTTGAAATTTTACGAAGATTTATTTAAAGAATGTCACCGTCATGGTATAGAGCCTTTAGTGACGATTACTCACTTCGATTGTCCTATGCATTTAATAGAAGAATACGGTGGATGGCGTAATCGAAAAACGATTGAATTCTACGAACGACTTTGCCAGGTTATATTCAATCGGTACAAAGGCTTAGTTAAATATTGGTTGACTTTTAATGAAATTAATATGATTCTCCATGCTCCATTTTTAGGCGCAGGATTGTATTTTGAAGAAGGTGAGAATCAAGAACAAGTCAAATATCAAGCAGCTCATCATGAATTGGTTGCAAGTGCGTTAGCTACCAAGATTGCTCATGAAGTGGACCCAGAGAATCAAGTAGGTTGTATGTTGGCAGCGGGAGAATATTATCCGTACACTCCAAATCCAGAAGATATTCTTTTAGCTCAAAAAAGAGATCGAGAGAATTACTTCTTTATTGATGTACAATCACGTGGAGCGTATCCAGCATATGCTTTGAAAGAATTAGAACAAAAAGGTATTCAGATAACAATGGAATCAGGGGATACCGAATTATTAAAGGAACACACAGTAGACTTTATATCATTTTCTTATTATTCATCCCGAGTTGCTTCTGCTGATCCGGAAGTCAAAAAAACTGCTGGGAACTTATTCGCAACTGTCAAAAATCCATATTTAAAAACAAGTGAATGGGGTTGGCAAATTGACCCTCTAGGTTTACGAGTTACAATGAATTCTTTATATGACCGTTATCAAAAACCTCTCTTTATTGTGGAAAATGGTCTTGGTGCTGTTGATGAGCCTGATAAAAATGGTTATGTAGAAGATGATTATCGAATTGACTACCTCGCTCAACACTTACAGGTTATGAAAGATGCGGTTGAGTTAGATGGTGTTGATTTGCTAGGCTATACTTCTTGGGGCTGTATTGATTTAGTGAGCGCTGGTACCGGAGAAATGAAGAAACGCTATGGTTTCATTTACGTGGACCGAGATAATGAAGGAAAGGGAACATTAAAGCGCTATAAGAAAAAATCATTCTATTGGTATAAAAAAGTGATTGCTACAAATGGGGAAGATTTATCACTAAATATTTAAGATAGATAGAAGGAGGCAGAACTGCTATAAGTTCTGCTTTTTTGTTTGTAATTTATAGAAAAAAGGTGAATTGACTTTTATTTAGTTTATAAATTGAAATACGCATCAAATAGAGAATAAATCGACTCTCACTTGATCTGCAAACGCTTATTCGGATCAAGTAGAGAATAGATCAACGCTCACTTGATCCGCAGACGGCTCATTCGGATCAAGTAACGAAGAAACTGACGCTCACTTGATCCGCAAACGGCTCATTCGGATCAAGTAACGAAGAAACTGACGCTCACTTGATCTGCAGACGCTCATTCGGATCGAGCAGCACCAAAAGTGGACTAGTTTGTAGTTTGATCCATAAATTCTCTATTCAAAGAAAACATGGCTACTTTCTACTTCATTAGTAGTATCATAATAGTATAAACAAAAAATGGAGGGAACTCATATGAATCATGAAGAAAGAATGCATACAGGAGATCTGTACTTACCGAATGACGAAGAGCTAATGAAGAAACAACTACAACACTTGGATCGCCTTTATGATTTCAATCAAACGCGCCCAACAGAACAAGATAAAAGGCAACAGATGCTAAAAGAAATGTTTGCTGAGATTGGAGAAGGTTGCTATATTGAACCACCATTCTATTCGAATTTTGGTGGGAAACATGTCCATTTTGGGAAGAATATTTATGCCAATTTTAACTTAACATTAGTCGATGATACACACATTTATGTAGGGGATTATACAATGTTTGGCCCTAATGTGGTTGTTGCTACTGCGGGACATCCTATCCTACCTGAGCTCCGAGAGAAATCATATCAATATAATTCATCGGTACATATCGGTAAAAATTGCTGGATAGGTGCAGGAGTGATTATCCTTCCCGGTATCACAATTGGAGCCAATGTAGTGATTGGTGCTGGAAGCGTAGTAACCAAAGATCTACCGGACAATATTGTAGCAGTAGGAAATCCTTGTCGTATTCTTCGAAAAGTAAACCAGCATGATGAAGAATATTATTTTAAAAACAGGAAAATAAATACTGAGAAACTATAAATCATTTCAAAAATTTGTTCTATGCGAATTAACGTGTGGTGATTCTAGCTACAATTCTGCTATACTAAAAGTAGCAATAAAATGTAAGCGTTTCAAAATTGTCAACTAAAGGGAGATCATCCATGCAAAAAAAACCATTGTTGCAGCGCTTATGCAAATATCACCATCGATAGAGGAAGCTGCAGCCAGTTTGGGGAGTGGACAAGTTAATACATTCTTCCGAATCACAGTCCCTATGATGATGACTGGAATTATCTCAGGTGCAATCCTCAGCTGGATTACTATGCTTAGCGAGCTTTCCACTTCGATTCTCCTGTATAATGTACGCACACGAACGATGACGGTTGCCATCTATACGGAAGTCATCCGTGGGAACTATGGAATTGCCGCAGCATTGTCCACCATTTTAACTCTTTTCACGGTCGTTTCTTTATTGATATTTATGAAAGTTACCAACAGCGACGAAATTACCATGTAAATGAACTAGAAAAAGTCCTTATTTCTTTGGAAAGAGGGACTTTTATGTGTACTGGTAAATTTACTTATCAAGGAGAAGAAAAGTCTATATGAATTTAACTCGCAAAGGTCACCATCAAACAAATTCATCAGGAAAATAATTTTCAATATTTTGGAAATACTTTTTTAATAAGGGATCCTGAGAAAGGGCGATTGTTTTTGCGAATTCCAACATCGCTTTTACTTTTGGTAAGGTTGATTCACAAAGGAGTACATATCCACAAGCAAAGTCTTTTGTTGGCACAACCAAAGCAGTGGCATCAACCATATTCGCAACGCGAATCAAACCTTTTCCCGAAGACTGTTGGGAACGATTCGCTTCATATCCTAAATGTCCCAGGACAGTATCGCCAAACCCTAGAAAATCTACTGGACCTTCTTTGGAAATCAAGAAGTCGCACTCGGATAAGTTTTCTTTTAAGAATTCAATAAGTAGTTCCCGTTCGCCAAATAGGTTAGGAGTCTGAACGATTTTTACATTTTTTGCTACATCTAAATCATCCAGAGGACCTGTTGCAAAAATCCTAGGGGAAGCAATGGTTTTTGTATCTTCCAATGGAAGCACACACTGAATTGCATGTAAAATAACTTCAAATTCTCGACTCATAAATCCGATAGAAGCGTGAAAACCAATTCCATCGGTTGAGGTTGAGGAAAATTTTTCTAAATGTTCTTGTTCAATGATCGGGCTAATAAAGCCAAATAATTGAACAGCCATCGCAGGTGCAAGTACTGAACCGCCCCCATCTGTACCAATCCCTAAATCATTGATTCCTAATAGAACATTGATAGCTGTTCCACTCGATGAACCAGTCATTGGGCGACCACTTATTGGATTGATTAAGGATACATCAATAGCTCGACCTCCCATACTAGCTTTGTCCAATGTATGCAAAATATAGCGAAAGGTTTCTAATTGTTCAATCAAATGACGAGGAATGTGGCTTTTATTTTTTACGCCCATGTAACGACTTCCTACTGAATACTTTTCTAAAGCGCGAGGATATACTTTCTCTACACTTTCGTAAGGGTCTTTCATAGCAATAAAGGTTTGATTTGCTGCTTGGATCCATTCATTAAGTTCCATATTTTTCACCTCTCTATTTATCTTATAACCTACTATCAACTTTTAAAAATGTTTTGTCAAATGTGTGTAAGCCCTTGCAATTATAACCTATGTGTTTTAGTATGAATTGTATACTACTTTACGTTTCAATGTACAAAAAAATGTAAATTGAAGCATAAAGTAATAAAAAATAGAAAGGAAGATAGAATATGAAATTAAGAATGGCAACAGGGGCAATTCTTGCAGGAGCTGTATTTTTATCCGGATGTCAGCCCACAGATCAAGAAGGCGGTGAGTCGCAGAGTTCTGTGACAGAAAGTTCAGTAATGGAGAGTCAATCTTCAGAAGAACAAGTGACTGATAACCAATTGAAAGAGGGCTCAGCTGAAGAAGCAAACATGGATGAAGAAACGCTTGCTGAAATTGATCAAATTGTTGAAGCCGCTATGGAAGAAAAAATTATTCCAGGAGCAGTGGTATTTATTGCAAAAGACAATACCATTGTAAAAGAAACGGCATATGGCTATGCTCAGAAATTTGATATGGGTGAAGAATTAAGTGAGCCAATTGAAATGACAACTGATACCATATTTGATTTAGCATCCGTTACAAAAGTAATGGCAACTACGCAAGGAATTATGAAATTAGTTTCTGAAGGTGAAATATCTGTAGATGATCAAGTAGCTATGTACGTACCTGATTTTAGTAAAAATGGAAAAGAAGAAGTTACGATTGCCGACTTACTGACTCACACATCCGGATTGACGCCATGGGAACCTACGTATTTAACTGCGAAAAATCGAGAAGAAGTATTGGACTACATTAATGATTTACCATTAGAATATGAAACTGGAACGGATCGAAAATATAGTGATTTCAGTTTCATGACGCTAGCCTTTATTTTGGAAAGCATTACAGATAAACGTTTGGATGAATATCTACAAGATGAGATTTATGGTCCGCTTCAAATGGAAGATACCCTATTCAATGCTGCCGAAAATACAGAGCAACCGATTGCCGCAACGTCATGGGGAAATCCTTATGAATATAAAATGATTGAAGATGATGAGTTTGGCTATACAGTGCCAGAAGATCCAGAAATGTTTGATGGCTGGAGAGAATATACGTTAGTTGGTGAAATAAATGATGGAAATGCTTTCTACGCAAATGAAGGGATTGCTGGTCATGCAGGATTATTTTCTACTGCTAAAGATTTAGCGGTTTTAGGACAGACCATGTTAAATGGAGGAACCTACGGCGATGTAGAGTTATATAGTCAAGAAGTTCTCCAAACATTTACTAGCCCACAACGATTCGATCAAGGATATGGATGGGAATTGAATAAAGAGTGGTACATGGGTGACCAACATTCTGACCAAACGTTTGGCCATACTGGTTTTACGGGAACTCAAGTAATCTTTGATCCAGAATATAACGTACAAATTATTATATTAACCAATAAACAAAATAACGGACAAAAAGAAGATGGCTCCTATGCTAGTACGGGACAGTTATCTCAAGACATATCCAATAAAGTATACGAATCGATAAAAAAATAAAAAATTAGCATAAGAAGTGTCCGAAAAATAGAGTATCATAAGCCCACTTCAAAGTAGTTTGCTTTTTACAGTTTCTACTTTGAAGGGAGTTTATCAATCAGGACCTATACGGACACTTTTTTTATTTTTTTAGAAAACCCTTGCAATCTAAAAATACATGGGGTAAACTTACTTATAAGAAAAGGTTTTCAATATATACCAATGTACAAAAAAATGTATATTGATGTATCTAGAAAAAGAAAGGAAGGAAAAAATGAAAAAAATTGTAGTAGGCGGTCAGATTGACAAAAAAGAAGTTGCAGAATTAGTAGAAAAGTATGCACAAGGGAAGTTTGAAGTAGAGACCAAAAGTGATTTGGAAGCAGCGATGGCACTTAAAAATGGTACAGCTGATTATTACTTTGGCGCTTGTAATACAGGAGGAGGCGGTGCTCTAGCAATGGCAATCGCACTTGTAGGTAGACCGAAGACCGCAACCGTTTCTATGCCAGGAAAAATTATGCCCGAAGAAGAGATCCGCGAGCAAGTTACGTCAGGAAAAATTGCATTTGGTTTTACAGCACAACACAAAGAGAACGTGATTCCCATTCTAATGGATGAGTTATCGAAATTATCATAATATTATAATGTTAAGGAGTGAGTGAGTTTGGATATTATACAATTAGTTGTTGTAGGGGCATTAGGTGCTCTCGCTGCTATCTTATCAAATACGGGGATTGCTGTATTTAACGATGGTCTTCGTCCCGTTATGCCAGAATACTTAGACGGTGTCATTAGTAAGAAAGAATTGGCAGCAACCAGTTTCGCAGTCAGTTTTGGATTGGTAATCGGGTTTGGTATTCCCGTTTCCATTGGAGCAAGTATTATTTTAGTTCATAGTTTATTATTGATGACCGATATTATTGGTACATGGACTCCAGACGGTAAAAAAGGAATGATCATAGCCGGGGTCATCGGTGCCGTTTATGGTATCGCATTAACATTAGGCTTACAAGCAGTTGTTGACTTATTCGCAATGTTACCGGTTGATGTATTAGGTGCTCTTGGAGCAGTTGGAGCCCCAATCGTTATTGGATTTGCAGTGTTCCCAGCAGTTGCAGTTGCGTATCAACATGGATTTAATAAAGGTGCGATCACCTTAGCAACCAGTACATTGGTATTATTTATTGTAAAACGTTTCGGAACATTCCAATTAAATGAACAAACGTCTTTCACATTATCTGCAGAAGGAATGGCTCTTCTAGTAGGAATGATTTTCATGCTCATCTTTGCAGTTCAAGTAAAAGGCGAGTCAGAAGACAATCAAAACCTAGTAAGTATTTTTGTTGAACGGGTTACTCGCATTAAGAAAAACTGGATTATTCTTTCTATTGTTGGTGGTTTAGTTGCATCTGCAACCAGTTTAACCATTATTGCTGGAGATCCAATTTCCTTGAATTTATTAAGTGAAGGTAAATTCGGTGAAGCAGCACTTGCCGCTTTTGCTAGAGGAATTGGTTTTATTCCATTAGTATTCTCTACCGCTATTGTTACCGGTGTATACAGTCCAGCTGGAACCACATTTGTATATGTAGCAGGAATTTTGCTTCATGGAAATCCAATCTTTGCTTTCCTAGCTGGTGCAGCTATTATGTTTGTAGAAGTAAACCTATTGAATGCAGCTGCCAAAGGATTGGACCGTTTCCCAGGTGTTCGTGACATGGGTGAACATATCCGTACCGCGATGAACCGCGTCTTGGAAATTGCCCTTCTAGTAGGTGGAGCGATGGCAAGTGAACAAATCGCACCAGGTATTGGATTCTTCTGGGTATTTGGAGCCTATCTGATGAACCGTACTGCTAAGAAACCATTAGTGGATATGGCAGTTGGCCCTGTAGCTGCAATCGCCTTAGGAATTATTGTAAATATTCTTTATGTATTGGGACTTTTTGCCCCAGTCGTTTAAAAATTAAACAGAGGTGCTGGACCATATTGGTTTGGCACCTTCCCTTTTTAACACAGAGAAAGGAATGAATAAAATGCCTCTAGTTGAAGGAATCACCTATGCACATGAACATACAACAATCGACCTCTCATCTTTAAAACATACTGAAGATACCAATCTAAACTGTTTTGAGGAAACGGTGAAAGAATACAAGAAGTTATACGAAAAAGGGGTTCGAAATGTAGTTGATGTTACCGTTCGAGGAATGAAACGCAATCCTGAATACGTACAACGAGTAGCCGAAGCTTCTGGAATGAATATTTTGCAATCCACTGGATGGTATCAAGATAAGTTTTTACCAGAATACATTTATGAAAAATCTGTAGAAGAATTAGCGCAGATGATGATCGACGATATCCAAAAAGGAATCGACGGAACTTCTATCAAAGCGGAACTGATTGGTGAAATTGGAACGAGTAAAAACGAAATGACAGAGCGAGAACGGAAAGTTTTTGAAGCTGCCGTCTTCGCTCAAAAAGAAACCGGAGTTCCCATCACTACTCATACGACACTAGGTACGTATGGAAAAGAACAAGTTGAATTTTTTAAAGAGCAAGGTGCAGATCTTTCTAAAATTGTCATAGGTCATGTTGACCTTACCGGAGATACCCAATATGTATTGGACCTTTTAAAAGAAGGAGTGTACGTAGAATTTGATACGGTTGGAAAAGAAAACTACATGCCCGATGCAACTCGTTTAGAAATGTTAAAATCAATCGAAAAAGCTGGCTATACCGATAAAGTTTTTCTTTCAATGGATATTACTCGCCGATCACATTTGGAGTATAAGGATGGATTAGGTTACAGTTTCTTACTAGACTCCTTTATTCCCTTGCTACGTGAAGGCGGATTATCAGAAGGATTTATCCAAAAAATGCTAGTTCACAATCCTCGTGCATTTTATCCATCTTATTAAATAGGAGGTATCTGACTAAATGAAAACTTATCCATTAAAAAGCATTACCGTAGAAGAAGCAACAGAAAAACAATTTGGCTTAGTAGATGCCATCACGCAAGTTTTTGAAGGAAAAGATATCTTAACAAGAGGCGACTTAGGCGTCGTACCTGGATATAATCAACCGATTACTACTCATAAAGTAGAAAAAGTACTGGCTCGTTTTTTTGACGCAGAGGCTGCCATGCTCATTAGAGGAGCCGGAACGATGGCAATCCGGTTGGCTTTACATGCAGCTTTACCAAGGAATGCGACTTTATTAGTTCATGAAGCGCCCGTTTATCCAACGACACAGGTGACATTGGATATGTTGGGAATTAAAACAGTAGTAGCAAATTTTAATGATGTAAAAGAATTACAAAAAGTATTAGAAAACGAAACGATTGATGGTGCGTTAGTACAATTAACGAGACAAAAACCAGATGATTCTTATGATAGTCAAGCTGTTATTGAATGCATTAAAACATTTGCACCCAATCGACCCATCATTACGGATGATAATTATGCCATCATGAAAATTTCCAAAATTGGCTGCGAGCAAGGAGCCAATCTTTCTTGCTTCTCGACCTTTAAAGTATTAGGACCAGAAGGAGTCGGATGCATTGTAGGAGATCAGAAGTATATTGATATTCTTCGCAAAGAAAATTATTCTGGTGGTCTACAAGTTCAAGGGTTCGAAGCACTAGACGTATTACGTGGAATGGTTTATGCTCCAGTAGCACTTGCTTTGTCTGCTAAGGTTACTGATGAAGTATGCACGCGTTTGAACGAAGGAGAAATACCGGGTATTAAAAAAGCTTTTATTGCGAATGCACAATCAAAAGTCATTTTAGTAACCTTTAACAAGCCCATCGCACAAAAAGTATTAGAACAGGCTGAAAAACTTGGATCTGCACCTAATCCAGTTGGCGCTGAATCAAAATATGAAATCGTACCGATGTTCTACCGAGTGTCCGGAACTTTCCGTGCTGCTATCCCTAATGTAGAGACCAATACGATTCGTATCAACCCCATGCGTGCTGGAGCAGATACCATTATACGAATTCTCAAACAAGCAATGGAAGTGTAATATTAAACGAAAGTAGATAAAATTATGAATAAACACTTTTACCAAAAAAAGGGTTTGGCAATTGAACAGATTGCTAATGAACTTTATCAATTAAAAAAAGGCGATCGGATGCCCAACATTAGCGAATTTCAAACGCAATTTTCACTATCCAGAGGAACCGTGCAGAATGCATTAAAATTTCTCAAAGAAGAGCAAGCAATCGAAACAGAAAGCAAAGGGCACTTAGGAACTTATCTCAAAATGATTAACCACCAAGTCCTATTACCATATATTTCGTCTCGCCAACTTTCTGCAACGATGCCTTTACCATATTCGCGATTATATGAAGGATTGGCCACGGGTTTATATACCGCTTTTCGCGATAAAAATATTAAGCTAAATTTAGCTTATATTCGTGGATCGGAAGAACGGATTCGCGCCGTAGAAGAAGGCGTTTTTGATTTTGCAGTTGTATCACGATTTGCAGCACAATATGAAATCGATAAAGGCAGAGCGATTAAAATAATTATGCAGTTTGGTGAACAAACGTATTTATCTCGTCATGTTTTACTTTTCCGACAAGGGGTTGAACAAATCATGAGAGATGGATTACGAGTAGGTATTGATACGGACTCATTAGATCATAAGCTTTTAACCAATGAAATCACTGAGGGGTTTGATGTTGAGAATGTAGATTTACCAAGTAATCAATTAATTTATGGTCTACGTGAATCACAAATTGATGCAGGAGTTTGGAATTATGATGAAATTATCGATAAACGTTTGGAAGATGTACAATTTACTGAATTACCGGTAAAGAACCATCATAAGGAAATGAGTGAGGCGGTGATTATTTGTCAAAAAGAAAATACACTGGTTTCCTCTACCTTAAAACGTACATTAAATGTTAATCAAATTCGTGATATTCAGTCACAAGTAAAAAATGGACACATGACCCCACGATACTAAAACATGCGAACAAAGGAGAATTTAGATGATTCAAGAAAAATTAACGATTTTAAAAGAAAATGATGTCATAGATGGGACCACTTACGAGGATATGCAAGTAGCGTTGAATTATTTGAAGCAAGAAAATGTCATTACAGAAGAAGATGAAGCGGATACGTTTATCACGCATTTAGCGATGGCGACTTCTCGTCAGCGGAAAAATGAAGAGCAAGTAGATTCTGTTGATCCAATGATTAAACAAGAAATTGAAGCAGCGCTAGAATATAAAAAAGCTGTTGCAGTATGGAAGCAACTATCTGAGAAAATTGACGTTGATTTTCCGAAAAATGAAGATGATTATTTTTATCTTCATTTAGTGACGCTTCTTCAAAACAAGAAAGAGAAGTGATACCCTATGTTTATGAAGAAAACAATAGAACGAAATCCGAACCTAATTAATACCGCTATTCAACTACATCAATTAGGAGAAATTCAACCGGATACTTATGTATTAGATGTAGATACTATTTTAAAAAATGCGCGACTTATTCTGGATGAAGCTAATAAACAAGGAGTAGAATTATACTTCATGCTTAAACAAATTGGACGAAATCCTGATTTAGCGAAATTGCTAATCGAAGCTGGGTTCCCGGCAGCAGTCGTCGTTGATTTTCGTGAAGCAAAAACGATGATGGCAAATCATATTCCTTTAGGAAATGTTGGGCATTTAGTGCAAATCCCTACTCATTTATTAAGAGAAATCATGGAATATGGTACCCAGTACATTACCATTTATTCACTGGATAAATTAAAAGAAATTAATCAAGTAGCAAAAGAATTAGGAATAACTCAAAAAGTATTAGTCCGTGTAGTGGATGAAGGGGATGCGCTATATCCAGGTCAATATGGAGGATTTGAGTTAAAGGACCTTTCTAAGTATATTGAGGATTTTAAAAAAATGAAGCATATCGAAATCGCTGGAGCAACTTCATTCCCTTGTTTCCTTCAAAATACAAGAAAAGATATATTGGAAAAAACAAATAATGCAGATACCATCTTAAAAGCACAAAATCTATTGTTGGATGCGGGCTTTCCAGCAAGAGAATTGAACATGCCTTCCACAACTTCTGTTTATACCTTGCCTTTTATTCATGAATTAAAAGGAACACAAGGAGAACCTGGTCATGCATTAACAGGAACCACTCCGATGCATGCAGAAAAAGATTTGCCAGAAGTTCCTGCCTATGTGTATGTGAGTGAGGTTTCCCATAATTTTAAAGGGCATGCATACTTATATGGGGGCGGATTGTATCGACGAGGAAATCTGAAACATGTTTTATTTGATCAAAAAGGAAAACGTTGGCAGTCAACTATAAAACCTTTACCGGAAGAAAACATTGATTATTACTTGGAAGTAAATGAAGAAGAGCCGGTAGGAACAACCGCCATTATGGCATTACGTACTCAGATTTTTGTAACAAGAAGTGAAGTTGCTCTTGTAAAAGGAATCCAAATAGGGATACCAAAAATAATGGGAATTTACGATAGCCAAGGGAAATACTTGAGAGGATGAGAAAGATGGGAAGATTTATCGTAATTGTTCTAGATAGTTTTGGAGTAGGAGCAATGGAAGATGTTCCGGAAGTAAGACCTGCTGATATGGGTAGCAATACTGCTCTACATATCATCGAAAGAAAACCGAATATTAAAATCGCTACTTTGGTAGAACTAGGTTTAATGAATGCGATTGGTGAAGAAACCAATCGTTTGAAATTTTCTTCCAAAGCCAATTGGGGAAAAGCAAATCTTGGACACCAAGGAGCAGACTCTTTCCTGGGACACCAAGAAATTATGGGAACAACCCCACCAATCCCACTCAACCAAGCTTTCAGCGAAATAATTGATGAAGTAGAGCATCATTTAAAAGAAGCAGGATACCATGTTCGAAGAGAAGGAGCAAAAGGTGAGCCAAAAATCTTAGTGGTAAATGACTCTGCAACAGTAGGAGATAATTTAGAAACAGATTTGGGGCAAGTTTTTAATGTATCTGCTTGTCTAGATCTTATGCCTTTTGAAGAAGTGAAGAAATTAGGAAAAGCAGTCCGAGAAGTAGTGAAAGTATCTCGTGTCATCGCTTTTGGTGGCGAAGAAATTCGTCTAAATGATTTATTAAATGCTCGCAAAGTGATAGGAAATAAGTTTGCTGGTGTGGATGCACCAGAATCAGGTGTATATAACAACGGGTATCAAGTTATTCATTTAGGATACGGCATTGATCCAGAAGTCCAGATCCCTACTATATTAGATCATGAAAATATCCCAGTTACCTTAGTTGGAAAAGTAGGAGACATCGTGCAAACGTCTAGCCCGTATGTTTTCTTAGGAGTGGATAGCGATGACCTATTCGACAGCTTGATTTCTCAAGTAAAAAAAATAAATACGGGTTTTTTCTGTTTAAATATTCAAGAAACGGATTTAGCAGGTCACGCTGAAAATGTAGATCGGTATGCAGACCGCTTGGAAGTGAGCGACAAACGAATCAAAGAACTAATTCCACTTTTAAACGAAGAAGATATTCTTATTGTTACAGCTGACCATGGAAATGATCCAACCATTGGACATAGTCAACATACCCGTGAATACGTGCCTTTGCTGATATATCGGAAGGGAATGGAAGGACATGAAGTTGGGATACGTAATAACATGTCCGATACGGCTGCAACAGCCGCGGCATACTTTAATGTGAAAAAACCGCAACACGGAGTTCCTTATTTAAATCTTATTCAAAATCATGAGGATTCAATAAACTAGGAACTGCAAAGTATCAATGGTAAAGTAGTAGTAAGAATAGTAAAGAGGTGTAGAAAATGATTGAAGCAGTTATTTTTGATATGGATGGTGTTATTGTTGATACTGAACCTGTCTACTATAAAAGAATGCAAGATTTTTTAGCACACCATCAAGTGGACTTCGATAAACGCGAACTAACACATTTAGTGGGTTCTACAGAAGAAGATGTTTGGAAGTGGGTTCAGGGGTTGTGGGACGGCGATTTAAGCAGAGAAAAATATGATAAAGCTTATGGGGATTTATATGAAGGCGAACCAGTTTCTTATCAAGACATTGTCGACCAAGAAATTTATGACGTACTCGATTGGTTAAAAAAAGAAAATTATAAAGTTGGCCTCGCATCTTCATCTTCTTTTGCAAATATTGAGAGTGTACTCGAACAATGCCAGTTGACTCACTATTTTGATTCTATTTTAAGTGGAGAAATGTTTGAACAATCCAAACCGCATCCAGAAATCTATTTAAATAGTGCAAAAAAACTTGATGTTCATCCTAATTATTGCCTAGCCATTGAAGATTCAACGAGGGGTATTAAAGCAGGGAAAGCAGCCGGAATGACTGTCTTTGCCAAGAAAGATAATCGGTTCAACTTCCAACAAGATTTAGCAGATAAAAAAATAAAAAGTTTAAAAGAGATTATGGAAGAATTAAAAAAATAATTAGTTCAACTCTACATAGATACTCAAAAAGAGACTAGGTAGAGTTTTTTTGTGCGTTCAACTAGTCATTCTTACTCATAACCGTTATTATAAACGTAAAGATTGAAAGCGCTGTTATTTACACTGCTTTCTGTTTATAAAATCATCATTCTATAGGAGGAATACACAATGAAGTGGGCCATTTTAGGAGCAGGCAATATTGCAAACGAGTTCGCGCGTTCGTTCCAATCAGAAAAATCGGAACTGTATGCGGTAGCGTCACGTTCCTTTGAAAAAGCAAAAGTATTTGCGGAGAAGTATAAAATCCCAGTCAGTTATGGTAGCTATGAAGAAATGCTGGCAGATGAATCGATTACTGCCGTTTATATTGCTACTCCACACAGTCATCATTACGAACAAATGAAACAATGCTTAGAAGCTGGAAAGCATGTTTTTTGCGAAAAGGTAATCACGACTCGTAAAAATCAATTGGACGAAGTTCTTAACTTGGCTAATTCAAAAGGGTTGTATGTAGCAGAGGCCATGACGATTTTTCACGTGCCCTTGTATCCAAAATTGAAAAAATGGCTGAGTGAAAATCACGTAGGGAAGTTAAAGATGATTCATGCGCCCTTTGGTGCTCAAAAACCAACCGATTCCCCGATGTATTTTTATAAAATGGAATTAGCAGGAGGGGCTTTGTTCGATATTGGAACATACGCATTAACGTTCGTGCTTGAATTTATGAGTAGTAACCCAACAGAAATTCTCACGATGGGAAATATTCATGAGAGCGGTGTGGATGAATCATCGGTTATTTTGATGCGGAATAAAGAACAAGAATTGGCTACGGTCGAGCTTTCTTTTGGAGCCAATCTTCCTCATATCGGTGTGATAGCTTTTGAGAAAGGATACCTAGAAATTGAAAATTATCCGCGAGCCAGTAAAGCTGTCTTTACTTTCTTAGATGGCAAGCAAGTAATGGTTGAAGTAGAAGATCAAACTCCTGCGTTTACACATGAAATCAATCATTTTACGGATATGGTCCTTACAAATGGGGAGAATCCTACTATAGGGAGAACCCAAAATGTATTGAAAATCATGGATGTGGTGCGTAAAAAATGGAATCTCGTTTATCCTTTTGAAGAAATGAATAAGTAAAGACAAAAGGATAAAGGAGAGAGAAAAGATGGGAATAAAGGAAAGACTCATCGCCGGATTTGCAAAAGAGGAAATAACACCGGCCATTCCGGTTTCCATGTCTGGATATAAAGGGACGCGAACAGCTACAGGAATTCATGATCCATTATATGCATATGTCCTCGTAATCAAAAAGGGTGAAAATTTATTTGTCTTAACTGTTCTCGATTTATTGAGTGTAGATGTTGAATTAGTCGCTTCTATTCGTTCAAAAGCGGAAAGTCTAGGAATCAAAGGGCATCACGTTCAAATTCTAGCAACGCATACGCATTCAGGGCCAACTGGCATGAATGACACCAAAAGAGGAATCATGAAAGGTAATCAGTATTTCCTAGGCCATAAAAGTGATTCTTATATTCAAGAAGTTTCTGAAAAAATAATAAAAGCGATCCAAATGGCAATAGAAAACTTACAACCTCAATCCTTAACAATTGGAAAAACTACTGTTTCCGGAATATCGGGTAATCGCTCTAGAAAAAGTGATAAATATGATGATGTGTTGTTGGCATTAGAATTTTGCTCGGCTACCAATGAAAAGAATTTATGGATACGTTTTTCATGTCATCCAACAGTTTACAATTCTTCTAACACGTGTATTAGCGCGGATTTTCCAGCTGCTTTGTACCAACAATACGCCAATCAATACCAACACATTCTTTTTATGAACGGGGCCTGTGGAGATATCTCAACTAGATATACAAGGAAAACCGCTGATTTTAAAGAAATCGAACGAATTGGTCATGTTTTAGAAGAAGCCGTTACCCATTCCTTAAAAGAGCCTGTTTATAAAGGTGCTTTGGATTTTTTTCATATGTACTCCAAAACTTTCAATATTCAAACGAAGACTCCCGGAAATACAAAAGAGTTAGAGGAAAATTATCACTTAGCAAAAGAAGGAATTGAAAAAACTTCTCTCCAAGCAGAAATAGCGTACGCTAAACATCAAAAACAACAAATGGTTTCCTTGGAAGTCGGAGCGATTGACATTCAAGGCTTTATCTTGCTTTTTCTTCCTGTTGAAATTTATTCATCGTTAGTTTTAGACCAGTTAAATGAAGATATTTTCTTTTCGGGCTTTGCGAATGGATATTACACCTATTTACCTGATACAAAGGCGTATGAAAAAGGTGAATACGAAGCACATATGTCTCCTTTTGCTATAGGAGAGGGAGAGAGAATGATTGAACAGATAACCAGATGGGCACAAGGGTTTAAAAAGAAAGGAGAATGAAATGGATTTTATTGAACAGTATAACCAGTGCGTACAGGAATGCCTGCATGCTATTTATGCTCAAAAAGAGACCATCCAACAAGCAGCAAAACTGATGAGCGAGGCTCAAAGAGAGGGTCATAATCTCTACGCCATTGGAACAGGGCACTCACACATGATTGCGGAAGAAGTCTACGCGAGAGCAGGTGGGTACGCAAAAATCTATCCCATTATTGAAGTAGAAATGACGCTTATCACTGATCCGATGAAGAGTACGTATATCGAAAGAGAAAGCAGTTATGCCAATATAATTGAGAGTCTCTATCCCTTAAAAGAAAAGGATGTCTTAATTGCCATCAGTAATTCGGGAAGGAATGCTTTTATTATTGAATATGTTCAAAGAATGAAACAAAAAGGAGTAAAGGTTATTGTCATTACGTCTAGAGCTCATACTTCAAGAGTAGAATCGAGACACGAGAGTGGGCTTCGATTATTTGAGTTGGGTGATGTCGTACTAGATAATGCAGCGCCTTACAACGATGCAGCTATTGAAATAGCAAAAGACAAACTAATGGGCCCCTTGTCCACTATTGGAGGAACCTTTCTTATTCAAAGTCTGATGGGAGAAATGGTTACGAATTTAGTTTCCGAAGGCATGGATGTCCCCGTATTCAAAAGTAGCAATGCAGATGATGCCGACGAATATAATAAAGGGTTGTTTGATCAGTACATTTATAAGGGGAAGGGTTATTAAATATAAGAAATCGCTTAGAAATAGCGCGCCCCCCGAAAATATCAGGTTTTTTAATTAATTAAAGATAACAGTAAGTTCTCAGAGTAATACTTCAGGGGACTCCGGTAATATTTGGCCACTTCCCTTATGCTTTTATTCACTAATGAATATATCACCTTAAATATTCCAACAAAAGTATTTAAGCATTTATTAATCCTATTTTGAGATTATTGCAAAGAGTGATGAAATACGTTATAATAGATAGACGTGTAGCCATTTAGTTGGTATTAACAAACTACAATTGTTACAATGTGTCTAATAGAAGGAAAAGAGGTGTAGCATTCATGGAAATGGAAAATATTGACGAAAACACAATTCGCGTATTGATAGAAAGTACTGATTTAGAAGAACGGGGGATTACCTTTTTAGATTTGCTTGGTAATCAAAAGCAAATTGAAAGTTTCTTTTATAGTATTTTAGAAGAAGTAGACGTTGATAAGCAGTTTTTGGAAACAGACGCCATAACCTTCCAAGTGCTGCCAAAAGGAAGCGGACTTGAATTGTTCATCAGTAAAGCAAATGGTGACGATCTTGATTCGGTTGATGGTGACTTTGACCCCGCGGAACATTTACTGGAAATAATGAATAATCACTCAGAAAAGACAAAAACAAAAGAGATTCTAAAAGCAGATGACGATGGTGTTCTTGGCATTATGGTTAAATTCAATGATTTCGAACACTTTATTGAATTGTCTAAACATTTCTTCATTGAAAGCGGCCAATCAAATCTTTATTACTATAAAAATGATTACTATTTAGCGATTGACTTCTATATTGATGAGATGGTTAAAACAAATCTTGAAGTTACGATTGCAAGTATTCTTGAATTTAGTGAAGAGTCAGAGCTATCGGTTGAATTTTTAAATGAATACGGCCAACTTATTATGAGTGAGGATGCACTAGGAACAGCGCGTCAATACTTTAAATAGTCTAAAAGCAAAAACTGTCCATAAATAATCTGGATCCCAAGTCAAGGACAGTTTAAAAAAGAGAGAATCTAGGCTACTTGTTTCAAGAGCTGATCCCGGTAGGAAACCGGGGTCAGCTTTTTCAGTTTCCATTGGCCGCGCTCGTGGTTGTAGTAGTCCATATAGTTGATAATGACAGACTGTAACTCCTTCAGTGAATGACACTCCTCGTAAGGAATTTCGTCCTTTAGGTGGCCGAAGTAGCTCTCCTGTGGGGCGTTGTCCCAGCAGTTCCCACGGCGGGACATAGATTGGGTTAGGCCATTCTTCTGCACCAATTTCTGGAAGATGGGGCTAGTGTAGTGCGACCCTTGGTCGGAATGGAGGAGGGCTTGCGCAGGGAGGTCCTCT
Organism: Jeotgalibaca dankookensis; assembly: GCF_002005405.1. Lineage (NCBI taxonomy): Bacteria > Bacillati > Bacillota > Bacilli > Lactobacillales > Carnobacteriaceae > Jeotgalibaca > Jeotgalibaca dankookensis. Next base: position 410,625 of record NZ_CP019728.1, read on the forward strand.
CCATGTTTTGCCACTAGATCTTTCACCGTATCGAGAGCTATGTCCAAGGTGATTCGGTCGGCGACGGCGTAGGCTAAAACCTCCTTTGTGGCGCCATCCAAGATGGTAGAGAGGTAGCCTAGGAAGCCGTCTTTTCCCCGGAGATAGGTAATATCAGTCAGGAGCACCTTCTTCGGCGCTGACTGATCAAACTGCCGCTGGAGCCGGTTCGGAACGGTGCGATGTTCTTGTGTGGCTTTTGCGATTTTTCGGTACGGGTTCGCACGGCGGATAGGACACTGGAGTCCATACTTTCGCATGATCCGCTGGACTTTCTTGCGGTTCACTACAGTTTTCTTCGTGTTGAGGAAGTACATGACAATGGCACGGGAACCTTTCGCCACCCGTTTATAGGCCATTGCTTCCAGAACACGGTCGCGCCACCTCTGGTCCTCCTCTTCCTTCTCCTGCCTTTTGCATTGGTTCTCGGGGGAGAAATGCGCGTAGTAGCCGGAATTGGATACTTCCAGAATCAGACAAGCTCTCCTGACGGAGAGCGAGCCGGGGCGACTCGTCACCTGTTGGATGAGGGCGAACCGCTCCTGCTTGCTTAACTCATTTCCCCTCCTTTCTGCGAAGTCGATTTTTTTTAACAGCTCATTCTCCTGTCTGAGGAGGACATTCTCCTGCTTGGCCCGGCGGAGCTGCTCTTCGGTCGAAAGCTCCGTGAGGCGGGGGCGCCCCGATGCGCCCTTGCGCTGATCTCGTACGCCCGTGATCCCGCTCTCCTGATAGGCCTTCTTCCAGCGGTTGGCAGCGGTGTGGATTCGCCGCTCGCCTAGGACCTCCACTGGGAGACTCGCCTCCATGAAAATCTGTCGGGCAGTCTTTCCCTTTTTCCACTCCGCAAGGAAGTGGACCTTGAACTCGTCCGAGTAGGTGATGGCTTTGGGGGAGACGTTCTGAACATAGGGGTTGTGGGATAGGTCTGTAACCTGCTCGTCCGTGAATGTTCGTTTTGACATGGGTTCCTCCTCTTAAAAATGTATTTTTTGTAAGGCTCTCTTGGGGGAGCGGTCGCGGTTCCCGTTCCTTTCCTCCAGTTTATCAGGAAAGGGAGACTAATTCTCGTACAAGACATAAAAAGACCCTATAAAGGGTCTCTTTTTTAAAGAGTCTACTTTATAGGGTCCAGTTTATAAAAACAGTCTTTGCTTTTTTTTTGAGCAATAAAAAACGATTTCTACCTTCTTTTGCATATTTATAAGTAGGAGGAGATCAGGATGTTTTATGCACAGACAATTGAAGGAAGGCGGGTCCATGCTAACGATTATGACAGAACGCAACCCCTTATCTGTCCTGGTTGCAGAGCTCGTGTTTATTTAAAAAGCGGAAACAAAAATGTTACTCATTTTGCCCATTATGCAAATTCAGACTGTCAACAGTTCTCTGAAGGGGAAAGTCAGCGTCATTTACTTGGTAAACAACTGTTGTATAGTTGGATAAAGTCGCAAAATATCAAAGTAGAATTAGAAGCGTGGTTGCCGGAAATGAAACAAAGACCGGATTTGTTATTAGAGATCGACCATCGACGTATTGCATTAGAATATCAGTGTAGTCCAATTCCTTATAAAAAATTAAAAGAGCGAACTCAAGGGTACCAGAATCATGGTTATGAAATTTATTGGATTTGTGGTATAGACTATTTTCCTCATGAGAGGTTAAGGGATAAAACACGGATGTTTTTACAAAAGAACGGCAGTTTAGTTTGTTTAGATAGCGTTAATGGGTTAGTTTACCAATTTGGAGACTTTCAATACAATAAATATAATAAGTTGACTTGGGTACAACAAATAAATAACATATCATTATTGAACGTAAATGAATTTGAAAAGTTATATTGTGATTCAATAGATCGACGCGTTCTCCAAAAGACCACGATGCCTTATCCAAAACAAATTGCGCTCTTATACAAAAAAGATCAGCGCCACCGAGACTTTCTATCTGATTTGTATGTCAATCAGCATGCACTAGCTAATTTACCAGCCTTTTTGTTTACACTTCCCAATAAAACGCTTGTCTATCAAATTCCAGCGTATATGTGGAAGTATGCCTTTTTAAATCAACTGCAATCTAGGCTAACTTATTCTCAAGTTCAGACTTTTATAGAAAAGTTACCACGTTATGAAACACTTTTTTATAAAGAAGAACCTTTGTTAGACTTTATTAAAGAACTAGAAGCCAGAAAGATTTTAAAGCGCATAGGAAAAAAAGAATGGCAAGTAAGTTCATTTCCTCTCCGAAATAAATGAGTTTATGATAAGATAATGATTATAGAAGTAAATTAATGGAGGGGTATAAGGATGTCTGAAATAAAACAATTACCAAAACGTCAAGAACTCGATGAGGCCATGACTTGGGATTTAACGTCTATTTTTGAAAACGATCAAGCTTACGAACAGGCTCTGGAAGAAGTTAGTCAGTTAGCAGAAGAAGCTAAAACATTACAAGGTAGTCTGGGTGCGAGTAGTAACGCTTTGTTAACAGCTATTGAAAAGGTATTGGAAGTGAACCAGAAACTTGAGCGTGTCTACGTCTATTCGCACTTAAAAAATGACCAGGACACAGCCAATAATACATACCAAACGCTACATGATCGTTCGATGGCAGTGCTGACAAAAGCTAGCGAAGCAACTTCTTGGTTTAATCCAGAAGTTTTAGCAATTCCTGAAGAGACTTTAGCTAAATATTTAGATGAAAATGAAGGATTACAAGCGTATCGTCATTTATTAGATGACTTAACTTCTCAACGTGAGCATGTTTTGAGTGCACGCGAAGAAGCTTTGCTTGCAGGAGCATCAGAAATTTTTTCTGCGTCTAGCCGGACTTTTTCGATTTTAAATAATGCTGATATTGAATTTCCAACGGTTAAAGATGAGGAAGGCCATGAAGTGAAGTTGTCGCATGGTTTATATGGCAAACTAATGGAAAGTTCAGATCGAGGTGTTCGTAAAGAAGCGTATGAGGCCTTATATAAAACTTACGCGGGATTAAAAAATACATTCGCGTCCACTTTGTCATCTCATGTTAAAACACATAATTACCAAGCAAAAGTACGTAATTTCCCATCTGCACGTGCTGCTTCTTTAGCGAATAACCATATTCCAGAAAGTGTTTATGACACTTTACTAGAAGTAGTAAATGACCATTTGCCATTGTTACATCGCTACGTTGCTTTACGTAAAAAATTGCTCAATGTAGACCATCTCTACATGTACGATATGTATACACCTTTGACTGGTGAAGCTCCTATTCAATATTCTATTGAAGAGGCAAGAGCAACAACTCTAAAATCTTTAGAACCTCTAGGAAAAGAATACCAAGAAATTTTACAAGAAGCATTTGGAAACCGTTGGATTGACTGGTATGAAAATGAAGGGAAACGTTCAGGGGCTTACTCATCTGGTGCTTATGATACTAATCCTTACATTTTAATGAACTGGCAAAATTCTTTAAACCAGCTTTATACATTGGTTCATGAGTTAGGACATAGCGTTCATAGCTACCATACTCGTAATAACCAACCTTATGCCTATGGGGATTATTCAATTTTCCTAGCAGAAATTGCTTCCACAACAAATGAAAATATTTTAACTGATTATTTACTTAAAAATGAGACCGATCCAAATGTCCGTATCTATGTATTAAATCATTACTTAGATGGATTTAAAGGGACTGTTTTCCGCCAATCACAATTCGCTGAATTCGAGCACTTTATTCATCAAAAAGGTCAAGAGGGTATTCCATTGACACAAGAATTCCTAACGGACTATTATGCTGATTTAAATGCACGCTATTACGGTCTAGCTGTTGAAGGCGATGATAAAATTGCACTAGAATGGTCACGTATCCCTCATTTCTACTACAATTACTATGTTTATCAATATGCAACTGGATTCGCCGCAGCAACTGCTTTATCTAAGCGCATCTTAGATGGTGAAGAAGGGGCATTAGAACAGTATTTAACTTACTTAAAATCTGGTAGCAGTGACTATCCAATAGAAGTAATGAAAAAAGCAGGCCTCGATATGACAGATTCAGCCTATTTAACAGATGCCATGAAAGTCTTTGAAGCGCGTTTAAACGAGTTGGAATCTCTAATTGAAAATAAATAAAAAAATAAAACTACCACGGCATCTATACGCCATGGTAGTTTTATTTTAGAATTTGTAAATAATTTTTACTGACAGGAAGAATATTGTTACTCTGAGTAAGTTTGAGATCTGAATGGTTAAACGCTTCTTCTAAGCGTTCGAAATTGATGATTTCTTCCAATAAAATACCAAATTGTTGGTTGTCATTTCCAAAAATGACTAGGGAAGGTGTCTGTTTAATATTCATCTCTTGCCCAATTCGTTGGTCAGCATCATAACTACTCTTAACAAAGTCAGAATCTTTATCCTCAAAGAACATCTCGACATCTAAGTTAGCACCTTTAGCAATTTTTTTCAAAAGTTGATCCGAATACAGTGCTAAGTTAACTGTTAATTCCTTTTGCAGGAGCAAAAGAAAGTTTCTTCCACGTTTTTTCCCTTGCATCAAAGCTGCTTTATAGGCAAGACTAGCATCATATATCGTTTGATAAACTTGGTTACGTAATTGAAGGTCGTTAACCGGTAAATCCATACGTCTCATATAAAAGCTAACGGTATTGAAGTTATGAAAGGTCAGAAAACGAAAGTGAATTTTTACATTTTTATTATCCGCAATACTCTCGATGTAGCGAAGCACTTCCTGCTCGCTATGATAGCATTTCAAACCGATGGGATTGACGAATAAATACAAGTCAAAATGCTTAATCGCATCTTTTGAATTTTGCAATGTTTGATTGTTTGTATGCATGATATCCCTTCTTAAAATACTATTTTCCTAATTGGTTAAAGTGAGTGATTAAATTGAAATAGGATTGACTTCTTATCTATTATAGTGTACGCACAGAAAGAAGTAAAACAAGTTGCTTTAATCAACACCTTGATTTTACTTCTATGTTCAAAATTTGGTCATATTATTTCTGAATGATTGGCTTATTTATTTGGATAATTAAGTGCGCGTGCGATTTTTTGTAGTGTCTTGCGTCGATTAATCCCATGTTTAACAAGAAATTTTTCAAAAACAGGTAACCCAATTTCAACGTCGTTTGTTTCAAATTCCAATTCATAGTCATTTTGATCTTGGTAATAACTCGCATCGAGACAAAATTCACCTTCGGGAACAGGAATGATGTAGCGGAAAGTCGATAACTGCCCCACAGGCTCTATATTTTCAATAGCAATCTCTTTTTCTTTTAATAAACGGGCAACGTCCCCATTTAACTTTAGTTGTCCATTACGAACTAAATGATTTCCTTCTTCTAAACTTAAAGGATCTGTCGTTTCAAGCATCTCATGCTCTCCTAAAGGAGACTTTAATGTTTGTTCCGAAAAGTCATCATAAATTCGGATTCTCAGCCCCATGCCCTGGTGGCGTAATTGACCATCTGCTGTATCATAATAAACATTGATCTGGTGAACGGGCTCTTTGCCGTCTAACTCAAAAACGGTGAGCAGTTGCTCATATTCATCTTTAGTCAATAAGTTTTTGAATTCTTTCTCAATTTGGTGACTCATACTTGCACATCCTTTCGACTGAGGGTATAAGGTTTATAGTGAACACCCTCTTTTCATAATAACACAATCAAGAGGGGTTCGGACATTTGAAGGTACTTATAATGTGAATTATGCTAAAATATGAGTATAGTCAAAAATATTAGAGTAGGTGTAGGTTATGGAAAATAATCTTATTACAAATTGGGATTCCTTCCTTGCTCCGTACGAGCAAGCTGTGGAGGAGCTAAAAATTAAATTAAAGGGAATTCGAAAGCAATATCGTGAAGTCAATTCCCACGCACCCATAGAATTTATTACTGGACGAATAAAAACCAAAGAGAGTATTTTAGAAAAGGCTGAAATTCGAGGTATTGCTTTGGATCGTTTAGAAGAAGACATTGAAGACATAGCGGGTATTCGAATTATGTGTCAGTTTGTTGAAGATATTCATGAAGTCGTTCGTCTACTGCGAGCGCGTAATGATCTTCATATTATAATTGAACGCGATTACATTACTCATAAAAAAGAAAGTGGGTATCGCTCCTATCATTTAGTCATTGAATATCCGGTACAGCGCATTGGCGGAGAGAAGATCGTGATGTGCGAGGTGCAAATTAGAACCTTAGCAATGAACTTTTGGGCCACAATTGAGCATACATTAAATTATAAATATCAAGGAGAATACCCACAAGTTCTGCACGATCGTTTAATACGAGCAGCCGAAGCTGCTTTCCTTTTGGATACGGAAATGTCAGAAATTCGTGAGGAAATTATGGAAGCAAATTATTTCTTTTCAGATAAAAAGAAAAATGTAAATTAGGGGTGCTTAAATATGCGTGTCGCACTGGTTAGTTATGATAAACCTCAAACCATTGCATTAGCTGAGGAATTTCTACAGAAAATTGCTGGAACAAGAATTACCATTGATGAAGAAAATCCTGAATTGATTGTGACAATTGGCGGAGATGGTACCTTGTTATCAGCCTTTCACAAATATAATCATTTGTTAGATAAAGTACGCTTCATTGGTATCCATACCGGCCACTTAGGTTTCTATACGGATTGGCGAAGTTTTGAACTAGATGAGATGATTGAAGGGCTTCTGCAAGATGAAGGTGAAAGCGTCAGTTATCCAGTCTTAGATGTTAAAATTAAATACCGTGATAAAAAAGAACCTTCGCACTTTATTGCTTTAAATGAAGCTGTTTTGAAAAAGATTAGCGGTACGATGGTTTGCGACATTTATGTTAAGGATGAACTGTTTGAAACCTTTCGAGGTGATGGGGTCTGTGTCGCAACACCTACTGGTTCGACTGGTATAAATAAATCGTTAGGGGGAGCTGTGATTCACCCACGAACCGAAGCGATTCAATTAACTGAGTTAGCATCTGTCAATAACCGCGTTTATCGAACCCTAATCTCACCCATGATTATTGCAAAAGATGAGTGGATTGTCTTGAAGCCTGAACAACAAGACGGTTTGATTTTATCCATTGATAATTTGTCTTTTGATAAGCAAAATATTGAATCGATTACTTATCGAATAGCGGATAAACGCGTTCATTTTGCGCGTTATCGTCATATGCATTTTTGGAGTCGCGTTGAAAATTCTTTTATTGGTAAAAAAGATTATTACGGAGAAAACGAAAGGGATGTTTAAGATGGCTAATATTTTAATAAATGAAAAACTTAAAGAATCGCAACTTAAAACAATCGCAGAGTTATTACCGGAATATGAGATACTGACTGAATTAGAGACAGATAAATTAAGGAATACTGAAGTAATCGTAAATTGGTCAAAAAAAATGACTGAACTATGGGAGGAAGGTAAGTTTCCGAATCTAAAATGGGTACAAGCGACCTCAGCTGGTGTTAGCTATTTACCTTTAAAAAAATTCCAAGAAAAAGGGATTGTGTTAACAAACGCATCGGGAATCCATAAATATACAATTACCGAACACATAGTTGGAGTCTTGTTAAGTTATTTAAGAGATTTCGATCAGTTAAAAGAAAATCAAGAAAAGAAGCATTGGACAAATGAAGTTCGTGTAAAACAGTTATATGGAAAAACAATTCTAATTTACGGTATTGGAAGCATTGGCCGTCAACTTGCTCGTGTTTGCCAAAGTTTTGGCATGCACGTGATTGGTGTAAATACTAGTGGCGACGCTGTTGATGAAGCAGATAAGACTTTGTCACAAGAAAATAGTGATACACGCATTCAAGATGCTGATATAATCGTAAATATTCTGCCAGAGACACAAGAAACAATTGGCTTTTTTAACCACCAACGTTTCCAAAAAATGAAAGCCCAAACCTTATTTGTAAACGTGGGACGTGGTAGTGCGGTTGATACAGAAGCACTTATAGAGGCTTTAGATAATGATATTATTGCTTTTGCTGCCCTCGACGTTTTTGAAACAGAGCCACTTGATGCTGACAGCCCGTTATGGGAACATGATAAAGTATTTATATCATCACATAGTTCTGGCAAGGTTGAACATTTTAGAGATGCCTTGTTTACAGTAGTGGAACCGAATGTACGTGCTTATGCTAAAAATGGAAAACCTTCACTTAATGTGATAGACTACGATAAAAGTTATTAAATAGATGTAAAACCTGCGGAATAATTCGGCAGGTTTTCTGCTGAAAAAGTTAGAATTGGGGCTATGTATTGTGATTTATGAATGGTATTTAGAACGAGATCAAGATATATTATTACTAACATTTTTAAGAGAACAAGGGGTGTCACGCAAATTACTGACAAAAGTTCGCCATTATGGCGGGAAGGTATGTATAAATGGTCAAGAGGCCTATATGCGGACACATTTAAAAGAGGGGGATTTTATCCAGTTATTTGTTCCTGACGAAGGCGAACATGAAACGACTGTTCCCAGTCAAATTCCTATCAAGATTTTATATGAAGATGCGCATTTCTTAGTTGTAGATAAACCTTTTGGTGTTGCATCGATTCCTTCCAGACAACAACCCGATATGTCGATGGCGAATCGCGTGAAAGGCTACTATCAGTCGCAGAATTATCCCGACCAGATTATCCATATTGTGACACGGTTAGATCGTGATACAACCGGGGCAATGCTGTTTGCAAAAAGTAAATATGCCCATGCTTTAATGGATAAGCAATTACAAAATAAAACGCTGGAAAAAATATACTATACAATTTTAACGGATACTGCAATACTTCCATCTGAGCACGGCTACATTGACCAACCCATTGGTAGAACGGAAGATTCTATTATTACGCGAATGGTTCGTGAAGATGGGAAACCAGCACTTACTGAGTATTGGGTAGAACATAGTTATCCAGATGGACAACTCGTACGCGTCAAACTACATACCGGGCGTACACACCAGATTCGTGTTCATTTTGCTTATATGCAGGCACCTCTACTGGGAGATTCTTTATATAATGGACGCTTGGATGCCACAATTCAACGTCAAGCCTTGCATTGTAAGGAGTTGTCCTTTATACATCCAATTACAAAAGAGCCTCTTCATATTGTTTCTGAATTTCCAGAAGACTTCCAAAACTGGTTAGGAGAGCAAGAGGTTAAGGAAGGAAGAGAAAATGCAAGAACAACAATATGAGTTTGAAATTGATTTGGAAACAGAGCGAATTGAACAATTATTACAAAGTAACAATTTAGTTGATTTTCGTGAAGAATTTTTGTCTTATCCCCTTTATGAACAAGCACAAATTTATCGAAATTTAAATGAAGAAAGTCGTTTGCAAATTTATAGCTATTTATCTCCCCAAGAAATTTCAAATATGTTCGAAATACTTGAGGAAGATATTGAATCGATTGAAGAATACCTTTTAGAAATGAATAAACAATATGCGGCTGATATGCTAGGAGAAATGTACACTGATAACGCGGTAGATATGTTGCAACAGCTACCAACTGATGAAATCCCTACTTATTTACGCTTAATGGATGCCAAACAAGCAAAGCAAATCCGTGAGATTATCCATTATGAAGATGAAACAGCAGGGTCAATAATGACCACTGAATATGTTTCTTTAAAGGCGAACCAAACGGTACGCTCAGCCATGGCTATTTTGAAAAGTATGGCTAAGGAAGCAGAAACAATTTATTATACGTACGTGATTAATACAGAAGGACAGCTAGTAGGTGTTTTATCTTTAAGGGATTTAATTATTTCAAATGAGGATGTCATGATTCGCGATATCATGAGTGACCGGGTTGTCACGGTCAACGTTGATGATGACCAAGCAGATGTTGCACACGTTGCACGTGATTATGATTTCTTAGCGTTACCTGTTATTGATGAAAATAATGTTTTATTAGGTATCATTACAGTGGATGATATCATGGATGTTATGCACGAAGAAGCAACCAGCGATTACTCTGGTTTAGCTGCGGTTGATGTTGACGAGGTAACTAATAATCCCTTTGAAGCTGCAAAAAAACGTTTGCCTTGGTTAATTACTTTGTTATTTTTAGGAATGGGAACATCTAGTTTAATCAGTAACTACGAAGGGTTAATTTCAGAGGCAGCTATTTTATCGGTGTTTGTGACATTGATTACCGGAACTGCTGGGAATGCAGGGACACAATCGTTGGCTGTGGCCGTTCGTAAGATTGGACAACCTGAAACAGAAAAAAGAAACTTTTCAGCGATGATTCTCCAAGAACTATTGACTGGTCTTATTTCCGGTCTGGTAACGGGTATTACGATTATGATAGTAGTAGGTATCTGGAAAGGAAACTTTATTTTAGGGGCTATTATTGGTTTTTCTATGTTGATGGCTATTACAGTCGCTAACTTAGCAGGGAGTTTGATTCCTATTTTAATGGACCGTCTTGGTTTTGACCCAGCTGTAGCAAGCGGACCGTTTATATCAACTTTTAGTGATTTAACATCTGTCCTTATTTATTTTAGTATTGCTCAGTACTTTTTATCAAATTTCTTATAAAAAAATCAGCAGTAAACGCATTTTATTAGCGTTTGCTGCTGATTTTTTAAAAACCTTTATAGTACTTTTTTCATATCATAGTGGTAGATTCCGGCTTCTTCATATTGCTCACTGCATATTTGATAGTCTAGCTTTTCATAGAACGGAAGAGCATGAACTTGGGCACCCAGAACCATTTCTGTTGCACCGAGTTGTTTTGCTTTAGCCTCCATAAAAGCCATAATTTCTTTCCCGTAGTTGTTCCCGCGTTCACGCAGAAGGACAGCCACACGCTGTAATTTGAAGGTTTGTGCATTAAGGGGATAAAGTCTAGCCGTTACTAAAGGGCGTTTTTTTTGATCATAACCGACCACGTGGATACAAGAAGATTCTTTTTCATCAATTTCGATAGCAAGCGAAACGTTTTGCTCGTCTACAAAAACACTATGACGCAAGGCTAAAGCATCTTGATAAATAGTTGATTCTATATCCGTTGATAATTCAAATGTTAGCATAAGCAAATCTCTCTTCTATCATAATTTCTGTCTCGTCTTTTCATTCTACCAAGATAATAAGTCAAAATCAATGAAGAGTTTAGGATCAAATAGTTGCAATCGTTTCGAAAAATGAGTAGAATATAGCCTGTAGTGAATACTATGGTTTCGATTGTGCAATTTTTCATTAGTTAGAGAGGATTTTGCATAATCAATTTTGTTTGCAAAAAAATAATTGATATATATGGAGGCTATACAAATGAAAGTAGTTGTAGTTGGATGTACACATGCGGGAACCGCAGCCGTTAAAACAATCCTATCGGAAAACAATGATGTAGACGTTACAGTTTATGAGCGTAACGACAACGTATCCTTTTTATCATGTGGGATTGCCCTTTATGTAGGTGGCGTTGTTGAAGATGCACAAAGCCTCTTTTACTCAAATCCTGAAGAGCTAGAATCGTTAGGTGCTAACGTTAATATGGAGCACGACGTAAAAAATATAGATACAGATAATAAGACACTTACTGTTGAAAACCTTAAAACAGGTGAAACCTTTGAAGAGTCATATGATAAATTAGTTATGACAACCGGATCATGGCCAATTATTCCGCCGATTAAAGGAATTGAAAGTAAAAATGTTGTATTGTGTAAAAATTATAACCAAGCTAAAGAACTAATTGAACGTAAAACTGACAAACAAAAAATAACAGTTGTTGGTGGCGGTTATATTGGTATTGAATTAGTAGAAGCATTTGCAAATGATGGTAAAGATGTCACATTAATCGATGGTTTAGATCGTATCTTAAACAAATATTTAGATAACGAATTTACTGATATTCTAGAAACAGAATTGAAAGATCGTGGCATTAAAATTCAACTGAATGAAATGGTACAAGGGTTTGTTGATAGCGAATCTGGAGACACGACAACGGTTGTGACAAGCGAAGGGGAATACGAATCTGAACTTGTTATTCTATGTGTAGGATTCCGCCCAAGTACGGAGCTATTAAAAGGCAAAGTTGATATGATAGGAAACGGTGCAATCATTGTTGATGATTACATGCGTACAAGTATTCCAGATGTTTACGCAGCAGGAGACAACTGTGCGGTACATTACAATCCAAACGGCGGACATGCTTATATTCCACTTGCAACAAATGCTGTTCGAATGGGATTCCTAGTAGGTAAAAACATTAAAGATACAAAAATGAAATACCGTGGAACACAATCGACATCAGGCTTGCACTTGTTCGGATTTAATATTGGTTCAACTGGTGTGACTGCTGCAAGTTCTGGTGCTTTCGGTTTAGAAACAAAATCTGTTCTATTTGAAGACTACTACCGTCCAGAATTTATGCCAACCAATGAAAAATTACTTATGAAACTTGTTTACGAAAAAGAAACATTGCGCATTGTCGGCGGACAAGTAATGTCTAAATATGATATTACCCAATCTGCTAATACCTTGTCACTTGCTATCCAAGGTCGTATGACAATTGAAGATTTAGCTCTAGTAGACTTCTTCTTCCAACCACACTTTGACCGTCCATGGAACTATTTAAATCTATTGGCACAAAAAGCACTTGAACAAGAAGGATTAATTAACCATGTTGAAAAAGAATCATTTGATCAAGCTTAATAAGTGAGATTATGAAGAAAAAGACTGGAACTTAAGTTCTGGTCTTTTTTTATTCCTTATTACAATTGGTATCGTTCACTAACTTGTAATTTTAATGATTACCAGTCATAATAGAAAAAACAAGTTGATTCATGTGAATTAAAAATAAAAGGAGAAAAGACCCATATGAACGCAGATCCCGATAGTCAGAAGTTGATTTGGCAATTAATTTTGATAGCAGCTTTAACAGGTGTTAATGCTTTTTTTGCATCATCAGAGATGGCTTTTGTATCACTAAATAAAAATAAAGTTGCGAATGAAGCAATTAAAGGTGATGAAAAAGCGCGCAAAGTTTTAGCATTGCTAGAAAACTCAGATGATTTTTTAGCTACCATTCAAGTTGCCATTACTTTTGCAGGTTTCCTTTCCAGTGCTTCTGCCGCAAATTCATTTGCTAATCTCTTAAAACCCTATCTTGGTAGTATATCTGGAGCAAATGAAATTGCTATTGTGATTGTTACTTTTATTTTATCGTATATTTCATTGGTTTTTGGTGAGCTATTCCCTAAACAAGTCGCTATGCAAAGACCTGAGCAACTTGCTTATGCAGGGGCAGGTATTATCACCACGACTCAAAAAATAATGACACCGTTCGTACGCTTGTTATCTTTTTCTACAAGAGCTTTAGAAAAAATAACACCTTTAGATTTTTCAGATAAAAGTGAAAGTTACTCGCGCGAAGAAGTCCGTACGATGCTCGAGCATAGCAGCACCGAAGGGTTAATCGAAGCAGCTGAGTTTAAAATGTTAAAAGGTGTATTGGCTATGGACAATAAACTTGCTCGAGAAATTATGGTGCCACGGACAAATACCTTTATGTTAGATATTAATGAAGACTCTTACGAAAATATCCAAGCAGCACTCGTTTCACCACATACCCGCATTCCTGTTTATAACGATGAAAAAGATGATGTGATTGGTCTCCTGCATTTAAAAAACTTACTAAAAGAATCACGTTATACGCCAACTGACCAAATTGATTTGCGAAAAATTTTAAATCGGCCGCTGTTTGTTCCTGAAACGATTGTTATAGATGAATTAATGACTGTCTTGAAGCGTACACATAATCAAATGGCGATTCTGCATGACGAGTACGGTGGAATGGTCGGGATTGTTACCTTAGAAGATATTCTAGAAGAAATAGTGGGCGAAATAGAAGATGAATATGATGAAGCCTATATACTAATTGAACGAAAAGATGATAATTACTACGAGGTAGAAGGAGCCACACCACTTTACCGCTTTAATGAATTTTTTAATACCAACTTAGAATCGCCTTTGGTAGACACAATAGCGGGTTATCTATTGACGGAAGTGGGAATGTTACCGGAAAATGGAGAGTCAGTGGGGATTGAGATAGAAGGACTAAAAATTTATACTTTAGAATTCGATAGCAATCGCCTCTCTAAAGTGAGTGTGGTTTATAGTGATGGGTCTCCACATGAAACTCCTGAACGATTAGTTGTAGAACAAGTTCCAAAAATGTCTAAAAAAAATAAAAGTTGAAAGATGCTCCGGCAATCTGATAAGGGTTGCCGGAGCTACTATTTACCATTATAATAACAGAGGCGCTTTATACCGATTTAAATTGAGAAAGGACTAATTATGGCTCAAACATTAGCAGAAAAAGTACAGTCAAGAAAAACATTTGCCATCATCTCTCATCCCGATGCTGGTAAAACGACCATTACGGAACAACTCCTTCTTTTTGGAGGGGCAATTCGTCAAGCAGGGACCGTAAAAGGAAAAAAGTCTGGAAAATTTGCAAAATCAGACTGGATGGCAATTGAAAAACAACGGGGAATTTCCGTGACAAGTTCCGTCATGCAAGTTGACTACGATGGTTTTCAAATCAATATACTAGATACACCGGGTCACGAGGACTTCTCCGAGGATACTTATCGAACCTTGATGGCTGTGGATAGTGCCGTCATGGTTATTGATAGCGGTAAAGGGATTGAACCACAAACTAAAAAACTTTTTAAGGTTTGTCGTATGCGTGGGATTCCAATATTCACCTTTATCAATAAACTAGACCGGGATGGCCGTGAACCCATGGACTTAGTAGCGGAATTAGAAGAAGTGTTAGAAATAGATGCTTATCCAATGAATTGGCCTATGGGGATGGGTAAGAACTTTTTAGGAATCTATGATATTTATAATGAACGTGTTGAAGTGACGCATCCAGAACAAAATGGTGATAATGATTTCTTACCTTTAAATGATAAAGGAGAAATCGTTGGTGACTATCCAATCAAAGATTCAACTATTTATACACAGGCTCTAGATGAAGCATTGCTTTTGAAAGAGGCGGGTAATAAGTTTGATGAAGAAGCGATTACCAACGGTGAATTAACACCAGTATTTTTTGGTTCGGCTCTAACCGGCTTTGGTGTCCACACATTCCTAGATGCTTTTATTGACTTTGCACCCCAACCAGCTAGTAAAAAAACAGCAGAAGGTGACGTTGTTCCTACAGATGCAGAAGATTTGACTGGGTTTATTTTTAAAATCCAAGCCAATATGAATCCTGCTCATCGTGATCGAATTGCCTTTATGCGTATTTGCTCGGGTGAATTTGAACCAGGTGTCGATGTAACCATTCAACGGACCAATAAAAAGATGAAATTATCACACACGACACAGTTTATGGCAGATTCAAGGGGAAATGTTGAAAGTGCAGTAGCTGGCGATATTATCGGTCTGTACGATACTGGAAACTTACAAATTGGTGATACGCTTTATGAAGGTAAGGACCCGGTTCAATTTGAAGCTTTACCGCAATTTACTCCTGAACTATTCATGAAAGTAACACCTAAAAATGTTATGAAACAAAAATCATTTTATAAAGGCGTTAAACAGCTCGTACAAGAAGGAGCGATTCAGCTCTATAAAACCTATCACACAGAAGAATTTATTATTGGAGCTGTAGGGCAGTTACAATTTGAGGTCTTTCAATATCGCTTGTTGCATGAATACAAAGCAGAAGTGGACATGACACCGATGGGTTCTAAAATCGCCCGTTGGATTGATGAAGATGATTTGGATACCAATATGTCATCAAGTAGAAATCTCTTATGTAAGGATCGTTTTGATAACCCGGTCCTCTTGTTTGAAAATCAATTTGCAGTTCGGTGGTTTGAAGATAAATATCCGGATATAAAATTACGTTCTTTATTATAAAACCAAAAAACACCTACAATACCGTATCTTAAAAAAATACTGTTTTGTAGGTGTTTTTTTATGTCGTGTATATAAGTAACTCAATGAATCAATCGGTGGGCATCGTGTTTAACATAGGATAGTTCAACAAAGTTGTGCCCAGGTAATATTTCTACTTCTTCGATATTACGATTTGAAAGTTTGGATAAGACAAAGTCAATTTCATTTTGTTTTACACGACGATTGCGGTTTAGTAAAATAATATCTTCGTGCGTAGGTGCACCCGTAAAAATAACAGTTGTTTGACCGAGAGAATATACCTTGACAAAATTGGCATCGGTGTTAGCTAGTTGCTCCTTGACGAGTCGTGGATGACTATTGGTTACATCAATTAATTTCATAAGAACACACTCCCTATTCTAATGGTATTATGTCTATTATAGACGTTTTAAAACAATTAAAGTAGCTAAGAATACAAATTCTCATAAATAATAGAAAAAGAGATTGGGATATGGTCCCAATCTCTTCGGTTCGAAAGACTCTTAATCTTGTGTTTCACTTGTTACTTTACTTGTTTCTTTGACAAAAATTGTATCATCTTCGTTGACATCAAAATCAATATTTTTTACTTCAGGGTTATCAAGGTAATAGTCTGCTACGCGGTCTTCAATTTGTTCTTGAATAATACGACGAAGTGGGCGTGCACCCATTGCTGGGTTATAACCGAGATCGATTAATTTTTCTTTGGCTTTATCGCTCACTGTGATTGTAATATCTTTATCTTTTAATGCTAAGTTAACATCGTCAAGCAATAGACTTAAAATAGCTGTTAAGTTTTCTTTACTCAATGAGTTAAATTCCACTATGGCATCAAAACGGTTGATAAACTCTGGTTTAAAGTAGTTAGATAATTTATCAATGATTGAATGTGTCTTGCCAGCTAGAGCAGCGCCAAATCCAACGCTAGCTTCTTGGTCACCTGTACCAGCATTACTCGTCATAATAATCACTGTGTCTTTAAAACTAATTGTCCGGCCTTGAGCGTCTGTTAAGCGACCATCTTCTAGAATTTGTAAGAAGAGATGCATGACGTCTGGATGGGCTTTTTCAACTTCGTCTAGTAAGACAATACTATAAGGTGTTCGACGGACACGTTCAGTTAATTGACCAGCTTCTTCGTAGCCAACATAACCTGGAGGAGAACCGATTAACTTAGATACGGCATGTTTTTCCATATATTCACTCATGTCAAAACGTATAATCGCATCTTCAGTCCCAAACATTTCTTGCGCTAATTGACGTGCTAATTCCGTTTTACCTACACCTGTTGGACCAACAAATAAGAATGATCCAATTGGACGGTTTTTACGCGAGAATCCCACACGGTTACGGCGAATAGCTTTAGCCACACGATCAATTGCGTCATCTTGACCAATCACATGTTTCTTCAAATCTTCATCAAGATTTTTGAGTTGTGTTTGTTCTTTTTCTAATAAATCCCCAACGGGTATGTTAGTTTTTATTTCAATAATCGTTTGGATGTCTTTTTCCGTCACTAAATTATTTTGGTCTAAAGTCTGAGGGTTTTCCTTCATATGTCGTAAATTAGCAATTTGATCACGGTAATAAGCTGCTTTTTCGTAATCCTCTGCATTAGTTGCGGCTTCTTTTTCTTTTTCAGCTGTTTGAATCCGATTATCTATCTCGTTAGGATCAACAATTTTCAAGGTTAAGTTTTTCTTAGATCCAGATTCATCTAAAAGGTCGATTGCTTTATCCGGTAAGAAACGATCTTGAATATAACGATGCGACAATTTTACAGCTGCTTCAATCGCTTCATCTGAATATTTAACTTTATGATAGTCTTCATATTTTGCTTGTAAACCTTGTAAAATAATCAAGGCTTGTTCAGGCGTTGGTTCGCTAACGCGAACGGGTTGGAAACGACGCTCAAGAGCCGCGTCTTTTTCAATTTTACGGTATTCATTTAATGTAGTCGCACCAATCAATTGGAGTTCACCACGTGCGAGAGCTGGTTTAAGGATATTACCCGCATCCATGCTCCCTTCGGCACTACCTGCTCCTACAATTTCATGTATTTCGTCAATGAAGAGAATAATTTTATCATCATTACGAACTTGATCCATCAATTGTTGCATACGTTCTTCAAATTGACCGCGAATACCAGTCCCTTGAACAAGTGAAACCACATCTAAACGGATTAATTCTTTATCTATAAGTTTTTGAGGAACATCACCATCGACAATTTTTTGAGCCAGACCTTCTACAACAGAAGTTTTCCCAACACCAGCTTCACCTGTTAAAACAGGGTTATTCTTGCTGCGACGGTTTAAAATTTCAATAACCCGAGCAATTTCGCTGTCACGGCCAATAACCGGATCGATGGCACCTTGACGGGCGAGCTCTGTTAAATTAACGCCGTATTGTCCAAGTAGACCACCATCTTTATTCCCATTTCCTTGTCCTTGGTTCGGACGTGGTTCGCTAGCTGGTTTTTGTTGTCCACGGTTTGGTTGTGGCATTTGTCTAAAAAATTGTTCGAGGTCACCAAAATCAAAGGGGTTGCCATTGGGTTGGTTTCCAAAAATATTAAAGTTTCTACTTTGTCCACGTGAAGCTTTTAATTGCTGATAGCAATTTTGACAAAGATCTATTTTTTGAGTTTGTCCATTTAATGAAGCATATAAATGGATGGATGCTTCATTAAGTCCACAATTGATACATTTCATGCGATAAACATCCTTTCTTTTTTACCTATGTTATTTATTCATAATACAATTATACACTGACCTATTTTGACTTTCAAGTTATTTGATTAGAAAAAGGAATTAAGCGTCATAAACGAAATTAGCGTTTAAAATGGTTGTCCTAAAGTGAAATAAATGGTAATCTTATTTTATGAAAAGGTTACGTTTCTCGCGTAGAGTAGCTTTAACGGTAGAGGGAGTAGCAAATAAGTTACTACTAAATAGTTAAGATTACTTGAAAAGAAACACTTTACAAATTTCATAACAAAAGGGGATAAATATAATGGAGAAAAAAGACTTTCATATTATTGCTGAAACAGGGATTCACGCACGACTTGCTACTTTATTAGTACAAGCTGCAAGTAAATTTAACTCAGATATTAACCTTGAGTATAAAGGTAAATCAGTTAACTTGAAATCAATTATGGGTGTTATGTCTCTTGGCGTAGGTCAAGGTGCAAGCGTAACAATCACAACTGATGGTGCTGACGAAGTTGAAGCAATGGAAGGAATCGTTGAAACTCTTAAAAAGGAAGGACTGGCTGAATAATGACAAACCGTTTAGTAGGTATTGCAGCTAGTGATGGCATTGCAATTGGAAAAGCCTACCTTTTGACGGAGCCAGACTTATCTTTTGGAAAAATTTCAATCAATGATCCAGAGGGCGAAACAAATCGTCTTCTGGATTCTTTTGAAAAATCAAAAGAGGAGATTCAAGGTATCCGTGATCATGTAGCAGTAGCTGTTGGTGACGAAGAGGCCCAAGTTTTTGATGCTCATCTGATGGTTTTATCTGACCCTGAGTTAACTGAAGGTATAAAAAATGAAATTACAAACAATAAAATAAACGCTGAGGCTGCTTTATCACAAGTTGCAAATATGTATATTAGTATGTTTGCAGCAATGGAAGATAACCCTTATATGCAAGAGCGTGCTGCTGACATCAGAGATGTTACCGAGCGCGTTATGTCGCATTTACTAGGTTTGAAGATTCCAAGTCCAGCAACTATAAATAAAGAAGTCGTTATTGTAGCGCAAGATTTAACACCAAGTGATACTGCACAATTAAACCGCCAATTCGTAAAAGGGTTTGTAACCGATATCGGAGGGCGTACGTCTCACTCGGCCATTATGGCGCGTTCTTTGGAAATTCCAGCGATTGTTGGAACAAAAACAGTAACCCAAACGGTTTCTGAAGGAGATATGATTATCGTTGATGGTCTTAAAGGCGACGTTATCATTAATCCGGATGAAGAAACAATTGCTTCTTATCAACAACAACGCTTAGAATTTGAAAAATTACAAGCAGAATGGCAAAAATTAAAAAATGCTAAAAGTATTACTAAAGATGGTAAACAAATTGAAATCGCAGCAAACATTGGTACACCAAAAGATTTAGTTGGTGTGAATGATAATGGTGCGGAAGGAATCGGTCTGTATCGAACTGAATTTTTATATATGGATTCTGAAGACTTCCCTACTGAAGATGAGCAATTTGAAGCCTACAAAGAAGTTTTAGAAGGCGTCAATGGAAATGCGGTTGTTGTGCGTACCATGGATATTGGTGGCGACAAAGAACTGCCTTATCTAGATTTACCAGAAGAGATGAACCCATTCTTAGGGTACCGTGCCGTTCGGATATCTTTAGCTGAAACGGATATGTTCCGTACGCAATTGCGTGCCTTGTTACGTGCATCTCACTACGGGAAATTGCGTATCATGTTCCCAATGATTGCAACAGTAAATGAATTCCGTGATGCAAAAGCAATACTAGAAGAAGAAAAAGAAGCTTTAGTGGCTGCTGGAACACCCGTTTCAGACGAAATTCAAGTTGGAATTATGATAGAAATTCCTGCTGCAGCCGTTTTGGCACACCAATTTGCTAAAGAAGTTGACTTCTTTAGCATTGGAACTAACGATCTAATCCAATATACGATGGCAGCAGACCGCATGAACGAACGCGTTTCATACTTGTACCAACCGTATAATCCATCTATCTTAACGCTACTAAAACACGTAATTGATTCTGCTCATGCAGAAGGTAAGTGGGTTGGTATGTGTGGGGAAATGGCTGGCGATCAAACAGCTGTCCCATTGTTACTTGGTCTTGGATTAGATGAGTTTTCAATGAGTGCTTCAAGTGTTTTAAAAACAAGAAGTCTAATTGCAAAACTAGACTCAAAAGAAATGGAAAAACTAGCTGATAAAGCAATCAACGAATGTTCAACTGTTCAAGAAGTGATCGCTTTAGTTAAAGAAGTAGAAGCAAGTATAGCAAAATAAAGAGCTTAAAAAGTCACTAGAGAAATTTCTAGTGACTTTTTTTGTGCGGCTTTTAAACAATAGAAAAAGCTTGTTAATACGATTTGTTTAGATGGTTTGGTATACTAAAACAAACCGTATAGGAGGAGGGGAAATATGAGTAAGAAGATTGGTTTTATTGGGACAGGTGTCATGGGATCGTCTATGGTAGAACATCTCCTTGATGCAGGACACGAAGTTTATGTTTATAATCGAACAAAAAGTAAAACAGACCCATTAGTATCAAAGGGTGCTATTTGGCAAGGATCACCTGCTGCAGTGACAAAAAAAAGTGACATTATTATTACAATTGTAGGGTATCCTAAAGATGTAGAGAATACTCACTTTGGTGAGGATGGTATTTTTGAAACAGCTAAACCAGGTGATATTCTTATTGATATGACAACGAGTACACCTAGTTTAGCAGTTAAAATATATGAAGCAGCAAAGCAAAGACAAATTGAATCCTTAGACGCGCCTGTTTCGGGTGGAGATAAAGGGGCTAAGAACGGAACGCTGACTACCATGGTAGGTGGTGAACGTGCTACATTTGAAAAAGCCAAAGAAATATTAGAAGTTTTCTCCAGCAAAGTTATGTTACAAGGACCCGCCGGTAGTGGCCAGCATACTAAGATGGCAAACCAGATTATGATTGCGAGTACCATGGTGGGAATGACTGAGTTAATGGTATATGCAAAAAAAGCAGGGTTAAATGTTGAAAGTGTCATTGAACAAGTCGGTTCAGGGGCAGCTGGTAATTGGTCGCTAACAAATTATTCTCCTCGCATTTTACAAAAGGATTATTCACCTGGATTCTTTGTAAAACACTTTATTAAAGATTTAAACATCGCGCTTGACGAAGCTGAAAAAATGGAATTAGCGTTGCCAGGAACTAAATTGGCACGGGATCTGTACCAACAATTAGCTGAAAGTAGGCACGCAGAAGATGGGACACAAGCACTGATTAAATTATGGTGGAATTAGTAAAGTTTAAAAAAATAATGCGAGGCCATAGAAATAATGTTAAAATGATAAATAAGTCTGTTTCGAAAGGGGAAAAATTATGAAACCTTCACAATTATCAGCAATCATTCGCCGCCTAGAAGTGATGATGGAAGACGATGGGGAAATCGAAGTTCGTCGCTTTGAGAAAGATGGGGAAGAACGATGTGTAGTAAAATATGATCGGGAAACACAAACCTTTGAGTTAGAAGAACGTGAAAGTAACCAATCCTATCAATTTGATGATTTAGATTTAGTTGCGATAGAAATTTTTGAATTAATCCAAGACTAAAGTAAGAAGAAGGGTGGACGAGAGTCTACTCTTTTCCTATATCAAAGGGAAGTAATCATATGGTATTGACAGTAAAAGTAGCACTGTTAAGCTTTGGAACTGTTTGACGTGGCGTCTACGATATTCTTTATGAAAACGGTAAAGAGATCGTGAAACGAACAGATATAAATATAGAAATTATAAAAATATTAGCGTCCGATCAAACAGCTCACTTGGCCGCTATTGAAAAAGGGTTACCCATAACCAATCAATTTGAAACGATTGATATTGTGGTCGAGGTAATGGGAAGCCCAGAAGTTGCCAAAACCTATATAAGCCAAGCTTTGAAATCAGGAAAAAACGTTGTTACTGCTAATAAGGATATCATAGCAGCCTATGAGAGCGAATTAGGAAAAATTGCTGAGGTAAATGGCAAGGATTTATTTTTTGAAGCGAGTGTAGCAGGCGGGGTTCCCATTACTCGTGTCTTATCAGATAGTTTTGTAGGTGATCGCATTCAAGAAATAAATGGTATTTTAAATGGTACAACCAACTTTATTATGAGTCAGATGTATGATGACCATCAAAGTTATCAAGATGGATTGCGTTTATCTCAAGAGCTGGGGTTTGCAGAAGCGGACCCCAGTGCTGATGTTGAAGGTTTAGATCCGGCCCGTAAGTTAATTATTTTAATGAAATTAGCCTTTGGATATACAGCAAAATTATCTAATTTAACTGTGGAAGGGAAATAAACATTGACATAAACTGATTTTCTAATAGCTGAGAAGTTAGGGTTTACACTTAAATTAATTGCACATGCAAAAAAAATAAACACTAATTTAGTAGCAATGGTTACAGTGATGCTTGTCCCTTTGGATCATCTACTAGCAGCAGTAAAGAATGAGAATAATGCTGTGTTACTAGTAGGAGAGTCAGTAGGTGAAACTATGTTTTACGGACCTGGAGCAGGAGGGTTACCAACAGGTAATAGTATAGTAGCTGATATACTTGCCGTTTCAAGAAATATAGCTTCCCATTCGACAGGACAAACTAATCAGGGCATTTCTGAAAAATTCGATTGGTTAGAGACTAACGCTTTTTATTTTGATGTCCTACTGCGTAGTGATGATAGTCAGTTAATTGTTAATTGTTTAAAAATTAAAGGAATTTTAGGGCATAGGATTAGCGATACGCATGTATTTGTGAAACGAATATCGGAAGCTCAATTAAGCAACTTGCGAAGAGATGTTCCCATCCATGCTGTATTTAGAAGTCTATAGGGAGAAGATTATATGAAGCTAATAAGAGTACCGGCAACGTCCGCTAACTTGGGACCAGGGTTTGATTCCTTCGGTGTAGTGATTTCTCTATACTTATGAGTTAAAGGTTCTAGCACCAAGTGAAACCTGGTTTATTGCGCACAATTTAGGTAAGGATATTCCTCATGACCACAATAACCTAATTATTCAAACAGCGCTTAAGTTAATTCCCAATCTAACTCCTCACCATTTGCAAATGACCTCTGAGATAGCACCAGCAAGAGGTTTAGGGAGCAGCTCGGCTGCTATTGTTGCTGGTATCGAATTAGCGAATTTATTAGGTGATCTAGAATTAACAGCGGATGCAAAAATTCAATGGGCTTCTAAAATAGAAGGACATCCAGATAATGTTACGCCTGCAATCGTTGGGGGATTTGTTGTAAGAGCAGTATTGGATGACCGTGTTTACTGGAAAAAAATTCCTTTTCTAGATGTAGCGATGGTTGTCTGTGTACCAGAACATCAATTAAAAACCATTCAAAGTCGAACCGTTTTGCCAACAAATTTGCCGTTTAAACAGGCTGTTAAAGTGAGTAGTTTAGCAAACGTTTTATTAGCATCCTTACAAAAGGGAAATTTAATAACGGCAGGTAAAATGATAGAGTCAGATATTTTTCATGAACCCTATCGAGCTAAATTAATACCAGAACTTAATCACGTTCGTTCAATTGGCCATGAGGAAGCAGCCTATGGAACATATATAAGTGGGGCAGGTACAGCCGTTATGACAATGATTTCTCGTGAATATGCAAGGAATCTTCGAGAACGCTTACAAATAGAGCTTCCACGTTGTCGGACGCATATAACACATGTTGGTGGGAAAGAATCGGTCATTTTATAAAGGAGATAGACTTGGTAACGCTCTTCTTGTCTTTCTTTGCTATTCTCTTATAATAAGGGTACAATTAATTGCTGAAAATAAACAGAACGAGGAGAAATTATGCTGGAACAATTTAAGCCTGATTGGATGATTGAAACGGTTTATCAAATCACACCGGAGATGCTAAAAAAACATAATATTAAAGCGGTTTTTGCAGATTTGGATAACACCTTGATAGCTTGGAATAACCCCAATGGTACACCAGAATTAAGAGAGTGGATTAAAAATTTAAAAGCCCATGAAATCCCTGTTGTTATTGTTTCAAACAACAGTAATAAACGTGTTAAAATTGTAGCAGAACTTTTGGGGTTAGGTTATGTATCGCGTGCTTTTAAGCCTCTTACGGCAGGGATAAAAAGAGCTTCTAGGAAGATTGGAGTACCAATTGAGGAGTGTGTTATGATTGGTGACCAACTGATTACAGATATTCAAGGGGCAAATCGAGCTGGGGTACGTACGATTTTAGTACGACCTATCATTGACTCGGATGCTTGGAATACACGCTTGAATCGTTTTATAGAAAGATACATCATGCGGTATTTATTGAAAAAAAATCCTGACATGAAATGGAGGAATGAATGTGACTGAAGAAGAACTATATTGTATTGGTTGTGGGGCTAAAATACAAACAGAAGATAAAACATTGCGCGGGTATACACCGGCTAGTGCATTAGCCAAAGGATTAGAATCTGGGCAAGTACTCTGTCAGCGTTGCTTCCGTTTACGTCATTATAATCAACTTGAAAAAGTATTCGCAACTGACGATGAATTCTTAGCTATGCTAGATAGTATCGGTGAAGAGAAAGCATTAGTAGTGAAGGTGGTTGATATTTTTGACGTTTATGGGAGTATGATTCCCGGCTTACATCGTTTTGTGGGAAATAATCCTGTTTTAATGGTTGGAAATAAAGTTGATGTGTTACCACGGTCTATTAAACCATCACGGATTAAGCACTGGATGATGAAGCAAGCGCGCGTAGCTGGATTACGTCCTATTGATGCTATGTTAGTAAGTGGAAAAAAAGCCACGAATATAGATGACTTACTAGAAATGATTGAAAAATACCGTGAGGGACGAGACGTTTATGTGGTTGGAGTAACCAATGTCGGCAAATCAACCATCATGAATCAGATTATTAAAGCGGCTACTGGAAATAAAGAAGATATTATTACAACTTCACGTTTTCCTGGAACGACCTTAGATCAAATTCGTATTCCACTTGATGATGGTACTTTTTTAATTGATACACCAGGTATTATCCATCATCATCAAATTGCTCATGTCCTATCAGAAAAGGATTTGAATTTAGTATCGCCACAAAAAGAATTGAAGCCAGTTACCTATCAACTTAATCCCGGACAGACCTTATTCCTAGGAGGCATTGCTCGTTTTGATTATATTAGCGGCGAACGGGCTTCATTTACGTGTTACTTTAATAATGATTTAAAAATTCATCGTACAAAATTAGAAAATGCAAGTGCCTTTTATGAGAAACATAAAGGTGGTTTATTGCAACCACCTAACGAAAAAGATAGCCCTAGCTTCCCAGACTTAGTTAAACGCGAGTATATGGTCAAAGAACCGTCCGACATTGTCTTTTCAGGACTTGGATGGATTGCTGTCCACAAACCAGGGAAAATCGCTGCTTGGGTGCCTGAAGGCGTAGATGCGGTTATTCGCGAATCCATTATATAGAAAAGAGTGAAAACATGAATTTAAGAGGAAAGCAAAAGCAGTTTTTAAAAAAAGAAGCACACCATCTACAACCGCTTTTTCAAATTGGAAAAGCAGGATTGACGGATGAGATTATTCATTCGATCGATGAAGCACTCGAAAAACGTGAGTTAATAAAAATTAATTTATTACAAAATACAGATGAAGAAGTTGGAGATGTTGCAGAACAAGTAGCAGATCGTACAGATGCATTGATCGTTCAACAAATTGGTAAAACAATTATCTTTTTCCGTGAATCAACGAAAGAAAAAAACCAAAACATCTCCACACAAGTTAAGAAGATATAGCTTAAAACGGAAGGTGACGGGAACATGGTTAGTTTGTTAAGTGTTGTTGAAAAAATGCAATTTTTTGTGTTAGAAGAAACGCAAGCCCATGAAGAGGTAGAAAAACGTCAACGAGTAGGAATTTTAGGGGGGACTTTTAATCCCCCTCATTTTGGTCATTTAATTATGGCAGAGCAAGCTGGTAAAAAATTGGGTTTAGATAAAGTTTATTTTATGCCTGATGCAGAACCCCCTCATATTGATAGAAAACCATTCATCGCTGGAAGGCATCGTTCTGAGATGGTCAAGCGCAGTATTGCGGGTAATCCTCTTTTTGAGCTCGAAACAATTGAGTTAGAGCGTGGTGGGAAGAGTTATACCATTGATACTATGGAGGAGCTTATAAGGCGTCACCCTCATACCGATTATTACTTTATTATCGGAGGCGATATGGTTGAGTATTTGCCTAAGTGGCATCGAATCAACGAGCTTGTTACGATGGTTAATTTTGTTGGTGTTGCCCGTCCAGGATACGAAAAAATAAGTCCTTATCCTATTATATGGGTCGACTCACCTGAAGTAGCAATCAGTTCTACCGAGGTCAGAAAGATGGTTCGAAACGGTCAATCTGTTCGGTACCTTGTCCCCGAAGCAGTTGAACAGTACATGATGGAAGAAGGGCTTTATCTTGATTAATTCTTACACAAGTTGGGAACGCGCTGATATACTGAAGGAATTGAAAAAACAAGTTAAAAAAACACGTTTCGAACATATTTTAAGGGTGGAAGAAAAGGCATTAGAATTGGCTGAAAAATACCATGCTGATAAGGAAGCGTGTCAACTAGCAGCGCTTTTACATGACTATGCCAAAGATTTAGACGTAAAGGTAGTTAAAAAGTTACAAAAAGAAGCACATATCGATGATGAAATGTTAGCTTATGGGAGTAATGTCTGGCATGGTCCTATGGCGGCCTATTTTGCAAAAGAAAAATTCGGTATAACAAATCCAGAGATTCTAACGGCTATCTCCCAACACACGATTGGTGGCAGAGAGATGTCACTCGTGGGCAAAATTTTATTTATCGCCGACTATATTGAAGAAGGTCGAAAGTTCCCTGGAGTAAAAAAAGCACGTAGATTAGCTGATAAAAATATAGATCGTGCTGTCCGATATAAAGTGATACAAACGCTTTTACATTTAGTTGAAAATGAAAAGAAAATTTATCCTGAAACACTAGAGGTCTATAATCAATGGGTGTAACTAATGGAGGTTGAAAGAATTTGAATAATGAGGAAATATTAGAAATAATTGTTAAAGCTGCCGATGATAAACTGGCAGAAAATATTATGGTTTTAGATGTTCGGGGATTAACATCCTTAGGCGATTATTTTGTTATTATGAACGGGCGCAATGAACGCCAAATGCACGGGATTGTTGATGGTGTTTTAGAAGCTGCTCACAAAAATAATATGGAAGTTCTTCATCAAGAAGGAAAGAACTCTGGAAACTGGACCTTAATTGATTTAAATACCGTGATTGTCCATGTTTTTAATGCGGAAGAACGTTCCTATTATAATCTAGAAAAATTATGGAGTGAAGCACCACTTGTCGATATCACTGGAATGATAAATGAACAATGAGCTACCAAACTTTTGCTCACTTCTATGATAAAGTGATGGACCAGACGGTATATGATGATTGGATGGCTTTTATTGCCCGTTACAGGGCGCATTCAAAACCATTATCAATATTAGAACTCGCATGTGGAACTGGACAGGTTGCAGTTCAACTTGCTAAAGCGGGTCATGAGGTAACCGGATTTGACTTGTCTGATGATATGCTTGTGCTCGCCAATGAAAGAATGATCGCTGAAGGTGTCAATTTTTCCCTTATACAAGGTGATATGCGTGATATAGGTCAAGTAGGTAAGTTTGATTTATGTACATGCTTCTCAGATTCACTCTGTTATTTAGATAATGAAGCAGATTTGCAGGATGTTTTTGATGGTGTCTATAAAAATCTTCAAGAAGATGGTTTGTTTCTATTTGATGTTCATTCACTCTATCAAATGCGAGAAGTATTCCCAGGTTACCAATATATCTATCAAGACCAAGAAGATGTTTTCTTGTGGGAAAGCTTTGAAGGAGACCTTGAAAACTCAGTGGAGCATGTATTAACTTTCTTTGTTCCGAATAAAAACGGGACATTTAATCGTCTCCAAGAAGTTCATCAAGAACGGGTATTCGAAATAGATGTTTACAAAAAAATACTTAAACGAGCAGGATTTGAAACAGTTGAAGTAAGTTCCGATTTTGGTCGTTCAACTGTGGAAGCAGAAAGTCCCCGTTGGTTTTTTGTTTGTCAAAAATAAGTTTCGCACTGTAAGGGGAGAAGTACTGATGAAGAGTTGTGGTATTATAGCAGAATACAATCCTTTTCATAGTGGGCATGCTTATCACCTACAAGAAGCACGTCGTCAATCAGGGGCAGATATTTTAACCGTAGCGATGAGTGGAAACTTTACTCAACGAGGTGAACCGGCTATCTTTGATAAGTGGCAACGAGCACGAGCAGCTTTGGAAAACGGGGCTGATTTGGTAGTTGAAAATCCTGTCTTGGGCAGTGCACAGGCGAGTGATCTTTTTGCGAAATCTGGAGTGAGAATTTTACAGGCATTAGCCTGTGACTGGATTGCTTTTGGAGCGGAAAATGGATCATCTCAAGAGTTTTCAGAACTAGCTCAAGCATTAGTTGAACAAGAAGCTACAATTAATCAAACATTCCATCAAGTAAAAAATGATGGCCGTTCTTATGCCGTTCAGATGAATGAGGCTATTCAGAAAGTAATGAAGCCTTCGCGTATTGCTTTAGAGCAACCTAATAATCAGTTAGCGCTTGCTTATCTAAAAGAGAATGTTTCTTATCCACATCCGATGCAAGCTCTTGCTATATTAAGACGTGGCGCTGACCACCATGCCCAACAAGCAGTTTCTACTCATTTTGCCAGTGGAACGAGTTTACGTTTATTGCTCTTAGCTAAGGAATATGATAATCTTGAACAGTGGGTTCCGAATGCAAAGACACTAAAAGTTTTAGAACCCCTTGATTGGGAAAAATATTGGCCTTTCCTAAGGTACCAAATCATCTTACAGAGCCATGCTGACTTGCAATCTATTTATCAGATGGAAGAAGGCATTGAGTACAGGCTGAAAGATAAAATTAAACAGGCAGATTCTTTTGCGAGTTTTATTGGTTTGGTAAAAAATAAACGTTGGACTTGGGTTCGTTTACAGAGACTTTGTTTGTATGTTCTCTTAGGAATAAAAAAAGAAGAAGTCCTTTCTTTCTATAAGAATGAACCTGTTTTGCGCATACTTGGTTTTAATAAAAAAGGACAAGCTTATTTAAATCAACTGAAGCACCAAAGGGATTTAACAATAGTCACGAATTTAAATAAAAAGACGGCATCTTTATTACCAGTAGAAATTCGTGCTGACCGTATTTATATTTTGCCAAGTGGAAAAGAACAAAATTTTAGTCGTATTCCTATTATGGTTTCATAGCATAATTATTTTTATATGAGCTTGTAAAGGAAAAAGCATTGACAAACAATTTTTTGACTAGTATAATTCAATTTGTTATTTTAGGGGTGAAATAAATGAAATGGACCTTAAAAGAAATCAAAGAACATCGAGATGAACCCGTTTATTTTTCAGAAACGGTTAATCGGGAAGCGTCATTGATGAAGAGGGATAACGAAATTTTGGCAGTTTCAGATATTAAAGCAACTGGCTTTTTATTATATGAAAACCAATCCGTACTGGCCAATTTCCAGATCGATTATACGATCACCCTACCTTCGTCACGTTCTTTGGAGCCAGTAGAGCTAGCGTTAACTGTTCCGATTTTTGAAACTTACGTAGAAGATGAGGAAGATATCGATGGTTTTGATAACCCAGAAGATGTCATTATTCCAATCGAAAACGGTGAGATCGATTTAGTTCCAGCTATCGAAGACATGATTCTACTTTCAATTCCTGTCCAAGTTTTAACGGCAGAAGAAATAGCATCTGGTCGTATGCCGCAAGGCGAAAGTTGGAGTGTCGTTACAGAAGATGACTACGAGCAACAAAGAGCGAAGGAAAAAGAAGAGCAAGATGATCCGCGCTTCGCAGGATTAAAGGCACTTCTTGAAGACGAAGAAAACTTAGATTGATGCTCGATTGCTGATTCATTCAGCAAACAATACAGGGAGGTGTAAGGAAATGGCAGTACCTAAAAGAAGAACATCTAAAGCGCGTAAAGCGAAAAGACGTACACATATCAAATTGGAAGTTCCAGGCATGACACTTTGTCCAAATTGTGGCGAATTCAAAAAGAGCCATCACGTGTGTGCTTCATGTGGTCACTATGACGGCAAAGAAATTGTTTCAAAAGAAGCATAATAAAGGATATAAGATCCACTAAAAACGGAAGACACTAGTCTTCTGTTTTTTTGTGTTTAAATTTAAGCGAATAGACCGTGCCTTTTTGATTAATTCATTGTAAAATGAAAAGGATGAATATACGTGAGGATGTGTAAAAAGTGAGCAGGTTCGATTTGTTAGAAGTTTTTCTGTATATCATTCCGATTGCAGAAATATTATTGATTCATTTTTTCTTTAAACCTTATTTGCGTTATAAGGATCATTTTAGACTATCTGTTACGGATGTAGTACTTCCAATTATTCTAGTTGGAATGCACATTTTAAGCGTGCGTTTGCTTTCTTTTAGTATTCTGCCATATTATTTATTTTTAATTTGTTTAAGCGGACTCTTGATTACATTTTATTTTGAAAAAAAGCAAAATAAAAAGCCTATAAATAAAATTATATCAGTTGTTTTCAAACTATCATTTTTGGTCGGTTTTCTCAGTTACTATGGCATTGTAATTGCAAGAATAATTCAATTTATAAGAGGATAAGCTATTATGAAAACTTCATATATTTTTTATTTAATAAAAAAACAACGTGAGATTAAAAATCGAAATGTTGTTTTTTTCATTTCTATAGAATTTTAGTGGTGGGAAGTGGGGGATTGTGGTAGACTAAAATTATATTAGTAGTGGGGGCTGATTTTCATGTTGATGGGCGAATATAGACACAATATGGATACAAAAGGCCGAATTATTATACCGGCAAAATTTAGGGAAGAATTAGGCCCATCTCTCGTCTTAACGAGAGGACTAGACGGGTGTTTATTTGGTTACCCCATGAGTCAGTGGCAGGTCCTTCAAGATAAATTAAAGCAGTTACCACTCGCTAAAAAAGATGCACGCTCCTTCGTTCGTTTTTTCTATTCAGCTGCGGTTGAAGTAGAAATAGATAAACAAGGTCGAATTAATATTCCCAAAACCCTACTTGAATACGCCAACATACAAAAGGAATGTCATGTTATTGGTGTTTCAGACCGTATTGAAATTTGGAGTAGTGAGAAATGGGAAAGTTTTGCTGAAGCAGCAGAAGAAACGTTTGAAGAAATTGCAGAAAATATGATTGATTTCGGATTGTAGGTGTAAAAATGACTGAATATGAACATTATAGCGTTCTTTTAGAAGAAGCGATAGAAGGCTTGGCAATCAAACCAAACGGTATTTATGTTGATTGTACACTAGGTGGTGGCGGTCACAGCCTTAAAATATTAGAAAAATTAAATGAAGAGGGGCATCTCTACGCCTTTGATCAAGATCGTGTTGCGATTGAAAATGCTGAACGCGAATTAGCTACTTATATTGAAAAAGGGCAAGTCACCTTGATTAAATCTAATTTCAGAAACTTAAGAGAAGAATTAGAAAACAGAAGCATCACTAGTGTTGATGGCATCCTTTATGATTTGGGTGTATCTTCTCCGCAACTTGATGAAGCGGAAAGAGGTTTTAGTTATCGATTTGATGCAACCTTAGATATGCGTATGGATCAAGATCAAGAGTTAACGGCTTACACAATCGTGAATGAATGGTCTTATGAAAAATTAGTAAAAATATTTTATCGTTATGGAGAGGAAAAATTTTCCAAGCAAATTGCGCGTCGAATTGAGCGTATTCGTGAAGACAAGCCAATCCAGACAACAAGTGAACTCGTTGATATCATCCGTGATAGTATCCCAGCAGCTGCTCGAAGAAAGGGTGGACACCCAGGCAAACGGATTTTCCAAGCTTTACGAATTGCTGTAAACGATGAATTAGGTGCCATTGCAGAGTCTTTAGAAGATGCATTGGATTTACTGAACGTTGGAGGAAGAATCAGTGTTATTACCTTCCAATCACTAGAAGATCGTATTGTTAAAACGATGTTTAAAGAAGTTTCATCTAGGGAAGAAATTCCAGCTAACTTGCCACTCTTACCTTCGCAAATGGAAGTTGATTATAAACTAATCAATCGAAAACCCATTTTACCAAGTGAAAATGAGCTCAATCAGAATAAGCGCTCGCAGAGTTCAAAACTGAGAGTGATTGAACGAAGAAAAAAATAGGTCGATGCAGTTTGTTTTAATATGTATGGGCTAATAGAAAGGAATGTTTTCTGTGGCAACATCAGAATATGCGGAACAAGTATACAATCAAGCTGTCGAAATCCAAAACCCAAACCCAAACCCACATCCTGTTCCTGTTAACCCTACCGTAACCGCACCACGCCGGAAATATAAAAAATGGAGCAAAGAAATTACCGCACTTGTCGCAATTATGATTACAGCAATTATTTTAGTTTTCTTAAGTTTATTGACACAAGTGACTATTTCTAATCAGAATCGTCAATTACAGGATTTACAGGATCGCAGTTTAGTTATTTCAATGGAAAATGATAATTTATCACAAGAAGTTCAAGAGTTATCTCAATATAGTCGAATTATGGAAATTGCTGAGACGATGGGTCTTGAAATGAATGAAGCAAACGTAAGGAATGTCATGAGATGAAAAATAATAACAATCCGCAAAAAAACCGACGTAATATGACGCGTGTTTTAATGCTCTTCACCGGAGTAATCTTTCTTATCTTTGCTACCCGGTTTTCAATGATTATGATGACGAAAACAGTGAATGGCGAAAATTTAAGTGAACGGATTGAGAACTTGTATACTAGAAGTAGCATTCTACCAGCAAAAAGGGGAACTATCTATGATATAGGTGGGAATCCAATTGCTCTGGATGCTACTTCTTATTCATTAATCGGTGTTTTAACTGATAAATGGAGCAATGAAGACCAACCTAATCACATTATTGAGAAAGAAAAAACGGCAGAAGCATTAGCGAAGCATATTGACTTGAGTAAAAGTGAATTATTAGAAATTTTGAATCAAACAGAAAGAGACCAAGTTGAATTTGGTGAACCGGGTATGAATTTAACGTATGGCGAAAAAATTAAAATTGAAGAAGAGAAGCTACCAGGAATTGTCTTCCAAGAGACACCTTCTCGACTCTATCCAAATGGAGTTTTTGCTTCGCATTTGGTTGGATACGCTGCTATTAGTGAGGAATCGAAAGAAGCAGCTGATCAAGTGTTGACTGGTTTTATGGGCGTTGAAGAAGAATTTGATAAACAATTAAAAGGAACCGATGGCGAAGTTATAAGACAACAAGATTCACAAGGTTATGCTTTACCTGGTATGGAGATGATTTTGGAAGAGCCAACGGATGGTAAGGATATTTATATGACTTTGGACTTACGGTTGCAAACCTATTTAGAATCTCTTATAACTACTGCATTTGAAGAGTCAGAACCCAAATCCATGACTGCAATGCTCGTAAATGCTAAAACAGGTGCAATTGAGGCGGCAACGCAACGACCAAGTTTTAATGCAACCACAATGGAGGGCGTTGACCTGAAATGGCAAAATTTGCTCGTAGAGGAGACATTTGAACCTGGGTCAACCTTCAAGGTTCTCACAATCGCTGCAGCTATAAATGAAGGTGTCTTTCAGCCGCAGGAAACCTATCAGTCTGGTTCTATTGCTGTTGAAGGTGGAATTATTTCAGATTTTAACAAAATTGGCTGGGGCGAAATCTCGTATTTAGAAGGATTCGCTCGTTCAAGTAATGTGGCAGTGGTAAAATTAATTGAAAAAATGGGCTTTGATGTTTGGGAATCTTATATGCAAGCATTTGGTATCTCAACAAGCACGAATTCGGGACTGTCCAATGAAGCGAAAGGTCACTACAATTTCGATTATCCCTTAGAACAAGCCAATACAGCGTTTGGCCAAGGTGTAACGGTCACACCTTTCCAATTAGTACAAGCTTTCACCGCGATTTCCAATGGCGGAACGATGATGAAAATTCACTATATTGACAAAATTGTTGACCCAAAAACAAAGGAAGTACAAAAAATAGAACCAGAAGAATTAGCATCTCCTATCACCCCTGAAACAGCAAAAGCTGTCTTGAATTATTTAACGGAAGTTGTTTATACAGACTACGGAACAGCCTCTGCTTATCAAATTGATAATGCACGAGTAGGTGTAAAAACAGGGACAGCTGAATTAGTAAATCCCGAAACTGGGATGTACTACACAGGTACTTACGAATACCTCTATTCAGCAATTGGTTTTGCTCCAATCGAAGACCCAGAGTATATTTTATATGTTACTTTGGAACTTCCACAAAATAATGAACCGAAAGTTTTCGTCGATTATTTATCAGAAGTTTTCAATCCTTTAATGACACGGGCAGTGTCCTATGCACAATTAGGTAACGAGGATCAAGAAGAAACAGTTCAAGCACAAATTCCCAAAGTCACTCAATTATCAAAAGAAGAAGCCATTACAAAGTTAGAAGAAGATGGCTTTGGTTTAATTAGCACAATTGGTACCGGCAGTCGTATTGTCCAACAATATCCGGCACAAATGGTTCCAACCTTACTTAACCAAAGGATTATATTGATGACCGAAGGAGCAATGACGATGCCAGATGTGAGTGGCTGGTCCCGTGATGATGTTTTAAAAGTTTCTGAATTAACAGGTGTTAATTTTCAATTTAAAGGAGAAGGATTTGTTAGTGAACAAGATTTACCAGCTGGCTATCTTTTAGATACCAAAAAGACAATCCATATTACTTTAGAATAATAAAAACAACTCGAATAAGTAGTTTAAATAAGGAGAATTTAATATGCACTGGACAGAAATGTTATTGCCACCAGTATTTAGTTTTGCACTAACGGTTAGTATTATGCCGATATTTATAGGGTATTTGCGAATGCGTCAATTTGGTCAGACGACAAGAGAAGAAGGGCCATTATGGCATGAAGTAAAATCAGGAACTCCCACTATGGGAGGTGCCATTTTTGTTTTATCGGCGGCAATTATTTTAATTGGTATGGCATTTTGGCAAAACGTCTTAAATGTTTCCACTTTTATGTTGCTTTTTGTCCTCTTGTTTTTTGCCGTTATCGGTTTTTGGGATGATTTTATAAAAGTCTTTAAAAAACAGAATGAAGGACTAACCTCAAAACAAAAATTTATCGCTCAGCTTGCTGGGTCTGCAATTTTTGTCATGCTGTTTTATTTTAGTGGATCAGAACCGATTTTAAGTTTACCTTTTGTTGGTTCAGTTGCAAATTGGTTACTTTTTGCCATTTTTACTATCATATGGATTACTGGCTTTTCAAATGCAGTGAATTTAACGGATGGCTTAGATGGTTTGGTAGCTGGAACAGCAACAATCGCTTATAGTGCCTATGCTTATATTGCTTATCTACAAAATCAAATTGAAGTATTACTCTTCTGTCTAGTCATTATTGGTGGCTTAGTTGGTTTCTTTTTCTTTAATAAAAAGCCGGCCAAAATCTTTATGGGAGACGTTGGGTCCTTATCGTTAGGGGCCGGGCTTGCAGTGGTTTCTCTGGCTTTGCATCAAGAATGGTCTTTATTGATAATTGGTCTTATCTTTGTCATTGAAACAGCGAGTGTTATTTTGCAAGTAGGTTCATTTAAATTAAGAGGGAAACGTATTTTTAAAATGAGTCCAATCCATCATCATTTTGAAATGAGTGGTTGGAGTGAGTGGCGAGTAGTTATTACATTTTGGCTAGTTGGATTAGTAGGAGCTATACTGGGCCTTTTGTTAATTCTATAAGGAGGTAGTAGGATGTTGGAACGTAATCGGTTTAAAAATAAAAAGGTATTGGTTCTTGGTTTAGCTGTGAGTGGGTTTCATGCTGCAAAATTACTGCATGAACTAGGAGCAGATGTTACCGTCAATGACGCAAAGGATTTATCAGAAAATGCAGATGCACAAGAACTCCTAGCAACTGGTATTCCCGTTGTATCTGGCTACCATCCAACTGATTTATTGGATGACACCTTCTCTTTTGTCATTAAAAATCCGGGTATTCCTTATTCTAACGAGATGATAAAGCAAGCTTTATCATTGGGAATTCCAATCTTTACGGATATAGAACTCGCTTATGAAATTATCAAAGCACCCATAATTGCGATTACCGGATCGAACGGAAAAACGACTACAACGACTATGGTTCATGAAATATTAAACTTAAATCGTCAATCTGGTATTGCTTATAAAGCTGGCAACATTGGTATCCCAGCAACAACCATTTCAAAAGAAGCTTTACCTGAAGACGATGTTGTCATGGAGTTGTCAAGTTTTCAACTAATGGGAATTGATACCTTTCATCCCCATATCGCTGTCATTACGAACATTACGTCTTCACATTTAGACTACCACGGCTCCCGTGAGGCATATGTTGCTGCTAAATGGCGTATAACTATGAATCAAACTCCAGAAGATTACCTCATTTTGAATTGGGACCAAAAAGAGCTACAAGAACTGGCGCAAACTAGCCAAGCAAAAATTATTCCTTTTTCTCGTAAAGAAGTTTTATTGCAAGGAGCTTATGTAAAAGAAGATTGGCTCTATTTTAAAGAAGAAAAAATAATGCCGGTAGAAGCCATCGGTGTACCCGGTATTCATAACATCGAAAATGCTTTGGCTGCTTTAGCAGTAGCTAAAATAAAAGGTGCTAGTAACCAATCAATATTTGAAGCTTTAGCGGCGTTTGGAGGCGTAAAACACCGCATCCAATTTGTAACAGAAATAAAGGAACGTTCCTTCTACAATGACTCTAAATCCACAAACATTTTAGCAGCGCAAACAGCTTTAGAAAGTTTTCCTGATAAACCAATTATATTTCTGGCTGGCGGACTGAATCGTGGGGATAATTTCGATGCTTTAATTCCATATCTCACGAACGTCAAGGCTATGATTGTTTTTGGTCAAACAGCAAAAAAACTAAAAGATATTGCGGTACAAGCGGGGATCGAAACAATTATAGAAGTTGAAGATGTCGCAGCGGCCGTTCCTAAAGCTTATCAAATAAGTGATTCTGGTGATATTATTTTATTGTCTCCGGCTTGTGCAAGCTGGGATCAATATAAAAACTTTGAAGAGCGTGGGGACGTTTTTATCCAAGCTGTCGAAGGTCTGTTAGAAAAAGAAAAGGAGGAGGCATAAAATGAGAATTCTCTTATCAGGAGGCGGGACGGGTGGACATATATACCCAGCATTGGCCTTGATGCGTCAAATAAAAAAGCAAGATCCTCAAGCAGAATTCTTATATGTAGGCACAGAGCGTGGTTTAGAAAGTACGATTGTTCCTAAAACGGGTCTTAAATTTCAATCTGTTGAAATCCAAGGCTTGCGTCGTTCTTTTTCCTTAGAAAATATAAAAACCCTTTACTTAATGCTAACAAGTGTTCAAAAATCAAAAAAAATTATTCGTGCGTTTAAACCAGACGTTGTAGTAGGGACTGGTGGATATGTATGCGCACCTGTTCTTTATGCCGCTCACCGACTTGATATTCCTACAATCATTCACGAACAGAACTCAGTCGCTGGTGTGACTAATAAGTTTTTAGCGCCTTATGTTAATAACATTGCTATTTGTTTTGAGGATGTTCGTTCAGATTTTTCTAAGTATGCAAAAAAAGTTGTTTATACTGGAAATCCTCGTGCTCAAGAAGTAGTTGATAGCGAAGAGATTACTTCTTTAAGTACCTTTCATTTAAAAGATGACTTACCAACGGTTCTTGTATTTGGCGGGAGTCGTGGAGCAGAAAAAATCAATCAGTCAATGGTGGAAGCTGCTCCTTTTTTTGAAGGAAAAGCCTATCAAGCGATTTTAGTAACCGGGCAAAGGCATTATGAAGAGATTAAGACACAATTATCGGGGTTAAATTCGGTAGTAGACAATGTAAAAGTCGTTCCCTATGTTGATAACATGCCCGCTTTATTTCGTAGTGTAGATCTGGTTGTTTGTCGCAGTGGTGCA
Source organism: Jeotgalibaca dankookensis (assembly GCF_002005405.1). NCBI lineage: Bacteria > Bacillati > Bacillota > Bacilli > Lactobacillales > Carnobacteriaceae > Jeotgalibaca > Jeotgalibaca dankookensis. Next base: position 449,385 of record NZ_CP019728.1, read on the forward strand.
ACAACTCTAATAGAATTGACAGCCTTAGGTATTCCCAGCGTTTTAATTCCTAGTCCTTATGTCACAGCTAACCATCAATTAAAAAATGCTGAAAGTCTGGCAAAAAAAGGCGCAGCTCAAATTATTGAAGAAGAGGCCCTTTCAGGTGATAGCCTCTTTTCGAAAATTGATTCTTTGTTACAAGATGACCAAGTTCGAATGGAAATGTCACAACAAGCAATTAGCCTAGGAGTACCCGATGCAGCAGATCGCCTATTTAAGGTGATCCAATCTTTAATCGAGTAAGTAAGGAGGTTAGTAAGATGTTGAAAAAAGTAGGAGCAAAACGGCCCAGAAGAGATCAACGGATAAGACAGACGAATAAAAAATATATTGGCTTATACGCCGGATTTAGTTTGGGTCTCATGTTTACTGGTTTCCTCATCTCTCCCTATGGAAAAGTAAATGACGTTTATGTAGAGGGAGTAGAGCAGCTACCAGAACAGCTCGTACTAGATGCCAGTCAAATCAGTCGCCATCAAACAACGATTGGGACACTAGCGAGCAGCCAAGCGGTAGAAGCAGCTATCATTTCAACACTTCCAAAGGTCAAAGCAGTTCAAGTCAAAAGAGAGGAACTCCATGACATTGTTTTAGAGGTTGAAGAATTTGAAACAATCGCTTATTTAGACCAAGCAAACGGTTATCATAGTGTACTTGAAAATGGCAGTATACTAGATGAATTTCATCAGGTGCCCATCGGAAATAATCCGATTCTCTCTCATTTTGAGCAAGGCCCTCTACTCAATCAATTTATTACGGCGTTTCAAACGATAGATGAAGAGGTACAAAATAGCATTTCTGAAATTACTTATGAAGGTACGAAACAAAATCCTTACAAGATTAGTTTATACATGAACGACGGTAATTATATTACTGCGAATATCAATGATTTCGCAGAAAAGATTATTTATTACCCCGCTATGGCCCAAACACTAAAAGATAAAAAAGGGACAATTGACATGGAAGTCGGCGCCTTTTTTACACCATTTGATTCGGAAACAACTCAAGAAATTGATTTAGAACTGGAATCTAGTGAATAATCACTAAAATATTTAAAAAAACTAAAAATTTGTGCTAGAATAGGTAGGGTATAAGTAATTTTATAAAATCAATAAAAATGGTCACATTATTATCGCGATTCTGCGAAAGCATTAGCAAACGGAGGTTTCAATAAACATGAAGAATGAAGGTTTATTTGTCAGTTTAGATATTGGAACCACTTCAATAAAAGTAGTTGTGGCGGAATATGCAAATAATCAGTTAAACGTTATTGGAGTCGGAAATGAAATATCTAAAGGACTCAGCAGAGGCGTTATTGTGGATATCGATGAAACAGTTACGTCCATAAAAAATGCAGTTGAACAAGCTGAAAAGAAAGCAAACAAAAAAATAAAGAATGTTGTCGTTGGGATTCCTGGTAACCAAATTAGTATTGAACCCTGTCATGGCATGTATGGTGTCACAAGTGAAGATAAAGAGATTACAGACAGTGATGTCCAAAATGTTTTCGCTGCTGCAAAAGTACGCTCGATTACTCCTGATAGAGAGATTATCTCCATCATTCCAGAAGAATTTATCGTGGATGGCTTTGACGGTATTCGAGATCCGCGTGGCATGATTGGTGTCAGGTTAGAATTATATGCCAATATGATAACTGGACCTAAAACAGTTGTCCATAATATTAAGCGCTGTGTGGAAAGAGCTGGGCTGGTTGTAGAAGATATGGTCGTTCAACCATTAGCGACTGCAAGCGTTGCGATGAGTAAAGACGAACGCGATTTTGGAACGATTTTAATTGATCTAGGAGGCGGACAGACAACAGCATCAGTCATACATGATGACCAGTTGAAATTTGTTTATGTCGATCCTCAAGGTGGCAATCTTGTTTCCAAAGATATTTCTATTATCTTAAATACAACAATGGACAACGCGGAATACATCAAACGTGAATTTGGTTGTGCCATCCCTGAAGATGCATCCGATGAGGAATTCTTCCCAGTAGAAGTTATTGGAAAAGATGAACCAATGCGAGCAGATGAAAAGTATTTAGCTGAAATCATCGAGGCACGGTTAGTGCAGATTTTTGAAACTGTTAAGAAAGCGCTCGACCAAGTTGAAGCGCGTGACTTACCTGGTGGGATTATCTTAACCGGAGGCGGGTCGGCTATTCCTGGGATAATTGAACTAGCTGAAGAAATATTTGAATTGAATGTTAAGCATTATGTTCCTGAACAAATGGGAATGCGTCATCCAATTTTTGCAACAAGTCTTGGTTTAATTAAATATACAGGTGAACAAGATGAAATTAACCTGGTGGCAAAAAAACAATCAGTCAAAAACAGACAGTCTGAACCTAAAGTTATTCCGATTCAAGAACGGAAACAACCAGTGGTTCACACGGAACCAACTTATGTGGAAGAAGAGCCAGAACGCGAACGATCAAAAAGTCAGTCGTTTTTTGACCAAGTAAAACAATTCTTCCAGTCAATTTTTGAATAATTCAGTAACTTAAAGATACGTAGGAGGATATATAATGGAATTAGAATTCGATTCAATCATGAGTGGTGGCGCAAAAGTTAAAGTAATCGGTGTTGGTGGCGCAGGTGGAAATGCTGTCAATAGAATGATTGCAGAAGGTGTCAAAGGCGTTGAGTTTATCGTTGCCAATACAGATACACAAGCGTTAAATGCTTCAAAAGCTGAAATGAAAATCCAACTTGGGCCAAAATTAACAAAAGGACTGGGCGCAGGCTCAATCCCTGATGTAGGTCGTAAGGCAGCTGAAGAAAGCGAAGCACAATTAGCAGAAGCACTTGCTGGAGCAGATATGATTTTTGTTACTTGCGGAATGGGTGGCGGAACCGGAACTGGTGCAGCACCTATTGTTGCTAAAATTGCTAAAGATCAAGGTGCTTTAACAGTTGGTGTTGTAACACGTCCATTTAGTTTCGAAGGCCCTAAAAGAGGTCGTTATGCAGCAGAAGGTATTGCTGAAATGAAACAAAATGTAGATACATTAGTTATTATTTCTAATAACCGACTACTTGAAATTGTAGATAAGAAAACACCGATGCTTGAAGCATTCCGCGAAGCTGATAACGTTCTACGCCAAGGTGTACAAGGTATTTCTGATTTAATTACTGCCCCTGGATATGTAAACTTGGACTTTGCGGATGTTAATACCGTTATGAAAGACCAAGGATCTGCTCTGATGGGGATCGGTATCGCTTCTGGTGAAAACCGTACTGCTGATGCGACTAAAAAAGCTATCTCTTCCCCATTATTAGAAGTTTCTATTGATGGCGCAGAGCAAATACTTCTTAATATCACAGGTGGTTCTGACTTAACACTATTTGAAGCACAAGACGCAAGTGATATTGTTGCTCAAGCTTCTACAAGTGATGTTAATATCATTTTAGGTACTTCCATTAATGAAGAATTAGGCGATGAAGTAATGGTTACTGTTATCGCAACAGGTATTGATGCTGACCGCAAAAAAGAAGAAAAAAAGACAACAAGCCGTGGTGGAAGTCCATTTAGATCACGTAAAGATTCTGGGTCTCAAACACAAGAAGAACCAGAGATGGCTGTCGAACAAGAAGAAGAAAAAGACTTGTTTGGAGATTGGGATATCCGCCGTGAATCAAACGTACGTGACACACATGCGCCATCATCAAAAGAAAATTACCCACGTTACCAAAATACTAAAGATGAAGATCATGGTGATGACGAATTAGAAACACCACCATTCTTCCGTAAAAGACGGAGATAATAATGACAATTGATTCAAACTATCAACGTGTTGAATCTGCTATTCAATCGCATTTAAATGCCGTAACTCGTAACCGTGACACATTAATTTGTGTTGCGGTTACTAAATTACAGAGCCTAAATGATACAGAAGTTCTGTACCAAAATGGCTGTCGTCATTTTGGAGAGAATCGCGTTGAAGGGTTACTAGAAAAGAAAAGTTTTTTTAAACAAAACGATATCACATGGCATTTCATAGGTTCTTTACAGACACGGAAAGTTAAAGAAGTGATCAATAAAATCGATTATTTCCATTCGCTTGATCGGGAGTCTTTAGCTAAAGAAATTAATAAGCGTGCAGAGAAACCTGTTTCGTGTTTTGTCCAAGTGAATGTGACTGGAGAACTATCTAAACATGGAATTTCGCCTAATGAATTGGATGCATTTATAAAGACAATTGAAAATTATCCAATGATTCATGTGGTAGGGTTAATGACGATGGCGCCCATTCATGCCCAAGAAACCGAATTACGGGCTTGTTTTCGAACATTAAAGGAGTTACAAGAATCTATTGCTTCTCAAAAGCTGTCATATGCTCCTTGTCATGAAACAAGTATGGGAATGAGTCGTGATTACCCTATTGCGATTGAAGAAGGTGCGACATTTATACGAGTAGGATCTGCTTTATTTGAAAGGTGAGGGAGTCAAATGAGTATAAAAACGAGTTTACGTAATTTTTTTGGAGTAGATGATGATGATGACCTAGACAGCAGCTCTACTCAGCCTCAAACCTATAAACAGGAACCGGAAGTATTTACCAGACAAACTAATAAAACTTCTCAAAGCAAAGTGAAAGTGGTCCCTATGATAAAACAAGTTGATCACCCAAAATCTAATATTTATATTGTAGAGCCCAGAGTATTCTCAGAGTCTGAAAAAATTGCGGACTATCTTATCAATAGCGAATCTGTTCTTTTAAATTTTAAAAGAATGGAAAATGATCAAGCAGCCAAAGTTATTGATTTTATTGCTGGGGCTGTCTACGCAATTGGTGGAGATATGAAACAAATCGGCGAAGGTATTTTTCTCTGCACGCCTCCTGAAATTGAAATAACAAGTATTGAAACAGAAGAACAACGAGAAAAATACTATTATTAATTATTTATTATACGGAAAAAGATAGTAGAAAGGAAAATTGAATGGTAAATATACTGCTTTGGTTATTAGCAATCGTTCCCAGACTCATCAATGCCTATTCAACTCTATTAATTATTTATGCCTTGATGACCTGGTTACCAAACGCTTTTGCTTCAAAATTTGGACAACTTATTGCGCGATTAGTTGAGCCTTACTTAAATGTTTTTCGCCGTTTAATCCCATCGGTTGGAATGGTCAGTTTTAGCGTCCTTTTTGCTATTCTTTTCCTTCGATTAGTCGAGTATGGCGCACAAGTTGTTTTGATATTTCTTATTCGTTTAGTCCAATAGTCAGGAAAGGCGGTGTAAGTAATGGAACAAGTGTATCAGCATTTTCGTAAAGAAGAGCAACCCTTTATTGACTTAGTTGAATCTTGGTTAATTCAAGTACAGGAACAATACGTACCTTATTTAACAGATTTTTTAGATCCTAGGCAACAATATATAATTGAAATGTTAGTGGGTAAACTAGGTGAAGTGAAGGTCCAGTTTTATGGTGGCTACCAAAATGCAGAACGTAAAAGAGCGCTTCTTTATCCAAACTATTTTGAACCAAAAGAAGAGGATTTTGAACTAGACCTCGTAGAAATTAATTACCCGATTAAATTTGCTACGCTAACGCATGGTAAAATTTTAGGTACCTTAATGGGAGCAGGCGTAAAGCGAGAAATGTTCGGCGACATTATGTCAGATGGCGAGCGTTGGCAGTTCTATTTAGCGCAATCCATCCGTTCATTTATAATTCTACAAGTGACTAAAATTGGAAAAACAACAGTTCGTTTAGAAGAAAAAAACTATACAGATTTAATTAAACCAATTGATAATTGGGAAATTGAACATGACACGGTCAGTTCGCTACGGATTGATACTGTCATCTCTTCAGTCTATAACATATCGCGTCAACGTGCTAAAGACTTAGTAGCTGGTGGTAAAGTGAAATTAAATTGGGCAACCTATGATCGTCCCGATTTCGAATTGGGCGTACGAGATATTCTTTCCGTACGCGGGTATGGTCGTATTCAGTTACGTGAAATAGAAGGTAAGTCAAAGAAAGATAAATGGCGTGTTGAATTAGGAGTTCTTCGTAAGTAAACAGTTTTGAAAGGAATGGTTTGGATTGGGGTTAACGCCGGTAGATATTCAACATAAAGAGTTTGATATAAAAATGCGTGGATATGATAAAGAGCAAGTTAATAATTTTTTAGAAAGTGTTAAACAAGAGTTCGAGCAACTTATCAAAAGTAAAAAAGAACTCGATAAAAAAGTAAACCTTCTAGAAAATCGTGTTAGCCATTTTGAGGGGCTACAAGATACACTGAATAAATCGATTGTAGTTGCGCAAGAAGCAGCTGACCGTCTAAAAATAAATACACATGAGGAAGCTGACTTTATTTTATTGGAAGCGGAAAAAAGTGCCAATAAACTACTGAAGGAATCTGCTGAAAAAGCAAATCAGTTGATGAAAGAAACAGAAAAGGTTCGTCAGGAAAGCAGCCAATTTAAACAAGCGTTACTGGCATTAATTGAGTCCCAACTTGCATTAGTTAATAATGAAAAGTGGAATCTCCTTCTAACAAAGACCCCTGAACGTGATGTTCTAGCACCGACATTAGAAGAAATCATGGGAAAAAATACGAATATCCAAACCATGGCTGTTGAAATTTCTGAGGAAACAAAGTAGAATCATAGTAATCAATCAATGGAACACCCAAAGATTATAAACGAATAGCGAGTTGACAGCTGGTGGAAGGTCAACAGTCCCTATAATCGGCGGATCATCCGGGAAAATTTTGTTGAAACTCATACTGATAGTAGACAAAATCGCCTAAACCGCGTTAACAGTTTCTAGAGAAAGCAGGCTTTTTTATGCTTTAAATTTGGGTGGTACCACGAAGATTTCGTCCCTTTACCGAGGGAGAGGTCTTTTTTTATTTAATATAAATTATCGGAGGGATTTATTTCATGAAAATGAAAGAAACATTGTTACTAGGAAAAACAAAATTTCCAATGAAAGCAAATTTACCTGTGCGTGAATTAGAACGCGAGAAAGACTGGGAAGAAAACCAAGTATATGAAAAACGACAAGCGAAAAATGCTGACAAACCATCTTTTGTCTTACATGATGGACCGCCATATGCTAATGGCGCGATTCATATGGGACATGCTTTAAATAAAGTAAGTAAAGATATTATTGTTCGTGCGAAATCAATGTCTGGTTTCCGTGCTCCCTATGTTCCAGGTTGGGATACACATGGATTACCCATTGAACAAGCTTTAACGAACAAAGGGGTTAAACGTAAAGAAATGAGTGACGCTGAGTTTAGAAAACTATGTGAGGATTATGCATGGAATCAGATCGATGACCAGCGTACGGTCTTTAAACGCCTTGGTGTTGCAGGAGACTGGGATAACCCTTATGTGACTCTAAACCCCAAATATGAAGAGGCTGAAATTCGTGTCTTTGGTAAAATGGCAGAAAAAGGCTATATTTATAAAGGCTTAAAACCAATTTACTGGTCGCCATCTAGTGAATCTTCACTAGCAGAAGCTGAAATTGAATATAAAGACGTCAAGTCAGCATCTATTTATGTTGCTTTTCCAATAAAAGATGGGAAAGGTCTACTAGATGAAGATACTTCGCTGGTTATTTGGACGACAACACCTTGGACCTTACCATCTAATCTAGGGATTTCTGTTCATCCTGATTTTAAATATGTAGAAATTGAAGCAGATGGCAAAAAATATGTTGTTGCCGAAGGTCTTCTAGAAACACTTACAAATGAAATTGGATGGGAAACCGTATCTGTTTTGAAAGAACTGCAAGGTTCAGAATTGGAATATATGACTGCTCATCACCCGTTTTATGACCGTGAATCATTAGTTATGCTAGGTGATCACGTGACGCTAGAAGCAGGGACTGGTCTTGTTCATACCGCACCTGGTCATGGGGATGATGACTATATTATTGGTAAAAAATATGGTTTAGATGTCTTATCACCAATTGATGATAGAGGATGTTTTACCGATGAAGCACCGGGCTTTGAAGGTGTCTTTTATGATAAAGCCAACAAAATGGTTACTGAATTACTAGAAGAAAAAGGGTTGCTTTTAAAACTAGACTTTTTTGTACATAGTTATCCGCACGATTGGCGTACGAAAAAACCAGTTATTTTCCGATCAACTCCACAGTGGTTCGCATCTATCGAAGACTTCCGCCAAGATATTTTAGACGAAGTTGAAAAAGTTAATTGGATTCATCCTTCCGGTAAAGTCCGTATTTATAATATGATTCGCGATCGTGGTGACTGGGTTATCTCGCGCCAACGTATTTGGGGTGTACCACTGCCTATTTTCTATGCAGAGAATGGTGAACCAATCATTACACCAGAAACAATTGATCATGTAGCTAAACTTATCGGCGAACATGGTTCAAATATTTGGTTTGAAAGCGAAGCTAAAGATCTGTTGCCAGAAGGATTTACACATGAAGACAGTCCAAATGGACACTTTACAAAAGAAACAGACATCATGGATGTATGGTTTGATTCAGGATCATCCCATGAAGCAGTTTTACGTTCTCGTGAGGATCTCACCTTTCCGGCTGATATGTATTTAGAGGGTTCCGACCAGTATCGTGGCTGGTTTAATTCAAGTATCACAACCAGTGTGGCGATTAATGGTGTTTCACCATACAAGAGTGTGCTATCACAAGGTTTTGTTTTAGATGGTAAAGGGCGCAAGATGAGTAAATCTATTGGAAATACGGTCCTTCCTGAAAAAGTTATTAAAAATATGGGAGCCGATATCATTCGTTTGTGGGTGTCATCTGTTGATTATGAATCTGATGTTCGTATTAGTGATGAAATTCTAAAACAAGTTTCTGAAACTTATCGTAAAATTCGTAACACGATGCGCTTTTTAGTAGGAAATACAGAAGACTTTAATCCAGCTGAGGATCGGGTTCCATACGAAGAACTGGGGTCGGTTGATCAATACATGCTTGTACGCTTAAATCAAGTGATTGATACTTGCGTAAAGGCGTATGAAGACTACCATTTCTCAACTATTTATCAAACTATTATGAATTTCTGTACGCTGGAACTATCATCTTTCTACTTAAATTTTGCTAAAGATGTGGTTTACATTGAAGCAGAAGACAATAAAGCACGTCGCGCAATGCAAACTGTATTTTATGACGCTGTAGTAAGTATGACACGCTTATTAACACCAATCATTCCACATACCAGTGAAGAAATTTGGGAGTATTTAAAAGAAGAAGAAGAGTATGTACAGTTAGCAGAATTTCCGAAAGCAGTTTTCCCAGAAGATAAAGATGCTGTTTTAGCCAAATGGAATAAGTTCTTTGAACTACGCGATCAAATTCTGAAAGCTTTAGAAGAAGCTCGTAATGAGAAAATTATTGGTAAATCGTTTGAGGCACATCTAACCTTGAAGGTAAATAAAGAAACGGCTGCTTTGTTTGAGTCCATTGATTCTGATCTAGCACAACTACTGATTGTTTCACAATTAGTAGTTATTGAAACCGAACAGCCAGAAGCAATGATTGTCGAAGTGACACATGCTAAAGGAGAAACGTGTGAACGTTGCCGTGCGATTAAGCCAGAAGTTGGTACCATTGAAGATGCTCCAACTTTATGTGCACGCTGTGCTCATATTGTCCGTGTCTCATTCCCGGAAGCTTTAATACCTGAGGAAGAAGTATAAGAATATTTAAAAAATTAAGGAGAATGCCCTGAGAAAAAATCTTAGGACGTTCTCTTTGTTTGTAAGGAATTGTTATCTTGGTATAGAAAAAAACAGGGGTATTTAAACGCTTTCAAATGAAGGAACTTGCTTTTTTAAATAAACTTCATTATAATTAAGATAGTAATTTAGAATATAGATAATTATTTAGTTTTGCGATATTCGCACAATATAGTAAAAAAATTTATATCATTAAGTTACTAGAAAATATTTTTTGGAGGTACTGTAAAGTATGGAACAAGGTAAAGTAAAATGGTTTAATGCAGAAAAAGGATTTGGATTTATCGAAGTTGATGGAGGAGAAGACGTATTCGTACATTTCTCAGCTATTCAAGACGAAGGTTTTAAAACATTAGAAGAAGGACAAGACGTTCAATTCGACATCGTTGAAGGCGACCGTGGTCCTCAAGCAGCTAATGTAACTAAACTATAATAGTTAGTTTCTACTTTGTAAATTCAAAGGCATCGTAACTTTAGTTACGATGCCTTTTTCTATACAAAAGAGGATGGAATAAAAAATTCCATCCTCTAAGTCTGCTTATAATTTATCTTTTTGTTCTACTTAAGAAGAACGATACGATAAATATTAGTACAAGGGCACCAATTAAGGCAGGTATGATGTAGAATCCACCAATTTCAAATCCCCATTCTCCTAATAGAGAAGTACCGATCCATGAACCAATAAAACCTGCAATAATATTGCCAATAATTCCGCCTGGGATATCTCTTCCCATAATTGACCCTGCAATAGCGCCTAATACGCCTCCAACTATAAGTGACCAAATTAAACTCATTCTAACTCCTCCTTTACTTTTTTGTCATAGCATTACTTGGCTATATCTTTATTATAAGGGAGATAGGTTAAAATTCATAATAATAACCCTTGATATTAGTTTATAATATAAAAAACTCAAATCTAAGTTAAGCGTTCGTTCTCTTCTTTTTGTAAATTTAAAAGTTGCTCGCGGAGTTGATTCTCCATAGAAGACAATTCTTTCTCTGCATCCAAGCGTTTCGAGCGGCCTTCTTTTTGAATTCTAAGCGTTTCTTGTAAAGTTTCGATGAGGTCTTGCTGTGTTTTTTCCAAAGTCTCGATATCAATAATTCCACGCTCATTTTCTTGAGCCGTTTCAATGGCAGAAATTTTTAGCATTTCTGAGTTTTTAAGCATGAGATCATTAGTCGTTTGAGAAACTTGTCGTTGCGCTGTCACAGCATCTTTTTGACGTAAAAGTGTCATAGCAATGGCTACTTGATTTTTCCAAAGTGGAATTGCAGTATGAATTGAAGCTTGAATTTTTTCAGCCAAAGCTTGATTTGTATTTTGAATCAAGCGAATTTGTGGGGCTTGCTGAATCGTCATTTGACGCGTTAACAGTAAATCGTGTGTCCGTTTTTCAAGTCGGTCAAGAAATTGATTAAGGTCATTAACTGTTTGCACATCCATTTGACTGGAAGTCTTCTCTGCCTGTTCGATTGCTTGTGGAATGATCGTTTCTTGTAATTCTTGACGCTTTACTTCACCAGCAGCAATATAAATATTGAGCGCATGAAAATAATCTTCATTTTTTTTATAAAGTTGTTCTAAAATAATATTATCATTTAATAAGCCGTTTTTCTCGTGTTCCAATTTGATCGCAATTTTATCAATTTGCGCACCAATTTGTTGGTATTTAGCTGTAATTTCATAAACACTTTGTCTAACTTTACCAAACATTTTTCTAAAAATATTCTTGTCTTCTGCTTGTAAGTCAGCGGGACTAGCTTCGTTCAGTTTAAACATGAGTTCATTCAATGAGTCTCCAAGCTCCCCAATGTCTTGGTTTTGAACGTGATCTAACATGGAATGTGAAAAGTCACCTAATTTTTTTTGAGCTGCTGCACCGTAGCTAATAATAGCAGACATATTTTTTTCGTCTATTTGGGCTGCTAAGGCTCGCGCTTGTCGCTGGCTTTCCTCCGGCAAACGTGAAATCAGTGGGTCAACTGTTTTCGTATTCATGAGTTTATTTTTTTCTGTTTCTAATTGGTCTGTATTAGCAAAGGGATCAGTAAAAGGGTTGGCTAATAAGTCTTCTAATTCTTGGTTGACATCTTTCTGTTCATTATCCAATCTTATTCCTCCTATAGTTCAGTTTCTGATGGTTCTTTCACAACTTGAGTATTATTATCGCTTTCACGTCCATAATTCGCAAGTTCGATTTCTATTTCAGCACGATTTAAGTCATTAGCCATAAAGTCACGATAGCTACTTTCTATTTGTTGGCAAAGTGCATCAATTGCTTCAGCGCTTTTAGCCAGTATTTGATAAGTTTCTTTTGTCTTGGAAAGATGACTATCTATTTCAATGTAGTGACTGGTTAACTCTTTTAAATTGGGGAGTTGCGTGTATAAAAAAGTATTAACATCGTGTAAACGATTAGGTTGTTCAACGATGTGTCTAAAAAAATCTTTTAGTACTGGCATGGTATGGTTACGGCTCGTTATAGCTAAAAGCTTGGTGTTTTTTTTAATGTTTTTCTCTATTTCGTAAATGTCAATTCGTGCTGTATACATAGTTTTTCGGAAAAGATTCATCTCATCTTTTGTTAATCCCTTTACTTGATAGAAAGCTTCTTTTTCGGGGCTCACACGCTCTAAAGAAGGGTGAGTAGTATTTGGATTCTTGATTTTCTCTTTTTGATAAAGAAAAGCGCCCAAAATAAAAGTTAAGGCAAGCGAAGTGAAAAAATCAAATCCAAAACCGAAAAAGAGCACGATTAATGCTATCAGACAAATGACATTCGTAATGGTAAAGTAGAGTACATTTTTAATAGATGCCAACATCTCTGTTCCTCCTAATAAAACTTATATTTATCTATCTTTATTTTAACATATTGGGAACTAAGGCCATCAGTCAAAAGGATGATTTTACTAAGATAATGACGAAAGAGATGATTACAGGTTGTATTCCTGTTATTAATTACGGTATCATGAGAATAAAGACTTTGAAAAGGGAGTTGCTAGTATGGAGTTTGAAGAAAAAACACTTAGCAAAGAAGTTATTTTTGATGGTGTCTTAGTACATTTAGAACGCCTGGAAGTTTCTTTACCAAACGGTGGGACATCTGTTCGTGAAATTATTCGTCATCCAGGTGCTGTTGCAATGATTCCCTTTACGAAAGATGGGAAAATGGTTTTAGTTCGCCAGTTTCGCAAACCCCTCGATCGAACCGTCGTAGAGATTCCAGCTGGTAAATTAGAAGCAACAGATGAAGACCCTCTAGAAGCTGCCAAACGCGAATTAGAAGAGGAAACCCATTACCAAGCAGCTAAATGGGAAGCAATTGTTACTATGTATCCGACACCGGCTTATTTGGATGAAAAATTTACCATTTACTTAGCAGAAGAGTTATCGCTTGTAGAAAATCCTTTGCCACAAGACGAAGATGAATTTGTAGAAGTATTAGAATGTACTTATGAAGAAGCATTAGCCTTGCAAGCTTCTGGAGAAATTTGTGATGCCAAAACTCTCTACGCACTCTTGTATTGGCAATTAAGAATGAAAGAACAGGGATAAAAATAGATGAAAAAGAAAAATAACGAAGCAGGTTTGAAGCGAAAAAAACAGCGAAAAGGAAGCGTCAATACAGGTAAAACGATTGAAACAGGACAGCGCCTTTTAGAAAAAGAACAAGGAAGAAAGCTAGATACCTTTTATAATTGGGCTATTATCACCGTTATAATCGCTATTGTTTTGGTATTTGTATTGGCTTTTGTAATTTAGTAAGGGAAGAGGAAGTTAGATGATTGGTATTATTGGAGCAATGGAAGAAGAAACGCGGGTTTTATTAGCACAAATGGAAAATCAAAAAAAAGAAAAGATTCATCATTTATCTTATATAAGTGGTGAAATAGCGGGGAAACCTGTCGTCCTGACGCAATCAGGTATCGGCAAAGTAAATTCAGCTTTAGCAACAGCTTTTATGATTGATTGTTACCAACCGGAGCTCGTTATTAATACCGGGTCTGCTGGGGGCTTACAACCGGGCTTAAAAGTTGGAGATGTTTTAGTAGCTGATGAACTAAGTTACCATGATGTTGATGCAACCGCCTTTGGCTACGCTAAGGGTCAGGTGCCGCAAATGCCAGTTAGCTATCAAAGTGACAGCCTGGCAGTGAAAACGTTTATGGCAGCTGCGGAATTGCTCGGTCTAAGTCCTCACAAAGGTTTAATCGTATCCAGTGATTCGTTTGTGGCAAGTAAAAGAGAAGTTGAACGAATTCTTAAAGAGTTTCCCCAAGCAGGTGCAACTGAAATGGAAGGTGCTTCAATTGCGCAAGCGGCTTATTTACTAGAAGTTCCCTTTGTTGTTATTCGCTCTATTTCAGATAGTGCTGATGAAGAAGCATCTATCTCTTTTGATGAATTTATTATTAAGGCTGGTAAAAAATCAGCAGAATTAGTAATCAGTTTTATCAAAAATTACAAATAATAAGAGCTTCGGGGATTTAGTTTCCCGAAGCTTTTTTAAATACGAAAAAAGCAGAACCCGAAGGTTCTGCTTGAGATACTTATTAGCCTAATTTGTTGTAGTATTCAACGATGAATGACTCATCTACATCAGCAGTCAGTTCGTCACGAACTGGCAAGCGATTTAGAGAACCTTCAAGTTTTTCAGCATCAAAAGTAATGAAGTCTGGACGACCAAACAATGATTCAACTGCACTGCGGATAATAACTAAATCTTTAGATTTATCGCGAACAGAAATTGTTTGTCCAACTGAGACTTGGTAAGATGGAATATCAACACGTTTGCCGTCAACTTTGATATGACCGTGGTTTACCAATTGACGTGCTTGACGACGTGTAGTAGCTAAACCCAGACGGTAAACAACGTTGTCTAAACGACGTTCTAGAAGGATCATAAAGTTTTCACCTTGTTTACCTTCTTTGATTTTACCTGCTTTATTGAATGTTGTAACGAATTGACGTTCGTTTAAACCATACATCAAGCGTAGTTTTTGTTTTTCTTGTAGTTGTAGACCATATTCAGACATTTTTCTGCGGCTGTTTGGGCCGTGTTGTCCTGGAGCATATGGACGACGTTCAATTTCTTTCCCAGTACCTGTTAAAGAAATTCCTAAACGACGTGATTTTTTCCAACTTGGACCTGTATAACGTGACATAATTTTATTCCTCCAATAATAGTTTTGGAGTAAAATAATAATGAAAATAGAATAGGTACGTGCATTTCATCCTTCAATCTTCACCTTATGCAGCCGACAGGGTACACAATTGAACCTCGAAAGGCGATAAAATGTTGACGCGGAAACTCTATTTTCGCTGCATTATTTTACACATTCACCATCATACCATCATTCAATACTTTTTGCAAATCGTTATCTAAAAAGAAACACGCTTATTCCTTTAGCGGTCACTTTTTTTATAAAAAAAACTATGCTATACTAAACGATGACACTATGGTCGTTTTGTTAAAGTGAAGTCATAACAAAAATAGACTAGATGGAGGATTCTTAAATGGACTTATTTTACTGGTTAGCAGGAATATTAGTAGTCGCTTTAGTTGGCTATGCTATTGTCTACTATCTAAATCGCAAACAAGCAAATCGTATCAAAGAAACACAGAAAAAAAAGCATAAGATGATGACAATTCCCGTTGCGGATAATCTATATACTTTAAAGAACCTTAATTTAACGGGACAGACAAGACGTACTTACGAAAGTTGGCAGGCAACTTGGCAGACAATCACACGTTTTCAATATCCTGAAATTGAAGCCACACTTAGTAAAGCAGAAGACAATATTCAACAATTTAAATTTATAAAAGCAAAACAAGCCATTGACCATACGAACAAGCTAATTGAAGAGACGGAAACAAGTGTTTTAAAAGTTAATCGCGCACTTGAAGAACTTCTAGAAAGCGCTCAAGAAAATCGCAAAGAGCTGGAAGAAAGCAAAGAACGTTATAATAAAATACGCAAGCAACTACTCGCACATAGTTTTACATTTGGGCCTGCTGTTGAAACACTCGAGAAGAACTTAAACTATATGGAACTCGATTTCACCAAGTTTAATTCTTTAACAAACGAAGGCGATCATATGGAAGCAAAAGAAATTCTTGATCGTATCAATGAAGATTTAACAGTTCTTGAGGAAGTTGTGACCGAAATACCAGAATTAAACAATCAAATTAACGAAGAGTATCAAGAGCAACTCGAAGACTTACGTGATGGCTATGATCGTTTAATTGCCGATAAATATGTTTTTGATCATGTGAATGTTCCAGAAAAATTTAATGAAATTGAAATGGTTCTTAAAGAAGCAAAAAAAGCACTAGCTCAAGCTGATGTAAGTGGTGCACGGAAAAAAATGGATAAAACGGAACAAATTATTGATGAAACTTATACAGTTATGGAGAATGAGATGGAGGCCAAAGAGTTTGTTGATCGCCATCAAGCGAACCTTTCTCGTAAAATGGATCATGTCATGCAAAGTAACCGCTATGTGCTACTTGAAATCGATCGTGTTTCTCAAAACTTCTTCTTAAACAACAATGAATTAAGTCGTGCGCAAGAGTATGAAGAACAGTTACTTGCAGAAAATGAAGTGCTCCGATACCATGATAAAATGGTGAGTGAACATCAAATCTCATATACCGCAACAAAAGCTTATTATGAAAAAGTTTCTCAAAAATTAGCACAAATTGATAAAGAACAATCCGATTTTGTCTCTAAGCTAAGTAATTTACGTAATCGTGAAAAACAAGCAAAAAGTGCTGTCGATACTTTTGAAATGAATATGCGCAACATGAAACGGACTTTAGAAAAGCAGCATTTACCAGGACTTTCTCCTATGTACTTAGATTTATTCTTTTCAGTCTCTAACCGTATTGAAGAGTTGTCCTCTAAATTAAATCGATTAAAAATCGATATCGAGGAAATTGAAAAATTAACAACAATGTGTAAAGAAGACATCGAAATGCTAGAAAAACGAACGGAAGAAATATTGGATTACGCAAATATGACTGAATACTTAATTCAATATGCAAATCGTTATCGCCAAGAATATCCCGATATAGAGCGTGCAACAAGCGAAGCCATGCAACTCTTCCAAGTCTCGTATGATTATGAAGGTGCCATGTCAATTATGAAGCAAGCGTTAGATAAAATTGAATCAGGCGCATTTGAGAAGGTAGAAAAAAGTTATCGTGAAGACAAAAAGCGTCAGTCCTAAAATATACGGGACCTCTATATAAAACAAGTAAAGCTGAGACATAGCGTTTTATGTCTCAGCTTTCGCTATGTAAAAAACAGAAAGGATTAAGCGATGATTTATTTTGATAATAGTGCAACAACAAAAATATTTCCAGAAGCATTAGAAACGTACTTTAAAGTCAGTGAGGAAGTCTTTGGAAACCCTTCTTCTTTGCATCAAGAAGGTGTCTATGCGGACCAGCTCCTTCAACAGGCACGCCAACAAGTAGCACGTCTGCTAGAGGTTTCCCCGCAGGAAATATACTTTACGAGTGGGGGAACCGAGGGTGATAATTGGGTGATTAAAGGAACTGCTATGGAAAAATACCCACATGGTAAACATATTATCACTTCTGCGGTTGAACATCCTGCAGTTTCAAAATCTATGAAGCAACTGGAAAAGCTAGGGTTTGAAATAACTTATCTCCCGGTAAATGAACGTGGTGTCATTTCAACTGCGGATTTAGAGCACGCTATTCGCACCGATACCATCCTCGTATCCTTAATAGCCGTTAATAATGAAGTAGGTGCCGTTCAACCACTTAAAGAAGTAGGCGATATTCTAGAGCACTACCCACGAATTCATTACCATGTGGATGCTGTCCAAGCAGTTACTGAACAGAGAGCAGTCATTACCCATTCGCGTATTGACTTTTTAGTCCTATCTGCGCACAAATTTAATGGTCCAAAAGGAGTAGGAATTGTTTATAAGAAAGCAGGCCGACGTTTAGCGCCATTGTTAAGTGGTGGTGGACAAGAGTCGGGCGAAAGAAGCTCTACTGAGAACTTGCCAGGTATAGCAGCGACCGCTCGTGCTCTTCGAATTACAATTGAAGATAATCTGGAAACCCGTCAACATGAAAAGAAATTGCGTGATTTACTTATGAAGTTTTTAAAATCATTTGCAGATGTCCGATTATTTAGTGGTGTAGAAGGGGCCGCACATATCATTTGCTTTGCGATGCGCGATGTCCGAGGGGAAGTTATGGTTCATGCGTTTGAAGATGCAGGAGTCATCCTTTCAACGACAAGTGCTTGTGCAAGTAAAAAAAGTGATACACCGGCTACGTTACAGGCTATGGGAGTTTGTGATAGTTGGTCGCGTTGCGCCGTACGCATCAGTTTGTCAAAAGACAATACGGTCGAAGAAGTCGAGGACTTTAAAAAAATATTTGATCAGTTACATAGAAAATTTAAAAAAATACAAAAGTAAGAAGGAATGACAAATGGAGACACGTATCCAAATTCGTTTTGGAGAATTATCAACGAAAGGTAAAAATAAAAAGAGGTTTGTCCAACAATTAACTAGAAATATACGACAAGCGACATTCGCTTTTCCTCAAATTGAAGTGAAGCCAACACATGACTTTATATTTCTTAATTTAAATGGAGAAGATGAAGCAGCTGTAATCGAACGCTTAAAAGACATATTTGGGATAGCTAATTTTTCACCTGTTTATGTCTTACCACGTGACTACGAAAGGGCACAAACTTTTATTGTCGAAGCATTAGGTAAAAAAGCCAAAGCAGGGACCACCTTTAAAGTGGACACCCGTCGATCTGACCATACCTATGAACATGACACTGCTTGGATAAATTCAAAATTGGGAGCAGCTATATTAGACGCATATCCGGACCTGCGGGTTAAAATGAAAAATCCTGAGATACGAATTCGTTTTGATGTAAAAGAAGATTATTTTTTAGTGAGTACAGAAACTTATTCTGGAGCTGGCGGATTACCAGTAGGATCAAATGGTCGCGGTATGCTGATGCTTTCTGGAGGTATTGACTCTCCTGTTGCAGGCTATTTGGCGATGAAACGCGGCGTTCAAATTGAAGCCTTGCATTTTCACAGCCCCCCTTATACCAGTCCTCAAGCTTTGAAAAAAGCACAAGATTTAACGACAAAATTAACACGATTTGGCGGAGAAATCTCTTTTATTGAAGTTCCTTTTACTGAAATACAAGAAGAAATAAAAGCTAAAATACCCGATGAATATGCCATGACGATTACAAGACGTATGATGTTGCGAATAACGGATAAGGTGCGTGCAAAAAAGAAGCATACTGTTATTTTTAATGGCGAAAGTTTAGGACAAGTTGCTTCTCAAACCTTAGACAGTATGGCGGTTATTAACGAAGTAACTTGCACGCCGATTATCCGGCCCCTCGCAACTATGGATAAAAATGAAATCATTGCGTTAGCTAAAAGAATTGATACCTTCGACTTATCAATTCAACCCTTTGAAGATTGTTGTACGTTATTTGCGCCACGTGCCCCCAAAACACGTCCGCATTTCGATAAAATTCATCGCTTTGAGCAGCTGTTAGATATTTCCGGATTGGTTGAGCGGAGTGTGGGTGGCATGATTGTGACTAAAATGAATGAGCAATTGTCTTCAAGCGAAAAAGGCCGAGACTATTCTGCCTTACTATAAGAAGTGTTATTTCTTACAATTGTACCTTTTATTGGTATAATAGAATTAAATCATTTAAGGAGGAATAATTATGGAAATTACACGTAAAGGTCAAGCAATTCCACTAGAAGGTACCGTACCAACAGTAGGGGAAGCTATTCCCTCATTTTCATTAACAACTATCAAAGGTGAAACGGTGAGTAATGAGACCTTAAAAGGTCAATTAGCAATATTGAGCGTTTTCCCTGACATCAATACAAGTGTATGCGACCAACAAACACGCACCTTTAATGAAAAGGCTGCTAATATTGATAATATCCAACTTATTTCAGTTTCTAGAAACACCAAGGAAGAATTGAACAACTGGTGCGCAGCACAAGGTTTAGACATGGAAATGTGGATTGACGATAAGGGTGAGTTTGGCCAAGCATTTGGAATTAATATGCCAAGTTTAGATAAACTAGCGCGTAGCGTTTTTGTGATTACAGCAGATGGGCTATTAGCTTACAAAGAAATTGTTCCAGAAATGGTTGAGGAACCAAACTACGATGCAGCAATAGGTGCGGCAAAAGATTTACTTTAAAAATGATTCATTTGATGATAGACTATCTAAGTAAAGATGCGATTGGACTAGGAAAAGTAATTTCGTAAACGTTACACAGAGAAAAAAGTGAATGGTGAGAGCTTTTTTAACGAACGCGATGAAAGTAGCCTAGGAGCAAGTGAAATGAAGGGGAACTGTGTAATTTTACTCGGAGATACCTCCGTTATCAAATTGAGAGATGGGTAGAGTATGCCCATAAGTTTAGGTGGTACCGCGAGTTAATCGTCCTGCATAGTTGCAGGGCGTTTTTTTTATTTAAATATGAAAGGATGAAAATGATGACAGTAGAAGAAAGTATGTCAACCAAATATCAACCCTTAGAAGTTGAAAAAGGTAAATATCAAGAGTGGGTTCACAATAAATTGTTCCGTCCAAATGGAAATATGGAGGCAAAACCTTACTCCATCGTTATTCCCCCACCAAATGTCACTGGCCGCTTACACTTAGGCCATGCATGGGATGTTACCTTACAAGATATGTTGATTCGTATGAAACGCATGCAAGGATATGACACCTTATGGTTACCAGGTATGGATCATGCAGGAATTGCAACGCAAGCTAAAGTGGAAGAGAAACTCGCTAAAGAAGGCATTTCTCGCTATGATTTAGGTCGAGAAGCTTTTGTTAACAAAGTATGGGAATGGAAAGAGGACTATGCCAGTGTTATCCGTGACCAATGGGAAAAAATGGGTATTTCTGTTGATTATGACCGTGAGCGTTTTACCTTAGACCAAGGGTTATCTGAATCGGTTCGAAAAGTCTTCGTCAAACTTTATGAAAAAGGGCTCATTTACCGTGGCGCTTATATCATTAACTGGGATCCAAAAGCACAAACGGCACTTTCGGATATCGAAGTGATTCATAAAGATGTCAATGGTGCTTTCTATCATTTCCGCTACCCTTTAGCGGATGGAACGGGCTATTTAGAATTAGCAACAACGCGTCCTGAGACAATGTTAGGAGATACTGCCGTGGCGGTTCATCCAGAAGATGAACGTTATAACCAACTAATTGGTAAATCAATTATGCTGCCATTAGTTAACCGCGAAATTCCAATTATAGCAGACGACTATGTTGATCGAGAATTTGGAACGGGTGTCGTTAAAATTACCCCGGCTCACGATCCTAATGACTTTGAAATTGGTTTACGCCATGATTTACAACAACTAGTTGTTATGAATAAAGATGCAACGATGAATGAATTAGCAGGGAAATACCAAGGTATGGATCGTTTTGTAGCGCGTAAAGCGATTGTAAAAGATATGGAAGAATTAGGACTTTTAGTTAAAGTTGAAGAAATGGTTCACAGTGTAGGTCATTCGGAGCGAACAGACGTAGTAGTAGAACCACGTATTTCAACCCAATGGTTTGTAAAAATGCAACCACTAGCTGAATCGGCGATGGCAAACCAAACGACAGATGATAAAGTTAATTTTTTCCCGGAACGATTTGAAGGAACCTTTATGCGGTGGATGGAAGGCGTCCATGATTGGGTTATTTCGCGTCAATTGTGGTGGGGACATCAAATACCAGCTTGGTATCATAAAGAAACAGGAGAAATGTTTGTCGGAATGGAGGGACCAGCGGATATAGAAAACTGGGAACAAGATCCAGATGTTTTGGATACTTGGTTTAGTTCTGCTCTATGGCCATTTTCAACGATGGGGTGGCCGGATGAAGAATCTGCTGACTTTAAGCGTTATTTCCCAACCAGTACCTTGGTGACCGGTTATGATATTATTTTCTTCTGGGTCAGTCGGATGATTTTCCAATCACTCGAATTTACTGACCAAGCACCATTTGAGAACGTTTTGATTCATGGCTTGATACGTGATGAAGATGGACGTAAAATGAGTAAATCATTAGGAAATGGTATTGATCCAATGGAAGTCATTGAACAATACGGAGCCGATGCCTTGCGTTGGTTCTTAGCCAATGGTTCGGCGCCAGGGCAAGATGTGCGCTTTAGTTATGAAAAGATGGATGCATCTTGGAACTTTATTAATAAAATTTGGAATGCCAGTCGCTATGTACTAATGAACTTGGACGGATTAACTTACAATCAGATTGATATCTCAGGGGAGAAAACACTGGCTGATAAATGGATCCTTTCTAAGTTAAATCGAACCATTGAAAAAGTTACCGAACTCTTTGATAAGTTTGAATTTGGAGAAGCTGGTAAGACACTTTATCATTTCATTTGGGATGATTATTGTGATTGGTACATCGAAATGACAAAAGAAGTGCTTCAAGGCGAGGACGAAACAGCCAAACATACAGCTCGTAGTGTACTAGCTTACGTTTTGGATAATATTTTACGTCTGCTACATCCAATTATGCCTTTTGTAACGGAAGAAATTTGGCAAAATGCACCGCATGAAGGAACGTCTATTGTGGTTGCGGATTACCCAACGTTTGATAAAGAATTCATTGATTCTGAATCTGAATCGGCAATGGATAAATTGATTGGATTGATACGTGGTGTTCGTAACATCCGTAATGAAATGAATACTCCACTATCTAAAAAAGTTCCGATGCAAATAAACGTTCTAGATGAAGAAACGGAAAGAATATTTACACAAAACCAAGCTTATATTATTCGTTTTTGTAACCCTGAAAGTCTAGAAATAGGTCAGAATATTGAAACCTCAGGTGAAACAGTAACGGCAATTATATCTGGTGGTGAGGTCCATATGCCTTTAGCTGGTTTAATTAAATTAGAAGATGAAATCACCCGTCTAAGTGGAGAAGCAGCTAAACTTGAAAAAGAAGTTGACCGAGTTGTTAAAAAACTTTCTAATGATAAGTTTATCAACAAGGCGCCACAAAAAGTTGTTGAAGCAGAACAAATCAAAGAAAAAGATTATCGTGAAAAATTAGCAACTGTAAAAGAGCGGATTGAAAAATTAAAAGAGCAACTATAAAAAATAAGAGATGGCTGAAAAATCAGCCATCTCTTTAGAGTGAAGGTGAAAAGGTGTTTACGACTTATGAAGAAGCACTGGATTGGATTCATACAAGAAGAGGTTTCGGACCAAAACCAGGTATACGACGAATGGAATGGTTAATGAACAAAATGAATCATCCTGAAAGAGACTTTCCATCCATCCATATTGCTGGAACGAATGGAAAGGGCTCAACAGTCGCTTATTTGACCAGTTTATTTCAAACAGCTGGCCATAGTGTAGGGAGTTTCACATCCCCTCATATTATGAAATTTAATGAGCGAATCAGCTTAAACGGAACGCCAATTTCTGACGAAACGGTTAGACAGTTAGCCAATGACCTCTATCCTTTATGTGAAGAAATTTCGCAGACTGAATTAGGCGGATTAACAGAATTTGAAGTCGTTACGGCTATGATGTTTCGCTATTTTTCAATGTCTCAACCAGATGTCGTTTTGATAGAGGTTGGCTTGGGTGGTCTTTATGATAGTACAAATATAGTCACTCCAGAGGTAACCATTATTACCACTATTGGTATGGATCATGTGCAAATATTAGGAAATAGTTTGGAAGAAATTGCCTTTCAAAAAGCTGGTATTCTTAAAAAAGGAGTTCCGGCTATTTTAGGAAATATTCCCGATACAGCTAAGAAAGTTATTTACGAGGTAGCTCAAGAGACTGAGAGTGGTGTTCAAGCTTATAAAGATGATTTTCAAGCGATTGATTTACCAAAAAAGCAGGCCTTTCATGAATACTTTAATTTTCAAAATTCAAACCAATTTATAGAAAATATTGCGATTAGCTTAATGGGACATCATCAAGTTGATAATGCGGCAACGGCTCTCCAGGCTTTTCTTTTATACTGTGATCGTTTGGGGTTAACATATTCCAAAGAGACGATTAGAAAAGGCTTTAAAGAAACTTTTTGGCCGGTACGGATGGAAATTATTTCTCAGAAGCCTTTTATTATTTTAGATGGTGCACATAACGAGCCAGCACTCAGTGCACTTTTAGAGACTATAGAGGGTAACTTTTCCGATAAAAAAATAAAAATACTCTTTGCGGCTTTGACGACAAAAGAGCTTGAAAAAATAGCCATATGGTTACAAAAAATTCCCAATCATGAAATACATCTTACAACGTTTGATTTTCCACGTGTTGCAAGCCTAGCTGATTTAAAGGAACGGATGGCTATTCCAAAAGCAATCTATCATGAAGACTGGAAACAAGCGTTAAATAGTCTGAAAGCAAACTTAACCGATGATGAAATCTTGCTTGTGACTGGCTCCTTGTACTTCCTATCTGATGTCCGGCATTTCTTTATGGATGATAGTTTGTCAAATTAAGTGCAACACCTCTTCCATAAAGACCTCGTGAGGCGTTCGGTAGCCAAGACATTTTCTTGGTCTATTATTAATCAGGTACAAAGCTTTTTGAAGTTCTTCCTGTTCCACATGATCAAAGTTGGTTCTCTTCGGAAAGAACTCCCTCAGGAGTCCATTACTGTTTTCATTGCTTCCTCGTTGCCAAGAAGAATAAGGATCTGCGAAATAAACAGGGATGCTTAAGTCTTCTTCAATGACAGGATAACAGCTGAATTCCTTTCCTCTGTCTGTCGTAAAACTTTGGAAGGCAGTTTCAGGAAAAAGCGTAGTCAGTTTTCGTATAGCCCCTTCCATTGAGGAAGCGGAACGGTTGGGAATTTTGATGGCGAGGTACCAGCGGCTTTTCCTCTCTAGGAAAGTAGCAACGCAACCTTTTGCCTGTCCGCGTCCTGATACGACGGTGTCCAGCTCCCAGTGACCGAAGGTCGTTCGCTTCTTGACGTCTTTTGGTCGTTTTGAAATAGAGGTTCCGATATTGAATCTTCCTCTGGTTTCTTTTGGTTTCTGTCGTTTGCCTTTTTGTCTCAGAACGGACAATGGAACTTGTAAGAGACCGTAATAGAGCCAGCGATAGATTGTTTTGAAAGAAATTTTCCCTTGAAATAGCCGGCCTACAATTTGTTCTGGAGACGAGGTAAGAGTTAGTTTTTCCTGAACCTTTTCTTTGATTTCAGAAGTCAACTTTGATTTTGCTCCACAGTTCGCTTTCTTTTGTTTATAGCGTTCCTGTGCCTGATCACACTGATAATATGGGTTCCTGTTCAGTTCCCGTGAAACAGAAGAAGGGGCACGACCAAGGATTCGAGCGATCCGGCGGATCGAAAAACCTAGATCACGAAGCGTTTCTATTTTTGAGCGTTCGGCTATGGTAAAATGAGTGTAGCTCATGGCGAGTCCTCCAGTCGAATGTTGTGTGGTAACTCCATTCTACACGAGGTCGTCATGGGTTTCTTTTATTTTACCTAGGTGTTGCACTTAATATTACAATTCATCGGATAAATAAAATAAAAAAACGTCATTTTACTTTTTTTGCATATTTATATCTATAGAAGGAAATAGAGGAGAGAAGATATGCAAGAGACAACATTAGTTCGAGAAGTTCCAAAATCATCACGACCACGTGAAAGACTAGCAAGCTATGGCGAAAAAGCACTTGCAACGCATGAATTGTTGGCAATTTTATTACGAACTGGTCCAAAAGATAGTAATGTTTTACAATTAGCGATGCGGGTATTAAATGAGTTTGAAGATCTTCACTCATTAAAAATGGCTTCAGTAGAAGAGCTGACAGCAATTAATGGTATCGGACCAACAAAAGCAATTGAAATCAAGGCTTGCATAGAGCTAGGATTACGCTTGGCTCATTCCTCCCAACTTAAAAGTGGAATTATTACCTCTACAAAAGCAGCCGGTGGTTTGTTTATGGAAGAGATGCGGGATCTACAGCAAGAGCATGTTATTGCACTTTATTTAAATACCAAAAATGAAATTATTAAAAAGAAAACAATCTTTGTGGGTAGCTTAAATAGCAGTGTGGCGCATCCGCGTGAAATATTTAGAGAAGCAGTTCGTTTTGCAGCAGCGCGAATTATTCTTGCCCATAATCATCCCTCGGGTAATCCAGAACCATCAGAGGCCGATTTAGTTTTTACAAGGAGAATGGTGGAGTGTGGTGAAATGATGGGGATTGATTTATTGGATCATTTTATTGTTGGAGACCAAAAATATATAAGCTTGAAAGAATACGGAATAATCTAGCACATTACTTGCAAACTTATCATTCTAACGGTATAATAAGCTTGTGTTTTTGTAAGGTAAAGAAAGTTATGTCGTGAACATTCCGATCGTACCATTTGCAAATAACATCAATATTTGTGCAAATTGCACGAGGAGGAATATTTACATGGAAAATGGAACAGTAAAATGGTTTAACTCAGAAAAAGGTTTTGGATTTATCGAACGTGAAAACGGAGAAGACGTATTCGTACATTTCTCAGCAATCAACAGCGATGGATTTAAAACATTAGAAGAAGGACAAGCAGTTTCTTTCGACATCGTTGAAGGCGATCGTGGACCTCAAGCATCAAACGTAGAAAAAATATAATTTTTTCAATCAATTGTAATGAAAAGTTGAGACATTTATATGTCTCGACTTTTTTTATTTTCTTAAAATATTAAAGATTTAATATAATTACGAATTTCTATTTTAAAGGACTTTTTTATGTTAAAATATGAGGGATGCTTTATTCAAAAAGAGGAAATGAGGTATAGAGGTGAATCAATTTTTCAATAATAAAAGAATGATCGTCTTATTAATTTCCGTTATTATTTTTATCAGTACAATTGCCTTCTCTATCACTCGTAGCCGAGAAGAAACGTCATCTTCGCAGTTGTTTATAAATGATATAACTAGTCTTGGGACAGCTATTTTAGCTAAACCAGGGGAGATAGCGGATAGTTTTGTGGACTCAGTGGATAATCTAATCCATACTTATGAAGAAAACCAACATCTAAAAAAGAAAATAGATGACTTAGAAAATATGCAAGCGAATCTGTATAGTCTTACAGAAGAAAACCAGGCTATGAAAGAAGAGTTAGCATTACAAAAAAACTTAACCGAATATACTAAAATTAATGCAACGGTTATTGCTCGAAATCCAGATACTTGGTTGGATCAAATTGTCATCGACAAAGGAAGTCGAGATGGTTTAGCAGTAGATATGTCTGTTATGTCAGGACAAGGACTGATTGGTCGTGTATCGGAAGTGAGTGCGACAACTGCTAAAGTATTACTGTTATCAACCAAAAATGCAGCTGCTAATCGTATCTCTGCAGAAATTCAAATGGCCGATTATACAATCCATGGTATTGTTGATAATTATGAGGAAAAGAGTCATTTATTAATTATGTCAGAGATCGACCCCAAAGCGAAAATCGAACTCGGGAAACAAATTGTTACTTCCGGTTTAGGTGGTATCTCTCCAAAAGGATTAGTCATTGGAACGGTAAAAGAAGTTAGAATGGATGAGCTTGGTTTATTCCAAGAGGTTACAATTGAACCTGCTGGAAATCTTTCGGATGCTTCTTTTGTAACAGTTATCGTTCGGGGGAGTGAGGTAATCGAGGAATGATTCGGAATCGTAAATTAAGCCATACCTACGTCATCCCGTTGATTATTTTTTTAGGATTGATTTTAGATGGCATTATTATGAATGTATTCTCCTCCCAATTAATCGATGGCAATTATGTGCTGGTACCGCGATTGATGATGGTATTATTAATTGTTTTATCGCTCTTATTTCCTAAACAGCCGCTCTTTTTTTATGCATTCATTTTTGGTGTTATTTATGACAGTTACTACGTAGGGGTAGTAGGAATTTATACGGCAGGTATTGTTTCTTGTATTTATCTTTTGAAACGAAGTCAAAAATATGTACAATTAACACCATTGGTTTTGTTATTGCTTTATTTTTTAAGTTTAAGTTATATTGAAATATTTTCTTTTACGACCTACACGATACTTAGTTTGGTTGATATGTCTTTCTTTCGATTTTTAATAACTCGTCTCGCACCCACCTTATTGTTAAATACGTTTTTCCTTGTTTTTACTTATTTGCCTTTGAGGAAGCTAAGTGATTGGATGTATCGTTAACTGAATTAAATCATAGAAAAAGTGTTTCATACTTGTCATTAAAAAAATATGTGTTATTATTACTCTACCTAAATGAAATGCCTAGAAGAGAAAAAGTAGTTTTCCAAACATTCAATAGAGAGTTTGCGCTTGGTGGAAGCAAACGTTTGAGGGAAATGAACACACATCTCTGAGCAAGCCTACCGAAAAGATTACGATCGCAAGTAAGTAGACTCGGGTGTGCCCGTTATCGCACTAACGTTTAATAAATGAACGTGACAAGGTAATATCTGTGAAGGTATTACAAATAAAGGTGGAACCACGAAGCAAATTTGCTATCGTCCTTTGATTTCCTATTATAGGGAATCAAAGGGCGATTTTTTTGTTGGACTGCAGCCGATGAAATACTGGTAAAACCCCATCGCTACCATTTCGCTAGGTATAAGAGCTATTTAAATTAGGAGGAAATAATCATGAAAAAACTGATAATGCTAGCAACTTCCACACTTTTACTAGCCGCATGTGGACAAGAAGTAGAAACAGAAACGACAGAATCCATAGTTGATGGTGCTTTAAAAGAGTCCTACATCATCGGTTTAGATGAAACGTTTGCACCAATGAGTTTTCGTGATGTCGAGGGTGATATTGTTGGTTTCGATGTAGATTTTGCAACGGAGATTGGTAAACTCAGTGGATTGCGTTTTGAATTTCAACCGATTGATTGGGTGATGAAAGAAACGGAATTAAATGCTGGTAATATTGATTTGATATGGAATGGTTATACTATTACGGAGGAGCGGAAGGAAAAAGTCGCTTTCAGTGATGCTTATTTAGAAAATTCCCAAATTATTGTGACGTTAAACGATAGTGACATTCAAAGTAATGAAGACTTAGCAGGACAAGTCGTCGCAACGCAACAAGCATCAGCAACTCTAAATGCGATGGAAGCGGATGAAACTGGTATTGTAGAAAAGTTTGATGGGGGAGAACCCATCCTTTATCCGACCTTTACAGATGTTTTTAACGATTTAGAAAGTGGCCGAAGTGACGCCATTGTAGTTGATGAAGTTTTGGGTCGTTACATTATGAAGCAAAAAGGTTCAGAAAAATTTAATGTTTTAACGGATAACTTTGGGGATGAAGAATACGGTGTAGGAATTCGAAAAGAAGACACTGCCCTACAAGAGGCTATAAATGAAGGTTTAGTTGAAATAAAAGAAAACGGTACATATGACACAATCTATCAAAAATGGTTTGCAAAATAAATGGAGACTTTTTTTCCACAAGAATAAAAAGGAGCGCTAAATATGGAACTTATACAAACAATTTGGCCATCATTAATGTCTGGCTTTCTTATCTCCCTGCGAATCTTTTTTATTGTAGGCCTAATCAGTATTCCTTTGGGTTTTTTAATCGCTGTGGTGCGCGTATACGCACCACGATGGATTGGGGCGCTTATTCAGGTATATATTTTTATAATGCGCGGAACTCCGCTATTACTGCAGTTAATGTTTTTCTTCTTTGGCCTTCCTTTTGTCGGAATTGTTATGGATCGTTTTACTGCAGCAATTTTAGCCTTTATCATTAATTATGCTGCTTATTATGCAGAGATATTCAGAGGAGGAATCATGGCGATTCCAAGGGATCAATTCGAATCGATTGATGTTTTAGGTATTGGCAAACTAAGAGGGTTTATTCGTATTATTATCCCCCAAGTTTTTCGAATCGTTTTACCATCAATCGGCAACGAAATTATATCTTTGGTCAAAGATACTTCCCTCGTTTATATATTGGGCATTGGTGAGCTATTACGGGCCGGACAAATCGCAGCTAATACCTATGCATCTTTAATCCCATTTTTAGGGGTAGGCGTTTTATATCTCGTAATTACTGGTATTATTACACTTATTTTAAATAGCCTTGAGTCTAGAAGAAAATTTTAGGAGGTGGTTAGCATGTTACTAGAAGCAAAAGAAATTTCAAAAAAATTCCAAGGGAAAACAATTTTATCAAACTTTTCGTTTAAAATTGATAAGGGTGATATCATCGTTTTAACCGGGCGATCAGGTACTGGTAAGACGACCCTCATGCGCATATTAAATAATTTAGAAACAGCAGACAGTGGCAGCTTAGCGATAGGTGACACGGTACTGTTCAGTCAAACAGAAAAAGGGGTGACTTATGCATCCCGTAAACAGCGGAAATTATTTCAAAACAAGATTGGAATGGTTTTTCAAGATTACGCCTTGTTTCCTAACTTAACAGTTCGCGAAAATCTCTTAGAAGCACCTTTGGCTCAGAAATTGGGCAGTAAAGCAGAAATTATCCAACGAGCAGAAGCATTAACAGAAGAAATGGGAATCACTGATCAAATGGATAAAATGCCATCACAACTTTCTGGTGGTCAAAAACAACGCGTCGCTATTGCCCGTGCCATGATGTTAAATCCCACGATATTATGTTTTGACGAACCCACATCGGCTTTAGACCGCGAATCAGCCGACAGTATTGGACAATTAATTAAGAAGATTGCAGAAAAAGGAACAGGTATTTTAATAGTAACCCATGATATTCCTTTTGGAGAAAAATATGGGACACGCGTTTTTTCTTCTTCTGATTTTATTAATAAGAGTTAAATAAAGCTTGTAAAAGATGTGAAGACTTGTATAATAATGGAGAACTAAAATAAAGAATGACGAGAGCATTCATTTTGAGGAGCGATTATTATGGATAAAAATAGAATACTTGTGCAACGTGCTGCAATAATAGGGTCAGGAACAGATGATTTAACAAACATGTTTCTGTCTCTTTCTTTGTCTTCAATTATAATTGATTTAGGAATTACCAACGTTCAAGCGGGATCCATTTCAACAATCACGAATTTTGGTATGTTGCTTGGTGGATTGGTATTTGGTTATTTGGCAGATAAATACGGGACCCTCAAGCTATTTAAAACGACTTTAATATTATTTGCATTAGCAACGGCTAGTATGTATTTTGCTACCAGTATGACCACAATTTACATACTACGTTTCTTGGCAGGAATTGGTACAGGTGGAGAGTACGGAATTGCTATTAGTCTCTTAGCTAAAGTCACTCCGTCTTCTAAAATGGGCAAAATGTCTGCTTATAATGGTGTCGCTGGAATGGTTGGGAATATTTTAGCAGCATTGTTAGCAAGTATTATTTTACCGACATTAGGCTGGAATTTTCTTTTCCTACTGGGTTTATTACCCTTATTGATTGTTGCTTGGGTACACTTCAATGTAAAGGATGATGTTCTTAATCAAACCGAGCATTCGGTTAAAGCAATTAAGCCCTCTTATAAAGAACTTTTTAAAACACCAAAACTCGCGCGTCAGACTTTTGCGCTTATGTTTATGGCGATTGTGCAAATTAGTGGCTACTTTGGGTTGATGAATTGGTTGCCACAAATCATGCAACAAAGTCTTGGGTTAACCGTGTCGGGAAGTTCTTTATGGATGATTGCGACTATAGTTGGGATGTCCGTTGGGATGATTTTTTTTGGGAGAACATTGGATGCTTTTGGCCCAAGATTAGCCTATAGTATATTTTTAATTGCTTCGGCCTCAGCCGTCTTTTTATTCACTCTAGTGACGAATGAATTTGCAATGTTAATCGGTGGCGCTTTGGTTGGCTTTTTTGTAAACGGAATGTTTGCTGGCTATGGAGCAATCGTTAGTAAATTATATCCCAAACACGTCCATTCAATGGCAAATAATCTTATTATAAATGTAGGACGAGCAGTGGGAGGGTTTTCCTCAATTATTATTGGCTTCCTAATGGATTTTGGGAATATCACCACAGTGATGATCTTTTTATCATGTAGTTATCTGGCAAGTTTTCTAGTTATGATGACGATTAAAGAATTTTCAAAACAACGGTACCAGTATGCGGTGATTAATATTGAGATTTAGTTTGACGGCTTCTAGCAAGTTTGGTATACTACCAATGTTGTAAATGTGTGCACCACAACTACAACCGCACGTAAAGAGTTGAAGTTCCTTTTGGACACTCTGGTCGGCGAGTCTAAGTATAATAAGGAGGTGCAGGAATATGTACGCAATTATAAAAACAGGTGGAAAACAATTAAAAGTTGAAGTTGGACAACCAATCTACATTGAAAAATTGAATGTTGATGCTGGAGAACAAGTAACTTTTGAAGAAGTTGTTTTTGTTGGTGGAGAAGACACTAAAATCGGTGCTCCTTTAGTAGAAGGCGCAACTGTTGTCGGAACTGTTGAAAAACAAGGCCGCGAGAAAAAAGTGACAACTTACAGATATATGAGAAGAAAAGATTCTCACCGTAAACAAGGTCATCGTCAACCTTATACTAAGGTTATGATCGAAGCAATTAACGCATAAGAGATGTGAACAGAATGATCATTGCAAAATTCATAGAAAATTCAAAGGGTCTGATTTACTCCTTTGAAATTACCGGACACGCAGGTTACGCTGAAGCGGGTGAGGACATTGTTTGTGCTGCCGTTTCTGTTTTAGCAATTGAAACAGTAAACAGCATCGACAAAATGGCGGATCATCAAATGTTTGTTGAAGAAGCAGATAATGATGGTGGTTATCTGTTTGCACAGATTAAACCTAACCTTTCAGAGAATCAAGCACAGGTGACACAAATTTTGCTCAAACATTTATATTTATCTCTTCAGGATGTTGCAACGACTTATCCTGATTATGTAACCATTGAGACTATCTAATAATTTAAATCTGTGCCAGGGAGGTGCAACTCATGTTGAAACTAAATCTACAATTATTCGCTACTAAAAAAGGTGGTGGATCTACAAGTAACGGTCGTGATTCCCATTCAAAACGTTTAGGAGCTAAACGTTCAGATGGACAACTCGTTTCTGGTGGTTCAATTTTGTACCGTCAACGCGGAACAAAAATCCATCCAGGTGCTAATGTAGGCAGAGGTGGCGACGATACACTATTTTCCAAAATCGATGGAATCGTTCGTTTCGAACGTGTTGGTCGTAATAAAAAACGCGTATCCGTTTACCCTAACGCTCAATAATGATTGGTATTACCAATCACACCATTTTCATACACACAACTACTTGCGAAGGGATAACCTGACGCAAGTTTTTTTTTGAAACTTAATGGTAGGAGGGAAGATACAGATGGTAAATATTGGAAAATTAGAAGGTTTATTTAATCAATTTGATGAAGCGGTCGGGTTGCTGCAAACAGCAATCGATGTATCTTATGTAGAAGCATTAACTGAGACCCTTCAAAATGTTGCCTATGAGGGTAAAGCCCAGCAGTTGGAGGGGTTACCGTCAGATGAAGTAGTAGCGAAATTAAATCGGCTCTATCGAAAAATGAAATGGGACGAGCTTTCACGTGAAGATGTTCGTAAGTTAGTCCAACTAGGTTTTATTAAAGCAATTCGAGTAGATAAGATTCAATCCAATCATCAAATGACTCCTGATACAATTGCTTTTTTACTCGCGTATTTCATAGGAGCCATTAAGAATGATCCGACTGAGGCCTTACATATTCATGATTTAGCAGTTGGGACAGGTAATTTATTGATGATAGTCATGGATTACTTAGGAAAACGTGGTAACAAGGTTACTGCTGAGGCAGTCGATAATGATGATTTATTAATTGCACTGGCATCTAACCATGCTCACTTACAAAAGTGGGACCAAGCGATTAGCTTTAATCATTCAGATAGTCTGCAAGAGCTATTAATCAAGCCAGCGGATCTGGCCGTAACAGATTTACCGGTTGGTTATTATCCCGTGTCCGAACGTGCAAATAAATTTTCGACTTCTTTTGAAGAAGGATATTCATATGCGCACTTTCTTCTCATTGAGCAACAGCTTAAGTATTTAAAAGATGGTGGGTGGGGATTTTTTATCGTTCCAAAAAATCTAATTGAGAGCGATAAAGAAGGTGTCTTTATGAATTGGCTGAAAGGGAATGCTTATCTTCAAGGAATGTTACAGCTTCCTGAGAGTCTCTTTCATTCTGAACAAATGCAAAAATCAATTTTGATTTTGCAAAAGAAGGGAAACCAAGCCAGACAAGTAGATGAAGTCTTATTAGGAAGCATTCCGAATATAAAAGATGCAAAAAGAATGCAGGCTTTTCTTGGTCAATTTAACAATTGGGTAAAATAAATGATATAATTAATGAGATTGATACTAACAAAACCAGATAGGAGCGGAATTAATGTCTAAAATTATTGCAATTAACGCAGGGAGTTCAAGTTTGAAGTTCACGTTATATGAAATGCCAGGAGAGGTTACAGTATCTTCAGGAATTATTGAAAGAATCGGTTTAAAAAATTCCATTTTTACAATTAAATACGGAGATGGCCAAAAATACAATGTCGTTGAAGATATTGAAAATCACGAAGTTGCCGTTGAAAAATTAATGAAACAGTTGAAAGAACTAGGAATTATAGCTGATTTTAGTGAAATTACAGGTGTTGGACACCGAGTTGTTGCAGGAGGAGAACTTTTTAAAGAATCTACACTAATTACCGATAATGTGTTAGAAAAAATTGAAGAATTATCCGAATTAGCTCCACTTCATAACCCAGCTAATGCAACAGGAATTCGTGCTTTCAAAAAATTATTGCCAGAAATTACGAGTGTAGCAGTTTTCGATACAGCATTCCACACAACCATGCCGAAAGAAAATTATCTATATAGTATTCCAATGGAATATTATGATGATTTTGCTGCTCGCAAGTATGGTGCTCATGGAACAAGTCATCAATATGTTTCGGAACGTGCAGCAGATATGTTAGGTAAACCACTTGAAGATTTAAAAATTATTACTTGTCATTTGGGTAATGGTGCTTCGATTACTGCTGTAGATGGTGGTGTTTCAGTTGACACATCAATGGGCTTTACTCCTTTAGCAGGTGTTACAATGGGAACACGTTCAGGTGATATTGACGCTTCCTTGCTACCTTACTTAATGAATAAACTAGAAATCACTGATATTAATGAAATGATTAATATTTTAAATAAAAAATCTGGTTTATTAGGTTTATCTGGTATATCTAGTGATATGCGTGATATTGAAGAAGCAGCTGAAGCTGGTAATGATCGTGCTCAGACTGCACTAGATATTTTCCATAACCGTGTTCAAAAATATATTGGTCAATATATTGCAGTTATGAACGGTGTGGATGCTATTGTATTTACTGCCGGAATTGGCGAAAATGCTGCCTCTACTCGTAAAATTATTATTGATGGTATTAGCTGGTTTGGCTGTGAAATAGATGATGAAAAGAACAATATCCGTGGGGAAGAACGTGTTATTTCGTCAGAAGATTCCAAGATTAAAGTTTTATTGATACCAACTGATGAAGAATTGGTTATTTTACGCGATGTTGTATGTTTTGCAGAAAAAGCTTAAAGCATAAAAAAAGGGTGGGTCCATTGAGGCCCATCCTTTTTTATGCTTTAAAATTTACTATAATTTTCTAAATCAGTTCGAACAACAGTAACGTCACAAGGAGCATTTCGAATAACGTACTCAGAAATGGATCCAATAAATAATCGTTCTACAGCATTCAAACCTGTTGCTCCAATCATAATTAAATCAGCATGGTTTTTTACAGCTAAATCTTTAGCGATCATTATCTTGGGCGAACCATAATCGACGACGGTCTCAACATCTTTAACCCCATGATCACGCGCAATTTTTTCATGGTAATCCATCATGACTTTTGTTTGACGAATGATTTCGTCTGAAAAATTACCTTCAAACCCCGATGGTGTTTGGATTGCTCTTGTATCAATGACATGCGCAATCACAAGTTTTGCATTAATTTTTTTTGCCACATGAACGGCTTTTTTAAAAGCTAACTCAGACTGTTCCGAACCATCAACGGGCGATAGAATCACTTCATATTCTTTCATCATCTCAACCACTCCATTCTATAAGTCTTCTGATACTTATATTGTAACCGATAACACAAGAAACATAAAGAAAAGGAAACGGTTATTTTTTAAGCGAAGAAGCTAATCGAATCGAGAAAAAAGCCGTATAGATAGAAATGATAGTTAAAATGACCGTATAAATAAGTTGGCTATTTAATAAAACGCTGAAAAAAGATAAAATTGTAAAGGAAAAGTAAATTTTTCCATTAAAACGAAGGGTTTTTTCTACACTTTTTTTATCAAAGACAAGGACTATTTCACTGGATTTTGTTAATAAAAACCAAGTCAAAAGTCCAAGCAAAAGAGAGAATAGGAACATCATAGCTTGAATCATTTTATCACCTACAAAATTAAAAGCCGCTCATAAGAGCGGCTTCTAAAGTTAATACTTTATAAAAAATTCCGATGGTGCCGTTTTTGTTATTCTACTAGTTTTGAACCCGCAATATCAGCAGGTGGGCTCCACAAAATGTCATCTAGTGTCCATATGAAGTGGCATGCTATTTGAACATTTATCAAGGATCCCAAGGTAAAATTATTTGTTCGGTCAACACATTGAGAATATATCGTACACCTCAGAACTTCTTGTACTTATAGTAGCATATCGAAAAAACTTATGCAAGAATGAATACTTAAAATATTAAAAAAAGCTCTAGAAGATAAGGATGGAAGCGCCGTCTTGATGATGTCATTTCCTTTTTTTCAACTGACTGGAAAGTGCTTGTTCATACTTGCCAGTCACAGCTGGCTTATAATAAACAGCCTGTTTAATTGAATCGGGAAGGTATTGTTGGGCAACCCAGTGATCCTCATAAGCATGCGGAAACTTATAAGAAACTCCCCGACCTAAAGCTTCTGCTCCTTTATAATGAAAATCCTTTAAATGCTTGGGAACATCACCTGATTTTCCATCTCGAATATCCTGTAGTGCGCGATCAATTGCTTCTATCGACGAATTAGATTTAGGAGATAAGGCAAGATCGATAACGGCATGCGCCAAAGGAATACGTGCTTCGGGCAACCCCAGCATCTGTGCTGCTTGTACTGCAGAGACTGTTCTCTGGACAGCATTTGGATTGCCAAAGTTAATATCTTCATAAGCAATCACCATTAAGCGGCGGCAGATGACAGTTAATTCACCAGCTTCAACAAGACGGCCTAAATAATGAAGGGATGCATCGACATCACTGCCACGAATTGACTTTTGAAAAGCTGAAATAACGTCGTAATGAGCATCACCATCTTTGTCGTGAACAAGTGCTTTCCGTTGTAAGCACTCCTCAGCAACAGCTAGAGTAATTTTAATATTTCCGTTTTCATTAGGGGGGGTAGAAAGGGCAGCTAATTCTAATGCGTTGAGAGCACCTCGTAAATCTCCCATAGAGCTGCGAGAAAGATGCAATAAAGCACTTTCATCAATTACGATTGGAAGTTCTCCCAAACCGTCAGTTTTGTCCTCTAAAGCGCGATTCAGTGCTTTTTGCATATCGGTGCTGCTTAACGGTTTTACTTCAAATATTTGACAGCGACTTCGAATCGCAGGACTAATACTAATATAAGGGTTTTCTGTTGTCGCTCCGATTAGGATAACAAGGCCACTCTCTAGGTGAGGTAAGAGGAAATCTTGTTTTGGTTTATCGAGACGATGGATTTCATCCAAGAGTAAAATAACTTGACCTGAAAATTTAGCTTCTTCTACTACAATTTGTAAATCTTTTTTTGAATCTGTCGCGGCATTTAAATGTCGAAAAGCTGACTTTGTTGATCCAGAAATGGCGCTAGCAATACTTGTTTTTCCGGTACCAGGTGGTCCATATAAAATCATTGAAGATAGCATTTTCGCATCTACCATACGCCGAATAATTCGATTTTTGCCTACTAAGTGTTCTTGTCCTACAACTTGATCAATCGTTTTAGGACGCATCCGGTAGGCTAGTGGTTTCTTCATAATACCCGCTCCTTTGTCTTTGTTATTATAAGCTATTGGCTACAAAGGAACAAACATTCGATTTAATTTACATTATATAAGTAAACTTGCTTATCAAAACCCATGTGTATGGTTATAATAGAACCATTGAATATTGTTTATGAAAGTGAGCTTAAAAAATGAATATACAAGAGGTTATAAAGAAAAATAAATTAGAACCCCTATTTACGCAAGGGACATTCGGGATCGAAAAAGAGTCGCAACGAATATTAAAAGATGGCCATATTTCAAAAACAGATCATCCTTCAGAATTTGGGAATCGTAATTTTCATCCATACATACACACGGATTTTGCCGAATCACAAATGGAACTTGTTACCCCCCCATTAGAAAGTGTAGAAGAAGTTTCAAGGTGGCTAATGGCTATTCATGATGTGTCATTACAAACAATCCCTGAAGATGAGTACTTGCTACCAACGAGTTCACCGCTTTATATGCCAGCTGATGAAGATATTAAGGTTGCTAAACTTGACCGTGCCAAAGATGTCGCTTATCGGGAGTATTTAGTAGAGACATATGGAAAAAGAAAACAGATGGTGAGTGGTATTCATTATAATTTTGAATTCCATGCCGATTTTATCAAGGCGCTATATGGACAAAAAACTACTGACATCAGTTTAAAAGATTTTAAATCACGCGTTTATTTGAAATTAGCTCATAATTTTTTACGCTATCAGTGGGTGTTAACCTATTTGATGGGCGCATCTATTGAGACAAAACCCGAATATTTTCAGGAAAATCAAATACCAGAAGATATTCCTGACGGTTTGATAAGAAGTTTACGTAGTAGTAAATATGGGTATGTAAATAATGAAGATGTTTTTGTTTCTTTTGAGTCTGTCGAAGAATATGTTAAGACAATTGGACAAATGGTAACAGATAAGAAATTGATTGCGGAAAAAGAGTTTTATTCAAATGTACGTTTTCGCGGCGGAAATAGCGCACAAGAAATTTTAAAAAACGGCATTGCTTATTTAGAATTTCGTTTGTTTGATTTGAATCCCTTCGCCCCGTTTGGGATTACAACCGAGGATATGAAATTTATCCATTACTTTTTAATGTATTTGGTATGGACTGAAACAGAAGTGGGCCAAGAGGGTAGAGCAATTGGTAAAAAGATGAACCATGTAACGGCTTTTGAACATCCACATTCCGAATCCACCTACAAGGAAGAAGGCATCCAACTATTAGAAGGGATTAAACAAATGCTTGTTGAGCTAGGAATAGATACCAGTATTGTAGAAGAAAAAATAGCTGCTTTTTACAATCCAAGCTTAACAATTAGCGGACGTCTGGCTTCAATTCCTAGAGAAGAATACTACAAATGGGTATTGGATCAAGCAAAAGCTTACAAAGCTGAAGCACTAGAGAGACCGTACGCTTTGCGTGGATTTGAAGAAATGGAACTATCGACACAAATTTTACTTCATGATGCTATTCAAAAAGGTTTACACATTGAAGTATTGGACCGCCATGATCAGTTTTTATCACTGAGATATCAAGATCATTTGGAATATGTTAAAAATGGGAACATGACGTCACTCGACACTTATATTTCATCACTCGTGATGGCGAATAAGGTGGTAACTAAGAAAATTTTAGCTAAAGAAGGTTACGTTGTTCCTGCAAGTAAAGAATATACACAAGTAGAGGATGCGCTTCGCGACTACAGTCTTTTTGAAAAGAAAGGGTTCGTTGTAAAACCAAAATCGACTAATTACGGTATTGGGATTTCAATCTTTAAAGATGGAGCTAACGAAACAAATTATCGAAAAGCCATTGAAATTGCTTTCGAAGAAGATACGACCGTACTTGTAGAAGATTTTGTTCATGGTACAGAATACCGTTTCTTCGTAGCGGGTGATGAAACAAGAGCTGTTTTGTTGCGTGTAGCTGCTAACGTTGTTGGTGATGGGGAGCATACTATAAAAGAATTAGTAGCTATTAAAAATAATAATCCTCTTCGTGGTAAAAATCATCTGACTCCTTTAACGTTAATAGAACTCGGTAAAATTGAACAATTAGCTCTGGATGAACAAGGCTATACAGTAGATTCTGTACCTGAGGAAGGGACAACGGTTTATTTGCGAGAAAATTCAAATATCAGTACCGGTGGGGACTCTTTTGATTTTACAGATGATATGCATGAAAGTTATAAAAAAATTGCTGTGGGTGTCGCGAAAGCAATGGGGGCTACTTTTTCTGGTGTAGACATCATGGTGGACGATTACCGGATTCCACCAAGCGAAGAAAATCCCGGGTATGGTATTATTGAAGCAAACTTTAACCCAGCAATGATGATGCACATCTATCCTTATCAAGGCCAAGGACGTCGTTTGACTCTAGATGTTCTGGGTTTGTTATTTCCAGAAATGGAGATAAAGGGGGAGTAAGAATGAAATTAAAACAGTTTTTTCTAGTTTTTGTTTCTTTTATTGCTCTGAGCTTTGGGTATTTAGTTGGAAGGAATCAGACATTCGATCAGCTGATTAACTCAATACCACTTATTCAATTAGTAATTGTTATGTTAATAGCTGTTTATACACAGTATATTCATATCATGCTTCATGAAAGCGGACATTTTTTATTTGGGAAACTAACTGGTTATAGGTTGGTTTTCTTTCAATTATCCAATATTCGCTATGATGCTATAAATAAAAAAATAAGACGAATGTCTATAAATCAATCTGTTTTTAAAGCGCAATGT
Source organism: Jeotgalibaca dankookensis (assembly GCF_002005405.1). Taxonomy (NCBI): domain Bacteria; kingdom Bacillati; phylum Bacillota; class Bacilli; order Lactobacillales; family Carnobacteriaceae; genus Jeotgalibaca; species Jeotgalibaca dankookensis. Next base: position 490,016 of record NZ_CP019728.1, read on the forward strand.
GTGATGACGCCATCCACTAATAAGAAGGGTTTACAAACGCCTTATTTTTTATATCTGGCTGGAGGACTTCTTGTTAACCTTATAACAGCAGTCACTTTTTATACAGGTTCTTTTTTTCTTCAAGGTATTTGGAGTTTTTCGGCATTTGCTCTAAGTTTGCCACCCTTTTTATTATTTTTCTGGTACCTCTTAGAAGAAGGCACTCTTATTCGAACGATTAGCCAGTCTGAGCGAGCTAAAAAAATATTTTTAAAGGAATTAAATATAAAAGCTTTACTCGAAGCAGGTCAAACATTTGAAGATTTACCAGCTGACTACTTTGATGAAATTGAACAAAGTATTTTTACGGAGTCGCGTTTAGGAGAGTATCTTTTATTAGTCGCTTATCAAAGACAACTATCAGTTTTAGATTTTGAAAAAGCTGAACAGCTGAGAAGGCAATACGACCAACATTGGAACTTTCTTCAATCTCCTTATGCAAGGAAATTAGCTAGTGCCAACCTCTTCCTGTATGCTCTCTTTGGTCGTTATGATGCCGCAAAAAAACTCTCTAAACAAATTGATCAAAGGCGAGAACTAAAAACTTACTATGAACAGTCTATTGCTGTGCAAGCGGCTTACAGCTTTTTTATAAAAATAGATATCAATCAAACGAAACAGATATTAAAAAATAAAAGCGCGCTTTCTCAAATAAGTGTGAGTCAAGCAGAATTACAGTTGCAAAAAAAATTACTTGATTGGTTAAAAGAATATATCGATTAAATACGAAAAGAAAAGAGGAAGATAATGATTTATTTTGACAATGCTGCTACAACTCCTGTTGACAGTGACATCGTTGCTGTGATTTCAGAGACTTTAGCTAATAATTATGGTAATCCGTCAAGTCTCTACCAAATTGGTCGAGAAACACGCCAATTAGTAGATCAAGCACGTGAGGTGTTTGCTAGGTCAATTCAAGCGAAGTCAGAAGATATCATCCTAACAAGTGGTGCAACAGAATCAAACAATACAGCTATTATTGCAACTGCAATGGCTTTACGTGAAAAAGGACATCACCTTATTACCACCATGGTCGAACACCATTCAGTTTTACATCCCATGCAGTATTTAGAAACGCAAGGATTTGAGGTTACCTATTTACCAGTAGATAAGTACGGTTGCGTAACAGCTCAGCAAGTAAAAATGGCATTGCGTTCGGATACCATTTTAGTTTCAATCATTTATGCTAATAACGAAGTTGGGAGCGTCAATCCAATTAAAGAAATTAGTGAAGTCGTAGCGCAACATCCTGCATATTTCCATACGGATGCTGTCCAAGCGTATGGGACGTTGCCGATTGACGTCAAGGCTGAAAACATTGATCTTTTATCTGTGACGGCACATAAATTAAACGGTCCGAAAGGAACCGGATTTTTATTTCGCCGTAGTGCTTTACACTTACCCAACTACTTACACGGAGGAACGCAGGAAAATGATCACCGTGGTGGAACAGAAAATACTGCCTATATTCATGGCTTTGCCAAAGCAGTTGAAAAAATGCTCGCAAATCGTCAAGAAAATAATGACCATAAGCAATACTTACGTCAATATTTCCTGCAACAACTAACCGAATATGGGGTTCATTTTGGAGTGAATGGCCAAATTGAAGGAGGCCTACCACATATTATCAATATCTGGTTGCCTCACCTAAAGTCGGACAAGCTATTAATCCAATCTGATCTACAAGGAATCATGATTTCAGCTGGTTCGGCCTGTACGGCTGGTAGTCTCGAACCGAGTCATGTGTTGATGGCCATGTTTGGTGATAACAAAGAACGCATCTTAGAATCCATACGGGTTTCTTTTGGAAAAGAAAACACCACTCAAGAAATAGATCGCTTTGTTGCACTATTAGCTAAGTTACAAGGAAGATATAACGAAGAAACAATAAAGGAGGGCTAAGGATGTCAAGTAGTAAAACAGTCAGCTTCAAAGGGGATACAAAGCAATATCGGCTTAATCAAAACGTTAAGCGGTATACTTTACGAGACCAAGGGTTTACTGAAACAAAATCAGGTAAATTTCAATTCATTCGCGATTTGAGTACTGTTACTAATAGTAAGCAAGGTATTTTGTTAAAAGTAGTGGTTTCAAATGATCTTACCGATCTGAAAATGTCTACAACGAGCGCAAACGGTTTACGAACAGTCGATATTTACAGCAACGAGAGTATGCGTCCACTTATTGAACAGCTTGAATATTTACTTAATAATTTTGTAGAACAAGGTATCTTAGAAGTCGTTTAAGAAAACCAAAGAAGCTAGGAATTTTATCCTAGCTTCTTTATATTTAATATTTAAAAACTAGCAATGAAACAAAGAGGTTGCTATCTACGCTTAATTCGTGTATTATTCCTATTTGTATACAAGTTACTTATTATTTAGAAGTGAACAGGTAAAAAATGAAAGGAGAATGTGACAATGACAGAAAATGCTAAAACAAGAATTGTTGTGGGAATGAGTGGTGGCGTCGACTCGTCTGTTACTGCCCTTATGCTAAAAGAACAAGGGTATGATGTGATTGGTATTTTTATGAAAAATTGGGATGACACAGATGAATTTGGAGTTTGTACCGCAACAGAGGATTATAAAGACGTGCAAGCAGTCGCACAACAAATTGGAATTCCATATTATTCTGTTAATTTTGAAAAGGAATACTGGGACAAAGTTTTTCAATATTTCTTGGATGAGTATAAAAAAGGTCGCACTCCTAATCCAGACGTGATGTGCAATAAAGAAATCAAATTTCGAGCTTTTTTAGATTACGCAGTCGATTTGGGAGCTGATTATGTCGCAACCGGTCACTATGCCCAAGTGGTCAGAGATAAAGATGGTCGTGCGCACATGCTAAGAGGTGTTGATAATAACAAGGATCAAACTTACTTCTTAAACCAACTTTCACAAGAACAACTTTCAAAAACTCTATTTCCACTCGGCGGATTAGAAAAATCTGAAGTTCGTCGTATTGCTGAAGAAGCAGGGCTGGCAACTGCTAAAAAGAAAGATTCTACTGGTATTTGTTTTATTGGTGAGAAAAACTTTACGGAATTTCTAACAAATTATTTACCCGCACAATCTGGTGATATGATGAGTTTAGATGGCACTAAAATGGGCATACATGCCGGTTTGATGTATTATACCATTGGCCAAAGAAAAGGATTAGGAATTGGTGGCGGCGGTCAAACAGATGATCCTTGGTTTGTAGTAGGTAAAGACTTAGAAACAAATACGCTTTATGTTGGACAAGGTTACCACCATGAACGTTTATACGCAAATAGCTTGTTAGCAACTGATATTCGTTTTACTACCGAAGAAAAAATGCCAAAGACTTTTAAATGTACGGCTAAGTTCCGTTATCGTCAAAAAGATACAAGTGTAACAGTCACGTTGAATGATGATCAAACAGAAGCTACGGTAGTCTTTGATGAGCCGGTACGCGCAATTACACCTGGACAAGCAGTGGTTTTTTATAAAGATATGGAATGTTTAGGTGGAGGGACAATTGACAAAGCTTTCCAAAAAGAAACCCTCTTACAATATGTATAAAATGCGGCACTTCTTAAAAAGAAGTGTCTTTTTGTTTTTTTCATTTAGGTTACTTCGATATTTTGGTATGATAGAGGGTAGAAAAGAATGAAAGGAGATAGATGGAATGGAAGAAACGTCACAACCCTATATTACTGGTGAAATAAAGGCTATATTTTATGAAAATCCATCTAACTTCTATAAAGTTGTTCTTATTAGCCTAGAAGAAAATAATTTTGAATTAGAAAACGATGAAATTGTCGTAACGGGTACTTTCGGGGAAATGACAACCGATACGCGCTACCGTTTTTTTGGATCGGTTGTTAATCACCCTCGTTATGGTGTGCAATTTCAAGCAATTTCTTATGAGAGAGAAAAACCAACGGGTAAAAGTGGTCTTATTGCTTATTTATCTGGGGAACGTTTTCCAGGTATTGGAAAACGAACAGCTGAAAAAATTGTTGAACACTTAGGCCTCGATTCTATTGATGCCATATTAGAAAATCCCGCATCGTTAGAGGCGGTTAAGGGCTTAAATGATAAAAAACGCGCTTTAATCTATGATGTGATTCAGCAAACACAAGGTACTGAAAAGACGATCATTGAGTTGGTCAATTATGGGTTTTCAAACAACATGGCGGCTGCGATTATAAATGTTTATAAAGGTGACACGCTAAAAATCATCAAAGAAAATCCTTACCAGCTCATAGAAGATGTTGAAGGTTTAGGCTTTCAAACAGCCGATCGGTTAGCAGAAGAACTTGCGATTCCGGCTGACGATAAAAACCGCATTAAAGGGGCCTTATTGGCAACGATCAATGATATTTGTTTAGCAAATGGTGATACCTATGTAGCGAGTAATGAGTTGATGACCTATAGTTTACAGATGTTAGAAACCTCGCGTCGTTTCATTATCGAGGATAAACTCTTAATTGAAGCTTTGGTTGAACTAGTTGAAGAAATGAAAATAATTGAAGATGAACGACGATTTGCCTTGCCTTCTCTTTACTTTTCAGAAGAAGGAATTGCTGCTAATTTAGATCAATTACTAAATAAAAGACAAGAAGTAACGTACCCAGAAACGGATATAAAAAAGGAATTAAAAACAATTCAAAAAAATTTAGAAATTGTTTATGATGCCATTCAAGTAGATGCTATTGTTCGAGCGATCAGTAACCGTTTTTTTATTTTAACGGGCGGTCCAGGAACCGGAAAAACCACTGTATTAAAGGGAATTGTCCAGTTATTTAGTGCACTGAATGATTTACCACTCGATTCTAATGAATTTACTGATGGTATCTATCCGATTATTATGGCAGCACCAACTGGTCGTGCCGCTAAGCGAATGAACGAAATGACTGGCATTCCTAGCAGCACCATTCACCGTTTATTAGGCTTAACGGGACAAGAAAATCCAAATGAAGAAATGTATACTGCTGAGTTAGAAGGTAAGCTATTAATTATTGATGAAGCGTCCATGGTTGATACTTGGCTGATGCATCGGTTATTAAAATCAGTACCCGCTGGTATGCAGGTAATTCTTGTGGGAGACAAGGATCAACTACCTTCAGTAGGGCCCGGTCAAGTATTAAATGATTTATTAGAAAGTAAGGCAATTCCACATATAGAATTGTCGCAAATATACAGACAAGCTGATGATTCTTCTATCATTCCACTTGCCCATGATATAAAAAACGGGCGTTTACCCGATGACTTTAAAAGCAATCAACCGGATCGCTCTTTTTTTTCTTGTCAAGCAGCTCAAATTGAGCCACTTGTTCGAGTCGTCGTTGAAAAAGCTAAAGCCAAGGGGTTTATGGCTAAAGATATCCAAATATTAGCCCCTATGTATAAAGGACCAGCAGGGATTAATGCTTTAAATGTAATGATGCAAGAAATAATGAACCCTAATCCAGATAAAAAAAGGCGCGAAGTAAAACATTTTGATTTTGTTTATCGTGTAGGAGATAAAGTGTTACAACTTGTTAATCAGCCAGAGCTGAATGTTTTTAACGGCGATATGGGTGAAATTACCAGCATTCAACTTGCCAAAGAAACAGCTGATAAAGTGGATGAAGTAACTATTCTATTCGATACAACCGAAGTTACCTATCAGAAAAAAGACTGGAATAAGTTTACGCTTTCTTATTGTTGCTCCATTCATAAAGCCCAGGGTAGCGAGTTTGATATGGTTATTTTACCAATGGTTCGCCAATATGGTCGGATGTTGAGACGAAATCTTTTGTACACAGCGATTACACGTAGTAAAAACAAACTAATCCTTTGCGGCGAAGAAGCCTCTTTTGCCTTTGCGACAGAAAACACCGGTGACATTCGAAAAACAATGCTGGTAGAGAAAATTGTGCGTTTTAATCAGCGCGAAAAACAAGTTTATTTAGAACCGAAACCGCCAGAGAAAATAAAAGAATCTTACATATTAACGCATGCCATGATAATCAACCAAGAGGTTGACCCTATGATTGGCATGACAGACTTAGGGCCAAAAGAATTTATGAAATAGAGCTCGTACTTTTTGTACTTGCACTGGTGTTTGTTTTTAGTTATAATAGCAACGATTGTAAAAGGCCATATTATTTGTAACAGAAAGAGAGTCCACCACTGGTGAAAGGGGACACCGCAAATAATGCTCCCTTTTTTTAATACGATAGCAATATCGTCGCGACCAGCGTTAACGGTATAGAGACGTAATGATGAATGAAATGACTAACATTCCATTGCAATCAAGGTGGTACCGCGTTAAAACGCCCTTGAATGCAATGGGGTGTTTTATTTTTTTTAAAATAGTGAAGAGGATGATACATAATGAAACAATTAACCAGTAATGATATCCGCAACTTATTTTTAGATTTTTGGGCTTCTAAAGGGCACAAAGTTGAGCCAAGTGCTTCTCTAGTACCAGTTGATGATCCCACACTGCTTTGGATTAACTCAGGAGTAGCGACATTAAAAAAATATTTCGACGGATCTGTTAAACCAGATAATCCTCGAATTACGAATGTCCAAAAAAGTATTCGGACGAATGATATTGAGAATGTCGGTGTAACTGCGCGCCACCATACCTTATTCGAGATGTTGGGTAATTTTTCAATTGGTGACTACTTCAAAGAAGAAGCGATTCCATGGGCATGGGAATTTTTAACAGATGAAAAGTGGTTAGGTTTTGATCCTGACCTTCTATATGTCACCTATTATCCTGAAGATACAGATACCAAGCGTATATGGTCTGAGAAAGTTGGTTTAACAGATGAGCATATTGTAGCAGTTGCTGATAATTTCTGGGATATCGGAGCAGGCCCTTGTGGCCCCGATACCGAAATTTTCTATGATCGCGGCCCAAAATTTCAGGATTTAGACGATAGTGATCCAGAAATGTATCCAGGTGGAGAAAACGAACGGTATCTTGAAATTTGGAACTTAGTTTTTTCTGAGTTTAATCATATGCCAGATGGCAGTTATCAACCACTACCGCATAAAAATGTCGATACAGGAATGGGATTGGAACGTGTTGTTTCGATCGTTCAAAATGCGCCAACTAACTTTGAAACAGATTTATTCATGCCTATTATCCATAAAATTGAAGAGCTTGCCGGTAAGGTAAAATACGGGCAAGATAAGCAGGCAGACGTTTCTTTTAAAGTTATCGCAGATCATGTTCGTGCTGTAAGCTTTGCAATTGGCGATCGGGCATTACCATCTAATGAAGGCAGAGGGTATATTCTTCGCCGCCTAATCCGCCGCTCTGTTATGCACGGTCAGAAACTGGGAATAAACCGTTTATTTTTATTTGAACTTGTTCCGGTAGTGGCTGATATAATGGCTGTTTATTATCCAGAAGTAAAAGCAAATCAAGAATTTATCATTAAAGTTATTACAAATGAAGAGCAACGTTTCCAAGAAACCATCCATGACGGACTTGATATTTTATACTCGGTATTTGATACAATCGAACAAAATAATACACAAGTGGTTCCAGGTAAAGATGCCTTCAAACTGTACGATACGTATGGGTTTCCATTAGAATTAACAGAAGAGTACGCAGAAGAAAAAGGTTTCACTGTTGATAAAGATGGGTTTAATGAAGAAATGCAGAGTCAGCGCAATCGTGCCCGTGCAGCTCGTCAAGTAGAAGATTCTTTTTCTGTCCAAACGCGTGTCTTAGGTGAAATTGATGTCGACAGTCGTTTTGTGGGTTATGACCAATTGGTTATAAATTCTGAGTTGTCTGTTTTAATTGTAGAAGACGAATTGCAAAATACAGCAAATGCTGGTGAGACAGTCCAAGTTATCTTTAAAGAAACGCCTTTCTATGCTGAAATGGGGGGGCAAGTAACGGATAAAGGGCTTTTACAAGATAAAACAGGTAAAGTAGTCGGAGAAGTTACTGAAGTTAAGCGCGCTCCAAATGGCCAACACCTTCATACAGTAGCAGTTAAAAATCAACTACATGTGGGGTATGTCTATACACTTCAAGTAGACGAAAAACGTCGTCGTAGTATCACTAAAAATCATACAGCGACTCATTTGTTGCACCAAGCACTAAAAGACACACTCGGGAGCCATGCCGCCCAAGCTGGTTCTCTCGTTGCACCGAATTATTTGCGCTTTGACTTTACGCATTTTGGTCAAGTTACTGCGGAAGAGTTACTAGAAATGGAAACAATCGTAAACCAAAAGATTTGGGATGCGCTACCTGTGACAACACTCGAAACGATTATTGATAAAGCAAAAGAAATGGGTGCGATGGCTCTTTTTGGTGAAAAATACGGAAAAGAAGTTCGGGTTGTAAAAGTCGGGGATTATTCCATTGAACTATGTGGTGGGAATCATGTCGCTAATAGCCAAGATATTGGCGTTTTCAAAATACGTTCTGAGTCCGGTATTGGTGCTGGTGTACGTCGAATTGAAGCAGTGACAAGCCAAGCGGCATACGACTATTTCCGCCAAAAAGAAGCAGAGTTAACGGCAGCAGCTCAGGCTGTTAAAGCCCAACAAACAAAAGAAGTGGTTACTAAAATAGAAGGATTAAAGCAACATCTTAAAGAAATAGAAGCGGAAAAAGATTCCCTGCGTTCTAAATTAATGGCTGTAGAATCCCAAGACATCTTTAGTAAGGTCGAAGAAGTGAATGGCTTTAGCTATATTACTTATCACGCGAAGAACCAAGGAATGAATGATTTAAGAGAAATGGCTGACCAGTGGAGACAAAAAGCTAGTTCTGATGTTTTTGTAGTAGCTTCTGATTTGGATGGAAAAGTAAGTTTATTAGCTGCTGTAGCAAAAGATAAAACGAAAAGTATTAAAGCAGGCGATTTAATTAAAGAAATTGCTCCCCTCGTTGGCGGCGGTGGTGGCGGTCGACCAGACATGGCGCAAGCGGGTGGAAAAGATCCTTCCGGAATTCCTGAGGCTCTTAAACGTGTAGGTGAATGGTTAGCTCAGTGATAATGTTTTCATAAGTTTATTTGATTGGGTTGTAGTTTGAAGCGAAGTCTTGTAAAATAAGGATAAATAAAAAAATTGGGGTGTCTATATTGAAATCATTAGATGAAACAATGTTATTTAACTTTGATGAGCGTTCAAATAAAGATATTAAAGAAACATTGTCAATTGTATACCAGGCACTTGAAGAGAAAAGCTATAATCCAGTAAATCAAATCGTCGGCTTTTTGCTATCAGGTGATCCGGCTTACATTCCACGTCACAAAGATGCTCGTAATTTGATTCGTCGCTTTGAGCGTGATGAAATTATGGAAGAACTACTTCGCAGCTATTTAGCGATTGATTCAGAGGATAAATAGTGAGAATACTGGGATTAGATGTTGGTTCAAAAACGGTTGGCGTCGCAGTTAGTGATTTAATGGGGTGGACGGCACAAGGCGTAGAAATCATTCCTATTAATGAAGCTGTAGGTCAATTTGGTTTTGAACGGTTAAAAGAACTGATTACAATCTATGAAGTTGATAAAATTGTGATCGGCTTACCAAAAAATATGAATAATTCCATTGGTCCTCGCGCCGAAGCGTCACTGACTTATGGTAGAATGGTAGAAGAAACATTTGGTTTGCCCGTTGATTTTGTCGATGAACGTTTAACAACAGTTCAAGCAGAGAAAATGTTAGTTAACGAAGGAAATGTTTCGCGTAAAAAACGTAAAAAAGTAATCGATAAACTTGCTGCGGTTATTTTGTTACAAAATTATTTAGACTCACAATAAAAATTAAAGAGGTGTCAATATGACAGAACATGAACATCACGATCACGAGCATCATGATCACGACCATATTACAATTGTAGATGAACAAGGTAATGAAGAACTACACGAAATCCTATTTACATTTGAATCTGAAGATTTTGGAAAATCTTATGTTTTACTTTACCCAGCAGGAATCCCTGAAGGGGAAGAGATTGAACTTCAAGCATTTTCATATATAGAAAATGAAGATGGTACCGAAGGTGATTTAAAACCAATCGAGACGGATGCAGAATGGGAAATGATTGAAGAAGTATTGAACACATTTATGACAGATGAAGAGAACGAAGAAGACTAAACAGTCACCCTATAAAGCCAGGAGAAATCCTGGCTTTTGTTCTGGCTAAAGTGGGAGTAAAAGTTCAAAAAAAAAGTTTTTCATGTATAATGATTTGAGTTATACGTAGTAAATGTTTTCAATCATGATGAATAAGGGGGTTAAAATTTGGTGAGGAAGTTGACCAAGCAACCTAAAGATAATTCAGACGTTACAAATAATTTTAGTGAAGAAAGAGAAAAAGAAAAATCACTCATTCGTAAAATTGTTTTTTCAATTGTATTTGTAGGTCTTTTACTTGTTTTGATAGTTGGGTTAGTCGGTTATAATTATGTATCCAGATCTTTGGAACCTTATAATCTTGAAGAGACTGATTTAATTGAGGTAGAAATCCCACTAGGGACAACGACCAAAGGCATTGCTGAGATAATGGAAGAAAAAGAGCTTGTAAATGATGCGACTGTTTTCAATTATTATATGAAAACCCAGAATGTGGATGAATTCCAAGCGGGCTTTTACCAAGTAGCACCGGCAATGACCTTGGATGAAATCATTTCAGTTTTGGAAAAGGGTGGAACCTCATCACCAACAGCGGATGACCATAAAATTTTAATTCGTGAGGGAGCAACTGTAGAAGAGATAGCTGACGAATTTGCAGAAAAAACTGAATATACAAAAAATGACTTTATTAAAACTGTAAATGATAAAGAATTTTTAAAATCGCTAATGAAAGAATACCCAAATGTTATAACGGAAGCTTTAAAAAATAAAGATATCAAATATAAACTTGAGGGCTACTTATTTCCAGCTACTTATGATTATTTGACCGAATACACACCAGAAGATATGATTGCGATGATGGTCGAAAAAACAGATGAGGTATTAATGAATTATCAAACGCAAATCGATGCTAGTGATTATTCCCTGCATGAACTCTTAACCTTAGCTTCACTAGTTGAAAAAGAAGGCGTTGTTTACGAGGACCGTCAAAAAATAGCGGATGTCTTTTTCAATCGACTAGAAAAAGATATGCCGATTCAATCAGATATTAGTATTCTTTACTCTTTAGGATCACACAATGAATATGTTACCATCAAAGACACCGAAGTGGATTCTCCTTATAATTTATATCTGAATAAGGGGATAGGACCAGGTCCATTTAACAATCCAAGTGAAGAATCTATTAAAGCTGTTTTAAATCCTGTTGAGACTGATTTTCTATACTTCCTAGCTGACTTGGAAACAGGAAAAGTTTATTTTTCAAAAAACTTTGAAGAACATTTAGAATACCAAGAAAAATATGTAAAAGATCCTGATGATGAATCAAATTCAGAATAGAGAGGAAACTGGCGTTGTGAAAAAACCGATTGTTATTGGCGTAACCGGAGGATCGGGAAGTGGCAAGACCAGTGTGAGTCGAGCTATATTTGAGAAGTTCACTGACTTATCGATCCTTCTCTTAGAACAAGATTATTACTACAAAGACCAAAGTCATCTGCCTTTTGAGGAGCGGCTGAAAACCAATTATGACCATCCCTTTGCTTTTGACAATGATCGCTTTATTGAAGACTTGGAAAGCTTAATTGCTTTTAAGTCGATTGACCAACCCATTTATGATTACGCAAAACATACACGTAGCGATCAAACGATTCATAGAGAACCCAAAGAAGTGATTATTGTTGAAGGCATCTTGATACTTGAAGATGAACGTCTCCGTGATTTAATGGACATCAAAGTTTATGTAGACACCGATGACGATATTCGTATCATCCGCCGTATAAAACGTGATATTGAAGAACGCGGACGTACATTGGATAGCGTGATTACTCAATATTTGAGCGTTGTCAAGCCGATGCACCATCAATTTGTTGAACCTTCAAAAAAGTTCGCTGATATTATCATTCCAGAAGGTGGAAAAAACCAAGTTGCCATTGATTTAATGACAACTAAAATAGCTTCAATCCTAACAAGTATTGACTAATAATAAAATATTCACATAATGTTTGTAATTTTTATAAGAAAGTGGTATTTTATTAACATTATAGCTGATCTATACTTTTTATGAATATGGTATAAAAAAACAGGTATCCGCTTACGTGCGGATGCCTGCTTTCTTGAAAAAGCATCATAAAAAGCGACAGATAAAGGCTATCTTAATATTAAACTTCACAATAAGAATAAAAGGGAGCAAGAAAGATGATTGAAAAAGTTTATCCGATGACAGTAGAAGGAAAACAAAAGTTAGAAGAAGAATTAGAAAATCTAAAAATCAACAAACGGAAAGAAATTGTTGAGCGTATTAAAATTGCAAGAAGCTACGGAGACTTATCTGAAAACTCAGAGTACGAATCCGCAAAAGACGAGCAAGCTTTTGTCGAGGGACGGATTTCAACTCTAGAGAAAATGATTCGTTTGGCAGAAATTATTGATGACAAAGATATTGAAGCAGATGTTGTTTCTTTAGGTCGAAAAGTTACTTTTACAGAGCTTCCTGATCAAGAAGAAGAAGAATATTCAATTGTGGGGAGCGCCGAAGCAGATCCTTTACAAGGTAAAATATCTAACGATTCCCCAATAGCTAAAGCCTTATTAGGAAAACGTGTCGGTGACCAAGTAACAATTAGTACACCAGGTGGCGACATGATTGTAAAAATTATTAAAGTGGCAAAAATATAAGGAAGAATGGACTGAGACAATTGTTTCAGTCTTTTTTTAATCGATATTATGTTCAGACTTTAGACTGAGAGTCGCATCCTTCTTTTGCATACAGACTTAAGATTATTGTTTCGGTATAATGAAGAAAATGAAAAGGGAGGAAAGTAAATGCGTAAAATGCTATTTAAATTCTTTATAGCAATAGAAGGAATGTTACTCTTACTAGCTGCTTTCCAAATAATCCAACAAACAGAATTGTTATTGATAATCTTTATAGGGTATTTACTAGTAAGAACGGGTAAGCGGAAAAAAAATAGAAATAAAACATCGACTTGGATTGGTTGGTTTATGATTTTTTTTAGTATCTTATCTACCGTTACTGTTTGGGTTGTACTAGGAATCGCCCTTATTTATTTAACTTTTAGTGGAACCTATTTATTTAAAAAAATTAATGTTACTAGCTTTGGAGATTTTCCCTGGAAAAAGAAAGAGTATGTTGGAGTCCGGACGGCTGAACCCCTTAATCAATCGGGAAGACGTATCAGACAAAAGTGGATTGGTGATAGTCGAATAGGCAACCATGTATATGAATGGAATGATATGAATCTATCTCGTTTGATTGGAGATACCATTATTGATTTAGGCAATACCTTACTGCCAGATGATCAAAATGTCATACTTATTCGTAAAGGAATTGGGAAGACACGTATTATTATTCCAATGGGTGTAGGTGTCTCTATTCAACATGCCGCTGTCCAAGGGCATCTCATTTTCGATAATGAACCTTATAGTTTGTCAAATGAAGTTCTAACCTTATACAGCAAAAACTTTGAGACAGCAAGTCGAACTATAAAAATTGTTTCGTCAGCTATAATCGGTGATTTTGAGGTGATTTATCTATGAGGGGTGTCACCTTTTTAAAATTATATTCCCGAATTTTTTTAATTTTATTGTTAACAGTTGCCGTTACGATTTTCTCTCTACGTCCCATTTTATCAATTCGTGATTTTTGGAAAATTAATAATTACCACGTTCCCGTGTTATTATTTTTAGCCGCAGTTGTTTTTATTTTATCGTTTGTTATCTCTTTAATGGTTTATTTAACAATTGTTAAAACAAAAAAAAGGCTTATTGAAACGCTTCAGCAACTAAATAGTGGTAATTATAATAAACCATCCAAACCGTTAGAATCTTTCTCGGGCTTTGGAGAAAGTCTAGAGGAGATTGAAAATGAACTTACGTTATTACGCCAAAAAATGATGCAACTTTCACGAGAAGTTCAAGAATTGAGTAGTGTTCCTAAGTTAGTAGGTAGTGAAACAAAGGAAGAAATCCTTGAACAAGAACGCCACCGTATTGCGCGCGAATTACATGATTCAGTTAGTCAGCAACTGTTTGCAGCAATGATGTTGCTGTCTGCTTTAGATGAGAAGTCCCAGGAACTACCGGATCATACTCAAAAATCTTTAAAATTAATAAAAGCCATTGTTAATGAATCACAATCAGAAATGCGAGCCTTATTACTCCATTTACGGCCTATAAAATTAGAAGGTAAGACGCTAAGAAAAGGAATTGAACAATTACTGAATGAATTAAAAACGAAAATTGAAATTCAGTTAAAATGGGAAATTGCTCCTATCGATACGATACCAGGTGTGGAAGACCATTTGTTTCGTATTGTCCAAGAACTTCTTTCGAATACTTTGCGTCATGCCAAGGCCAAAACCCTAGAAGTGTATTTATTGCAAAACGAACAGGAAATAAGTTTGCGTATCTTTGATGATGGGGTTGGTTTTGATCCGTCTGTAACAAAAGCCGGCAGCTATGGACTTATGAATATTCAAGAACGTGTGAGTAGTTTAGGAGGAACTTGTAAAATTATTAGTTTTCCCAATCAAGGGACAATTATTGATATTAGAATTCCTAATACGATGGAGGACTAGGGGGATGTAGCAATGATAAAAGTAGTAATAGTGGATGACCATGAAATGGTAAGGCTAGGATACTCTACCTACTTATCCATTCAAGATGATATTGAAGTTATTGGTGAAAGTGAAAATGGACAAATTGGCTATGAGATGGCTTTGCAATTACGTCCCGATATCATTTTAATGGACTTGGTTATGGAAGTGATGGATGGGATTGAAGCAACAAAAAAAATATTGAGTGAATGGCCAGAAGCAAAAATAATTATCGTGACCTCTTTTATCGATGATGAAAAAGTATACCCAGCTTTGGAGGCAGGAGCAGCAGGTTACATGCTAAAAACATCATCGGCAAACGAGATAGCTGATGCTATTCGTCTAACATATCAAGGAGAGCGTGTACTCGAACCGCAAGTAACAGACAAGGTAATAAAGCGTCTTACTCAACAAAAAGCTCCACAATTACATGAAGATTTAACAAATCGCGAGATGGAAGTTCTTTTACTAATTGCCCAGGGACATTCTAACCAAGACATTGCAGAGCAACTATTTATTACATTAAAAACAGTTAAAACACATGTTTCTAATATTTTATCTAAGTTAGAAGTTAATGACAGAACGCAAGCAACGATTTATGCTTTTAAACATAATTTAATTATCTAATCTCCGTATAAAATTTGGTTTTCAAGCTAAAGAATTAACACAGTTTTTACAAGCTGTGTTATGATGTTTGTAAGATGACATAGAGAGGGGGAGTCGGAAATTAGTTTCCGGCGCAAAAAAGAAATGAAAATTACAATCACTGAAGCTGCACAAAAATGGTATGAAGAAGAGATCGGTATTCCAGAAGGCTATGGTATTCGGTTTTTGGGTAAAGTATATGGGAGTAGTCCTGTTCATGAAGGTTTCTCTTTAGGAATAACAGTAGATAAGCCTGATGAAGTAATGGCTTTGACTACGATTAATCATATTCCTTATTTTGTGGACGCCAATGATGAATGGTTTTTTAGTGGTTACGATTTAGAGGTTATCTTAGATGAGACTTTAAATGAACCAGAGTATCTGTTTCATAAAAACAATTAACCGACAAAAAAACGGGGCCAAGGTATAGACCTTGACTCCGTTTTTTATTTTGCTGATTAGAGAGGCATAATGACTGGTACAATCATTGGACGTCGTTCTGTTTTTTCAAATAAATACGGCTGAACCGCATCAATAATGACATCCTTCAGAGCTTTTTCATTTAGATTTGTTTCAGAAGCTAAAGCTTTTTTTACTTCTTGTTTGATTTGAGTTTGAGCGCCATTAATTAAGTCGCCTGATTCTCGCATGTAGATAAAGCCACGGGATAAAATATCTGGACCAGCAACGAGTTCTTGATTTTTGAAATCAACTGTCAAGACTACAACAACAAGTCCATCTTGGGATAGAACACGGCGATCACGTAAAACGATGTTTCCAATATCGCCAATTCCTTTTCCGTCTACATAGACGTCACCAGCTGGAAAACTACCAGCTGGACGAGCAGAATCACTAGTCAAAGCTAAAATTTCACCATTATCCATAATAAAACAATTCTCGCGTGGCAATCCACACTGTTCAGCTAGATTAGCATGAATTTTCAGCATTCTGAACTCACCATGAACCGGCATGAAATATTTTGGTTTCATTAAGCGCAACATTAATTTCATTTCCTGTTGACCACCATGACCTGATGTATGAACATCGTTAATACGGCCGTGGATAACGCGTGCGCCAGCTTCCAATAATTGGTTGATGACACGATTAACACTCCCAGTATTTCCCGGAATTGGGGAACTTGAAAAAATGACGGTGTCTGCTGGTTGAATTGTAATTTGACGGTGGGTACCATTAGCGATACGACTTAATGCAGCCATTGGTTCCCCTTGTGACCCTGTACAAACAATCAACACTTTGTCAGCTGGATATTGATTAAGCTCCCGGGCACTTATAAAAGTGTCATCTGGAGCAGTAATATAACCCAACTCAAGAGCAGTTCGGAAAGAATTTTCCATACTTCTTCCGAAGACTGCAATTTTTTTGCCAGTCGCGATTGCGACTTCAGCTACTTGTTGTAAGCGTGAAATATTTGACGCAAAAGAGGCGAATATAATTCGGCCTTCAACCTTTTGAATGATATTTGCAAGTGATTGCCCAATAATACTTTCAGATTTTGTGAATTCAGAAATTTCAGCATTCGTACTATCACTTAATAAAAGTAAAACACCTTCTTCGCCTAATTGTGCAATTCGGTGAAGATTAGCAGGATTTCCATCCACCGGGGTAAAATCAAATTTAAAGTCACCTGTGAACACAATGTTACCTGGTGGTGTTTTTACGACAATACCACGGGTGTCTGGAATACTGTGAGTTGTACGGAAGAAACTAACGCTTGTTTTTCGAAATTTAATAACAGTGTCATCTTTGATTTGATGTAGGACAGCATCACGTAAGAGTCCATGTTCATCTAGTTTGTTACGAATCAAAGCAAGTGCTATTTCACCAGCATAAATAGGGACATTGATTTCTTTTAATAAAAAAGGAATGCCACCAATATGATCTTCATGTCCGTGTGAAATAAAAAGACCTTTTATTTTAGCTTGGTTTTGAACGAGGTAGGAATAATCGGGAATGACGTAATCAATTCCCAATAAATCATCTTCTGGGAACATGACACCAGAATCAAGAATAATAATTTCATCTTGATATTGAACGGCGTACATATTTTTACCAATTTCGCCTAAACCCCCTAAGGCGAAAACACCTACTTCATTATTTTTTATATTTGGTTTCATTCAGAAAATTCCGTAATTTCGAAATCGGGTTTATTTTGTTCATATTCTAAATGTTTACCTTGAAGAGGCTGGATAAACTCAATATTATAGGGGGTATTTCTATCCAATTTTTTTCTTGCTTCAATTTCGTTTTCTGCTTCTACATAAAGAGACATGGTTGTTTCTCTTGTAGGTACGTCAAGCATATTAGCTTGATAAGTTACTTTAAAAATCATGTTTTATCACTCCTGATAATTCTTTTATTTCGCATTGAAAAAACAACATATTTCCATACGGGTTCCATTATTGTATTTTTCTATACAATTACTAGTCTCAGTTTACCACAATTAAGGTAAATTCGTATAGCAATCTCATCAATTTCTATTTTAACCGTATCTATCAATGAATAATAAAATAATTTGGTAGACCTTTTTCAAATAGTTAGCTAAAATAGACTGATATCTAAAATGAAGGAAAAGATTGGGGGTAGGCTACAGTGTCTTTGATTTGGAAATATGTAAAACGTTATAAATTAGTTTTATTATTAAACGTTATAGGTTCATTTGGTTTTGTTTTTGTAGAATTAGGGTTACCAACAATGTTAGCAAATTTAATAAATGGGACCATTGCTGGTATTGGGCAATCGCAAATAAGGAATGTCATTATTTGGATGCTAGCCTTTACCTTTTTTGGTTTTTTTGGAAGAAGTTTGGTTGCTTACGCAACGAGTCGTCTTACTACAAATATGATAGCAGAGATGCGAAATGATTTATTTAGTAAAATTCAAACCTTCTCTCATGAAGAGTTTGATCGTTTGGGCGTGTCATCGTTGGTGACACGAGTTACCAACGATGCATTTATACTGATGCAATTTAGTCAGATGGTACTACGGTTGGGTGTTTCAACGATCTTGATGCTATTTGCAAGTTTTTACATGATTTTTCAAACGAGTCGTTCTTTATCAATTGTTTTAATTCCAGCATTTCCATTTTTACTTATATCGGTGTTGATTATTGGCAAATTATCTCGACCCTTATCAGAAGCACAACAAAAAAATCTAGACAACATTAACTTAACGCTACGAGAATCTCTAACAGGTTTACGCGTTATTCGTGCTTTTGTAAGAGAAAAGTTTCAATCAGCTCGTTTTTCGGTTGTGAATGAAGCCTACAGCACGGTAAGTCGGCGTCTTTTTTATTTAATGGCTTGGACACAACCACTGTTCTCACACGTGATTAATCTCATTATTATTGCCATTGTTTGGATGGGGTCTGATTTACTGGAAACGGGTGATTTACAAATTGGAACAATGGTTGCTTATATTGAGTATAGTTTCTTCGCACTTTATTCTTTTTTAAATTTTGCCATTGTATTTATGATGTATCCGCGAGCAGCAGTGTCTGCTGGAAGAATTCAGGAAGTATTTGATACGGTCAGTTCAATTGATTCAAATGAGATGGGAATTCAAGGAACTAAAACTCATGGTTTTATTCAGTTTGAAAATGTTTCTTTTTCATATCCAGATAATAAAGGAACTCCGGTTATTGAAAATATCAATTTCTCAGCAGGACCAGGACAGACGATTGCTTTTATTGGTAGTACTGGTAGTGGAAAATCAACGATTATGCAGCTCATTCCGCGGTTCTATGATGTGACAGGTGGAAGAATTATAATGGATGGGTATGATTTAAGAGACTATAATTTAAAAGCTTTACGCCAAAAAATAGGTTATATCCCACAAAAATCGTTGCTTTTTACAGGAAGTATTGCTGATAATTTGCGTTATGGGAAATTTAATGCAACCCATGGGGAAATGGAAGAAGCTTCTGATATATCCCAAGCCACTGATTTTATCTTAGATAAAGCAGAAAAATTCGAAGAGCATTTATCTGAAGGAGGAAGCAATCTGTCGGGTGGACAAAAACAACGGTTATCAATTGCGAGAGCTGTAGTGCGCCGACCTGATTTTTATATTTTTGATGATAGTTTCTCTGCCTTAGATTATAAAACAGACCAACAATTGCGAAACCGTTTAAAAAAGGAGACCCTTCATGCGACCGTTATTATTGTTGCGCAACGGGTTAGTTCTATCCTACATGCAGACAAAATTATTGTTTTAAATGAAGGAAGAGTTGTTGGTGAGGGGACTCATAGGGAACTTCTTAAGACCAATAAAATATACTATGATATTGCATCTTCTCAACTGAGAGAGGAGGAGTTGGCATGATGAAACCCAAAAAAATAAGTCAATTTACTTTGTTATGGGCATATATTAAGCCTTATAAACACCGCTTTTATTTCGCTATTTTACTAACGGTAGCAATGGCCTTTCTAAACGTAATGGAACCTTACGTTTTAGGGCTTGCTATTACCGAGTTAGGAAAAAACGTGGTTAGTATCTTTAAAAACGAGCCAGGAGCCATGATCAACTATACGTATGTCTCGCGAATATTAATTATTTATTTCATTCGAGCACTTGCTTATCAGGCTAGTATTCTTTTTTCACAACGTTTCATGACAAGTGTCGTCCAAAGCGCCATGTTTGACCTGCGATCAGACTTAGACCGTAAAATTAACCGGTTACCTGTTTCTTATTTTGACTCGCATTCATTTGGTGATGTCTTGAGCCGTGTTACCAATGATGTGGATGCTGTTTCTAATGCCATGCAACAATCCTTACTACAAGTTGTAAATGCGTTTTTGGGAATTACTTTTGCTGTTACTATGTTCTTTTGGATTAGTTGGAAATTAGCAATTATTACACTTATTATGATTCCAGCTTCATATTTAATCTCCAAAAAAATAACGAATATTTCCCAACCCTATTTTACAGGCCAGGCTAAGTACTTAGGGCAATTAAATGGTTTTGTGCAAGAAAATTTAACTGGTTTTTCAGTTATAAAACTTTATGGGAAAGAAGAAGATTCTGTAAAAGAATTTTCAGAGATTAATGATCAATTACGTCAGAGTGGATTTAGAGCGGCTTTCATATCCGGACTGATGTCTCCATTAACGGCTTTAGTTTCTAATTTGGCTTATATTAGTATAGCAGGATTTGGGATTATGCAAGTGATTGCTGGTACGCTTACGATTGGGAACGTCCAAGCAGCAGCCCAATATATTTGGCAAATTAACCAACCAATCACAATGGTTACCCAACTCTCAAGTGTGATTCAATCCGCTCTGGCAGCTATACAACGTATTTTTGGTTTCTTAGATGAGGAAGAGATAGTAGAAGGGAAGACACAACCACTTCCAGAAGTAATCAAAGGAGACATCACATTTGATAATGTCTCATTCAATTACTCTGCTGATCAACCACTTATTAAAAATTTTAATGTCAAAGTTACGAGTGGAGAAACGGTTGCGATAGTGGGGCCTACTGGAGCTGGGAAGACCACAATGATTAATTTATTAATGCGCTTTTATGATGTGGACTCAGGAGCTATTAAGCTCGATGGTCATGATATCCGTAATTTCACTCATCAAGAATACCGTTCTCAATTTGGTATGGTCTTACAAGATGCCTGGCTCTATCAAGATACCATTGCTGAAAATATTCGATTTGGTAAATTAGAAGCAAGTGATGCAGAGGTCAAACAAGCAGCTGAGATCGCAAACGTGGATCATTTTATACAAAGTCTAGGTGAAGGTTATGGAACTGTTATTAACCAAGAGGCATCAAATCTATCTTTAGGTCAAAAGCAATTGTTGACGATTGCACGCACCTTTATTGCTAATCCGAAAGTCCTTATTTTGGATGAAGCAACAAGTTCGGTTGATACAAGATTAGAAGTTCTGATTCAAAAAGCTATGGTTAAAATAATGGAAAAAAGAACCAGTTTTGTAATTGCACACCGTTTATCTACCATTCGAAATGCAGACTTGATTCTAGTCATGGATAAAGGACAAGTGATAGAACAAGGAACGCATGAAGAATTAATTTCTCAAAAAGGTTTTTACTATAATCTCTATAATAGTCAGTTTCAAGAAAATTAAAAAACAGGTTGTGAGAATTTTTCACAACCTGTTTTTTAATTAGTTGACTTTAACCAATAACTTTAACATCATCAGAAAGCTCAAATGGCTCTTGATTATTTATATAATCATAAAACATAATTCCATTTAGATGATCAATTTCGTGTTGAATAACAATAGCAGCGTAGCCCTTAAAACGCTTTTTAAAAGAATTACCATCTAGATCTTGATAAGTAACGGTAATACGACTATGACGAACAACGAAACCGGGTATTTCCCGGTCAACTGAAAGACAACCTTCTCCATCTTTTAAGCAAGCATCAGCGACAGAGTGACTCACAACCTTTGGATTAATCATAACAAGCTCTAATTCAGGAGGATCGTCTTCATACTCTCCAGGAATTAATAGAGCAATCATTCGCTTGCTAATATCAAGTTGGGGTGCGGCAAGTCCGACACCAGCTCTGAGACCTAATTCCTCAGATAGTTCTGGATCTTGGCTGTTTTTTAAAAATGCCATCATATCCTCTGCCAATGTGCGTTCATCAGGTGTTATTGGATGACTCATTTCTTTTGCGATTTTACGCAATGCGGGGTGGCCTTCCCGAACAATGTCTTCCATAGTAATCATGGTAACATCTCTCCTTTGTTATTAAATAGATCCGATTAAAAAATATCAACCTAATCATTTTACTACAAGAACTAGCAAAAAGCGAAAGAATAAACCGTTGTATAAATATCCTGAACACTGTACAATAACGAGATAAGAATACGGTTAAAAAATTGACGAATTCTGTTAGGAGATCAAGGTATGTCACTATCCAAAGATTATATTGAAACTGTTTATAAAAAATTAGAAGAGAGGGGCGCTCATCAGACAGAGTTTCTCCAGGCCGTTAGGGAAATGTTTAATACCATTGAGCCAGTAATCGAAAAAAAACCTGATTATATAAAATGGAATATACTGGAACAATTAGTGGAACCAGAAAGAATCATTACTTTTAAAGTACCTTGGATGGACCAAGCTGGTAAAATTAATATTAATAAAGGATATCGTGTGCAATTTAATTCCGCAAAAGGACCTTACAAAGGTGGCTTGCGTTTCCATCCTAGTGTAAATGAAAGTATTATGAAGTTTCTAGCTTTCGAACAAATTTTTAAAAATAGTTTAACAGGTTTACCAATTGGTGGTGGTAAAGGTGGTTCAGACTTTAATCCAAAAGGGAAGTCCGATATAGATATTATGCGCTTCTGCCAATCCTTTATGACTGAGTTGCATCGACATATAGGTCCGCAATTAGATATCCCTGCTGGTGATATCGGTGTCGGTGCACGCGAAATAGGGTACCTATATGGACAATACAAACGATTGAATGGATCAGAAACAGGTGTTTTAACTGGAAAACCAATTAGTATGAATGGTAGTTTGGGCAGAAAAGAAGCAACCGGGTATGGTCTAGTTTATTACACGGATGAAATGTTAAGAGCTAATGGCAAGTCATTTCAAAATCAAAAAGTTGTTGTGTCTGGTAGTGGGAATGTCGCAATTTATACTATAAAAAAAGTGCAAGAATATGGTGGAACTGTGATTGCTTGCTCAGATTCAAACGGTTATATTTATGATGAATCAGGAATAGATGTTACCTTACTTCAAGAAATTAAAGAAATAAAGCACTTACGACTATCGCAGTATCAGACACAAACAAGTCATTATAGTGAAGGCAGTATTTGGAATTTAAATAAGCGTTATGATATTGCCTTGCCTTGTGCCACACAGAATGAGATAGATAAAGACAAAGCTCAAAAAATAATTACCAATGGCGCTTATTGTGTAAGCGAAGGTGCAAATATGCCAAGTACAATCGACGCGATTACTTTGTATCAAAAGAATAAAGTACTTTATGGCCCCGCAAAAGCAGCAAATGCCGGTGGCGTGGCGACGAGTACACTTGAGATGGCACAAAATGCTTCACACAGTCATTGGCCACGGGAACAGGTTGAAAATGAGTTAAAAGCGATTATGAAGAATATTTTTGATACTGTAAATAAAACATGCGAAACATACAATCTTGGTAATAATTATTTAGTAGGGGCAAATATTGCTGCTTTTACTCAAGTAGCCGACGCTATGATTTATCAAGGAATTGTTTAATTGAATACGAAAAAACTATAAGCTAAGGAAATCTTAGCTTATTTTTTTATAAAAAATGTTTGTGATATATTTTTTAATCTTTCGTCATAAAGACAGAAGATACTTTTTAGGAAGAAAAGAAAAACTTTTAAAAAAAATAAATGAAAGTTTTCTCCCAGTAAGGAGTAAAAGGTCTGTTTTAAGCGGAAAGATGAAATAGTGACGATTCGTAAAAAAAATAATAGTACAGCATACAAAAATATTTGAAACAGAATGAAACAGAAAACGTTTTACAGCTCATTTATATATAAGTAGGTAAAAGCTTACAAGGGACAACCTCGACTAGTTAATAAATGAGCAAGTCGTAAAAAGAACACGCTTACAATGCTTTCATAGCAACTGGGGCTTAAAAAAAACAAAGCAGAAGCCTTGCATAAAGCGTGAGTAAATGGTAAATTAATTATGTGAGGTAGCAAGAATAATACAGTTTAAAGAAACTGTGTAAAAAACTCATCGTTATGATGAAATTTTAAGGTTAAGAGAGGAATGTGCTAGCATGGTTACACAAAAACAGAAAATTGATATTGACGCGTTATTAAATCCGTCAAACACAGATTTTCGAATGGTTCAAATTTTGGATGAAGAAGGAAAAGTTGTTAACCCTGATTTAATGCCTGACGTTTCAGATGAAGAACTGGTTCAATTTATGACAGATATGGTTTGGTCTCGAATTCTTCATGAACGTTCAACTGCTTTGAATCGTCAAGGTCGTCTAGGATTTTATGCCCCAACAGCAGGACAAGAAGCAAGCCAATTGGGTAGTATTG
This sequence comes from Jeotgalibaca dankookensis, assembly GCF_002005405.1. NCBI lineage: Bacteria > Bacillati > Bacillota > Bacilli > Lactobacillales > Carnobacteriaceae > Jeotgalibaca > Jeotgalibaca dankookensis. The sequence goes on from NZ_CP019728.1 coordinate 514,438, forward strand.
CCGCAATTGAAAAAGAAGATGTTTTGCTTCCAGGGTACCGTGATGTTCCTCAACTGATTAAGCATGGTCTCCCGTTGTCACAAGCCTTCCTATGGTCTAGAGGACATGTTGAGGGAAATGACTATCCAGAAAGTTTAAATGCTTTACCACCACAAATTATTATTGGTGCACAATACATTCAAACTGCTGGTGTTGCTTTAGGACTTAAAAAACGTGGTAAAAAGAATGTTGCCGTTACTTATACTGGTGATGGTGGATCTTCACAAGGTGACTTCTATGAAGGAATTAACTTTGCTGGAGCATTTAAAGCACCTGCGATTTTCTTTATTCAAAATAATGGCTGGGCAATCTCTACTCCTCGTGAGTTACAAACAGCAGCGAAAACACTTGCTCAAAAAGCTGTTGCTGCAGGGATTCCAGGAATCCAAGTAGACGGAATGGACTTCTTAGCAGTTTATGCTGTTACTAAAAAAGCTCGTGAGTATGCAGTTGCTGGAAATGGTCCCGTACTGATTGAAACAATGACATACCGTTTTGGTCCTCATACACTATCTGGAGACGATCCAACTCGTTACCGAGATAATGAAGTGCTCGAAGGCTGGCAAGCAAAAGATCCACTTATTCGTATGCGTAAATTCCTAACCGAAAAAGGTCTATGGAGTGAAGAAAAAGAAAACGAAGTAATTGAAAATGTTAAAGAAGATATTAAAGAAGCAATTAAAGAAGCTGATAAAGCACCTAAGCAAAAAGTTTCTTCTTTCTTGAAATCCATGTTTGAAGAACCTACACAAGGAATTGCTGAACAGATTGAAATTTTTGAAGCAAAGGAGAATAAATAATCATGGCACAAAAAACAATGATTGAAGCGATTACGGCTGCGCTTGCGCACGAACTTGAAACAGATCCAAATGTCTTGATTTTTGGTGAAGACGTGGGTAAAAACGGAGGAGTATTCCGAGCTACTCAAGGACTTCAAGAAGAATTTGGCGAAGATCGCGTATTTGACACTCCTTTAGCAGAATCTGGTATTGGTGGTTTGGCTTTTGGTTTAGCTTTAGAAGGCTATCGTCCGGTTCCTGAAATCCAATTCTTCGGGTTTGTATTTGAAGTAATGGACTCAATTGTGGGACAAATGGCTCGTACACGCTACCGTATGGGTGGAACGCGCAATATTCCTGTTGTGATTCGTTCTCCATTTGGTGGAGGTGTTCATACACCAGAATTGCACTCGGATAACTTAGAAGGATTAATAGCACAATCACCTGGTATTAAAGTAGTCATTCCATCTAACCCGTATGATGCAAAAGGTTTATTAATTTCTGCTATTCGTGATAATGACCCAGTTATTTACTTAGAACATATGAAATTATATCGTTCTTTCCGTGATGAAGTTCCTGATGAAGCATACACGGTTCCACTAGGAAAAGCAGCTATTACAAAAGAGGGTACTGATGTTTCAGTTATTACTTATGGTGCAATGGTTCGTGAAGCAGTTAAAGCTGCAGAAAAACTTGAAAAAGAAGGTATTTCTGTAGAAATAGTCGATTTACGTACAGTTTCTCCATTAGATGTTGAAACAATTATTGCTTCTGTTGAAAAGACAGGTCGCGTTGTTGTTGTTCAAGAAGCACAACGTCAAGCTGGTGTCGGAGCAATGGTGATGTCAGAAATTTCAGAACGCGCTATTTTATCTTTAGAAGCACCGATTGGTCGTGTAGCAGCACCAGACACTGTTTTCCCATTTGGTCAAGCAGAAAACTCATGGTTGCCTAACGCACAAGATATTGAAGACAAAATAAAAGAAGTTTATAATTTCTAATTTATTAGGACAGGGTAAGTACGGTTTTCGCTAGAAAACTGTACTTCCACCTGTTTATAATGACTAAATAAGTTAAACGATGAATTGAAGGGATGATAAGATAATGGCTTATAAATTCAAATTGCCCGCACTAGGCGAGGGGATCATGGAAGGCGAAGTAGCTTCGTGGCCAGTTAATGTGGGAGACACAATCAATGAGGATGATACGCTTGTAGAGATCCAAAATGATAAATCAGTAGAAGAAATTCCATCTCCAGTAACCGGTACAATTACCAAGATTGTTGCGCCTGAAGGGACAGTAGCAGTCATTGGTGACGTTTTAGTAGAAATTGATGTACCTGGATATGAAGATGAAACAAGCGAGGAATCAACCGACGCAACAACTGAACCAGTTATTGCTCAATCGGAATCACCAGCTTCTTCTAACAACGTATTCCAATTCAAATTGCCTGCTTTAGGTGAGGGAATTATTGAAGGTGAAGTTGCTTCATGGCCAGTTAAAGTGGGAGACACAATCAATGAGGACGATACACTCGTAGAGATCCAAAATGATAAGTCAGTAGAAGAAATTCCATCTCCAGTAACCGGTACAATTACCAAGATTGTTGCACCTGAAGGGACGGTAGCTGTTATTGGTGACGTCTTAGTAGAAATCGATGCACCTGGTCATAATAACGCATCTTCATCTGCTTCAGCCGAAACTAAAGCTGACACTGAAACAAATACTGACTCAGAAAAAGCAACACCTGCAACAGCACCGGTTGCACCAGGACCAACTACTGGTAAACCAGCAGCTGATTCCAATGCGCGTGTTTTAGCAATGCCATCTGTGCGTCAATATGCACGTGAAAAAGGGGTAGACATTACCCAAGTTTCTCCAAGTGGTAAAGGTGGACGTGTTATAAAAGCGGATATTGATAATTTCGGTTCTCAAACTACATCAGAATCTAGCCAAACAGAGTCAAAAGAAGTGGTGGTTTCTACATCTAAACAAGCAGCAACCCCATCGAAAGAAACATCTGCTCCAACAGTTGCAGCTAAACCATATAAATCTGATGCAGCTGAAATGGAAACACGTGTAGCAATGACTGGAATGCGTAAGGCAATTGCGAAAGCAATGGTCAATAGTAAACATACTGCTCCACATGTAACTCACCATGACGAAGTAGAAGTATCTAAATTATGGGATCACCGTAAGAAATTCAAAGATATCGCTGCAGAAAAAGATACGAAGTTGACTTTCTTACCTTATGTAGTGAAGGCTCTAACTGCAACAATTCGTGAGTTCCCAATTCTGAATGCTTCTATTGATGATGAAACACAAGAAATTGTTTATAAAAACTACTTCAATATTGGTATCGCAACTGATACAGACGCAGGTTTATTTGTACCAAATGTTAAAGATACTAATTCTAAAGGTATGTTCCAAATTGCAGATGAAATTAACGAATTAGCAGCTAAAGCGCATGAAGGTAAACTAAAAGCTGATGAAATGAAAAATGGTTCTATTACGATTAGTAATGTGGGTTCTGTTGGTGGTGGATGGTTTACACCAGTTATCAATCACCCTGAAGTTGCAATTCTAGGAGTTGGAACAATCTCTCAACAACCAATCGTAAACGCAGAAGGTGAATTAGCTGTGGGACGTGTTATGAAGTTATCGTTGAGTTACGATCACCGTGCCATTGATGGAGCCACTGCTCAAAAAGCATTGAACAATATTAAACGTTTATTAGCTGACCCTGAATTGTTATTGATGGAAGGATGATTAAAGTATGGTAGTAGGCGACTTCGCTGTTGATTTAGATACAGTTGTGATTGGTTCTGGACCTGGTGGCTATGTAGCTGCCATCCGTGCCGCACAAATGGGACAAAAAGTAGCTATTATTGAAAGAGAATGGATTGGCGGCGTTTGTTTAAACGTTGGTTGTATTCCTTCTAAAGCATTGATAGCTGCAGGACATCGTTACCAAGAAGCACTGGATTCATCTGCTTTTGGTGTAACAACTGAAAATGTCACTTTAGATTTCACAAAAACGCAAGAATGGAAAGATAATAAAGTAGTCAACACACTAACCAGTGGTGTTGAATACTTATTGAAGAAAAATAAAGTCGAAATAATTATGGGAACAGCCTTCTTTAACGATGAGAATACATTACGTGTTTTCACTGATGAAGCTGCTCAAACCTATACTTTCAAAAATGCTATTGTAGCAACCGGTAGTCGACCAATTGAAATCAAAGGTTTCAAATTTGGAGGACGCATTATCGATTCTACGGGCGGACTTAATTTAACTGAAGTTCCTAAAAAACTTGTCATTGTTGGCGGTGGGGTTGTAGGAACAGAGTTAGGAACTGCTTATGCAAACCTAGGCGCAGACGTTACAATTCTTGAAGGTTCCCCTCAACTATTACCATCATTTGAAAAAGATATGGTGAAACTAGTTGAAAAATCATTTAAAGAAAAAGGAATTACCTACGTGACCAATGCGATGGCTAAAGAAGCTGTTGACAATGGTGATAGTGTCACCGTTAAATATGAAGCTGCTGGTAAAGAAGAACAAATCGAAGCAGACTATGTGATGGTAACAGTAGGTCGTCGTCCCAACACGGATGACTTAGGTTTAGAAGTTGTTGGTATTGAGATGAGTGATCGCGGATTAGTGAAGGTTGATAACCAAGGTCGCACAAACATTAAAAATATTTATGCGATTGGTGATATTACACCTGGTGCTGCTCTTGCACATAAAGCTAGTTATGAAGCAAAAATTGTCGCAGAAGCGATTTCAGGAAAAGCGTCTGCTATTGACTATGTTGCTATGCCAGCAGTAGCATTTACAGATCCTGAGTTAGCAACCGTTGGTTTAACTCAAAAAGAAGCAAAAGAACAAAACATAGATGTAAAAGTATCTAAGTTCCCGTTATCCGGAAATGGACGAGCACTTTCGCTAAATGCAACTGAAGGATTCGTTCGTTTGGTAACAACCAAAGAAGATAACGTGTTGGTTGGAGCCCAAGTAGCTGGTGTAAGTGCATCAGATGTAATTGCTGAACTTGGTCTCGCAATTGAGTCTGGAATGAATGCAGAAGACATCGCGCTTACCATTCATTCACATCCATCCTTATCAGAAACGGTTATGGATGCAGCAGAGTTAGCGTTAGGGTTACCTATCCATATCTAAATAGTACAAAAAGCCTTGAATTTTATTCAAGGCTTTTTTTACTATCTCGTTTATTGATTAATAAGCATATATGGTATGATAAATGAAATGATAGTAGTGGAGGAAAGACAAATGAACAATTATAATTATCCCCTGGATTTGCAATGGACTCGAGAAGAGCTGCAAATTGTTATTTCAACTTGGAATGCCGTTGAAGCAGCTTATGAAGGCGGAGTTGATCGAGAAGATTTCATAAAAAAATATCGCTTATTTAAAAAAGTTGTCCCATCAAAAGGTGAAGAGAAACAACTTGGAAATCAATTTGAAAAAGTTTCTGGTTATTCGCTTTACCGAGTTGTCAAAGCAGCACAAACAGAAGTAAAAAAAATAAATATAAGGGAGTAGGGAAAAAGTAATGGATATCGCTGTAACAGCTAAACTTGTTCGAGGATGGGTTGAGGAAGCTGGACAACTGTTACGAGAATCATTATCAAATACTTCGATTGTAGTAGAAGAAAAGAGTCACCCAAGTGATCTCGTAACAGAAATGGATCGTTTTATAGAGGCCTTTTACGTAGAAAAAATTCGAAAAGAGTTTCCAACTCATCAAATTATTGGTGAAGAAGGAAGCTATGGAGAAGTTGATAACATGGACGGTTATGTTTGGATTATTGACCCGATTGACGGTACTTTGAACTATGTAAAACAAAAGAGGAATTTTTGTTCAATGATTGCCTTATATAAAGATGGTGTGGGTATCTTTTCTTTTATTAATGATGTTATAAATGAAGATATCTATTATGCCATAAAAGGAAAAGGCGCTTATTGTAATGATAAGCAATTAGAAAATGTTACAACGTATCCTTTAGGAAAAGGTCTCGTTGCATTGAACACTAAGATGGTTATGCTAAAACCTACGCTTTCCAAAAAAATTATTCAGGAAGCACTTGGTGTGCGTCTGATTGGATCTGCGGGTTTGGAAATGGTACAAGTCATTACAAACCGAGTATCTGCGTATGTGACAACGCCACTTAATTTTTGGGATGTGGCTCCAGGCATTATGATTGCAAGCGAACTAGGTCTTAAATGTTCGCGTACGGATAATAGTCCTATTAAGATGTTAGAAAAAAATCCAATTGTAATCGCAAATGAGAATACGCACCAAGATATTATCAATATAATGAAAAAAACTAGCAATATAGATGTATAAGAAGTTTTTTTCTTTCCAAATAATTAATGGCATGGTACAATGGACAAGTTGAAAATGTGCTAGATAAAAACTAAAATATTTAAACAAAGTTATTCGAGTAACCGTTTGATTGCCCCTATCTCATAGGAAAATTGAGGGCATTCTTTTAGGCAGTAGATAAGTGGAGGAATAAAAAAATGAAGTTAAGAGAAGATATCAGAAACATCGCAATTATCGCCCATGTTGACCACGGAAAAACAACTATGGTTGATGAACTGTTGAAGCAATCTGATACATTGAGTGAGCGTGCACATATTGAAGATCGTGCCATGGACTCAAACGATATCGAAAGAGAACGTGGGATTACTATCCTTGCTAAAAATACTGCAGTATCTTACAAAGGAAACCGTATCAATATTATGGATACACCAGGTCACGCGGATTTCGGTGGCGAAGTAGAACGAATTATGAAAATGGTAGATGGTGTCCTTTTAATTGTCGATGCCTATGAAGGCACAATGCCACAAACCCGATTTGTTTTGAAAAAAGCATTGGAACAAAAATTGATACCAATTGTCATTGTTAATAAAATAGATAAACCAACTGCACGTCCGGCAGAAGTAGTAGATGAAGTTTTAGAATTATTTATTGAATTAGGTGCGGATGATGATCAGCTTGAGTTTCCAGTTATTTATGCTTCTGGATTAAATGGAACATCTAGTTTATCTGAAGACCCAGCAGACCAAGAAGCGTCTATGGATCCAGTTTTTGATGCTGTATTAGAGCATATTCCTGCACCCGTAGATAATTCCGATGAACCCTTACAATTCCAAGTTGCGATGTTAGATTATAGCGAGTTTGTCGGGCGTATCGGTATTGGTCGAGTCTTCCGCGGTAAAATTAAGGTTGGCGATCAAGTATCATTAATGAAACTAGACGGTACAGCTAAAAACTTCCGTGTAACCAAGTTGTTTGGCTATTTTGGTCTAGACCGTATTGAAATTGATGAAGCCATAGCAGGAGATTTAATTGCTATTTCAGGGGTAGAGGATATTTATGTAGGGGAAACCATTACACCAATCGACCACCAAGATGCACTTCCTATCTTACATATCGACGAACCTACTTTACAAATGACCTTTCTAACAAACAATTCTCCTTTTGCTGGTCGCGAAGGAAAACATGTGACATCTCGTAAATTGGAAGAACGTTTGATGAAAGAACTTCATACAGATGTTTCCTTACTGGTTGAAAATACAGAATCACCTGATGCATGGGTTATATCTGGTCGTGGAGAGTTACATTTGTCCATCCTAGTCGAAAACATGCGTCGTGAAGGATTCGAATTACAAGTATCTCGTCCAGAAGTAATTATCAAGAATTTTGATGGTGTTAGAAGTGAACCGTTTGAACGTGTGCAAATTGACAGTCCAGAAGAATATATGGGCTCCATTATTGAATCGTTAAGCGAACGTAAAGGTGAAATGCAAGATATGGTTAACCCCGGTAATGGACAAATTCGTCTAATTTTCTTGGTGCCATCTCGCGGATTGATCGGTTATTCTACAGAGTTTCTTTCTTTGACACGCGGATATGGGATTATATCTCATACCTTTGACTCTTACTTACCAGAATTAAGTGGTAAAATTGGAGGTCGCCGTAATGGCGCACTAGTATCTACTGAAACCGGTAAAGCAACGACTTACGGAATCATGGGTATTGAAGACCGTGGTACTATTTTTGTTGAACCAGGAACAGAAATATACGCCGGAATGGTTGTTGGTGAAAATGCCCGCGAAAATGATATAGCAGTTAACATTACTAAAGCAAAACAACAAACCAACGTTCGTTCAGCAAATAAAGACCAAACAAACGTCATCAAACGTCCACGTATTTTAACTCTAGAGGAGTCACTTGAGTTTATGGGTGAAGATGAGTATTGTGAAATCACACCGAAGAGTATTCGTCTACGTAAACAAATACTTGATAAGAGTGAAAGAGAAAAAGCTGCAAAACGTAAAAAGAAAGCCTTAGAAGAATAAGTTTAAACGGATATGCGTCTTTTGATGCATATCTTTTTTTATATATCAAGAAAACTCTATGCTATAATAACGAAGGAGGGAGCTAATCAGATGCATACAAGAATAGTCGCCCTTAAAGGTTTAAGCGATGGTACTAAAAAATATGCGAACGAGTCGCTCTCATATAAAGGAGAGTAAAAATGGAAAAAAAGAAGAGTGTAGTATTTTCTCAAGTAAAAGAAAAATTAAAATATGTTGACTGGAAACTAATCGTTCCTTACCTTGTTTTGTTAGGAACTGGTTTGTTAATGGTTTATAGTTCGAGTAGCTATTTTGCTATGACGCAGTTTAATAATTCGGAATATTTCCTAATACGACAGCTTATCTTTACTGTCACGAGCATTTTAGTAATTTTTATAGTCTCAATGGTCAATGTAAGAATTTGGAAGTCACGAACATTTCTGATTTATACAGGATTTTTAATATTTTTAATGCTTATCTTTCTGCTCGTTAGAGGGGTTGCTATAAATGGTGCGAGTGCTTGGATTAATTTAGGGTTTTTCTCCATCCAGCCGTCAGAATTATTAAAAGTCATTCTAATATTATATTTAGGTGTCTACTTATCAGAGAATCAAGAGAAATTTGCAAATATTCAAATTGTTAATGAAAAAAGTATATTTAAAAAAATTTATTATGTTGCTAAAAAACCACTTCTCATAATCGGATTATTTATACTGTTGGTTGGTCTTCAACCCGATATGGGTGGCGTCATTATTATTAGTGGTATCTGTCTAGTCATGATATTAGTGAGTGGATTGCCTCTGCGGTACAGCTTAGGAGCAATCGGGATTATAACTGGCATTTATTTAGTGTTCATTCTGTTTGTGAAGTGGCAAGGAACGCTTCCTTTTTTACCAGCTTACATGGTAGAGCGGTTTACGGCCTTTCTTGATCCTTTTGGTGATACAAAAGCTTCTTCTTTTCAACTCGTTAATTCTTTTTATGCTTTGGCTCGAGGAGGATTGTTTGGTGTTGGAATTGGGCATAGTGTTCAAAAAACAGGTTACCTGCCTGAATCCTATACAGACTTTATTATTCCTATTATGGCAGAGGAATTAGGTTTAATTCGTGTCATCATTATTTTAATGTTGTTTTTCTATATAATCTACCGTATTTTTAAAATTAGCTTAAAAGTAAAAGACTCCTTTGGACAATTAGTCACTATTGGAATTGGCACCATGTTTTTGATTCAAGGAACAATCAATGTCGGTGGTGCGATAGGCATCCTTCCCCTAACAGGTGTTACTTTTCCATTTGTAAGCTACGGAGGATCAAGTCTTTTAGTCTCAACAGTTGCACTAGCAATCGTGAACAATATTTATATAAATGATCAAATGAGGAAACGCAAATGAAGGGATTAGGATGGGACGCAAGTGCTTAAAAGAATTTTATTTTTTGTTGTACTACTATTAGTAGGCTTGTATTATGGGCCCATTATATACGAAGTTGAACGTGAGCAAGAATACATAACTAATATCGATAACCAAGAACCATTTTTATTTACAGAAAATGATACGGTTTACCCACTTCCAGCAAATGGTTACGAAAATTATGTGGGTACAAATATTGATAGTTATGTGGAACGACATGGAAGTCCAGATAAAGTGATTGTAGACAAGGAAAGCAATCGAAATTGGTGGAGCTATCACCTTCATTCAGACGAATTTCTTCAACTTGAAGTTGTAAATAAAATTATTCAGTCGATTTTTGTAATGGGAAACCAGGTACAAACAGGAACGATTCATGTGGGAATGACACGGGAAAACTTACATGAGGAAACGCAGTTAAGTGACACGTTCAAATTTAAGGTAAACAGTGAGGCATACCAATTAAATCTTACTAAAGCTCAAAAGCAACGATTTCCACTTGTCCAGTTTGATAATAATACATTTGCGATGATATTTTTCCATCCCCAGTTAGATAATGTTTATGCTATTCGTTATTTATCACCTCGTACGTTAGTTAGAATCAACTATTACGAAACAGAAGGTGGAGAATATTTACCGTTAACCTATGCTTCTAGCACAATAGAAGCACTTTTCCCCCTTTATAGTCTTGTTATGTTTCAAAATATAGAAAATGAAAACTTTGAATACGAACCACGCCTCAGACAGTTTGGAGAGCAGGTAATCGAAACCGAAGGGGAAAATAGGTTGACTTCTCATGGACTGTCGAGTGGCTCAATAGCGCATTATGCAGATGCTGGTAAAGAAGTTTTTTACACAACAGGAAATCAGATTTGGGATCCACCAACACGTTTTGGAACATTTTATAATGAAATAGCAAATCATGCTATTTTCCGAAAGACTAATAAAAAGACATTCGCAGTAAAAGCCGTTGATAATGACTTGCTATTTATTTTTGAATGAGAAGGTGGATTTTTGTGATTATTAACCAAGAACTATTCGATATAGAGGATCAATGTGAGGCTGTGTTGGAAAAGATTAGAACATCTAATTTGCAGATATCACTCCAGAAGGCAAAGCAAAAATTAGCAGAGTCCTTACCGGCTCAAAGGAAAATCACCATGTTTAACGAAGCAAAAGTCGCATTTGAACAAGTAGCGGATTATGGTACTTATGCTCCGGATTACCAACAACTTCGGAAAAAATTGTTTGAGACAAAACGACATATGGATTTAGACAAAGATATTTACGGCTACCGTTTGGCAGAACGAGATTTTCAAGTTCAATTAGACTTGGTAGCCAATCGGATAGCTACTGCTGTGTCGGAAAATATCATAGTTACAGCAGGGGATGCTTTCTCTTTATCAGCTACAGGCTTGTCAGAAGCATGTGAAATTCATTTAGAAAAGAGGAAAGAAATTGAGTTTTGAAGTAACGAAAAGACAAGGCGTGATTATTTGGGTTTACACATTGCGACAATTAAAAAATTTAAGGAGGTTCGGATATATTCATTATGTATCTAACCGACTAAAATATGTTGTGATGTATGTGAACCAAGATGTTATTGAGGAAAAAATGAAACAATTGAGTAACTTACATTATGTACGTAAAGTAGAGCCGTCATACCGTCCTGAAATTGATATGACCTTTAAAAATAGTCTGAAACAACTCGAAGAAGAAAATAAAGAACAAGTAGAGGAAAGCTAAGGGAGGTTTCAAAATGCGCGTTATTTCTGGAGAATATAAAGGAAGAAAATTAAAATCTACTGCTGGGGATAATACGCGTCCGACAGCAGATAAAGTAAAAGAATCGATTTTTAATATGATTGGTCCCTATTTCGATGATGGTGAATGTTTAGATTTATTTGCTGGTAGTGGTGGATTAGGAATTGAAGCCGTTTCACGCGGCATGAGTCATGCCATTTTATCAGAAAAAAATCGTCATGCCGTTCAAACAATTAAAGAGAACGTTACAATGACCAAAGAACCAGAACGTTTTACGATTTTAATGGGTGATTCTCGTAAAAATATGCTGAAACTAGCAAATAAAGAGCCGAAAATCATTTTTAAATTAGTTTTTATTGACCCTCCTTATCAAGCAGAAAAAACAGCAGCGGATATTCAATTACTAATAGAAAATGGTTTAATTGACGATGAAACGGTATTAGTTTGTGAAATGGATAGTAAAAAAAGTTTACCAGAAGAAATTGCTTATTATTATAAGCGTAAACGAGTAGAATATGGTGCTATTGCGGTCGAAATATTTGAAGCGAAGTAGAAAGGTGACTATGCATATGAGTAAAAAAATTGCTTTATTTCCGGGAAGCTTTGATCCTTTGACGAATGGACATGTGGATACAATTGTTAGAGGACAAAATATTTTTGATGAAATAGTTGTTGCGGTGTCAACTAACATTTCAAAAAAATCACTATTTACAGGAGAAGAACGGCTAGAATTAGCAAAAGAAGTTTTAAAAGATAGAGATAAAGTTCGAGTTATCGAACATACTGGTGGGCTGACTGTTGACATGGCTAGAGATTTAGGAGCTACAGGTATTCTACGCGGAGTACGTAATATAAAAGATTTTGAGTATGAAGAGAGTATTGCTATGATGAACCGTACCCAATATCCTGAGCTAGAAACCGTATTATTAGTGGCGTCCGCAAACTATCGGTTTTTAAGCTCAAGTTTAATTAAAGAAGTAGCTATGTTTGGTGGTGATATATCACAATTGGTGCCCCTAGCCGTAAATAAAGCAGTCCTAGATAAATACAAAAACAAGCAATAAGCAAAGTGTGCCAATAAAATGGCCACTTTTTTTGTTAAAAAAACGTTTTTTTGATTATTCTACGTATCTATATATAGGAGGGACCCTATGAGTAGAGAAAAACGAATACCAACCCAACTATTAGTTGGGGTAGGAATCATTCAACTAATAGCTATCTGTATATTATTGATTCTGGTCTTAAGCAGGGAAAGTAAAAAAGATGAAAATCTAACAGATGAATTTTGGTTGGAATCTTCTATTGTAGCAATAGAAGATTCTGTTGTTGAGTCAACAAGCGTAGCTACTGTAGGATGGGTTGTTGATGTGAAGGGAGCAGTTGCTAATCCAGGTATATATGACGTTGAATCCGACATGCGTGTTCAACATGCCATCGATCTCGCAGGAGGATTTTTGAGCGAAGCAGAAACAAGTCAACTTAACTTATCTCAAAAAATTACAGATCAGATGATGATTTATGTCCCTCTTAAAGGTGAATTAGTAGCAGAGTCAAGCAATATGACAGTTAATCCACTTGAAGAACCAAGTGTTAAGAGGGTTAATATTAATAAAGCAACTGAAGTTGAGCTACAAGCATTACCTGGTATAGGAGAAAAGAAGGCAGCCCAGATTGTCGCTTTTAGAAATGAAAACGGATCTTATACTTTTATAGAAGATTTAATGAATGTAAATGGAATAGGTCAAAAAACATTTGATGGATTAAAAGATTTAATCACTATATCAGACTAATCTATGGTAGTTAAATTAGAAAAAATAGCTGGCATCGTTTCTTCTTTCGTGTATGATAATAAAAAAGGAGTGACGAAGAGATGCAAAAAAGAATACCTTGGGATCAATATTTCATGGCACAAGCAGTTCTATTGTCATTAAGAAGTACATGTACACGGCTAGAAGTGGGTGCTACCATCGTTAGAGATAAGCGAATTATCGCAGGTGGCTATAATGGTTCTGTATCTGGCGACGTTCATTGCATTGATGAAGGCTGTTATATGGTTAATGGTCACTGTTTAAGAACCATCCACGCCGAAATGAACGCAATCCTCCAATGTGCAAAATTTGGTATTCCTACTGAAAATGCCGAAATTTACGTAACGCATTTTCCTTGTCTCCAGTGCCTAAAAATGATTCTTCAAGCAGGCATAAAAAAGGTATACTATTTGAAAGATTATAATAATCATGAATACACATTGGCTTTGCTAGAAAGAATGGAAATACCTTATGAGCAAGTTGCATTAGATCCAGAATATTTTAAGACCTTAACTGAACTGCCTGCGATTTTATCGGAGGAAAAAAATGAAAGTAACTATACAGATTCTTCAGAGAAATAAAGGTTATTATCTACTAGCTAGTCTAACGGCTACCGCTCTCATCTTACTCATTTTGCTTCCTAAAAATGCGTTTAGCTGGGGGTTTTTTTTATTCATGTGTGTGCGGGTGATCCAAATGAAATCCCCACCATTTACTTTTTTAGCAATTATAATTATTCTATTCACCTTAGGGGTGACATTGTTACACACACTAACAAATCATTCCAAGCTAACAACAAATTCACATATAGAAGAGATTTATTTGAACCCGGTATCTTATCACGTTAATGGCGATTATCTATCGGGAGAAGGTGAAGTAAAGGGAGAGAAAGTTAGTTTCTATCATCGTATTGAAACAGTTGAGGAACAAGTCTATTGGCAAAATTTACTTGAACCCGTCTCGATTACAGCTCAATTAAATTTGGATAAACCAGAAAAAGCTCGAAATCGTTATCAGTTTGACTACCAAAAATACTTATCCGAGAAAAGAATTTTTTGGACGGTAGAAATAAAAAAAATTACTAAAATAAATAAAGTTATTTCTATAAACGCCTATTTATCAAAAATCAAGCTAACAATTATTCATTTTTTCCATTCTAAATTACAAAACGGTAAAACACATGATTACATAATGGCCATGATTTTTAATCAAGCTGACTACGTAGACGCCAACAATATGGAGTTTTATCGTCAAATCGGTGTTATTCATTTATTTTCAATTTCTGGAATGCATGTTCACTTGCTTATCCAAGCTTTTCAATATCTGTTGCTTCGTCTGGGAGTGACACGCGAACGGACAAAGCCCATATTACTAATCACAATTCTTTTGTATGGGTTTATAAGTGGTGGAAGTGTAGGCATATTTCGAGCAGTTCTGACGCATAGCCTATTATTAATTGCTGATATTTGTGAGGTAGATTTGGAAGTTAAGGATGTTTTTGCTTTTGTATTGCTTCTCTCTTTGTGGTTGAATCCCTATATCGTATTTAGCCTTGCTTTCCAGCTGAGCTACACCTTATCAGGTTTGCTTTATATGCTTTCGGCACGTTTGGAACTATTAAAAATTTCGGTTTTTAGAAAAAGTGTTTTTTTGTCTTTTATTATGACGTGTACAGCGGGTATTTATTTAAGCTACCATTATTTTGAAATTGCCTGGTTAGGGGTGTGGGTTAATGTTTTATTTTCATTTTTATTTACAACGGTCTTATTTCCCATATTTTGGGGTCTTTGTCTTCTGATACTTTTGCCATATTTCCAACTTATAAGTGCTCCAATTTTCTTATTAACAGACAAGTTACTCTTAGTAACCGAAAACTTATCACAGTATTTAGCTAACAAAAATGGACTGATAGCCATTACGGGTCGTCCAATTTTTATCTTTTATATCTTATTATTAATCATTGTAATTCGTTTTTTAGTTGCTATTGAAGAAGAAAAACATATTCGAAGAATGACTCTTCTAACAATTTTTGCTTACGTCTGTTTTAGTTCTCTTCCTTACCTTAATCCAAATGGTCGTGTGATTATTTTAGATGTTGGTCAAGGAGATGCGATTTTAATTAAGACCCCCTTTCAAAAACAAACTATTCTAATTGATACTGGGGGTTATGTATCTTTCGATCAAGAAAAAGAGCCATGGCAAATACGGAATACTATGGACCACAATGGCAAAGAACTTGTGTCAGCAATAAAAGCAGAGGGAGTAAAAAGACTAGATGCAGTCTTTTTGACCCATGCTGATACTGATCATATGGGGAATATAGGTTATTTGATTAATAAATTTTCTGTTGAAACGGTTTATGTTCCAAGTGGGATGGAAGAGGATACAGGTTTTATGACTGTTTATCGTAATTTACAGGAGAAACCGGCTCTGATTGCTTTAGTTGCCCCCCAAGTTGTTTCTCTAGCTGATTTACATTTTAAGGTCTTATCTCCGCACACAAAAGGGCGTGCAGATAACAATTCGTCGTTAGTCTTGTTAACTAAAATAGCTGGCTTGAACTGGTTATTTACAGGAGATTTAGAAGAGTCAGGTGAGTTGAACTTAATTAATCGCTATTCGCAATTAAGAATTGATGTATTAAAAGTAGGACATCACGGAAGCAATTCTTCCAGCTCTGAGGAATTTTTAAATCACATCAACCCTAGAGTAGCCTTAATATCAGTAGGCCCTAATAACAGATATGGACATCCTCATGGTGACGTAATAGAGCGCTTAAGTAAAAAAAATATGAAAATTTATCGAACTGACAAACAAGGTGCCTTGCATTTTATTTATTCCAGTCGGAAAAAAATAATGCAAACTATGCTACAATAAATAAAAGATTAAAATGATTGTGATGTGAAACTATGAGTTATATGAATGAACTAACAAAAATAAAAAAGGGTGAATTTAGTCCTGTTTACTTATTTCTAGGGACAGAGTCCTTTTTTATTGAAGAAGCAAGAGCCGCCTTGCTTGGGAGCGCCATGCCGATTGAAGACCAAGAATTAAATGTCGGAATATATAATATGGAGGAAGTTCCTTTAGCCAATGCACTTGAAGACGCAGAATCAATGCCTTTTTTCGGCGACCGTCGTTTAGTTATGATCGATAATCCTTATTTTTTAACAGGTGAAAAAGCAAAAAGTCACTTGGAACATGATACAAGTTGGCTTGAAAACTATTTACAACAACCGTCTGAAACGACAATTTTAGCAATTTTTGCTCCCTATGAAAAGATTGATAACCGTAAAAAAGTATCAAAGTTACTCAAAAATAAAGCTACAATGGTTGATGTTAAACCGCTGGAGCCAAGCGCTAGTCGGAATTATTTAAGTCAACTAATTCGTAATGCAGGGTATCAAATGGAACGCCAAAGTGTGCAATTCTTTTTCGAACGAATCGATGATAACTTATCTCAAGGTGTACGTGAGTTAGAAAAATTATTTTTATCCGCGCGTGATGATAAAATTATTACCAAACAAATGGTAATTGATTTAGTTCCACGCAATTTGGAACAAAACATTTTTGATATTGTTAATTTGGTTTTGAAAAAACAAGCTGATCAAGCGATTCAAATCTATCGTGACCTCTTATTACAAAAAGAGGAACCATTAAAAATTAATGCGATTCTCCTGAGCCAGTTTCGCCTCTTGCTACAAGTGAGGATACTAGCTAAAAAAGGCTATCAGCAACCTGATATGGCGAAACTTTTGCGTATTCACCCATACCGTGTAAAGTTAGCAAATCAACAAATTCGCACACTCGATGAGAAAGTACTAATGGAAGCTCATTTGGGGTTGGTTGAAATTGAAACTAAGATGAAGACAGGCGATGGTTTGAAAGAAATTCAATTTGAATTGTTCATGTTGAAATACGCTCAAGCTTGAGAAATAAAAAAAGCAACCTTTATAGGCTGCTTTTTTAATGTGCATTATTTATTAAGTTTTTTAGCTAGACGTGATTTATCACGAGCTGCTTTGTTTGCGTGGATAAGTCCTTTAGAAGCGACTGAATCAATCGCTTTTTGAGCATCTAACAATAGAGCTTCGCTGTTTTCTGCACCTTCAGCTACTGCTGCTTCGTACTTTTTAATTTTAGTACGCATCGCGCTCTTTTGATTGTTATTCAATAGGTTTGCTTTTTCACTCGTGCGAACACGTTTGATTGCTGAGTCAATATTTGGCATTGGGTTCACCCCTCTTTCAGTATTTCTGTTTAGTCAGACATTTGTTGCCAACACGCCATATTATACAGAATTTTTAAACTTATTGCAATAAAGAATGAGAATCCTTTGAAAAAGTTTTGGAAGAGGCAGGATTCTTGGCGAATGTACGTTCAAGTGATAGAATAGAGAGAACATAAAAGTGTAGGCAAATATGAGGAGAATGCAAAAAAATGATAGACCAATTTAAATTAGAATCACATTATCAGCCTAGTGGCGATCAACCAACCGCGATTAAACAATTGGTTAATGGACTAAATGAAGACAAAGAAGCACAAATTCTTCTAGGTGCAACTGGAACTGGTAAAACGTTCACCATTGCAAATGTTATCCAAGAGGTTAACAAACCGACACTTGTATTAGCGCATAATAAAACATTAGCGGGACAGTTATATAGTGAATTAAAAGAATTTTTTCCTAACAATGCAGTCGAATATTTTGTGAGTTACTATGATTATTATCAACCAGAAGCTTACGTCCCTTCAAGTGATACCTTTATTGAAAAGGAAGCGAGTGTTAACGACGAAATTGATAAACTCAGACATTCAGCAACCAGTTCATTAATTGAACGACGGGATGTTATTGTCGTTTCGTCAGTCTCTTGTATTTATGGATTAGTCAATCCTGAAAACTATCGTGAACATGTCTTATCAATTCGAAAAGGTATGATTATGGAACGCAATGACTTACTGAGACAATTAGTTGATATGCAATTTGAAAGAAACGATATCGATTTCCAGCGTGGGCGATTCCGTGTTCGAGGCGACGTTGTTGAAATTTTCTTGGCTTCTCGAGACAGTGAAGCCATCCGCGTGGAATTTTTTGGAGATGAAATTGAACGCATTCGTGAAATTGATGTTTTGACGGGTGAGATTAAAAATGATGTCGATCATTTTCCCATATTCCCTGCAACTCACTTTGTTGCTAACGAAAGTCAAACACTAAAGGCAGTCAGCTCGATTCGTTCCGAGTTAAAAGAACGTTTACCAGAACTACGTTCTGAAAATAAATTATTAGAAGCACAAAGACTCGAACAACGGACAAATTATGATTTAGAGATGCTGATGGAAATGGGCTATTGTAACGGCATTGAAAACTACTCTAGACACATGGATGGCCGTAAACCAGGTGAATCCCCTTATACGTTAATTGACTTCTTTCCAGAGGATTTTTTGATTGTAGTAGATGAGTCACATATGACTATGCCGCAAATTCGTGGTATGTATAACGGTGACCGTGCGCGTAAGCAACAATTAATTGATTACGGGTTCCGTCTTCCTTCAGCTTTGGATAACCGTCCACTCAAAATTGAAGAATTTGAAGAACACGTAAACCAAATTATTTATATCTCAGCAACACCTGGTCCTTACGAATATGAAAAAACAGATGAAGTTGCTCAGCAAATCATTCGACCAACGGGATTACTCGATCCAATCATCGAAGTTAGACCGATAAAAGGTCAAATTGATGATTTGATTAGTGAAATTAATGCCCGTACAGAAAAGAATGAACGTGTCTTTATTACGACCTTAACGAAAAAGATGTCTGAGGATTTAACTGACTATTTAAAAGAAGTAGGGATTAAAGTTAAATACCTCCATAGTGATATTAAAACACTGGAACGAACTGAAATATTACGCGATTTACGTTTAGGTGAGTTTGATGTCTTAATTGGTATTAACTTGTTACGTGAAGGCTTAGATGTTCCGGAAGTGTCACTTGTTGCGATTTTGGATGCCGATAAGGAAGGTTTTTTACGTAGTGAGCGTGCTTTAATTCAAACGATTGGACGTTCCGCTCGTAACGAACATGGCCGAGTAATCATGTATGCAGAAAGAATTACTGACTCAATGCAAAAGGCTATCGATGAAACCAGCCGCCGTCGTTCGATTCAGCAAGCTTATAACGAAAAACATGGTATTACTCCAAAAACAATTATTAAAGAAGTTCGCGGCTTGATATCAATTACGCACCCCGCAGACGATGTGGTTGAAACAGGCAGTACTTATGAGATGTTCAAACAGATGACGATGGAACAAAGAAGAGTGTTACTCGATGAAATTGATCTAGAAATGCGACAAGCTGCTAAAGAATTAAACTTTGAAAAAGCTGCTGAGTTACGCGATATTGTTTTGGAACTAAAAGCAGAATATAAAGGATTATAATTTCTCTTGCTTTTTATTATTGAGTGAGGTAATATTAATTTTGTCTAAATGACACAACCTTTTTCTTGGTTTTACGAATCACCAACGTATTACTCAGAATAAGGCAATCTAATAGAAGAGGTGAAAAGAATGGCAATTTCAAAAGAACGTAAAAATGAAATTATCAAAGCATATGCTATTCATGAAGGAGATACTGGTTCTCCAGAAGTGCAAATTGCTGTATTAACTGAAGAAATCAATCACTTGAACGAACATGCACGTGTACATAAAAAAGACCACCATTCATACCGTGGTTTGATGAAAAAAGTTGGACACCGTCGTAACTTGTTAGCATACTTGCGTAACAAAGACGTTCCACGTTACCGTGAACTAATCCAACGATTAGGTCTACGTCGTTAATATAACGTTTAAAATGAACTCTCGTCTGGGAGTTCATTTTTTTGTATATATAAAGCGGAATAATTAACAGAACAAAAGAAAAGAATCTGATGTTTTAGTGTTAAAGAACTATATTTTAAGCTATAATAAATAATGTCTCCCTGTGCTTGGCACTACTTTACAAACGTGAGGTCACTCATTCGTGAAGACTTGACTTTTGTTAAGTAGTCAGCAATTAGGGAAGAACAATTAAAGGAGAATAGTGGAATGACAGAAAAAAAAGTATTTCAAATGGATTGGGCAGGACGTCCTTTACAAGTAGAAATCGGGCAAGTAGCTAAACAAGCAAACGGTGCTGTTTTAGTTCGTTATGGCGATACCGTTGTATTGACTGCTGCAGTTGGATCAAAAAAAGCAAAAGATACCAATTTCTTCCCATTAACAGTTAACTATGAAGAGAAAATGTATGCAGTTGGTAAAATACCCGGTGGATTTATTAAAAGAGAAGGTCGTCCAAGTGAAAATGCGACGCTAACAGCACGTATGATAGACCGTCCGATTCGCCCAATGTTTCAAGAAGGATTTCGTAATGAAGTTCAAATTACAAACGTTATTATGTCAGTAGATCAAGCATGTCCACCAGAAATGGCAGCAATGTTTGGTTCCTCTTTAGCTTTATCAATTTCAGATATTCCTTTTGGAGGACCGATTGCAGGGGTAAATGTGGGCCGTGTTGATGGAGAATTGGTGCTAAATCCAACTCCCGAACAGCAAGAACAATCTGATATTGAATTAACGGTTGCTGGTACAAAAGATGCTATCAATATGGTAGAAAGTAGTGCCAAATTTGTTAAAGAAGAAGATATGCTTGCAGCCTTACTCTTTGGTCATGAAAATATCAAAGAACTCTGTGAATTCCAAGAAAAAATTACTGCAGAAATTGGTAAGGAAAAGATGGAAGTGACCTTATTAGCAACAGATTTAGACTTGGCGACAGAAGCAAATGAACTGTTTAGTGTTAAAATGAAAAATGCTATTTTAACAAAAGATAAATTACAACGAAATGACAATATTGATGCGGTTAAGTCAGAAATTGACGATTACTTTACGAAAAAATTCATGGAATCAGAAAATTTTGTAGAGATTATGAAAGATATCCAACAAATTACAGAAGATATCGAAAAAGAACAAGTTCGCCTTTTGATAACTAAAGATAAAATCCGCCCTGATTTCCGTAAAGTAGACGAAATCCGTGATTTAGATTCAGAAGTAGGCATTTTACCACGGGTTCATGGTTCTGGTATGTTTACGCGTGGACAGACTCAGGCTATTTCAGCTGCTACCCTAGCACCACTTGGTGAGCATCAAATTTTAGATGGTTTAGGACTTGAAGAGAGCAAACGGTTTATTCACCACTACAATTTTCCACAATATTCAGTAGGAAGCACCGGGCGTGCTTTTGGACCTGGTCGACGTGAAATCGGGCATGGTGCGTTAGGCGAACGTGCACTTAAACAAATTATTCCCGATGTTGAAGATTTTCCATATATGATCCGTTTAGTATCAGATGTATTAGAATCTAATGGTTCTTCTTCACAAGCAAGTATCTGTGCGGGCACTTTAGCTTTGATGGATGCAGGTGTTCCAATTAAAGCACCAGTTGCTGGTATCGCAATGGGACTAGTGAAAGATGGCGAAAATTACACCATCCTAACGGATATTCAAGGAATGGAAGATCACCTTGGCGATATGGACTTTAAAGTAGCGGGTACAAGAGAAGGAATTACTGCACTTCAAATGGATATAAAGATTGATGGAATTACGGAGCAAATTTTAGAAGAAGCACTGAATCAAGGTAAAAAAGCACGTGTTGAAATTCTCGATCACTTGGAAACAGTGATGCCTGCACCGCGCAAAGAACTTTCTCAATACGCACCAAAAATTGAAATGATGCAAATTAAACCTGACAAGATAAAAGTTGTCATTGGTAAAGGTGGCGACACCATTAATGGTATTATTGAAGAGACAGGTGTTAAGATTGATATCGATCAAGATGGGAATGTAAGCATTGCTTCTGCCGATGCAAGTATGATTCAACGTGCTAAAGAAATCATTGATGAATTAACACGTGAAGTAAAAGTAGGCGAAGTGTATCTTGGAACAGTAAAACGTATTGAAAAATTTGG
Organism: Jeotgalibaca dankookensis; assembly: GCF_002005405.1. Taxonomy (NCBI): domain Bacteria; kingdom Bacillati; phylum Bacillota; class Bacilli; order Lactobacillales; family Carnobacteriaceae; genus Jeotgalibaca; species Jeotgalibaca dankookensis. The sequence goes on from NZ_CP019728.1 coordinate 536,623, forward strand.
AGCCTTTGTTGAGATTCTTAAAGGAAAAGACGGACTCGTCCATATATCTGAAATCGCTAAGGAAAGAATCAAGCAAGTTGAAGACGTACTAGCAATTGGAGATAAAATAGAAGTGAAAGTTATTGAAATTGACAGACAAGGTCGCATAAATTTATCACGTAAAGTTTTACTTGAAGATAAAGAATAAAGTCCATTAGAAGCACTGGAAACCAGTGCTTCTTTTGTTATTTTTAATTATAAGGCAAGAAAATAGCAGGAAATAGTTTGCTTTACTTATTTGGCTATCGGATATGACTAGTTTATTAACCTAAGAAATTAGAACCTCAAAAGCTCTTTGCCTAAACTTGCAAAGAGCTTTTTTGAAACATAAAATTAAAATTTTCTCATAATTATGTTAGTATGAAATCATCAGGATAGCAAAATAAAAACTCAAGAAGTGAGGCAGCTGAGAATGAAAAAATATAGTGTAGCTATTGTAGGTGCAACTGGTGCAGTTGGTAAACAAATATTATACTTACTAGAAAAATCAACCATTCAAATTGATCAATTACGTTTACTAGCTTCCGCAAAATCAGCAGGTAAAACAGAAAAGTTCAAAAATAAAGAAATAGTGGTTGAGGAAACAACAGAAGATTCTTTTAAGGATATTGACCTAGCCTTTTTCAGTGCAAGTGGAACAGTTACCAAAAAATACCAGCAAGTAGCAAGAGATTTGGGAGCCATTGTTATTGACAATACAAGCGCCTTTAGAATGGATGCAGATGTCCCTTTGGTCATTCCAGAAGTAAATCCCGAACAGTTACATGCGCATAATCAGCTAATAGCAAATCCTAACTGTTCGACGATTCAAATGGTGGTTACACTAAAACCAATTGCAGAAGCATTTGGTTTGCAACGGGTGATTGTATCCACCTATCAAGCGGTGAGTGGAGCTGGATTGGATGCCTTAAAAGAAATGGAAACACAAACGCAAGCGGTTCTCAACGGAAAAAAACCTCAGGCACATATCCTGCCATCAAGCTCAGATAAAAAGCACTATCCAATCGCTTTTAATGCTATCCCACAAATTGATTTATTTTCTGAAGATGGTTATACACTAGAAGAATGGAAAATGATTAACGAGACTAAAAAAATCATGAAAATTGAAGCATTACAAGTCGCCGCGACTTGTGTCAGAATACCAGTTAAAAGTGGTCATTCTGAGTCAATTTATCTGGAAGTGAATAAAGATAATGTTACGGTGAACGACATCAAAAAAGTTTTAGAAAATGCTCCTGGAGTCCTATTAGAAGATAAACCGTCAAATCAGATTTATCCAATGGCAATCACAGCAGCAGGAAAAAAAGAAGTATTTGTTGGTAGAATTAGACGTGATCTTGATAACAAAAAAGGGTTCCACCTTTGGGTTGTTTCTGACAATTTAATCAAAGGTGCTGCTTTGAATGCGGTGCAAATTGCGGAGAAAATGATTGATATGTCCTTGCTCTAAAGTTTTTTATATTTGCTTATTGTTACAAATTGATTGCGGATAAGGTATAATGGTTGAAAAGAGAGTTTCCTTTACGAAACTTAGAGAAGGTTCTTTAGAGACTATTATTTATTTCGTATTAAAAGAGAAAAGTTTTTTCATACGGATGTTGACGGATGAGGTTCTGTTGCCTGCTTATAGAACCCTTTTGGAAGCATACGTCATGATGGGAGCTGTTCTCTAATAATAAAAGGATTAATATCCTTCGCTCTTAAAAAATATATAAAAAACAATAAGTATAATAGAAGAGGTGTCTTATGAGTAAAATAAATATTATTCCGTTAGGCGGCGTTCGCGAAAACGGAAAAAATATGTATGTAGTAGAAGTAGATGAATTAATTTTTGTGCTGGATTGTGGACTGTTGTACCCTGAAAGTGATTTATTAGGGATCGACATCGTTATTCCAGACTTTACCTACTTAGAAGAAAATAAAAATCGTATAGCTGGTGTATTTTTAACACACGGCCATGAAGATGCAGTAGGAGCGCTTCCGTACTTTTTAGAAAATATCGATGCTCCTGTATTTGGTACCGAGTTAACGATTGAACTGGCTAAATTGGCAGTTAAAGAAACAGGATTAACTCCAAAATTTGATAGCTATCATGTTGTTAACGAAAAAACAGCAATTGAATTTGAAAATGTTGTCGTGAAGTTTTTCCGAACCACCCATTCTATTCCTGATTCAGTAGGGATTTGTTTACAAACAAAAGAAGGTAGCATCGTTTATACTGGTGATTTTAAATTTGATCAAAGTTCTCCGGATATGTATAAAACAGATTTTGCACAAATTACTTCTATCGGTACAGATGGTGTTTTAGCTTTATTAAGTGATTCAAGTGACGCAGAATCTGCCCTTGAAAATGCCAGTGATTTACGCGTCACAGAAGAGATTGTTGATACTTTCAACAATGCAGAAGGACGTGTTATCGTTGCCAGTATTGCTAGTAATATTATGCGGGTCCAGCAAATTTTTGATGCTGCTTACCAAACAAAACGTAAGATATTTATGACGGGTTCAAAACTCGTTGAAGTAGTTGATACAGCTATAAAACTTGGAAAACTTGTCTTACCTTCTCGTGATGTCATTGTGACAGAAGAAAATTTAGATAAGTATGCAGATAATGAATTAATTATTCTAGAAACAGGACAAACTGTTGATCCGATGCAAGCTCTTCAAAGAATGGCAAAAAATAAACATAGCCAAATTCAGATAGCCGAAGGAGATTTGGTGTACATCACAACAACTCCTTCCACCTCGATGGAAACAGTAGTAGCTAAAACAAAAAATATACTATATCGTGCTGGAGCAACGGTAAAAGAAATATCGGATACATTGAAAGTTTCCGGTCATGCAACACCAAATGATTTGAAGTTAATGATGAACCTCTTGCAGCCTAAATACTTTATTCCTGTACAAGGTGAGTATCGCTTTCAAGCGGCCCATGCTGAACTAGCAAACGAAGTGGGTATTCCATATAAAAATATTTTTATACCTGGTAAAGGTGATATTATGGAATATAAAGATGGCCGTATGCGTATGGCAGGCCAAGTACCGGCAGGGAATGTCTTGATTGATGGTATTGGAGTTGGAGACATCGGGAATATTGTCTTACGTGACCGTAAATTGTTAGCAGATAATGGTATTTTTATTGCGGTGATAACAATTTCACGTCGGCAAGGTAAAATACTTTCCGGTCCAGAAATTATTTCACGCGGATTCGTTTACATGAAAGTCAGTGAAGATTTAATTAAAAACAGTGCCGAAATAGCTAGAAAAGTAGTGGAAGATAATTTAAAAAATAAAGATTTTGAGTGGGCAACTTTGAAGCAAGAAATAAGAGATTCATTAAGCAGATATTTATTTGAAGAAACAAAACGTCGCCCAGTTATTTTACCAATTATCATGGAAGCTTCTAGTTATACTAAGAAACGATAAGGAGAGTAGCTAAATGGGTTCGACAAGTTTAAAAAATTGGATGGAAATTTTATTAGCAGCGGCAATAGCGTTTGTATTAACGCTGATACCGATTGTGATAGGAGAGTTTCAAATCACCTTGGCAATATTGCCACTTATTTATTTTGGGCTGCGTAGGGGATTAGCTAAAGGGTTAGCTGCTAGCTTGTTAGCTGGAGTAGCTTTGTTAGCACTTCATCAAGGACAATCAAACTTTACAACAGTTTTTGTTACTCATGTAGGTCCCTACGCCTTTATTGGAATTACTGGATTATTTGCCAGAAATACACAACGTACTTTAAATAATAAACGTTTTCCAAACGCTGCATTAAATATTATTACGGCCACTACTATTGCAACAATTCTATTAGTTATCTGGCAGTTATTAGCACAAGGAGATACAGAAAATATTCTTATTTCCGGTGTCTTAACCCTTGTTGCTAACGCCATAATTTTAATGCTTGTAGCAAGATTTAGTCCAAAGGCTTATATCCCGAAAGATACACCATTTTTAAGTCGTAAAGAAAAATCTAAACTATTAAATGATTAAAAGTTGCTACTATAAGTTTATAAAGAAGGAGGAAGGTAAATCCTTTCTCTTTTTTATTTTCAAATTAAGCAGAATAAATTGGGGTGTGGGTCATGAGTATGAGTATCTGGTTAATAATTGTTTCAGCGATTATATTTCTTAACACTGTCGTCGCTATTTTTACAGTTTTTTATGAAAATAGGGATGTAACAGCAATCTGGGCCTGGCTATTAACACTCATCATGTTGCCTGGTATTGGATTTGTTATTTACTTTTTTATTGGTAAAAAAATGTCATCTAGCCAAATATATGATTTGAATACACAGCAAGTTTTAGGTATGTCAGAATTAGCAGAGTTTCAAAAAGAGATGTTAGAAGATAGTGAATACAGTGAAATTAGTACGGAAGAAGTTTACAGTGTCCATACCGCGATACTGTTGCTAGAAAGTAATGAATCCATTTTAACTCGAGGTAATAAAGTCGAAGTGTTGGTTGATGGAGAAAAGCTATTTGATCAATTTATTGCGGATATTGCCCAAGCGACCCAACACGTTCATATACTGTACTATACTTTTCGTTCTGATGGTTTAGGCAGACGGGTGATGGCAGCTTTAGAAGAAAGAGCCGAAGCAGGTGTTGAAGTTTTAGTAATTTATGATGCATTAGGTTCTCGAACAATCGATAGGGATTTCTTTGATCGCTTAGAAGAAAAAGGCGGAAAAGCACGGGTGTTTTTCGGATCCAAAATACCAATTGTAAATTTCCGAATGAACTACCGCAATCACAGAAAAATTTTAGTTGTAGATGGGAAAATTGGTTATATGGGTGGGTTTAATATAGGAGATGAATACCTCGGTTTAGGTCCTTTAGGAAATTGGCGTGACACCCACTTGAGAATTCAAGGAAATGCAGTACTTAGCCTACAAAACAGGTTTTTTATAGATTGGAATGCTGTTGTATCCAATGAGGAAAAGGTCAAATACGAAGAACATTATTTTCCTATTGCAAAAAAAGTCGGTGAAACAGCCATGCAGATTGTAGCGAGCGGACCTGAGAATGATGTCCAAGCTATTAAAATGGGATTCATTAAAATGATTAGCCAAGCTAAGCATTCTGTTTATATCCAAACACCTTATTTTATACCAGATATGAGTGTTTACGAAGTTATTAAAATTGCTGCTTTATCAGGTGTCGAAGTAAATATTATGATACCCAATAAACCGGATCATCCATTCGTATACCGTGCGACGGAGTATTTTGCAAAGGATATATTAGATTCCGGGGCAAATGTTTATACGTATGATAAAGGTTTTTTTCATTCTAAAGTGATGGTGATTGATAATGAAGTGGCTTCAGTTGGTTCTGCTAACATGGATGTCAGAAGTTTTCGTCTCAATTTTGAAATTAATTCATTTATTTATGATACAGAAGTTGCGAGTGAACTAGCGAGTCATTTTAATAACGATATAAAAAATAGTACGAAGCTCGATTTAGAGTATTTTATGAATCAGTCTAAATGGCGTAAGTTTAAGCAGCATTTTTCGCGCTTACTATCTCCTATACTATAATGAGGTAACAAAAAAAGGTTGGAAAAAAAACCCAACCTTTTTTGTTATCTAAACTTCAGCCAATTGAATAGCTAAAAGTTGCTCAATGCTAAGAATATAAGTAATATTAGGATTATTAGTTTCAAAGACAATTTGTCTATTTTCATTTACAAGAGAACGAAAAATGCCTTTAAAAGTTTTTCGAGTGTAGGATCCATTGGCTCGTTTAAATTCAATAGTTGTATAGACTTTAAGTTGATGTTTTGATGCTTGGTTGGCAAAGCGAATAATCTGATACAAAGGCATGATTGAGTCGATTAATTCTGGTTGAATAGAGTGGACCTTCTTTTGTTGTTCTCTTGTTGAGCGAGTGAACTGCTTGGTTACGGGGCGGAAGTGACGACTATGATTATTTTCCATACTATTTCCTCCGAACGTTTGTTTGTATATAACCATTATAGAACATATGTTCTATAATGCAAGTAAAATCAAAAAATAATAAAAAAAATCCAAGTTCTTCCTATTATATAGAGGGGTTTTAATAGAGATGCTCTTTTTAAATTAATTTGATACATCGTTGATAAGAGGCTATAATAGGAATGTAGCATAAAAACCAGATAAAAAAATGGAGGTGGTATATTTGAATATGATATCTGAAGTCAAGAAAATAGAAGAAGAAGCAAAACAGCTAGAAAAATCTTATGATGAGAAACTTCTTGAGATGGATAGAAATGCCGACTCCAGAATTTCGGAGATGAGAGAAAATATTGAAAGCGATCTAGAAGTTTTTCAAATGACTGAAAAACAAAGTCGTGAGAAAAAGCTTGACGAGATGAGAGCTTCACTACTTGCGGAAACAAACCAGGAAAAAGAAAACCTTCATAACCTGTTCCGCAACAAAAAAAACGAGCTTGTCGATATTGTAATTGAAGAGGTGATGAAACAGTATGGCAATAGCTAAAATGAAAAAAATTAAACTTATTTCATTCCAAAATCAAAAAGATGCTATTTTAGAAGGAATCCAAAGCCTTCAAAGCATTGAGTTAATTGATATGTCAGCGGAATATGCTGAAGTGAATGCAATGAGTGTAAGTAGCAGAGATTATTTTGAATCGCAAAGTAAAGAGTGGGAAGAAAAATATAACAGCTACCAAGATTTGTTATCTTTTTTACGTCCCTATCTGCCACAGCCAAAGATGTTAACAAAATTACGGACACCTAAAGAAATGTTAACCATTCAAGAAATGCAAACTGAGTTATCAAAAGTTGATAAAGAGTTGATTTTAAAAACACTTAATGATGCACGTCAAAGATTAAAACAAAATGATCAAGAAGTGGAACGGTTAAATGAAGAGGAATCCTTTTTACTCAAGTGGCAAAAATTAGAACACATTCCAAGTGATATTGTAACGAATGAGTATGTCGGTACTTTAACCGGCTTAGTCCCACAAACGGTATCAGATTCTTTTATTCGCGAAATCAAAAATCATAAAGATATTTTTGTTGAAGAAGTATTTCAAACAAAAGATGAATATGGAATTACCGTTGCCTTTGATAGAAAATTTGAACAAGAAGTAAACAAAGTATTAGATGAAAATCACTTTGCGGTGTTACACTATCCTTTTGAAGAAATTCCTGGAATCGAACTGAATAGAATTTCCGAAGAAAAAACGCAAATGATTGAGGATTCGAAAGCATTAAAAGAACAGCTTGGAAAGATGCAAAAAGAAGAATGGGTATTAAAACTCATGGTTGAAATTTCTTATGCAGAACTTCAACGTGCACGCAGTAAGCAATTGCTAGTAGACGAACGTCATCTGTTTGTTCTAGAAGGTTGGATGGAAGATAGCAAGGTAGGCGACATTCGTGAAGCGTTAGAAGAGCGGTTAGAAAAAGAAAACTTTGCTTTGGTTACAGAAGAAGTTCAAGAAGAAGAAATGGATAAAGTTCCGATTGTCTTAGAAAATAATAAAGTCGTTACTCCTTTTGAAAACATTACCGATATGTATAGTTTGCCTAAGTATAATGAAATGGATCCAACACCCTTCTTAACACCATTTTATTTATTGTTTTTCGGAATGATGTTAGCTGACTTAGGTTATGGAATGCTTTTATTCGCTGCTACAGCAGTTGCACTAAAGTTTTTCCACTTTGATAAAGGAATGAGAAAGAACCTCAGCTTTTTCCACTTATTATCTTATCCTACGATGATGTGGGGATTAATATATGGATCGTTCTTTGGATTTGAACTACCATTTGTTTTACTATCTACTATGGATGACGTTAATACCATTCTTGTACTTTCAATTGTATTTGGGGTTTTACAAATACTTTTAGGACTCGGACTGAGAACTTACCTGCTTTTACGCGATAAAGACCCGTTTGGCGCAGTAGCAGAGGGAATTGGTTGGATTGTTATCTTTGTAGGAATCATCATTGTACTAATAGCAAATATGGTGTTCCCAAATGCCTTCGTAGCCACACTAGGACAAGGAATTGCAATAGCAGGTGTTGTCGCAATCTTGGTGGCATCCACATTAGGTTCTGAAAGTAAAGGGCTTGGTTTTGGTTCAGGTCTTTACAACCTATATGGGATTACCGGATACGTTGGGGATATTGTTAGTTACACACGTTTGATGGCGCTTGGTGTTTCAGGAAGCAGTATCGCATTAGCATTTAATATGATTATCGGTTTCTTACCACCCGTCGCAAGATTTACAGTAGGGATTTTATTATTTATTGCTTTACATTCCATAAACTTCGGACTTTCATTATTAAGTGCGTATGTGCATGGCGCTCGTTTAATTTTCGTTGAATTTTTTGGTAAATTCTACGAAGGTGGGGGGAAAGCACTAAATCCCTTGAAAACTTCAGAAGAATACATAGAATTAAAAAATAATTATAATCGATAAGATGGAGGAATATATTAATGGAAAACATGACATGGTTACAATTTTTTATTGAAAACAGCGGTGGTTACGTCTTTGCAGCACTAGGGATCGGTATGGCAGTAATATTCGCAGGTATGGGTTCAGCTAAGGGTGTTGGTATGACAGGTGAAGCTGCAACCGCGCTTATTAAAGAACAACCTGAAAAATTCGCTAAAGCATTGATTCTACAACTATTGCCAGGTACACAAGGTTTGTATGGTTTCGTTATTGGTTTCCTAATTTATATAAATATGTCTCCAGAAATGGCATTTCAAGATGGATTGTACATGTTCATGGCAGCTCTACCAATTGCATTTACTGGATTAACATCAGGTGTTGCACAAGGTCGTGTGGCTACTGCTGGTCTACAAATTCTAGCAAAACGTGAAGAACATAACACTAAAGGAATCATCTTTTCAGCGATGGTTGAAACGTATGCAATTCTAGGGTTTGTTATCTCCTTCCTACTAGTTCTAAACGGATAATAACGAACGAAGGGATGGTTGAAAATCGATGAAAGAATTAGAAGGACTGTCAAGTCAAATATTGAATCGAACAAAAGAAAAAGGCCAGGAAAAACTGGTTGCAAAAGAAACAGAATTAAATGCTAAGATTGAGGCAAATCGTATTCGTTTAGTAGAGTTTCAAAAAAACCAAAAAGAGTTGATCCATTCCAGAAATGAAATGGAGTATGAGCGTCAAAAACAATCATTACGCAACGAAAAACGAAATACACTATTAGGTGAAAAACAAGCTATATTAGCAGACATTTACGAGGGTGCTATTGAAAAAATGTCTAATTGGGATACCGAAACCTTCCAGCAATTTGCTGGGAATATTCTAAAACGATTCTCAAATAAGGCCGTCACTTTCGTAACTGGGGAGAAATCAGCAGAGCACATTACCAGTGCATTCAAATCTGCAAATCCGTCCGTCACGTTTTCTGATGATTTTATGCCAGGAAAAGCTGGCTTCATCGTGAGTGTCGATGGAGTAGATTATAATTATTTCTTTGATCAAGTTGTGGAGGAAATCCAAAAAGATTTCACTCCTAAGTTGGCCTCCCTTGCATTTAAAAAAAATGAGTAAGGGGTGAAGGATGCATGAAAGATACTGATTACAAAGGTATCAATACATTAATTCGCACATATGAATTACGTTTACTAAAGTCTGAAGACATGGAGCGTTTATTAAAAGCTGAGTCTTTAAGAGCTGCTTTAGAAATGTTGAGAACAACTGATTACGATTTTGATATCGAAGCTGTTATAAATAGTAAAGATTTTAATAGGTTTTTGATAGCGCATTTGCACGATGTCTATCAAGAATTATATGAACTAGCACCAGAACCTGAGCTATTAGGTTTGTTTACATTACGCTATAGTTACCATAATTTAAAAGTAATGTTTAAAGAGCGCTTTTTAGATGAGCAGCATGATGATTTATTAATTCCGATTGGTGAGATGTCATTAGAATCGCTGCGAAATTTGGTGGAAACTGGTGAAAGTTCACAAGCCCACCCAATTATGGTGGAGGCAGTTCAAGCTTTGAAGACAGAGTTTGAAGAGAGTGGACGTATAGAAGCAGTTACAGTCTACATGGATACTTATTATTTACGTCATTTACGGGCTGTTACGGATGAAGTTAATTATCCAAGTGTGACTGAAATTGCTGACACTATTATTGATATGTATAACTTAACATCTGTAGTGAGAAGCCAGAATCAAGATAAACCACGAAGTCATTTATATACGCTGCTATCATCAGCGGGTTCGATCGCTAAACAAGATATTATAGATGAATCTATAAACGGTTCTGTTGCGATTATTCGTAAACTGTATGCTGGAAAAGCTTACAGTGGAAGATTAGAGAGTGTGATAAATGACAATAAGGTGAACACATTAAAACTCGATCAGTTAATGAACGAGTTGATTCACGAAGTTGTTTCGGATGGTTTTTATCAAGCCTTTGGTCCTTTGCCATTACTCGGTTATATTTATGCTAAAGAAACAGAAGTGACAAATTTAAGATTAATTTTAGTTGGTAAAGATAACGGAATTAGTGAAGATATTTTACGTGAAAGGGTGCGATTAGTTTATGGCTCATAATATTGGTGTTGTTGGCGATAAAGATTCCATCCTCCCATTCAAAATTTTAGGTTTCTCAGTTTTTGCAAGCACAAATCCTAGAGAAGCAAGAGAAATTGTCGATCGACTTGCACGTGAAAATTATGGAATTATTTATCTAACAGAAGAATTAGCTGCTCAAATGTCGGATACCATTGAACGTTACGATGCGACATTAGTTCCTGCTATTATTCTTATTCCAAATCACAGTGGGTCTTTAGGAATAGGTAAAAGAAGAATTCAAGAAAATGTAGAAAAAGCAGTTGGACAAAATATTTTATAAGTAGGAGGGAACTTGTTTGAAAAATGGAGAAATTATAAAAGTTTCCGGTCCTTTAGTTATGGCAAAAGGTATGGAAGCAGCAAACATTTTTGATATCTGTCGTGTTGGCGATTTAGGGCTAATTGGAGAAGTTATCGAAATGCGTGAAGACGTTGCTTCTATTCAAGTTTACGAAGAAACCTCAGGAGTTGGACCAGGTGAGCCTGTTATAACAACTGGTGAAGCTTTGTCAGTTGAACTAGGACCAGGAGTTGTATCTCAGATGTTTGATGGGATTCAAAGACCTTTAAATGTATTTATGGAAGAAACAAACAGTGATTACCTAGTCAGAGGGGTTCATATCGAACCACTTAACCAAGAAAAAAAATGGGACTTTGAACCAAAGAAAAAAGTTGGTGACAAAGTCATCGCAGGTGACATTGTTGGGACAGTTCAAGAAACAAAGGTAATCGAACACCGTATAATGGTACCTTATGGTATTGAAGGAACCATCGCTTCAATAGAAAGCGGTAGTTTTAATTTAAAAGATACTGTTTATACGCTTGAAACGGAAACTGGAGTTAAAAAGTTTACGATGATGCAAAAATGGCCTGTTCGTACTGGTCGTCCGATTGCACAAAAATTAGATCCCAATATTCCCCTAACAACAGGGCAACGTGTTATTGATACTTTTTTCCCGATTACTAAAGGTGGTAGTGCCGCTGTTCCAGGACCATTTGGAGCTGGAAAAACAGTTGTACAGCATCAAATCGCAAAATTTGCTGACGTTGATTTAGTTGTCTATGTTGGTTGTGGTGAACGTGGAAATGAAATGACGGATGTACTTAACGAGTTTCCGGAGCTAATTGACCCAAATACTGGTGAATCATTAATGGAAAGAACTATACTGATTGCTAATACTTCTAATATGCCAGTTGCTGCTCGTGAAGCATCTATCTATACAGGTATTACAATTGCTGAATATTTCCGTGATATGGGTTATAGTGTCGCGGTTATGGCCGACTCAACTTCACGTTGGGCAGAAGCACTCCGCGAAATGTCAGGACGTCTAGAAGAAATGCCTGGGGATGAAGGATATCCTGCTTACCTAGGAAGCCGTATTGCAGAATATTATGAACGTGCTGGACGCGTAACTGCTTTAGGTAGCGATGGTCGGGAAGGAAGTATTTCGGCAATTGGTGCGGTATCGCCACCAGGTGGAGATACATCTGAACCGGTTACTCAAAATACACTCCGAGTGGTTAAAATATTCTGGGCCTTAGATTCCACACTTGCTCAAAAACGTCACTTCCCAGCTATTGACTGGTTAACTTCTTACTCACTTTATAGTTCTGAAGTAGGGAAGTATATGGATAACCACTTAGAAAGTGATTGGTCACAAAAAGTTCAATATGCTATGAATTTGTTGATTAAAGAGTCAGAATTGGAAGAAATTGTTCGTTTAGTTGGTTTAGACTCACTTTCTGAAAAAGACCGCTTAACAATGGCTGTTGCAGAGTCACTTCGAGAAGATTTCCTCCAACAAAATGCTTTTGATGATGTCGATACTTATACATCTCAAGAAAAACAATATGCTATGCTAGATAATATTTTAAGTCTAGAAGACGAAGCTAGAAAAGCAATGGAGCTAGGTGCTTACTTTGAAGAAATTTTTGAAGGGACCGCAAATATTAGAGAGCGTATCGCACGTTCTAAATATATTAGTGAAGAGAACCTAGAAGATATCAAACAAATTAAGGTTGATTTAAAAGAAACAGTTCGCAAGGTTGTAGCTGAAGGAGGAATGACGAGAAATGCTTAAAGAGTATAAAACAGTTACTGAAGTCGTCGGTCCTCTTATGGCAGTTGAAGGCATCGAAGGTGTTAAATTCGATGAAGTTGTTGAAATTCAAATGCAAACTGGTGAAATTCGTACTGGTCAAGTTTTAGAAGTATCTGAAGACAAGGCTATGGTACAAATTTTCGAAGGCCCAAGCGGAATTAACATCAAAGAAACTAAAGTCCGTTTTCGTGGAAAACCGTTGTCAGTAGATGTCTCTGAAGATATGGTGGGACGTATTTTTGATGGTATGGGACGTGTAATAGATGGGGGACCTGAGATCATTCCTGAAAAGTCGCTAGACGTGAATGGTCAAGCGATTAACCCTGTTGCACGCGATTATCCAGATGAGTTTATCCAAACTGGTATCTCAGCAATCGACCATTTAAATACTTTAGTACGTGGTCAAAAACTTCCTGTTTTCTCAGGTTCAGGTTTGCCTCATAAAGAATTAGCAGCACAAATTGCACGTCAAGCTACTGTTGTAAATAGTGATGAAAACTTTGCGGTTGTTTTTGCCGCAATGGGGATTACTTATGAAGAAGCAGAATACTTTATGGATGACTTTCGAAAAACAGGCGCAATCGATCGTTCGGTAATGTTTATCAACTTGGCCGATGATCCTGCAATTGAACGAATCGCAACTCCGAAAATTGCTTTGACAACAGCTGAATATCTTGCCTTTGAAAAAGATATGCATGTACTCGTTATCATGACAGATATGACAAATTATGCAGAAGCGCTACGTGAAATTTCTGCAGCACGTCGTGAAGTACCAGGTCGTCGTGGTTATCCGGGTTACCTCTATACAAACCTTGCTACGCTCTATGAACGTGCAGGCCGTTTAGTTGGTAAAAAAGGTTCTGTTACACAAATCCCAATTTTAACGATGCCAGAAGATGATATTACGCATCCAATTCCTGACCTTACTGGTTATATTACAGAAGGACAAATTATTCTTTCACGTGAGTTAAACGGATCCGGTATTAAACCTCCGATTGACGTATTGCCATCTTTATCTCGTCTAAAAGATAAAGGGACTGGTGAAGGGAAAACCCGTAAAGACCACGCTCCAACAATGAACCAGCTGTTTGCTGCTTATGCAGAAGGTAAGCAAGCGAAAGAATTGGCTACTATTTTAGGTGAGTCAGCACTTTCTAAAACAGATAAGTTGTACGTGGAATTTACAACGCGCTTTGAACAAGAGTATATCAATCAAGGATTCTATAACAATCGTACAATTGAAGAGTCTTTGGATCTAGGGTGGGAACTTCTATCCATTCTACCTAAGTCTGAATTAAAACGGATTAAGGATGACATGATCGAAGAGTTTATGCTGAAAGGAGAATGATCCTATGGCACGCTTGAATGTCAAGCCAACACGTATGGAGCTATCGAATCTAAAGGATCGCCTCGCACTTTCAACACGTGGTCACAAGTTACTTAAAGATAAACAAGACGAGCTGATGCGTCAATTTATCGTTATGATAAGAAAAAACAATCTCTTACGTGACGAAGTAGAAGCAGAGCTCATCGCGGCAATGCAAGAATTTGTTGTTGCAAAATCGTTAATAAATGAATCATTTATTGAAGAGTTATTTGTGGGAACAGAAACAAATGTCGAGTTAAACATTGTTGAAAAAAACATTATGAGTGTTCTTGTACCAGAAATGAATTTTACGACAAGTGAAGCAGAGGTTTCATCGGATGTACAATATGGTTATTTAAATTCAAGTAGTGAACTTGATGAGGCGATTGATCGTATTGAAACAGTATTACCGAAGTTACTCGAACTGAGTGAAATCGAGAAAACGTGCCAGTTGATGGCAGATGAAATCGAAAAGACCAGACGTCGTGTAAATGCGTTAGAGTACCGCATGATTCCTCAGCTTCAAGAAACCATTCGTTACATTCAAATGAAGCTTGAAGAAAATGAGCGTTCGGCGATTGTCAGAATGATGAAAGTTAAAGACATGGGTGATTAGAAAAGGGAGTGTGACAATGTCGCACTCTTTTTTAAATACCCATTTCGTAATTTTTATACAACATATGATAAATCAATGAAAAGTTTCCTCAAATGTTTTCATAGTCAAGGATTTATGTTACACTAGGTAGAAATAATAATGCACACGCAAAAGCAACACAGAAAGTAATAAATGGATGGTGGTTTGAAAGTGACCGAAAAAGGGTTGTTAATTGTATTATCTGGGCCTTCTGGAGTTGGTAAAGGAACAGTTAGGCAAGCGATTTTTTCAAAAGGAAAACGGGAATTCATATATTCCATATCAGCAACAACACGTCAAAGTCGCCCAGGCGAAGTAGATGGTGTTGATTATTTTTTTAAAACTAGAGAAAGTTTTGAAAAAATGATTGAAGCAGAGGAATTGTTAGAGTATACGCAATATGTTGGCAACTACTACGGAACACCGATCGATTATGTCAAAAAGACCTTGGAGTCGGGTAAAGATGTTTTCTTAGAAATTGAAGTTAGAGGCGCGATGCAAGTAAAAGAGCGAATGCCTGAAGGCGTCTTTATCTTTTTAACACCACCAAATATGGATGAATTAGAAGCACGTATAATCAATCGCGGAACAGATGCATCACCGATTATTCGTCAGCGTATGGAAAAAGCGATTGAGGAAATTGATCTCATGCGCTATTATGATTATGCTGTTGAGAATGATACAGTCGAGAACGCCGTTAATAAGATTTTGGCAATTATTCAAAGTGAACATCTAAAAGTATCCCGTTTATTAGAATCGAAAATATCAAACGAAGAGGAATGATGTAATAATGATGCTTTATCCATCAATTGATAAATTGTTAGAACAGGTAAATTCTAAGTACACAATGGTTATTTTATCATCAAAACGAGCGCATGAACTTCATAATAATGGTCAACCTTTATTAGAAGAATATAAATCTTATAAAAATGTGGGTCGTGCTTTAGAAGAAATTGTTGCAGGCGAATTATCCGTTATGGAAGAAAAATAGGATTATAACAAAATCAAAAACTGCTGTATTTGCTAGTCAAATTCAGCAGTTTTTGATTTTATTTCGAATTAGCAAGACATTGGATGCCGAATCTAGTAAAATTAATAGTAGGAACAAATTATTGAAGGAGGCAAAAAAGATGAACCAAATTGCTAAAGTCGTTGTCGATGTGCCTGTTATGCAGACAAATCAACCATACGACTATGTGATTCCTCCGGAGTTGATTAATCGATTAGAAAAAGGGATGCGCGTTGAGGTTCCATTTGGTCCTCGTCATATACAAGGATTTATTGTGGATATTGTCAATCAATCTGACTTTGTTGGAAAGTTAAAAGAAATTATTCGGCCCCTTGATTTAGAACCCGTGTTAACACCTGAACTTCTAAAATTAGGCGAAGAAATGGCTGAAAAAATATTCGCTTTTCGTATCCACTGTTATCAAACCATGTTGCCACCAATGCTAAAGGCAAAATACGAAAAAGAATTTTATTTAACAAACGAAACCTATACTGAAAAACAAAAAGATGTTTTTGAAGGGCTACAAGCGATTAGCTGGGACGATGCGATAGAAAAAGAATTGCTTCCTCTTTTACTTGAATGGAAAAAACAAAATGTTGTAGATATCCGCTATCTCGTAAAGAACCAAGCGAAGGCTAAAAAGGTAACAGTTTATCAGCCTAATTTGCTACCCGTTGATATTGAAAAAGAACTTAATTCCTTATCTCAACGAGCTAAGAGCCAACGCTCTTTATTGAAAGTGATAGGTGATTTAGAACCAGAAGCTACACTGACGAAGCAAGAATTTTTTGAACTTTTTGAAGTAACCAATCGAACCCTTCAAATTGGGATTAAGAACGGCTGGCTTAAATCAATTGAAAAAGAAGTTTACCGTAATCCTTTGAAAAATCAAATGTTTCCAAAAACGCAGGCTAAAGTCTTAAATGCAGGGCAATTGAAAGCTTTTGACGCAGTTATGAAATCTATTCAAGAGGAAAAACATGATGTCTTTTTATTAAAGGGAATTACCGGAAGTGGAAAGACGGAAGTTTACCTCCAGCTGATTGGAAAAGTCTTAGATGAGGGTAAAACGGCCTTAATGCTTGTTCCGGAAATCGCTTTGACACCTCAGATGGTCCATCACTTTAAAGGTCGCTTTGGTGAACAAGTAGCGGTTATGCATAGTCGTTTATCTACTGGAGAAAAATATGATGAGTGGCGTAAAATAAAAAGTGGAGAAGCACGAGTGGTTGTAGGTGCACGCTCTTCAATTTTTTCTCCTGTAGAAAATGTAGGAATTATTATCATTGATGAAGAGCATGAGACAAGCTACAAACAAGAAGAGAACCCAAAGTATCATGCTCGAAATGTGGCAATTCATCGCGGTCAGTATCATCATTGTCCCGTTGTTTTAGGAAGTGCGACACCGTCATTAGAGTCGCGTGCTCGTGCTCAAAAGAATGTTTTTCACTTGTTAGAATTAAACGAGCGCGCAAACCAACTCGCTTTACCAGATGTTGAAATCGTCGATATGCGTCAGGAATTCCAAAATAACAATCGGGGTAATTTCTCACTATTATTACAGGAAAAAATAAGGGACCGTTTGGAAAAACGTGAGCAAGTTGTTCTGCTCTTAAATCGCCGTGGCTATAGTTCGTTTATTATGTGCCGGGATTGTGGTTACGTGCATGAGTGTCCGAATTGCGATATCAGTATGACATTCCATATGGATACCAAAGGTATGAAGTGTCATTATTGTGGTCATGAAGAAAATGTCCCTCACCGTTGCCCGAAATGTCATGGGAATCAGTTTCGCTATTTTGGTACGGGGACACAAAAAATAGAAAATGAACTGCAGGAACTTTTTTCTCAAGCCAATATTATCCGTATGGATGTAGATACGACGCGAAAAAAAGGCGCACATGAACGTTTGCTCGCTTCATTTGGTAAAGGGCAAGCTGATATTTTATTAGGCACTCAGATGATTGCCAAAGGGTTAGATTTTCCAAACGTAACTTTAGTAGGCGTCATCAATGCAGATACCTCTTTAAACTTACCTGATTTTCGTTCTTCGGAAAAAACGTTTCAACTTTTAACGCAAGTGAGCGGCCGTGCAGGAAGATCAACGTTGGCTGGTGAAGTTATTGTACAATCGTTTAACCCCGAGCATTACGCTATTAAGTATGCACAAAATCATAACTATGATGGCTTTTACCGACAAGAAATGGCTTTAAGACACCGCGGCGGTTATCCACCTTACTATTTTACAACCCAAATTACTGTCAGTGATATTGATGAAAATAAAGCGCAAGTAAAAATATATGAAATTAATGCCTTTTTGCGAAAAAAACTAGGCAATAAAACGGTTATACTAGGGCCTTCTAAAAGTTCGATTGCTAGAATGAATAATCGTTATTATTTTCAGTTATTAATCAAGTATAAAAACGAACCCGATTTACAAAATGTATTGACCGAAATATTAAACAATTCTCAAAAAGATAATGCAAAAGGCCTTTATATTTCAATTGATACTGAACCAATCAATTTCTTTTAAAATTATAAAAAAGGAGCGATATGAATGAAAAAAATTATATTTATGGGAACACCAGAATTTTCAGTACCTATTTTAAAAGCCTTGATAGCCAGTCAATACCAGGTCATTGCTGTAGTTACTCAGCCTGATCGTTTAGTAGGAAGGAAACGTACATTAACACCACCTCCTGTAAAAATAGCCGCCTTAAGACATGACATTCCTATATTTCAACCCGAAAAAATATCAGGATCGCAAGAAATGGAACAGCTAATTGAAATGGATGCTGATTTAATTGTCACTGCTGCCTATGGACAATTTTTACCTACAAAATTATTAAATGCACCTAAATACCGTGCCATTAATGTGCATGCTTCTCTATTACCAAAATACCGAGGCGGAGCGCCTGTTCACTATGCCATAATAAATGGAGAAAAAGAAACAGGTGTTTCCATTATGTATATGGAAAGAAAGATGGATGCTGGAGATATCTTGGCTCAAAGAAGTATTCCAATTAAAGCAGATGATGACGTCCAATCCATGTTTGATAAATTAAGTATTCTTGGACGGGATTTATTAATGGAAACTTTACCGAAATTATTTGATGGGCAACTACAGCCTATTCCCCAAGATGAATCATTGGTTACTTTCTCACCCAATATTAGTCGAGAAGAAGAACGTATTGATTGGAATAAATCTGCTCAACAAATTAGTAATAAAATTAGAGGAATGCGACCATGGCCAGTTGCGCATGCATTATTAAGTGGTGAGCGGTGTAAAATCTGGCAAGCTCAACCTCTCGAAGACCAAACAACAAGTGAAGCCCCTGGAAAGATTATTTCATGGGATAAAACAAGTATGTCAGTAGCTTGTGGTCATGAAAGTGTCCTGCAAATTTTAGAAATCCAACCAGCAGGGAAAAAACGGATGTCGGTTGCAAATTTTGTTAATGGAAATGATATGGAAGCTTTATCTCAGATAGGATTTGATTAGTTTGGCTAAGAAAAAAAATAATAAGATTTTACATTCTGTTCGCTATTTAGCGATGGAAATTTTAGAAGCGATTGAAACTGAAGGAGCTTATTCAAATATACTTTTGAATGCAACTATTGAAAAAGAAAAATTAGATGCAAAAGATGCGGGACTGTTAACGACTCTGGTTTATGGGGTAACGCAAAGAAAATTAACGATCGATTATGGACTTGAACCATTCATCCGGTCTCCTAAAAAATTGGAGAACTGGGTTAAAAATTTAATTCGTTTATCTGTTTACCAAATGGTTTATTTGGATAAAGTACCCGATCACGCTGTTTTGTTTGAAGCAGTAGAGATCGCTAAGATAAAAGGGCATGTAGGGATATCCAAACTTGTAAATGGTATTTTACGTAATGTACAACGAAACGGTTTGAAGGACTGGCAGCAAATTGAAAATCCAACACAACGTATCAGTATTGGAGCAAGTGTTCCAGAATGGTTGGTTAAAAAATTTGTAGCTGAACGTGGTCTAGAAAAAACTGAAGCACTTTTCTTTTCTTTGTTAACAGCTCCTTATATATCAATACGAGTGCAGAATGCTAGTGAACTTAACAAGGTAATAGAAGATTTAGAAAGTAGTGGTATTCAAGTAGAAAAAAGTCCTCTTTCTCCTGTGGGACTGCGAGTTTTATCAGGGAAAATAGTTGACTCCCCTTTATTTAAAGACGGTACCATTACGATACAAGATGAATCTAGTCAACTAGTGGCACTACTGGGATCTTTAAAACCTGTTGATTATGTGTTAGATGCATGTGCCGCTCCAGGTGGAAAAACAACTCATATAGCTAGTTTTATCGATTCTGGTTTAGTTCATGCTCTAGATATCTACGATCATAAAATACGCTTAGTCAGAGAAAACGCAAAACGCCTACAAGTTTCTGAAAAAATTAAAACCCATATTTTAGATGCCAAAAATGCCGAAGAAACATTTGAAAAGGATACCTTTGATAAAATATTTGTTGATGCACCTTGTTCTGGTCTTGGTTTAATGCGACGAAAACCTGAAATTAAATATGGGCTTACACCAAATACTTTTAATCAGCTACAAAAGGAACAATTAGAAATATTAAACGCAGTTGTACCATTATTAAAAAAAGGTGGACGTTTAGTGTATAGTACTTGTACACTGGCGAAGGAAGAAAATCAAGAGGTAGTAAAACGTTTTTTAAGTGGTCATTCAAACATGCAAAGCCTTGCTATTGACTGGGAAGATTACAATCTTCCCAGTCAGGTTATAACTGCAGAGGGGATGGTTGAAATTTCACCTGAACAGTTTGGAACAGATGGTTTCTTTATTTGTATAATGGAGAAAAAGAAGTAACAGAAGGGCAGAAGATAGCTTATGCAAATCGCATTTAAAAGTGACATTGGTAAAAGTAGAACTACAAATGAAGACTATGTAAATTGGTTTGAAAATTCGAAAGGCCAACTATTGATGATTTTATGTGACGGTATGGGTGGCCATCTCGCAGGCGATGTTGCGAGTGAGATGGCTGTGTCTCATATGGGCGAAGCGTGGAAAGAAACAGCTTTTGATAAACCGGAAAATGTTTCAACATGGTTACTACAAACCATCCAGAAAATAAATCGTCTTATTTTCCAAAAATCACTCGATTTTATTGATTTAGATGGGATGGGAACAACTTTAGTAGCTGCCGCTTATGTGGAAGGAGAAATAACACTGGCTCATGTTGGGGATAGCCGCGCTTATTTGTATCGTGATTTTCTTTTGAAGCAATTAACAGAAGACCATTCGTTAGTTTCTGAGTTAATTAAATTTGGAGAAATTACGTATGAAGAAGCCGAAAAACATCCACAAAGAAACTATATTACGCGAGCAGTTGGAATGAAAGAAAAAATTTTAATTGATCTCACTACTTTCACTATGCAAGAAGGTGATACCTTAATTTTGTGTACGGATGGGTTAAGTAGTGTATTAAGTACCAATCAAATTAAACACGTTTTAAAAGGTTGGCATCCGATTAAAGAAAAAACCAAAACCCTCGTTGACCTTGCGAATAAGGAGGGCGGACCAGATAATATTTCAGTACTTATTGCTGAAGTTGGAAAAGGAGAGGAAGGGCGATGCTGATTGCAATTGGTACTAAAATAGGTGGTCGATACAAAGTATTAGGACTAATTGGACGAGGCGGAATGGCTAATGTTTATTTAGCTAGAGATTTGATTTTAGATCGTGATGTAGCTGTAAAAATTTTACGTTTTGACTTCCAAAGCAACAAAGAAGCTTTAAGGCGCTTCAAGCGCGAGGCTCTTTCGACGACGCAACTAATACACCCAAATATTGTATCCGTTTATGACGTTGATGAAGATGATGGGCTTCAATATATTGTTATGGAATACATCCAAGGTAGAGACTTAAAAAAATTTATCCAAGAAAAGGGTCAATTATCACTTGAAGATGTGATTCATATTATGAGTCAAATCCTATCTGCGATGGCTTTGGCTCATCAAAATCGGATTATTCATAGAGATATTAAACCCCAAAACTTGCTGATTGATAGCGATAATGTTATCAAAGTCACAGATTTTGGAATTGCTATTGCGCTTTCTGAAACATCGCTAACGCAGACAAACTCTTTGTTGGGCTCGGTTCACTATATGTCACCAGAGCAAGCGCGTGGAAGTATCCCAACTATTAAATCTGACATCTACGCCTTAGGAATTGTTTTATATGAATTAGTAACCGGTAAAGTACCCTTTGACGGCGAATCAGCGGTTTCAATTGCTTTGAAACATTTTCAAGAACCTATTCCCTCTGTCAGAGCAGAACGGCCTGAGATCCCACAAGCATTAGAGAATGTTATCTTGAAGGCAACGGCTAAAGAGCCACACGATCGCTATAATTCTTGCGAAGAAATGTCTCAAGATTTGCAGACTAGTCTTGACGATAGTCGTTTGCAGGAAGCAGCTTTCACACCAGAAGTGATGCTTGATGAAACAAAAGTAATCACACCGGTTAAATTAGAAGGAAACGACCTACCAAAAACGGAAAATACAGATCAAGTGACAGACGTAAGGAAATCACAAAAAAAACCACGTAAGAAAAGAATCGTATGGGGGATTTTATTAATTTTATTGCTAATTGTTACGGGTGGTAGTTTAGCAGCAATGATTACTAATAATAACCCAGATTTAATCGCAGTTCCAAATGTATTAGGGGTCAAAGAAGAAAAAGCACGTGAGATGTTATTAGAAGCAAACTTTACAATAGGTGAAGTATATACGCAATATAACGAAAATGCCGAAGAGGGCAGCGTGTTTAAAGTTGATCCCGAAGTAAACACACAATTAGCACCTAAAACAGCAATCAATTTATATATAAGCCAAGGTGTAGAACCATTTTTAATAGAAGACTATTCTGGACAACCCTATTCTGATGTCCGTAAAGAGCTGGTAAAAAAAGGTATACAGGTAGAACGCGAAGATGTCTATGATTCTCTTGATGAAGGATTAATAGTTGGTCAAAGTCTAGAATCAGATACAGAAGTAATCCCTAATGAGACAACGATTACCTTACGAGTTAGCCTGGGACCAGAGACATTTACTATGGAAAATTTAAGTGGTTACACACGTGAAGACGTTGAGCGTTATGCGGAAAACTATGGTCTAAAGCTCACCATCAAAACTGAAAAGTCCGAAGAAGTTGCTGAAGGGTTAGTGCTTTCTCAATCTATTGCTGCAGAAAGCAGCTTTTACAGTGGGGATTCTTTGGAAGTTATTATTTCCGAAGGAATGCCGCAAACTTCAACAGAAACAGAAAAACCAAAACCTGAAAAACCAGAATCCCAAGCGACAGAATCTAGCTCAGAATCCAAAACAGAAGAACCAGAGATTATAACTTTCACAAAAAAAATAACGATTCCTTACCTTCCGCCTGAAGAAAATTCAAGTGAAACGGACTCAGAATCAGATAGTCCAGACGTTGATAATGAAGAAGAACTCAAAGCATCCAACCATATTATTATCTATATGTTGGATAGTGACCATCAGTTAACGGAAGTTTTTCGAGAGTTTGACATAACCGAGGATAAAGAAGTGAATTTAAATTTCCGTATTTACTCTGATCAACCTGGTGCTTTTATTGTTGAACGGGATGGTATAAATATAATGGAAGAAACCAATCTAATTGATTAAAAACAATCGAAAAACAGGCGGTATGATGAAACGATCATGACTCCTGTTTTTTAGTTTCGACTTTTTTGGTATAATAGCTATGAATGAAAGATAAAAGGAGATGAATTATGCCAAAAGGACAAATTAGAAAAGCGTTGAGTGGGTTTTATTACGTCTATTCTGAAGGCGAAACCTACCAAACTCGCGGGCGTGGAAATTTCAGGGTACGTGATATCACACCGCTTGTGGGAGACATTGTTGAATTTGAAAGTGGCAGTCTAACAGATGGAATGCTCCACTCTATCTACCCAAGAAAGAACGAATTGGTTCGACCGCCTATTGCCAACATCGATATAGGCGTGATTGTGATGTCAGCAATCGAACCAGATTTTTCAACCTATCTTTTGGATCGCTTCTTAGTCTATTTAGAGGGACAAGAAATCGAAGCGATTATTTATATTACAAAAACAGATTTATTAGATGAATCTCAAAAGCTTGAAGTTGAGAACTATAAAAAGGCTTACCAAGAGTTAGGGTATACTGTAATTATGTCTGATTTTCCTAGCGAAGAGTCTTTAACGCGCTTATTAACGGTTGTAAAAGATAAAATTGTTGTTTTTATGGGGCAATCGGGTGTGGGAAAGTCAACACTCCTTAACCAGATTTTACCAGAATTAAAAATTAAAACAGGTGAAATTTCAACTGCGTTAGGAAGAGGGCGCCATACTACCCGACACGTGGAATTGATTCCAGTTGCTGGTGCACTTATTGCAGATACACCCGGGTTTAGCAATGTTGAATTAGTAGAAATTGAAGAGCAAAATTTACCTGATTTATTTCGTGAGTTTTTAGCTAATCGTGATGAGTGTCGTTTTTCAGGTTGTCTTCATCTTAATGAACCTGGTTGTAGAATTAAAGAACTTGTTGCTGAAGGAGAAATTATGTCTTACCGGTATGAACATTACTTACAATTTTTAAATGAAATTCAAACGCGGAAACCGATGTATAATAAAAATAAAAAGTAAAGGTTGTTGGAAAGAAATGAAAATAGCGCCATCAATTTTAAGTGCAGACTTTGCTAATTTAGAAAAAGAAGTAAAAAGAATAGAAAAAGCTGGGGCAGACTACGTTCATATAGATGCTATGGATGGGGTTTTTGTTAATAATTTGACCCTCGGACCTAATATTGTTCAAGCTATTCGTCCTCACACCAAGTTACCTCTGGATTGCCATTTAATGATCCAAAATCCTGAGAATTTGATACCTGCCTTTGCAAAAGCTGGTGCGGATATTATTTCTATTCATGTAGAAGCAACAAACCATATTCACGGTGCCATCCAATTAATAAAAAATGAAAAGATTGCTGCTGGTGTTGTTATTAATCCTGGAACACCGCTTGCAATGATTAAACCTATCTTAGGAGATGTTGATATGGTTTTAGTCATGACGGTTAATCCCGGTTTTGGCGGGCAAACATTTATTGAAAGTACTCTGTCAAAAATAAAAGAATTAAAAGAATTACGTGAAACGAATAATTATACTTATAAAATAGAAGTTGACGGTGGAATTTCAGATCAAACTATTAGTCGCGCGCTCGAAGCTGGAGCAGACATTTTTGTTGCAGGATCATACATTTTTGGCGCTACCGATATGGATCAAGCTTTTAAAGCTTTGCGTGATGCTGAACATGTATAAAAAAGCTTTTCTTGTAGCTGGTGGAGATAAAGATAATCTTGAGGCGTTTTTTTTAAATATTCATGATGATGAGTTAGTTGTCGGTGTTGATGAAGGAGCATTTTATCTGCTAAACAAAGGAATCCATGTCGACATAGCAGTGGGGGACTTTGACTCAATCAGTAAGGAACAACTCTCTATTTTAAAGAAACATATCGGGAAAGTTGTTCTATTACCGAGTGAAAAGGATTTAACGGATACAGAAGCGGCACTTGAGTATGTATTTCATCATTACGAACTTGATGAAGTCAAACTCTTTGGCGTCTTTGGGGGCAGAGTGGATCATATGATTAGTAATTTATGGATTGCCTTTCTTCCTCAATTTGCTAAAAATATTGAAAAAATCAGTTTTTTTGACAAAAAAAATAAACTATCGTTTTATAAACCGGGTGCTTATGAACTGGAAAAAGAAGAAAACAAAAAATATCTTTCCTTTATTTCTATGACGGCGCTTGTTAACCTCAACTTAAAACAAGTTAAATATCCGTTAGAAAATAGCAACTATGAACACCCAGTGGCTCTCATCAGCAATGAGTTTAAATCGCAAACTATGCAGTTTACTTTCGATGAAGGACTACTGGCGGTTATACAAAGTAGCGATTAAAAAAAGAGGCTGGAACAAAATGTTCCAACCTCTTCTCTATTATTAAACGCGTTCTACTAGACCAGATTTCAAAGCGCGAGCTGAAACCCAAACTCTTTTTGGAGCACCATCAACCATAATGCGGACTTTTTGCAAGTTTGGTTTGAAGGTACGTTTTGAGTGATTCAATGCGTGAGAACGCGTGTTACCAGTTCTAGTTTTACGACCTGTAACATAACATACTTTAGACATAATTTTACCTCCTTTGATTGATTCGGAAAAAACTAACTTTAAAGTTTAACTTAAACCAAATTTCATACACTTGAATATTCTATCATAACTCAAAAAAAAAGCAACTAATTTAAAAGTACTCTAGGTAACAGTTTGTATTGAAATTTTTTTTATTTCTAGGTAACATAAGGAAAGCTTGTCAAATAGAACCTTTATTTGGCATCTTATCACGACTTCCACTACAAACTTTGTTATAATATACTTAAGAAAAGCTAATTTTAAGCAGAATATATGCTATGATTGTTGTTAATAGTATTTTTCTGTTCAAACTCAAGGAGGCTATTTAACATGGCAGTAACAATGCAGACAAATTTAGGCGAAATTATCCTAAACAACGAAGTAATTGCAACAGTAGTCGGCGGAGCAGCAACGGATAATTATGGTGTTGTTGGGATGGCAAGTAGAAGCCAAATTCGTGATAATATTAATGAAATATTGAAAAAAGAAAATTATTCAAGAGGTGTCATTGTACGACAAGAAAATAATATCGTTTCTGTAGATGTGTATATTATTGTTCTGTATGGGACCAAAATTTCCGAAATCTGTCGAAATGTCCAAATCCAAGTGAAATATAATCTAGAAACAATGTTGGGATTTTCCGCAGAGAAAGTAAATGTCTACGTACAAGGCGTTCGTGTTATAAATGACTAACGAGAGATCACCATTTCATATGGTGAAGGGGGATATGCAAGGTGAATAAAAGAGAACTAACTGCAAGTGATTTTAAAGCGATGGTAGGAGTTGCGAATGAGCGTCTGCATGAAAATGCCGAATACGTAAACTCATTAAACGTTTTTCCTGTCCCAGATGGTGATACAGGAACAAATATGAATTTATCATTTACGTCCGGTGCGGAGCGCGTCTCTTTATCAGATGCCAGTCGGGTTGATGTACTGGGTAAAGATTTAGCGAAAGGTCTTTTAATGGGGGCCCGTGGTAACTCAGGTGTCATTTTGTCACAACTGTTCCGTGGGTTTTCAAAAGCCATGGAAGGCAAGGAAACCTTGGATGCAAGTCAATTTGCCTCAGCTTTTTCTCAAGGCGTAGAAACCGCCTATAAAGCAGTTATGAAACCGGTAGAAGGAACGATTCTCACCGTTGCGCGAGAATCAGCTGAAGCAGCGGTAGAAAAAGCTAAAAGTACTGACAATATTATTGAAATCATGGAGACAGTCGTTGAATCCGGTAACGTTAGTCTCGCTAATACACCAAATCTTCTAGCAGTTTTAAAAGAAGTCGGCGTTGTAGATAGTGG
The DNA here is from genome assembly GCF_002005405.1 of Jeotgalibaca dankookensis. NCBI lineage: Bacteria > Bacillati > Bacillota > Bacilli > Lactobacillales > Carnobacteriaceae > Jeotgalibaca > Jeotgalibaca dankookensis. Next base: position 563,890 of record NZ_CP019728.1, read on the forward strand.
GGGCCAAGGGCTCTTATATATTTATCAAGGATTTTTAGAGTCATTGACTGGAGAGAAAGTTTCGGCGCAAGCGAATATTCTTCCAACGATTGACGTCACTGAGCTAGCACATCACGAAAACTTTGACCATATTGGCCATTCTGTTTCAGCTGAAGATATCAAATACGGATACTGTACAGAAATAATGGTACATTTAGGCGAAGGTGAAACAGTTACAGATACGTTTAACTACGATACTTTCCGGAATCATCTAAATGAGTTAGGTGATTCTCTGCTTGTTGTTGCCGATGATGAGATTGTCAAAGTACATGTGCATACGGAGTATCCGGGTGAAGTCATGAATTATGGTCAAAAATTCGGCTCTCTTATAAAGATGAAAGTTGATAATATGCGCTTACAACATGAAGACGTTCTTGAAAAAGGCAAAGCTACTAGTAAAGAAAGCAAAGCTTCTAAACCCTATGCCGTGATTGCGGTAGCCGCGGGTGAAGGAATTTTCAAACTATTCAACAGCCTTGGTGTTTCGAACCTTATCAAAGGTGGACAAACAATGAATCCAAGTACTGAGGATATTTTAAAAGCGATTGATGAAGCTAATGCTGAAAAAACAATTATTTTGCCCAACAATAAGAATATTTTTATGGCTGCGGACCAAGCGGCTCTTGTATCAGACAAAAATGTAGTAGTTATCCCATCAAAAACGATTTCACAAGGGTTAACCGCCATGCTGGCTTTTAATGACCAAGTAGATTTAGAAACAAATAAAGCCAATATGACTGATGAACTGGACAGTGTCAAGAGTGGCCAAATTACTAATGCCATTCGAGATACTGAAATTGATGGCGTATCTATTAAAAAAGACGACTATATGGGGATTGTTGATGGAAAAATTGTTATATCTATCGCAGATCGAGAAGAAGTCGTTTTAGAGACATTACGAAAAATGATTGACGAAGAGAGCGAAATTGTTACTTTGATTTACGGTGAAAGTATCACTGCTGAAGAATGTCAGGGGATAGCTGATAGAATCTCTGAAGAATACGAAGAGCTAGACGTTGAAATTCAAGAAGGATTACAACCAGTTTACTGCTATTTGATTTCAGTTGAATAATCTTTCGGGAGCTGGAGCTTTTGCTTCAGCTTTTTCTATTAAAAAAGGAGGCCAAGCTATGGCAACTATGACGATTTATGATCCTGTGGAAGTAATTAGTGGTATTGGCCCGAAGCGGTTAGATTCTTTGCATGCATTAGGTATTTACACAATTTACGATTTACTGACGCACTTTCCATTCCGTTACGAAGATATTCAAGTACGTAGTTTGGATGAAATTGAGGATCAAGAGAAAGTGACACTAAAAGGGCATGTCGTTACACAAGCTGTTGTTCAATATTACGGGCACCGTAAAAGCCGCCTGTCCTTCAAAATGTCATTAGATAGTGCGGTTGTCAGTGTTACTTTTTTTAATCAGCCCTATTTAAAAAGCAAAATTAATCTTGAAGATGAAATAGCTGTTTTTGGTAAGTGGGACTCATTGCGACAAAATTTATCTGGCTTTAAGATTTTAGGGACAAGTGACGGTGATCAAGATTTTGAATCTGTTTACCATGTCAATAGTGGTATCAAACAAAAGACAGTTTTAAACCTTATTAAAGAAGCCTATGATCGCTACCAGTCGCTTATACCTGAGATAGTCCCGGAGTCCTTGAGACACCGTTACCGATTGATGACTCATAAAGAAGCAATCCGTTCGATGCACTTTCCACAAACAGAAGAAGAATTTCAAAAAGCAACCCGACAAGTCATATATCAAGAGTTTCTAGTTTATCAAATGAAGTTGCAGCTTATTCGTTTTAAACGAAAAAGTGAACGGAATGGGCAAGCGATTTACTATGATGTGCAAAAACTTAAAGATTTTATAAAACTATTACCTTTTGAATTGACAGATGGGCAAAAAAAAGTAGTGAACGAAATATGTCGTGACTTACGTGCACCATTTGAAATGAACCGCTTGTTACAAGGAGATGTGGGAAGCGGAAAGACAGTTGTTGCTGTTATAGCACTTGTAGCAAGTATTTTAGACGGATATCAAGGTGCTTTTATGGTTCCCACAGAAATATTGGCAGAGCAACATTTTCAAACGATAGCGCAACTGTTTTCCAAAACAGATTATACCGTCTCTTTATTAACAGGAAGCACCAAAAGTAAGGAGAGGGTAGAAATCTTAAAACAACTAGCTTCTGGAGAATTGGATTTACTTATTGGTACCCACGCGCTAATTCAAGAAGATGTTGTTTTTCATAACTTAGGGCTTGTTATTACAGATGAGCAACACCGGTTTGGGGTTAAACAACGACAATTATTAAATGATAAAGGGAATAATCCGAATGTCTTATATATGACAGCAACACCTATTCCAAGAACCTTAGCAATCACAACGATGGGGGAAATGGATGTTTCTGTATTAGACCAAATGCCAGATGGACGTATTCCTATTCGGACTATTTGGAGTAAGTCTGATCAATTAGCTAAAGCACTCACCTTTATAGAACAGGAATTACAAAAAGGAAGACAAGCTTATATCATTACCCCTTTAATTGAAAAATCAGAACTTATTGATTTGAAAAATGCGGAAGAAGTGCATCAAAAAGTAAGTGAATTTTATGGTAATAGGTGGCGAGTGGGATTACTTCATGGTCGATTAAAACCAAACGAAAAAGACGAAATCATGCATGCCTTTAAGGATAATCAGTATCAGGTACTTGTATCAACAACCGTTATCGAAGTAGGCTTAAATGTCCCTAATGCGACAGTAATGGTTATACAAGATGCCGAACGTTTTGGTCTCGCCCAATTACATCAACTACGTGGCCGAGTGGGACGAGGCGAAGCTGAATCTTATTGTATCTTGCTTGCAGACCCAAAGACTGAAATTGGTAAAGAACGTATGAAGATTATGACAGAGTCAACAGATGGTTTTTATCTTAGTCAAAAAGACTTGGAGCTTAGAGGTTCAGGAGATTTATTTGGAGTCAAACAATCTGGGTTACCGCAATTCAAATACGCAGATGTTATCAAACATGCAGAGATTTTGGATACTGTAAACAGCGATGTCCTGTTACTATTAAATGAAGGCTCTTTTTTTGAGAAAAAAGAATACCAACCTTTACGCGAATTTTTAAAAACAGAGCAAAACTTAGCACAAAAACTTCAATAAATAAGCAATAACGGATGACAATCAGCAAATGCTTCTTTAAAATAGAGAATAGGTAATAATGAAAAGAGGGTAAAAAATGAGAATAGCTGTAGATGCAATGGGTGGCGATCATGCTCCGCAAGCAATTGTAGAGGGAATTCTTTTAGCTGCTCAAGAATATTCAGACGTAGAATTTATTTTATATGGTGATGGAGAAAAAATAAAACCTTATTTGGGAGATCATTACAATACAGACAAAATTAAAATCGTTCACACATCTGAGAAAATTGAAAGCGATGATGAACCCGTTCGTGCTATCCGTTCAAAAAAACAAGCTTCAATGGTCTTGGCCGCCAGAGCTGTAAAAGAAGGGAAAGCAGATGCTTTGTTTTCAGCGGGAAATACCGGTGCTTTGCTAGCGGCAGGGTTGTTAATTATTGGACGTATTAAAGGTATTGATCGTCCTGGCTTAATGCCAGTTTTACCAGTGATTGGTAAAGATGAGCAATTTGTCTTTATGGATGTAGGAGCAAATGCAGATTCCAAAGCAGAAAACATGCATCAGTTTGGTATTTTAGGTTCTTATTATTCTGAGTTTGTTCTTGGTAAAAAAAATCCAAAGGTAGCATTGTTGAATAACGGATCTGAGCCACGTAAAGGAAGCGAGTTATCAAAAAAAGCGTATGATTTGTTAGCTGCAGATGAAGGGATAAATTTCATTGGAAATACAGAGGCTCGTGAACTGTTCTCGGGTCTAGCTGATGTTATTGTAACCGATGGCTTTACAGGTAATGCCGTGTTAAAAACAATTGAAGGGACCGCTATGAGTGTGATGGAATTAATGAAAGCAAGCATTCTAGATGGCGGTGTAAAGGCTAAGTTAGGAGGCCTTATGCTGAAAGACTCTCTCAGAACGGTTAAGGATACAATGGATTACTCGAAATTTGGTGGTGCCGTATTATTTGGACTACGGGCGCCGGTAGTTAAAACACATGGATCCGCGGACAAAGTCGCGGTCTACCATACCATTAAACAAATTCGACAAATTCTAACATCGAATGTTATTGATGACCTCGTTGTTCATTTTGAAACGCTAAATGAAAAGCAAGCGATTGAATAGCAGGAGACAATTAGTAAATTAGATTGGACAAATTTTTGTGGAAACGGTAGAATAAGCTATATTAATTTCAAACAAAAGTTTTAAGATTAATAAGACTGAATAGGCAGGAGGTGTTTTCTTTGTCAGAAGATACGACACTAGAAAGAATTTCTACTATGATTATTGAGCGTTTTGGTGTTGATGCTAAAAAGGTATCACGTGATTTAACGTTTCAAGAAGATTTAGGTGCAGACTCTTTAGACGTTGTAGAATTAATTATGGAAATGGAAGACGTTTTTTCAATCCAAATTTCAGATGAGGATGCTGAAAAAATTACCACCATTGGTGACGCCGTTGATTATATCAACAATAATAAGTAAGCGACAAACTCCATGTCAGCTAAGTAAGAGCAACATTAGCCTGAGTGTATCTGGTGAATGTTGCTCTTTAATAACCTTTTTTTTTATTAATAAATAAGAAGAAAATTATAAAGTTAAGATATGATGAAAAAAAAGGTTGTTTTTATAATATTAAGTTAGTATAATTAATACTATTAATAAACACACTGGTGATTTCACAAAGAAACACAGATTTCAAATAAAGAAATGCTCAGTCACAGTGTAGTCATTATAGATTACGAATATTCACTAATTAGAAGGAGGGCGTCCCATGCAAACAGGGAAACCACTGCTAGAGATAAATAATCTCCATACAGCATTTAGAATTAAAGATGATTATTACGATGCTGTTGATGACGTTTCCTTAACCTTAGAAAAAAATGAGATTTTAGCTATTGTAGGGGAATCTGGGTCAGGGAAAAGTACATTAGCAACAACAATTGTAGGGCTTCATAACAAAGCAAATACCCAAATTAAGGGTCAAGTTTTATATCAAGATTTAAATTTAATAGACTTAAATGAAACCTTATACAACCGAATTCGCGGAAATGATATTGGAATGATTTTCCAAGATCCCTTGGGTGCATTAAATCCACTTATGACGGTAGAAGATCAAATTGAAGAAGCATTGGTTTATCACACTAAAATGGATGCAAATGAACGGAGAGCAAGAGTTTTAGAATTGCTAGACCAAGTTGGTATTCCAAAGCCAGAACGGATTGCTAAACAATTTCCTCATGAACTATCCGGTGGTATGAGACAACGTGTTGTTATTGCAATTGCCTTATCATGTAAGCCACCCATTATCATTGCCGATGAGCCTACAACAGCCCTTGACGTGACGATTCAAGCACAAATTCTCGATTTATTAAATGATTTACAAGATGAAATGGGAACCGGTATTATTTTAATTACGCACGACTTGGGAGTAGTGGCAGAAACTGCAGATCGTGTAGCGGTTATGTATGCGGGGCAGATTGTTGAACTTGCTTCAGCGGTTGAGCTTTTTACTAACCCAAAACATCCTTATACGCGTTCATTATTAAAATCAATACCACAATCAGAAGAGTTAGAAGGAAGTTCTGCTGAGTTACATGTTATTCAAGGGACCGTTCCATCGCTGAAAAATCTACCAAGAACAGGTTGTCGATTTGCGCCGCGTATCCCATGGATGCCAGCAGAAGTACACGAAGAACACCCAACCTTGCATGAAATTTCTCCAGATCATTTTGTGAGATGTACCTGTTATAAACATTTCCATTTTGAAGGGGAGGCTGAATAACTTGAGTTTTATGCAAATTAAAGATTTAAAAGTTCATTATCCAATTCGAAGTGGCTTTTGGAACCGTGTCACTGACCATGTATATGCCGTTGATGGTGTGGATTTAGAAATTGAAGAAGGTAAAACGTATGGTCTAGTTGGAGAATCTGGTTCTGGTAAATCAACAATAGGAAAAGCTATTATCGGTCTTGAACGAATCACTTCTGGAAAAGTTTATTTTGAAGGACAAGACGTTACTAATAAAGCTCGGAAACGTACTTCCTCTTATAACCGTAATGTTCAAATGATTTTCCAAGACTCTATTTCTAGTTTAAACCCGCGTAAACGTGTTTTAGATATTATATCTGAACCCTTAGACAATTTTGAACGACTATCGCCTGATGAAACAAAGCGTCGTGTAATCGAGTTATTAGACATTGTAGGCTTACCTGAAGACGCGCTCTACAAGTACTCACACGAGTTTTCAGGAGGGCAAAGACAGCGTATTGGAGTTGCTAGAGCGGTTGCAACAAATCCAAAGCTAATTATCGCAGACGAACCAACGTCAGCTTTAGACCTTTCGGTACAAGCCCAAGTTTTAAACTTTATGAAACGAATTCAAGAAGAATATAATGTTTCTTATTTGTTTATTTCACATGACTTAGGTGTTGTAAAACATATGTGTGAAGATTTAGCTATCATGTATCGCGGACGATTTGTTGAATTTGGGAATAAAAAAGATATTTATACGAATCCTGAACATATTTATACAAAACGACTACTTTCTGCTATTCCAGCAATGGATCCAGTTAATAGAGAAGCTCACAAAGCTGAACGTATTGCTGTGGAGCAAGAATATGAAAGAAATAAAGAGAAGTTCTACGATGAAGATGGCCGTGTATACGATCTAACTGCGTTGTCAGATACACATAAGGTTGCCATTCGTCCCAGCTTCATTAAGGGAGGCGCTTAATTATGTGGAAAACAATTTTACGACGTGTTTTAGTGATGATTCCACAAATTTTAATTTTAAGTTTATTGGTTTTTTTAATGGCACAAATCATGCCAGGGGATCCTTTTACTGGTTTAATCACACCAGATATGGACCCTCAAACAATTGAAAAATTAAGAGAAGCTGCAGGGTTGAATAATCCTTGGTACATTCAGTATTGGGATTGGATTACTAATGCATTACAAGGGGACTTTGGAAAAAGCTATACGTATAAAGTTCCAGTAGCCGAACTAATTGGGCAACGTGTCGGTAATACAATTTGGTTATCAATTGTATCTCTCATCTTTACATACTTAATTGCTTTACCATTAGGTATGTATGCAGGGCGTCACAATGGCTCTTTAGGCGACAAAGCGATTAGTTTTTATAACTACATTAGCTTTGCAATTCCAGTCTTTGTTTTCGCCTTGCTATTAATTTGGATCTTTGGTTTTGTCCTTGGTTGGTTCCCAACAAGAGGAACGGTTCAAACCGGCTTAGCCGAGGGGTCGTTGGCCTATATTTGGAGTCGTTTCTATCACTTGATTTTACCAGCTTTATCTTACGCTCTGTTAGCCACTACGGTTATCATTCAGTATTTAAGAACAGGAGTTATCGATGCTAAGCAAGAAGACTATGTTAAAACTGCTCGAGCAAAAGGTGTTCCTGAAAAAGTTGTCTACAACAAACATATTTTCCGTAACTCAATTTTACCTATTGCATCCTTCCTTGGGTATGACATTACCGGTTTAATTGGCGGATCGATTTTTATTGAACGTGTTTTCTCTTTCCCTGGTATGGGACGTCTGTTCATTGATTCGCTACTAGCCCGAGACTATAGTGTTATTACTGCATTGATTCTATTATTCGGATTAACAGCGTTATTTGGTACTCTATTATCTGATATTATTATGAGTATTGTTGACCCTAGAATCCGTATTGAATAATAATGAATAAGGAAAAGGAGGTTATGAGATGCAATCTGAAGAAGAAAAAAAATTAGCTGAGATAGAAAGAAATGAAACAGAGCTTGATTCCTTAGTAGAAAATGCTGATGAACAAGGAACGGTTGTTGGATTTGCCGTTATTGCGCGTGAATTTAAAAAAGATAAACTCGCTATGTTTTCATTGGGTTTATTAATTACAATGTTGCTAGTGATTTTTATAGGATCGTTTGTCTTGTTTGATCAAAGTGAAGTAATGAAAGTTAGCATCTTGAACCGCTATGAAGCGCCAGGAGCTGAATATCTACTAGGAGCTGATGAAGGAGGACGAGATGTTTTAGGACAACTCTTTATCGGCGCACGAAATTCTATTATTATAGGGTTTAGTGTAACAATTTTGACAGGTATTATTGGAATAGGATTAGGAATTATTTCTGGTTACTATGGAGGAATTATCGATAATATTTTGATGAGAATTGTTGACTTCATAATGGTCTTACCTACTAATATGATTATAATTGTTTTTGTTTCAATGATAAAAGATTATAATATTGTATCTTTTGTACTGATCATGAGTGCGTTTAGTTGGGTAGGTAAAGCGCGGATATTCCGAAGTAGAACATTATCTGAAGCAGAACGCGACTATGTAAATGCTTCTAAAACATTAGGTACAAGTGATTTTAAAATTATGTTTCGAGAAGTGATGCCTAACCTTAGTTCATTGATTATTGTTAATTCAACATTAAACTTTGCAGGGAACATTGGGATAGAAACCGGATTAAGTTTTTTAGGGTTCGGCTTACCCCCTTCTGTACCGAGTTTAGGAACACTCATTGGGTTTGCGACATCCCCAGATGTCATAGAAAATAAAACGTGGGTTTGGTTGCCAGCGTCAATATTAATTCTAGTATTGATGTTAAGCATAAACTATGTCGGTCAAGCGTTGCAGCGCTCGGCAGACTCAAAACAAAGATTAGGATAAGAAAAGGGAGGAAAAGATATGTTTAAGAAAAAGATTGGTTTAGTTTCATTAGCAGCATTTACACTCGTTTTAGCAGCTTGTTCAGGTGGGACTGACGAAACTGCTGGTTCCACAGATACAGGAATGGCGTCAGACTCTACTGCTGAAAGCAGTGGACTAGTTGAGTTCGAAACAGTCATGACAAATGATGAAGAAGCAATTGAAGGTGGAACGTTACGCTATGCTATGGTAGCTAGTTCTCCATTCCAAGGGATTTTCAGTCCAGAATTCTATGAAGATGCCTACGATGCTGAATTAATGGGGTTTACTCATCAAGAGTTATTCTCTATAGATGAAAACTTCATGTATTCACAAGATGGTATGGCAACATATGAATTTGATGAAGAAGCTAGAACAATTGCGATTACCTTAAAAGATGATTTGAAATGGTCTGATGGTGAAGACTTGACAACCGAAGATGTTTTATTCTCTTATGAAGTAATTGGCCACCCAGACTACCCAGGTGTTCGATATGGGGCTGACTTTGCCAATATTGTAGGGATGGAAGAATATAACAGTGGTAGTGCTGACACTATTTCGGGAATTACCATAGAAGATGATCAAAATATTACAATCGAATATATTGAAGTTAATCCGTCAATTCTTCAAGCAGGTGGTGGTATTTGGGGTTATCCAATGCCAAAACACCAACTTGGTGATGTTGCTATAGAAGATATGATAGCTTCTCCAGAAATTCGTAAAAACCCAGTTGGAGCTGGACCATTCCGAGTTAAATCAATTAACCCGGGTGAGTCTGTTGAATTTGAAGCAAATGAATACTACTGGAAAGGTGCTCCAAATGTAGATGGCGTTGTTCTTGAAGTAGTATCACCAGAAACAATCGTATCTGAAATGCAAAATGGGAACTATGATATTGCTAAAATGCCTACTGACCAATTTGATACCTATAAAGACATGGAGAATATTACTCTCTTAGGACGTCCAGAATTAGCTTATACCTATATCGGCTTTAAATTAGGTCACTTTGATAAAGAAGCTGGAAAGAACGTTTCTGATCCAGATAAGAAAATGGCAGATGTCAATTTACGTAAAGCAATGGCATATGCTATTGATAACAACGCAATTGCATCTGAGTTTTACCAAGGTCTTCGTGAAAATGCTAAGGGTATGATTCCACCAGTATTCGGTGATTATGTAAATACTGATATTGAAGGATACTACTATGACCATGACATGGCAAACCAACTTCTTGATGATGCAGGCTATGAAGATGTTGATGGTGACGGATTCCGTGAGAACCCAGAAGGTGAAGAGCTAGTTATTAAGTTTGCTTCAATGTCGGGTGGTGCTACAGCTGAGCCAATCGCCCAATACTACATGCAAGAATGGAATGAAGTTGGACTGAATGTTGAATTGTCAACAGGTCGTTTGATTGAATTCCAAGCGTTCTACGATATGCTTGAATCAGATGACGATGAAATTGATGTTTTCCAAGCCGCTTGGGGTACAGGAACCGATCCAAACCCAACTGGACTTTACGGTGAGACAGCAAGCTTCAACTACATCCGTTACGTTGATGAAGAAAACAGCGAACTTCTAAGCAAAATTAATTCTAAAGATGCTTTTGATCCAGAATTAAAATTCCAAGTTTTCCATGATTGGCAAGAACATATGTATGAAAATGCACCTGTAATTCCAACACTTTGGAGATCTGAGTTATTTGCAGTTAACAACCGTGTTAAGAATTATGGAATTGATTATGATAGATTAGAGGGTTATGAAGCAATTGAATTAACTGCTGATTCACCATATTAATTCGATTAATGAAAGTCTTAAGAGCTGAGAGCAATCTCAGCTCTTTTTATTGTTACGATTACTTAAGGATACACAATTATTTCTATTTAATGAAAAATGTCTGATTTTAGCGTATAATATAAAAGGATAACCATAATATATTTTGAAAGGAGGAAATAAGATGAAAGACTTAAGTGAGATGTTGAAAGAAAAGTATGGGGTTGTTTTTAACAATCAAGAATTGTTAAAAGAAGCCTTTACCCATTCATCATATGTGAATGAGCATCGTCAGTTGAAACTAAAACATAATGAACGTTTAGAGTTTTTAGGTGATGCTGTTTTAGAAATATCCGTTTCTGAGTTTTTATTTCACTATTATCCACAATGGAGTGAAGGTCAGTTAACGCGTTTGCGTGCCAAAATTGTATGCGAACCAAGCTTGGCTAATTATTCAAAAACGTCAGGTTTTAACAAACATGTTTTACTTGGAAGAGGAGAAGAAACAATGAACGGTCGTAAACGACCCGCCTTACTAGCAGATTTATTTGAAGCTTTTATAGGTGCTTTATTCTTAGACCAAGGGATGGATGCTGCCAAGAACTTTATTCAATTAACAGTATTGGATTCTATTAAAGAGGATGCTTTTTCACATGCGATGGATTATAAAACATTGCTTCAGGAAGAATTACAGAAAAATGGTGATATTTTAATTCAGTACATCATACTAAAAGATGAAGGACCTTCGCATGCGAAGTTTTTTGAAGTGGCGGTAAAGGTAAAAGGTCAACATTTAGGTATTGGTACTGGTACAAGTAAAAAGAGTGCTGAACAGGCTGCTGCGCAACAAGCCTTAAAAGCGCTAGTCAGTCAAGGAAAATAGGTTTTCTAGGAAGGATGGTTTTTTTGCATCTTGAAAGAGTTGAAATGATTGGATTCAAATCATTTGCAGATAAAACCGTTATTGAATTCGATAAAGGTGTAACTGCGATTGTCGGCCCAAACGGGAGTGGGAAGAGCAATCTTTCTGAAGCCATTCGTTGGGTACTGGGGGAGCAATCTGCCAAAAATTTACGTGGTATGAAAATGAACGATATAGTTTTTTCAGGTTCTGATTCTAGGAAACCAGTTAATATCGCAGAAGTAACACTCGTATTAAATAATGAAGATCGAACGTTACCGATTGATTTTACTGAAGTGAGTTTAACGAGACGAATTAATCGAAATGGAGAAACGGAATGTTTCATTAATAGAAAGCCCTGTCGTTTAAAAGATCTAACAGACCTTTTAATGGATTCTGGTATAGGGAAAGATTCTTTTTCACTTATTTCCCAAGGTAAAGTCGAAAAAATATTTCAAAGTAAACCCGAAGAACGCCGGTTTATATTTGAAGAAGCGGCGGGAGTAGCGAAATATAAAACACGCAAACTTGGGGCTGAGCGTAAGTTAAATGAAACACGCGAACATTTGAATCGAGTAGAAGATATTCTGCACGAAATAAAGGATCAAATGGATCCGCTCGAAACGCAACAAAAGATTGCTAAAATTTACCAAGAAAAAAGCAGTCAGCTTAGCGAGATAGAAGTCGCCTTGTTGGCAAGTGAAATTAATGTATTGAATCAGGAATGGCAAAAAAGTAAGGCGCAAATAGATGTTTTTCAAAAGAAAGTTATTCAAGAAGAGAAAGAACAAACAGAATTACAAGATGATTTAGCTTTGCTGAAGCATCAGTTGTCACTGTATGAACAAAAGTTACAGACGCTACAAACAAATTATATTGATACGATTCAAAAAATCGAACAATTAGAAGGTCAGAAAAACGTGTTGATGCAAAAAACAGCTTTTTCTGAAAAAAACCAAGAAGAACAAGAGTACTTATTAGCAGAAAAACAAGCGAACATAAAAAAAGAAACAGATAAAATGATTGCTTTTAAAAAGCAGATAAATGAAAAACAGACGAATTATGAGCAACTACAAGCGGTTATAAATGATTTAGAAAAACAAAAAACACAGCTATTAGATGATAATAATTTTAGCTTACAGGAAGTTAGAGACCACTATATCGATAAGCTTCAAGAACAATCAGTAAATAAAAATACGATTCAACAGCTTGAGCGAGAAAAAGAAATCATTTCTGAAAAATTATCTTCAGTTGTAAGTAAATTATCAGATTTACGAGATTCAATTGCAAATAGTAAAGAAGAAATGCGTCAATACCAAGATGAACGCATAAAAAAAACGGTAGCGCTTAAAGAGAAACAGGAAGAATTAAATGCTATTGTTCTGTCCTTAGCCCAAGCAGAAAGAGAGCGCGTAGCATATGATAAAAACATTACCGATGTTTTGCGTACCATTCACCAAGCTGAAGCACGCCGTGAGAGTCAACAAGAATTAACGGATTCTTACGCTAGTTATTATCAAGGAGTTAAGGAAGTTTTAAAACGTAAAAAACATCTTCCGGGTATATACGGTCCTATTGGCGAACTCTTCCAAGTATCAGAAACCTATACGCTCGCAATCGATACGGCTTTAGGAGGAGCGATTCAAAGCATTGTGGTTAATCATCCTCAAACAGCTGCCAAAGCAATCCAAATGCTAAAAACGAATCGCCTAGGGCGTGCTACATTTTTACCATTAAGCGTTATTCAAGGGAAACAAATTCCTAATAACTTAAAAGAAAAATTAAACAAGCAAGAAGGATTTATGGGCCTTGCTTCTGAACTTATAGAATATGATGATATCTACTCTAATGTTGCTACTAATTTATTAGGAACAACAATTATTTCTCAAGACTTAAAAACAGGATTAGTACTTTCCAAATTTTTAAATAATCGTTATCGCGTTGTATCTCTAGAAGGCGATGTGATTCATGCGGGTGGATCAATGACCGGTGGTGCCTCAAAAAACCAACAGGGAAATTCAGTTTTTAACCGCAAAAATACAATTATAAAACTAACTAAGTCTATAGAAGAAAATACCCATCTGTATGAAGATATGAAAGCAAAAAAACAAGCATTATTAGCGAATGATAGGGAAACACTTGAACAAAAAGATGGTTTACAAGAAGAAATTCGCCAATTACAATTTGAAATTGATAAAAATCAAGAAGATTTAGAAAATAACAAAAAGCGTATTTTAGAATTTGAAGATAAGCAAGCTGTTTATCTTTTTGATAAAGAAGAATACCAAAAAAATCTACTTGAATTTAATGATATGTTAGCCAAAGAACTGGGTAAGAAAGAATCTTTAGTAACAGAATTAGAAGTTATAAAAAAAGATATGGCTAAACTAAGTTTAAGTGAAGAAGAAAGACAAACCTTACTTGAGTCGATTCAAACTGATTTAAGCATCAATCAACAGCAGTTTGCAGTTTTGAAAGAACAGTTAAAACAGCTGAAGAATACTGTTAGAGCTAATCGTGACTGGATCGAAAAAGAAACCCAAGTAATCCAAAGACTCCAAAAAATGCTTGAGTCTAATAATTTAGAAGAAACAACTAATCGCCAGCTGACTTCAAAATTACTAGAAGCACTAAAAATAAGTGCTAGCCAGAAAGAACAATTAAATCAAGAGCTAAGTGATATCCGTGAAAAGAAACATAGTTTGGAAGAAGAAACAGAAACTAAAAATAATCAATTAAGAAAATTGACGATAAGTATCCAGGATACACTTGAAAAACTATCGAAATTAAAAAGTGAATCGGGCCGACAAGAGTCATCGATTGATCATCATTTGAATCGGTTAAGTGAAACCTATGGATTAAGTTATGAAGCAGCGATTGCCAAGTTTAAGTTAACCCTATCGGTTGAAGAGGCCAAACAAATTGTTTCACAGTTAAAACAAGAAATTGTAAATCTTGGACCTGTTAATATCGCGGCAATTGGAGAATATGAACGTATCTCAGAGCGATTCACTTTCCTAAGTCAACAGCAAGCAGATTTAATGGAAGCAAGACGGTCCTTGCTAGGAACCATGGAGGAAATGGATGCAGAAGTTTCAAAACGTTTTCTAATTACTTTTAATGCCATCAAGAAACAATTTGAGAAAACTTTTCCTAAATTGTTTGGTGGAGGTAAAGCTACCATTGTTATGTCAGAGCAAGATAATATTTTAGAAACCGGAATAGATATTATTGCTCAACCACCTGGGAAAAAATTAGAACAACTCAGTCTACTTTCAGGTGGTGAAAAAGCCTTTACGGCTATTGCCCTACTGTTTGCTATTATTGAAGTTTCACCGGTTCCTTTTTGTGTTTTAGACGAAGTAGAAGCGGCATTAGATGAAACAAATGTTACGCGATTTGGTAAGTACCTCGCTTCTTTTGAAAACCAGACACAATTTATCGTTATCACCCATCGTAAAGGAACAATGGAAGAAGCTGATGTTCTATATGGGGTTACGATGCAAGACTCAGGAGTTTCTCGTTTAGCGTCTGTTAAATTTGCAGAAAATCAGGAGGAAGAAATAAAATGATTAAATTAATCGCACTTGATTTAGATGGGACGTTATTAAATTCTCAAAAAAAAATAAGTAAAGCAAATAAAGCTGCCATCCATTCAGCAATAAAAAAAGGTGTTAAAGTGGTGTTATGTACAGGAAGACCCTTGATGGGGATTAAACAATATGTTGATGAGCTACAGTTATTAGATGCGGAAGATTTTTCAATTACTTATAATGGTGGGTTAGTACAAAGAAATCATAATTCGGAAGTCTTATCCCAAAAAACTTTGTCTTACGAAGATATTCAAGCCATTTATACTCTGAGTCAAAAATTGGAAGTACCAATGAATATATTAGATTTGAATTATGTTTACGAACCAGCGTATCCCGTTGATCGCCCTTCTTTATACCCCTCCTTACAGAGCGCCAGTTTGCCCTTTATAAAATGTGATATTGATTCGTTTAAAGAAAATCAGCGATTCAATAAGGTTGTCTTTTGTACAGAAGCCAAATTTTTAGATCAAACAATTTCTAAAATACCAGCAGATTTTTACCAACGTTTTTCAACAATGAAATCTCGTCCGCTTCTATTTGAAATTATGCATCCAGAAGTGAATAAAGGTTCCGGTATTGCACAACTTTGTAACTTACTCAATATTACATCTGACCAAGTAATGGTCTGCGGGGACGAAGAAAATGATTTAGCTATGTTAGAGTATGCGGGTGTAGCTGTTGCGATGGCTAATGCAAGTGAACAAGTTAAAAAAGCTGCTACATTTATTACGAAAAGCAATGATGAGGATGGCGTTGCATACGCGATTCAACACTATGTAAACGAATAGATAAAGGGAGTGAAGAAAATGGGTTTATTTGATCGCATAAAACGAGCATTTACCGGCGAAGACGTTACACAAGAACCAGTTAGCGAAGAGAAACGCATCGTAATTGATAAGTTTGATAAAGGTATGGAGAAAACACGAAAAAGTTTTTCAGAAAAAATTAATGAACTATTTGCTGGCTTTCGCGAAATCGATGAAGACTTCTTTGATGATTTAGAAGAGGTGTTGATCTCAGCAGACGTCGGTTTTGACATGACTATTGCCATTTCAGATGTTTTACGCGAAGAGATGCGTGTGCGTCCAGGACGAACCGGTGAAGAAGTAAAAAATATTATTATTGAAAAAATGGTTGAAATTTATGAAAAGGGTGAAATTGATTTACCCGTTATCAATGAAAATCCTAATGGCTTAACGGTGATCTTATTTGTAGGAGTTAACGGTGTCGGGAAAACAACGACTATCGGAAAATACGCCTATAAGCTTAAAAATGAAGGGAAAAAAGTTTTACTAGCTGCCGGGGATACCTTCCGAGCAGGTGCGATTGAGCAGTTAGAGGTGTGGGCTGAGCGTGTGGGCGTAGATGTTGTGACGAACGCTGCAAAATCAGACCCTGCAGCTTTAGTCTTTGATGCTCTGAAAAAAGGTAAAGCTGATCATTATGACTACTTATTAATAGATACAGCCGGTCGTTTGCAAAACAAAGTCAACTTAATGAAAGAGCTAGAAAAAATAAATCGTATTATCGAACGTGAAATTCCAGGTGGCGCTTCTGAAACGCTTTTAGTCTTAGATGCAACAACAGGACAAAACGCTTTAATTCAAGCTAAACAATTTAAAGAAACCACCAATGTAACAGGATTAATTTTAACCAAGTTAGATGGAACTGCTAAGGGTGGCGTTATCTTGGCTATTCGCCAAGAAATGGAAATACCTGTTAAATTTGTAGGACTAGGAGAAGGGTTAAACGATTTGCAGACCTTTGATCCTGAACAATATATTTATGGCTTAGTAAAAGGTTTAGTTGAGAAAAATTAAAAATGGTTGATGCCTTTATTGAACGTTTTACCTATAATTCACATTGACATTTAGATAGAGAGTCGGTATTCTAGAAAGTAATGTAAAGTCGTTACCTTGACAAAGAAAGTGGGATGAAAGAATAATGGTGGCAATTTCAAAAACTAATTACATGAATACCTTATTCGATTTTTACGGTATTCTACTAACATCCAAACAAAGAGGGTACCTCGCACTTTACTACGGCGATGATTATTCATTAGGAGAAATTGCTGATGAATTCGAAGTGAGTCGCCAGGCTATTTACGATAATATTAAACGAACTGAAAAGCTTCTAACGGCCTACGAAGAAAAACTCCATTTAGTGGAAAATTTCACCTTACGTCAGGACTTACTAGAGCAGCTCAAGGAACATGCAAATGAGAAATACGTAGATGATACAGAATTAAATCATCTTATTTATCAACTGGAATCAATCGATGAGTAATTAAAAGGATGTGAATGAATATGGCATTTGAAGATTTATCAGATCGTCTCCAAGGAGCGATGACCAAAATCGGTAAGAAAGGTAAAATTACCGAAGCAGATTTAAAAGAAATGATGCGTGAAGTACGCCTTGCTTTACTTGAAGCTGATGTTAATTTTAAGGTAGTAAAAGACTTTGTTCGAAAAGTAAACGAGCGCGCGTTAGGGTCAGATATACTAGAATCCCTTTCACCTGCCCAACAAGTTGTTAAGATTGTTAACGAAGAATTGACCGAATTAATGGGTGGCGAACAAGAACCATTTGTTTTCGCTAAAAAGCCGCCTACAGTTGTAATGATGGTTGGTTTACAAGGGGCCGGGAAAACTACGACTGCTGGTAAAATAGCAAACTATATGAAGAAACGTGAAAATAAAAGACCTTTGCTAGCAGCAGCCGATGTTTACCGTCCAGCAGCGATTGACCAGTTGCAGACTATTGGTCAACAACTAGATTTTCCAGTTTATTCAAAGGGAACCGAGGCAAATCCAGTAGACATTGCTCGCGAAGCAGTTGAAGAAGCACGTTTGACTGGCCGTGATTTGGTTATTATTGATACAGCGGGACGCTTACACGTCGATGATGTTCTAATGACAGAGTTAAAAAATATTAAAACAGCTATTCAACCAGATGAAATTCTTTTTACAGTGGATGCAATGACCGGACAAGATGCCGTCAATGTTGCTAAAGCCTTTAATGAACAATTAGATATTACTGGCGTTGTCTTAACAAAACTAGACGGTGATACACGTGGTGGTTCTGCTCTTTCTATTCGTTCGATTACTGGTAAGCCGATTAAGTTTACAGGTCAGGGCGAAAAATTAGATGATATTGAACCATTCTATCCGGATAGAATGGCGTCACGTATTTTAGGGATGGGCGATATGCTTACTTTAATTGAACGTGCGCAACAGGACTATGACGAAGATAAAGCCAAAGAAATGGCGGACAAAATTCGCGAAAACACCTTTAATTTTAATGATTTTATAGATCAAATGGACCAAGTAGCTAATATGGGTCCCTTAGAAGACCTACTAAAAATGATTCCGGGTATGAACCAAATGCCAGGGATGGATCAAGTAAAAATTGATCCTCAAGATATGGTTCATATGAAAGCCATCGTTCAATCCATGACCAATGAAGAAAGAGAAAATCCGGATATGCTATCGCAAAGCAGACGTCGCAGAATTTCCAAAGGTTCAGGGCGAAATTTAGCAGAAGTTAATCGGATGATTAAACAATTTAATGAGTCACGTAAAATGATGAATAGCATGTCAAAAGGTAATTTCAGCGGCATGGAAGGCCTAATGGGTAACGGACCAAAGGGTAAGCTTAACCAGTTAGCGATGAAAAAAATGGCTCGTAAAATGGGTAAAAAGAAGAAAAAGAAGAAAAAGAAAAAAAAATAGGCCTGTAAAGAAAAAACACTTTACAAGCTCCTTATTAACTGGTATCATATCATTTGTGAGATTTAGAAATTGGAGGTGTATTTAAGAATGTCAGTTAAAATTCGTTTAAAACGTATGGGATCAAAAAGAAATCCTTTTTACCGTGTAGTTGTTGCTGATTCTCGCGCTCCGCGTGATGGTCGCTACATCGAAAAAATTGGTTCATACAACCCAGTTGTAGAACCAGCTGAAGTGAAATTTGATGAAGAACTTGTATTAAAATGGTTAGCTAATGGTGCGCAACCTTCTGATACAGTAAGAAACTTGCTATCCAAAGAAGGCATTATGAAAAAATTCCACGACTCTAAATTAGCTAAATAATGAATGAGTTGAGTATTCAGTAGCATTGAAATTACCAAAAGGATGGTGGATTACATGCCTGATATTGAAGAATTGATTCTAACCATGGTCAAACCACTCGTAGAGCATCAAGATGAGGTTTCGATTGATATTAAAGAAACAAAAGAGTTCCTCGAGTATCATTTAAACGTTAACCCTGATGATGTTGGCCGTGTCATTGGTAAACAAGGTCGGATTGCTAAAGCAATTCGAACAATCGTGTACAGTGTCCGTACAAAACAATCGAAACGTGTCCGCTTAGTTATTGACGGTGGAAACTAAGAAAAGTTTAAACGACGCATACACAAATATAAAAAGAGGACATTCAATTTTTATTGATCTGTCCCTTTTTTTTTTCAAATTAATTTCGAAGAGGTGGATAAATGGAAGAATACTTAGAAGTAGGAAGTATTGTTAACACACAAGGTTTAAAAGGTGAGGTTCGAGTCGTTTCTGTAACGGATTTTGCTGAAAAACGCTATAAAAAAGGGTCGGAATTACTTCTATTTCAGGATGGAAAAGATCCAATCACCTTAACTGTTAAGAGTCACCGTAAACATAAGAACTTCGACCTTTTGACATTTGAAAGTAAAAATTCCATTGAAGCTGTTGAAATATATAAAGGTGGGATATTGAAAGTCTCTACTGATGATCTTCATGAATTACCAGGAGATGAATATTACTATCATGAAATTATCGGCTTAACTGTTAAAACAAAAGAAGATGAGATATTAGGTGAGGTAAAAGAAATTTTACCATTAGGTTCAAATGATGTTTGGGTTGTTCAGAGAAAAGGCAAAAAAGATTTATTATTGCCTTATATCAAAGATGTCGTTCAAAAGGTTGATCTAAACGAAGGTATAGTGGAAGTGACTCTTTTGGAAGGAATGCTGGACGAATGAAAATCAATATTTTAACCCTTTTTCCAGATATGTTTGAAGGTCCTTTAACAGATTCAATTATTGGTAAGGCAGCTGAAAAAGAAATTGTAAAAATTGAAACCACTAATTTTCGTGATTTTTCCGATAGTAAACACAAAACAGTCGATGATTATCCCTTTGGTGGTGGAGCAGGAATGTTGTTAAAAGCACAACCAATAGTGGATGCGATTACTCACATTGCTCAGGAAAACCCTGAAACTAAAAAAAGAGTTATACTAATGGATCCAGCTGGTAAAAAGTATAATCAAAACTTAGCTGAGGAATTAGCTCAAGAAGAACATCTTGTATTCATATGTGGCCATTATGAGGGATACGACGAGCGTATTAAAGCACATATTACAGACGAAATTTCAATTGGTGACTTTATTCTAACGGGTGGAGAATTGAGTGCGATGGTTATTATAGACAGCGTTGTTCGACTACTCCCAGAAGTATTAGGCAATACCTTATCGAATCAAACTGATTCATTTTCAACAGGCCTGCTGGAACATCCTCAGTATACACGGCCCCGTGAGTTTCGTGGACAAGAAGTACCCGAAGTGTTGCTCAGTGGCAATCATGCTAAAATTGCTGAATGGCAAGATAAAGAATCCTTGCGTAAAACATGGATTAGACGTCCGGATATGCTTGATAAGCTTGATTTAACGCAAAAACAAAAAGAATGGATACAAGAATTTGAAGTAGGAAACTAAAAGAATCTAAAATATTAATTAAGACTTTACAGATATTTTTAATTATGTTAAACTCATACGAGTGGGCAGGAAACTGTTCCAAGATAACGATATTCCGCTGATAGGTTATAGACTATATATGAATATTTGTTGGAAGGAGAAAAAGATATGAATCTAATTGACAAAATTACTCAAGAACAACTACGCAGTGATATTCCTAGTTTCCGTCCAGGAGACACAGTGCGTGTACACGTTCGTGTTGTAGAAGGTGAAAGAGAACGTATTCAGCTATTTGAAGGCGTTGTAATCAAACGTCGTGGCGCAGGAATTAGCGAAACTTATACAGTTCGTAAAATTTCTAATGGCGTTGGCGTTGAACGTACATTCCCTATCCACACACCACGTGTTGCTAAAATCGAAGTTGTTCGTTTCGGTAAAGTACGTCGTGCAAAACTGTACTACTTACGTGCATTACACGGAAAAGCAGCTCGTATTCGCGAGCGTCGTTAATCAAATATGCGTCTTAAAAGAGTCAGCTTATGCTGGCTCTTTTTGTTTATATTCATCTGTGATATACTGGATTAGTAAAATCCGAAGGGGGTAAAAAGATTGAAAATTTTAGAAGCGATTGATACATTATTTGCTGAGAAAAAATTACCACTAAAAAGACAAGATATTCCTAATAATCAATATTTATACCAAGGAAATTTTCAAATTCGTCCAGGTAGAAGAATTCCATTCGGTCTGGTAATTGCAGAGGGAGAAGAAATAGTAGATTTCCAAATAAGTTTTAAAAGACTTGCCTATTTGACGAATTATGATGACAAAACAAAAATTTTAGAGTTACTCAATGAGTTGAACAATACAAAGACTTTTTATTACCGAGCTTGTTTAGCAGCAGACGGCGAAATTTTTCTGAAGGCAATGGGAAAAACGACTGAAGATGTCCGTCCTATTTATGAGCAATTAGTGATTGGATCCAGAGTAGCAAAACTAGTAATTGATGAACTTGAAAAAATAATTCCACCAGTTGAATAAGCGCAAAAGCCACCAATTATTGGTGGCTTTTTTTAGAAAAAACGAACGGCCTAAAGTGGTTCTTAACTCGCTATAATGGTAAACTTATATTAATAGGTTAATGAACCAATTAGTTGCAGAAAGGCGATGTCAACGTGATTATAGTAAATGAATTTGAGATTTCAAATATACCGGTTATAGAAATGGTTGAGAAAGATGCCACCAATAAAAAGCTGCCACTCGCTTTTTTTCTTCATGGATTTACCAATCAAAAAGAACATGGCTTGATGCCGGGTTATGAAATGGCACGACAAGGCATGCGGGTAATAATTCCAGATGCATTTTTGCATGGTGAAAGAAAAGACGAGTCTTTTTCTGAATCAAAAGAGAGAGCATTTTGGGAGATTGAGTGGAAAACAGTTCATGAGTTACCAGATATCGTCGATTATTATGTTTCTAAAGGTCTTGCAGCTAAAAATGATGTTAGTGTAACAGGACTTTCGATGGGAGGCATTGCGGTTTGCATGGCGATGGTAAAGTATCCGTGGATTCGTTCGGCTGCCTGCCTTATGGGAAATCCCAATCCCTTGCACTTTACTAATTGGTTGTTAACTTCAAAATGGCAGACTGATCGTGAAGAATTACAAGTTATCAGTCCGGAAGCAATCGATGAGATGATGAAAGACTTTATTCCGCTAACGCTACAAGCTTTTCCGGAGAAAATTGCCGGTCGGCCGTTTTATATTTGGCACGGGAAGGCAGATGATACAGTACCTTTTTCACATATGCAACACTTTGCAAATGAACTTGTTGGCAAAGATTATGCACGACAGGTTCATGTCGATTTTTATGAAGGATATGGCCATAAGGTACCGTTAGAAGTTTTTAAAAAAATGGCACTGTTTTTAGCTAGTCAGTAAGAAGTTGTGAATCTATAAAGGCCTTGTTAAAATAAAGAAGAGAAAACAGGAGGTGATTGAATGGCTAACACGGTTGAATATACAAATGAAGAAATAGAATCAATTAAGGATCGTGCTCTTGAGGCACTTGAGACCGTTATAGACCCTGAATTAGGAATCGATATTGTGAATTTAGGTTTGATCTATGATGTCATCATTGAAAATGATGGATTCTGTCAAGTTAACTTAACACTTACAACTATGGGTTGCCCATTGGCTGATGTAATTACAGATGAAATTAATCGTGCATTAAAGACAATCCCTGAAATCAGTGACATAAAAACAAAGTTGGTTTGGTACCCAGCGTGGACGACTGAACGAATGTCTCGCTACGCGCGTATTGCATTAGGTATCAGATAAGAAGTGTGAATGACGCCTACATAAAGTGGATAAAGTTTTCTAATTTTATCGTTACCCTTGGTTATTGAAAAGGAGAGGTATTTATGGAAGTAGAAAAAATGACACAAACGATGCAAGATGCAATAGGCGAAGCACAAAATGTTGCGGCTACAAGAAAACATCAATTCATTGAAATTCCTCATCTTTGGAAAATATTTCTTCAACCCCAATCTTTTGCGCGCAACGTCTACCAAGAGATAGGGGTAGATATAGACGCTTTTGAAAATTTTATCGATATCCAGTTAGATAAAATTTCTCAAGTGAGTGGGACCAACATTCAATACGGTCAGTCTATTGGACAAAATTTGTACCAACTACTCTCAAATGCGCAGCAAGAAATGACTCTGTTTCAAGATGAATATTTGTCAACAGAAGTAGTCCTACTCGCTATATTTTCTTTGAAAAATCATCCGATTACTACTTACTTAGTAAAACAGGGGATAACAAAAGAAAAAATGAAACAATACATTACAACAATTAGAGGAGGAGAGCGTGTGACCTCGAAAAATCAAGAAGACAACTATCAAGCGCTTGAAAAATATGGAATCGATTTGGTTCAAGCGATGAAGAGTGGTCAAGAAGATCCCGTCATTGGACGTGATGAAGAAATTCGTGATGTTATTCGTATCTTATCCCGTAAGACAAAAAATAATCCCGTCCTAATTGGTGAACCAGGTGTAGGTAAAACGGCAATAGTGGAAGGATTAGCACAGCGGATTGTCCGTAAAGACGTTCCAGACAACCTAAGAGATAAAACGATTTTTTCTTTAGATATGGGTTCTTTAATTGCCGGTGCAAAATATCGTGGTGAGTTTGAAGAAAGATTGAAGGCTGTACTAAATGAAGTCAAAAAGAGTGAAGGTAAAATCATTCTTTTCATCGATGAGATCCATATGATTGTCGGTGCCGGAAAAACAGAAGGAAGCATGGATGCAGGGAACCTCTTAAAACCCATGTTAGCCAGAGGTGAACTACATTGTATTGGTGCAACAACCTTGGATGAATACCGCCAAAATTTTGAAAAAGATAAAGCACTTGAACGGCGTTTCCAACGTGTCATTGTCTCGGAGCCTACTGTAGCAGATACCATCAGTATCTTACGTGGATTAAAAGAACGGTTTGAAATTCACCACAGTGTTAGCATCCATGATAATGCACTTGTAGCGGCCGCAACCTTATCAGACCGTTATATTACCGATCGTTTTTTACCCGATAAAGCAATTGACTTAGTAGACGAGGCGTGTGCAAGTATCAAAGTAGAGATGAACTCTATGCCAACAGAACTAGATCAAGTGACACGTCGTCTCATGCAATTAGAAATCGAAGAAGCCGCTTTGAAGCAAGAGTCAGATACACTTAGCCAACAGCGACTTGAGCAGCTCCAAGAAGAGTTAGCCCAAACGCGTGAAGAAGCTAATCGCTTGAAAATGCAATGGGAAATTGAAAAAGAAGAAGCAGAAAAAATTCGTTCAAAACGAGAAGAACTTGATAAAGCGAAACGACAACTAGAAGAAGCCGAAGGGGAGTATGATTTAGAAAAAGCTGCTGTACTAAGGCACGGTACCATTCCGCAATTACAAAAAGAAGTATTAGCGATGGAAGAAAAAAATGAAGAGAGTAATCATTCGCTTACAAGATTAGTTCAAGAGGCTGTGACAGAGAATGAAATAGCTGTCGTAGTAGCACGATTAACAGGCATTCCAGTTACCAAACTCGTTGAAGGGGATCGCGAAAAATTGTTGAAGTTAAGCGAAACCCTGCATAAACGCGTAGTTGGGCAGGAAGAAGCGGTTGAAAGTGTGACGAATGCGGTTTTACGCTCGCGTGCGGGCTTACAGTCACTAAATAGACCCATTGGCAGCTTTCTCTTTTTAGGCCCGACAGGGGTCGGTAAAACAGAATTAGCTAAGGCTTTAGCTGAAAACCTCTTTGATTCGGAGGACCACATGGTACGAATCGATATGAGTGAATATATGGAAAAATATTCAGTAAGCCGTTTGGTGGGGGCACCTCCTGGTTATGTCGGTTATGAAGAAGGAGGACAATTAACTGAAGCAGTCAGAAGAAGTCCTTACACCATTATTTTATTAGATGAAATCGAAAAGGCGCATCCTGACGTCTTTAATATCCTCTTACAAGTACTAGATGATGGCCGATTAACGGATTCAAAAGGTAGAACAGTCGACTTTAAGAATACTGTTTTAATCATGACTAGTAATTTAGGTTCAGAATTATTATTAGAGAGTATGGATGAAGAAGGTCAAATATCAAACCAAGCAGAAGAGCAAGTTATGGCATTGCTTCGTGCAACCTTTAAACCAGAATTTTTAAATCGGATTGATGACACAGTGTTATTCTCTCCTTTAACAAAAAAAGATATTCGTACGATTGTGGCCAAAAATATAGCCGAGTTAGAAGAACGATTAGCTCAACGTCATATTCAGTTAGAGTTGACATCTGAAGCTGTTGAGTGGATTGCTGATAATGCATACGATAGCCAGTATGGAGCGAGACCACTCCGAAGATTTATTACCAATCATATCGAAAACCCATTAGCACGTGAAATTATCAAAGGAACAATCGATGAGGATAGTAGTGTAAAAATAAAATTAGAAAATAATCATCTTGTTTTTGCCCATTAAAGTAAAGGCGCGATAGTATGATAAATTGTCACTATCGCTATCTTTATTGAATAAAATGCGATAAAATAAGGGTATCACAAAATTTCATAAGCAGTCCTCAGTTAGGAGGTGGTAAATGTGATGGAAGTTCTTTTCTTGATTGTCGGATTTATTAGTCTCGTTCTATTGCTTTTTACCAATCGTTTTTTAGTCTTTGGCTTTTTGTCAATCGCTAGTTTCCTCAGTTATTTCATGATTGTGGGAAGTGGAACATGGTTAAGTTTTTTCTTGTTTCTATTTGGAATATTACTTATTATACTTGAGTTATTTATCCCTAATTTCGGGTTAATTGGTATAATTGGAGGGTTATCTTTAGGGTTTGGGTATTTTACTAGCCAAGTGGATGTATGGGGAAGCGTACTTGATTTAGCACTTGCTTTTATCCTTGCAACAGTAACTGCTTTTATATTATTGAAAAAAGGATATAGTTTTTTACCTGCTAAGACGCTTGTATTAGGGACATCCATGCAGAAAGAACAAGGGTATTCAGCTGGTAAAGACTACTCTGCGTATTTAAGAAGAAGAGGGGTTGCGGTAACTACTCTAAGGCCTTCAGGAAAAGTTGAGATAGATGGAAATGTTTTAGATGTTGTCAGTAACGGACCAATCATTCGTGAAGGGTCTGAAGTTGAAGTTATCCACGTTGAAGGAACAAAAATAATAGTCAGGGAGTTGTAGAAAAATGCCAGAAGGATTTATTGGATTAATTGTCATTACTGTTATTCTTATCCTAGTACTGTCACTGTTTTTCCGTTTTGTGCCAGTAGGTTTATGGATTACTGCCTATTTCTCAGGGGTTAAAGTTAAAATATCTGATCTAATCGGTATGCGTTTGAGACGTGTAACACCAAGTATGATTGTACAACCAATGATTAAATCGACTAAAGCAGGTTTAGATATTGATATTAATGAACTAGAAGCCCATTATTTAGCAGGTGGAGACATTAATTTAGTCATTGATGCTTTAATTGCAGCCCAACGTGCCAACATTGATCTTGGCTTCAAGCAAGCTGCAGCTATTGATTTAGCAGGACGTAATGTATTTGAAGCAGTACAAGTAAGCGTTAATCCCAAAGTCATTGAAACACCTATTATTGCAGGTGTGGCTATGAATGGGATTGAGGTTCAAGCAAAAGCTAAAGTAACAGTACGTGCCAACATCGAACGACTTGTTGGTGGGGCAGGAGAAGAAACAATTATTGCCCGTGTTGGTGAAGGGATTGTTACAACAGTAGGCTCAGCCATAACCCATTCCCAAGTATTGGAAAATCCTGACTCTATTTCACAAACAATTTTACGAAAAGGATTAGATTCAGGAACAGCTTTTGAAATTCTATCCATTGATATTGCAGACGTGGATGTTGGACGAAACGTTGGGGCGAAACTACAAGCCGAACAAGCCGAGGCTGACAAGCGTGTGGCCCAAGCAAAAGCCGAAGAAAAACGTTCATTAGCTGTTGCAGAAGAACAAGAAATGATTGCTGAAGTTCAAAGACAGCGTGCTAAAGTTGTTGAAGCAGAAGCACAAGTACCATTGGCTATGGCTGAAGCTCTACGCAATGGAAACTTAGGTGTGATGGATTATTATAAAATGAAAAATGTCAATGCTGACACAGAAATGAGAAGTTCGCTAGCTGGCGATAAAGATAGACGTGATTCCTAATGGCAGGAATAGCTATCGCATTCGTTTTTAACTTTATAATTGTCCTTTTTGTGGCTTTTGTTGTAGGAAAGTTTTTAAGAGATTTAATGCAAAATGCTCGTAGCAGTGCCTATCGAAATACAAGTGCTCAGGGGCAAAACACTCAAGTAAACCAAACAAAAACAGTAGAAAGTAGTCGGTCAGTTGCTAATAATTTACAATTACTGTTAAAGAAGGAACCAGCTGAGCAGTATCAAATCTTGCGTGAAAGATTGCCGGAACGTTACCATAAAGAATTAAAAAGTGTCTATACATCATCACAGTCCAAACTTGCGGTTATAAAGTTTATAAGACGTAAAGATATATGGCCGTATTTGCAAGATTTGAAAGTATCAGAAGGAGTACGAAATCTAAATAAACAACCAAGAATAGACCAAAGAAAAAATACGACACAAAGGTTATCTGGAAATTTAAAACAAGATACTTCGTACAAACCGGTAGAGATGGAAAAATACATCAACGATTTTACTGATGAATATGATAATTATGGTGTTTATTTTGACCAATTATTAGGAGATATTTCCTCGGGATTACAACCCCCGACAAAGGAAATAATTCAAATCGAAAAAATTACAGAATCTAAGGAAAAAAAATGGTTGCGGCAGGCTATTATAGGAAGTACTATTCTAGAACGCCCAAAACATTAATTTTTAATTAATGGCATAGATTTGAGAAAGGCTAATCCTCTATGGGTTAGCCTTTCTATTCTGATTATCTCTGTAATAAAACTTCAATATATTCTATAAGGGGAATATGTTATACTAAAATACAATATGTTTTACAGAAAGGAATAAATAGAGTGACTGAACCAGCAATTACATACAGATTGATTAAAGAAGAAAAGCATACCGGAGCAAGATTAGGTGAAATTACGACACCACATGGAACGTTTCAAACACCCATGTTTATGCCTGTTGGTACGCTCGCAACTGTTAAGACAATGACTCCTGAAGAATTAAAAGAGATGGGCTCACAAATTATTTTGAGTAATACTTACCATCTGTGGTTACGTCCAGGAGCAGAGCTGATAGAAGAAGCAGGTGGACTTCATAAGTTTATGAACTGGGATCAAGGTATTCTAACCGATTCAGGGGGATTTCAAGTTTTTTCATTAGCAAAAAACCGTAAAATTACAGAAGAAGGTGTACATTTTAGAAATCATTTAAATGGATCGAAAATGTTTCTATCACCTGAAAAAGCGATTGATATCGAAAATAAATTAGGCGCAGATATTATTATGAGTTTTGACGAGTGTCCACCATTCGATGAAAGCTATGATTATATTAAAGCTTCTGTTGAACGAACAAGTCGTTGGGCAGAAAGAGGTTTAAAAGCCCATAAAAAAGCAGATACGCAGGGTCTTTTTGGAATTATTCAAGGGGGCGGTAATAAAGATTTACGTTTGCAGAGTGCTCATGATTTACTCGCAATGGATTTTCCAGGTTATTCAATTGGGGGGCTATCTGTAGGTGAAACTAAAGAAGAAATGAATGCTGTTCTAGATTATATTACGCCGGTCATTCCAGCTCATAAACCACGCTATTTGATGGGAGTAGGAGCACCGGATTCGTTAATTGATGGCGTTATTCGAGGAGTTGATATGTTTGATTGTGTCTTGCCTACTCGGATTGCGCGTAATGGTACATGTATGACAAGCCAAGGTCGTTTGGTTGTTAAAAATTCTAAATATGAACGCGATTTTCGTCCGCTAGACGAAAAATGTGATTGTTACACATGTAAAAATTATACACGAGCTTATATTCGCCATTTATTTAAAGCAAATGAACTACTAGGAATGCGTTTAACGACTTATCATAATCTTCATTTCTTGCATAATCTAATGAGTAATGTACGTCAAGCGATTATGGATGATAATTTGTTAGAATTTCGAGAAGCATTTATGGAAGAATATGGGTATAATAAAGAAAATGCTAAACTGTTTTAATAATTTATGTTATGATTTCTCATAGATTATTAATTGAATATATTAATGGAGGTCAATAGTTATGAATGGTATTGTAATGTTAGGTTTTTATGGACTTTTATTTGGAGTCATGTATTTCTTGATGATTCGTCCACAAAAAAAACGTGCTAAAGAAACACAAGATATGCTAAGTCAAATGAAGCCAGGGGATAAAGTTGTCACAATTGGAGGACTTCACGGTATTATTGATGAAGTTAACGCAACCGATAATACAGTAACGTTGGACTGTGAAGGGATTTTCTTAACTTTTGAAAAGAGATCAATTGCTCGTATCAAAGAATCTGGATTAGGTGCAACCGTAAGTGACCCTATTGTTGACAGTCAAATTGAAGAATAATGTTTTTGCAGTAATGGAGTGAGAAGCGAATGGCTGAAGAAAAACCGGATTATTATGAAGAATTACTCCCATGGTTTGAATTGAAGGTGTCTGAATTTTCTAAAGAAGGCTATCCAAATATTGAAACAGAAAGTATCTATCTTTGTTTTAAAAACTTTGTATGGAAGCATACGTTACCGGAACATTATTATCAACGCGTATTCGATATCATGAAATTTAGTGCAAATCAATATTTCGATTATGAATCACTAGAAGCTCAAATCTATAATGTCTCTTCTTTAGAAGATATTGACTTTAATGATTTCTTATAAAACAATGATTTAAGAGACCGTAACGGGTCTCTTTTTTATTTGATAAAAGCGACATGTACTATATTTGCACATCATGTATAACGATTCACAAACTTTAATTGGCTATATAAGTTGTCAATTCAAAAATGAAAACGCAATCAGTGTTTTTCATTGTGTATATGTGAAAGTAATCACAATAGACTATGTACTCTCTGAAGGTGCTGATATACAATGTTCTTGTAGAGTAATTAATAAATTATTAGGAGAGATCATGATGGCTAACAATACAAAAACAGATGTAAAAACGTTATCAGCTACTGAATCAGTCTCAATATTAGCAAAAAAAGGAAAAGAAGCTCTTGCAATACTTGAAACCTTCAATCAAGAACAAGTTGATAAAATTGTTCACGATATGGCTATTGCTGCTCTAGATAAGCATATGGAACTCGCTAAACTTGCTGTAGAAGAAACAGGACGTGGCGTATACGAAGATAAGTGTTTGAAAAATATCTATGCTTCCGAAAATATATGGCATGCAATCAAAAAAAATAAAACAGTTGGAATCATCGAAAATAATGATGTTGATCAAATAATGAAAATAGCTGCACCTTTAGGTGTTATTGCTGGAATCATCCCAACTACAAATCCAACTTCGACAACTATTTTCAAGGCTTTAATTAGTATGAAAACAAGAAATCCTATTATTTTTTCTTTCCATCCAAGTGCAGAAAAATGTTCTGCTCGTACAGCGGAAATTCTATACCAAGCAGCTTTAGATGCTGGTGCTCCTGAAGGATGTATCCAGTGGATTGAAAATGTCTCGATGGACAAAACCGCTGCGCTTTTAAACGATCCTGATGTTGCTTGCGTTCTTGCTACAGGCGGATCTGCAATGGTAAAAGCTGCTTATTCAACAGGAAAACCAGCTTTAGGAGTTGGTCCTGGGAACGTTCCGGCATACCTAGAAAAATCAGCAAATATTCAAAAAGCAGTGAACGATCTAGTTTTATCAAAAACGTTTGATAACGGCATGATCTGTGCTTCCGAACAAGGCGTCATTGTAGATAAAGAAATTTACGAAGAAACGAAAAAAGAATTTTTGAAACGGAATGTCTATTTTGTAACAAAAGCAGAACTTCCTCAGCTAGAAGATGCAATGATGCGTGAAGATCGCATGGGTGTCAAAAGTAATATTGTTGGAATGCCTGCTACAGAAATTGCAAAATTAGCCGGAATTAAAGTGCCAGAGAAAACGAAGATGTTAATTGCAGAATTGGACGGCGTAGGTGCTGATTACCCTCTTTCACGAGAAAAGTTATCTCCCGTTTTAGCAATGTTGAAGGCAGATTTCACTGAGCACGGATTTGATTTGAGTAAACAGATGTTAGATTTAGATGGTTTAGGCCATTCAGCATCCATCCACACCAGAAGAAACGAATTAATTGAAAAATTTGGGAAAGAAATGAAAGCTTGTCGTATATTAGTAAATTCTCCATCAGCACAAGGTGGAATTGGTGGTTTATACAATCATAATATCCCATCGCTAACATTAGGGTGTGGCTCATATGGACATAACTCTGTATCAGGAAATGTTTCAGCCTTTGATTTGTTAAACATTAAAACAATTGCTAAAAGGAGAAATAATATGCAATGGATGAGAGTGCCTGACCGGATTTACTTTGAAGAAAATTCAATTCGTTACTTACGTGATATGCGTGGAATTGATCGCGTATTTATTGTTTGTGATGACGGGATGATGAAATTAGGGTATGTAGATAAAATAATTGAACAATTAAAACAACGTAACACTCGCGTTTCTTACACAATTTTCTCTGATGTTGAACCGAACCCTTCTACAAATACAGTACAACGAGGAACAGAAAAAATGCGTGATTTCAAGCCGGATACAATTATTGCAATCGGGGGTGGTTCACCGATGGATGCTGCTAAGGCAATGTGGTTATTCTACGAGCACCCAGACAGTAATTTCTTTGGAGCAAAACAAAAGTACCTAGACATTCGTAAACGTACCTATAAAATTGAACCAATGACCAAAGCACAGTTAGTGTGTATCCCAACGACATCAGGTACTGGTTCTGAAGTTACGCCGTTTACAGTTATTACTGATAGTGAAACAAATATTAAATACCCACTGGCAGATTATGCTCTTACACCAGATGTGGCTATCATAGACCCACAGTTTGTCTATAGTGTTCCCAAAGTTGTTACCGCTGATACAGGTATGGACGTTCTTACACATGCAATTGAGTCATATGTATCAGTCCTAGCAAGTGATTATACAAAAGGGTTAAGTCTCCAAGCAATTAAACTAGTTTTTGATCACTTACATCACTCCTATGAGTACGGAGATCAAGAGTCACGCGAAAAAATCCATAACGCCTCTACAATTGCTGGTATGGCTTTCGCCAATGCTTTCTTAGGAGTTTCCCATTCACTTGCACATAAAATTGGTGGTCTATGGGATCAAGTTCATGGGCGTACAAACGCAATTTTATTACCACATGTTATTCGCTATAATGCATCAGAACCTAGCAAATTGAGTATGTGGGCAAAGTATGAATCTTTCCAAGCGGATGAAGACTACGCAACAATCGCCCGTTATATCGGATTAAAGGGAGAGACAACTCAAGAGTTAGTAGATGCCTTAGCTAATGCGGTATATCAATTAGGGATTGATGTTGGAATTAAGATGAGTTTACAAGAGCAAGGTGTTTCTGAAGAATGGCTGGAACGAGATGGCGATCGGATTGCTGAATTAGCATTTGAAGATCAATGTACAACAGCAAATCCAAAACAACCGCTTATCTCTGAACTAAAAGAAGTTCTAACAGCCGCTTACTACGGAACTGGTAATAAAAAATAAATGGATAAACAAGAAACTCAGGGGTTAGGATAACCTCTGAGCTTCTTTGTTTGTTGCTTTGATACGTATTTACTCGTATAATTTAACTAAATTTAGGTAAACCTAAAGGAGGGGATTGGGTGACACCACAAAAAGAAGATTATTTAAAAACAATCATAAAACTGGGTGGAAACACAAAACTGATTAGTAATAAACTGATTGGCCAAGCTTTGTCAGTTTCAGCTGCTTCAGTAACTGAAATGTCAGCTAAATTACTCAAAGAAGGCTACATTATTCATGTCCCTTATCGAGGCGTCAAACTAAGTGAAAAAGGAATTGCTTATGCCAACCAAATGATAAGAAAACATAGGCTATGGGAAGTTTTTTTGTCTAAACACTTAGGCTTTAACTGGGATGAGGTACACGACTTAGCTGAAACGTTAGAACATGTTTCGCCTGATATTTTAATTGAACGGCTAGATGCTTTTTTAGATTATCCAACTCAAGACCCACATGGCGGTCTCATTCCTGATGGGGAAGGGAACATTTCTGAAACGTCTTTTAAGTCTATGAGTGATATCAAAGAAGGAGACAGTTTTAAGATTGTAGAGGTAGCAGATGATTCAGATTTTTTAAAAAAATTGACGGATAAAAAAATCCTTATGGGAAAAGTATATCAAATCGTCCAAAATAAACAGTCTGCAGAATATATTTATTTTTCAGACGAAAGTGGGGAAAGGTATCAGATTTCTTTTACGACGGCTGAAAAAATTCGTGTCCAAGAGCTGGCTTAATAGAAAAGGAGATAAGTATGGAATATGGCATGTTAACTTTTAAGGAACCATTCAACAATGTCAATCGAAAAATAATCCATATTGATATGGATGCTTTTTATGCTTCTGTTGAAGAGCGTGACAACCCTTCCCTAAAAGGTAAGCCTCTTATTATTGCCCATGATCCAAGAAAAACAGGTGGGCGAGGGGTTGTGACAACCGCTAATTATGCAGCTCGAAAATTCGGTGTCCATTCTGCGATGAGTTCTCAACTCGCTTATGAGAAATGTCCAAAAGCGACGTTTATTGCACCTCGAATGAGTTATTATGCAGAGGTATCACAAGAAATTAGAAAGATTTACAAACAATATACGGATGTTATCGAACCACTGTCATTAGATGAGGCCTATCTAGACGTAACGCTTAATAAAAAAGAAATAAAAAGTGCAACACTAATAGCTAGAAGTATTCAACGTCAAATATGGAAAGAGCTAAGGTTAACCTGTTCAGCGGGAGTGTCGTATAATAAATTTATAGCAAAAATTGCTTCTGATTATAAAAAACCTTCTGGTATAACGGTTATTCCGCCACAAGATGCTCAAAAGTTCTTATTGAATCTTCCCATTAACAAGTTTTACGGTGTTGGGAAAAAAACAGCAGAAAAATTAGAAAAAATGGCCATTGAAACGGGTAGCGACTTGTACCAGTTATCTGCCAAAGATCTTACAGATTCATTGGGCAAGATGGGGTATACACTCTATCAACGTGTACGTGGGATTGATAATAGACCTGTTGCAGTCGATCGCGAGCGTAAATCAATTGGTAAAGAAAGTACCTTTGGGCCTTTTCTGGTTTCTGAAGAACAAGTTGAAAAAGCTTTGCAACAAATAGCAGAAGGTGTCGCTAAGAGTTTAGAAAAACATAAATTGCACGGTCGTGTTGTTACCATAAAAATTCGTTACGGTGATTTTGAAACTTTAACACGTCAAAAAAGTTTTTTTACTTTTACAGAAGGAGCAGAAGATATCTTTTGGAAAGCGCGAGATTTATGGCAAGAGCATGGTGAAATAGAAAAAGAAATTCGTTTATTGGGTATAACCGTCTCACAATTAGCGCCTCATTTTTATACAAACGTACAGCTACCCTTATGGGAAACACCTAAATTCTAATGAGAAAAGGGAGTGATAGAACATGTTAGAAACGTTTGGGGGATTCAATCCCATCTTACAAGCACTTATAGCGGGATTATTTACTTGGTTTTGTACAATTGTTGGATCTTCGTTTGTATTTCTATTTAAAACAGTGAACCGTAAAGTTATGGATGTAATGGGAGGATTTGCGGCAGGAGTTATGATTGCAGCATCGTTTTGGTCCTTATTAGCACCATCCATTTCATATGCGGAATCCAATGGTTATGGTATTTGGTCTTTTGTTCCGGCAGCTGTAGGTTTTCTTTTAGGTGGAGCTTTTTTACGCCTGACAGATGCCATAATCCCGCACCTCCATATGGGTGATCCAGTGGAAAAAAGGGAGGGACCGGAAACAAAGGCTTCGCGAAATTTATTACTTTTTTTAGCAATTACTATTCATAATATACCTGAAGGATTGGCAGTGGGGGTTGCTTTTGGAGCAGCTGGTTTAAGTTTAGCAGTAGATAGTACTCTGGTGGGGGCAATCGCTTTGACACTTGGTATTGGACTACAAAATATTCCGGAAGGATCAGCATTGTCTATGCCAATTCGAGCGGATGGAAATAGCCGATGGCGATCTTTTAATATTGGACAGCTATCAGCTATCGTTGAACCAGTAGCGGCTGTTATTGGTGCGGCAGCGGTTTTATCTATGACAGCCATTTTACCTTATGCACTAGCTTTTGCTGCAGGAGCAATGATTTTTGTAGTTGTTGAAGAGTTGATTCCAGAGTCGCAAACTAATGGTAATAGTGATATTGCTACAGTAGGCTTAATGTTTGGCTTCACAGTAATGATGATTTTAGATGTTGCTTTAGGATAAAAAGTGCTGAGACGTTGGTCTTGGCTTTTTTTTGTGATAGTTTGTCAAATTAAGTGCAACACCTCTTCCATAAAGACCTCGTGAGGTGTTCGGTAGCCAAGACATTTTCTTGGTCTATTATTAATCAGGTACAAAGCTTTTTGAAGTTCTTCCTGTTCCACATGATCAAAGTTGGTTCTCTTCGGAAAGAACTCCCTCAGGAGTCCATTACTGTTTTCATTGCTTCCTCGTTGCCAAGAAGAATAAGGATCTGCGAAATAAACAGGGATGCTTAAGTCTTCTTCAATGACAGGATAACAGCTGAATTCCTTTCCTCTGTCTGTCGTAAAACTTTGGAAGGCAGTTTCAGGAAAAAGCGTAGTCAGTTTTCGTATAGCCCCTTCCATTGAGGAAGCGGAACGGTTGGGTATTTTGATGGCGAGGTACCAGCGGCTTTTCCTCTCTAGGAAAGTAGCAACGCAACCTTTTGCCTGTCCGCGTCCTGATACGACGGTGTCCAGCTCCCAGTGACCGAAGGTCGTTCGCTTCTTGACGTCTTTTGGTCGTTTTGAAATAGAGGTTCCGATATTGAATCTTCCTCTGGTTTCTTTTGGTTTCTGTCGTTTGCCTTTTTGTCTCAGAACGGACAATGGAACTTGTAAGAGACCGTAATAGAGCCAGCGATAGATTGTTTTGAAAGAAATTTTCCCTTGAAATAGCCGGCCTACAATTTGTTCTGGAGACCAGGTAAGAGTTAGTTTTTCCTGAACCTTTTCTTTGATTTCAGAAGTCAACTTTGATTTTGCTCCACAGTTCGCTTTCTTTTGTTTATAGCGTTCCTGTGCCTGATCACACTGATAATATGGGTTCCTGTTCAGTTCCCGTGAAACAGAAGAAGGGACACGACCAAGGATTCGAGCGATCCGGCGGATCGAAAAACCTAGATCACGAAGCGTTTCTATTTTTGAGCGTTCGGCTATGGTAAAATGAGTGTAGCTCATGGCGAGTCCTCCAGTCGAATGTTGTGTGGTAACTCCATTCTACACGAGGTCGTCATGGGTTTCTTTTATTTTACCTAGGTGTTGCACTTAATATTACAATTCATCTTGTAAAAAAAATTATTTAATTGGCGAATTTGCCTTTTACTGATAGAATAAGTAAAGAATGATACAGTTTTTAGTAACAGGACATAACAGAGAGGAAGATAAAAATGAAAGTCGGATTCCACGGACAGTCTTGTGTAACAGTCGTTAGCAAGAAAGGGCACAAAATCCTAATAGATCCATTCATAGAAGGTAATCCTTTAAGTGATTTAGATGTTGATACAGTGACTTGTGATTTTATTATTATCACGCATGGGCATAATGACCATGTAGGAGATGCGGAAGCAATCGCTAAAAGAACTGGAGCATTAATTATTTCCACCGTTGAAATTGCTAACTACTTTAATGCGCGCGGCTTAAAAACACATGGCATGCAACCAGGTGGCGGATATACATTCGAATTTGGCTATTTGAAGTTAACGCCTGCTATTCATGGGTCGACGCTTGAAACGCCGGAGGGAGCTATTCCTTTAGGTTTAGCAATAGGGTTAATCATTCATGAAGAAGGGAAAACAATTTATCACGCAGGTGATACGGCATTGTTTTCTGATATGAAACTGATTGGAGAAGAGTTTCCTATTGATCTAGCCTTTCTGCCAATTGGAGATAATTATACTATGGGGCCAAAGGATGCGGCAAAAGCTGCTCAATTATTACAGGCAAAAAAAGTAGTGCCAATGCACTACAATACATTCCCTTTAATTAAGCAAAACCCAGAAGATTTCACAAAACGCTTAGCTAGTGAACAAGGAGTTATTTTACAACCAGGTGAATCGATTAAAATATAAAATGAGTGTGAGGGATAATTATGGTAACGAAGCATGAACAAATCATCCAATATATAGAAACCTTGCCAGTTGGCGAAAAATTATCCGTACGCTCAATTGCTAAAAATATGCGAATGTCGGAAGGAACAGCCTACCGAGCAATTAAGGAAGCTGAAAATAACGGGTTAGTATCTACAATTGAACGTGTGGGAACCATTCGTATTGAAAGAAAAAATAAAGATAATATCGAAACGCTTTCCTTTGGTCAGATCGCTAATATTATCGAAGGAGATATTTTAGGTGGACATCAAGGTTTAGATAAAACCTTGAGCAAATTTATTATTGGGGCTATGCAACAAGAAGCTATGGGGCGTTATATTAGCCCTGGTTCTTTAATGATTGTCGGTAACCGCAATAATATACAGCGGTATGCCCTTGAAAATGGTGCGGCGGTATTAATTACAGGGGGCTTTGAAACCGAAAATGAAATAATTGATTTAGCAAATCAGTTAGAAATGCCTATTTTGCGTACTACTTACGATACCTTTACGGTTGCAACAATGATAAACCGTGCGCTTACAGATCAGCTTATTAAAAAAGATATTATGGTTGTAGGGGATATTTATACACCTTTAGAAGAAACAAGCTATTTGACAGCAGAGCATACCATTCTAGACTACCAACATTTAAACACACAAAGTAAGCATTCACGCTTTCCAGTTGTCAATCATAACATGCGATTGATCGGCGTTATTACGGCAAAAGATACATTGGGAAAATCTGACACATTAAATATGGAACGGGTTATGACTAAAGATCCTATTTTTGCCAAGGAGCATATGAGTGTTGCCAGTATTGCACATCAGATGATTTGGGACGGTTTAGAGGTGATGCCAGTTGTGAAAGATAATTTACAATTGCTTGGTATTATTTCGCGTCAAGATGTAATGAAAGCTATGCAAGTAGCTCAACGGCAACCTCAAATTGGTAATACCATTGAGGATCAGATATTAGAAGGTTTAGAAGTGAGTGCTAATGCCAATAAAAATGATTCCAAAAGTGCACCTACTTATCAGTTTAAGGTTACTCCCCAGATGACTGATAATCTTGGTACTGTTTCATTTGGAGTGTTGTGTGAAGTCATTGCAAGTGTCAGCAAAAAGGCGCTCTACCATATTCAAAAACGAAGTGCGGTTATTGAGCAAATTGATGTCCATTACTTTAAAATGATTCAAATTGAGAGCGTAATCGAAATAAAGACAGCTGTATTCGAAGTTGGAAGACGATCTTCGAAACTGGATGTTGAAATCTACTTGGAAAATTCAATTGTGGCAAAGGCATTAGTTGTCTGTCAAATGATGGAGCAAACTTGAAAGGAAGATTTGGTTGATTAAAGAATTATACGAGCGTATTTATGAAGAGATAAGAGCATATGAAACCATTATTATTCACCGCCATCTGCGGCCAGATCCAGATGCACTTGGTTCACAATTAGGTTTAGCTTATCTAATTAAAAATAAATTTCCTGAAAAAAATATAAGAGTAGTCGGTTCTGAAGTTGATAGTTTAACTTATTTAGGTGTTATGGATCAAATTGAGGACAAAGAATATGCACATTCGTTAGTAATTGTGACAGATACTGCGAACCGTCCTAGAATCGATGATAAGCGCTATAGCCAAGGGGAAAAACTGATAAAGATTGACCATCATCCTAACGATGATGAGTACGGAGATATTCGTCTCGTAAATACTAAAGCAAGTAGTTGTAGCGAAATCATCGCCGATTTATCCATTTATTTAGGAGAACGACTTCCTATGGTAAATAAAGCTGCACGAGTTTTATATGCCGGTATGATTGGTGACACGGGCCGTTTCCTTTATCCATCCACGACCGCGCACACTTTGCGTACAGCTTCTTATTTGATGGATTTTGATTTCTCGGCATCTGAAGTAGCACAATCAATGAATACGAATTCTCAAAAAATTGCGCAATTATCGGGATATGTGCTGCAAAATTTAAAAATCAGTGAAAATGGTGTAGGATCTATTATTCTGTCTCGTGAAGTATTAGATAAATTTGATGTGAATGATGATGACACAGCACCGGTCGTTCCTTTACCTGGCACCATTGAAGGGGTAATATGTTGGGGCATTTTTGTTGAACAAGTGAGTGGTTATTATCGTTGCCGCTTACGATCAAAAGGTCCGGTTATCAATGAAGTTGCAAAAGCTTATAATGGTGGAGGACATCCTTTGGCCAGTGGTGCAAATGCAAAGGATAAGCATGAGATTAATGAGATATTAACTGCTTTTGATGCGCTAGTTAGAGATTGGCAGAAAGAATAAGTAAAAAAAACCACCTACAATTTATTATTTTGTAAGTGGTTTTTCTCTTTAATCTTTTTTGTAATGTCGAGCCCAGTCAAAAGAAATCCATTCGAACCCGTCACGTTCTAATAATTCAAAGCTTTCTTTAGGGCCCATAGAGCCTGCTTCATAATCGAATAATTTCCATCCATTCCTGTCCCAGGTTTCACGAATATAATCAATAAATCGCCATGATTGCTCAACTTCTTGCCAGTGGGTAAAGTTAGTTGGATCTCCATTCAAACAGTCTAGCAGAAGACGCTCATACGCTTCTGGACTGTTAGCAACAGCTTGCTCATCAAAAATTGAATGCATACGAATGTTTTGTATTTCTGTTCCCTGACCTACACGCTTTGCATTCATTCTTAAAGAGAATCCTTCTAAAGGAGAGATATGGATCGTTAGAATATTTGGTTCGGCCACATCTTCGACACCTTCTGTTGGGAAAAGTTCCATTGAAACATGTTTAAACTGAACATGGATATAAGTATCTTTTTGAGACATTCTTTTTCCAGTTCGGATATAAAAAGGAACACCTGCCCATCGGAAATTATCAACTAATATTTTACCAGCGACAAAGGTTTCTGTATGAGAATCCGGGTTCACCTTAGGTTCTTCTGTATAACCGAGCATCTCTTCGTTAGCAACATATTGACCTCTGACAAAATTGTTGAGGACGTCATTGCTATCTTTATAGAGATGCAAAGAACGCAGAGCTTTAATTTTTTCATTTCGTATATCGTTACCGTTTAAAGATAATGGTGGCTCCATTACTAAAAGCGCAACGGTTTGTAAAATATGATTTTGTACCATATCACGTAAAGCACCTGTTTTATCGTAATAATCACCACGATCTTCCACGCCAACTGTTTCTGCTAATGTTATTTGAACATTATCAATATACTTATTATTCCAGAGCGACTCAAAAATCATATTAGAGAAGCGAACGGCAGAAATGTTTTGAATCATCTCTTTTCCTAAGTAATGATCGATACGATAAATTTGATCTTCTGAAAACGACTTTGTTAATTGATTATTCAGTTTTGTAGCTGATTCTAAATCGTGTCCAAAGGGCTTCTCTATAATTAACCGATTGAAACCTTCATCCGTAATTAAATGATTAGAACTAAGCATATCACCAATAATACCGAAAAATTGCGGTGCCATTGCTAAATAGAAAATACGATTTTGTTTGATGGCATACTTTTCATCTAATTGTTCGGACAGTTTCTTTAACTCGATATAATTATCAGCATCTGTGACGTTATGTGAGATGTAATAAAAGTGGGATATAAACTCGTGCAGCTCTGTTTCATCCTCTACCAAATTCTGAATAGATTTAGTAATGACCTCGTGAAAGTAGTCATTCGACCACTGTCTTCTTGCCGTTCCTATAACTGCGAAGTTATTTTTAATATACCCTTTTTTGTATAACCGAAAGAGTGAAGGGTAAAGCTTACGATTCGCTAAATCGCCAGTAGCTCCAAAAATAGTAAATAGTGCACGGATATCAGTGTCCATAATAGCCTCCCCAAATTATTTGAAAATGTTCATTTTTCTATTGTACTATTATCATTTTTTAACTGCAACAGGTTTTGTGTTATAATAACACGTAACTATACAAAGAGACAGAAGAGGTGCATCATGAAATTCGAATCATTTAATCTCAAGCCGTTTATTTTAAAGGCTATTGAGGAGTTGGGTTTTGCCGAACCAACTGAAATACAAGAAAAAATTATCCCAATCATTCAAAAAAATAATAGTGTGGTGGGAAGATCCCAAACAGGTTCAGGTAAGAGCCATAGCTTCCTTATTCCACTTATTAATCGATTAGATGCCACAAGCCAAGATACCCAAATTGTTATTACATCACCAAGTAGAGAATTAGCTGAACAATTATACCAAGCTGCTCTACAGCTCGTCGAACACGCGCCTCAAGAAATTAGAATTTCTAATTTTGTTGGCGGAACCGACAAGCAACGTCAAATTTCAAAATTAAAAAATCAACAACCACATATCGTTATTGGAACACCTGGTCGAATTTTGGATTTGATTAACGAGCAAGTTCTAAAAATCCATACTGCTACATCATTTGTTGTGGATGAAGCTGATATGACACTTGACATGGGTTTTTTACATGATGTGGACCAAATTGCGAGTCGTTTGCCAAATAAACTGCAAATACTGGTTTTCTCGGCAACCATTCCTAACAAGTTACAACCTTTCTTGAAAAAATATATGGATAATCCATTAGTTATTAATTTATCACCAAAAGAAATTATTGCCCCATCCATTACTAATTACTTGTTAGCAACAAAAGGGAGCGATAAACTGGATGTACTCGATAAAGTTTTATCAATCGGGCAACCTTATTTCACGCTTATTTTTGCAAATACCAAGCAAAAAGTAAATGAAATTGCTCAAGACCTTCGCGGACGAGGTTATGATTTAGCCGTACTCCATGGAGATATCCCTGCTCGAGAGCGTAAAAGAATTATGCGCCGCGTTCTTAATCTAGAATTTCAGTTTATGGTTGCTACCGATTTAGCAGCTCGGGGATTAGATATTGAAGGTGTCTCACACGTTGTTAATTTTGAAATTCCTAAAGATACCGAATTTTTCATTCACCGAATTGGTCGAACCGGTCGTAAAAACTTGCCCGGAACTGCGATTACTTTATATGGTCCTGATGAATTAGAAGGCGTTGAAGCAATCGAAAAGGTAGGTATTAAATTTCAACCGGTTATTGTTAAAGACAAAGAATTTATTGAAATCGACGACAGAAGAAATCGCGATCGAAAGAAACCAGTGAAAAAGGAAGAAACGGATTCACGTATTATAGGAATGGTCAAGAAGGCCAAAAAGAATGTTAAGCCAGGGTATAAACGCCGTTTGAATGAGCAAATTAAGCAACAAGTTCGTAAAAATAAAGGTTCAGATGGAAAACGTAGAGGAAAAAAATAAGTAAATAAAAAGAGGAGGCTACTTGAATAAACAGCCTCCTCTTTTTATAAGTTTTCTTTTAAATGTTTAACAACCCCTATATGGTAAAAGTAGAGAGTTAAAATGGAGATAAGTATAAGTTGGCTGTTCGGGTAGATGCTAAAGCTATTCATAAGCGAAAAGATTGATACAGGTATAAAACTAGCTACCATAACAAACTTTAAATTTAGACTAAATGGCAGTTGTAACCGAGATAAGAGTGCGTAAATGTTGACCATCATCGTTAGTAATAGAACTTGAACGCCTGTTTCAATG
Organism: Jeotgalibaca dankookensis; assembly: GCF_002005405.1. NCBI lineage: Bacteria > Bacillati > Bacillota > Bacilli > Lactobacillales > Carnobacteriaceae > Jeotgalibaca > Jeotgalibaca dankookensis. The sequence goes on from NZ_CP019728.1 coordinate 607,257, forward strand.
ATACCTGCCAGAAAACTTACAATTAGAATTGGTAGTAGTGTAAAAAAGCTAAGGTTGTTAAACTGGTTCATGATGGTTTTAAAAAACGCATCTGATAACCCTTCAAATAAATCATAATTGAATTCAAAAGATTGTTGGGGCGTTTTAAATATAAGTTTTGTCTGTTCTAAAAACAAGCTAATTGGAACACGGGCAACTTCTTTATCAATCAAATTCGATTCATTAAGTTGATCAGAGTTAATAAAGAGTGTCACCGTATTTGTTTTAGAAATAAATGGTCGATCGAGGTCAGTTTCGAATTTGATTTCACCATCTTCAATAACAAAAGCAGGGATTCTCTCAGCGATTTTCCCCATGTCATTCCCAATTGTTCTTAAATCATTAACACTGTCTAATGCGTAAGGAATAGACATGATAAGAGCAGTTAAGAAAAATAATTTAATAGCTTTCCCTCTTGTTAAGGCTGTTACTTTCCAGAGTTCTTTTGGATTCATAAATGTATTTTTAATTATTTTAAATAATGAAATGTTAACCACACTCTTCCTTTTTAAATATAATAACAGCTTAGCGAAAAAAAATAGAAAAGGCAATCTTGAAAATGATAAGCATAAATTTTGAATTAAAGCCTTCTGAATGGTAATATGAAATTAGTTAGATTTAAAATAAATTTTGGGAGGAATTATTAATGGCTTTCAAATTACCAGATTTACCATACGCTTACGATGCACTAGAACCAAGTATTGACAAGGAGACAATGCACCTTCATCATGACAAACATCATGCTGGTTATGTAAATAATGCAAATGCTGCATTAGAAAAACATCCGGATTTGTCAGATAAAACAGTTGAAGAATTACTTGCTGATTTAAATGCAGTTCCAGAAGATATCCGGACTGCTGTTCGCAATAATGCTGGAGGACATGCAAACCATTCATTATTTTGGGAAGTTTTATCTCCAAATGGTGGCGGCCAACCGACAGGTGCGGTTAAAGATGCGATTGAAGAAGCTTTCGGAACCTTTGAAGACTTCAAAAAGAAATTTGCAACAACAGCTGCAACGCAATTTGGTTCTGGTTGGGGATGGCTAGTTGTAAATAACGGTAAACTTGAAGTAATGTCAACTCCTAACCAAGATAGCCCAATTTCAAATGGTAAAACTCCTATTCTTGGAGTAGATATTTGGGAACACGCTTATTATCTAAATTACAAAAACTTGCGTGCGGACTACATCGATGCATTCTGGAATCTTGTTAACTGGGATGAAGTAAACAAACGTTACGAAGCAGCAAAATAATAAATAAACTCAATTAAAAAGGGCTGGGAAAAAACTAGCCTCCAATAAAAAAATCGTAATGAAAGAATCAAAATTCTGATTGTTTCATTACGATTTTTATTTTTTACTGCTTTTTTGTAAAAAGAACCCACTTTCCTTCTAGCCTCAAGGGCTAGTTTTGTAAGATTCATGCTCATAAGCATGATGCCGATGTCATTATGAACGGCTTGCTTACCTCTGACATGGGTTCTGCGCATGCCAAATACACCTTTCAAACGACCAAAAACAGTTTCTACGTCAATTTTTCGTTGTGCGTAGATTTCTTTGCCACGATCGCTTTCAAGATTTTCTTTTGCATGCTGCTTAAAGTATTCCCAGTTATAGTTGACCGCTGTCTGGCGCTGGGCACCTTTCGGTGTCTTGGCTAATTGCTTGCGTGTTTCGTCCGGTTGTTCCTCATCAGCCTTGTATACTTTAAATTGTCTTTGGTAACCGTTCTTATCATTTCGCGTACTGTAATGTGAGAAACTAAAATGGACGCCGTCTAAATCTGTATAAGCATCTTTAATCTCATCATAGTCCCAGTTAGCGCGGTGTTTAGGATTAGAACGATAGGTTTTACTGTTCTCTTTATGATACATGCCGTATGGAATGAGCGGTACTTTCTGAAAGGTATCCAGAACCGCCTCGTAATTTTCTTCACTGCCATAGCCAGCGTCTGCGGCGATATATTTAAATAAATCTAACGTTTGAATAGATTCTAAAAAAGGGATAAACGTGCGTGTATCCGTCGGATTTGAAAAAATATCATACGCAATGACAAACTGATTGCTCGATGCGACTTGAAGATTATAACCTGGTTTTAACTCACGGTTCTTCATCGGGTCTTCTTTCATGCACATGAACGTTGCGTCTGTATCTGTTTTTGAGAAACTGTTGCGGCCATCAAATATGGCGTTTGCTTCTTTATAGCGTTGCTTACGCGGCAAGAAATCTTTTTTACATTTATTCCGATGTTTCTTGAGGATGCGACGACGTCGCTTCAGTTTTGAACCCCCTTTGGGAATCACTTTTTCTTCTGTAATCGCCGCTTCAACGGCCACAAGTTCTTTGTCTAGGGAACCGATTATTTCTTCAATGCCTTCGGATGTTTGTAAGGTCTCTTCCGATAGAGCGAGGTTTACTTTTGCTTGGATGAGCTCCTCATACAATTGTGAAACGTTGTCATTGAGTTTCGCTTCATAGCGTGCAATTGCTTTCTTCCAAGTGAAACTATAAATATTGGCATCGGCTTGTATCTTTGTACCATCGATATAGAGCGCATCTTCATGAATCAAGCCGTTGTCACTCAAGAGTGTTGTGAAAAGAATAAAGGCATACTTGATGAGTTTTGATGCGTGCTCACTTGACCGGAAATTATTGATAGTCTTGTAGCTAATAGGAGTATCGCCCGTTAACCACTTCATAGGAATGGATTCTTCATTCATCCGTTCTATTTTGCGTCCAGAAAAGGTTGTGCGACTATAGGCAAACAAACACATTTTTAAAAGCATGGCGGGATGAAAAGCAGGACGACCTGTATGAGACGTTTCTTCCAGAAGAAATTCCGAAGGAATCGAATCGACAAAACGGCTAATGAGGCGGGCTTCATGGTCATTCGGGATTGTAAAATCCAATTGTAGTGTGAAGGCTGTTTCCATTGTGTTATAATTTTGATACACGGTGAGTCACTCCTTTGGTTTTTGGTCGTACTTAAATTATAAGGTATTCGACTCACTGTGTCTTTTAAAACGATAAAAATTCCCCACTCCTTCAAAATGAAAGAGTGGGGGATTTTCTTTATTCAGAGACTAAGTTTTTTCCCAGCCCCTTTTTTTCTGCTAATGATAAAAACAATACCAAGTGAAGTGAGGGAAATGAGTGTTCCTTGCCATAAATAAGGAGTTTGATACTGTAATTTTATAGAATGGTAGCCAGGGTCAATATTTACCGCTAAAAGACTATCTAAAACTTCGAGTGTATCAACCTCTTTATCATCAACTTTTACTTTCCAACCGTTTGAATAGGGGATCGTGAACATTAATACCGGCTTAGTAGCATCTGCCATCACGCTACCTTCAATTTTTGTCTGAGAAAAAGAATCGATATCCAATTGATTCGATTTTGTTTCGGCTACTACACGCTCGAATTCTTTCTGATCAAACTGATATACTCTCAAATCATGGATAGTGAGTGATTCTTTTTTAAAATCAAACGTAAACTGTATGTGTTGGTCGTTAACTCCACTTGCGAGATTGATAACTTGATCATTACGGTATGTTTTATAATAGTTCAGTGGTTGACCGTCCAGCTTTAAGTCAGCTACGTCTTTATCGATTTTTGAATCAAGAACCAGATAATAAGGGTCCTTAGATTTAGTAGTCAATTGAATTTCTAAGCTGGCGTCTTCATTCGTATCTTTCTTCGTATAAGTTCTATTTAAATCACTGCTCTGGCTAGAACGGATATTAGTTGTTATAAGAGTATTAATTGGAACCTCTGCGTAGAAGGGCTGAAAAACAGAACTCACGCTTAAGGCCTCTAGAATTTTTTCTTGATTTTCTATCGGTCGACTATTTTCTAGGTTAGTAGATAATATTTTTTCAGGGGCTGTAAACCCTAGAGATAAGGCATATGGATTTTGATAAGTTTTGGTCCGAAATGCTTCCGACATTAATTGGTAGTGTGTAAGGTCAGGTCGATTTGCATTTGCACGTAAATCATAAAAATGCTCTGTATTTTGGATGGTTTCTGGCAATGGTTTATTTTCAATCATATAGCGAATACCAAAAAAAGCGTCCGTAAACAAAGTTCCTGATGAATAGGAGATCACAAAGGAGCTATCCGGAAAACCCAAGCGTCCGAATAAACCTGGTGTTTCGGTTTCAAAAGTCGAGCTAAAATGTGATGCACTTGGGTAATGCGCTTGAAAGCTATCATTTTTAGAACGCTGGAACACTTTTTCAATACGATAGAAATCATCTTCAGGTGGACGTATATCTGCAAGCATAGTGTTTAAAACACTCTGATAATCATTGAAGGGTGCCATATCGACATAGCTAAGTCGTGTTAAATCAATTGCCGCATTCGCACTCATTTCTACTATTGTGACCAATAATAAAAGTCCCGGTAACCAATTATATTCAGTCTCCCTTAGTAAAAATAAAACAAGAACAAAAACAAGTAAAAGAACTGTTGCTAGTACTTGAAGTGGGGTTAGAAATGAAAAATCTTTCTTTAGAACATATAAGGCGCTAGCTGTTTGCAAAAATAATAAGGTAATAGCAAACCAAAGTGGAAAATGTAATGTCTTATTCAGACTTCTAAAACCGTTTAAAATAAAAAAGAAACAGACAAGAAAAGAAAAACGGTACGGATACCAGGCTGGGTTTTGGAAAGCATGCCAAACCTTATTGAGAAAATCAACATTCATACTGAAAAAGAAAAAAATTGTCAAGAGGGTAGCAGTTAAGCGTTCTTTCCAAGAAAACTTTTTATTAACTAAGTAATATAGGAAGCTAATAATAGCCACGGTTCCAACAAATAAATTTGGATGGCCACTTGGCATTTGGTCAAAATTAAAAGAACCAATATAAAATTTTGACAAAACCTCTAGGAAAGGGTACTTTAGTCCCCAATCTAATATTTCGCTTGTATGACTGGCCTTTCCTCCTAGAAGGGATACGAAGTTAGGCAGAAGTGAAAAGGCTGCTAGACCGCCTGCAAGTAGAGAATAGCCAGTGAATTTTAAAAAACGATTAATATAGAAGCGAATGGTCTGTGAACGAGTAAAAAATTTAGTATGTGTCTGTTTAACTATTGCAAATACAAAGTAAAAAATGAGAAACAGACAGATCATATAGGTTAAATAATATTGGGAGAATAAAGCAAGCCCTAAAATTAAACTATAAAAAACGCCACTCTCACCATCAATTATTTTTTCGAGCCCCAATATGATAAGGGGAAGGAAAATAAGACTATCTAACCACATGATATGTAGCTGATTGACAATTATAAATCCCATAAGTGCATAAGAAAGTGAAAAAATAGGAACGAGTAAATCTTTTCCTTCGAATTTTTTTATCAATAAGTAAGCAAATGATAAACCTGATAAGGCAATTTTAATTAATAATAAAACAGTTACCCCTACCGGTAAAAAACGCTGCGGGAATAATAGCATGATTAAATTAAAAGGACTATTTAAATAATAAGACCATAAACCGGTCATTTCACCGCCAATTCCTTTAGAGAAAGAATAAAAGAGTGCTTGCGGTTCATGTAATAAAGTGTGGCGATAATAGCTTAAAAAATCAACATATTGCTGGCCCAAGTCAATTGTCAATAGTGTCTCTTTTCCAAAGGGGTAAACACCCATAGCTATATAAATAATAGTCATAATAAAAAAAGGTAAAAGAAAGGCTAGTATTAATAAAAATTTATGTGAATAGATTTGTTTTTTAGATGAAGACATATAAAGTTTCCTCCCTTACCAGTGTTAGTCTTTTAATAAAATACCATAGTTAAGAAAGTAATGCATTTCTGACTGGCCGTTGAATTAGCACTTTTTTTTGTTATAATAGGTTATTGAATGTGAAGGAACAAGAGGTGTAAACAGTGAACAAGAAAAATCACGAATTTAAAAAAAATAAATCTCATATTCCCTTTCGATTGAATCTCTTATTTTTTATTGTATTTGTTCTCTTCTCAACCATTATTATTAGGTTAGGATATTTACAAATTATTAGAGGCGAGGAATTCGAAGCAATTGTTAGAAGAACAGAGACAACGCTAATTACGCAAACAGTTCCGCGGGGATTAATTTATGATCGAAATGGGAATGTGCTCGTCGGGAATGAAGCGCAACATGCAATTACCTATACCAGGGGAACCAACGACAGTGCTGCCTCGATGGCAGAGACAGCTTTGCAATTATCCGATATGATAGAGATTGATGACAGTGGATTGAGTGAAAGAGATAAAAAAGATTTTTGGGCTGCTTCTAATCGTGAGACTTTACTTGATCGATTAACTGAAGATGAAAAACTACTTTCCGGAAGCGAAGTTTATGAAGTGGAGCTAGCGAAAATAACTGAACAAGACATTGCCTTTTCAGAAAAGCAAATACAAGCGGCAGCCATTTTTAAAAAAATGAATGGTGCCACTGCATTAACCAATATAAATATAAAGAATGAAAATGTAACTGAAAAGGAATTAGCAACCGTAAGTGAAAACCTGGCACAATTGAAAGGTATCAATGTTTCAAAAGACTGGACACGTGTCTATCCAAACGGTTCCTTGTTAGCAACCATTTTTGGTGGCGTCACTTCAGAGAAAACAGGTATCCCAACCAATATGCTCGAAACTTACTTAGCGATGGGGTATGCACGTAATGATCGAGTAGGAGATGCTTATTTAGAGCAGGAATACGAAACGGTATTACGTGGGACTAAAGCGAGAATTGACACGGTTACCAATCAAGATGGAGAAGTTGTGACCACAACAGAAACTTATAAAGGTAAACCAGGTGATAATTTAGTCTTAACAGTTGATATCGAGTTTCAAAAACAAATTGAAACGATTGCGACAAATTTCTTAGAAAGTCGGATTGATCCTTGGAATGACCGAGTTTACATTGTAGCAATGGATCCCAATAATGGTGATATTATTGGGATGACGGGAAAGAAAATTAATGTAAATACAGGTGAAATTACTGATAGTGTTCATGGTGTTTTAAATGAGAACTTTATTGTTGGATCGAGCATCAAAGGAGCAACCGTTTTAGCAGGCTATATGTCAGGTGTGATTGACTTTGATAATAACGTTATGGTGGATGAACCAATCACATTTGAAGGTACAGAAAGAATCTCTTCTTTGTTTAACCGAAATGGCAGTGTCTCTTTAAACGACATTGGTGCTTTGGAAAAATCATCAAACATTTATATGATTAAAATTGCTTTAATGATTGGTGGCCAATATAATTTTGAAAATAATACCAAGATTGGTATTGACATGGACGATACACTTGCCCAGTTGAGAAGCTACTATTCACAATTTGGTCTTGGTGTTAAAACCGGTATTGATTTACCTTCCGAGTCTTCTGGAATATTAGGAATTCCCGATAATCCAGGGCTGGTTCTTGCCCAGTCTTACGGACAATTTGATAACTATACCCCCTTACAATTAGCTCAGTACGCTGCAACCATTGCTAATGGTGGAACTCGTTATGCGCCACGTTTAGTTAAAGAAATTAGAAGTTCAGATGAATTAGGTGGCTTGGGTCCTATTGAACTAGTGAAAGAACCTATTATTATGAATCAGGTTAATGTAAGTGCTGAAGCAATGGAACGTGTCCATGCTGGTTTTTGGGCAGTAACCCATGATCCAGGAACAGGTTCTTACAGAAATTTTGCTAACTATCCAGTAGGAGTAGCAGGCAAGACAGGTTCAGGGGAGTCTTTCTACCAGGGAGACGTTGATGAGATTTTGAATAGTCAAACGACTAATTCAACCTATGTTGCTTTTGCACCAGCGGATAAACCAGAAATTTCTGTTGCGGTAGTTGTCCCGTACATCCAATCAGATACTATTATACCGGCTGGAGATCTTGCTCGCGCAACTTTAGATGCTTATTTTGGATATAATTAAACAAGCAGGCTTACCCAATATAAAGGGCAAGCCTGCTTGTTTCATTATTTTACTCTTGTGTAATGAAGGTAGTAAAAATTTCTTGATAGGTCATGTCCTTGGTTAATTCATAAGTTCCAAAAGGAATACGACTTGCCAAGTTCTCTTTCTCTAGATAGGCTTGAGCCGCGTCAATATCATCGATAAGGTCTGCCTTATGGAGATTTTCAATGATAACTAAAGATGGTTCACCTTCTTTTATAGTAAATAAAATAGGTTTATCCGTCTTAGAATCAGTATCAGAACTGACCGATTCTTCTTTTGAACTTTCTTCAGGTCGCGATAGTGAAGATGCTGAAGACGATGCAACACTCTCACTCGTAGACTCTATAGATAATTCGGTAGTTGTTTCATTTTCGGTAATGCTCAAATTTGTTATATTAAAACCACTACTTTGTAATAGTTGGAAGGCCATTAGAAAGATGGCAGATAAAAAGAATCCCAAGGCCAGAAAACGTAATTTTTCTTTTTTCATGTCTAATCCTTTCTATCGCTATCGTCCATTGAATCTTGATGATTATCAATGACTAACTCAACGGTTGTTTCAGGTAATGTTAATTGGTCCGCAATCTCATCAAAAGTTTTGCCATTTTCATAGAGTTTTAAAACTTGTTTTTTGGTAATATCATTAACTTTTTTTACAGTAATTTCTTCATTCGGAGTACCAAGGTTTTTCTCGAGTTGAGTAATGCGTGTTTTTAGTGCCTGAATTTCTTCTGTCATTTGCAAGGTGTATTCAGCGACTTCAGCTAGAACACCATCATCATTATTATTAACAAAGAATGAAATAACTAAAAGAATAGATGATATCACTAATAAAAGTATAATAATTGGCCATAATTCCATATTTTCACCCCAATTCTTTAATGTTCATTCATCATTAACATTTTAATATGCCACATTACTTTGTGCAACCTCAACTTTTTCTTTTTATTATCTTGAATAAAGTGTATAATAAAATCAGTTGTTATTTAAGGCTGGCTTTTCAGCAAATAAAATGATACAATTCAGAATGCAAGAAGATGAGAGTCTTCAATTTTTTTATGTTTGGAGGTATAAACAATGAGAGTACACATTACATTAGAATGTACAGAATGTAAAGAACGTAATTATCTTTCTACTAAAAACAAACGTAACAATCCAGATCGTTTGGAAGTTAAAAAATACTGCCCACGTGAAAGAAAAGTTACCCTTCATCGTGAAGTTAAATAACAACAGGGCCTCCTGTTGTTTTTTTTATTAAAATAAAGAAAGGGGTTTCTTAATGCTGAAAAAAGATATTCGTCTTCAAGTATTAAAAGAGCTAAGAGAAATTCCACATGCCATTAGAAAAGAATATAATATAGATATACAAAATCAACTTTTTGCAAGCCAAGAGTGGAAACAAGCAAAACATATTGGTATTACCTTATCACGCTATCCTGAGGTGGACACGGAAGCCATTATCAAACAGGCGTGGGAAGAGGGTAAATCAGTTTCTATCCCTTACAGCACAACCGATAGAAAATTGTATTTCTACTTATACAAGCCTGATACGAAATTAGAATTGAGTAAGTTTGGTTTGTTAGAACCCACTGTTAAAACACATCCACAGCCCAAAGAAGCAATTGATTTATTAATTGTTCCTGGTGTTGTTTTTAATCAATCAGGATACCGGATTGGTTTTGGTGGCGGCTACTATGATCGTTATTTAAAAGATTACAACGGTAAAACAATTTCTTTAGCATATCCACTGCAAATTAAAAATGAAGTAGACAGGTTAATTGAAGGTCATGATGTGCCTATTGGAAAAATATTTCTTGCTGCTAAATAATGCGATTAAGGATGCAACAAGAAGGAGGCTTAAGAAGTGAAAAATTTAAATATTAACAAAAGTTTTCTTAAACAGAAACCAGTTATGACCTATTTATTCCTAGCCTTACAACTTTTCGTTTATGTTTTATTATCCTTGAACGGAGGGAGTACGAATACTTATACTCTCATTGCATTTGGAGCAAAATTTTCACCTGCAATTATCGCCGGTGAATGGTGGCGATTGGTCACACCCATTTTTATTCATATTGGATTTACACATATTCTTTTAAATAGTATTACCCTTTATTATTTAGGAAGTCAGATGGAATGGATTTTGGGTAGTTGGCGATTTGCTATTGTTTACTTATTAGGTGGTATTATGGGAAATACTATGAGCTTTGCTTTTTCTCCTTCAGTTTCTGCAGGAGCCAGTACTTCTCTGTTTGGACTTTTTGCCGCAGCAATTGTTTTGGGTAGGTTTTATCCCACTAACTACACAATTAGAAGTACAGCACAAGGGTTTGCTATCTTGATTGCTTTGAACTTTGTAAGTGGCATAATCTCTCCTGGAATTGATAATTGGGGTCATTTAGGTGGTGTATTAGGTGGAGGATTGGCTGCTATCCTTCTAGGCGTGCCAAGATTACGTGCGATTAATTTAAAAACTCGTACCATTGCAAGTCTCGCCTATATTATCTTATTTAGTTTGTTTGTCGTAATCGGAACTTTTTAGTTAGTTCATTTTAATTGAGGAGGGTTTCAAAATGTCAAAGAAAATCTTAGGAATTGATTTAGGTGGCACATCTATTAAATTTGCTATTCTAACAGAAGCAGGAGATATTCAACAAAAATGGAGTATTGAAACGAATATACTGGATGATGGGCAATTTATTGTTCCCGACATTATCGAATCAATTCAACATCATTTTTCCTTATATCAAATGACGGCAGAAGATTTTTTGGGAATTGGTATGGGGTCACCGGGAGCAGTTAATCGTGAAAAAGGGACAGTATATGGTGCCTATAATCTCAATTGGAGAGAATTAGTAGAAGTAAAAAAGCCGATTGAAGAAGCGATTGGTCTACCTTTTTACATCGATAATGATGCGAACGTAGCAGCACTGGGAGAAAAGTGGAAAGGTGCCGGCGCAGATGATGAAAATGTTGTTTTTGTAACCCTAGGAACAGGTGTAGGGGGTGGCGTTATTGCAAATGGAGAGCTCGTTCATGGTGTGGCAGAATCTGGTGGCGAGATTGGACATGTGACTGTTGATCCCAATGGTTTTGACTGTACATGCGGTAAAAAAGGCTGTCTGGAGACAGTTGCAAGTGCGTCTGGGGTTCTCAACTTGACGCGCAAGTTCTCAGAAGTATACGCAGGTGATTCGGTTCTAAAAAAGATGGTCGATGACGGAGAACAAATAACTTCTAAACAAGTCTTTGAACTTGCAAAAGAAAATGATGACTTAGCTGTTAAAGTTGTTGAGGAGTTTTCTTTCTTTCTCGGACTTGCTTGTAGTCACTTAGGAAATATTTTAAATCCACAATTTATAGTTATTGGTGGTGGTGTATCTGCAGCGGGAGAATTTCTTCTTGAAAAAGTTCGTAAAAATTTTGAACGATTTACTTTTCCTAATGTTCAAGAATCAACTAAAATCAAAGTTGCCAAACTTGGGAATGATGCCGGTGTAATAGGAGCAAGTTACCTTGTAAAAATGGGCAAGTAAGCTTTGTAGTTGGAACGACTGTTCCAACTTTTTTCTGTTCTTTAGTCAAAATATTAAAAAAGATAGAAAATAAACCAAAAGTTGTGTAGAATTAAGAAGTGATATTTATGGAAGGATGAGAAAATGTGAATTTGAGTGGACTTAATATATTAACGATTGTTTTATGGGCAGGATTAATTATTTATGGCATTTACCGTCTATACCGCTTTTTTGAAGGAAGACGCGCTTCAAAAGCTTTAGAATCAGATGAATTTCGTCAAGATATGCGTAAAGTTCAAGTCATTGATATTCGAGAAGCCCCAGAATTTGAAGCAGGACATATTCTAGGTGCACGTAATATTGCCTATACACAATTTAAAGATCGTTACCGTGAAATACGTAAAGACCAGCCTGTTTACCTTTATGATCAACGTAACGTTTTAACAGGTCGTGCAGCGGCAAGATTAAAAAAAGCAGGTTATACAAATATCTACACCTTAAAGGGTGGCTACGACAAATGGAATGGAAAAATTAAAAAAGGCCGTTAAATTTAACAGGAGGTTGGGACCAATGTCCCAACCTCCTGTTAAATTTTAAATTATAAGTTAGTTAATAAAGAGGCGAATAAAGAAATAACAATACCGCCAACCATCGCAAAGACCATAAGCCAAATAATAAATTTTGAAATTTTATTGAATTTTGAGGATGACGAACTTGATTTTTTATCCAAACGTATTCCCACCTTTTTTTATATCATTGTTAAGTTTACAAGAAAAAGAAGCGTTTGTAAACATTGTTCCCAATAAATAAGTTAAGTAGAAAAGATTACTTTTCATTTTCATGAATTTTTGATAGGATAACAATTAGATAAACATGTGTCTAGTATGAAGGGAGTCTTAAATATGACCAAGCAAGAAATTGGTGTTGTAGGAATGGCTGTTATGGGTAAGAACCTAGCATTAAACATTGAGAGCAGAGGATATTCTGTTTCAATCTACAACCGAACTGGATCGAAAACAGAAGAAGTAATGAAGGAAAACCCTGATAAAAAATTAGTTCCTACGTATACGATTGAAGAGTTTGTGGCGTCGCTAGAAACGCCTAGACGTATTTTATTGATGGTAAAAGCGGGTGCTCCAACTGATTTAACAATCCAAGCTTTGCTACCCCATTTGGATAAAGGAGATGTTTTGATAGATGGAGGAAATACCTTCTATCAAGAAACCATTCGTCGCAACAAAGAACTTGAAAATTCAGGTATTAACTTTATCGGAACAGGGGTTTCAGGTGGAGAAGAAGGCGCGCTGAAAGGACCTTCCATAATGCCTGGTGGGCAAAAAGAAGCATATGAATTAGTGGAACCGATTTTAAAAGAAATTGCTGCTAAAGCAGACGATGGAACACCATGTGTCATTTATATCGGAAGTGACGGAGCAGGTCACTATGTAAAAATGGTCCATAATGGTATTGAATATGGCGATATGCAACTCATTGCCGAGTCCTATGATTTAATGCGCCATTTTCTAAACATGAGTGTAGAAGAAATAGCAGCTGTTTTTAAAGAATGGAATGCAGGAGAACTAGACAGCTATCTTATTGATATAACGGCTGATATCTTAACAAAGTATGATCCAGAAACAGGTAAACCAATGGTTGACGTTATTCTTGACCGTGCTGGTAATAAAGGTACAGGCAAGTGGACTTCTCAAAGTGCACTTGATTTAGGAGTGCCATTACCATTAATTACAGAGTCTGTTTTTGCACGCTTCATTTCCGCACTAAAGGCAGAGCGAATCATGGCAAGTAAAATACTTCCTAAAGTTGAGGGAGAGTTCCCTACCGTCGATCGTGAACAGTTCTTAGAAAATATTCGTCAAGCATTATATTTTAGTAAGATTATGAGCTATGCCCAAGGATTTTCACAAATGCGTATAGCAAGCGAAGAAAATAACTGGAATCTTGAATATGGTGAGATTGCTAAAATATGGCGCGCAGGTTGTATCATCCGTGCAGGTTTCTTGCAAAATATTACAGATGCTTATGCTAAAAAACCTGACTTAAGTAATTTATTGCTAGATGATTATTTTGTGGATATAACAAAAAAATATCACCAGTCAGTGCGTAAGGTTGTTGCAACAGCAGTAACATCAGGAATTCCTGTTCCAACTTTTTCTTCTGCTATTGCTTACTTCGACTCTTATCGAGCTGAAACACTGCCAGCAAATATTATTCAAGCACAACGAGACTACTTTGGTGCTCATACATATGAACGAACTGATAAACCAGGAAACTATCATTTTGAATGGGATACTGAAGTAGAAACACTTCAAGATTAACAACAAGCATGAAGCAGGAGATGGCCAAGTCGTCTGCTGCTTTTTATATTTTTACTATTGCAATACGCTTTTAGTAGGAAATGTGTTAAAATAAGAAAAGAATTTGATTATAAAAAGAATACATGACAATTAAAGTAATAAAAGGAGACGCCTATGGAAAAAAATGGAAAACAACGAATATTGATTATAGAAGATGAAAAAAATTTAGCACGCTTTATTGAATTGGAATTAAAGCATGAGGGGTTTGAAACACAAACATGTGAAAACGGTCGGACTGGTTTAGAAGCGGCACTTAGTTCAGATTGGGATCTTATTCTACTAGATTTGATGTTACCAGAACTAAATGGGATTGAAGTTTGTCGCCGTCTTCGCCCCGTCAAGAATGTACCAATTATTATTATGACTGCACGCGATTCAGTAATTGACCGTGTGTCGGGATTAGACCATGGCGCAGATGACTATATTGTCAAACCTTTTGCTATTGAAGAACTATTGGCTCGTATTCGTGCATTATTACGTCGAATTGATATTGAAGAAGAACAACGTAAAGTCAAACAAACAACTGTCTCTTATCGTGATCTCGTTATTGAAAAAGAAAATCGCATTGTTAAACGAGGTGACGAACAAATTGAATTAACTAAGCGTGAGTACGAGTTACTCTTAATCCTAATGGAAAATATCAATATTGTTTTATCACGGCAAGTTCTTTTGAACAAAGTATGGGGTTACAAGTCTGAGGTAGAAACAAATGTCGTTGACGTTTATATCCGTTATTTGCGTAATAAAATCGATGTTCCTGATAAAGACAGCTACATCCAAACTGTCCGTGGAACAGGATATGTCATGCGCTCATCCAATTAGGAAATGATAGGTGACAGTTATGCTAAATAAGAAAAAAGGAAACCCTAAATCCATCCGGTGGAAATGGGGTTTTCGTTTAACAATTGCATTTTTTTTACTAGTTGTATTAACGGCTACGGTCTTATTAAACGGGTTTAGAGATAAACTTTACGAGCAAGAAAAAGAAAATGCACGCGTTTTCGTTAGTCGGATTTCAGAAACGTTTGGACAAGTAAACACACGTCTTACCGCACAAAACGTAGAGAGTTTGATTGAAAAGATTAATGTGTCCACCACTACAAGAGGACTAGTACGAGTTAATAATATACCTTATATTGACGCATTAAGGGAGCAAGGAATTGTTATCCGTGTGTTTAATCCAAAAGGAGAGCTTCTCTACCAAACACGACAAAATAATTCTAACTTTGCAAGACCATCAGGTTTTTATTTATTAGAAACACCCTTTAATGGAAAAGAGGGTTTTACCGGTGGAGATACAATCGTGAGCGAAAATGAGGGTGTTTTAAATGGATACGTTCAAGTATTCTTTCGTCTTTACGATTATCATGACATAGTTGCTTCAGCCAATAAGTTAGTTTTTATTATTATACTAACTGGTTTTTTTATATCGGCAGCATTAGGATATGGGTTTGCGCAAATATTCTTTCGTCCTATTAAACAAATGACTGATACTATGACAGAAATTACCGAAGATAATCTATCGCAAACGCGTATCCGTATGAAAAAAATTGGGAGTGAAGATGAGTTGAGTGACTTGTCTTTTCAAATCAACCATTTATTGGATAAAATGGCTACTTATGTGACACAGCAAAAACAATTTGTAGAAGATGTTTCACATGAATTACGGACTCCAACGGCAATTGTAGAAGGTCACTTAAAGTTATTAAATCGGTGGGGAAAAGATGATCCGCAAGTATTAGATGAATCACTTGCAGCGTCATTAAATGAAATAACGCGTATGAAAACGCTCGTACAAGAGATGTTAGATTTATCACGAGCCGAGCAAGTACAAACGCACTATCATAGCGAAGTAACGCCCGTTGTAGACGTCATATCGCAAATATTTCATAACTTTAAAATACTTTATCCAGATTTCACTTTTTATTTCGATAACGATTTATCTAAAGAACGAGAAATTCAAATTTATAGAAATCACTTAGAACAAATATTGGTGATATTATTAGATAATGCCGTTAAATATTCAACAACACGAAAAGAAATCCACATTTCTATTTCAGAAACATTAATGAAAATTCAAATTGCTATTCAAGATTTCGGTGAAGGCATGTCACGAGAAGACCAGGAGAAAGTATTTAATCGTTTTTATCGGATTGATAAAGCCCGTTCACGCGAAAAAGGGGGACACGGGCTAGGACTGTCAATTGCTAAAGAGCTAATTGAAGGTTACAAAGGCGATATCTCTGTTGAGAGCGCTTTGGGCCACGGAACTGTATTTCGTATTCAATTACCATTTATAAGTGATGAAATAGATGAAAAAAATATGTTGGACAACCAACTATAAGATAATAAAAGGGCCACTCTCCAAAAGAGTGGCCCTTTTATTATCTTAGTAATCGTTTATTTTCGTTGTTGTTTTCCAGCATTACGGTTACGCTTTTTGCTTTTATTGGCGTACTCTTGTGAAGAGGATAGTGTTTTTACTTCCGTTTTTGGTGCTGGTTTTACTTTTTTGATTGGGCGTTTAATTGGATTTTTTGTCATTTCTTCTGAAACTTGTGACTTAACACGCGGTTTAATCAACTTGTTTTGTAAGTAGGTTTGACCAATTGCGAATAAACCACCTGCAAACCAGTAAAGAGCCAACCCAGCAGGTGAAGACCATGAGAAGAATAAAATCATCAATGGGCTCATCAGAGTCATTGTTTTCATTTGTTGTCGTTGTGCTTCTGGCATGTCAAGCATCGATATTTTACTTTGAATATAGTAAGAGATACCAGCTAAGATAGCGAGTAGAGCACTTGGTTCACCTAAATTAATACCTAAAAAAGTACTTTGAGAAATTTCAGGTGTTAAGTTAACAGCTTGATACATTGACGTAAAAATTGGCATTTGGATGAGAAGGGGTAAACAACCAATCCCACCTGTCATACTAATATTATTATCTTTATAAAGGGCCATCATTTCTTGAGAAATTTCTGCTTTTTCTTCCTGATTTGTTGCTTCTTTTTGACGACGCTGAATATCGTCTAAATCAGGTTTGATATACTTCATTTTTTCTTGCTGAATCATGGATTTACGCATTTGACTAAAGTTCAATGGCAAAATAATAATCCGGACAATGATGGTAATTACAATAATCGCAAGGCCATAATTTCCACCTAAGGATTCTGCCAACCAGACAATTGCCTTGCCAGTGGGAACAACAAGATATTCATAAATAAATCCAGTTGGATTTCGGTCGCTATCATACTGCATACAACCGGTTAGAAACGTAACGATTGCAAGCATTTGTGCAGAAAACAATAACTTTTTGCTTATTTTCATATCAACATTCCTTTTTCTAAATTTCAATCGCTTTTAACTATAGCGTACCGTTTCACTTATTTCAATGGCCTTTAGAATAAATAAGGAAAACTAAAGGAATTTAAGGATAAACTATTTTAAACGAATTGTAGTTAGGCAAATCATTTTCTGTAGTCACCGTCACATCATCTATTACGGCGAAGGAAGGCTTTTTATTTTTTAACTGTGAGACAAAGGTTTGTAAATCTTCTTTATTAGAAGAAGCATGAATTAAAACAGAACCATCTGATTGATTTTCTACTGTTCCTAAGATGCCTATTTGATCAGCTAAAGTTTTTGTATGGTAACGAAAGCCAACACCCTGAACTTTCCCTTGGACAACTATTTTTACATTTTCCATATTAAGGCTCCTTTCGAAAGCTAAAAATTTTATTCTTCCTTTCTTATTTGTTATATTTCTAGTGTACCGACTTATAGAATACGCGTCAATTTTAATCCTAGTGAAATGAGGGAATTTTATGTATCAAGTTATTACAATGAAAGGCGAATATGAACCTTGGTGGTTCTTTGATAATTGGGAATTATTAATTGAAAGGAACGAATCCTTTCCTAAATTTGAACAAGCACTTCAAGTTTATGAAGAAAAACTAGCCGTCTTATCTAAGAAATATCCAAATAGAAAAACAAAGGAACCATATCTAACAGCTTTTTGGACTAAGGAAGAAGCTACTTATTGCGAGTCATGCTCAGATGATTTACAAATATACCATGGGTTAATTTTATTAAAAGATAATAAAAGAATCAGTTAAGGTGGTTTACAGTATTTCCTCAAGGAATGCTGTTTTTTTAGTATCTTTGTAAATTTTAAGGAATCCTCTATAAACATGTTATAATGTCATATAGTGTATATGATTTTATTAGAAATGAGTGAGCGTTATGGCAAGACAAAAAACTACAAAGAGAAAATTGAATCGGCCTAGAAAAAAAACGAGTCGAATGTCTTATGAATTAATAGGCATTTTATTCGTATTTGCAGCAGTTTTAGGAATAAGTCACCTAGGTTTTATCGGGATATTAGTTGCGAATTTTTTCCGGTTCTTTTTTGGAGAAGTCTATCAGATCCCTCTTTCTTTATTTGGTATCTATGGTCTATATTTACTCATAATAGGCAGGGAACCACGTATTAGAAAACGTTATTTATTTTCACTACTGATTATTTTAGCAGCAGGCATGCTACTATTACATGCTCTGACATTTAAACATGTCATCAATGATAACAGTTCATTGTTTCAAATAACGTTGCTGCGTTTTCTAGCTGATATGAATGCTGGCCTTATTTCAGGCATCATGGGCGGGGGAATGATTGGTGCTCTTTTATACACAGTGAGTCATTTTTTGTTTGCACAATGGGGAACCTACGTGATTGTAGCCATTCTACTATTTTGGGGTATTTGTATTGCTTTAGGTTTAACGACAAAGGATATTATGGATAAAATTCGAACGTTTACATTATATGTCATTCGTTCAATCAAACAGCTGTTAAGTCCTGTAGTTAGATTTGTTAAGTCTAAATTTGCTACAGCAAAAGAAAAATCACAAAAGAGTAAAACAGAGAATCCAGTTGTTGTAAATAACCATATGAATACTGAACGATCACAAGATTATACAGAAAATAAAAGTGTAAAGACTTCTTGGTTAGATAATGCTAAGAATAAAATAAATAAAGTAGCAAAAAATTTAGAAGAGGATACTGCTTTAAAAAATGAAAAAAACGAACAATTAACAATTGATAGTTATCAAACAGAAGAGTTATCACAATTAAAACTAGCAGTAGAAAAGGATGATTTATTAAACGATCAAAATGAGGAAATGGATAGTGAGGACGATAACGAAGGTGTGTTAAGTTTTGAAATAGAAGCAGAAGCTGAAAATCGAGATTATCAGTTACCTCCGGTTACTTTGCTTAAAGAATTACCTCCAACAGATCAATCAAATGAATACACAATTATCGAAAAAAATGTAAAAAAATTAGAAGATACCTTTTCTAGTTTTGGTGTTGATGCTAAAGTTCGTAAAGCAAATTTAGGTCCTTCAGTTACAAAGTATGAAATCCAACCTGCTGTGGGGGTAAAGGTTAGTAAAATTGTCAGCCTGTCTGATGACTTAGCGTTGGCCTTAGCAGCAAAAGATATCCGAATAGAGGCACCGATACCAGGGAAATCATTTATTGGTATTGAAGTGCCTAATAGTGAAGTAAGTACGGTTTCTTTTAGAAGTGTGATTGAGCGCCACTCCAATGCAGATAAATTATTAGAAGTTCCGCTAGGAAGAGATGTTTCTGGTTCTGTCCAATATGCGGATTTAACCAAAATGCCCCATCTTTTAATTGCCGGAGCAACTGGGAGTGGTAAGTCAGTAAGTATCAACGGTATTATTATTAGCATCTTAATGAAAGCTAAACCAAACGAAGTTAAAATGATGATGATTGACCCAAAAAAAGTAGAATTAAATGTTTATAATGGGGTACCGCATCTTTTAACACCAGTTGTTACGAACCCACGTAAAGCTGCTCAAGCGCTACATAAAGTGGTAGCAGAAATGGAAAGGCGCTATGAATTGTTTGCTGGAACAGGTATGCGAAATATTGATGGCTACAATGAGCTCGTCCTTGAACATAATATTGAAACAGGAGAAAACAATCCAAAACTACCTTATATTGTTGTAATAGTCGATGAACTAGCTGATTTAATGATGGTAGCAAGTAATGAGGTCGAAGATGCCATTACGCGTTTAGCTCAAATGGCACGAGCAGCTGGTATTCATATGATTTTAGCTACACAAAGACCTAGTGTGGACGTCATTACAGGAATTATTAAGGCAAATGTCCCATCCAGAATTGCGTTTGCAGTTTCGAGTTCAATTGATTCTCGAACGATATTAGACGGATCAGGCGCAGAAAAATTATTAGGACGCGGGGATATGTTGTACCGCCCTATGGGGGAGAATAAACCCAAACGTGTTCAAGGTGCCTATATTTCTGATTCTGAAGTGGAAAGGATTGTTACTTTTGTTAAAGAGCAGCAAGAACCCAATTATTCTGAAGAAATGATGAAACTCGATACAACACCGGTTCAAACAGATGAACCCGAAGATGAATACTTCCAACCAGCATTAGAATTTATTATTGATGAAGAATCCGCTAGTATTTCTAAGCTACAACGTCGATTTAGAATTGGCTACAACCGAGCTGCTCGGATTATAGACGATATGGAGGCGCGTGGTTACGTAGGGCCAGCAGACGGAAGTAAACCTAGAAAAGTGAATGTTACAAGTGATATGATAGAAGATAATTCGGATTCTACGGAGTTAATTTGATAGTAAGTGTTTTCAAAGAGACAAGTCATTAATGTAAAATGAAAATTAGATAATAATTAACTGAAGTATATTCCTTAATTTTTTTAAATGTGCTATTCTTTAACTAAGCGAGAGATGAACTTGCAAAAATAGAGTGAATTTACTCAAAATGGAGGGTTTATATTGAAAAACAAAAAATTAATCAGCTTACTAACGCTAGGAATGAGTGCCAGCGTATTACTTGCTGCATGTTCTAGCGAAGGAGAAGAAGTGTCATCTGGATCTGTCGAAACAGCAGGTGATGATTTTTCAGTCGCAATGGTTACAGATACAGGCGGCGTTGATGATAAGTCCTTTAACCAAAGTGCTTGGGAAGGTTTGAAAGCATGGGGTGAAGAAAATGGAAAAGAAAAAGGATTAAGTGGTTATGACTACTTCCAATCTGAAAATGAATCTGATTTCATTACACACTTTGCAACAGGTGCGAATAGCGGTTTTGATGTGATGTTTGGTGTTGGTTATCTTCTAAAAGATGCAATTCAAGAGTCTGCTAATAACTACCCAGATACTAAATTTGCTATCATTGACGATACAATTGAGGGTGAAAATACAACTTCTGTCTTATTTTATGATAACGAAGCGGCATTTTTAGCTGGTGTTGCAGCTGCTAAAACAACTAAAACTGACCATGTGGCCTTCGTAGGTGGTATGGAAAGTGTGGTAATTGACCGCTTTGAAGCAGGTTTTGTTGCTGGTGTTGAGCATGTAAACCCTGATATTGAAATTTCAGTTCAGTATGTAGGTAGTTTTGCAGATGCAGCACAAGCTAAATCAATTGCCAACGGCCTATACTCAAACGGCGCGGATATTATCTATCAAGCAGCTGGTAATGCTGGAAATGGTGTCTTCTCCGAAGCGCGTGATATTGTAACGGCTGATCCAAGTCGAGAAGTATATGTTATCGGTGTTGACCGTGACCAAGAAGAAGAAGGTAAGTTAGAAATTGATGGGGAAGTACGTGATTTAACTTTAACATCAACAGTTAAAGGTGTCGGAACTGCCGCTCAAGAGATTGCTAATAAAGCTTTGAATGGCGAATTTCCAGCTAATGAAACACAATTCCTTGGTTTGGCAGATAACGGTGTAAGCTTAACCGATGGTGTGCTAAGTGAAGAAGCACTTGAAGCAGTTAGAGAAGCAGAAGAAGCGATTATTAATGGTGAAATCGAAGTACCTGAATCACCTGCTGAATAATTAAATAACAATAGATAACACTTGTGAGTCGGTTGGAACAATTGTTCCAACCCTTTTTTACCCTTTTTTTCAACGAAATCCATACTAATTATCATCATATTTTAATTAATAAAGCTATAGTCATCTAAAGATTCTTCTAGTATAATAGTTGTAATTATTTTAAATAAGATTTAATAAGGAGGAAAGCTAATGGCTGAGGAGAACGTGGTTATTGAAATGCTCAATGTCACGAAGGCTTTCGGGAATTTTAAGGCAAACGATAATATTAATCTCAAAGTTAAAAAAGGTGAAATCCATGCGCTTTTAGGAGAAAATGGTGCTGGAAAATCAACGCTAATGAATATCCTTTCTGGTTTACTTCAACCAACAAGTGGCGTCATTAAAGTAAACGGGAAAGAAGAAGATATTGCATCACCTACAATCGCAGACAAACTTGGTATTGGAATGGTTCACCAACATTTTATGCTTGTTGATGATTTTACTGTTACTGAAAATATTATTTTAGGTAAAGAAACAAGTCAAGCCGGTGTTTTAAATAATAAAAAAGCACAAAAAATGATTAAAGATTTATCGAATCAGTATCGCTTATATGTTGATCCAAAAGCGAAAGTAGCTGACATATCGGTAGGGATGCAACAACGGATTGAAATTTTAAAAACGCTCTATCGAGGAGCAGACATACTAATTTTTGATGAACCAACAGCTGTTTTAACACCTCAAGAGATTGATGAGTTAATGTCTATAATGAAGGGCCTAGCTGCAGAAGGAAAATCAATTATTCTAATTACTCATAAATTAGATGAAATAAAACAAGTTGCAGATAAAGTTACTGTTATACGTAAAGGACAAAGTATTGGAACCGTAAACACGGCTACAACATCAAAACAAGAACTAGCAGACATGATGGTTGGACGCTCCGTTATATTTAAAACTGATAAGACTGAATCTAATCCAAAAGATGTTGTTTTAGAAATAGATGACTTACATGTCAAGGAAAGTCGTGGGCTGGAAGCTGTTAAAGGTCTAAATTTGAAGGTCCGTGCAGGTGAAGTAGTCGGGATTGCAGGTATTGACGGCAATGGTCAGTCAGAACTCATTCAGGCTATAACGGGTTTACGTAAAGTAGAAAGTGGCACCATCCGTTTAAGCGGTGAGGATGTTACGAATCTTCCACCTAGAAGAATTACTGAAACTGGTTTGGGTCATATTCCGGAAGACCGCCAACGTCATGGACTCATCTTACCAATGACTTTAAGTGAGAATATTTCACTACAAAGTTATTATAAAGAACCGTTAAGTAAAAATCATTTTTTAAATGAAGATGAAATGGATAAATTTGCAGTTCGACTCATTAAAGAATTTGATGTGCGGACTCAAAGTGAGCGCTCAACAGCTGGCTCTTTATCTGGTGGAAACCAACAAAAAGCCATTATTGCTCGCGAATTAGAGCGACAACCGGATTTATTAATTGCGGCTCAACCGACACGAGGGTTGGATGTTGGTGCTATTGAATTTATTCACCAAAGATTAGTCAATCATCGTGATGCAGGTCATGCAGTTATCCTGATGAGCTTTGAATTAGATGAAATATTAAATGTCTCAGACCGCATTGTGGTTATGTATGATGGTAATATTGTCGCAGAAGTAAAACCATCTGAAACAAGTGAACGTGAATTGGGATTACTGATGACAGGTAGTACACTTGAAAAAGCGCGTGAAGAATTAGCAGAAATGAATGTAGGAGGAGGAATAAAAGATGCGTAATCTGTACGACGACAAACGGTTTCAGTCGCTGGCTATTCCTTTTTTCTCAATTATATTAGGAATTATTGCAGGGGCAATACTCATGGTAATGTTTGGCTATGATCCGATAGCAGGATATCGTGCCATGGTTACCGGAGCAGTCGCAAACCCTTTTTATATCGGTCAGACCCTTCGACTAGCAGCTCCTTTAATCGTTATTGGTCTTGGTTTTGCCGTAGCTAACACAGCAGGGTTCTTTAACATTGGTCTATCCGGACAAATGTTAATGGGTTGGTTCGCTTCTGTTTTTGTGGCTCAAGCTTTTCCAGACTTACCGAAATTAATACTTCTACCACTTGCTGTTATAGCAGGTATGATTGCTGGTGCCCTATGGGCCGGCATTGCAGGGTATCTCCGTGCCTATTTTGGCACAAGTGAAGTAATTGTAACCATTATGCTTAACCATATTTCTTATCATGTTGTGAATCATGTTGTCCGGACTTATATGGCAGAAGTTGGCGATTCAACAGAAAAAATTAGCCAAAACGCTAGTCTTCGTTTACCGTTTCTGACAACAATCACTAATAATTCAACGCTTCACAGTGGGATTTTTATTGCGATCATTATGGTTTTTCTTGTATGGATATTTATGAACCAAACAACATTTGGTTTTGAATTACGTTCTGTAGGTCTTAACCCGGATGCAACTGAGTATGCTGGAATGAATGCTAAGAAAAATATTATTTTGGCCATGTTAATGAGTGGGGCACTTGCTGGGTTAGGTGGAACCATGGAAGGATTGGGAAATTTCCAAAACCTATTTGTTCAGGGTGGAATTCCACAACTTGGTTTTGATGGACTAGGTGTGGCATTACTGGGATCAAGTAACCCAATTGGTATTTTATTCTCTGCTTTGTTATTTAGTGTTATGAAAACAGGTGGGACAACTATGCCTTTAGTGGCAGGAATCCCTAATGAAATTGTTGATATTGTGATTGCGATGATTATATTCTTTATCGGCGCTAACTATATTATTCGTTTACTCTTATCAAAAATGAAAAAAACAGAAAAGAAAGAGGTGGCTTAAATGAATATCATCGGAATACTGACGTTAGTTGTGTCGAATACTTTGGTTTATTCTGCCCCTCTGATATTTGCAGCCTTGGGTGGAACTTTTTCTGAACGAAGTGGGATTGTTAACGTAGGGATTGAAGGAATAATGGTTATGGGAGCTTTTTCTTCAATTGTTTTCAACTTGAGTTTTGTTAATGTTTTTGGAAATGCAACACCTTGGGTAGCTTTGTTAGTGGGTGGAATTGTTGGGATTTTATTTTCTCTCATACATGCAGTTGCAACCGTTAACCTACGTGCTGATCATATTATTTCTAGTACTGTTTTGAATTTATTAGCACCGGCACTCGCTTTATTTTTAACAAAAGTCCTTTACCAAAAAGGACAAACAGAATTTATCTCAAAAAACTTTGGAAAAACTAGTTTTCCTATATTAAAAGATATTCCAATTATTGGACCAATCTTTTTTACTAATACACTAGCAGTTGCTCATGTGGGTATTCTTGTAGCAATTATTAGTTATTTCATAATATTCAAAACAACATTCGGGTTGCGCCTTCGTTCTGTAGGAGAGCATCCACAAGCAGCTGACACTCTAGGAATCAATGTTTATTTAATGCGTTACGCAGGAGTAATGATTTCTGGTTTCTTAGGTGGATTTGGTGGGGCTATCGTCGCACAATCAATTTCATTAAACTTCTCACATGCTACAATAGCTGGCCAAGGCTTTATTGCGATGGCTGCGATGATTTTTGGGAAATGGAATCCAATTGGTGTGATGGGCGCAGCTCTATTCTTCGGTTTTTCACAAAGTCTAAGTGTCATTGGAAACTATATTCCAATTATCAAAGATATTCCAAACGTCTATTTATTTATTTTACCTTATGTGTTAACCATTGTTATTTTAGTTGGTTTTATTGGGAAATCCAAAGGACCAGCAGCAAATGGGACAACCTATGTCAAAACAAAATAGACAGGTTAGTGAAAAAACATATGACCCTAAAAAGTCGTATGTTTTTTTGTTTTCATAATTTGTAAATGCCCACTAAGTAGAGTATAGTTTCATTGTATATGCAATTAAGACGAGGAAGTGATCAAATGGATTTACAAATAGCAAACGGTGTTCAAGCACATATTCAAACAACAAATAAGTTCAAAACAGTCCTTATTGAATACAAATTTAGAACCTTATATGAACCGGAAACGGCAACGGCACGTACGTTACTAAAAAATATCTTAGTAACAAATACAAAAAAATATGCATCTCAAAAAGCTCTAGATAACCAAATGTCATGGTTATATGGTGCTTCTTTGAGTTCTGGGTCGCAAAGATATGGTGACCAACATGTCGTAACCTTTCGTTTAAATGTCGTGAACGACCGGTATATTGGTGGGGATGATCATTTGTTAGAGGAAGCATTTTCTTTTTTAAGAGAAATTATTCATCATCCTAACGTTGAAAATAAAAAGTTCCATCAAAAAACTTTTGATCGTGAGAAAATAAATCTCAAACATTATTTTGGTTCATTAAATGATGATAAATCACGCTATGCTGTTATGAAGTTAAATCAACTTCTATTCAAAGGAACAAAACAAAGGTATCTGGGGATGGGGTCAGAAGAATATTTAGATGAAATTACGAGTCAGTCACTCTATCAAACTTACCAAAGTATGATTGAGTCAGATACGGTTGATGTTCTTGTCTCAGGAGATGTATCTTTAAAACGAATAGATGAGATATTAAAAAAGGAATCCCTTCAAGATCGTCAAGCGTTACTAGAATTCCCATTTGTAACATTACCTACACGCGATATAGTCGAAAAAGTTGAAGAAGTTTCAGAAGTCATCCAGGGGAAATTACTTTTGGGATTCCATTCCCCAGCTTATTATAATGAATCAACCTATTTTGCTGGAATCGTTTTTAATGGTTTATTTGGTGGATTCCCTCATTCCAAACTATTCCAAAATGTTCGCGAAAAAGAAAGCCTTGCTTATTCCGCTTCTAGTTTTATGGATTTTATTCGCGGAACAATGGTTGTCCAAACAGGAATCGCATTTGATAAAAAAGATCAAGTGGAAGAAATTGTCCTCGAACAATTAGAAGCAATGAAAAAAGGTGATTTTTCGGACTTGCTGTTTGTACAGACCAAAGATATGCTAATCAATCATTACAACCAAAATGATGACAGCCAGTCTGGTTCATTATCCAAGGTATATTCGAATCGAATCTTGAGAGGAAAAGATTTTTCTGATGATGAATGGTTAGCGGGTGTCAGTCAGGTTACAAAAGAAGAAGTTATGAACCTTGCAGGACAGCTAACACTCCAAGCACTGTTCTTTTTGAAAGGAGAGGAATTACCAAATGCATAAAGTTGAATATCCTTTATTAGATGAAGTAGTTTATTATGAAAAACTTCAAAATGGCCTTCAGGTTATATTGATTCCCAAACCTGGTTTTGCTAAAACCTACGGAATTATGACTACAAATTTTGGTTCAATTGATAACCATTTTATTCCTTTACAGTCTGATCGTGAATTACGAGTACCGGATGGTGTTGCCCACTTTTTAGAACATAAACTTTTTGAAGGAGAAAAGCATGATGCGTTTGAAGATTTTTCTAAATTAGGCTCTTCTGCTAATGCGTTTACTTCCTTTACCCAAACAAGCTACTTGTTCTCTGCAACAAGTCGTGTACTGGAAAATATTGAGACCTTATTAAACTTTGTTCAAGATCCTCATTTTACAGAGGAAGGAACAGAGAAAGAAAAAGGTATCATTACACAAGAGATTCAGATGTATGAAGACAATCCCGATTGGCGATTATTTTATGGGTTGTTAGAAAATATGTATCCCAAGCATGCTATTTCAATTGACATTGCCGGTACAGCTGAGAGTATCCAAGAGATTACGCCAGAGATTCTTCAAATGTGTTACGATACGTTCTATCATCCATCAAATATGAATTTAGTTATTATAGGTAACTTTAATCCTGAAGAAGTGATAGAAGCAGTTCGGATCAATCAGCATAAAAAAGAATTTGCTAGAGAAGAGCCAATCGTGCGTTTTACTGCAACGGAAAACATTGAAGATATTATTCCGCATAAAGAGATTCAAATGGATGTTAAGCGTCCTAAAGTAATGATGGGACTCAAAGGGTTAATTGAACCAAATGCAGGTGACGAGGCAGATAATTATTATTTGATAGGAACACTGCTAATGGAACTTTTATTCGGTAAAGGCTCTGATAACTTTAATCGTATGTATGACGAAGGTATTGTCGATGATAGTTTTGGTTATAATTTTAATATTGATCGTACTTTCAACTTTTTATCGTTAGAAGTTGACACAAACCAGCCTGATCAAGTAATCAGCGAGTGGAAAAAGGTGTTAGTCAACTGGCAAGAAGATGCTGATTTTAATGAAGAAAACTTCCAACTTCTTAAGCGTGCGTTTATCGGCGAGCAATTGCAAGCGTTCAATTCTTTAGAATATATATCTAACCAATATGGTTATTTATACTTTAGTGGAATTGAAATGTTTAAAAGAATAGAACGTTTAGAGGCTATTTCTTTAAATGATGTAAAAGATTTTGCAGCACAGTATATTCGCGAAGATGCTATTAGTACGTTTATAATTAAACCAAAGCGAGTGAACGATCTATGAAAAGCGCTCTTGTCACAGGATCTTCCGGGGACATTGGCAGAAGTGTCTGTAGAAAGCTAGCGGCAGATGGTTGGTCTTTATATTTGCATTATCATTCGAACAAGAAAGTAGTAGATGATTTAATTTATGAATTTACCATTCTTTATCCAGAGCAAGATTTTTTCCCATTGCAAGTTAATCTTGAGGAAGATTATGCAATTGAGCGTCTAAAGAAACAAATATTTTCACTCAATGCAGTTATATTTGCGCACGGAACAACTGAATATGGACTTTTAAAAGATCTAACGTCTGAAAAAATGGATACGTTATGGAAGATGCATGTAAAAATTCCAATATTAATCACACAAGCTTTTCAAAATAAACTTCACCGCGATAGAAATGGAAGAGTCGTTTTTATAAGTTCAGTATATGGCGAAATGGGTAGTGGGAATGAAGTTTTTTATAGTACAGTTAAAGGGGCCCAACTGGCCTTTGTGAGGGCTTATAGCAAAGAGGTAGCAAGTTGGGGAATAACCGTTAATGCCATTAGCCCTGGTGCTATTGATACGCATATGAATGAACACTATTCAGATAATGATTTAGAAGTTTTAAAACAAGAAATTCCAATGCGTCGATTAGGAAAAGCGAGTGAAGTAAGTTTCTGGGTAAGCCAACTCTTACAACCTGAAAGTAGTTATATGACTGGGCAGTCATTAACAATTAGTGGTGGTTGGCTAAAATAGTCGTCTACTTCTATATACTAGAAAATAATATGCTATAATAAGTAAAAAAATATGGAAGGTGGTGTTGGAGTGAGTCAATCGAACCACATTGGTGAAAAATTGAAAAAAGGACGAATTGCAAAAGGATATACTTTAGATTATTTACAACAAGTTACAAAAATTCAAAAGCGTTACCTCATTGCGATTGAGGAAAATAAGTTCGAAGAGCTTCCGGGTGACTTTTTTATTAAAACATTTATTCGCCAGTATGCAGATATAGTAGACGTTGACTTGAATGAGGACAATTTAAATTTTTACAATTTGGACTCTAGCCTTGAACCGCCTGTTAAAGAAACGAATACTGATGATAAGGAACGATTAACCCGTTCACAAGTCAGAAAAAACACAAAGGGGTTAGCCTTTACTTATAATAGTGAAGCGAAAGCTACATTAGCGACCTTGTTAGTTCTATTATTATTTATTTTAATATTAGGAATGATTTGGTTTTATGGTTTTTATAACCGGGATAATTCGATACAGCCAAACCAATCGATTATTAATCAAACCCAAACGGTGCCCTCACAAGAAGGTACTGATTCTGAAGAAGCTGCAGCTGATACAGGGATCACACAAATTAATCAAACTGGATTCGATTTAGAAGCACCCGTATATTCCGTCACACAATTGGAATTTCCGTCTACACTTGTATTGGATATTAATCCAACAGGAGATTCTTGGGTAAGGGTTGATATTGGCGATGAAACACTATTTGAAGGTACGATTAGTGCTGGTTCTCAGGAAGAAATAGAACTTGATAACAATATAGAAGAGATTGTTATCTCGGTAGGATACCTTCCTTCAACTTCAATCACTATTGGAGATGAACAAGTGAATTTGCCGGATAATATTGAAACCACAGAATCTCAAGTATTAACCTTCCAAATAGAGTAACATTAGAAAATATAGTTAGGAGCTTTTTACTTTGAATTTACCAAATAAATTAACTGTGTTACGAATTTATATGATTCCACTTTTTATTATTTTAATGGTTGTTCCTTTTAACTGGGGAGCAATAGAATTATTAGGATCGACAATTGCTACATCCGATTTAATCGGAACAATTATTTTTGCTATCGCCAGTTTTACCGATTGGTTGGATGGCTATATTGCTAGGAGAGACAACATCGTTACTAATTTTGGTAAGTTTGCTGATCCATTGGCAGATAAAATGTTAGTCGCAACTGCCTTTATTATTTTAGTTGAAAAAGGGTTAGCTCCCGCTTGGGTGGTTGCAATTATCATTAGTCGCGAGCTAGCGGTAACCGGACTGCGTTTATTGTTGGTAACAGGTGGGGAAGTCATGGCAGCTGCTTGGCCTGGTAAAATCAAAACAATGACACAAATGCTAGCAATCATTCTTTTGTTTCTAGATAACCTTCCGTTTGAAGGATTAGGTTTACCCGTTGCTACAATCATGCTGTATATTTGTTTATTCTTTACTGTTTATTCGGGTGCTGATTATTTTATTAAAAACAAACAAGTATTTACAGATTCATTTGATAACTAAGATTAGGCTTCAAAAAGAGAACAATTTAAAAATTGTTTTCTTTTTTTAACTGAAATTTAGTCGCTTCGCATATATATGTATAGGAGGAAGATATATGATTGCTGAAATTATCTGCATAGGAACCGAACTATTGATGGGTCAGGTCGTTAATACAAATGCTACTTATATAGCTGATAATTTGTCGCAACTAGGCGTCAATGCATATTTTCAAACGGTTGTCGGTGATAATGTTGATCGAATTGAAGAAGCAATAAAGATTGCTGAAAAAAGAAGTGATTTACTTATTTTTTCAGGTGGTTTAGGACCAACGCAAGATGATGTAACCAAACAAACAGTTGCGAATTGCCTAAACGAACCACTCGTTTTAGATCAAGAAGCTCTCGAACAGATTGAAACTTTCTTTAAGAAAACCAATCGTGAAATGACTGAGAGTAATAAGCAACAAGCACTAACTTTTCTTAATGGGCGCTCTTTCCAAAATAAAAATGGACATGCAATTGGGACTTGGATAGAAAAAGGTCAAAATAGCTACTTGCTACTACCAGGACCACCCAAAGAATTGAAATTGATGCTTGAAGATTCTGTTTACCCTTTCCTAGAAGTAAGAGTAGGTAAAAATAGGGATTTTATTATTTCAAAGACGCTTAGGTTTTATGGAATTGGCGAATCAACCTTAGTTAATAGATTAAACGATTTAATAGAAAAACAGACGAATCCAACAATTGCTCCTTATGCAGGTGAACATGAAGTAACCCTGAGAATAACTGCTAGTGGAAATGGCGTAGAAGAATGCGAGAAGATGATAAAAAAAGTAACAGATAAAATTATTGACCGTGTGGGTGACTATTATTATGGAGAAGGATATAATAATTCCTTAGTAAAAGTAGTCGGAAACTTATTAAGAGATAATAAAAAAACAATTAGTGCTGCAGAGAGTTTAACTGGTGGATTGTTTCAATCACAAATGGTTTCGATTCCCAAATCGGGTGATTTTTTTGTCGGGGGTATAGTCACCTATCATACTGAAATAAAATACCAGGTATTAGGTGTACCTGAACGTGTCATTAAAGAATACGGTGTTGTCAGTGAAGAATGTGCTATTTCGATGGCGGAGAACTGTTTAAAACTATTTGGTACTGATATTGGAATTTCATTTACAGGTGTAGCAGGTCCAGAACCTCTCGAAGGAAATGAAGCCGGAACGGTATGGATTGGTTTGAGTTTTAAGAATAAAGATTCTGTAGCTTATAAGTATCATTTTATGCATAATCGTGAGGGAAATCGTCAAAGAACTGTTATGCAAGGTTTGGACTTATTACGTCGTTCCTTAAACAATAACTAGAACCGAACATGCGTTCACATTTTCCTTGCTTTTTTGGTGTAGGTGTTATAGTATTAGGATGCTGATTAAGAGAAACGAAAAAACCTTTTGGAGGCTATATAATGGCAAGTAATAAAGAAAATAGACAAAAAGCATTAGATGAAGCATTGAAAAAAATTGAGCGTACTTACGGAAAAGGCTCTGTTATGAAAATGGGCGATAAGATTGAAACTGAAATTTCTACTATTCCGAGTGGTTCAATTGCACTTGATATCGCTCTAGGTGTAGGTGGATACCCCCGTGGTAGAATTATAGAAGTCTATGGACCAGAGTCTTCTGGTAAGACTACGGTTGCATTACATGCAATTGCCGAAGCACAGAAAAAAGGGGGCGTTGCGGCATTTATTGATGCGGAGCATGCCTTAGACCCTAAATATGCACGTGCTATTGGTGTCAATGTGGATGAACTTTTGCTATCTCAACCCGATACAGGGGAACAAGGGCTAGAAATTGCAGATGCACTGATTTCCTCTGGAGCAATCGATATTTTGGTTATTGACTCGGTAGCTGCTCTTGTACCACGTGCTGAGATCGAAGGGGAAATGGGAGACTCACATATGGGTCTACAAGCTCGCTTAATGTCACAGGCATTACGTAAACTTTCTGGTTCCATTAACAAAACTAAAACAATCGCTATCTTTATTAACCAAATCCGTGAAAAAATAGGGATTATGTTTGGTAATCCAGAAACAACACCCGGTGGTAGAGCTTTGAAGTTTTACTCAACGGTTCGTTTAGAAGTGAGACGTGCAGAACAAATTAAATCAGGTACAGATATTATGGGGAATCGGACTAAAATTAAAGTTGTAAAAAATAAAGTTGCTCCTCCGTTTAAAATTGCTGAAGTTGACATTATGTACGGAGAAGGTATTTCTAGTGTTGGTGAGGTCGTTGATTTAGCTTCTGAACATGACATTATTAATAAGAGTGGTTCTTGGTACTCATATGAAGATGAACGTATCGGCCAAGGACGCGAAAATGCAAAAAACTATCTTTTAGAAAATCCAAAATTGCTTGAAGAAATAGATAATAAAGTGAGAGCAATTTATGGTATCGGGGTAGACACACCTAAAGAAGCAACAGTTGAAAAAGAAAATGATGGAACAGAAACAAAATAATTTAAATGAAAAGGTTTCGGACAAAAAAGTCCGAAACCTTTTTTTGTCTTATAAAGCACTAAATTCTGTAAGGCCTTTTATAATTTGATTGACAGTAACGGTTACAAAGTTTAGAATGTAGAGTATGTGTTACACTTATAAATAAACACATAAATTAAAAACTTTTTAATTTTTAACGACAAAATGAGTAGATACGGAGGTGAAACGATGGAATGGATGTACCTTGCCTTCGCTGCTATCATAGCCTTAATCTTGGGTGTCGTTATCGGGTATGCATATCGGAAATCGAGTCATGAAAAAGAAATAGCTGGAGCGAAAAATACTGCTGCCGGAATTCTAGAAGAAGCAGAAAGAGAAGCGGAAACAAAGAAAAAAGTAGCTATGTTGGAAGCGAAGGAAGAAAGCCAAAATTATCGTTCAACTATTGAGGAAGAAATTCGTGATAGAAGAAACGAACTTGCCAAACAAGAAAATCGACTTATCCAAAAAGAAGAAAATTTGGATAGAAAAGATAATAATTTTTCCAGACGTGAAAAAACGATTGATCAAAAAGAAGAAGATCTTTTCAAGCGCATGCAAACATTAGTAACTGAAGAAAATCGTATCCAAGCTATCATTGAAGAACAACAGTTAGAATTGGAACGGATTGCAACACTATCAAGAGATGATGCCAAATCTATTATAATGCAAGAAACTGAAGACCAATTAGTCAACGAACGTGCTAAGATGGTTAAAGAATCACAGCAACAAGCGAAAGACGAAGCAGATCGAAAAGCGAGAAATATTATTCTTCAAGCTATTCAACGCAGTTCTGCAGACTTAGTGTCTGAGAGTACGGTTTCTGTTGTTATTTTGCCGAATGATGATATGAAAGGTAGAATAATTGGTCGTGAAGGACGAAACATAAGAACACTTGAGTCTCTAACAGGAATCGATTTGATTATCGATGATACACCTGAAGCAGTCGTGTTAAGTGGTTTTGATCCGATTCGTCGTGAAGTTGCAAAAATTGCACTAGAAAGATTAATCCAAGATGGGCGTATCCATCCAGCTCGTATTGAAGAAGCTGTAGATAAAGCTCGTAAGGAAATGGATGAACGTATTAGAGAGATTGGTGAACAAGCAGCCTTTGAGGTTGGTATTCACTCGCTCCATCCTGATTTAATCAAGATTCTTGGTCGTATGCAGTTTAGAACGAGTTACGGTCAAAATGTTTTAAACCATAGTATCGAAGTTGCAAAACTTGCAGGTGTTATGGCAGCTGAACTTGGAGAAGATATTACTCTAGCAAAACGAGCAGGGCTACTTCATGATATTGGAAAAGCTCTTGATCATGAGATTGAAGGCTCCCACGTGGAAATTGGAGCAGAAATTGCTCAAAGGTATAAAGAAAACCCTGTTGTTGTTAATGCAATCGCATCCCATCATGGTGATGTTGAAGCCAACAGCACAATTTCAGTTCTGGTTGCAGCAGCAGATGCATTGTCTGCAGCACGTCCAGGCGCGCGTAGCGAATCCCTGGAAAATTATATTCGTAGATTAGAACGATTGGAAGGTATTGCGAACGAGTTTGAAGGCGTAGACTACAGTTTCGCTATTCAAGCAGGTCGTGAAATCAGAATTATGGTCAAGCCAGATGCAATTGATGATTCACATGCAGTTCTGATGGCTCGTGACATTAAAGAAAAAATCGAAGAAGAATTAGACTATCCGGGACACATCAAAGTAACGGTTATACGCGAAACAAGAGCAGTTGAATATGCGAAATAAAAAGACAGGGTTTTTACCCTGTCTTTTTCTATTGTCATCAAACTATTTTAAAACTGATTTTATGTTAAACTAATAGAATAGACAAAGTGTAGAGAAGAGGCTTATAAGAATTATGAAAGTGTTATTTGTAGGAGATGTAGTGGGGTCGATTGGTAGAAAGATGCTTTTTGAAACCTTGCCTTTACTAAAGAGCAATTATCGGCCGCAACTTACTATCGTTAATGGAGAAAATGCTGCAGCAGGTAGAGGTATGACAGAAAAAATATACAAAGAATTTTTACAAGCAGGTGTAGACCTTATTACCATGGGTAACCATACTTGGGATAACCGTGATATTTTTGAATTTATTGGAGACGAACGTATAAAAATGATTCGACCCGCCAATTTCCCAGATGGAACGCCTGGAATTGGCTATAAAATAATTCAAATCAATCAAAGTAAAATTGCCGTTATTAATTTACAAGGGCGTGTCTTTTTAAATGATTTAGATGATCCATTTCGGAAAATAGATGAAATTTTAGAGGAGATTCCAAAGGACGTTTTATGTATATTTGTCGACTTTCATGCAGAAGTAACAAGTGAAAAGCAAGCAATGGCTTGGTACCTAGATGGTCGCGTTTCAGCTGTTGTCGGCACTCACACGCATGTCCAAACAAACGATGCCCGTATTTTGCCAAGTGGAACTGCTTATTTAACAGATGCAGGGATGACGGGCGCTTATGATAGCATATTAGGTGTTGAAACGAATATTATTATTAATCGTTTCCTGACCCAAATGCCAGTTCGTCATCAAATACCAGAAGAAGGTCGTAAATTGTTAAGTGGTTGCTATATTGAAATAGACGATAAAACTGGTAAAGCTACTAAAATCGAACCAATTATGGTAAATGACGACCGCCCATTTAAGGAGTGAGTGATTTTGGAACCAACTATTGATCAGATTGAGCCTAGAATAGCGAAGGAATTAGATCAATTAATCACGATGCTAGCAAATAAAGAAGAAATTGTACGGTATAAAGAACTAGAAAAATACGTGCATGAAAATAAGTGGATTAACCACACAATTGAACAAATCAAGAAAAAACAAAAAGAGTTAGTTCAATTTGAACACTACGATAAACCAGAAGCTCATAAGAAAGCACTTGAGGAACTAGCTGAGTTAAATCGACTCTTGGATGAAAATATTACGGTCAAAGCTTACCGAGCATCATTAGAAGAAGCAAATGACATAGTCCAGTTTATTTTTAAAAAAATGCAAGATGAAATAGATATGATTAATGATTGAGGTGACAGAATGCCACAGAAAAAAAAGCAAACACCCATGATGGAACAGTACGCTGCTATTAAAGCACAAAATCCAGATGCTTTTTTATTTTATCGATTGGGTGATTTTTACGAATTATTTAATGAAGATGCTATTAAAGCGGCTAAAATTTTAGAAATAACACTGACAAGTCGCAATAAAAATGCGGAAGACCCTATCCCTATGTGTGGAGTTCCTTATCACTCTGCCAAAGAATATATTCGGAAACTTATTAACGAAGGTTATAAAGTCGCCATATGTGAGCAAATGGAAGATCCTAAAACAACCAAAGGAATGGTTCACCGTGAAGTTGTCCAAGTGCTAACGCCCGGAACTTATATGGATGAATCAGCTGGAGATGGAAAAAATAATAATTATTTAGTTGCTATTGAGAAACATCAACAGACTTATGCGCTTGCTTATGTAGACATTGGCACTGGAGAAGTACGCGTAACCTTATTGAATAATATTGATGCTGTTTTAAATGAACTTCAAACGTTTCAGTCGAAGGAAGTGGTTTTACCCCAAGGATCAGATTATTCTTTTGTAACTTTATTAAAAGAAAAATTCAGGATAGTTGTTTCCTATCAAGAGAAGAAAGAAAAAAGCCAACTTATCGCAACGGTGATGGATGATATCGAAGAAGCAAGTTGCCAAGAAGTTCTGACCTTACTATTGAGTTATTTATCAGATACACAAAAAAGAAGCTTGTCACATATCCAAAAGGCCATCCGTTACCAGCCGGACCAGTATTTAAAGATGGATACCTATGCAAGAAGAAACTTAGAATTAACCACGTCTATACGTGATCAGCAAAAGGCCGGTAGTCTGCTGTGGCTAATCGATCGTACGAAAACAGCTATGGGAGGGCGTAAGCTAAAACAGTGGCTAGAAAAGCCTTTGATAAACCAGGCAGATATATATGTGCGACAAGATAAAGTGCAATCACTGTTGAATCATTACTTTGAACGTATGGATATCAGTCAGGCTCTGTCATCAGTTTATGACTTAGAGCGTTTAGTGGCTAAGATTTCCTTTGGCAATGTTAATGGTCGTGATTTAATTCAATTAAAACATTCTTTGCAACAATTACCTACGCTAAGAAATATATTGTTGGCAACGCAAGATGATATTTGGCAAGAAACGCTCTTAAAGCTAGAAGAAATGCCTGAATTGGTTCATTTAATCGATGTTGCAATTGTTGAGGATCCACCCAACCTCATTACCGATGGTAACATTATCAAAGATGGCTTTCACTCACGACTCGATCAATACCGTGATGCGATGACAAATGGGAAAAAATGGATTGCGACTCTTCAGCAAACTGAGAGGAAGCGGACTGGAATTAAAACGCTCAAAATTGGCTTTAACCGCGTTTTTGGTTATTATATCGAAGTAACAAAAGCCAACGTCCCGCTTCTGCCAGAAGGACTCTATGATCGCAAACAAACCCTTGCAAATGCAGAACGCTTTATTACACCGGAATTGAAAGAAAAAGAGCAAATCATTCTCGAAGCAGAAGAAAAATCGGCCAGTTTAGAATACCAGCTATTTTTAGAAGTACGTGAAAAAGTAAAACAACACAGTGAAAAACTACAGGAATTGGCTAAACAAATTTCTGAAATAGACGTGTTTCAGTGCTTTGCAGAAATTTCTGAAGAAAAACATTATACGCGTCCTAAAATTTTGGCAGATTCAAAAACCATTACTATTGAAAACGGACGCCATCCAGTTGTTGAAGAAGTATTAGGAAAAGAGAAATACATTGCTAATGATTTAAAAATGGAAGAGGGTACTGATATTTTACTCATTACCGGTCCTAATATGTCTGGTAAAAGTACCTATATGCGTCAGTTAGCCTTAATTGCCATTTTAAGTCAGATAGGTTGTTATGTACCTGCTGATCGCGTAGAATTACCAATATTCGATCAAATATTTACACGTATTGGAGCCGCAGACGACTTATATTCTGGTCAAAGTACGTTTATGGTTGAAATGGTTGAAACCAACCAGGCGATTCAATATGCGACCGATCGTAGTCTTATTTTATTCGATGAAATTGGTCGTGGGACCGCAACATTTGATGGCATTGCTTTAGCAGAGGCGATTTTACGCCATTTAAATCAATCAAATAAAGGAAAAGTTTTATTTTCAACCCATTATCACGAATTAACCGTTCTGGATCAAGAATTGCTAGGGGTAACGAACGTCCACGTTGGGGCGATTGAACAAAATGGTGAGTTAGTCTTTTTACATAAGGTTATGCCTGGTCCAGCTGATAAGAGTTACGGGCTTCATGTAGCGAAATTAGCTGGGATGCCGACGAGCTTGCTAACAGAAGCAAGACAAATTTTAAATCGTTTAGAAAAACAAGATAAAAAAGCAAAAGTGAATGATGATGGTGAGCAATTGTCATTATTTATGGAATCCCAGTTTGACTTGAACGAAAAAGAAGTTATAACAGAATTAAATGATTATCCTCTAGAGAAATATGCACCTCTTGAAGTCATGAACCAAGTGCATGAATGGAAGCAGTTATTGAAGAAGAAATGAAGGTGAGAATTTTGGCAACTATTAAAGAATTATCAGCACAGTTAAGTAATCAAATCGCTGCCGGTGAAGTCATTGAAAGGCCGTCATCTATTGTTAAGGAATTGGTTGAAAATTCAATTGATGCTGAAAGCACCCAAATTGATATTTATGTTGAAGAAGCAGGGTTACGTAAAATTATTGTAAGTGACAACGGCCAAGGCATTCATCCAGATGAAGTCAAACTCGCATTTGAGCGTCATGCAACCAGTAAAATTTATACGGCACATGATTTATTTCGAATTCACTCACTTGGTTTTCGTGGTGAGGCTTTGCCCAGTATTGCTTCGGTTTCAAAGGTAACACTTGAAACGGCAATTGAAGACATGCCAGGTAAGTACATCAGGATTGAAGGCGGAGTCGTTGTAGAAGAACGCCTTCATGGAGCAAGAAAAGGGACAACAACGACCGTTGAAAGCTTATTTTATAATACACCAGCACGATTAAAGTACGTCCGAACCTTGCAAACGGAATTAGCGAATATTGTTGATATTGTAAATCGCTTGTC
Source organism: Jeotgalibaca dankookensis (assembly GCF_002005405.1). Classification (NCBI taxonomy): domain Bacteria; kingdom Bacillati; phylum Bacillota; class Bacilli; order Lactobacillales; family Carnobacteriaceae; genus Jeotgalibaca; species Jeotgalibaca dankookensis. The sequence goes on from NZ_CP019728.1 coordinate 646,457, forward strand.
ACTTAGTCATCCAAACATCGCTTTCCGTCTTGTAAATGAAAGCAATCAAATGTTAAGAACAAGCGGGAATGGCGATTTAAAACAGGCAGTAGCAGGTGTTTATGGAACGGATGTAGCACGGAAAATGCTAGCCATTGAATCTGAAAACTTGGACTTTAAGGTTTCTGGATATGTTAGCAAACCAGAAATTACTCGTGCCAGTCGCAACTACATAACACTGATTTTAAACGGCCGTTACATTAAAAATTACACCTTACAAAAGGCAATTGTAGAAGGCTACGGATCAAGGTTGATGGTTGGCAGGTTTCCAATTGCTATTATTAAGGTCGAAACAGATCCGCTTCTACTAGACGTTAATGTCCATCCTTCAAAAAAGGAGATTCGGATCAGTAAAGAAGCAGCATTGGCATCACTTGTTATAGAAGCTATTCAACTGTCTATGCAGGAGTCAACATTTATACCCAGTGGGATTGAAAATCTAGCATTCGAACGTCGGTCAAGTAGAGAAAATACTTACCAACAAATGCAAGTTGATTTTCAAACGGAGAAAAGTACGTTAGCAGAAGAGCCTCAGCCCTTAGAGATAAAAAAAGATAATAGCAATTTTCTACAACCAAGTAATCACAACGAACCAATCTTTAAAACAGTTGAAAACATGCAAGAAGAAGAGGTTGTTGAACGCCACTTTCCTCAACTTTATTACTTTGGACAAATGCATGGTACTTATTTATTTGCACAGAACGAAACAGGCTTATATATGATTGATCAGCACGCTGCTCAAGAGCGAATCAAGTATGAATATTTCCGAGAAGAAATCGGTCATGTATCAGACAATCAACAAGGATTACTCGTACCAATTACAATTGAGTTGCCTTTAGATGACTACTTAAAAATCAATGAAAATTTGGATAAAATGCTTGAAATGGGGATTCAATTAGAACCATTTGGCAAACAAACCTTTCTCCTATCCCAGCATCCAAGTTGGTTTGAAGCAGGACAAGAAGAAGCAATTGTAAAAGATATTGTTCAAATGATTCTATCTGAAGAACGTGTTTCCGTGAAAAAATTACGAGAAGAAACGGCAATTATGATGAGTTGTAAACGATCCATTAAGGCTAATCACTATTTAAGTGATGCGGAAGCGATTCAACTACTGAATGATTTAGCACAAACAAAAAACCCTTTTAATTGTCCACATGGGCGCCCCGTTTTGATTCATTTATCAAACAAAGACATGGAAAAAATGTTTAAACGTATTCAAGACCCGCACTAAGTCGAGTTATTTTAAAAATACAAAAAAATCAGGTATACTATTAAGACAAAGGCAAAAGAAAAAGGTGAAAACATATGGTTAATAAAGAAGATTTGAAACAACGATTGACTCGTGAACAATATGAAGTAACGCAAAATGAAGCAACTGAACGTCCTTTTTCAGGTGAATACGATGATTTTTATGAAAAAGGAATTTTTGTAGATGTTGTTAGCGGAGAGCCATTATTTAGCTCTACAGACAAATATGATGCTGGGTGTGGTTGGCCATCCTTTACGAAACCCATTTCTAAACTAACTGAAAAAACCGACCGTAAACTTTTGAGAACGCGGACAGAAGTGAGAAGTTCGGAAGCCGATTCTCATTTGGGTCATGTTTTTGAAGATGGACCGCAAGAATTTGGTGGCCTTCGCTATTGTATTAATTCAGCTGCAATGCGCTTTGTTGCCTATGAAGATTTAGAAAAAGAAGGATACGGCGACTATAAATCTTTATTTGAGTAAAAATCATAAAGCAGATGTAGAAAGTTACCGGAAGGGACTTTCTACTTTTTTTGAACATGATTTTATAAAATAAAGTTTTTATCCAATGTTTTTATTGGATATGATATGATGATTGATAGAGATAATTGGAAGGGGAATAGGAATTATGTATGAGTATATGCGTGGGAAGTTGGAAGAAATCCATCCACTCTATGTGGTTTTAGAACTTAGTGGGATTGGTTACCAAATTCTTGTAGCAAATCCATTCCGTTATTCATCGCAACTTAAACAAGAGATTCAGCTATATATTTACCAAGCCGTTCGTGAAGATAGTCAAACCTTGTATGGTTTTAAGGATTTTAAAGAAAAACAACTGTACTTGAAGCTGATAAGTGTTTCGGGTATTGGGCCAAAGAGCGGCTTATCCATATTGGCTAATGGGGATCATGAGGGGCTTATTCAGGCGATTGAAAACGAAAACAGTAAATACTTGACTAAATTCCCTGGAGTAGGTAAAAAAACAGCTTCACAAATTATTTTAGATTTGAAGGGTAAATTATCCGATCTTTTAGATGGCTCTGAACTGGACGTAAGCGAAGGATTAAATAGTCATGCTGATACATACATTAGTGAAGCCGAAGAAGCACTGCAAGGATTAGGGTATTCAACTCGTGAAGTAACGAAAATAATGCCACAACTAAAAGCAACTAATTATACAAGCACAGAAGAGGTACTTCGAGTTGCATTTAAATTATTACTTAAAGGATAGGAAGGAGGGTAAGTATGACGGATGATTATCGCGTGATGTCAAGTGATATAAGCGACGATGGTGAAGAAGTCATTGAATTAAGTTTGCGCCCACAAACTTTAAGTGAGTATATCGGCCAAAAAAAGGTAACGGACGAGCTTAAAATATATATTGAAGCAGCAAGGTTCCGGAACGAAGCCCTCGATCACGTTCTTTTATATGGACCACCAGGACTCGGGAAAACCACATTAGCGCGTGTAATCGCGAATGAGATGGGTGTGAATATTCATACAACGAGTGGCCCAGCAATCGAAAAGCCAGGGGATTTAATGGTTTTATTGAATGAATTAGAAGCCGGAGACATTTTTTTTATCGATGAAATCCATCGTTTGCCGCGTATTGTAGAAGAAATTCTTTATTCGGCTATGGAAGACTACTTCGTAGATATTATTGTGGGACAAGATGCAACTGCCCGCCCTGTTCACTTTTCTTTGCCACCTTTCACCTTAGTAGGCGCAACTACTAAAGCCGGAAGCCTTTCGGCGCCATTACGAGCCCGTTTTGGTATTGTTTTGCGAATGGACTTTTATGATGAAAAGGATTTAGAAAAGATTGTTGTTCGAACTGCAAATGTTTTAAATAGTAATATTGAAAAAGATGGTGCCATTGAAATTGCGCGACGCTCCAGAGGGACCCCGCGAATTGCGAACCGCCTCTTACGTCGAGTTCGCGATTACACACAAGTTTATGCGGATGGAATTATTTCCAACATTATGGCTGATAAGGCTTTAACTCTGTTACGAGTAGATCAAAAGGGACTGGACGCTGTAGACCGACAAATTTTGACTACTATGATTGAACACTATCAGGGTGGCCCTGTTGGAATAAGCTCAATTGCTGCCACAATAGGGGAAGATCGCGATACGATTGAAGATATGTATGAACCATACCTTTTACAAATTGGTTTTTTAAGAAGAACACAACGGGGACGTATGGTAACTGCTTCTGCTTATGAGCATCTGGGTTACCAAATACCAAAAAATATCTAATAAACTTAATCAAGAAAATGAGGAATAGATGTGAAGACAAGTGATTTTGACTTTGATTTACCGGAAGAATTGATAGCTCAAGTACCTTTGAAAGATCGTACTTCATCGCGTTTACTACTTTTAGATTCAGATACAGGACAGATAGAAGATAGCCATTTTCCATCTATTTTGGATGAATTAAAAGCAGGTGATGCTTTAGTCCTAAACAACACGCGCGTCTTACCCGCACGACTACATGGTGTTAAACCAGATACAGGAGCTCATATGGAAGTATTGCTTTTAAACAATACTGAAGGTGATCGCTGGGAAACTCTCGTAAAACCCGCTAAACGTGCCAAAGTAGGGACTGTTCTGTCTTTTGGGAAAGGCCAGTTAATAGCAGTCGTAAAAGAAGTTTTGGATCACGGAGGAAGGATTATTGAATTCCAATATGAGGGGATTTTCTTAGAGATTTTAGAAGCACTAGGCGAAATGCCACTACCACCTTATATTAAAGAGAAATTAGATGATGCAGAGCGTTATCAAACGGTCTACGCAAAAGAAAACGGTTCAGCAGCAGCACCAACAGCAGGGTTGCATTTTACAAAAGAATTAATAGCCCAAGCAGAAGCAAAAGGGGTACAAATTGTTTATTTAACCTTGCATGTCGGACTAGGGACGTTTCGTCCGGTATCTGTAGAGGATTTAGATAGCCATGAAATGCACTCTGAATTCTATGAGCTTTCTGAAGAATCTGCTCAAAAATTAAAAGAAGTTAAACAGACAGGTGGACGTATTATTGCAGTAGGAACGACTTCTATCCGTACTTTAGAAACAATTGGAACCAAATTCAACGGTGAAATCAAGGCAGACAGTGGCTGGACGGATATTTTTATTTCGCCTGGCTATACGTTTAAACTGGTAGATGGCTTTATTACTAATTTTCATTTGCCAAAATCGACTTTAATCATGCTAGTGAGTGCCTTTGCTGGACGTGAACGTGTTCTTGAGGCTTATGAGCATGCAGTAAGAGAAAAGTACCGTTTCTTTAGTTTTGGAGATGCGATGTTTGTCAAACCTAAGTCAGAATCCATATAAAAAAGGAACCGCCTTTGAGTCTTAACTCAAATAGCGGTTCCTTTTAAGCACTGATTGAAAAATTAAACATTTGCACTTTTACTCTTAGGGAATATTTCTGTAATAGCGATAACAATTAGAGCTACAAATAAACCTAGAATAGAGGCTCCCACAAAGTTATAAGCATTTCCTTCTAGTGCACTCCCTATATAAAAAGCAACTTGACCTAAAATAAATCCCCAAATTAATGTTACGATATATTTCATGTTTTGCACCTTCTCTCACACTATATTGTAACACTTTTCAATAATAACTCAAGATAATATTAAACAGAATGGCTATTTAATCGGTGCGTATTCGTATATACTAGATTTGTATAGGAAGGAGGAGAGGTACGGTGTCATTCGTCCATCTTCAAGTAATTAGCCATTATTCCCTGCTCCAAACCACAACGTCTTTAGAAGATCTAGTCCGACTTTCTAAAGAAAGAGGATACCAAGCAATTGCCTTAACAGATTACAATTACTTGTATGGGCAGCTAGATTTTTTTAAATTATGTAAAAAATATAAAATAAAACCCATAATAGGCGTTCAAATAGAATTACCAGGTATTATTCAAACAGACAGAGAATTCCCTCTCGTTATACTGGCTAAAAATGACAAGGGATATAGAAATTTGATGGCATTATCAACCTTGAAGTCAAAAGGTGATATGCTTACTTTCAAAAAAGTTTTACAAGAAGGTATGGCAGATCTTATTGCTATTACTCCAGGTAAAACGGGAGAGATTGAGTGGTTTTTAAATCAAAATGAGATAGAAAAAGCCCAAGAAATAGCACTTTACTGGAAAAAAACATTTGAAAGAGAACAATTTCTTTTAGGAATTCAAGTATATAAGAGCATTCAAAATTTAATTCTACCTTTGAAACGGTTAGGAGAAAAGACAGGTATCCCAACTATCGCCATGGGAGATGTCCGTTACTTGAATGCTGATGATTATTTCAGTACGAAAGTTCTACAAGCAATCGGCAAAGGCGAACAAATTGAAATAAAAGAAGAAGCTCTAACGGGTCAACACTATTTAAGAGAGGCCACGGAAACATTAGCACTTTTTTCAAAATGGGATTTGGAAAAAGAAGCGGCTATGACCGTCAAAGTGGCAGAGGCGATTCACATAAATATTCCCTTACATCAAAACCTATTGCCACGCTATCCCATCCCAAAAGAAACCACTACGCAAAACTATTTAAAAGATCTGTGTAGGGAAGGGCTTAAAAATAGAGTGCCTAGTGCGGGAGAAGAGTACTTTAAACGGCTCAATTATGAATTATCAGTTATTCACGATATGGGTTTTGATGATTATTTTTTAATTGTTTGGGACGTTATGGATTACGCGCGTCGCAAAAAAATATTACCCGGTGCTGGGAGAGGGTCTGCAGCCGGTTCTTTAGTTGCTTACGCATTGAATATCACTCATGTGGACCCAATTCGATATGCCTTGCTATTTGAGCGGTTTTTAAATAAAGCACGTTATACGTTGCCAGATATTGACCTTGACTTTCCAGATGACCGTCGTGATGAAGTCTTACATTACGTCCAACATAAATATGGGGAGGACCACGTTGCTCAGATTATTACCTTTGGGACACTGGCAGCGAAGATGTCTCTACGTGATACTGCCCGTGTGTTTGGACTGACTACGCAAGAAGCGGGAAGATGGTCGGCGGCAATCCCTAATCAATTGGGAATCAATTTAAAAGAGTCCTTTAGAAAATCATCAGGCTTACAAAAATTGATTGAAGAATCTCCAAAAAACAAATTATTATTTGAAACAGCCCAAAAAATTGAAGGATCTCCTCGACACATTTCAACGCATGCAGCAGGGGTAGTTATAAGCGATCGTTCCTTGGTTGATTTGATTCCGCTTCAATATCGCGAGGGAGAACTTCTCCTCACTCAGTATCCTATGGGGAATGTTGAAGAAATTGGCTTATTGAAAATGGATTTTTTAGGTTTAAAAAACTTAACCATTTTAAATAACGCCATTCAGCTAGCAGAGGAACAAGCACACCTATCAATCGATATATTTGCTCTGCCAACCGATGATCAAGAAACCATGAACCTATTTAAGAGAGCCGATACAAATGGGATTTTTCAATTTGAATCAGCTGGTATTCGAAATGTTTTACGTCGACTTGGGCCAGAAAACATTGAAGATTTAGTAGCTGTTAATGCTTTATATCGACCTGGTCCAATGGAGCAAATAGAAGCATTTATCAATCGTAAAAAAGGCAAAGAAGCAATCGTTTACCCGCATCCTAATCTAGAACCTATTCTGAAAGTCACTTACGGAATTATGGTATATCAAGAACAAGTTATGCAGGTGGCATCAAAATTAGCTGGGTTTACACTTGGTGAAGCAGATATTTTGCGCCGTGCAATCGGGAAAAAGCACAAAGAAACGATTGATCAAGAGCGTGATCATTTTATTACAGGCGCCCTAGAAAATGGCTATGACCAGAGTACAGCGATACAAGTATATGACTATATAGAACGTTTTGCGAACTATGGATTTAACCGTTCCCATTCGGTTGCCTATTCATTCATTGCTTATCAGATGGCTTATATGAAGACTCATTACCCCGTCGCTTTTTTTGCTGCTTTATTAAATTCGATTAACCCTCATTCTGATAAGATGAATGATTATATTTTAGATATAAAAAAACATCATTTAGAGACGCTTCACCCTGATATTAATGAGAGCATTTGGAATTTTTCAGTACAAAATGGCAAAATACAGTTTGGTTTAGGTAGTATCAAAGGTTTAAGACGGGATTTTATTCAAGCTATTTTAAAAGAGAGAAAAGCATCCGGACCTTATAAACATTTTGTACAGTTCTTGAGGCGCTTACCTGAAAAATGGTTAAAATCAGAACTGATTGAACCGCTTATTTTCAGTGGTGTTTTTGATTCTTTTGGATACAACCGTGCGACACTTTGTCAATCTTTACCAGGGATGCTTACAAGTATTGCTTACAGTGGGAATAATATTGGACTATTTCAGGTACTGGAACCTAAGTATATTTTAAGTGAAGAATTGTCACCCATTCAGTTGGCTGAAAAAGAAGAAGAGTACTTAGGTTTTTCTCTTAGAGGGCACCCAATTGATGCATATGATTACCTGTACGCACAAGAAGGCTTAAAATATATTAGTGAATTAGAAGCTTCACGACCTGAACAAATCATGGGATTATTAAAAGAAATTAAAAGGATACAAACGAAAAAAGGAGATGCCATGGCATTCTTAACGGTTACCGATAGTTCAGGCGTTTTGAGCGTGACAGTCTTTCCAGAATTGTATCGCCGCTATTTAAAAATATTAAAAGAAGGGCGTTTACTTGTTTTAAATGGTAAACTCGATGTTAAACGCGGAAAAGATCATGAATCATTTATTGTTAAATCAATAACAGAGTTAGAAGAATTTGTTCATAAAAGCCAAGAAAAATCAAAGAAATGTTATATTCGGTTAACACCAGAGAATAAAAAGCAATTTGAAGAAGTGGGCTTATTATTGAAAAAACACCCCGGAGAAACACTGGTTATCGTTGTTGATACAATCAGTAATCGTACAATATTAATGGACAAAACTTACTGTTTCAATTATTCTGAAGAAGTGGCAAGATCACTTGAATTACTAGTAGGTAAGTCTAATTTTATTTTAAAATGACGATTTTGATTGTTATCGATAACAAGAATGTAAACTTTTGTCATTTTTAAAAGATTTCTACATAAAAAAGTGTTAAAATGAGTAGTGATTTGGTAGAACATTACCTGAAAATATAAATAGAGTGTTTTTAAAATTCTTAATGAGGTGAATAATTTGAAACGTATTGCAGTTTTAACAAGTGGTGGGGATGCACCGGGAATGAATGCAGCCATCCGAGCAATTGTACGAAAAGGCATCTATGATGGCTTAGAAGTATACGGAATCAATTATGGTTATGCAGGAATGGTTGCCGGCGATATTCATCGGTTAACAGTAGACGATGTTGGGGATACGATTTCTCGTGGTGGAACAATTCTTTACTCTGCTCGCTATCCAGAATTCAAAGATTTAGAAGGACAGAAAAAAGGGATCGAGCAGTTGAAAAAGTTCGGTATTGAAGGATTAATCGTTATTGGTGGGGATGGTTCTTATCGCGGTGGAGCAGCCCTTACGAAATTAGGCTTCCCAACCATTGGTATCCCAGGAACGATTGACAATGACATAGTTGGAACGGAATATACACTTGGATTTGATACAGCCATTAATACGGTATTAGATTCTGTTGATAAAATTAGAGATACTGCAACAAGTCACGTGCGAACTTTTATCATTGAAGTAATGGGTCGCAATGCTGGAGATATCGCACTTTGGGCTGGTATCGGTAGTGGTGCGGAGAGTATTGTGATTCCTGAAATAGATTTTCGTATGGAGGAAGTAGTTAAAGAAATTAGAGCCGGTCGTGAGCGTGGTAAAAAACATACCATCATTATGCTAGCAGAAGGTGTGATGCAAGGAACTGAGTTTGCAGAAAAACTTAAAGAATACGACAATTTCCACACACGTGTAACCGTACTGGGACACGTCCAACGTGGTGGTTCTCCCTCTGCTCGTGACCGCGTTTTAGGTAGTTTATTCGGCTATAATGCTGTACAATTACTGGAGGAAGGAAAGGGCGGATTGTGTGTAGGGATTGTTGGATCTGAACTAGCCTATAGCGACATTTCTGAAACCCTAAATACCAAGCGTGATGTACCGTATCTTTCTTTGTATCAAATCAATAAAGAAATCTCATTTTGATTTTTACTTATAAACGAAAAGAGGAGTTTTATATATGAAAAAAACGAAGATTGTATGTACGATTGGACCTGCAAGTGAATCATTAGACACGCTGATTACCCTTATAGAATCGGGTATGAATGTTGCACGTTTAAATTTTTCCCATGGTGACCATGAAGAACATCTAGCACGTATCAAAAACATCCGCGAAGCATCTCGTATTACTGGTAAAATGGTTGGGATTCTCTTAGATACAAAAGGCCCAGAAATTCGTACCCATAATATGAAAGAGGGTAGTGTAGAATTAATTTCTGGACAAACCATACGTATTTCTATGACAGAAGTTGAAGGAACGAAGGATGTTTTTTCAATTACATACCCCGGACTAATTAATGACGTTGTTGTAGGGGATCACATTCTGCTGGATGATGGGTTAGTGGATTTAGAAGTTACTGAACTCGATCAAGAAAATGATCATATTGTAACAGTTGTAAAAAACTCGGGTCTTTTAAAAAATAAAAAAGGTGTCAATGTTCCGGGTGTTTCAACAGACCTCCCAGGTATTACAGAAAAAGATGCAAGTGATATTGAATTCGGTATTGCCAATGATGTTGACTTTATTGCAGCCAGCTTTGTTCGTCGCGCTAGCGATGTTTTAGCTATCACTGAAATTTTAGAAAAACATGATGCAACCAACATTCAAATTATTCCAAAAATAGAAAACCAAGAAGGTATGGATAATATAGACGAAATCCTTAAGGTTTCTCATGGTTTAATGGTCGCACGTGGAGACTTAGGAGTAGAAATTCCAACTGAAGATGTTCCAATTGCTCAAAAATTACTTATCCAAAAGTGTAATGCTTTAGGTAAACCAGTTATTACAGCTACGCAAATGTTAGACTCTATGCAACGCAATCCGCGTCCTACAAGAGCAGAAGCAGGAGACGTTGCAAATGCAATTTTTGATGGAACAGATGCAGTTATGCTTTCTGGTGAAACAGCAGCAGGAGATTATCCAGTTGAATCTGTTCAAATGATGGCTTCAATTGCCTTACGGACTGAAGAAGCGCTTGTGGGTCAAGATTCCTTTACGCTTAAAGCTTATTCAAACACAGATATGGCGGAAGCGATTAGTCAATCGGTTGGTCATACAGCGCGTAACTTAAATATTCAAACAATTGTGGCCGCTACTGAATCGGGTCATACAGCACGAATGATTTCTAAGTATCGTCCAAAAGCCCATATTGTGGCAGTGACCTTTACAGAAAGTCAAGCACGTGGGTTATCATTGTCTTATGGTGTTTATCCGTATGTGACAGAAAAACCAGACTCAACAGATGAAATGATGGATTTGGCTACAATTGTGGCTAAAGAGAGTGGTTTCGCTAAAGAAGGCGATCTAATTATCATTACTGCGGGTGTTCCTGTTGGCGAACGTGGTACTACAAACTTGATGAAGATTCAGCTGATTGGATCAAAATTAGCAACGGGTCAAGGAGTTGGAAACCAATCGGTTATTGGTAAAGCTGTAGTAGCACTATCCGCTGAAGAAGCAAATAGAAACGCAACAGAAGATTGTATCTTAGTAGTTAAGACAACTGATCGAGACTATATGCCGGCTATTGAAAAAGCAAGTGCCATTGTAGTCGAAGCTGGAGGTTTAACGAGCCATGCAGCTGTTATTGCGATTGCGCAAGGTATTCCTGTTATAGTAGGAGCGCAAGATATAACCAATCTTGTAACAGACGGGGAAATTATAACAGCCGATTCTCGCCGTGGTATCATTTACCGAGGAGCAACTACTGCTATCTAATCATATAAATTGATTGAAACTGAGAAGAACACTTTTAGTGTCATCTTCTCAGTTTTTATTTATACGAAATGATTTTAAAGATAACATTTGAAAAGTTATATGTTAAAATAAAAGCAGACACATTTCGGCCTAAGTGTAGAATAAATAAGAGGATCCTCAGATATGGATCCGCTTGGAGGAAAGATAGATGAATAAAGATTTGGGAACCGTCATAACAGCGCTTATTACTGACGAAAATGAACAAGCTTTTTTTGCTCAAAAAAATGGTGTCACTTATCGCTTGAATAAAAGTGAAGAAAACGACCAGTTGCAAATTGGTGATACGGTAGAGGGTTTTGCCTATGAATCAATGAAAAAAGATTTAACAATTACACCTACAATACCAAATAGTCAAGTTGACCAATATGGGTGGGGAACAGTTGTAGATGTACGCAAAGACTTAGGCGTTTTTGTTGATATTGGTTTACCTGATAAAGAAATTGTCGTTTCATTGGACTATTTATCAGATATAAAAAGTTTATGGCCTAAAAAAGGTGATCAATTAATGATTGCTTTAACCGTAGATGAAAAAGATCGTATTTGGGGAGAGTTGGCTGATGAAGAGGTCATGCGTTCAATTTCCAAAATCCCTCAAGCTGACGGTTGGCAAAATAAAGATGTTACCGGAACGGTATATCGTTTGAAGATGGTAGGAACTTTTGTCCTAACCGATGATTATCATATTGGTTTCATCCATCCAACAGAACGGGAAGTAGAGCCGCGTTTAGGTGAAAAAGTACAGGCACGTGTGATTGGGGTTAGCCCACATGGTATGTTAAATCTATCACTTAAACCACGTGTTCATGAAGCTTTAGAAGGGGATGCTCAAATGATTTTGACCTTACTTGAACAAAGTCCGACGCATTCATTACCTTACTATGATAAAAGTGATCCAGACACAATCCGTGATTATTTTGGGATTAGTAAAGCTCAGTTCAAACGGGCGCTGGGCAGATTGATGAAAGAAAAATTAATTGTCCAAGAGGATGGACAAACAAAGTTAATCAAAAATAAAGAGTAAGTAAAAGTAGGTTTCAAATATGAATGATAAAATTCAAGAATATTTGCACCATTTACGAATTGAACAAGGGTTAGCAACGAATACCATTCAAAGTTATAAACGCGACTTAGAAAAGTATGAAGGCTTTCTAAAAGATAACCATATTAATCATTTTTCAGAGGTTACCAAAAAAAACATTCTCACTTACCTAACCTATCTAGATAGCCAAAAATTAGCTGCTAGTTCTATTAGTCGGATGATTTCAGCTCTACGCCAATTCCATAAGTACTTAATTCAAGAAAAAACAATTCTAATCAACCCGATGGATGATATTCGTTTACCTAAAAAGAAACAATCACTACCAAAATCGTTAAGTTTTGAAGAAATAGAGCGTCTACTGACAACGCCAGATACAAAAACCGATTTGGGATTACGTGATCGTGCTATTTTAGAAGTGTTGTATGCAACAGGATTACGCGTGACAGAACTGATAACGTTGACTTTGAGTGAGGTACATTTAGAGCTGGGCTTTGTCCAATTCATTGGTAAGGGTGATAAAGAAAGAATTGTGCCTTTAGGTGAAGAAGCTATCTATTGGGTAGAAGAATACTTGTCCACCAGTCGGCCCAACCTAGCAAAGGGTCGAACGCCGAGTCCACATCTTTTTTTAAATTTCCACGGGCATGGGTTTAGTAGGCAAGGAATTTGGAAGAATTTAAATGGTATGGTTAGACAAGCAGGTATAACTAAAAATGTTTCACCACATATGTTGCGCCATTCATTCGCCACGCATATTTTAGAAAATGGTGCAGATTTACGGGTGGTTCAAGAATTGTTGGGCCATTCTGATATATCAACCACTCAAATTTACACACACATTAGTAAAGCACGAATGGTAGAGTCCTACCGTCAATACCATCCTCGTGCTTAAAAAGGGGAGTTTTATATGAAAAAATACAAACGTATACATGTAGTTGTAATGGATTCTGTAGGGATTGGAGAATCTCCTGATGCAGGAGATTTCGGAGATTTAGGAGCTCATACTCTGGGCCATATCGCAGAAACAGCAGGATTAAATGTTCCTGAAATGGAAAAGTTAGGTTTAGGCCATATTACAAATATCGAGCAAATTAAAGCAGTAGAAGAGATTAAAGGTTACCACACAAAATTAGAAGAAATATCTGTTGGTAAAGATACCATGACAGGGCATTGGGAAATAATGGGGTTAAATATTGAAACGCCATTCCGCGTTTTTCCAGATGGGTTTCCTGAAGACTTAATCAACCAATTAGAAACTTTTTCAAACCGAAAAATTGTTGGTAATAAACCAGCAAGTGGAACAGAAATATTGGATGAATTAGGCGAGCATCAAATGAAGACGGGGGACTTAATTGTTTATACCTCTGCAGACTCAGTTCTACAAATTGCTGCTCATGAAGAGGTTATCCCGCTAGAAGAGTTGTACAAGATTTGTGAATATGCACGTGAGATTACTTTAGAAGATCCTTATATGATTGGACGCATTATTGCCCGTCCTTACCTTGGTAAACCGGGAGATTTTAAACGAACCAGTAATCGTCACGACTACGCATTGAGTCCCTTTGGAGAAACTGCCATGGACCATTTAAAGAATGCTGGTTTAGATGTAATAGCGATTGGTAAAATTAGTGATATTTTCAATGAACAAGGCGTTACCGATTCAGTTAGAACAAAGAGTAATATGGATGGCGTTAATCAGTTTATTAAAGTTCTAGATCGCGATTTTACAGGAATTAGTTTCTTAAACCTTGTTGATTTTGATGCCGTTTATGGACATCGTCGTAATCCACAAGGATACGCTGAGGCAATTGAGGCGTTTGACAGTCGTATTCCAGAAATATTATCACATTTAAGAGAAGATGATTTATTGCTCATCACCGCAGATCACGGAAATGATCCGACTGCGCCAGGGACAGATCATACTCGTGAATATGTACCATTACTAGCTTATAGTAAATCAATGACAAAATCAGGTAAGTTACCACAAGGTTATTTTTCTGATATCGCACAAACCATAGTTGATAATTTCGACGTTAAACCAACTGAATATGGTAAAAGTTTTTTAAATAAATTAGTTTAATAACACGAAAAGGGGCAAATAACAATGACAATTACAATTGAAAAACTGACACAATCAACTGATTTTTTAAAGGAAAAAGGCTTTGAAAATCCTGAAATCGGCCTTATATTAGGTTCCGGATTAGGTGATTTAGCTGATGAAATTAAAGATGCAATCGCTGTTCCATACGAAGAAATTCCTAACTTTCCAGTATCAACTGTTAGTGGACATAAAGGACAGCTTGTTTATGGCACGCTAGAAGGTAAAAAAGTTATTGCTATGCAAGGTCGTTTCCATTATTACGAAGGTTATCATATGCAAGAAGTAACTATGCCTGTACGTGTTATGAAGATGTTAGGTGTTCACACCTTAGGTTTGACTAACGCCGCTGGTGGGGTAAATATGGGCTTTACACCAGGAGATTTAATGCTAATTACTGATCATATCAATTTTACGGGTCAAAACCCCCTAATTGGAATTAATTATGATGAGATTGGTCCGCGTTTTCCTGATATGAGTGAAACTTACAGTAAAGAATATCAAGAACTAATTAAAAAAACAGCAAATGAAATGGACGTTACCTTAAAAGAAGGTATTTATATGGGGTATACAGGGCCTACTTATGAAACACCGGCTGAAATAGAAATGTCACGTACGCTTGGAGCAGATGCCGTCGGTATGTCAACCGTTCCAGAAGCCATTATTGGTCGACATGCTGGATTAAATATTTTTGGTATTTCATGTATTACAAACTTAGCAGCGGGAATGCAGTCTAACTTAAACCACGAAGAGGTTGTGGAAGTAACCACACAGGTTAATAAAACGTTTAAATTACTTATTAAAAAAATTCTGAAAGCTATATAGAATTAAGCGACACTATTGTATTTGTAGTTCATTCCTCTATGTGTTAAAGTAGCCTATGGTCACTAAATGGGATAATTTATTTCAATAATCGTATAGATGTGAGGAGAAAAGCGTGCTTATTTCTTATAATCAAAGCTATGAAAAAATTGCAATGGGACTATTGTCCTATATTGAAGATTTTAAATCTGTTGAGCGTTTACGCGAAGCAATGGATAATTATATACAATCAGAAGATCGTACTCTATATTTGTGGAAAGACGGAGAAACCGAGAATATCGTCGGTATTGTTGGTGTTGAACACAGTGATGTAGTCGTTTTAGTTCGACATATAGCAATTAATCCTTCTTTTCGTCAAGAAGGAGTCGTTTACCAAATCTTGGATAAATTACAAACTAGATTTCCTGATTTAGCAATCAATGGTACCTTAGAAACGGTACCATTGATTACTAAATGGGCTCAAAAAAATAACCAACTCGATAATACGGTGTGTGAATAATGCTAGAAAAGCCAGATACATTAACAATCAAGCTTGAAGCCTTCGAGGGACCCTTAGATTTACTACTTCATCTGATCAAAGAGCTGAAAGTAGATATTTTAGATATTCCTATGATAGAAATTACCGAACAGTATCTCCAATATCTTCATGCGATGCAAGAGTTAAGTCTTGATATTGCTGGAGATTATTTGTTGATGGCTGCTACTTTAGTAGAAATCAAAAGTCGAATGCTTTTACCAAAAAAAACAATGTTAATAGATGAAGAATTTTATGAAGATGGACAAGATCCACGCGAAGAATTAATTCGACAGTTGGTTGAATATAAACGTATACAAGAAGCAGCGAAAGTATTAAAAGAAATGGAAAATGAGCGTGGCGATTACTTCACCAAGTTGCCAGCAGAGTTAGAAAATTTTCGTCATGCTATCCCGCTCAATCCTGGGGAAGTGACAAAAGAAGATTTATTGGTTGCTTTACAAAGAATGTACGTGCGCTTACAAAAAAGAGCACCTTTACAAGTAGAAATGGATAAAGAAGTATTCTCAGTTGAGGAAACGATGGATGACATTATGGAAGAGTTCAATCAAAAGTTCGAAGAAAATCAACTTCAAATTCCCTTTACTCATTTTTTTGAAAAAAATGCTTCAAAAAAAGCAATTGTCAATACCTTTTTAGCTATGTTGGAATTAGTTAACCAAAAGAAAATTTGGTTTAGACAAGAGGTTCTTTATGGAGAAATCTTTTTAGAACGATTACTTGGGAGTGTTTTATAATCATGGAAAAAATAGCTGCACTGGAAAGCCTCTTATTTGTTACGGGCGATGAAGGCATTAGTCTAGAAGAACTTGCAAGCCTACTAAATATTACAAGTTTAAAAGCTCATAAGTTAGTGGCAAGCCTTAGGCAACGCTATGATAGCGACAACAGCTCTGGCCTAACTATTATCGAAGCTAGAAATCGCTATCAAATGGCTACTAAGCGGCAATATTCAGAAATCATTCGTAAATATGCCGTGTCACCTTTTATGTCTCAATTATCTCAAGCTGCTTTAGAAACATTGGCAATTGTTGCGTATCGACAACCTGTCACAAGAATTGACATAGATGATATCCGTGGTGTTCAATCTTCTAGTCTACTCCAACGTTTAATGTTAAGAGGATTAGTTAAAGAGCTCGGGCGAGCAGAAACGCCTGGTAGACCTATCCTTTACGGGACGTCTGACTACTTTATGAATTACTTTGGATTAAAAGATATCAATGAATTACCTGATGCAGAGGCTTTGTTCGACTTGCAAGAATCTGACATTTTTGATTTATTTATGCAAGAAGAAGTAACAAAAAATGAAGAACAGTAATGGGGAGATAAAATGGAACGTCTACAAAAGGTGATTGCGCACGCAGGAATTGCATCACGAAGAAAAGCCGAAGAATTAATTGAACAAGGGCGCGTAACAGTTAATGGGAAATTAGTAACAGAATTAGGTGTCAAAGTGTCATCTCGTGACAAAGTTGAGGTAGATGGACTACCAATTTATCGTGAAGAACCAGTTTATTATCTATTTTATAAACCAAAAAATACTCTTTCAGCAGTTTCTGATGAATTTGATCGGACAGTTGTAAATGATTATTTCCCCAATGTAAAAGAGCGTATTTATCCTATTGGAAGGTTGGATTTCGATACTACCGGTTTATTGTTGATGACAAATGATGGAGAATTTGCCAACTTATTAATGCATCCACGCTATCATGTTGAAAAAACTTATGTTGCAAAGGTGAATGCTATTCCAACCCGTGAAAACTTATTAAAGTTAGAACGAGGCGTTATAATTGATGGCAAAAAGACTTCTAAAGCAAAAGCACGGTTAATTTCGCAAAATACCAAAAAAAATTCAGCAGTTGTTGAGTTGACCATACACGAAGGATGGAACCATCAAGTGAAAAAAATGTTTGAAAGTATTAATTGCCCGGTTGTTAAATTGAAACGTGAAAAATTTGCTTTTTTAACATTAGATAATCTCCAACCTGGTATGTCACGGCCGCTAAAAACTTTTGAAGTTGATAAATTAAAAAATTTAGCCAAGCAAAGTATTGATAAATAAAAAGTACCTAACTAAGGAAAGGAGGGGTGCGTGATGAGCTCAAAAACAACCATATTAATAGTGGACGATGAAGAGCGAATCAGAAAGCTTCTTAATCTTTACTTAGTTAAAGAAGGCTATCGGACTGAAGAAGCTTCAGATGGGACTTCTGCTATTCAGATGATGGAGAGCAAAAATTATGACTTAGTCTTATTGGATATTATGTTACCGGGTATGGACGGATTAGAAGTCATTAAAGAAATCAGAAAAACCAAGGACACGCCTATCATCATGATATCAGCACGAGGTGAGGAGAACCATCGAGTAGAGGGATTTCAATCCGGTGCAGATGATTATATTGTTAAACCCTTCAGTCCAAGAGAAGTAATGTTGCGTGTAAGTGCGCTTTTAAAACGAACCAAAGTAGAAGAAAAACAAGTAGAAATTATTAAATATTCACAGCTAGAAATTTATCCAGAATCTCGGCTCGTTTTAGTTACAAGCCAACCGGTAACATTAACCCCGAAAGAATTCGACTTAATTTTATTTTTATCTCGGAATCCCGAACAAATTTTTACACGTGAAATGTTATTAAAAGAGGTTTGGTGTTACGATTTTTTTGGAGATTTACGTACGGTTGATACACACGTAAAAAGATTAAGAGAAAAACTGCAAAAAAATTCTGTCTTAGCTGCAAAAATGATTGTAACGGTATGGGGAAAAGGTTACAAATTTTCACCAATTGAAGGGGAGTAAAGACAGAGTTCTCTTTGGTTAAAGGATGGTAGAAATGAAGAGAAAAGATAAAATCCTTCAAAACAGAATTTTTTTAGTTCTAATTATTTTTTTCGTGTTATTTCTTTTTAATTATATGAATAAAAAAAATTTCCAAGAAACAGTGGAGTCAGATTCATTTAAAACAGTTGAATGTTCGATGCGATATGCTGAAAAATATCTGATGTCTCTTAACAATGCAGAACAAGAAGGGCAAATTATTTTTCAACCAGATGTGAGCGTTATTTTAGTCTCAAAAGGAAACACGTTTGAATTAAACAAATTAGTAACTGATCAAGAACATTCGCGCTATGTTCAAACAGAGTTTTTGTCTATAGGCAAGGGAAAAGATTTGCTGAATATACCGCAAACAAAAGCAAACCAGTACGCCTTAAAGGATGATAATCATCAGTTGCGAACATTCATAGCCCTCTCAAGTAAAGTCGGTGATGATGTTTTAATCGTATCTAAAAATGTGTCTCATTATAAAACCTTTATAAAAAATAGCGAATTACTATTTTTAGGACTATTAATCGCTTCTA
Source organism: Jeotgalibaca dankookensis (assembly GCF_002005405.1). NCBI lineage: Bacteria > Bacillati > Bacillota > Bacilli > Lactobacillales > Carnobacteriaceae > Jeotgalibaca > Jeotgalibaca dankookensis. Next base: position 665,587 of record NZ_CP019728.1, read on the forward strand.
TTATTATGATTACAATTTATACGATTCACCAAAGACGTTATTTCTATTCGCCAATAGAGGAGCTAACAGACTTAGCTTATGAATATTCGGAAAATAACTTTAGTCATCATAAAGAAACTACCTCAAATGATATGATTGGCCATTTGGAAACAGCAATCAATAAGCTAGGTAAGGTACTTGAAACAAATAGTCTGATGAATAAAAGAGAACGCGAATTAATGACGCATATTTATGACTCACTTGACATTGGAATCATCTATGTAACCAAAGAAAATATTGTTTTCCCCTTTAATGTAGAAGGGAAAGACTATTATACCGCTTTCATAAAGAGTGACGATCAAGAAAAAAGAATAAAAGATTCTTATCGCAAACTCATCCATGAAGCCATTGTTAATAAAAAGAATAGTCATATGGAAGTTCAACAAAATCATCTGATTTATGATTTAGAATTTTCTCCCGTAGCCTCGCTAACAGGAGTTGTTATTTTCATTAAAGACATAACAAGCGCCAAACAATTGCTATCTATTCGTGAAGATTTAATCACAAATGTTTCACACGATTTGCGAACGCCATTGGCAACTATCCAGGGTTACAGTGAAGCCATAAAAGATGATATCGCGGAAACCATTCAAGAAAAAAATGAAATGGCTCAGATTATCCACGAGGAAGCGAGTCAAATGAATCATATGATCACCCGTTTATTGGAAGTGTCGTCTATTAAGGCGGGAGAATCTACTGTGAACAAAAAACCCGTTCACTTAGCGGAATTTTTTAATGGTGTCATGCATCGTTTTTCACAAACCCTTAAAAGCGAAGGAATCCAGTGTGAACTCGAGATTGCCTATAACATTAGCTATTTTTCAATGGACGCTGATAAAATGCATCGTGTTTTTTATAATTTAATTGATAATGCCATTAAGTATGCGGCTGATCCTCGTACACGAGAATCGCGGTTTATTAAAATAACCGTTAACTTCGATGGATTAATCGATGAACTATTCGTTACTGTCTCTGATAATGGAATTGGTATCAGCAAAGAAAGTATTCCGTATATTTTCGAACGTTTTTATAAGGATGATAAAGCAAGAACGAAACCGAAAACAAATGGCTCAGGAATCGGGCTTTCAATTGTTGAAAATATTATCAAAGAACATAGTGGAACAATAAGCGTTAAAAGTCTCCCCGATGTAGGAACTTGTTTCATGATACGCTTACCACTTTTGGACGATACCATAGAATAAAACTGAATTTAATTCAAGAGTTGATTAAATTATCCAAATGCTATATAGTTATCTATGTATAAAAAATATAAATATGAAACGTCTTCAGGGCAGGGTGAAATTCCCGACCGGTGGTAAAGTCCACGACCTCATATCAAACGCAACGTTGATATGGGCTGAACTGGTGAAATTCCAGTACCGACAGTAAAGTCTGGATGGAAGAAGATTAGGTTTCTTTGGTATAAATATAACCAAAGAGCTTATTTTACCCTGTTTGGTTTTTACGCAGGATAAGTAAGCTCTTTTTTGTACCTAAGAAATACTTCTCTGAGATAGTTTCAACAGGAGGATTTCATATGTTAAAAGGCAAGACACACAGGATTGTTGGGATTTCACTATTTGGAGCGCTCGCATATATTTTAATGCTGTTTGCATTTCCAGTAATCCCTGCTTTCTCTTATTTAAAAGTAGACTTTAGTGATGTTTCACTACTTATTTCCTTTTTAATTTACGGGCCAGTTGGTGGATTTATGTCGACATTAATTCGGACCATTTTGCACTACATCCAAACGGGTGGGGATATGGGGTATCCGATAGGAGACATGGCAAGTTTGCTCGCATCCGTTTCATATTGTTTACCTGTTTATCTGATAGTGAAACGAGCTAAAACAAAGACCGGCTTGATTACTGCTCTATTTGTGGGTACTTTAACTATGACCATTGTTTTAACTATTGCCAATTGGTTTATTATTACGCCTCTTTATTTGTATATTTTAAATTTTAGTGTTGGAAATTTGAGAGATTACATTGTAATAGGGGTCGTACCCTTTAATATTATTAAAGGGCTCATTATAAGTGCTGCCATTTTAATTATATTACCGAAATTGAAACCTTGGCTTGTTAAACAATATAAGTTCATGGCAATAAAATAGTTTCAACCAGAAGGAGGGTGGATTTTTGTCTCAACCTTTCTTTTTTTATGATAGTTTGTCAAATTAAGTGCAACACCTCTTCCATAAAGACCTCGTGAGGCGTTCGGTAGCCAAGACATTTTCTTGGTCTATTATTAATCAGGTACAAAGCTTTTTGAAGTTCTTCCTGTTCCACATGATCAAAGTTGGTTCTCTTCGGAAAGAACTCCCTCAGGAGTCCATTACTGTTTTCATTGCTTCCTCGTTGCCAAGAAGAATAAGGATCTGCGAAATAAACAGGGATGCTTAAGTCTTCTTCAATGACAGGATAACAGCTGAATTCCTTTCCTCTGTCTGTCGTAAAACTTTGGAAGGCAGTTTCAGGAAAAAGCGTAGTCAGTTTTCGTATAGCCCCTTCCATTGAGGAAGCGGAACGGTTGGGTATTTTGATGGCGAGGTACCAGCGGCTTTTCCTCTCTAGGAAAGTAGCAACGCAACCTTTTGCCTGTCCGCGTCCTGATACGACGGTGTCCAGCTCCCAGTGACCGAAGGTCGTTCGCTTCTTGACGTCTTTTGGTCGTTTTGAAATAGAGGTTCCGATATTGAATCTTCCTCTGGTTTCTTTTGGTTTCTGTCGTTTGCCTTTTTGTCTCAGAACGGACAATGGAACTTGTAAGAGACCGTAATAGAGCCAGCGATAGATTGTTTTGAAAGAAATTTTCCCTTGAAATAGCCGGCCTACAATTTGTTCTGGAGACCAGGTAAGAGTTAGTTTTTCCTGAACCTTTTCTTTGATTTCAGAAGTCAACTTTGATTTTGCTCCACAGTTCGCTTTCTTTTGTTTATAGCGTTCCTGTGCCTGATCACACTGATAATATGGGTTCCTGTTCAGTTCCCGTGAAACAGAAGAAGGGGCACGACCAAGGATTCGAGCGATCCGGCGGATCGAAAAACCTAGATCACGAAGCGTTTCTATTTTTGAGCGTTCGGCTATGGTAAAATGAGTGTAGCTCATGGCGAGTCCTCCAGTCGAATGTTGTGTGGTAACTCCATTCTACACGAGGTCGTCATGGGTTTCTTTTATTTTACCTAGGTGTTGCACTTAATATTACAATTCATCTTATATTATCAACTAAATGGTGTGTCTGAACGCATAATTGCCCCGGTAGGACAACTCCTATAAGCTTTTTTAAAAGGCAGTGTGTCTTCTTTAGCTAAGGGATATGTGCCTGTATTATTGTCTTTTTTTGTATAAGCAATCCCATTCTCATCATATTCATAAATATCTGGTGCAATAAGTTGGCATAGCCCACAAGCGATGCACCGTTCACGATCTATTTTGGTATAATACATAAAGAACACATCCTTTTATTTATATCATTCAAATGAGGTGTCATGATTGGAACTAACATATATAGATTATCTTTTTTTAGATTTATTTTCAATAGACGAATCTCGAAAACCTAACACACTCTATCATGTGTTAAACGGAAAACGAACCGTATCGGTCCTCCTTCAAACGATGAAGATGGATTTGACAGCTTTTTTCCATTTATTCCCCAAGTTAACATTAACAGATTTTGAAAGTCATATTAAAGAGTTTCAAAAAAGAAAATTAGTGACCGAAAACTATTGTTTAACTCAAAAAGGCTTGGAAGCTAAAAGAATTTTTTTTAGAACACATCGGCAAGTGGTAGAGAAGCAAAGATTAAAATATGCAAGGGTACTTCCTCAATTTATTTCTCGAACTCTCTTTTTAACACAAGTATTATCCGAGTTAAGGTATCAAAATAAAAATTATTTACCAATCCAAGCTCGTGCATCAGAACAGTTGTGGATAAAATCTTTTTTAGACAAAAATCGTTTGGGAAAAGATGAAATTGGGAAGCAGTTTGGTATTGAATGGCTTGAAATTATAAAAAAATCGCAAATAAAGCAGCCACCTTTATTTTTAGAACAATTAGAAGGGCATGATAAATCTAGAAAAACATGGCGACAAATAGCGATAGATAATCATCTAGACGAAAGCGAATTATATGTTTACTTTCAAGAAGATTGGTTGAAGATTATTACTTGTATTGAGGATAATGAGCTTTTTTTTCCTCTATTTACAGCTATTTTAAAGGAACTAACGCATAAAGCAGGCTTGTGTTCAACTAGCGCCCAAGAAACCTATCAGCTTTGGGTTCAAGGTCGCTCTGCGCTGGATATTGTTAGAGAAAGACGATTAAAACCTAGTACCATTAATGATCATTTTACAGAAATTGCGCTCTTCTACAGAGATTTTCCTTTTGAACAATTTTTGACAGTTGAGCAAATACAATTTGTCGAACACAGACCTTCCCCAAATAGTAATTTGACGCATGAAATGATTAAGGAGCGCTTCCCCGACATACCTTTTTTTCAAAGCCGTTTGATGCAAGTGAAAGGAGATTCAATTAAATGGAGGAAACAGATTTAATAAAAAATCTAAAAGAGTGGTTTAACTTTGATCGTTTTCGAGCTGGACAAAAAGAATCAATCGAAACCATTTTAAATGGTGAAAATACGTTAGCTATTCTTCCGACTGGAACAGGTAAGTCGCTTATATATGAATATTGTGGTTATGTCACTGAGGGACTTGTCCTTATTGTCTCACCTCTCCTATCACTAATGGACAACCAGGTTCTCCAACTAAATCAAGCAGGTGAAAAGCGAGCAGCCGCTTTAAATAGTATGCTAAACCTTGAAGAGCGGCGGTTAATTGAAAAACGTCTTGACTACTATAAATTTTTATTTGTATCCCCAGAAATGTTGCAGTCTAAATGGTTGGTTCAGCGTTTAAGTCGCCTTAAAATCGCTTTATTTGTTGTAGATGAAGCTCACTGTATTTCGCAATGGGGACTCGATTTTAGACCGGATTATCTCTATTTAGGTAAAATTAGAGAAGAACTAAATAATCCTTTGACACTCGCTCTAACGGCAACAGCACCCCAAGAAGTTATTGACGATATTTTAAAAACACTAAATTTAGACCCTACCGATACTGCCGTTTACCAATCAAATCCAAATCGGGAAAATATTTATTATGATTTCCGAGAAATAGAAGACAACGATAAGGATACTGAATTGTTACAACTAATAAATGATTTTCCAAATCCTGGTATCATTTATTTTTCCAGTAAGGTAAAGGCTGAACGAATATGTCAATTATTGAGAGAGAATACGGAGCAAGCAGTTGATACTTACCATGCTGATCGTTCAATAGAAGATCGAAAAATTATTCAAAGACAATTTCTAAATGGAGAATTAGATATTATTTGTGCAACTACTGCCTTTGGTATGGGAATTAATAAAAAGAACATTCGTTTTATTATTCATTATCATATCCCAAATTCTATAGAAGAATATTTACAAGAAACTGGTCGAGCTGGTAGAGATGGCTTGCAGAGTATTGCGGTACTTCTTTATTCTAAATCAGATGCGGTATTTAAATTTAAAAAAATGAAAGAAACACAATTAAACGATAATATTATCACGATGAACGATAAGAATGAATCACTTGAACCGTGGGGGCTATCTGATTCCGATCTAGCGATGCTCCAAGTCATTAAAGCGCGGCATTTAAGCAAAGAACAAGCAAAAAGCCTGATTAACCAACGCCTAGAAAAAAGAATCAGTAAATTTGTAGCTATGGGACAATTAGCCACGCAGAATAGGTGTAAACGAGAAATGATGTCTATTTATTTTAATCAAAAGAATGATCCGGTGCAAATATGGTGTTGCTCATTTTGCCAATCAGATATACAATCATTGGTGGAAGAAATGCAATTGATTTCACAACCGAAAAAAATTCAAATTAATTATGAAAAAAAATGGGATCAAGTCATCAAGGAACTTTTTATTCTGTAGTGTCTTTATTTTCAAACCATAAATATGCTACAATTAGTTCGAAGATTATTAGGGGGGGATTTTTAGTGAGTAAGAAAAAAAACAATGATAAACCGTGGTCGCGTCGATTCGATGAGGACGAAAAAAATAATAGTAATAATCAATTTAGATCGGGTCGCAAATCACAGGATAAGGAAGTGGCTCCTTTGTATAAGGTGTTACTGTTTTTGTTCTTAGCTCTGCTCATTATTCCTTTCGCTACCTATTACTGGAGTACGCAGACACGTGCAAACCCAAATCCACAAACGGCAGACCAAGTGATGATTAGTAAGAAAAGTAGTGAGTCAGAGTCTGAAAGCAGTAAGTTAGTAAGTTCAGAGTCTGAAAGCTCTGCTAAATCGAGCGCAAAAGAAGTAGAACCAGCATCGAGTGAAGAAGCTGAAAATAATGAACCAAGTACTCCTGTTGTTGAAACGGAACCAGAATCATCAGCAGAAACACCTAAACCAGAAGAAGTTGTTGAAGAGCCGGTAGAATCCGTAGAACCACCTGTTGAGGTTGTCGAAGAAACGCCGGAACCCTTAACTGAAGAATACTCCAACACGTATACTGTTCAACCCGGAGATAATTTGTATCGAATTGCTTTGAATCATGGGATGGATGTGGATGTGCTTAAAGAAATTAATGGCATTTCATCGAATGAGATTGCTGTAGGTACCGTTTTAAAAGTACAATAAATTTGAGCTTCGAGGTCCACGTTTAGCGTGGACCTTGCTCTATTTGCAGGAGGATAAGAGTGGAACAATTTAATATAGCAATAGATGGCCCAGCCTCAGCTGGTAAAAGCACCATTGCCAAGCAGGTAGCAAAAGAATTAGGTTTAACATATCTAGATACCGGTGCAATGTACCGAGCACTAACTTATATGGCATTGGTTCATAAACTGAATTTAGAAGATGAAACAGCATTATTGAATTTATTAGCAGATACAGAAATTTCGTTTCCTTCTAACCAAGGTATGCAACATGTGTTTATAAATAAAATGGAAGTAACTGAGGTTATTCGTTCTAAAGAAGTGACACAAAATGTAAGTTTAGTCTCATCACATAAAAATGTCCGCAAAAAAATGGTTTCCCGACAACAGAAAATTGCACAACAAGGGGGAATTGTTATGGACGGACGAGACATCGGGACCGTTGTTCTCCCAAACGCTGCTCTCAAAATTTATTTGGTAGCTTCTGCTGAAGAACGTGCGCTGAGGAGATACCGTGAATCAATTGAAAAAGGCATGCAAGTATCATTAGAAGAATTAACTGCAGATATGATTGCGCGTGATAACTATGATATGAATAGAGAGGCATCACCTTTGAAAAAAGCTGAGGATGCTATTGAAATTGATTCCACAAATTTATCAATCAACCAAGTAGTTGAAATGATATTGGATTATGCAAAAAACTATCAAAAAAAGGTTAAATGAAGCTTTAAAATGGAGATAACTGGACGATGTATGATCAAAATGTTAAAATGATTATATACGAAGTACGTTTGCATACAGAAGTTTTATTAAAATCTAATAAATTACTTCTGTATGAGAAAAATGCTTTCAAGGAGGAAATGTCATATGTCAGAACACAATGAGAATTTAGAAGAAAAAGAAGAAATGACACAAAGTACTACAGAAAACGGAGAAATGACAATGGATGATATGTTAGATGCCTATCCACCATTAGAAGTCGGTGATACCGTTCAGGCTGAAATATTAGCAATTGAAGACAATCAAGCGATTGTAGGAATCAAAGATCGCGGAGTCGAAGGAGTAATTCCTTATAAGGAATTAGCAGCTAAGCCTTTTGATGAAGTAACTGAGATTGTTAATGTCGGTGATGTAGTGGATGTTGTTGTTATTAAACAAATCAAGGACAAAGAGAACGGCAGCTATTTGTTATCTAAACGTCGTGTAGATGCAAAAGCTGTTTGGGAAGAGATTCAAGAAAAATATGATAATGAAGAATACATTGAAGCACCTGTAAAAGATGTTGTTAAAGGTGGACTAGTCGTGGATGTTGGTGTACGTGGATTTGTACCCGCGTCTATGGTTGAAGCTTTCTTTGTTGAAGATTTTTCGGAATACAAAGGAAAAACAATGAAATTTAAAATCATTGAATTAGAACCTAGTGAAAACCGTCTTATCCTTTCTCATAAAGCAATTGCACTTGCTGAAAAAGCCGCTAAAAGTGTTGAGCTTATGGCTGAAATTTCTGAAGGTGATATCATTGAAGGAACCGTTGCACGTTTAACTAATTTCGGAGCCTTTATTGATCTTGGTGGTGTGGATGGTCTCGTTCACATTTCTCAAATTGCCCATGAACATATCAAATCTCCGGGTGATGTTTTAACAATCGGTGAAAAAGTGAAAGTAAAAGTTTTATCTGTTGATGTTGAAAAAGGACGTGTTTCTTTAAGTATTAAAGACACACTACCTGGACCATGGGAGTCAATTGAAGAAAAAGCACCAATTGGTTCTGTTCATACTGGTACAGTAAAACGCTTAACAAGCTTTGGAGCTTTTGTTGAAATATTCCCAGGGGTAGAAGGTCTCGTTCATATTTCACAAATTTCCCACCAACACATAGCAACACCACATGAAGTGCTAGAAGAAGGTCAAGAAATTGAAGTGAAAGTTTTGGATGTTAAACCAGAAGAAAATCGCTTGTCGTTAAGTATCAAAGCGTTACAAGAAAAAACCAATGATACGCCTGTTAAAGAAAAGACAATTGAGAAGTATGAAGCATCTGAAGATGATGATTCAAAATTCACTTTAGGTGATTTACTAGGTGATCAATTGAAGGAATTGCAAGACCAAGATGAAGAATAACATTTTTAAGAACTAAAATAGTTTTAAATATTAAAACGGACAACCCCGAGTGATTGAATCCAATTTACTGTAGAAGAAACAGTTGGATTGATCCTGCGTCGGGGTTACGTTTTTGATTATAAATCGAGAGTAAGAGCTTAGTAATTGGCTGTGACTTCTGTCTCAGCCTTATTTTTAAGCTATCAATTATTTAAGGGAGTGATGAAAATGCCAAATCCTGTTTTAGCAATCGTCGGAAGGCCAAATGTTGGAAAATCAACCATTTTTAATCGATTAGCGGGAGAAAGGATTTCCATCGTTGAAGATATTCCCGGAGTAACACGTGACCGTATTTATGCTCAAGGAGAGTGGTTAGGTAGAACGTTTGATGTTATCGATACTGGTGGTATTGATATTCTAAATGAGCCTTTCATGTCTCAAATTAAATTACAAGCACAAGTAGCGATGGAAGAAGCAGATGTAATCCTGTTTTTGACAAGTGTTAGAGAAGGTGTAACAGAAGCTGATGAAAATGTAGCGCGTTTGCTATACAAATCCGGTAAACCAGTTATTTTGGGTGTCAATAAAGCTGATAATCCAGAAATGCGTGCAGATATATTTGAGTTTTATAGTTTAGGTCTGGGTGACCCGTATCCGATTTCAGGAAGTCACGGTTTAGGACTGGGTGACATGTTAGATGCAGTAGTTAATGAATTCCCTTCAGCTGAGGAATTAGAAGAAGAAGATGATTTAATTAAATTTTGTCTGATTGGACGCCCGAATGTGGGGAAATCTTCACTGGTCAACGCTATTCTAGGAGAAGACCGTGTTATTGTTTCTTCAATTGCCGGAACCACACGTGATGCGATTGATACAACCTTTGAAGATGAGGAAGGCGCTCGCTTTACTATGATTGATACAGCCGGAATCAGAAAAAAAGGTAAAGTAACTGAGAGTACCGAAAGATTTAGTGTTATGCGTGCCTTACGTGCCATTGACCGCTCTGATATCGTCCTAGTCGTTTTGAATGCAGAAGAAGGAATTCAAGAACAGGATAAGAAAGTTGCTGGTTACGCACACGAAGCAGGCAAAGGTATTATTATTTTAGTTAATAAGTGGGACAAAATTGAAAAAGATAACCATACAATGAAAGAATTCGAAGAAAAGATTCGAAATGAATTTCAGTACTTATCTTATGCTCCGATTCTCTATGTTTCTGCACTTACAAAGCAACGATTGATACATATACCTGCAAAAATTAAAGAAATTAGTCAATCACAAAATCGTCGAATCTCATCGTCGGTGTTAAATGACGTTTTAATGGATGCGATTGCGAGAAATCCGACCCCTACTGATAAGGGTAGACGATTGAAAATTTATTATGCGACTCAAGTCTCTGTTAAACCACCAACCTTTATTTTATTTGTGAACGATCCTGAGCTCTTGCACTTTTCTTATGTGCGATTTATCGAAAATCAAATCCGAAAAGCCTTCGAGTTTGAAGGGACACCGTTCAAGGTAATTGCTCGTCAAAAGAAATAATCATGAGAAATGTATCAGAAACAGTGATAATCATTGCAGTGATAGCTTTTCTGTGATATTCTTTATAAGAAATAACCAAAACAAACGGTATTTCAATTACTATTTTTGGACCACTCAAAAATAGTTTTCATGTTGTTATATCATAAGAGCATGGATTTTCTTTTTAGCAGGAGGTGAAAACACAATATGGCAAATAAAGCACAATTAATCGAAAAAGTTGCTGAAAAAACTAACCTTACTAAAAAGGAAGTTACAGTTACTGTAGATGCATTGTTTGAATCTATTCAAGAAACTTTAGCAACAGGTGAAAAAGTTCAAGTTATCGGATTTGGTAACTTTGAAGTTCGCGACCGCGCAGCTCGTAAAGGACGTAACCCACAAACTGGGGAAGAAATCCAAATCGCTGCAAGCAAAGTACCTGCATTCAAACCAGGTAAAGCGTTAAAAGATGCAGTAAAAAATTAATTTTAAAAAAAGCCAGAGACTTTGTCTCTGGTTTTTTTGTTTCTATCTTGTAATTTGCTACTAAAAAGGAAGTTTAAGAGCTAGGAATATTAGAATGTGTTAAAATGAAATTAGACAATATAAGTAGGTGATAGTAATTGAATGATAAAGCAAAAGAAATGTTCGAAGCGATTCGAGAAAATGAGCTAGAAATTGCGCAAATTAATTTTGAAGCTTCACTCAAACAAGCACTCTTGGAAGATGATATTGAAGGGCTTGTTGAATTTGCGGAAAGACTCCACCAAGCAGGTTTTTTAAGTGAAGCTAAACAAACCTATGAACTTTTAAAGAATATGGCACCGCATATTGAGGAATGGGATCTATTCTTAGCAGAATTGGCAATCGATCAAGATCACGTATTAGAAGGCATTGATTTATTATTAAAAATTGATTCAACAAATGAACTATATCCAAATGCACTACTTTTGTTAGCTGATGCTTACCAAACAATCGGTCTATACGAAGTCAGCGAACAAAAAATATTAGAAGCAATATCAATTTTGCCAGAAGAACCCATCTTACAGTATGCATTAGCAAAACTTTATTATGCAATTGGAAGTTTTAAAAAAGCTATTCCGATTTATGAAAACTTAATTGAACTGCAACCCGATTTCGTAGAGGCAGAAAACATCTTGATGCAACTAGCTGAGTGTTATCATGCAATTGGTGATTTCGAAGAAGGGGTTTATTACCTAGAGCAAATTGAATCAAAAAAACATACTTCTGATAGTTTATTTCAATTGGGACTTGGTTATTTACAGTTAAAAGATTATGGACGAGCTGTTCGAAATTTTGAAGAACTTCTAAGTAAAGATCCAGATTATTTAAGTGCTTATTTATACTTAAGTCAGGCCTTAGAGGCAGATTTACAGCTAGAAGAGGCGCTCGGTACAATTCTAAAAGGGATTCAAGAAAATCCTTTTCAAGCCGAATTTTATTTAGCTGCTGCAAATCTACACCGGAAATTAAAGCAACCGGAACAAGCACATTTACTACTAGAAAAAGCTTTAGAGCTTGAACCAGACATTATGGAAGCGGTAGCGATGAAAGTTGATTTGGCAATGGAGGCAGAGCAATATGAAGATGTGATTTCTATTTTAGAATCTCAAGAAGATTATATGAATCAGCCGCTTTACCAATGGAGCTTAGCACGTGCTTACAATTATTTAGAGGAATATGAACGAGCTAGCGACTACTTTGACAAGGCCTATTACCAACTAGATGAGAATCTAGACTTTTTACAAGATTATAGTCAATTCCTTCGAGAAGAAGGCAGAGTAGAAGACAGAGCTGAAATTATAAAAAAGGCATTATCCATCGAACCAAATAATCCTTACTTTTTAGAAATGGACAAGAATCAATTTGAGTAAAAAGGGGTGGGAATATGATGAAGGCGTCATTAGAAGATAAAAAGTCTTTCTTAACTTGGTTTATCCAGAATAATCAATTGAAACGCCGCGAATCATTGTGGATTTTAAATTACCTGCTCAACCATGAGCAATTATTAAAAAATGTTCATTTTATAGAAGAAGTATCGCTAACTAATCGCGGTATGGGTTTAGCTACAATTGAGAGTGAACAAGATCCATTTGTTTATTATAAAGACGGGCGAAAATTCGAAGATCCAGAACAAGCATTTCATGATTTAAGATTAAATTGGCAAGAAACCTTTTATTTAGAACTTTATTTTGATAATGCTTATCAAGTACTCTCCGCTTATGGTATTCTAGAACAGAATCCAAACATTGAAGAAGGATCAGACATGTCGTTTGAATTAGGAGAAAAAGTAGAGAGTTCTTTAAACCGATTAGCCTGGAAAGAACGTAAACGCCAATTACTCCTACTTATCGATCAAGCACTTAGTGATCAAAACGAAGAAAAGTTTCAATCTTTCACGGATGAATTAAGAAAAATTGATGAAAAAATAAAAGCTAATGACTTATAAAATGGTGATAGAATGGGTTTAAAAATGATTGATATTGATAAAATTCCAGAATTTAAAAAAGCAAGTTCTTTAATTGCTAAAATAGAAGCGGCGAATTATGAAGCATACTTTGTTGGAGGCGGTGTTCGCGACACGCTCTTAAACCTTCCGATATCTGATATTGATATCGCTAGTAGTGCCACACCAGATGAAATTCAAAGGATTTTTCCAGTTACCTTTGATGTTGGGATTAAACATGGAACTGTAATGGTGTTACAAGATAACGAAACTTATGAAATAACAACATTTCGAACAGAATCAAAGTATGAAAATTTTCGTCGGCCAGAAAAAGTAGCCTATGTTAGAAGCCTTGAAGAAGATTTAAAAAGACGTGATTTTACAATCAATGCGATTGCACTAGATCGAAAGGGTTATCTTCAAGACCCTTTTAATGGTGAGCGTGATATTGAATTACAGTTAATCAGAGCGGTTGGCAATCCAATCGAGCGTTTTAGGGAAGATGCGTTACGAATGATGCGAGCAGCGCGCTTTATTAGTCAGTTAAATTTTGATATTGAAAGGGAAACGAAAGAAGCTGTTATAGATTACCATCCGCTTTTATCAAAAATTGCTGTAGAAAGAATCCGAGAAGAATGGACTAAGCTGTTATTAGGACGCAATCGTAAAGGTGGCATCAAATTCTTCGTTGAAACACGATTATTTCATATGTGTCCCGGATTTCAAAATAAAGATAAGCATCTCGTTGACCTGGCTTTATTTCCTTTAAGGTTTGAAAGTTCACTTAGTGCTTGGACTAGTTTGCTTTACTTTTTAAAGATAGATGAAACAGATGTGGATGCTTTTTTACGCGCATGGAAACTTTCAAACAAAGAAATTAATGATACAAAGAGGGCATACCATGCGCTCCATAAGAGATTAGAGTGTTATTGGGATTATTCACTACTCTTTCAAACAGGGTTACCCATTGCATTAGAGGTTGAAGGTCTGATTGCTGGCTTTGGCTTGGATAATGATTTTGAAGGCCTTTTGGCGATGGGTAGAACAATTCCTATTCATACTGTTAAAGATCTTAAAGTGGATGGAAAAGATATTATGGCGGTTTTAAGTATGCAGCGTGGTGGCCCATATCTAGGGAAAATACTTGAAGAAGTGAAACAAAGGGTACTTAATGAGAAGCTTGAAAATGATAAACAAGCAATTATGACTTTTATTGAAAAAAGAAGGTTGATTTATTTGGATGAGGTGTTCGAAAAACGATATCTTGTAGAAGAAAAAGATACTGCCATTGAAATGGGATCTGGTGATTTACCTGTTCTTGCTTCACCTAGCTTAATTGCTTTCATGGAAAACACTTGTAAACATATGATGATGAATTTATTAGATGAAGGTGAGACATCCGTCGGAACCTTTATCAGTATGAAACACAGTGCTCCAACTAATGTAGGTGAAAAGGTAGTCATTGAGGCTCGCATTAAAGAATTAAGTGGCAGTAAATATTCATTTTCAATTGTAGCCAAGTCTCAAGACTTAATCATCGCAATGGGAGAGCACACGCGCTCAGTTGTTAATATCGATCGTTTTATTAAAAGTATATAAATTTAAATAATGAAAAAACTCCTCTCTACTATGGTTAAAGTATCTAAACCATAGTGGAAAGGAGTTTTTTTAACGAGCGTGTATGGCAAGTGTGACCATTTGAATTTTTAGTAATAAGAGCTCAGAACAGTTATAATATAATTAAGAAAATTTTTGCTATAAAGTCAGATCATGGAGGAAGGAATATTATTATGAAGAAAATACTTATATTTATCCTGATGCTTTCCGTTTCATTTAGCTTAGTAGCTTGTACCACAGATGGAAACGATGCTTCATCAGGAGAGGCGAATGAAAATCTTAGAATGGGATATATCACAATGGATCTGGGGAATCCTTATTTCGTTAGATTAGTAGATGGTATGGAGGAAAAAGCTGAAGAATTAAACATAGAACTTAGTATTCACGATGGCGAAAATGAAGTGGAACCTCAAATAAGAGCGATGGAAAATCTCATTACGCAGCAAGTAGATGCCATTATACTGAGTGCAAACGATTCACAGGCCCTAAATGCTATGGTCAAAGAAGCGCAAAATGCATGTATACGAGTGATTGCTGCGAATGGGCCAGTAGAAGAACCTGATGCATTTATAGGTTCCATAGAATATGATAACGGCTTCCAAGCGGGCGAAATAGCAGGTGAATATATAGCAGAACATTTAAATGGAGAGGCAAAAGTAGCTATCTTGCAATTATCGACCATACCAGCTGCCCTTGAGAGAGCCCAAGGACAAAGAGAAGGATTGTTGTCTTTGGCTCCAAATGCACAAATTGTTGGCGAACCCAATGCTAGTACAAGAGAAGGTGGATTGTCGGCTATAGAAACGTTGCTACAAACTCACCCAGATTTGAACGTCGTCTTAGGTGTCAACGATGACTCTGTTCTTGGCGCTTACCAAGCCATGAAGGCAGCGGGAAAAGAAGGAGAAGATATCGCTTTAGTTGGTTTTGACGCCATAGAAGAAGCTCTGCTAAAGGTCAAAGAGGGCGGAATATATCGAGGAACGATAGATATAGCGCCGTTTGAAAGCGGCAAAGTCATTATAGAAACGGCAGCTAAAGTAGTAGAAAAAGGTCCCATAGAAGAATTGATAGAATTCCCAGTTACAAAAGTGACTGAAGAAAATGTAGATGAATTTTTAGATTAATGACAAGTAACCGACATTTGATTGGCGGTTCATTTGTCATATGGAGGAATAGATGGAAAACGATATTTTAAGAATAGAAAACGTTACAAAAGAATACCCAGGCGTGACAGCACTAAAGGATGTCTCAATCACTTTTGAAAAGGGTAAAATACATGGCTTAGTAGGAGAAAATGGTGCTGGAAAATCGACACTTATAAAATTACTAACTGGTGCTATAGATAAAACTTCGGGGAAAATTTACTATAAAGGGCATGTCTTGGAGAACAATACACCCATAAAAAGTTTAAACATGGGAATTGTACCAGTTTACCAAGAATTAAATGTGATTCCTGCACTTTCGGTATCTGAAAATATATTTTATGGACATGAAAAAATTAAGGGGAAAATTTTAGATAAAAAATATATGCGGGACAAAACGATTGAACTTCTCAAACAAGTGGGCCTTAATGCCTCTCCTCAAACCATAGTAAGAGATATGGGTATTGGGAATCAACAATTAGTCGAAATATCAAAAGCACTCATAAAAGAAACGGACGTATTGATATTAGATGAACCGACCACCTCCCTTACGGATGTAGAGGTAAAAAACCTCTTTCGTATATTGCAAAATCTTAAAGAAAACGGGGTAAGTATTATATATATCTCCCATAAATTGGACGAGGTACTTCAGATGTCAGATACAATTACCGTCTTAAGAGATGGAGAAGTAATAGATACAAAACCTGCACAAGGATTGGATGAAGAAAATTTAATAAGTATAATGGTTGGTAGAGAACTCTCAAGAAGTAAAAGAAGCGAAGATAAAATGATTCAAAAAGAAAAGGTCCTTGAACTTAGAAACGTTAACACAAATAAGATTAAGAATATATCCTTTCATTTATTAAAAGGTGAAATACTCGGTGTTGCGGGTCTTATGGGCTCCGGAAGAACAGAGTTGGCAGAAGCAATATTCGGGATAGACAAGCTAAATTCTGGAGAATTTTTTATAAATGGTAAATTAAAAGAAATTAATAGTCCTAAAGACGCTGTTGAAGAAAACATTGCTTTTATAACAGAAGATAGGAAAAGCCTAGGTCTGATGCTTCATCTGTCCTTACTTGAAAATGTTACTTATGTTTCTCTTGATAAGATAACTAAAAACGGTGTTATTAATAAAAAAGAAGAAAAACAAGTCGTAGCAGATATCCTTGAAAAATTAAATGTCAAATACGCTTCACTAGACGAAAAAATTCTGAATTTAAGCGGTGGAAATCAGCAAAAGGCCGTCATAGCAAAGTGGTTGCTCTCAGAGGCCCAAATATTTATTTTTGATGAACCTACTCGTGGAATAGACGTTGGTTCTAAGGAAGAGATATACGGTATATTAAGAGGTTTAGCTAAAGAAGGGAAATCTATTATTCTGATTTCTTCAGAAAATGAAGAAATTATCAATATAACAGATAGAGTCATGATAATGAGTAATGGAGAAATAGCCTCAGAGTATAATTCCAAAACACTCACAGCCCACACAATATTTAAAGATTCGTCAAGTCTATTATAGGAGAATAAAGATGGAAAAAGTTAAGAGAACAGGGATTTTCACATATGGTATATTGATATTTTTAATTGTATTATTTGTCGTATTGTCATTTAGTAGCTCCTATTTTTTCACAATTGGTAATTTGACTACGGTTTTACGACAAGTAGCAGTAGTAGGCATAATTACCGTCAGTATGACGATGATTATACTAACAGGAGGCATAGACTTATCAGTTGGGTCTATGTTAGGACTTTGCGCTGTTATTTTGGCAAAACTCATGGTTCAAGGTACAAATATGATTTTAGCTATAATCATTACACTTGTTGTCGGTACGATTCTTGGGTTGTTTAATGGGTTTTTAATAAATGAAATCAACATTTCCCCTTTAATTTCTACTCTTGGAACAATGACTATATTCAGTGGTGCTACCTATATACTAACAGGAGGTGAAGGAATTTTTGGCTTTCCCAGCCAGTTTTCTTTTATAGGACAAGGTTATGTATGGAACGTGCCGGTTCCGATAATTATTCTTGTCTTCGTCTATGCCTTTGGCTTTTTTGTATTAAACAATACCCGCTATGGCAGATACCTTTATGGTATTGGAGCCAATGAAAAAGCTTCAATTCTATCGGGTGTAAATGTTAAAAAAGTAAAATATATTGCTTACGCGATGTCTGGTTTATTGTCATCTTTAGCTTCAGTCGTTATGCTTTCTAGAGTAAATAGCGCCCTTCCAAACTTAGGGAGTGGTTTAGAGTTTGATGTCGTAACAGCAGTCGTCTTGGGTGGTATAAGTGTCAATGGCGGAGAAGGGAAATTGCAGGGGGTCGTTATAGGGCTACTTATCATAGCGATACTCTCTAATGGTATGGTTCTATTAGGTGTGGGGAACTATTTCCAAACTGTTGTAAAAGGGCTCGTCCTCCTTATTGCTGTTGGGATTGATAATATTTCAAAAAAATAGAAGGTCAAAAGGATGAACTGAAACGGTGAGAGCTCATTATAATTACCTAGATCCGCCGATTTAAGATAAAATAAATTTTTTAGATACTATTCTGTTTTAACTAGAAGTGTGTTAAAATATTCACAAGAAAGAAATTAGGGGGAAGAACATGAAAAAAGTAATGGCACGTTTAAAATTCATTTTTCGTAATGGTGAAACTTGGACCATAAATAAAGAACATATTGGTGATTTGTGGATTAAACAAGTAACTACAAGTTATGGACGTATCGGTAATAGTGAGTTCCAAGAAATTCACCCATGTGAGTCTTTACGAATTGAAGTCTATCCTGAGGCAAATAATGTAAATTCACATGATATTAATTTAGGCGGTATTGAAGCTGGTATGTTTGATCGAATTTCAAAATTCCAAGACATTGAAATGATGGATATTTTATACTTAGATGAAGATCATCCAAAATCAGATGTAATCGTCCAAAGCGATCGTATTTATTTCCCATATAAAGCCCTTGATACAGATGGGCACGATAATGAGCATCAATCTTCCAAAATTATGAATGGAAATATTTATATCGTAGTAGATCCTAACTTAACGGTAGAAGATATTTACCCAGGTTAACTGACGAAAAAGCTTAGACTCTGTCTAGGCTTTTTTTAATGAAATAGAATAACTTTCGCTTCCTACTACAATTTCATAGCATTTTTTAGTAGAATAGAAAGAGCGGTGATGAAGTACGGCAGAATCGGGGTATAAAATACGTATGAAATATGAAGATGAAATGTTCGCTGTTGTTGATTTAGAAACGACGGGCTCAAGTTACCGAAAAGGAGGCCGCATTATACAAGTGGGTATTACGCTTGTAAAAGAGGACAGAGTTGTTCAAGAATATGACTTTATGGTCAATCCGGGCAAAAAGATTCCCGTTGTAATTGAAAATCTAACAGGTATTTCAAATCGGGATGTTCAAGCTGCTCCCTATTTCGAAGACGTTGCTGATTATATTTTTAATCTTTTAAATGGGTGTACTTTCGTTGCTCATAATATCAATTTCGATTACCGATTTTTAAATCAGTCTTTTAGAGATATTGGACTGCCTGAATTAACAATTCCAGGTATAGATACGGTCGAATTGACAAAAGTCTTATTCCCTACTTTAGATAGTTATCGTTTGTCTGATTTATCTAAGTTTTTTGGTTTTTCTCATGAAAATATTCATGATGCTGCAGGGGATGCGCGAGCGACTGCAGAATTATTTATTCTTCTTAAAAGTCGTGCGGTCAGCTTACCATTAGTAACACTTGAAAAATTAAATGTTTTAGCAATTCATACGCAACGAAATAACTCTGACTTCTTTGAAATGTGTCTGGAATTAAGTCGCCACAATAAAAAGAAGTTAGCATCTTCTCTTATTATAGTGAATGGCTTAGCAGTTAATGATAAAAAGAGTCATTTAGAGCAAACAGACTATCGACAAAAAAGTAATCTAACCAGTCAAGAATTGTGGCAAGCATACCAAGAACGGTTTGGCTTACAAAAAAGAGCTGATCAGCTAGATATGATAAATAAAATCGAAACTTTTTTTTCTCAAGGCAGACAGAAAGATTTTGCTATCGAAGCACCAGCGGGCTTTGGTAAGACCATGGCATACCTGTTACCAGCTGTTTTAACTGCTCGACCTGATAAAAAAGTTGTTATTTCTACGTCTACATTGCTTTTACAAGAACAGTTAGAAGAAGTCGTTGCCCACTTAGAAAAAGCTTCTCCTTTTTCATTTAGGTATGCACGTTTATCCAGTCGACAGCATCTTATTCACTTAGAAAAGTTTGCGAATATGAAGCTAGAAAAACTAGTGGGGATGGATGCTTTAATCATGATGGGCTTATTTGTATGGCTTACTGAAACTGAAACAGGGGATCTTTCAGAATTAAGCACGAGTTATCAATCAGCAAGCCTTTTAGAGGAAGTAGCCTATCAGCACAATGAGTTTGATATTTCTGAAAAGTGGTACGCGATTGATTTTTATCGCTATCATCAAGAAAATGCCAAACAAGCTAGCTTATTGATTACCAATCATGCTTATCTTAGTCACCACATCGAAACGATTGCTGACATTTGTCCAGACGGAAACTTTCATCTAATTATTGATGAGGCTCATCGTTTACCTACTATTTATAAAGGTAAAGAAAAAAAAGTTGTAGAATTTACTGAGCTAAGAAAAAAAGTCTCTAAATTTGCGGTTGATGTCAGAAATTATCGCGAGCATTTGGAACAGCATGCAACAACTACTTTTCCTCATTATGAATTAATTAATTTAGAATTTTCAATGGATCAATTAATCCACGGTTTTATAGAAATAGAGAATCACTTAGAGTTAAAATTTGAGTGCAAGGAAACTAAGAAACCTTTTGAAAAATTCTTTTATCTAGATAAAGATGAGCTAACAACGAGCAAGTTTCAACGTTTTTCTAGGAAGTTATTGCTTCATTTTGAAGAAGTCATTATTACGGGAAAGCGTTATGTGGAATCAGATCAGCCATCTGAAGGCAATACCTTCTTACAACGGATACAGTCATTTATGCTTCTTCTAGAAAAAAAGAAAAAAGATTTTTCAGTATTACTAAGTCCAACGCCGTACGGTTACTATGCAGTTAAATGCGAGCAGCAATTAGGTTCTAATCGTTTTTCTTTAGAATATGGGGAGTGGAATATTGGAGATAAGTTACAAGCACGTTTGCATTCCAATTTTTCAAAAGTTCTTTATATCAGTGCTTCTCTCTTTTTGAATGAAGGTATTAGCTATTTTTCAAGAAAAATTGGTATTAAAGACTTAGATGCCTATAGTTATGCCTCTGAAACTGAAGGAGGAACGAAAGAACTTCAAGTATTCGTACCGAATGATATCCTACCCATTAATCAAATGGGGCAACATGATTGGGAAAATATGCTGACACATTTTATTTTTAATCTCGCAATAGAATCACATAAAAAAATACTAGTTCTTTTTAATTCCAATCATGTTTTGGAGCAAGTGTTAAAAGGATTACGCGGTTTAAATGAAAAAGAAAAAACCAATATTGACTTTCTAGCACAAGGATTTTCTGGTAGTCAAAGGCGCGTTCACCGGCGCTTTTTAGAGGCAGAAAAAGCTGTTTTATTAGGAAGCGGGATGTATTGGGAAGGAATTGATTTTCCAGAACAGCCGGTTGATTTACTGATTATGACACGCCTACCCTTTGATCCACCTGAAACACCGGAAAACCGTGCGATTGAAACTTTTTATAGCACTCATGACGGGAGAAATGCTTTTCATTTAGAATCTTTACCTAAAATGATTATGCGCTTAGTCCAAGGGATGGGGCGGATTTCTCGTCAAAAAGGACAAAAGGGGATTATGATATGCTTAGATACACGTTTTTTACATAGTCCTTATGCGAAACAAATTCAATTCGCACTCCCTAAAGGTGTCAGTGTTAAAGAAAAATCATTGCTTGAATTAACGAAATTGTAAAGAAGGTGTTTATTTGAAGCGGAAGTTTGTCATAGGATCGCTTGTTCTTTTATTAATCCTGATTATTAGTTCTTACTCTGTTTTTTACCAATCGAAACGGCCCATAGTTCAAGCTGAAAAAGAAGCAGCTATTATTGCGGAGGAAAAAGCTGGAATACAAAAAGTTGACGATTTTTATTGGTATAATGGCACAGATGAAACTTATTTTTCTATCGCTGGTTATGATGCTGAGGATCAATATATCTATGTAGTTATCAAGCAAAATGGAGCAAATACAACAATTTTAAATGCTAGTGAAATTGTAACGGAAGATGAGGCAAAATCCATTGCACAAGCTGAAGTAACTCCAACAGAAGTTTTAGAGGCAAGAATTGGTGTTGCAGATGAAGAGCCAATTTGGGAAGTCTCCTATCTCGATAAAAATGGTCAGTTAGGGTATTATATACTATCAGCTAATACGGGCCAAATGGTTAAGGAGTATAAAAATATCTAAAGGTGGTAAATGGAAAATGGTAAAAATTTCAAAACGCCTGATGAAGGTACAGGAATCGCCAACACTCAGTACATCTAATAAAGTTAATCAATTAAAATCAAAAGGCTATGATATTATTAGCCTAACAGTGGGCGAGCCTGATTTTCAAACGCCTAAGCATATTTCAAATGCAGCCATTGAAGCAATCAAACAAAACAAAACAAATCACTACGTTGCGACATCGGGTATACTGCCACTTCGCCAAGCGATTATCGATTATCACAACCTCCATGATGGTGTGACTTATGAACTTAACCAAGTGATTGTTACTACTGGAGCGAAAGATGCCTTGTATGGGGTCTTCCAAACGATTATCGATCCAGGAGATGAAGTTTTAATACCAGCACCTTATTGGGTGAGCTACACAGAACAAGTAGAATTAGCTGGTGGTGTAAACATTATTATTGATTCATCTCTTGAGAATAATTTTAAAGTGACTGTTGAGGACCTAGAAAGTAAGCGAACCGAGAAGACAACAGCGCTGATTCTGAACTCGCCAAATAATCCTACTGGCTCTATCTATTCACGGGCGGAATTGGAAACCATAGGTAACTGGGCAGTAGAAAATGATATCCTGATTATTTCCGATGAAATTTACTACAACCTTTGCTACAATGGTCATGAGGCAGTTTCAGTTGCATCGCTTTCTGAACCGATAAAGAATCAGACTATTGTGATAAACGGGGTTTCTAAATCTTATGCAATGACAGGTTGGCGGATAGGTTATGCAATGGGGAATGAAACTATCATTAAGAAAATGACGCAGTTCGCGAGTCATTCAGCTAACCCAGCAGCGGTGAGTCAATATGCTGCACTTGCAGCTTTGACTGGTAAGCAAGAAGTTGTAGATGATATGCGCCGAATTTTTGAAAAAAGATTAAATCACTTCTATCCGTTATTAGAATCAGTACCTGGTTTCAAAATGATAAAGCCACAAGGTGCTTTTTATGTGTTCGTTAACGCTAAAGAAGCGGCAACTAGAACTGGTTTTTCTGACGTAAGTGATTTTTCTTTAGCATTGATTGAAGAAGCAAAAGTCGCCGTGGTTAGCGGGGATGGATTTGGTTTTCCCGATTTTATTCGGATTAGCTATACTTTGGATGAAGAAACATTGACAGAAGCAGTAAATCGTATTAAAAGTTTTATTATTAGCAAATCATAGGTACAGATAAAGGGGTTAGTGACATTGAAAAGAATTACTATGAAACAAGCAAAAGAAAATATCGGACAAGAAGTTTTGATAGGAGCGTGGGTAACTAACAAACGCTCAAGTGGAAAAATCGCTTTTATTCAGTTACGTGATGGGGATTATTACTTCCAAGGGATTGTTTTAAAAAATGAAGTAGAACCCGAAGTTTTTGAAATTGCCAAGTCTCTAACTCAAGAAACATCGGTTATGTTCCAAGGTGTTATCCAAGAAGATACGCGTTCAAAATTAGGATATGAGTTGTTAGTGAATAATATAGAGGTTATTGGCGAGAGTCATGACTATCCAATTACACCAAAAGAACATGGAACAGAATTCTTAATGGATCATCGTCATTTATGGTTACGCTCTTCAAAACAACATGCTATTATGAAAATACGTAATGAAATTATTCGAGCTACTTATGAATTTTTTAACACTCAAGGATTTATTAAGATTGATCCACCAATTTTAACCGGAAGCGCCCCAGAAGGTACGACGGAGTTATTCCATACTGAATATTTTGATCAAGAAGCTTATTTATCACAATCAGGGCAACTTTACTTGGAAGCAGCTGCGATGGCATTTGGAAAAGTATTCTCTTTTGGTCCAACCTTTCGTGCTGAAAAATCTAAAACACGCCGTCATTTAATTGAGTTTTGGATGATGGAACCAGAGATGGCTTTTATGCATCAAGATGAGAGTTTGGAAGTTCAAGAACAATATGTTGCTTTCTTAGTCCAATCTGTTTTAGACAACTGTGATTATTATTTGGATGTTTTAGAGCGCGACAAAGAAATACTAAAAAAATATACACAATTGCCATATGATCGCATTTCTTACGACGAGGCGATTGAGTTGCTTAACAAGAATGGTTTTGATGATATCAAATGGGGAGATGACTTTGGTTCTCCACATGAAACCTTTATTGCCAAACAATCAGAGCGTCCAGTCTTTATTTTAAATTACCCTAAAGCAATTAAACCTTTCTACATGAAAGAACATCCAGATCGTGATGATGTTGTTCTATGTGCAGATATGATTGCTCCTGAAGGGTATGGTGAAATCATCGGTGGGAGTGAACGTGAAGTTGACTATGAAAAACTTAGCCAACAAATTGAAAGCTTTGGCTTGTCATTAGATGATTATGCTTGGTACTTAGACTTGCGTAAATATGGCTCTGTTCCACATTCTGGTTTTGGTTTAGGACTGGAACGAGCAGTTACGTGGATTACTGGAACGGAACATATCCGTGAGGCAAGTCCATTCCCACGTCTCTTGAATCGTCTATATCCATAATTTGTAAAGAAGAAGCGGGGCAGCAGTGTAAACTGTTTTGCCCTTTTTTTGAAAGAAGGAGCGAACTATGAGTGAAGTATTAGAAAATTGGATTAACCAAGGTCAGACGGTTATCAAAAACGGGCTTTTGAAGTACTATCGCTCAATTGGATTAAATAATGAAGAACTGCTGTTTGTTATCCAACTTCAAAGTTACCTAGACCAAAATCTTTTTTTCCCCAATATGGCCGAAATAGCTGATCGGATGGGGAAAGAGGAAGCAGAAGTGTTTTCTATCTTACACCGTTTAATCCAAAATAAAACGATTTTAATTGAAACTGAAAAAGATAATAATGGAAAAGATGAAGATCGGTATTCTCTTTATCCACTTTATGTCAAATTAGCGCGCTTTTTAAATCAAAAAACTGAAACAGAAGAAGCAAATGCAGAAGATATTAACCTTCTAGAAATTTTTCAACAAGAGTTTGGAAGGTTACTTACTCCAATCGAAATGCAGACCATTGGTGATTGGTTAGATAGAGACCGTTATTCCAAAGAATTGATTATGGAAGCCTTGCGAGAAGCTGTTCTAAACCAGAAATATAGTTTAAAATATATGGATCGTATTTTACTATCATGGGAGAAGAAAAATATTCGTACACCCATACAAGCAAAAGAAGAAACAAAAAAGTTTAATAACCACTATCAAAAAAATACTGCAACTGAAGAACCGGAAGAATCAGAGCGGATTCCCTTGTTTAATTGGTTAGATAAAAATGAATAAAGAGGCTGGGACAAAACCTAGCTAAAAAGCAGCCCGGAAGTTTTTCTTCCGGGCTGCTTTGTTATTGGTATAAAAAAAGAAAGCCACCTAGTATAATGTAAATAACGACAAATACATTCAGGAGGGGCTTTCTTATGTATAAAAAATATAACACAAACCAAACCACTTTACCATTGGAATTATCCGCTTTGCTTCCCCAAGACCATCTTGTTTTTGTTATCGATGAATTTATTGAATCGTTAGATTGGTCTGCCTATCCTTTATTCGAGGCTTCCGAAGGAAGGCCTGGTTATCACCCGCGTTTGCTTATCAAGGCTTTGTTATTCGCCTACTCGGAAGGTATCTTCTCGGGACGGAAAATGGAAAAGATGATGTTGGAGAACATCGCTATGATGTGGTTGGTAAGCCAAGAAACGATTTCCTACCGTACAATCAACCGGTTTCGGTCATCACTGTTTTGCCAAAATCTGTTACCGGAATTGTTTGCGGAATTTGCAGCGAAACTGAAGACAGAAAATATGGTCACGATGGAAACCCTCTTCGTTGATGGCACGAAAATTGAAGCAAATGCCAATAAGTTTTCTTTTGTCTGGAAAAAGGCCATTGAGAGATACAAAGCTTCCCTTAAAGAAAAGGCGATGCAGTACTTTAAGGAAGAAATTCAACCATTGGTTGACCAAGCCATGCAGATTGATGATTCTGATGAACTGTCCACCGCTGAGTTGGAAGAAATTGCCACTATCATTGAGCAAGAAATTCAAGACCTGTCTAGTGACATCGAGGCGAATCCAGTTAAAGGGAAAAACCCTAAAAAGCAAAGACGACGGACGCTAAAGAAACACTTGCGTAAATTGGTCAATGACTTTATTCCACGTAAGAAAAAATATGCGGCGTATGAAGAAGTTTTTGAGGATCGGAACAGCTTCTCAAAAACGGATACCGACGCTACGTTTATGCGAATGAAAGATGACTATATGCAAAATGGACAACTTAAGGCAGGATACAATATTCAAATTGGTACTGAAAACCAATTCGCTTTGGCCGTCGGGGTGTTTCCTAATCCTACGGATACGCGGACACTCATCCCTTTTGTAGATTCCTTGACCATTTTACCGAAGACCATTGTAGCTGATGCTGGATATGGCAGTGAGGAAAACCTGGATTACTTGGACCAAATTGATGTGGAACACCTTATCAAATATAATGCGTTTGATAAAGAACAAAAGCGTAGTTATAAATCATCAGATAAAAACAGAAAAAATTGGGAGTATGTGGCGGAAGAAAATTATTTTGTCCATCCGGATCGTACGAAATATTATTTCAGCCATATCAGCCGCAAGAAGAACACGAGTGGTTTCGTTCAGATAATCCATGTATATAAACCGACTAATCCGGAAGAAGCCCCCCAAAAATCATTTAACTATAATTGGCACTATGAGGAATTAAAAGAACAAGAAACGAGTAAGCTTTTATCGCCCGAAGGGTCTCGGATTTTTGCACAACGCAAAATCGATGTTGAGCCTGTTTTTGGCCAGATAAAGGCTAATTTGGGTTTCACTCGATTCCATTTACGTGGAAAAGAAAAGGTAAAAGTTGATATTGAATTGGCCTTGATGGCCAATAACTTGAGAAAATATAATCTAAGGAAGGCTAGTTAACAGAATTACGCGACTTTTTAATACAAAACCAAAAAGATGATTGAGTTTTTTGAACTCATTCATCTTTTTGGTTAGCTGAGATATTTTGTCCCAGCCTCTTTATTACTCGCTTTCTGAATTTTCTGTTTCTTCTTCACTTTCGGGCTTTTCTTCTTGCTCCTCTTCGCTCGGACGCGATTCCACTGATTCGTCAGGGGTAACTTCTTCTGACTCAAGTTCTTCCTCTTCCTGCGACTCCGAACTCGATGAACTTGAAGAGGAGCTTTCTGATTCTGTCTTGTTTTCCTCTTCTGATTCCGGTTGAGTTGCTTCTGGTTCTACTGTTTCTTCTCTTTCTATTGGTTCTTCAATAAATACTTGAATAGAAGTAGCTGGAGAGGTTGTTTCACCAACTTTAACTAAGAGGCTAATTGATATATTTCCTTTTGGAGGGTTATCAATAGTTATTCTATTTTCAGTTATATTATGGGATTCATTCCCAACAGTAATTGAATATTGTGGTGTCCGTTTTTCAGATGCAGCTAATTGGTATTTGTCCCATGTAACGGTTAAGCGATTGGTCTCTTGATTGTATGTGGCGTTTAATCCGGTTGGTGCCTGAATTGATTCACCATACACTTTCGAAACAGATGTCGGCGCAGTACCTTTTACAAATAGCTCTGTTATTCTTAAATTAGCTGGAGTATTTGGTCCTGGCTTAGCCGGCGGATTTGAATATTTTTCCATAGTTGCTTCTACGACTGATTCAGGTTTGACCCAGTCAGGATTTTCGATACCTTGAGAAACAAAGCTCATCAATTCCCTGTAAATATAACGAGTAAGGTTACGATCTTCGAAAGTTAAATAATTACCGCTTTCTGTTTCGTCCTCATACCCCATCCAGACTGCAATTGAATAGTTTGGCGAATAGCCAACAAACCAAGAGTCTTTTGCAACGTTATCGCCACTAGATGCGCCAACTAATGCTAATTCTTCTTCTGTAAATGCTTCAGTACCAGTTTTAGCTGCTTGAGGTAATCCGGGAATAGCTGCTATAGGAGCTTGTTCCGTAACAACATCTTTAAGCATATCGGTCACCATATAAGCTGTTGAATCTTTCATCGCTCTGCTGCCATTTTCAGAAAACTCAAGCACTTGCCCATCTGCTTTTGTAACAGATTGAACAGTATAGGGCTCATAATAAGTTCCTCCATTTGAAAATGCTGCGTAGGCTGCCGCCATTTGGATATTAGAAATAGAGCCTTGAATAGCATTAGAAGGGTTTATAGTGTCGCTACCGTCTGCTTGAATGCTATCTATTCCTAATTTATTTAAGAAGGCATCAGCATTATCAATTCCTACGATATCATTTAATAGTTTTGCAGCAGGAACGTTTCGAGAATCGACCAGTGCTTCACGAAGCGTCAAATCACCACGATAAAGTAAGTCATAGTTTTCTAAGCTATTACCATCTGGATACGTATATTCTTCGTCAACAATTAAGGAGCCAGTTGACAAGTTGTTATATTCAATGGCAGGTGCGTAATCGATTAATGGTTTAATCGTTGAAGCTACACTTCGTGTCGTTTGATCTGCGTAATTGATGGCGAGAAGATTTGTTTTTTTACGGTTTCCTATCACTGCATTAATTGCTCCACTATGAACGTCAACTAAGGTCACTGCCGTTTGCACGCGGTCATCTGGAAAGAGAACATATTCATCTGAATTGGCTATATCGAATAGATGTTGTTGGGCATCCATATCGAGATTTGTTTGGATGGTCAATCCGCCAACTTCAACTTCGAGTCCCGTTTTATCATACACTTCATCCATGACGACTTGGAGATATGAGTCAAGAATAAGCGAGTTGTCTGTGTCATTCGAATGATCAACTAAATTATCAGCGACGGAAACAGCACTCGCTTCAGCACGTTGGACTTCTGTAATGACACCAGTATCTACCATTGTTGTCAGCACGACATTACGGCGCTCTTCTGTTTCAGTAGGATTTACGTAGGGATCATAATAAGAGGGTGCTTGTGGCATACCAGCTAAAGTAGCTGCTTCATCTAGGGATATCTCTGATAAATCTTTACCAAAATAATATTCAGCAGCAGTCCCCATTCCGTAAACATTATTGCCCATATAAACTTTATTGATATAAAGACCTAAAATATCTTCTTTAGAAAGCTCACGTTCTAGTTTTATAGACATCCAGGCTTCCTGGGCTTTTCTTTCTAGAGTTTGGTCTTCTTCAGATGTTCCGAAGAATGATAATTTAATGAGTTGTTGGGTGATGGTGCTTCCTCCTTGAGAAATACCACCTTTTTGAACATTCGCAAGTGCCGCACCTAAAATCCGGATGGGGTCAACTCCGATGTGTTTATAGAAACGTTGATCTTCAATAGATGTTACCGCGTCTTTCAATAAGGGCGGTATTTCATCTGTATTAACCAAGTCACGATTTTGCGAACCTGCTCCAACTTCTAATACGACATCGCCATTTCTATCCAGTATTTCTGAAGGTGCTGTATCTACTAAAGCAGCTTTATTAACTTCTGGAGCCTTGCTAGCGTAATATGTAAATAAACCTGCACCAAATACAAAAACAGCTACTCCGAGTAATAAAATTCCTAGTAAAATCTTTTTTAATAAAGAAGTTCGTTTTTTATTGGTTTTTGTCGGCTGCTTCTTATTTTCTTTTGAACGTTGCTTTCTTGTTTGTGAATTATTCTCCACAATGATCACCTTTTCTTTTATTTTTACTTTCTATTAACTGATCGACTATTTTTAAATAATCAAGAGGTGGTTGGAAACCATAATAAACTTCGTATCCATATTTTTCAATATAGTTCAGTGGGATTGATTTTCTTGTATCATTTTTATCCTGATTATTCCAAAATTGTGAAAGATAACTACTTTCTAAGAGGAACACACGATTTAAAGATGAAAAACGAATGAGTACAAAGGTTAAACCACCTAATTTTTGACATTTCTCCATATGAACAATCTGATGCTCATGAAAATTTTTAAGAGGAAACGATAGTTTATTTTGCGTTTCTTTTGCTTCAAAGTCAATGTATTTGCCTCGATAAATACCGTTGAAGTCAGTTGTAGATGAATGGCGGTAGTAAGCTTCATTAATAACAGCAGCACTTCGTTTGGGATAATCAACTTTAACAACTTGGATAGGAGTTGGTTTTTTATGAATAACAGCGATCTCACGTTCCAGATAAAAGGCGTTAGAAGCTGCAATCTCCTCTTCTAACCTCATTCCACGCTTGCCATGTTGGACGCGGGAAGAGGGCCGCTTCGTTTTTAGAAGAGGAGAAGGTGGGATAAATTTTTTCCCATTTGGGTAATTGATTGTCATATTTTCACTTCCTCTGATAGATTGTAGCAATTTTCAAGCTGAATTGTATAAAATTTCGTTTAAGAATGACAAATAAAAGAGGGAATCGAACATTCCAACGTTTTTTATTTACTTTAATCTATATCTAGTGTAAACTAAACGGGTATGCAATGGTATAACTGTTGCTAAAATAGATACACTTTTGGAGGAAATATAATGACTGTAAACTGGGAAAAAAAAGGCACTAACGATGGTGTGCTAACATTTGAAATACCTGAGGAAACAATGAAAGTTGAAATGGACAAAGTATTTAAAAAAGTAAGAAAAACAATTACTGTCCCTGGATTTAGAAAAGGGAAAGTACCACGTCATATCTTTAATAAAAACTTTGGTGAATCAGCTCTTTATGAAGATGCTCTTAATGCAGCACTTCCAGCAGCATATGAAGCAGCGGTTAAAGAAGCAGGTATTGATCCAGTTGCGCAACCAAATATTGACGTTAAAAGTATGGAAAAAGGTCAACCATGGGTAATAACGGCCGAAGTAACTGTTAAACCTGAAGTTAAATTAGGTGAATATAAAAACTTAACTGTTGAAAAACAAGACCGTGAAGTTACAGAAGAAGAAGTTGAAGAAGGATTGAAACAACGCCAAGAGCGCCAAGCAGAACTAGTCTTGAAAGAAGATGCAGCAGAAGAAGGCGATACTGTTGTGATCGATTACGAAGGGTTTGTTGATGGAGAAGCGTTTGAAGGTGGGAAAGACCAAAATCATTCCCTTGAATTAGGTTCAAATTCCTTTATTTCTGGATTTGAAGATCAACTAGTAGGAACTAAAGCAGGCGAAGAAAAAGACGTCGTTTTAACATTCCCAGAAGACTACCAAGCTGAAGAACTAGCTGGTAAGGAAGCAACCTTTAAAGTACTTGTTCATGAAGTTAAAACTAAAGAGCTTCCACAACTAGATGATGAATTCGCAAAAGACCTAGAAGAAGACGTAGAAAGCCTAGATGAATTAAAAGCAAAAATTCGTAAAGAACTAGAAGAAAGTAAAACAGCTGCAGCTGATGAGGCCGTTCAAGATTTAGCAGTTCGTCAAGCAGTTGAAAATGCTGAAATCGTTGAACTTCCAGGATCTATGGTTCATGATGAAGTCCACCGTCAAATGGATATGTTCTTAAATGACATGCAACGTCAAGGTATCTCACCAGAAATGTATTACCAAATTACTGGTACAACTGAACAAGACTTACATAAACAAATGGAAGCTGATGCTGACGTTCGTACCAAAACACAACTTGTTCTCGAAGAGATTATCAAAGCTGAGAACTTTGAAGTAACTGAAGAAGAAATTACTGAAGAAGTTGAAATGCTTGCTGGCCAATATAACATGGACGTTGAACGTGTTCGTGGACTTGTCAGTGAAGATATGATTACTAATGATATTCAAATGAAAAAAGCAATGGCATTGATTACTGATACAGCAATTGAAGCTTAAAGATATCTGGAAATAAATAGATGGAAAGAGGCATTGCATCAAGCAACTGTCTCTTTCCTTTCATTATGAGCGAAATAGTTGTGATTGCCTTAAGATATGGTAAGATAAAGTGCATTGAGAGAGTAACGCGACTGTTTTTTAGAGTTTAAATATGAAATATAGAGAGGAAAATGTTAATGTTTCGAGAAGATGGTACGAGTATTCACTGTTCGTTTTGTGGTAAGTCTTCCGACCAAGTAAAAAAAATTATTGCTGGACCTGAAGTTTACATTTGTAACGAATGTGTTGACCTCTGTAAAGAAATAATTGATGAAGAAATTTACAGTACTGAAACAGTTGATTTTGGAGAAATTCCAAAACCGCAAGAAATACAAAGTATTTTAAGTGATTATGTTATCGGACAAGATAGAGCTAAAAAAACTCTTTCGGTTGCTGTTTATAACCACTACAAACGTATTAATCAGATGGACTTGCAAAATGATGATGACAGTATAGAATTACAAAAAAGTAATATTTGTTTAATTGGACCAACAGGGTCTGGTAAAACCTTCCTAGGTCAAACCTTAGCGCGTATTTTAGATGTGCCATTTGCAATTGCCGATGCTACCAGTTTGACAGAAGCTGGGTATGTCGGTGAAGATGTTGAAAATATCTTGTTGAAGCTATTACAAGCGGCTGATTTTGATGTTGAGAAAGCTCAACGCGGTATTATTTATGTAGATGAGATAGATAAAATTGCCCGTAAAGGTGAAAATACTTCGATAACCCGTGATGTTAGTGGTGAAGGTGTTCAACAAGCACTTTTAAAAATGCTAGAAGGAACGGTAGCCAATGTTCCACCCCAAGGTGGGCGTAAACATCCTCAACAAGAATTTATTCAGTTTGATACCACAAATATTCTATTTATTGTGGGTGGAGCCTTTGATGGTATTGAAACAATCGTTAAAGAGCGTTTAGGTGAGAAAATTATTGGTTTCGGTAAAGGCTTAGCAAAAGACGAAACTAACAAAAGTCTTATGCAACAAATTATCCCAGAAGACTTGTTAAAATTTGGTCTGATTCCTGAATTTATCGGACGGCTACCAATTATGGCTGCCCTAGAAAAATTAACGGAAGAAGATCTTGTTAATATTCTTACGAAGCCAAAAAACGCACTGGTTAAACAATATCAAAAACTGATGGAATTAGATGATGTGAGTTTAGAATTTGAAGAAGAGGCGCTTTCTGCCATAGCACGACATGCTATTGAGAGAAATACGGGAGCGCGTGGACTTCGTTCAATCATTGAGAATGTTATGCTTGATATCATGTATGAAATTCCAAGTAGAGATGACATTACAAAAGTAGTGATTACGAAAGATATTATAGAAGGTGTTGGGAAACCCCTTTTATACGATGAAAATCAACGTTTAATTAGTTAAAAACTCAAACCGATGTATGGGACAATTGCGCCATGCATTGGTTTTTTTCATGTATAATAAAAATATATTTTATAAAGGAAGTGAAAAAGATGCAGGTACATGATGCAGAAATAATTATAAGCGCAGTATCACCTAAACAATATCCAGATACAGGATTACCAGAGTTTGCTTTAGCCGGTCGCTCAAACGTAGGTAAATCATCTTTTATTAATAAGCTTATTAATCGAAAAGCCTTAGCTAGAACATCTAGTAAACCTGGTAAGACTCAGACGCTGAACTATTATTTAATAAATAAAATGTTCTACTTTGTTGATGTACCCGGGTATGGTTACGCAAAAGTTTCTAAAACAGAACGAGCAAAATGGGGCGAAATGCTCGAAACGTATTTCACAACCCGAACAACCTTGTTGCATGTTTTGTTAATGGTTGATTTTCGCCACCCACCCACTGCAGATGATATTCAAATGAAAGAATTTATTGATTATTATGATATCCCTTATACAGTGGTAGCTACTAAATGTGACAAAATTAAGCGTGGGAAATGGAATCAACACGCATCTATCATAAAAAAAGCAATGAATCTGCCTAGTATGGACTCGTTAATTATTTTTTCCTCAGAGACAGGTGAGGGAAAGGAAAAAGTTTGGAAATTATTAGAGCAATACCTATAGAGTCTTACAAACAGTTAGATTGCTAATTTCACTGTATTTTGCTATAATTTATGTTGTATCTTTATGCACATTTTAACAATGGAATAATGGTAATGAGGTGGATATATTGGCAACCAGAATACCAGAAGAAACAATTAATAAAATTAGAACTGAGACAAATATTGTTGATGTCATTAGCCAGTATGTGCAATTAAAGAAAAGAGGAAAAAACTATTTTGGTTTTTGTCCATTTCATGATGAGCGTACCCCATCTTTTTCTGTAACAGATGAAAAGCAAATTTTTCATTGTTTTAGTTGTGGTCGTGGTGGGAATATCTTCACTTTTCTAATGGAAATAGAAAGTATTAGTTTTGTTGAATCAGTAAAAAAAGCAGCTGACTTAAGTGGTGTTTCAGTACAGATTGATACACATATAGACCAACCACGCAGTGAACTTCAAACAAAGAAAGATCAACTGCTTGCAGTTCATGAATCAGCAACCGCTTTTTATCATCAAGTACTGATGAATACTGTTACGGGTGAAGAAGCTTTAAAATATTTAAAAGAGCGTGGCTTTACGACAGAGTTGTTAGAAGAATTTCAAATCGGTTTTTCACCATCTGACAAAACAGCCACTCAACAAATTATGAAACAACGAAACTATTCGGAACAATTAATGCGTGAAAGTGGCATTTTTTCAGATCGTACCGACTCTGACGAACTTTTGGACCGCTTCGCCTCCCGGATTATTTTTCCCTTAAGGAACGAGAAAGGGCAGACCATTGCTTTTTCAGGACGAACCTTACCTAAAAAAGCACTGGAATCATCTGACTTTCACGAAGCGAAGTATTTAAATAGTCCAGAAACAGTTTTATTTTCAAAAAGAAATTATTTGTTTAACTTAGATAAAGCACGCGTACAAATGCGTAAAACGTCCGAAGTTGTTTTGTTTGAAGGTTATATGGATGTTATATCAGCATGGAATGCAGGAGTAAAAAATGGTGTTGCTTCAATGGGAACTGCTTTGACGGAGGAACAAATCCGTATTTTAAATAAGATGGTTGACTCCGTCGTTATTACCTTTGATGGTGATCGTGCTGGGTTAGAAGCAACAAAAAAAGCTGTCGACTTATTGAATGATAGCCGTCACTTTGAAGTTTCGGTCTTTCCCATGCTAGGAGGCATGGACCCAGACGACTATATCCAACAAAAAGGGGCCCCGGCATTTTTAGAGGGTTTGAGTAACCAACGGGAATCCTCTTTTCAGTTTCAATCGCGTTATTTAAAGGCTAATTTAGACCTTGATTCGGAAACAAATCGTTTAGTTTATTTAGAAAAAGTGTTGCGGATGCTAGTAGAAGTAGATTCTATTATTGAACGCGAGCTCTATTTGAATGAGCTGTCTGAAGAGTTTGAACTTGATCCAGCTGTTCTTAAGAACCAATTACTGATATACCAACAAGAATTTATGCTTACCAATAAAAGGAATACTAAACCGTCTAGTGATAAACCAACCTTTGTTATTGATATGCCTATCCAGCAACAAATGACTAAGTCAGATTTAACAGAAAGGCAGCTTTTAAATCGCCTCTTTCATCATGAAGAGGCTTGGCACTATTTAAACAAATTATCGCCTGATTTTAATTTTACAAATGAACAGCACCAAACTATTTATTTACTCTACAGTGCCTTTCACGATGAGATGCAATCAGTAGGTTTTGTGCCACAATTTTTAGACCGTTTAAAAGATTCAAGCATGGGTGCAATTGTTACGGAAATTACCATGAATGAAATCCAATCAGAAGTTACGGAACAAGAAATAGCAGATATACTTAGTTATTTAGAAAATACCTCTCTTATGGATCAGTTAAAACAAAAAAATCAGGCTATGAAGCAAGCGACACGTAATTTAGATATGGATAAAGCTAAAAGTCTTTTACAGGAAATTATCTTTTTAAATCGAGAGTTAAAAAAGACAAAAAAATAATCCATACTGGAATGGAGGAAATAATTTATGGCAATTAGTAAAAATGAAAAAGGCCAAACATTAAATCAAGCAACGACACAGGTGATTAAGGAACAAAAATTATTAGGAACTATTTTTTATGACGACCTAACTGACAAAATAGCAACACCATTCCAGCTAGATGCAGATGAGATGGACAAATTAATTCAAAAAATGGAAGATGGCGGCGTCAGTGTTGTTGATGCTGATGGTGGACCAACTGCACGACAATTAAAAACTGAAGAAAAAGAAGATGCGGGTAAAAAGAAAGAAAAAGAAGTGGATGATACTGCTGCACCTCCAGGAGTAAAAATAAATGATCCGGTTCGCATGTACTTAAAGGAAATAGGACGTGTGTCTTTACTAACAGGCGATGAGGAAAAAGAATTAGCAATTCGTATTTTAGATGGTGATTTGAGTGCGAAACAAGAATTAGCAGAAGCTAACTTACGTTTAGTAGTATCAATTGCGAAGCGGTATGTTGGGCGTGGGATGCAATTTTTAGACTTAATCCAAGAAGGAAATATGGGATTGATGAAAGCAGTTGAAAAATTCGACCATACTAAAGGCTTTAAGTTTTCTACGTATGCGACATGGTGGATTCGTCAAGCAATCACCCGTGCAATTGCCGACCAAGCACGTACCATTCGAATTCCCGTTCATATGGTAGAAACCATTAATAAACTGGTTCGTATTCAACGTCAACTCTTACAAGACTTAGGTCGCGAGCCTACTCCAGAAGAAATCGGAGCAGAAATGGATTTGCCAACTGAAAAAGTCCGAGAAATTCTTAAAATTGCTCAAGAGCCGGTGTCGTTAGAAACCCCTATCGGTGAAGAAGATGATTCACATTTAGGAGACTTTATCGAAGATCAAGACGTTACAAGTCCAGCTGAGCATACTGCTCAAACCTTACTAAAAGAACAGCTTGAAGAAGTTCTTGATACGCTAACAGACCGTGAGGAAAATGTTCTTCGTTTACGTTTTGGTCTAGATGACGGAAATGTGCGTACTCTTGAACAAGTAGGGAAAGTATTTGGAGTCACACGTGAGCGGATTCGCCAAATTGAGGCTAAAGCTTTACGTAAATTACGCCATCCAAGCCGTTCTAAACAACTAAAAGACTTTCTAGAATAATAATTAAGGAGATTGGGACTACGGTTCCAATCTTTTTTTATAGACAATAAGTTTTTTAAGACCTCATAAAACAACTAGATAATCAAGGGCAGTACTTTAAATATGAAGTAGAAACTGATAAGATGTAAGGGTTAATATAAAAGTGAAAGGAGGAGCAGAAATGAATGAAAATCAGCTTTCTAAACGGTTAGCGACTGCTGCATCCTATATCAACAAAGGAGCCAGATTAGCAGATATTGGCTCAGACCATGCTTATTTACCCTGTCACCTCGCACAAAAATCGCGGATATCTTTTGGAATTGCGGGCGAAGTTGTGATGGGACCTTTTGCTTCTGCCAAAAAACAAATACAAGCTTCTCAAGTAGAAGAGGTTGTGGAAGCACGATTGGGTGACGGCCTTCAAGTTATTGAAAAAACGGATCAGATTGATACAATTACGATTTGTGGAATGGGTGGCGACTTGATTGCGCGTATCCTAGATGATGGAAGTAAGAAGAACAAATTGGATTCAGTTAAACGACTCATTCTTCAACCTAATAACGCCGAGCTAAAACTTAGACGTTGGTTGATCAATCATGATTATGTGATTATTGACGAAACTATTTTAGAAGAGAATGATAAAATATATGAGATTCTTGTCGCAGAGCCAGGTGTGAACCCCCTAAGCTATTCATTTGAGGACTATCTATTCGGGAGAATATTAAGAACTGAAAAGAGTACTATTTTTGTAAAAAAATGGAAAAAAGAATTAGATAAATATGATTATATTTTACAACGTTTAGCTGAGTCCAATCGTGATACAAGAGATAAAAAAAGTGAAGTAGAACGAATGATGATGATAATAAAGGAGGAAATCTCATGACAAAACTAACCGGTCATGAACTAGTGGTAGCTTTTGAAAAAAAATAC
Organism: Jeotgalibaca dankookensis; assembly: GCF_002005405.1. Lineage (NCBI taxonomy): Bacteria > Bacillati > Bacillota > Bacilli > Lactobacillales > Carnobacteriaceae > Jeotgalibaca > Jeotgalibaca dankookensis. Next base: position 703,551 of record NZ_CP019728.1, read on the forward strand.
CCGCTTTGGTTAGCAGAAGAAGGGGATCCAGTAGGATTGCACGTGGGAGACTTGAATCGTCCTGTAAAAAAAATACTAGTAACCTTAGATGTACGACCCGAAGTCGTTAAAGAAGCAATTGAAAACAAAGTGGATTTTATCCTAGCCCATCATCCTCCCATCTATAAACCCATCGCGCGTTTAGACCTTTCAGAACCCCAGAACAAAATGTACGCAGATTTAATTAAACATGATATAACGGTTTATGCTGCCCATACAAATGTGGATAACGCAACGAATGGAATGAATGACTGGTTATCGGAGGCACTTGAATTAAAAGATTTAGAGATTATGTCAGTTTCTAAAACCATTCCTTTAAAACGATTAAATGTTTATGTGCCAAAAGAAGCCGTTGAGAAGGTTCGACGTGCTATAACAGAAGCGGGAGCTGGTAATATTTCTAATGATTATCAAGATTGTTCTTATTCCGTTTCGGGTGTTGGCCGCTTTACTCCAATAGCAGACGCGAATCCAGCTATTGGAGAGGTTGGGAAGCCGGAAGAAGTAGCGGAAGAAAGAATAGAGGTTGTTTTACAAGCCTCAAAAGTGGCATCTGTTTTAAGTGCCATGCTTCAAGCGCACCCTTATGAAGAGCCGGTTTACGAAATTTATTCCATTGACCAAACCCAAAAAGAATCATTTGGTCTTGGAAGAGTAGGTGAATTACCAAAAGAAATGACTATTTCTGAATGTGTGGAGTATATCAAAAAAGCATTTGATGTCACCGGAGTTCGGATTGTCCTTCCACCTACTACTTCTTTGAATGATTTAGTCAAGCGCGTTGCAATTTGTGGCGGTGACGCTGGAAAATACTATAAAGAGGCTATTAAGAAACAAGCAGATATCTATATTACGGGAGACGTCTATTACCATACCGCTCATGACATGCAAGCAGACGGTCTGACAGTGATTGATCCCGGCCACATTATTGAAAAAATCTGTATTCCAAAATTAGCAGATATGCTCTATGTGTGGGCTGAAAAGGAAGAATGGGCACTTGAAATTATTAAATCTCAAGTTGCTACGAATCCATTTATTTTTGATCATGAATTGTAAAGAAGAAGGAGAACTCAGCTATGAAGGAAAAATTAATCGCGCGTTTTTTGACCTATGTCAAATACGATACGCGTTCAGATGAATCAAGTGACACGGTCCCTTCGACATTGTCCCAAGTTTCTTTTGCTAAAGAAATTATCATCCCACATCTAAAGGAAATAGGTCTTTCTAATATTGACTATAACTCTGATAATGGTTTTGTAACAGCAGTATTACCAGCAAATACGAAAGGAGCGCCTACAATCGGTTTTATTGCCCACATGGATACCGCTGACTTCGAATCGAAACAGGTTCAACCAGTCTTTCATGAAAACTACAATGGCAAAAAAATTGTTCTAGATGCCAAAAAAAATATTGTCTTATCCCCAGATGATTTTCCTAATTTAAAAAATTATGTCGGGCAAACCTTGATTACAACCGATGGCCATACTTTATTAGGAGCTGATGATAAAGCTGGAATTGCTGAAATTATGTCAGCTGTAGAGATAATTAAAAATGATGAAACAATCCTTCATGGTGATATAAAGGTTGCTTTTGGGCCAGATGAAGAAATCGGTAAAGGCGCAGATCTGTTTGATGTTGAGGGATTTGCTGCAGATTTTGCTTATACTATGGACGGTGGTCCAGTAGGTGAGTTGCAATTTGAAAGCTTTAACGCTGCACAAGCTACCGTCTATATACAAGGTAAGAATGTGCATCCTGGTACTGCTAAAAACACCATGGTTAATGCAATCAAGTTAGCGATGACTTTTGACGCACAACTACCGCAAAATGAAGTGCCAGAAAAAACAGAAGGGCGAGAAGGTTTCTACCATCTTCTAGGTATTGAAGGAACAGTGGAAGAAAGTAAGTTAGTATATATCATTCGTGATCATGACCGCAATCGTTTCGAGGCTAAGAAAAAAAACCTTCAGTCTCAAGCAGATAAAATGAACGCTGCTTTTCCTGAACCGCGTCTTAAAATTGAGATGGATGATCAATACTATAATATGGGTGAAATTTTAAAAGATGATTGGCAGGCCGTTGAGTTAGCTAAACGTGCAATGGAGTCTTTAGATATCGAACCCATTATCGAACCTATTCGTGGTGGTACTGATGGTTCTAAATTAACTTATATGGGATTACCTACACCTAATATTTTTGCTGGCGGAGAAAACTTTCATGGTCGCTACGAGTATATCACGGTAGAAGCAATGGAAAAAGCGACAGAAGTGATTGTCGAAATCATTCGTCAAAGTACCTTGGCAGCTAATTAAGATGTCAGAGGAAGTGATGATTAGCTGGCTCATCTTTGCTAATAGTTGGCTTTTTGGTTTAATGTATATTGATAAAAAAAAGGCTTCAAAAAGACAATGGCGTATACCAGAGAGAACGCTCCTCATATTAGGAATTCTAGGCGGAGCGTTTGGTGGGTTGTTTGGAATGATTGTTTTCCGACATAAAACGAAACATACTTATTTTTATTGGATATACGGGTCTATGATCACTATTTGGTTAGGCTTCATCTTTCGTTTTTATAATTAAAAAGTTAAAAGCCAATGAGCAGGCCTCATTGGCTTTTTAACAAGTGAGATATGGTATAATTACATGGTTGATAAAGGGGGATAAAGATGGACGGAATCTTACCATTATGGAAAGAGCGTGGCATGACAAGTCACGATTGCGTTTTCCAGCTAAGAAAAATATTGAAAACAAAAAAAGTCGGACATACGGGTACTTTGGATCCTGAAGTGGATGGAGTTTTACCTATTTGTATAGGACCGGCAACAAAAGTGGCAGAATTTATGACAGATATGGGGAAAGCTTACCAAGGTGAAATTACTTTGGGCTATGCAACGACAACAGAAGATGCTCATGGTGATATTACGGACCGTCAACCCGTCATAACCGCACCTACAGAAGCAGAAGTAGATCAGATCATGCAAACCTTTATTGGAACGATTGAACAAATACCCCCTATGTATTCTGCAGTAAAAGTAAATGGAAAAAAACTTTACGAGTATGCTCGTAATGGCGAGTCAGTAGAGCGACCTGTTCGAAAAGCTTCTATTTATTCGTTTGTACGAACCAGTAGCTTGCCTTACGATGCTCACAATGAAACGGTCTCTTGGGATTTTGAAGTCCACTGTGGGAAAGGAACTTATGTACGAACGCTAGCTGTTGATTTGGGAAGGAAGCTGGGTTATCCCGCTCATATGTCGCGTTTAACGCGTACAGCAAGTGGTCCTTATACAAAGGAAAACTGTGCGACTCTAGATCAAGTACGTGAGTTGATGACAGCAGGCGCTATTCAAACAGTCCTACAACCCATCGAAGCAATTTTTACTGATTTACCGGCCTACCAAGCATCAGAAGCAATGTGGGATAAAATTAAAGATGGCGCAGTTTTAGATTCCGCCTTATTTACTGGTGTAGAAGAAGAACCTTTAATCGCCATTTACTATCAAAATAGATTAGTAGCCTTATATAAAAATCATCCTTCAAAAATAGGAATGAAAAAGCCGAGAAAGATGTTTTTAACATCGATTGGTCAATGAAAGAGTGAGAGTATGGAAATAATTAATATACATCATCCTTATACCAAAGAACAAATACCAAGTGATCCTGTGGTCTTGGCATTGGGTTTTTTTGATGGTGTACACGCCGGGCATCGAACTGTGATTGAAACAGCAAAAAAAGAAGCCAAAAAACGGCATGCTAAACTAGCTGTTATGACATTTAATCATCATCCTAGTATTGTTTTTAAGAAAGTAGATGCCGAGAGTATCCGCTATTTATCCGTTCAAGATAGAAAAAATCAACTCATGAAAGAGTTAGGAGTTGATTATCTCTATATTATTGAATTTACTTATGATTTTGGAACGTTACAACCCCAAGAGTTTGTGGATGATTATATCGTTGGGTTAAATGCCTTAGCTATCGTAGCAGGATTTGATTATACTTATGGACCTAAAGACATTGCGGACATGGCACACCTGCCAGATTATGCACGAAAACGGTTTGATATTATTGAAGTAGCACCACAAATTGAGAACGGCTATGAAAAAATTAGCTCGACCAGTATTCGTGAAGCACTTGATACAGGTAACATTGAAAAAGCGAATAGAATGTTAGGGTATATCTACCAATTTAGCGGTTATGTGATGCATGGAGATGCGAGAGGACGGGAGCTTGGTTACCCAACAGCGAATATAAAAATACCTAAAAATATCCGATTGCCTAAAGGAGGCGTTTATGTTGTCTCTGTTCTTGTACAAGGTCAATGGTTTAGAGGAATGGCTTCGATTGGGTATAATATAACCTTTGAGGAAAACCGTGATAAAACAGTAGAAGTCAATATCTTTGATTTTGATAAGATGATTTATGGTGAACAGATAACGGTAAGGTGGCACCATTATTTGCGCGATGAAGTAAAATTTTCAGGAGTTGAAAGTTTAATTGTGCAACTAGATGAGGATAAAAAAGCGGCCGATGCCTATTTTGAAGAACATGGAATGCCAATTGAATCAGAATAGATTGGAGTTTATATTATGACAGCAGCTTATCTACACATACCCTTTTGCGATCATATCTGCTTTTACTGCGACTTTAATAAGGTTTTTTTAGAAGGGCAACCGGTAGATGCATATGTGGAGGCAGTCATTCGCGAAATGGCTATCATGCGTGAACAATATCCTCAAGAAAAAGTAGAAACATTTTATGTTGGTGGGGGGACACCAACAACGCTAACAGCTAAACAAATGGAAAAATTGTTAAAAGGTATCCGAACCTACTTTCCTATGGCGCAAGATGCAGAATTTACTATGGAAGCCAATCCAGAAAGTATTACGTCAGAAAAATTTAAGGTTATGAAAGAATATGGTGTCAATCGATTGAGTATGGGAGTTCAATCTTTTAATGACAAGATACTAAAACGAATTGGTCGGATCCATACCTCTGATCAAGTTTATGAAGGGGTCAAACTCGCACGGGATGCTGGATTTGAAAATATCAGTATTGATCTTATATTTCGTTTACCTACTCAAACCGTCAACGATTTCGCCGATACACTAACAAAAGCTTTGGAGTTAGATTTACCACATTATTCCATTTACTCTTTAATTCTAGAAAATAAAACCATTTTTTATAATTTGATGCGCCAAGGAAAACTACCACTGCCGAGTGAAGATGAAGAAGTAGAAATGTATGCATTAGCGATTGATACTATGGACAAATTTGGTAGAAAACAGTATGAAATTTCTAGTTATGCAAAACCTGGTTACCAGTCCCAACACAACCTTGCTTATTGGAAAAATGATCATTACTTCGGGTTTGGAGCAGGGGCACACGGTTATCTTCACGATAACCGTTATGTTAATCATGGTCCCATACAGCATTACTTAGCACCTTTAGAAAAGAATCAGTCTCCAATTATTTACAATAATGAAATTACAAACCGAAACAAAATAGAAGAAGAAATGATATTAGGACTAAGAACCATGCAAGGCATTGACTTATCAAAATTTAAATTTAAGTATGGAAAGCCGGTTACGGATTACTATGATATAGAAATTAAAACCTTGCAACAAAAAGGGCTACTAAAATTAGAGGATAATCATTTGCGTTTAACACGCCAAGGGACTTTTTTAGGTAACGAAGTTTTTCAGTCTTTTTTATTTAACTAAATTATGGATGAATTTTGTTGACAAAGAAATGCCTACATGATAAATTAAATCATAGGTTAGCACTCAAGAACCCTAAGTGCTAAAGCGAGGTGAAAGGATGTTAACAGAGAGACAACTATTAATTTTGAATTTAATTATTGATCACTATGTTGAGCATGGCGAGCCAATTGGTTCGAACACTTTGTTGGAAGAATCCAATTTACCTGTTTCGCCAGCAACAATAAGGAATGAAATGATGCGGATAGAAGAACTGGGTTTTTTGAAAAAAATGCACTCATCATCCGGAAGGATTCCATCGATCCTAGGGTACCGTCATTATGTCGATCAATTAATGGCAAAGAAGCGTGAACTGTCGTTTGAAGATATTCGAAAACAAGTCCAAGCATCTCTACGCGTTCCCTATAAAGAGGCTCAAGAAATTGTTGAATCATCTGCAGAATTACTTTCGTATATGACAAATTATACGGCTTTGAGTATTGGTCCTGAAAAAACAAACAGCCGTTTGACAGGATTCAGGCTAGTTCCGGTTACGAAAGGCCAGTTTATGGCTATTTTGGTAACGGATAAAGGTTATGTAGAGAGTAAAATCCTGACGATTCCACATGCAATTTCTGCTGCAAAAATCCAAAAAATGGTCAATATTTTTAATGAAGAATTAGTTGGTTTGAAGTTGATGGATGTTCATAATAAATTGCAAGTAGAAATTCCACGTATTATCGACAAATTCGTAGGAAATGAAATTGATTTGCATGCAATTTTTCGCGGGATTTTATCAAAAATGGATAGTGAACGAATTTATGTGGGTGGAGAAATGAACTTATTGAATTACTTCAATTTTGAAGAAGTCAATCAAAGGGAAAAAATTAAATCCATATACAATCTCATTCACGAATCAAAAGATTTACAAGAACTATTAGTACCAGATCACAATGATATTTCAGTTCGCATTGGGACTGAAATGGGCAATGATTTACTATCAAACTTTAGTTTGATAACGGCCTCCTATGATTCCGGTCATAATGGTAAGGGGCTAATTGCGTTACTTGGCCCAACAAATATGCCGTATGAGCAAACCATCAATATTATGCGTATCATGCGTGATGAGTTATCTGATAGTATGCATGGTTTTTATCAAAACGAGTAAAGGAGAATAGCCGTGACTGAAGAAAATAAGCAAGAAAAAGAATTTGAAGAAACAGATGTTGTTGAAGAAGAAGCAGCAGAAGTATCAGAAGAAACGGAATTGAACCAACAACTAGAGGAAGCACAGGACCGTTATTTAAGAGTACAAGCGGAACTTGCTAATATCCAAAAAAGAAATGCCAAAGAAAGACAAGATGCGGCTAAGTATCGTTCACAAAGCTTAGCTACTGAACTTTTACCTGTTATCGATAACCTAGAACGCGCTTTAGAAATAGAAGTTGACGATGAGAAAGCAGTTAACTTTAAAAAAGGTGTTGAGATGGTTTATAATATGATGGTGGAAGCATTGAAGAATGAAAAAATTGAAGCAATTAATCCAATCAATGAGCCATTTGATCCGAATTTCCATATGTCTATTCAGGTACAAGAGGCAGAAGAAGGACAAGAGCCTGATACTGTTATCAACGTCATTCAAAAAGGTTATAAATTGAATGACCGTATCTTGAGACCAGCGATGGTCGTTGTAGCACAATAAGGAATCAATATTTATTAAATAAATTTATGAAAAGAGAGGAAATTAACTATGAGTAAAATTATTGGTATTGACTTAGGAACTACAAACTCAGCGGTAGCTGTTTTAGAAGGTGGAGAAGCAAAGATTATTCCAAATCCAGAGGGTAATCGTACGACTCCATCTGTTGTTTCATTTAAAAATGGAGAAATTCAAGTTGGTGAAGTAGCAAAACGCCAAGCTATCACAAACCCAAACACTATTGGTTCAATTAAACGCCATATGGGTGAAACCGGTTATACAGTAAAAATGGAAGACAAAACCTATACACCTCAAGAAGTTTCCGCAATGATTCTACAGTATCTAAAAGGTTATGCGGAATCATATTTAGGTGAAACTGTTGAGAAAGCTGTTATTACAGTTCCAGCTTACTTTAACGATGCACAACGCCAAGCTACTAAAGATGCTGGACGTATTGCAGGTTTAGAAGTTGAACGTATTGTTAACGAGCCAACTGCTGCAGCTCTTGCTTATGGTTTGGATAAAACAGAAAAAGAAGAAAAAATTCTTGTTTTTGACCTTGGTGGAGGAACGTTTGATGTTTCTGTCCTTGAACTAGGTGATGGTGTCTTTGATGTACTAAGTACAACTGGTGACAATGAACTTGGTGGCGATGACTTTGATAGTAAAATCATTGAATACATGGTTGCTGAGTTTAAGAAAGAAAATGGTATTGACTTATCTAATGATAAAATGGCTAAACAACGTTTGAAAGATGCAGCTGAAAAAGCTAAAAAAGACTTATCCGGTGTGACATCTACACAAATTAGTTTACCATTTATCACAGCTGGCGAAGCCGGTCCATTGCACTTGGAAATGACTTTGACACGTGCGAAATTTGATGAATTAACACAAAGCTTAGTTGAACGTACAAAGGCTCCGGTTCGTCGTGCTCTAGAAGATGCTGGCGTAAAACAAGGAGATATTGACGAAGTCATCTTAGTAGGTGGTTCAACACGTATTCCAGCCGTTATTGAAGCAGTGCGTCGTGAATCAGGTAAAGAGCCAAATAAATCGGTTAACCCTGACGAAGTAGTAGCAATGGGTGCAGCTATTCAAGCAGGTGTTATCTCTGGTGATGTGAAAGATATTGTCCTATTAGATGTAACACCATTATCACTTGGTATCGAAACAATGGGTGGCGTATTTACAAAATTGATTGATCGTAATACAACAATTCCAACAAGTAAGTCCCAAGTATTCTCAACAGCAGCTGACAACCAACCAGCCGTAGACGTACACGTTTTACAAGGAGAACGACCAATGGCAGCAGATAACAAAACATTAGGTCGCTTCCAACTGACTGATATTCCACCAGCACCACGTGGTATCCCACAAATCGAAGTAACGTTTGATATTGATAAAAACGGGATCGTTAATGTAAGTGCAAAAGATTTAGGAACACAAAAAGAACAAAAAATTACAATCAAATCTTCTTCAGGCCTAACAGATGAAGAAATTGAAAAAATGGTAAAAGATGCCGAAGCAAACGCTGAAGCAGATAAAATACGTAGAGAAGAAGTAGAACTTCGTAATGAAGTCGACCAATTGATTTTCCAAACAGATAAAACATTAAAAGATCTCGAAGGAAAAGTAGATGCAGACGAAGTGAAAAAAGCTGAAGATGCACGCGATGAGCTAAAAGAAGCAGTTGAAGCAAATGATCTAGAAGCTATGAAAACAAAACGCGATGCATTAAATGAAATTGTTCAAAACTTAACGGTAAAATTATACGAACAAGCAGCAGCTGAACAACAAAGTCAAGAAGGACCAGAAGGTTCTGAAGGTTCAGATGATGGCGTTGTAGACGCAGATTTTGAAGAAGTAGACTAATAACTTACTATATAAATCAGAAAAATAGCAGGGAATCCCTTCCTTGCTTTTTTCCTGAGTAAGTGGCCAATACTCGTGAGTAACTATAGCATGCGGATGCCTTGTTTTGATATCCCGTGGTAACATCGTGATCGGAAAACGTCCGTATCATAGTGATCAATTGGAGGAAAATTAATGGCGAAAAGAGACTATTATGAAATACTAGGCGTACCTAAAGGCGCCTCAGATGATGAAATAAAAAAAGCTTATCGCAAGCTATCAAAAAAATACCATCCTGATATCAATAAAGAACCGGATGCTGATGAGAAATTTAAGGAAGTCACTGAAGCTTATGAAGTTTTAAGTGACTCACAAAAACGAGCAGCTTATGACCAATATGGTCATGCAAGTACCGATCCCAATTTCGGTGGTGGGGGCTTTGGTGGAGGCTTCGGTGGTAGTGGTTTTGGAGGATTTACAGGCGGTTTCGATGATATTTTCGATACTTTCTTTGGTGGCGGTGGCGGTCGTTCACGTAACCCGAACGCACCACGCCAAGGGGCAGATCTGCAGTATCGCATGAATCTCAAATTTGAAGAAGCGATTTTTGGAAAAAAAGAAACCATTCGTTACCAACGTGACGAAGAATGTGCAACCTGTCATGGGTCAGGAGCGAAACCTGGAACAGAACCAGTAACTTGTTCGAAATGTCACGGATCCGGTACTATTCAAGTTGAGCGAAATACACCGTTTGGCCGTGTCATGACCCAAGCAGTGTGTGATGTTTGTGGTGGTACTGGAGAAGAAATTCCTGAAAAATGCCCAACCTGTCATGGATCAGGGCATGTCCAAAAAACGCATTCTGTAAATGTTACCATTCCAGCCGGTGTTGAAGATGGTCAACAACTTCGACTAGCAGGACAAGGTGAAATCGGACAAAACGGCGGCCCATATGGCGATTTATATGTCGTGTTTGCAGTTGAGGAAAGTGATATTTTTGATCGCGATGGATCAGAAATTTATTATGTATTACCTATTTCCTTTGTTCAAGCGACATTGGGTACAGAGGTCGAAGTTCCAACTGTTCATGGAAACGTGAAACTAAAGATTCCTGCAGGAACACAAACGGGTACAACTTTCCGTCTAAAAGGAAAAGGTGCACCTCGCTTACGAGGAACTGTTAATGGCGATCAACACGTAAAAGTAACTATTACAACACCGAAAAATCTGAATGAAGAGCAAAAAGAGGCGCTTCATAAATTCGCAGATGCTTCTGGTGAGCTTGTATCAGATGGCCATGGTGGTTTCTTTGATAAAATGAGAGACGCTTTTAAAAAATAATCCAAAATGAAACTCAGAGGTTAGACTTTAAAGTCTAACCTCTGAGTTTCTTTAATTATAAACAATTTTTGTTTTAAGTGATTCACTATTTGAAAGGGGTTACATTTCGATAAAAGAAGTCTATAATATAACTAACAACATAAAAGGAGTGGTAGTAGATGGCAACTGTAGAGAAGTATGACAAAGCGGATTTGAAGGCAACGAATAGCTTGTTAACACGATTCAGAACAACAGTCGAAACTGCATTTTATGGCAATAATATTAAACTGGTTGATAATGTTCAAGAAGCCTATTATCTTGCGAAGGACTCTGGGAGCACCATTGTAACTGATTTATCTGTTAAACACACCGCAGATTTAGGGTTGCCAGATGAGGCGAAGGTGCTAGTGGAAAATGGTGGCAAAGTTGTAGGCCGTGCCGCCCATGCTCGAGTCATTCGTGGTGAAGATAAGGAACTCGATCTTAAAATCGAAGGAATTGTTCGTGATGCGATTTATAATAATCGCAAAACAAACTATTATGAGGCAACCGGTTATGTGGGATTAGATGAAGAATTTATGATAAAGGCTCATATTGCCTTTCCCGAAGGACAAGAAAATAACCTTTATTCCTGGTTGCTTAACTTCCAACCGACTAATGAGAAATATAATAGTATGTATAAGAATTCTAAAACATACGAAGACGGTGATATTTATATTTATACTGACCCTGACTGGAGACATCCTGATTTTCCAATCGGCCTTGCTTACTTTGAACCAGATAAAAACGTTGCCTGTATTTTAGGAATGCAATATTTTGGCGAGTTTAAAAAGGGAACGTTGACATTAGCTTGGGGAACTGCTCATCGAAACGGTTATGTTGCTTGTCATGGTGGTCAAAAAGCTTTCTACCTTGATGACGGCTCGGTTTACGTTGCTGCATTCTTTGGGTTATCCGGTTCTGGGAAATCAACTTTGACCCATGCTAAACATGAAAATAAATATGATATTGAAGTACTACATGATGATGCATTTGTTATTAATCTAAAGGATGGCTCCTCAATTGCTTTAGAACCATCTTATTTTGATAAAACTCAAGATTATCCAGCAGATCATCCTGAACAAGACTATTTTGTGACCGTTCAAAACGTGGGTGTGAGTCTTGATTTGGAAGGTAATAAGGTTTTGGTTACTGAAGATATTCGCAATGGAAATGGTCGAACTATTAAATCGCGTTATTCAACACCGAACCGGGTTGATAAATTTCCAGATCCGATTAAAGCGGTATATTGGATTATGAAAGACGACGCCTTACCACCGCTTGTAAAAGTGGAAAATCCAGTTTTAGCTTCTACTTTTGGGGCTACATTGGCTACCAAGCGATCGACTGCAGAAAGTATAAAAGTAGGTGAATCAAGAGATAATTTGGTTATTGAACCTTATGCTAATCCCTTTAGAGTTTATCCATTGGTGGAAGATTTTGATGATTTTAAAGAGCTATTAAGTCGGAAAGATATGAATTGCTATATTATTAACACGGGCTATTTCTTAGATAAAAAAATACCGAAAGAAGTAACGATTGGTGTCATTGAAAGCATGGTTGAAAATGAAGATAATTTCCAACCGTTTGGAAAAGTAGAGAGCTTAAGTTACCTAGATGTAGATGGGTTTAATCCAGATTTTACTGATAACGAATATGTAGACTTATTAAAGAGTCGGATGCAGATGCGTCTATCGTTTTTAGAGACTTTTAATAAAAATCATCAAGATAATCCTCTACCTGAAGAAGCCGTCAATTCCGTAAGAACGATTATCGATACCCTTTAAGAATGTTTGAAGAGACTAGGAGAAAAGTCCCAGTCTCTTTCAGTTTTTTTGAGTAAGAATCATTAAAAAAATACGGACGCTTTCGAATGTTTTATAGTGGGGATATGGGGGATACTTGTTACTTCGCAACAAAATTGGTATAATTTTATAATAATAGTTTTATTTAGAAAGCGAGTAGTTAAATGAATTTAGAGCAGATGAAAGAAAGACAAAAGAAAATACGGAATTTTTCCATTATAGCCCATATTGATCATGGGAAATCTACATTAGCTGACCGCATCTTACAACAGACCGATACGGTTGCTGATCGTGAGATGCAGCAACAATTGTTGGATTCCATGGACTTGGAACGTGAACGTGGTATCACGATTAAGTTGAATGCAGTAGAATTAACTTATACAGCACAAGATGGCGAAGAATATATATTTCACCTAATCGATACGCCAGGGCATGTCGACTTTACTTATGAAGTTTCGCGTAGTTTAGCTGCCTGTGAAGGTGCCGTTTTGGTAGTGGATGCTGCTCAAGGAGTAGAAGCACAAACATTAGCGAACGTTTATTTAGCAATTGATAATGATTTGGAGATTATCCCAGTCATTAATAAAATTGACTTACCGGCTGCAGATCCAGAACGTGTTAAAACTGAAATTGAAGAAGTTGTAGGAATAGATGCGAGTGAAGTAGTCTTAGCAAGTGCTAAATCAGGAATTGGTATTTCCGAATTATTAGAACAAATTGTCGAAAAAATACCTGCTCCAGAAGGTGATTTAGAAGAGCCTCTTCAAGCCTTGGTATTTGATTCCGCTTATGACCCTTATCGTGGTGTCGTATTGAATATCCGTGTTCAAAATGGCGTTTTACGTCCCGGTGATAAAATCAAGATGATGTCAAATGATAAAGAGTTTGACGTAACAGAAGTGGGTATCTTTTCACCTAAACCCATTAAGCGTGATTTCTTAATGGTAGGAGACGTGGGTTACGTTACAGCCAGTATTAAAACCATTAAAGATGCTCGTGTTGGTGATACAGTCACTTTAGCAAACAATCCAACTGAAAAAGCTTTGGAAGGTTATCGTACTTTGAATCCAATGGTTTATTGTGGGATTTACCCTGTTGATTCTTCAGATTTTAATGACTTACGGGAAGCTTTAGAAAAACTTCAACTGAATGATGCTTCCTTGCAATTCGAAGCAGAATCTTCTCAAGCACTTGGCTTTGGCTTTCGTACAGGGTTTTTAGGAATGTTACATATGGATGTTATCCAAGAACGCCTAGAACGTGAATTTGATTTGAGTATTATTACAACTGCTCCATCGGTTATTTATAATATTAATAAAACAGATGGTACAACGATTTCAATTGACAACCCGTCTGAAATGCCAGATGCAAGCGAAATTGAAACGATTGAAGAACCATATGTTAAAGCAACCATTATGGTACCGAATGACTATGTGGGTGCTGTTATGGAAATTGCCCAAAGAAAACGTGGTAATTTCTTAACGATGGACTATCTAGATGACTCGCGTGTAAATGTGGTTTATGAAATACCTTTAGCAGAAATAATATTTGATTTCTTTGATAACCTTAAATCTAGTACTAAGGGCTATGCGTCACTTGATTATGAAATGACTGGTTATCGCGAAAGCCGTCTAGTTAAAATGGAAATTTTACTTAACGGTGAGCAAGTTGATGCTTTGAGTACAATTATCCATCGCGATGCGGCTTATCATCGTGGGCGTGCTATTACCGAGAAATTACGTGAAATTATTCCGCGTCAGCAATTTGAAGTTCCTATTCAAGCTGCGATTGGGCATAAAATACTTGCTCGAACAACGATTAAAGCTTTGCGTAAAAATGTGTTAGCCAAATGTTATGGTGGAGATGTGTCTCGAAAACGTAAGTTATTAGAGAAACAAAAAGAAGGTAAAAAACGTATGAAACAAATTGGTTCAGTAGAAGTACCTCAAGAAGCCTTTATGGCTGTATTACAATTAGATGAAGAGTAAAAATCAACGAACAAGACTGGCATTTCTTCTTAGCTGAAGAAATGTCAGTCTATTTTTTACTTTTTATATGATAGAATAGAAAAAAGTGTTGGAATGGGGATGGGAAATGTGAAGACTGATATTCAAATTGCACAAGAAAATGATATGCTACCAATTATTGATATTGCGAATCAAATAGGGTTGAAACAGGCAGATTTAAATCTGTACGGAAACTATAAAGCAAAAATAAATTGGGATGCCGTTGATAAATTAAGAGATAATAAATCGGGTAAACTTGTGTTAGTCACCGCAATTAGCCCGACACCTGCTGGAGAAGGAAAATCGACCGTTACAGTAGGTTTAGGAGACGCCCTAACAAAGGCAGGGCAACGGACGATGATTGCCTTGCGTGAGCCTTCTATGGGTCCTACAATGGGAATGAAAGGTGGAGCGGCAGGAGGTGGCTATGCACAAGTACAGCCTATGGAAGAAATTAATTTACACTTTACAGGTGACTTCCATGCGATTACTTCCGCCAATAATGCACTCGCTGCTTTCATTGATAATCACTTGCAACAAGGTAATGAATTGGACATTGATGAGCGCCGTATTACTTGGAAACGGGTTATGGATATAAATGACCGTGCACTTAGAAATATCATTGTGGGTCTAGGTGGCCCAACGAATGGGGTTCCTCGTGAAGATGGCTTTGATATTACAGTGGCGAGTGAAATAATGGCAATCCTTTGTTTAGCAACATCTATAGCGGATTTGAAGGAACGGATTGGCAATATCGTTTTTGGTTATGATAGACAGCGGCGTCCTTTGACGGTCCGTGATTTAAAAATGGAGGGTGCCCTAACGTTGATCTTAAAAGATGCGCTAGAACCCAATTTGGTTCAAACGCTTTATCATACCCCTGCCCTTGTTCATGGGGGACCGTTTGCGAATATTGCTCACGGGTGTAATAGTGTCATTGCGACTCAAACAGCTTTAAAATTAGCTGATTATGTTGTAACTGAAGCTGGTTTCGGAGCTGATTTAGGTGCAGAGAAATTTTTAGATATCAAGGTCCCTGTATTGGGTAAGACGCCGGATGTTATTGTTATTGTCGCTACTATCCGTTCTTTAAAAATGCACGGAGGTATTAAAGTAGCCGATTTAAAAAATACTACGGATCCAAGTGCGGTTAAAAGAGGTTTTAGTAACTTAAAAAAACATATTGAGAATATGCAGCGCTATCATGTGCCAGTTGTAGTAGCGATTAATGCCTTTACACAAGACACAAAAGAAGAAGTAGCCGTTGTTGAGGCTGAATGTGAACGATTAGGTGTTTCTTGCCAAGTAACCGATGTATGGGGACAAGGTCCAGAAGGTGGTTTAAAATTAGCAGAAGCGGTTGTCAAAGCCTCTGAAAATAAACAAGACTACACTCCCTTGTATGAATGTTCAAATACGATAATAGAAGAGAAAATCAGTCGAATTGTAAAAGAAATTTATGGTGGAGAAGAAGTTCTTTATACACCTAAAGCACGTCAGCAATTGAAACAATTCACAAAGAATGGTTGGGATAAACTCCCCGTTTGTATGGCTAAAACCCAGTACTCACTATCAGATGATCCAAAAAAATTGGGGCGTCCACAAGGGTTTACAATTACAATCCGTGAATTTGTACCCAAAATTGGCGCCGGTTTTATTGTTGCTATGACAGGAGATATTCTGACCATGCCAGGCTTACCAAAACAACCTGCGGCTTTGAACATGGATGTTTTAGAAGATGGGACAGTAACCGGTCTATTTTAAAAGTGGATATAAAGCACTAAAAATACTAGTATTTAAAAGAAACTGAGGGTTGACTCGAAAATGAAAGATTTAAAAGCAGTTGGATTATCAAAGACGTATGGCATGAAAAAACTTTTTGAAGATATTACTTTTACAATTCGTGAAGGTGAATATGTTGGATTGATTGGGCAAAATGGTAGTGGTAAAAGTACCCTAATGAAAATAATTGCTGGTGAAGATTCAGCTGATACTGGGACTATTGAAACATCTAAAGACTACCGCATCAATTATCTCCCCCAAGATCCCATTTTAGATGAGTCGCAAACTATTTTCGAGGCCTTATATTCAAGTGAAACACCACTTATCCAAACTATTCGCCGTTATGAAGAGGCCATCAATAATTTTGCAAATTATAGTGAAGATATCCGTTACCAAGAGGCCTATGCACATGCCGAACAAGAAATGAATCGATTAGACGCGTGGCAAACGGAAACGCAGTATAAAACAATCTTAAATAAATTAGGCATTTCAGATTTAAATCTTAAAATCGGTAATCTGTCAGGTGGCCAAAGAAAGAGAATTGGCCTTGCCAAAGTTCTGATGCAAGCACCTGATCTGTTGTTATTAGATGAGCCAACGAACCATTTAGATGTAGGTGCAATTGTATGGCTTGAAAAATACCTTTCTCAATATAGAGGAGCGCTTCTATTAGTTACGCATGACCGTTACTTTTTAGAACGTGTAACGAATCAAATGATTGAGCTTAAAAATGGCGCTGTTGAAACCTATTCAGGTAATTACGCTTCTTATCTCGAACAAAAAGCAGAAAGAGAAGCCATTCAACAAAAAATGACAGAGAAACAAGCGAAACTTTATAAAAGTGAACTAGCTTGGATGCGAAAAGGTGCAAAAGCCCGGACAACTAAGCAACAGGCGCGTATCCATCGTTTTGAAAGTTTAGAAACAGAAGTCAAATCTGCTACTGGAGAAGAACAACAACTTGAAATCAATTTTGACAGTTCCCGTCTAGGAAGACGTGTCTTCCAATTGGAAGATGTGACTTTAAAAGCAGGCGATAAGACAATCTTAGAACATTTTAATCATATTTTTCAAGCTAAGGATCGTATTGGCATAGTGGGAGAAAATGGCTCTGGTAAAACAACGATTTTGAATTTATTAGCACGAGAAAAAGAGGCAGCTTCGGGAATTGTGACCGTTGGCGAAACAGTTAAAATTGGATACTATCGCCAAATTATGGAACCATTTCCAGAAGACAAGCGGGTCATTACTTATTTACAAGAAGTCGCTGAAGAAGCTAGGATTGCTGATGGAACAATTGTTAGTGTAACAGAGCTACTGGAAACCTTCTTATTTACACGCGACATGCATGGAAGCCTCATTCGTACCTTGTCAGGTGGCGAACGGAGAAGACTTTATTTATTAAAATTATTAATGAGTCAGCCTAACGTCTTGCTTTTTGATGAGCCGACTAACGATTTAGATATCGAAACTTTAACAGTTTTAGAAGATTACTTACAAAGTTTCCCTGGGGCTGCTCTCGTTGTCTCACATGACCGGTATTTCTTAGACAAGGTAGCTGAAAAGCTACTTGTTGTAGATGGGACAGAAGGTCCGTTCTTGTTTTACGGTAGTATGAGTGATTATCTAGAAGTTGCAGACGAGTTGTCAAAAGAAGTTACTCTAAAAGATAATAAAGCAAAAGAAAAACCAGAAATAAAAAGTGACAAAGCAAAATTGACTTACAGTGAGCAACTCGAATGGGATAGTATAGAAGAAGAAATCATGCTTTTAGAAGAAAGAGTAGAAGAATTAAAAGCCAGTATGCTTGAGCATGTAAGTGACTTTGTCAAATTAGGTGATTTACAAAAAGAAGTCGACGAACAAGAAGAAATCCTGGCCAAAAAATGGCACCGCTACGAATATTTAAGTACTTTTACAAGTGAAACATAGGAGAGGGGGAATAAAAATGACAAAACAATATTTAGAATTAGCACAAACAATATTAGACCATGGTATTGAAAAAGGAGACCGCACAGGTACAGGCACGAAAAGTATATTTGGTTATCAGATGCGTTTTGATCTGCAAAAAGGATTTCCTTTGCTTACAACGAAAAAAACAGCTTTTGGGCTGATTAAAAGTGAATTACTATGGTTCTTAAAAGGTGATACAAATATCCGTTACCTGTTAGAGAATAAAAACCATATCTGGGATGAGTGGGCATTTGAACGTTATATTGCAACTGACGCTTATCAAGGACCGGATATGACGGACTTTGGAAGACGCTCCCTTGAAGATGCTTCTTTTAAGAATCTTTATCAAGAGCAAATGGCAATTTTTAGAGAAAAAATTTTAACAGATGATGACTTTTCTAAAACTTATGGTGAGCTAGGTAATATTTATGGCTCACAATGGCGTAACTGGAAAACCAGTCAAGGTGAAACGATTGATCAAATTAAAGACGTCATTGAAATGATTAAAAAAAATCCGGATTCGCGTCGTTTGATTGTTTCTGCCTGGAACCCAGAAGATGTTCCAAATATGGCTTTACCGCCTTGCCATACACTTTTTCAATTTTATGTTGCAGAAGGTAAGCTAAGTTGTCAGCTTTATCAACGAAGTGCAGATGTATTCTTAGGAGTTCCTTTTAATATTGCAAGTTATGCTTTGTTAACCCATTTAATTGCAAATGAAACAGGCTTAGAAGTGGGCGATTTTGTTCACACAATGGGAGATGCTCATCTTTATTTAAACCATATGGACCAAATAAAAGAACAATTAACACGTGAAACTTACGCATTACCGGAACTTATTATCCATAGTCCTGAAAAATCTATTTTTGATATGGATAAAGAAGACATCGGCATAAAGGCTTACAAGAGTCATCCACGTATAAAAGCACCGATAGCAGTATAAAAGAGAGGGGTATGAAGATGATTATATTAATTTGGGCTGAAGATGAAACGGGCGCAATTGGTAAAGATGGTCATCTTCCTTGGCGTTTACCCAATGACATGCGCTTTTTCAAAGAAACAACTACTGGGCATGCCATCGTGATGGGAAGGAAAACGTTTCAAAGTATGAATGAGCGACCATTACCGAATCGTGACAACTATGTTCTGACGCGACAAGCTGATTATAAAAAATCGGGTGTACATATTATTCAGGACATAAAAGATTTACCACATGAAAGAGATGTATATGTTATCGGTGGGAGTGAAATTTACAAACTTTTTTTACCTATGGCTGATGTATTAATAAGGACAAAAATTGTTGGTGATTTTTCGGGAGATACTTTCTTTCCCGAAGTAGATTGGAATCAGTGGCAATTAACTGAAGAAATAATAGGACAAGAAGACGATAGAAATAAATATGCTCACTCTTTTCAAACATTTCACAGAAAATAAAATAGGAGAGTTTGGGTTTAAAAACCCAGACTCTCCTATTCTTTTTTTAAAAAATTAAACGTAAAGCAAGATGGTAAAATAGTGGAAAGCAGCACCAGCTAAAACAAATAGGTGCCAAATGACATGCATATAGGCTAGGTGATTTTTACTATAAAAGATAGTTCCTAAGCTATAAGCCAAGCCTCCTAAAATTAAAAGAATGAGGCCAGGTGTTCCCAAATGAAGACTGATTGGTTTAATAAGAAAAATGGCTAACCAGCCCATGCATAAGTAGAGGACGGTTGAGATTTTGTTAAACCTTCCAACGAAAAATATTTTCAAGATAACTCCTAAAAGTGCGATTCCCCAAACGGCCAGAAGAAGTATCTGTGCTTGGACGCCTTCTAGAGCAATGAGAGCAAAAGGTGTGTATGATCCTGCAATTAAGAAATAAATAGCAGCATGATCGACGTATTGGAAGATGGTTCTGAAACGCGTGAAATTAAAGCTGTGGTAGAGTGTTGAAGCGAGAAAGAGTAAAATCATCGACAGTCCATAAACCAGATATGCAACGAGATGAACGGTGCTACCAGAATTAATTCCCTTCTTAACGAGAAAAAACAGCGCAATTGTACTCAGAATCGTTCCAATTCCATGGGTAACGGCGTTCCAAATTTCAATAATGATTTTTTCTCGATTATTACTCAATGAATGATTAAACATATGAACCCTCCCCATTTCAGAAACAGTATTACAAACTAATAGAAGTATAGCATAATTAGTGCTAAAATAAAAAAGTAGTCTAACTTTTAAAGAAGGATGATTGCAATGAGAAAAAATATATTAAAAGGAAATTCTTTTTGGAAATGGGCTTTCTTTATTTTATTGCTCATAAACATCATTGTGTTTGGTTATATCATTAATTTATTTTTTGGATCTAGAACATCAACGGAGGCGGATATCTCTTCTAATCGTTCGAATAAAATAGAAACGGTTAAACAAGAAGAGCAAATTGAAGCGACCATTAGTTTAAATGGTCAAGAATTACAACTGTTACTTCAAACCATTTTAGAAATGGAAGCAGATCAGCAACAAGTCCCTAATATTTTAATTACTGATTCAATTATATTAACGGGTGAGATAGAGTTATTAGGGTTTCCATTAGAATATTTTATTGAGGCTGAGCCTTTTACTACTAATAATGGTAATTTGCAGCTAAAAGTAGCAAAGGTAAACATGGGTTCCTTATCCCTACCAATTGAACAATCATTAGAAATTATCCAAGGTTTTTTTAACCCATCTATACCTGTAGAAGTAAATGCAAGTGAACATTTCCTTGTAATCTTGTTAAGTGAAATAAAAACCGATTACTTTGAAGGGATTGAACTTAAAAAAATTGATAAAGAAAAACAAGAGTACACATTTAATATCAGCATTGCAAGCAAAAATTTGCTACAATAGTATTAGTAAAGAAATTGGAGGGAACACAATGGATTTACAATTTTATCAATTTGCCATGACTTTTCGAGATCCCTATAAGACCGATTCCTTAACCAAATTAGCGAATCGCTTAGACAAAGATACAGGTTTTCCTCGGAACCACTCTGATTATCATATATTATCCGATTACCTTGAATTAAGTGGTGAATACGAAGCTCATCTCGATGATTTTGATGAAATGTATCAGCTTTATAAAGAACGGAAACAAGCGTAAACCAAAATAAAAAAAAGTGAGGAATAAAAATGAGTGTACATATTGCAGCGAAACCAGGAGAAATTGCAGAAACAGTTTTATTACCAGGAGATCCTTTACGTGCCAAATATATAGCAGAAACTTATTTGGAAGATGTTGTACAATACAATTCTGTCAGAAATATGTTTGGATATACAGGAACTTATAACGGTAAGCGTATTTCTGTTCAAGGGACAGGTATGGGCTTACCATCTATCATGATATATGCAAATGAGTTAATCACGGAATATGGGGTTAAAAACTTAATTCGCGTCGGTTCAGCTGGAAGTATACAAAAAGATGTTCATATTCGTGACATTGTCCTTGCTCAAGGTGCAACGACTGACTCAAGTGTTGTAGCAAACATATTCCAAAACCAAGTGAACTTTGCACCATTAGCCAGCTTCAACCTTTTAAAAAATGCTCATGATCTTGCGAAAGAACGAGATTTAACGGTTCATGTTGGGAACGTCTTGTCATCCGATCGTTTTTATAACGCAGAACTTGATAAAAATAAATTAGCTGATTATGGTGTTTTAGCAATTGAAATGGAAGCAACCGGTTTATATATGTTAGCTGCCCAACATCAGGTTAATGCCTTAGCAATTTTAACGATTAGTGACCATATTTTAACTGGTGAAGAAACAACCTCTGAAGAACGTGAAAAAACATTTGATGACATGATGCTAATAGCATTAGACAGCGTTTTAAAGTAGGCATCTTTCTTCGAGAAAATAAGTAGGGGGGACCCGTAAATATGGATAAAAAAAAGAAAAAAAGAAAAATTGGTATTAAACTTCCCGTTTATTTTCTCTCCCTTTTTGTCGTAGCTTTAATATCTGTTGGCTTGACTTATTGGCTTGTAACAAATGGGTTGTTTCAAACGAACCCAATTGCACGAACCAATCCAGAATCAAAACAGCCAATCACTGAAATAAAAAATGTTGAGGGATTTCAAAATATTGAAGCGGTTTATGAAATTATCCTAAGTAACTATATTGAAAATGTTGATGAAAAAGATTTAATCGAAGGTGCTCTGTCAGGAATGGTAAGCGCTGTTCAAGATCCTTATAGTCAATACTTGAATATTGATGAGTCTGAAAATATGAACGATACAATCTCGGCTTCATTTGAAGGTATTGGAGCCGAAATTATGAGTATGGATGACCAAATTACCATTGTTTCACCTATAAAAGGCTCCCCGGCTGAAGAAAGTGGCCTTTTGCCTAATGATATTATTCTTAGTGCAGATGATGTTTCATTACAAGGGATGACAGCTACCGAAGCAGTCACACTCATTCGAGGCGAGCGCGGTAGTACGGTAACTTTAGAAATCAAGCGAGGGACACAAGTTTTCACCGTCGATATTGTTCGGGATACAATTCCAATTGAAACAGTAGGTTTTCATCTTGATGAAAATGATGATAAAATTGGTGTAGTTGCTGTTTATAATTTTGCGAGACCAACTTATCAAGAAATCGTTGATGCCGTTCAAGAATTGCGGACCCAAGGTGCTGAAAAATTTGTTTTCGATTTTAGACAAAACCCCGGTGGTCTCCTTGATCAAGCACTGAAAATAGCTAATATGTTTGTGGAAGATGGAGCAATACTTTTACAAACAGAAGAAAAAGGTTCTGAACCGTACATCATTCAAGCTAGTGACCAAGAATATGGGGCTTTCCAAATAAAAGAGCCTGCTGTTATGTTAATAGATGAGGGAAGTGCCAGTGCATCAGAGATTGTTGCAGGAGTTATGAAAGAAGAAGCCGAAGTACCACTAGTAGGTACTACTTCTTTTGGAAAAGGGACAGTTCAATCTATCTATCCTTTGACTGCTAAAAGCGAGTTAAAACTTACCGTCGCAAAATGGTTAACACCAGAAGGTAACTGGATACACGATGAAGGTATTGAACCCGATTATAAAGTTAATCTTCCCGATTATGCGTTTCTAACGCTTATTGATACTTCAGAGACTTATGAATTAGGTGCAGTATCAGAGGCAGTAAGTAATGTGGAAGAAATTTTGGAGGCTGTAGGTTATGCAGTTACCGCTGATGGCTACCTCGACTATGATACTGTAGCAGCTATTGAACAAATTCAGGTAGACAACCAATTAAAACCAAGTGGAGTACTAGATGATGAAACAGCCCGTGTTTTAACTGAAGAATTGAGAGAAGTTATCCAAGATAATGATACGCAGTATGCAAAAGCAATTGAAGTTCTAGAGGGTTTGAGTGAGTAAATGAAAAAATCACTTTCTGATTGTATTTGGGATTGGTTTAAAGCGTTTCTAGTCGCATTTTTAATAGCCTTATCCATTCGTTATTTTGTTCTTATCCCTCTAAAAGTAGTGGGTGACTCAATGAGTCCCACCTTAGAACCGGATACTTATATTTTATATAGTAAAAACAAAAAAGTTGATCGTTTTGATATCGTTCTATTTCATGATGCTAACAACCAAGTTTTTATTAAACGTGTCATTGGCTTGCCCGGTGAGACAATTGTATACCAGGACGATCAGCTTTTTATAAATGATAAAAAAGTATCGGAACCTTTCCTTCATAATGATTTAGATGAGGAGCAAGTTTTTACTACAGATTTTCCATTGTCTGAAGATTTAGATAATAAAAAAATACCAGTGGATAGCTATTTTGTTTTAGGCGACAATCGTCCACGTAGCAAAGATAGTCGCATGCTCGGTTTTATTCCGATCGAAGCCATTGAAGGTAAAGCAAGATTGGTAATCTATCCACTCGATCAATTTTCTATATTAGACTAATTAATTTACAAGTGAAAGGAGTGTGGCCGTATGGATCATTTAGAAAATGAACGTGAGTCTAATCAGTACGATTATAAAAATCCAAAGCAATCAAGAATGAACAACTTCATTAAAGAAACTGTTAATATATTATTGTCTGTACTGGTGGCTTTTATTTTATTTGTTTTTATCCGTACGTTCCTTTTCTTTCCTTTTGAAGTGGTTGGACAATCAATGGAACCAACGCTCTTAAGTGGTGATCGCTTAATCTTAAATCGTCTAGGGAGTGTGGACCGGTTTGATGTGGTCGTTTTTCCTGCACCAGACGATCCCAACAGTGGTGAAGAGTACGTCAAACGGATTATAGGTTTGCCAGGGGACGAAATTAAGTATATAGAAGATAATTTATATATAAATGGAAACTTAATAAATGAACATTATTTGGAGCCTTCGAAAGAAGAACTGCAAAAAAAATTAGAAGAGAATCCGGAGCAAGTAAACTTTACTCAAATAACAAATGACTTTTCGTTATTAGATATATCTATCGGTGATTCGGCTGTTGTTCCACCAGACACTTACTTTGTGTTAGGCGATAACCGACAAAATTCTAAAGATAGTCGGGTGTTTGGTTTTTTGAATCAAGAAACGGTTGAAGGTACAGCTAGTTTGAGAATTTGGCCGTTAAATCGTATTGGTTTTCTAGAAAAAAATGAATAATAAAAAAATGGCTGGAGCTTAGCTCCAGCCATTTCTAAGGTAATGGAGGAGTGAGCGTATGGTTATTCAATGGTTCCCAGGACATATGGCGAAAGCTAAAAGACAAGCAATTGAAAACAGAAACATGGTTGATATCGTTCTTGAATTAGTAGATGCACGAATACCCATTTCAAGCCGGAATCCTTTGATGGATGAAATTGTTGGTGGAAAACCACGTTTGATTATTTTGAATAAAGCAGATTTAGCTGATAGCAACATGACTAATGATTGGTTAGAATATTTTAATCACCCAGAGCATAATCAAAAAGCTATTGCGGTTAATGCTTTTAATCAATCGGATATTAAAAGAACTAAAAACATTATTAAAGAGATGATGATTGAAAAAATGGCTGCGCGGGAAGCAAGGGGAATAAAGCCACGTGCGATTCGATTAATGGTCTTGGGAATCCCAAATGTGGGTAAATCAACTTTTATTAACCAAATTATCAAACGAAATCGTGCGAAAACTGCTAACAAACCTGGCGTTACCCAGCATCAACAATGGTTAAAAATCGAGAATGATTTTGAATTACTTGATACACCGGGAATTCTCTGGCATAAGTTTGAGGATCAAGCGATCGGCATGAAGCTGGCTTTAACAGGTGCCATTAAAGACACACTGTTTCATAAAGATGACATTGCGCTTTATGCTTTAGAGCTATGGACGAATAGATATCCTGGCCGTCTTAAACAGGTCTACCGCTTAGATGAATCACTTGGCAAAGAATCATATCCAGATATGCTAATGGCCTTAACTGAACAGTTAAATTTTGGCGATGAATATGATCGGGCAAGTGAAAAATTAATATTTGATATCCGTGATGGAAAACTTGGTACCTTTACATTGGATGAGGTACCTGAAAATACAAATTCACAATAGAGGTTAGTATGGAAAAAAAACAGACAATTGCTGAAATAAGAGAACGATTATCACAAATTACGGATCCAGAAGAGGCAGTATTTGCCGAATTATTACAGGATACTCGAAAAGGTATCCAATTAGAAATAAAGCGTTGGCAAAATAATTATCAAAAAAAAATACAGTTACTTCAACATCAAGAAACGATGTTATACCACGAAAATGTATTATCTAAGCAAGGTTTTACTACTATAGCAGGAATTGACGAGGTTGGACGAGGACCGTTAGCTGGTCCAGTAGTTGCAGCTGCTGTTATCCTTCCACAGGACATGCCAGCTTTGCCTATCAATGATTCAAAAAAACTTTCAAGAGCCGTTCGGGAAGAATTGTATGCCATTATAATGGAAAAAGCACAAGTGGGAATCGGTATTATTGATAATAAGGTTATTGATAGTGTAAACATTTATCAAGCCACTAAATTAGCTATGATGCAAGCTGTTAACAATTTAAACCTACAACCGGATGCTTTATTAATTGATGCTATGAAACTGCCTTTAGCCCAAAAACAAGTATCTCTAATAAAAGGAGATTTGAATTCTTATTCCATAGCCGCAGCTAGTATTGTTGCAAAAGTCTACCGTGATCAAATGATGACGGATTATGCGAAAGAGTATCCCCACTATGGATTTGAAAAAAATGCTGGGTATGGGACAAAAGCTCATTTAGATGGATTACACAAGTATGGCTTAACTTCCATCCATCGAAAAAGTTTCGAACCTATCAAAACAATGGTTAGAAATCAATAAAAAAGGTTTTAACTCTTTTTTCTCTATATATAGGTAGAGAAAAGGGGGTTTTTTTGTGCAAAATGAAGTGAGAGAAAAATTAATTGATTGTTCGTTAATGAATGTTTTTAGTATTGATCAGATGTTAGCGATATTAGATACTCTAGTAGCAGAACCTGACTTATCTTTAGAAGATATTCTTTTAAGAAGAAAACTGATGTCTTCTCAAAAGGCTGCTCTTAAAAAAATGGATCAAATTAGAGAACGGCTAAAAAAAGAAGCGATTACAACTTCCAGAGAGCAAACATTAAATGCTGGTATAAAAATTTGTACCATCCTTGATTCAGATTATCCTTTTGAATTGAAAGAGATTTATCAACCACCTGTTGTTATCTACTACCAAGGCGATTGGGATTTAACAAAAGGCCGGAAATTGGGAGTCGTAGGAAGTAGAACTGCTTCTGAATATGGAAGACTTGTATTAAGAAAAATGATACCTGAATTAGTATGCAAAGGCGTTACAACGATTAGCGGTCTAGCAAAAGGGATTGATCAAGAAGCTCATATTCAAACACTCAAAGCTGGGGGTAAGACTGTTTCCGTTATTGGGACAGGATTAAACTATTTTTATCCTTTAGAGAATAAAATCCTACAGGAAAAACTTACGAGAGAACAGCTTGTTTTAAGTGAATATCCCATCAATACCGGTCCACAACGCTATCATTTTCCTTTGAGAAATCGCATTATCGCAGGTCTGAGCCAAGGAACTTTAGTAGTTGAAGCGAAGGAGCGTTCGGGGAGTTTAATTACTGCGAACGTTGCTTTGCAAGAAAACCGCGAAGTTTTTGCAATACCAGGTAGTGTGTTAGAATCAAGTTATGCAGGTACAAATCAATTAATTCAAGCAGGAGCAAAACTCGTCACAAATGCCTCTGATATTTTTTCAGAAATGGCTTATTTATGGAAAATGTCTGACTCGTAAAATTTTAAAAAGAATAATTATTTGACAAAGGTCTATTTGGTGGCATAAGATGATTAACGATTTTAGATTCATCAAAAAGACAAGATCTAAATGGAAGGAGTTTTCCTTTGGCGTATAAATATTTGGTGATTGTTGAATCACCTACCAAAGCAAAAACAATTGAAAAATATCTCGGACGTAATTACAAAGTAGTAGCAAGTAAAGGACATCTGCGTGACTTACCAAAAAGTAGAATGGCAATCGACTTTGAAAACGACTATGCACCTGATTATATTTCTATCAGAGGTAAAGGTCCAATCATAAAAGAGCTTAAAAAATATGCAAAAAAAGCTGAAAAAGTCTTTTTAGCTTCTGACCCGGATAGAGAAGGAGAAGCAATTGCTTGGCACTTAGCACACCTATTAGGATTAGAACCAAACGATAATATTCGTGTCGTTTACAATGAAGTAACTAAAGATGCCGTCAAGCAAGCAGTTAAAAATCCACGACCTGTTAATATGGATTTAGTGTCGGCCCAACAGGCACGACGGATCCTTGATCGAATCGTAGGTTACTCTATTTCCCCTATACTATGGAAGAAAGTGAAAAAGGGATTAAGTGCTGGGCGAGTTCAATCGGTGGCTTTGAAGCTGATTATTGACCGTGAAGAAGAAATTAAACATTTTGAGCCAGTAGAATCGTGGACCTTAGATGGTACTTTTCAAAAGGATAAACATGTTTTTAACGCTGCTTTCTATGGCCTAAATGAGAAAAAAAGATTGAAACTAAATAATGAATCTGAAGCTCAAGAAGTATTAGCTAAATTAAAAGGCAATGAGTTTATGGTTTCAAATGTTGAAAAGAAAGAACAAAAAAGAAACCCATCTGCACCTTTTACAACTTCAAGTTTACAACAAGATGCAGCGAACAAATTAAATTTTAGAACTCGTAAAACCATGATGGTTGCACAACAATTATACGAAGGTATTCCACTAGGTAAAGCTGGTACAGTCGGATTAATTACTTATATGCGTACGGACTCCACACGTATTGCGGAAAGTGCAGTAGCCGAAACGCACCAATTTGTTATTGATGAATACGGTAAAGAGTTTGTTGCTAAAAAATCGAAGACAGTTAAACAAGCAGGTGGATCACAAGATGCCCACGAGGCGATTCGCCCATCAAGTGTCTTGCGAAAACCAACTGATATTGAAAGTTATTTAACTAAAGATCAATTTAAACTTTATCAACTTATCTGGTCTCGTTTTGTAGCAAGCCAAATGATGCCCGCCATTTTTGATACTATGCGTGTTAGTATTGTTAATCAAGATTTAGTGTTTCGTGCTAATGGATCAAAAGAAAAATTTGCCGGTTATCGAAAAGTTTATGAAGATACGAAAACAAAGGACAACATATTACCAGATTTAGAAGTTGGTGATACGGTCTTTTCTAAAGACATCATTCCAAACCAACATTTCACGCAACCACCTGCCCGTTATTCTGAGGCAACTTTAATTAAATCGTTAGAAGAGAATGGTGTTGGTCGTCCTTCAACTTATTCCCCGACAATTGAGACGATTCAAAAACGTTATTATGTTAAGTTAAACGCAAAACGCTTTGAACCCACAGAATTAGGAACGATTATACACCAATTAGTGGATGCTTATTTCCCTAATATTGTTGATATTTCTTTTACTGCTAATATGGAAAAAAAGCTGGATGAAATTGAGTTAGGTAAGTTAGAATGGGTAGAAGTGATTGATGAATTTTATAAACCATTTGAAGAGCATGTTGTTAAAGCAGAGTCTGAAATGGAAAAAATCGAAATAAAAGATGAACCAGCTGGGTTTGATTGTGAAGTCTGTGGAAGTCCAATGGTTATTAAAATAGGTAAATATGGTAAATTTTATGCATGTAGTAATTTCCCAGAATGCCGCAATACAAAAGCAATTGTTAAAAAAATTGGAGTAACGTGTCCAACATGTAAAAAAGGTGAAGTCATTGAGCGAAAATCGAAGAAAAACCGAATTTTTTACGGTTGTGATCGCTACCCAGAGTGTGAATTTGTATCATGGGACAAACCAGTTGCCCGTAACTGCCCGAAATGTAATCACTATTTAGTTCAGAAAAAGGTACGTGGCGGACTGCAAGTAAAATGTAGTAATTGCGATTACGAAGAAGAAGTTCAAAAATAAATATAAAATCGAAGAGAAGCATCCTGCTTCTTTTTTTGGTATCATGAAATATGTAAGCGATTATTTATAAAAGTGAATTGAATTATTCTGTTTCCTATGATAATTTAATTTCAGGGACGGAGGAGTAAAGTGTCTACTAATAATAATCAGTTGGAGACTTTTATACACCATCTAGCAATCGAAAGACGCTATTCAGAAGAAACTGTAAAAGCTTACCTTCAAGATTTAAAAAAGTTTGAAACTTATTTGGCTTCTACCGGACAATCTAGTTTTACTGGTGTTCAATTAGCGGATATACGGCTTTTTCTCGGTTTTCTTGACGAAGAAGAAATGAGTCGTAATACGATTTCGCGTATCTTATCTAGTTTAAGAAGTTTTTATACATTTTTGATGCGAGAAGGTCATATGAATGAGAATCCAGTCTCAAGTATTAGTTTTAAAAATCGGTCATTACGTTTACCTAAACATGTCTATCAAGCCGAACTGATAAAAATATTTGAAGCTGCCAGTGGCACAGGACCTCTTGATTACCGTAATGTAGCATTATTAGAATTGCTATATGCTACGGGAATTCGAGCGAGTGAATGTAAAAACATTTTACTCTCTCATATTGATTTTGATTTAGGTGTAATCCTTATTACAGGTAAAGGGAATAAAGAACGCTACGTTCCCTTTGGACAATTTGCTTTGAATGCAATAGAAATATACTTAGAAAAAAGTCGATCTCTATTAATGAATAAATTTAAGCAGAGCCATGACTATTTATTTATAAACCGGTTAGGCGAACCCATTACTGTAGGTGGTATTGAGTATATTCTTAAAAAAATCATGAAAGAGTCAGGTTTGACAGGAAACTTACATCCACATATGTTGCGTCATACCTTTGCAACGGATATGTTAAACGAAGGAGCAGATTTGCGTACCGTTCAAGAATTACTCGGGCATGCAAGTTTATCATCGACACAAATTTATACGCATGTTACGAAAGATGCTTTACAGCGTAATTACAATGCCTATCATCCACGTGCTAAAAGGAAGAAATAAGGTATAATAAATAGAGTGACTATAAAGGAGATTTGAATAATGACAACAATTTGTGCAATTCAACATAATGGAAAATCAGCAATGGCGGGCGATGGCCAAGTGACAATGGGCGAATCTGTTATTATGAAGGGTTCAGCTAAAAAAATTCGTCGTATTTATAATGATGAAATCATTGTAGGATTTGCTGGTGGTGTTGCAGATGCTTTTACTTTAAGTGATAAGTTCGAAGAAAAGCTCAAGCAATATAAAGGTAATCTAATGCGTGCTTCCATCGAGGTGGCTAGAGAATGGCGTGGCGATCGTGCTTTGCAAAAACTCGAAGCACTCTTAATCGTTATGGACAAAAATCAAATGTTTCTTGTATCCGGAACTGGAGAAGTCATTGAACCAGATGATGGGATTTTAACCATTGGATCAGGTGGTAATTTTGCTCTATCTGCTGCACGCGCTTTGAAACGAAATGGTACCAATCTATCTGCAAAGGAAATGGCCTACCAAAGTTTAAAAATCGCATCAGAAATATGTGTCTATACAAATGATAATATTATAGTAGAAGAGTTCCAATAGAAGGAGAGTTAAATGATGAGTGAAAACATTAACCAAACACCACGTCAGGTGGTAGCAGAGCTTGATAAGTATATTATTGGACAAAACGATGCGAAGAAGTCGGTTGCTGTTGCCTTACGCAATCGTTTTCGTCGGATGCAATTAACCGAAGAGATGCAAAAAGAAGTAACGCCAAAAAACATTTTAATGATTGGCCCCACTGGTGTTGGTAAAACAGAAATTGCACGTCGACTTGCAAATCTCGTACACGCACCTTTTGTTAAAGTAGAAGCAACTAAATTTACAGAAGTTGGCTATGTCGGTCGAGACGTTGAGTCAATGGTGAGAGATCTCGTTGAAAATGCCATTTCTCTTGTTGAAAAAGAAAAACGTAGTGACGTTTATAGTAAAGCATACACGCAAGCTCTAGAAAGAATTGCAAAAGCACTTAAACCAGGTGTGAAGAAGAAAAAAAGTGCTAGTCCTAATAGTATTCAGAGTATGTTCCAACAAATGGGCCTACCTGCTGATTTAGGACCTGAAGAGGAAGAAGTAGAAGAAGTATCAACTGAAGTAGCTTCGCAACGGCGTGAAATTGTAGAACAGCTACGTAAGGGGATTTTAGATAACCGCGAAGTGACTTTAAAAATTGAAGATAAAGCGACTAACCCACTTGGAGCTGCGGGCGGGAACGAACAAATGGTTATGTTACAATCAGCACTTGAATCCATGACGCCAAAAAGAAAAACAAAGCGCACTCTGAAAGTGAAAGATGCCATAAAAATATTAACAGAAGAAGAAACAGATAAATTAGTAGATAAAAATGACTTAGCAACTGCTGCTTTAAAACTAGCTGAAGAGGGCGGCATCATCTTTATCGATGAGATCGATAAAATCACTTCGAAATCTGATCAAGGTGGTCAAGTTTCACGTGAAGGTGTACAACGGGATATTTTACCTATTGTTGAAGGGTCACAAGTTTCGACAAAATATGGAAATATTCAAACTGACCATATTCTCTTCATCTCATCAGGAGCTTTCCATGTCTCAAAACCAAGTGATTTAATTCCTGAGCTGCAAGGCCGTTTTCCAATACGTGTTGAGTTGGACGATTTAACCGAAGAAGACTTTGTACGTATTTTAACAGAACCAGATAATGCCTTGTTGACACAATATCGTGCGTTATTAGAAACAGAAGGTGTTGGCGTTACCTTTACAAAAGAAGCAATCGCACGGATTGCAGCCATAGCTGCTCAGGTAAACGACGAAACCGATAATATTGGTGCACGTAGACTCCATACTATTCTTGAAAAGTTATTAGAAGACTTATTATTTGAATCACCAGATATGCCTGGACAACAGATTACAATTACCGAAAACTATGTGGATGAAAAACTCGCTCATATTGTATCTGATCAAGACTTACGCCGCTACATATTATGAGGTTAGTAAAATATGGATGAGTTGTTAGAAAGACTAAGAAGTATCAATACGATGTTACAAAAAAAAGGCGGCTTTGTTAACGAGAATAATCTGATAGACCTTCCTTTTTTAGATATGATTGAAAAATTAGCAGAAATATTAGAAGCAAATGCTTATTTGATTGATGATGAAGGAACGCTATTAGGATTTAGCGAAGTGATAGCAATCAATAATATCCGCGTTAAACAAATGCTTTATGAGAAGAAATTTCCACTTAATTATACAGAAGGTATCAATGCGATTACAGATACAAAAGCTAATATCGGCGTTGAATCGGATCTAACTGTATTCCCAATTGAAACACGAGATATTTTTATTTCTGGGTTAACAACCGTTGTCCCCATATTTGCGGCTGGAAAACGTTATGCTAGTCTTATCTTTGCACGGTTAGATCGTTCTTTTGGTAGTGGAGATCTCATCTTAGCAGAGCACAGTGCTACTGTAATTGGCATGGAGGTCTTACATTTAAAAAATGTTGCAACAGAAATTGATAGTCGTGCCGAAGCGGCCGTTACGATAGCCTTGCAATCACTCTCTTATAGCGAAACGGAAGCGATAACTGAAATATTTAAGCATATTGAAGGTTTAGAAACTCGAATTATTGCCTCAAAGATTTCTGCTAGCCAAGGAATTACACGATCAGTTATTGTGAATGCGTTAAGGAAACTAGAATCTGCAAGTATTATAGAATCAAAATCGCTTGGTATGAAGGGAACCTACATAAAGGTTCATTCCGAACTACTATTAAAAAAAGTTAAAACTAAACTGGAATTGAATGCTTAAAAAAAAGATGCCAACTGGCATCTTTTTTTAAGTCTTATAGTCTTTTACTTTTGATTGTGGCGTTTATAATTACGTCCAAATGGGATCATGCTTTCAGTACCATTTCTAATACGTTGTATATTGGATCGATGACGAAAGATAATGTAACTTGATAAAGCAAAAGTTACAAGAATAAGCCATAAATCTCCAAAAAACAAAGAAAGAATCATAGCACTTATACAAGCTGTAATGCTTGAAAAGCTAACCATACTTGAAAAATAGAGATAAATAAGGAAACACGATATGGAAAGAATAAAAAATAGAGGGTTATAAGCTAATAACATTCCAGCACTTGTTGCTACAGCTTTTCCTCCTCTAAAACCCGCAAAAATAGGAATGGTATGGCCGATTGCAGCAAAAACGCCTGCTAGTAAGGGATGGATTTCAGCTCCTAATAAAGCGGGTAAGAGTGTTGCCAAAGACCCTTTTAAAATATCCATAATCAAAACGATGACACCGGCTTTGGTACCAAGAACTCGAAAAGTGTTGGTCGTCCCCATATTACCACTACCATGCTCACGTATATCTATTTTATAAAATAGTTTTCCAATCCATACACCTGATGGGATGGAACCTAATAAGTATGCTAATATCACGACGATAGCTGAAATCAATACAATCACTCCTATAAATCAAATAAAACTTCTTAAAATAGTTTACCATTAAACACAAGCATTTCCTATTGATTATTTAGATAAAGAGTATCATCCGGACCTTCTGAAAAATGTTAAATATTAAATTTATTTTGCAAAAAAAATAATTTCGAGTATTATGAGAGAATGGATGTTCGAATTCCGTACGATAAAGGGGTTTTACGATGAAAGAAATAAAAGGAAATCAATACAATGATGCATCTATCCAAGTCCTGGAAGGATTAGACGCCGTTAGAAAAAGACCAGGTATGTACATTGGCTCAACTGACAGTAGAGGGCTTCATCACATGGTCTATGAGATAGTAGACAATGCGGTTGACGAGGCACTTTCTGGATTCGCTGATGAAATTAAAATAACCATTCATAAAGATCAAAGCGTGACCGTTTCCGATAATGGTCGCGGAATGCCAACCGGTATGCACCAGAGTGGTGTCCCAACGATTCAAGTTATTTTTACAGTCTTACATGCAGGTGGAAAATTTGGACAAGAAGGTGGCTATAAAACGTCTGGTGGTCTCCATGGGGTAGGGGCTAGTGTGGTAAATGCACTCTCAGAATTTCTAGAAGTGAGCGTAGTCCGTGACAAAGTCCGGTACCAATTATCCTTTGAAAATGGTGGTAAACCAAAAGGAAAAATGAAAAAAACCACTAAGGTTAATCAACCAGATGGTTCATCGGTACACTTTTTACCAGACCCCCAAATATTCGGGAAATCACAATTAAATTATGATCTTTTAGTAGAGCGCATCCGTGAATCTGCTTTTTTATTAAAAGGGCTTCGTATTTCTTTAACAGATGAGCGAACCAATAAAAGTGAAACCTTTCAATATCACGAAGGTATTAAAGAGTTTGTTGCTTACTTAAATGAAGAAAAAGATACATTAAGTCCTATTGCTGCTTTTACAGCCTCTATTGAAGATATCGAAGTAGATTTTTCCTTTCAATATAATGATGGCTACTCTGAAACCATTCTTTCTTTTGTTAATAATGTCCGAACAAAAGATGGGGGAACGCACGAAGTAGGTGCTAAAACCGGTATGACTAAGGCCTTTAATGAGTATGCTAGAAAGGTAGGTCTTCTAAAAGAGAAGGAAAAAAACTTGGAAGGTAGCGATGTACGCGAAGGATTGACTGCTGTTTTATCTTTACGTATCCCAGAATCTATTCTGCAGTTTGAAGGTCAAACTAAAGAAAAACTCGGCACCACACAAGCGCGCTCCATTGTAGATAACTTGATCAACGAACGTTTAGGGATTTATTTAATTGAAAACGGGGAAGTAGGTCAAATGCTTATTCGTAAGTCTTTGAAGGCTCGAGAAGCACGTAATGCAGCCCGTAAAGCTAGAGAACTGTCTCGTAACGGTAAAAAGCGTAAAGGTGAGTTACTACTATCTGGTAAGCTGACACCTGCCCAAAGTAAAAATGCTAAAAAAAATGAGTTGTATTTGGTAGAAGGAGACTCTGCTGGCGGGTCAGCCAAACAAGGACGAGATCGCAAGTTTCAAGCTATCCTACCATTGCGTGGAAAAGTTATTAATACAGAGCGAGCTAACATGCAGGATATCTTAAAAAATGAGGAAATTAGCACTATTATTCACACAGTGGGTGCTGGGGTAGGTGCTGATTTTGATGTCAATGATAGTAACTATGACAAAATTATTATTATGACTGACGCGGATACAGATGGTGCGCACATCCAAACACTCTTATTAACGTTTTTCTACCGCTATATGAAACCTTTGCTTGAAGCCGGAAAAATATATTTAGCGCAACCACCTCTTTACAAAGTTTCCAAAGGTGTTGGGAAAAAAGAAGTCATTGAGTATGCATGGACTGAAAAAGAATTGGAAGTGGCCATTGATAAAATTGGTAAAGGTTACATTATACAGCGTTATAAAGGTTTAGGGGAAATGAATGCCGATCAATTATGGGAAACTACCATGGACCCAACAACGCGAACTTTAATTCGTGTAGTGGTAGATGATAAAGCGCTATTAGAACGTCGTGTTACTACTTTAATGGGAAATAAAGTAGAGCCTAGACGAAAATGGATTGAGAAAAATGTTGAGTTTTCTTTAGAAGATGATAAGAGTATTTTAGAAGAAACCGATGTAAATGCAGATACCCAAATGAAAAAACATTTAGATGAAGAAACTGAAGCAATGGAATTAGCAGAAAGTGAAAGAGGTGACGCATAATGGTAGAATCGCAGGAAATTAAGGAAATGATGATGGAAGATATTATGGGGGATCGGTTTGGCCGCTACTCTAAATATATCATCCAAGATCGTGCACTTCCCGATATCCGTGATGGTTTGAAACCGGTACAGCGTCGTATTTTGTATGCAATGTATGAGAGTGGTAATATTCCTGGTAAACAATTCCGTAAATCAGCAAAGACGGTTGGGAACGTTATTGGTAACTATCATCCACATGGGGATTCCAGTGTTTATGAAGCGATGATTCGTCTCAGTCAAGACTGGAAAATGCGCGAAACTTTAGTAGAAATGCATGGGAATAACGGAAGTATGGATGGTGATTCTGCCGCAGCAATGCGTTATACAGAAGCACGTTTAGCAAAAATTTCAATGGAACTATTAGGTGATATTGACAGTGACACAGTAGACTTTATTTTAAACTTCGATGATACAGACGAAGAACCACTCGTATTACCAGCTCGTTATCCCAATTTACTTGTAAACGGCACAACAGGAATATCAGCTGGTTATGCGACAGATATCCCTCCGCATAATTTAGGCGAGGTCATCGATGCTACTACTTACCTAATAGATCATCCTGATGCAACTGTCAAAGATTTGATGAAATTTATCAAAGGTCCTGATTTTCCAACAGGTGGAATTATTCAAGGACTAGAAGGTTTACAAAGTGCTTATAAAACAGGGCGTGGCAAAATTGTTATTCGCTCAAAAACAAAAATAGAGAATTTACGTGGTGGTAAACAACAAATTGTTATCAATGAAATTCCTTATGAAGTAAATAAAGCACAACTTGTCAAAAAGATGGATGAGATTCGTATTAACCGGAAGTTAGAAGGAATTGCTGAAGTTCGTGATGAATCCGATCGTGAAGGCTTGCAAATTGTTGTTGAGTTAAAAAAAGATGCAAATGCCGAAGGAATTCTAAACTATTTTTTCAAGAATACTGATTTACAAGTAAACTATCATTTTAATATGGTGGCTATCGATGAACGCCGTCCTCATCAAGTTGGCTTGGCACGCATAATTACTGCCTACTTGGAACACCAGAAAGAAGTTATTATCCGTCGGACGCGCTTTAATTTAAATAAGGCTGAGACACGTTTACATATTGTAGATGCACTTATTCGAGTTATTTCAATTCTAGATGAAGTCATTCAGATGATTCGGGATAGTAAGGATAAAAAAGATGCTAAGCATAATATCATGAAAGCATTTGATTTTTCTGAAAAACAAGCAGAAGCTATTGTCTCCTTACAACTTTATCGTTTGACCAATACCGATATTGTAGCCTTACAGAATGAGAAGTTAAATCTTAACGAGCAAGTGGCTTCTTATAATAGTATTTTAAACAATGAAAAAATATTACTTAAAGTTATGAAAAATGAACTGGTTGCGGTCAAGAAAAATTTTGCTACGCCAAGGCGCTCTACCGTTGAAGCAGAAATTGATGAAATTACTATTGAAACGGAAGTACTTATTCCGGATGAGCAAGTTTATGTTGTCTTGACACAAGAAGGTTATTATAAACGAACAACTTTACGGTCATTTGCAGCAACCGATGTTGCTGATGTAGGTATGCGTGAGGGCGATCAACCCTTATTAATTGAAAAAGCGTCTACTCTGGATGCTATTGTAATCTTTACCAATAAAGGAGACTACATTCATCTTCCAATTCACGAGTTACCTGAGCTAAAATGGAAGGAAATGGGTCACCATTTATCGCAAATGATTCCCTTTGCACCAGGTGAAGAAATTGTGGCTGCTCATATTTTAAAAAATGACGTGCAATTATCTGATAAGCAGACGGTTTTATTTATTACTAAAGAAGGATTGATTAAACATACTCTTCTAGCTGATTATCCAAGTTTTCGTGGTTATCGAAAGAAAAAAATCATGGCTATTCGATTGAAGACTGAAACAGATGAAGTAGTCAGCATTGATTTTGTTAATAAAACGGAAAGTGATTATGAAGTCTTAATCGTTACACATAATGGATTCAGTTTGCGATTCCTATTAGAAGAAGTCAATCTTACTGGTGCACGAACAAGTGGCGTTAAGGCTATTAACTTAAAATCTGAAGATTATGTAGTCGGAGGAGCACTAATTTCTAAAGATGATGACAAGCATCCCTTGTTAATTGTTACGCAACGGGGCAATGCCAAACGCTTCCGTGCTGGAGAAATTACGCGTTCAAGTCGTGCGCAACGAGGCTTACTGTTGATTAAAGAATTAAAAACTAATCCGCACCGTATCATCTATCTGGATGCCAACCCGGAAGTGGATGCGACCTACGCCATCCGGACATCTCGGGGGCAAAATAAAACCTTTGCTTCCAAGTCCTTACCATTTACACCGCGCTATACGAACGGCTCCTCTATACTTATTGAAAGTGATGAGGGCGCTGTTTATACTATTAAAAAAGAGTATGTTTTCTCTGAAATGGATGAGTAAAAGGGATATAAGAGTTAATTTGAAACAGACTACACCTGTACTATATAACAGGGGTAGTCTGTTTTTTATGTTTCATTTTAATAAACCATCGTATCTATGAACTTATATTTTTTCGAATGATTGATGTACAGGTATTTTCTTATTCTTAATCCACTGAGTAATCCAAGTTATGAAAAGTATTGCACAAACTTCTAAACGTGTTATAATGATTTTGTAAAAGTTGTTACATGGTTCACAAATACAAGGAAATATATAATGAAATGTTAAATAGAAATTGATAGAGGAGAAATGTTTATGACTACCCCATTAAAAGGTTTTGTTCATTCTACTGAGAGTTTTGGTTCAGTAGACGGTCCAGGAATCCGTTTTGTGGTCTTTATGCAAGGATGTCGCATGCGCTGTCAATTTTGTCACAACCCTGATACTTGGAATATCGGTGCCGGAACAGAAATGACAACCGATGAACTATTGGATATGGCTATGGAATACGAATATTTTTGGGGTGATAAAGGCGGCATCACTGTTAGTGGGGGAGAGCCACTACTTCAAATTGACTTTATCATTGAATTATTCCAAAAAGCCAAAGCATTAGGAGTTAACACGGCTTTAGATACGTGTGGCCAACCATTCACACGTGATGAACCATTTTTTGGTCGTTTTGAAGAATTAATGAAAGTAACGGACTTAATCTTGATGGATATTAAACACATTGACCGTCAAAAACATAAGGAATTAACCATGTGGGTAAATGATAGTATTTTAGATATGACACAATATCTCTCAGAAATAGGGCAACCCATTTGGGTTAGACACGTGCTGATACCTGAGCGGACGGACTATGATGAGTTTTTAACACGTTTAGGGGACTATATAGCTACATTGAAAAACGTTCAAAAAGTTGAAATATTACCTTACCATAAAATGGGAATCTATAAATATCAAGCGTTAGGGATTCCTTATAAACTTGAAGGAATTGATTCACCTACTCAAGAAAGAGTAGAAAATGCGCGTCGATTACTAAGATGCGATGAATATAAAAATTATTTAGCTGTATAGTCAAAATTTGGGAAAAGAAAAGGTCGATTTTTATTGCCCTTTTCTTTTATTTTGATTATCATTAAAAAAGAGACTGTTTAAGAAAGAGGGACAAAAATGGAAAAATTACTTGTTTTCGGCCATCAAAATCCAGATACCGATGCTGTAACATCAGCAATTTCATTTGCACACTATTTAAATCAAATGGGAGTTGAAGCGGAAGCTGTTGCTTTAGGTGAAGTAAACGAAGAGACTGACTTTGCATTGCGTCATTTTGAAGCAGATTTCCCACGCGTCATTACGACAGCATCCAATGAAGTGAGTGCGGTCGCTTTAGTAGATCACAACGAATTTCAGCAAAGTGTTTCAGATATTTCAAATCTTGAAGTTAAATATGTGGTTGATCACCACCGGATTAGTAACTTTGAAACAGCAAATCCTCTTTATTACCGTGCTGAACCAGTAGGATGTACAAACACCATCATTTATAAACTATTTAAAGAAGCAGAAATTGCAATTCCTAGTCAAATTGCTGGCCTAATGGTATCAGCAATCATTTCTGATACCTTACTGTTCAAATCACCAACTTGTACAGGCGAGGATATCAAAGCTGCTCAGGCCCTTGCTGAGCTTGCTGAGCTTGATTTAGAGGCTTATGGATTAGAGTTGTTGAAAGCAGGAACTGCTTTAGAAAACAAATCGAATGAAGCGCTTTTGAATATGGACGCAAAGTCATTTTCAATGGGAGACAAAATCGTCCGAGTAGGTC
The DNA here is from genome assembly GCF_002005405.1 of Jeotgalibaca dankookensis. Classification (NCBI taxonomy): domain Bacteria; kingdom Bacillati; phylum Bacillota; class Bacilli; order Lactobacillales; family Carnobacteriaceae; genus Jeotgalibaca; species Jeotgalibaca dankookensis. The sequence continues at coordinate 744,220 of NZ_CP019728.1, forward strand.
AAGTTAATACTGTTGACATTGATGAAGTCCTAGAACGCCAAAAAGATTTAGAAAAGTTAATGGAAGTAACCAACGCCTCTGAAGGCTATGATTTATTTGTTTTGATGATTACAAATATTATCGAAAATGATTCGAAGATATTAGCTGTAGGCTCTGGAGCTGCAAAAGTTGAAACAGCTTTTGACGTGACTCTAAAAGACCATACTGCATTACTTGAAGGGGTTGTATCACGTAAAAAACAAGTGATCCCTCAATTAACTGAAGCCTATACAAATTAAGTAGACCTCACGAGCTCCCTAGGGAATTCGTGGGGCTATTTTTTTTAGACTCTGCTCATTCTATGTTAGAATAAGAATAATTGACATGGAAATTTTGTTTATGGATGGTGAAGTAGGATGTCAAAAGGTAAGACAAACAAAACAAATGCGATACGAAAATTAGACCAAAAAAATATTGCTTATCAAATTCATCACAACCCATGGACTGATGAAGGACCACATGCGAAGAAAAAAATAGTTTCTGAAGAAAAGCGGATCTTCAAAACACTTGTAGTAAAAGGAAATGAGACCGGACCAATTGTTGTCTGTTTACCGGCGAGTAAAGAAATTAATCTAAAAACTTTGGCAAAAGTGAGTGATAACAAAAAAGTCGAGTTACTTCCACTAGAAGAATTAGAGAAAACTACTGGTTATATCCGCGGTGGAACCTCTCCTATCGGTATGAAAAAAAGTTACAAAACGTTCATAGCTAGGGAGGCAGAAGATTTAATTACCATAATTGTCTCGGCTGGAAAAAGAGGGTTACAAATAGAATTAGCGCCCCAAGATCTTTTGGATTTAACAAAAGGGACATTGGCAGATATTTCTTCTAGTATTAACAAATAAGACATAACTAGTTTCTCAAGGAGGGTATATTATGAAAATAGGTGTTCTTTCAGATCTTCATATTGATATTAATGATCGTAAGTTAGCCCCGGGAACAACCTATGATCAATTACTGGCTGAGCTTCTCTACAATAATGAAGTGGATATTCTTCTCTTGGCTGGTGATATTAGTTCCGACTATCGGGATTCGTTAAAATTTTTAGATAAAATGAGGAATCACAACGTTTCAAAGCTATTTTTTGTCCCTGGAAATCATGATTATTGGTCAGTACGTAATAATGAAACCAATACGAAAAAAATTGATCGTATTTTCAACGAACGGGATGAGTCACTAGTGGGACGTCCGTTTATTTTAAATGAGAATCAGGCAATTGTGGCTAATCCCGGTTGGTATGACTATGGATTTGCTAGCAAAAAGTATTCATTAGAAGAATTTGAAAATAAGAAGTTAAATGTTGGAGGCTGGAATGATCGTTTGTATGTACACTGGAACAAACCAGACCAAGTAGTTGCTTCTGAAATGTTGCAACAAATTGAAAGGGATATTCAATCGACAAATAATCGTGACATTATCTTAATGACTCATGTTGCCACGCATCCACAATTTGTAGTACCTCTACCTAACCGAATGTATGATTATTACAATGCTTTTTTAGGAAGTAAAAGTTATACGGCTTTGTATGATAAATACCCAATAAATAAAAGTATCATGGGTCACGTCCATTTTCGTAAGACCTTAAAAGAAAAAGGCATTGTCTACTACTGTTCTTGTTTGGGAAATGGCAGACACTGGTGGTCAGATGACCCAATTGTTGAATTATCTTATGCAATGGAAACTTTTGAAATAGAGGAATAAACGTGGTTTGAACTGGAAGGAGACAGTACTAAGTTTTTAGTTAAAGAGCTATTTCCTGTTAGGAATAGTTATTATATTTGATTCATTTCTCGATTATATGGTACTATCATCGTAATATAAGCGTTATAAAAAATGGGGGTCAGTTAGTATGAAAAAAAATAAACTTTATAGTTTCTCGTTATTTCTAGTACTTCTCGTGTTATCAGCTTGTGGTTCAACAGATAATAATGAAGAAACAGAGGCAATTAATCCCGACGACCCGATTGTTTTAGGTTCCTTTGTTGATACTGAAGGTGGTATTCTCGGCAATATGCTTTTGTTAGCACTTGAGGAGAATGGCTACACAGTTACAGACAAAGTGCAATTTGGAACGCCGGACGTGCAACGAAACGCCCTTTTACAGGGAGAATTGGATATGGGAATCGATTATACCGGAAACGGCCAATATTATTCTGAAGGGTTTGAAGAAGCGGTTTGGGGAGATGCACAAGAAGGTTACCAAGCTATTAAAACATATGACGAAGAAAATAATAGTTTAACGTGGTTAGAACCTGCAGAAGCAAATAATACAGAAATGTTAGCTGTTAAAAAAGACTTTGCGGATGAAAATAACTTAAAAACGTTAGAAGATTTTGCAGCCTATGTTAATGATGGTGGCGAAGTTAAGTTTATTACAAGCCAATTATTTGCAGAAAAAAATATGGGTCTTTTGGGAATGGAAGAGGGATACGGCTTTAAATTAGATCCTGACCAACTTATCATGTTGCCTCATGGAAATACAGCAGAGACAATCAGTGCACTCGAAAATGGAACGGATGATGTGAACGTGGCTTTAGTTTACGGAACGGATGGTTCGGTGCCTGAGCTAGACTTAGTAGTCTTAGAAGATCCACTTTCTATTCCGCCTGTATTCGAACCTTCTGCAGTCATTCGAACTGAAGTGCTAGAAGAGTATCCTGGAATTAAAGAAGTGGTTGAAAATACATTCCAAACCTTAAATCTGGAAAACCTTCAAGTCATGAATAAAAAAGTAATTGTAGACGGCTTATCACCAGCAGATGTTGCCAGAGAGCACTTAACTGAAGAAGGCATTCTAGATTAAATAAACACAAAAGGTGAGTACATGAAGATAATAAAAGATAAAACATTGCTGCTGCTTTCCTCCTTAGGGACAGCAGCATTTGTTTTTATGAACATAATAGAATACAAACCAAATCGAATCTCTCAAGGAATAAAATATTCAAGTTTCCAGTTTTTTGGTAGTTTAGGAATGATTATCCTCATTCTGTGGCTTGCTTTATTAGGTTTGTCTTTTTTTGAAAGAAAAGATAAAAATAGGCTTGTTTTTATACTAGCAGTCTTCTTGCTGTTAGCGCTTATTTGGATTTTACAACTAAAATCTGGTAGCGTTTCAGCTAGAGAAAGTTCAGCACGAATTAGTTTTTCGGCAGGTTTTTATACTCAAGTTTTCTGTCTTTACTTATTATTCTCAACTTACACGCAACGTATTAAAGATGACTCATTTATAATAGGGATTGGTTTTTTAAGTGTATTATCTGTTTTGGTTTACTTGTTTTTAACAGGTGCTTTTGAAGATTTTTCACTAATTAAAGAATATAATATTAAAAAGACGCAATTTAGCGAGAATTTAAGAATTCATGCCTTACTGACTGTTAGTTCGGTTGTAACAGGCGCTCTTATAGCTATCCCTCTTGGATTTTTAGCTTATTATAAAAAAAGTTTCGAAGATAAAGTGATGGTTCCTTTAAGCATTATCGAAACTATACCGAGTCTTTCGTTGTTTGGGATTCTCTTAGTGCCTTTATCTGGACTTGGTAAACTTCCATTTTTTGATGCCCTTGGAGTAAGTGGCATTGGCTGGGCTCCTGCCTACATAGCCCTTACTTTGTATACGCTTCTTCCAATTGGAAGAAATACCTTGACAGGGTTTTATTCTGTCGATAAGAATATAAAAGAAGCAGCAAAAGGGATGGGGATGAGTAAACGACAAGTTTTACAAAAGATTGAACTCCCCCTTGCTTTTCCGGTTATCTTTACGGGTATTCGAATTGCTTTTATTCAAACGATTGGTGGTGCCGTACTAGCTGGTTTAGTAGGTGGCGGTGGGATGGGGACGTTTGTATTCCTAGGTCTTGGCGAAGCGTCACCAGATTTAATTCTTTTAGGAGTGCTTCCCATTGTTTTTTTCACAGTGCTCCTTGATTATTTATTGAGAGCCTTTGAAAAACAAGTGAGGAGTGTCCTTTATGATTAAAATAAATAATGTCACTAAAAAATATGGTGACTTTACAGCTGTAGATAAGCTTTCTTTAACGGTAAATAAGGCAGAGTTTTTAGTAATACTCGGTCCTTCAGGCTGTGGTAAATCCACTTTACTTCGTTTAATCAATAAAATGATTGACCGTAACGGTGGAGAAATCCAAGTGAATGGCGAGGACATCGATACTGTTAAAGGGGAAGAACTAAGAAAAAAAATCGGCTATGTCATTCAAAGTACCGGACTATTTCCTCATATGGATGTTAAAAAGAATATCGCAACTGTACCAAACTTATTAAATTGGGAAGAAAAAAAGATTTCAAAACGTGTGGATGAAATGTTGACTTTAGTTGGATTGCAACCAGAAAAATACAAAGATAAAAAACCATCGGAGTTATCAGGTGGAGAAGCCCAACGAATCGGTGTTGCAAGAGCGATTGCATCTGATCCCGATATTCTTCTTATGGATGAACCTTTTGGAGCGGTTGACCCAATAAATAGATTAAGACTTCAAAAGGAATTTAGAAAAATTCAAAGGGAACTCAAAAAAACAGTTGTTTTTGTAACGCATGATATTGATGAAGCCTTACTATTAGCAGATAGAATTTGTGTCATGAATAAAGGCGAAATCGTTCAGTTGGATACACCTGAAAATATTGTTCTCCATCCTAAGAATGATTTTGTCAGTGATTTCTTTAAAGGAGAGGGTATTTTAACTATCTTATCCAGAAAGCCTGCAGTTGATTACGCAAATGAGTCGGTGATACTGGAAGAAGAACCGTTAGATAAGAATGCAACACTTCGTGAAGTTTTAACAGATATGTTAACGACAGGAAAAGAACAGGTGGCGCTTGTAAACGGTAGTATATCTTGGGACAGTATATTAAAAATAGCTGGAAGTGATTTGAATGATAGCGAATAAAAAAGGTCTTATAACTGCAGCTATACTTGCTGGTATCCTTTTCTTAATAGTTTTGTATTCACAGGGGTTTGAAACTATTTTGTACAAATTTTTCAGTTCTAAAAGTACAGAGGGATCTCGCACGCTTTTATATGTTTACTTTATGGAGCATATTTGGATGGTTTTATTATCGAGTTTGCTAGCAGTCACAATTGGAACAACCCTAGGGATTTTTGTAACGACAACAGCTGGTCAGGAATTTAAAACGTTACTGTTGAAGGCCGTTAATTTAGGGCAAGCTTTCCCATCACCGGCTTTATTGGCTTTAACAGTCCCAATACTCGGATATGGTATAAAAGGTGCGCTTATTGCCTTGGTTGTCTATGCTTTGATGCCGATTACTTATAACGTTATAGTGGGTATAGAAGAAGTGCCAAAAGACATTATTGATGCTGCTAAAGGGATGGGGATGACAGAAGCAGAAATATATATAAAAGTAAAAATTCCTTTAGCATTAAATGTTATGTTAGGTGGAATACGTACCGCGCTAGTTATAAATATTAGCGCAGCAACTTTGGCAGCCGCGGTGGGGGCAGGAGGGCTAGGCGTATTAGTAGTAAATGGCGTTCGAACTTTTGATATGGTTTTAATATTAGAAGGTGCAATCCCTGTGACTTTACTTGCTATTATTGTTGAGCTTCTACTAAAAGTTCTCCAAGAAAAATTAATTTGGACAACTTAAAAAGGTGTTTGACTGATTTCAGTCAAACACCTTTTTATTAAGCTAAAAGAGAAGAGAGGTCACTTGCTATAGTTGGATAAGCAAAAACAATATCAGATAATTCATTAGCAGTTATTTTTTTATTTATTAAAATACTAAATAAATTAATTAGCACATCTGCTTCATTGTTCATACAAGTCGCACCTACTAGGTTACCTGATTTTTTTTCAGTTATAATTTTAACCAAGGAAACTGGCTCATTCAAACGTGCATAACTAAACCAATCTGTTGCATCAATCGTTGCAATGTCATACTTATCCTTATCTTTGTCGGCCTGTGAAGGAGTCACGCCTACTTGAGCTACCTTCGGACTTGAAAAGACAATAGTTGGTATTTCAGGGTAAATAAGTGACTCTTCTGTTTTGCCTCTTAGAAGTGATACAAGATAACTTGCTTCTAAACTAGCCACGGGAGTTAATTTCGGTTGACTCTTGGAAAGAACGTCTCCCATTGCATAAACAGCCGAATTACTCGTTTGTAAAAATTTATTTGTTTTAATACCTTTTTTATCATATTCTATTTTAGCATTTTCAAGTTTTAAGTTTTCGATATTTGGGATACGGCCGGTCGTTCCAAAAACTAAATCTGTTGTTAAATTGAAATTATCCTCATCCGTTAAAATGAATTGATTCGAAGATTTTTGGATATTTGTTATGTTGATATCAAGATGGAAGGTTACTCCTTTATCTTCTAATTGCTTCATTAGCTCTTTTATAAACTCTTGATCATATGCTTTAAGCGGTTTTTTGTTATGTTGGATAACATGAACCTTTGCACCAGCAGCATTGGCTATAGCCGCAAACTCAAAGGCAATATATCCACCACCAATAAAAGTGACTGTTTCTGGCATTTCGGGTAAGGAAAGGAAATCGTCACTGGTTAAAAAATGTTCTTTTCCTTCTATATCCAGAATAGAAGGGTGAGCACCTGTTGAGATAATGAATTGATCTGCTTCTAATATGTCATCATTCACTCGGATACTGTTCTCATTTATAAATTCAACCGTAGCTGAATAAGTATCTACCCCAGCTTCAATAAGACTTTTTTTAGTTTGCTCTGAGACAGGGTCGGTGAAGGTTTTTTTAAAAGCCATCAGATCAGGCCAATTAACGTCAGGTGCGCTTTCAATACCTTTACCAATTAACTGGTTGGCATTACTTCGAGCTTCAACAGCAGCAACCAGCACTTTTTTAGGGTCACACCCTCTATTAGGACAAGTCCCTCCCCATAAATCATTCTCCACAGCAGCAACTTTTTTACCACTAGCAGCTAATTCTGAAGCAGCCGATTTTCCAGCTACACCTCCACCAACAATGATGATATCATATTTTTTTTTCATTACGCCATCTCCTTGAGTATTTTTTAAAACCGTTTACAAGTCACTATTAACACAATCGTAACATAGCTATCAGTTAGGAATCAAACCCCACTACCTTTTCAACTGTATTTAATTTTTTATCTATACACAATTATTTAAGATGATATGATAAGGGAGAAATAATCATACTATATTGGAGGGGATTACATTGACAAAGCATAAAAGTTACACAATGAGCTTCGCTAGTGTCTATCCTTTGTATGTTAAAAAGGCAGAAAGAAAAGGTCGTACTAAAGAAGAAGTCGATGAAATATTACGCCAATAAGTAAGAGAAAGAAGGACTGAAACTGAAAAAATCCATAAAAAAAATGATTGCGCCTATTGTGATCACGCTTTTAGTTACGGTTTATTTTATTTTTTATATGTGGATGGGTTGGTCTATTAGGGAAGAAATATCTATTATTTTAAGCATCTTTTTATTTATTTTACCCATTGGATTAATTGGGACCATGATTTATCTATTAATTGAAAGAATAAAGGAAATTAAGGAGAATGAAGACGATGATCTTAGTCAATACTGATTATATTAGTGGTAAAGAATTTGAAATGTTAACGATGGTGAAAGGAAGTACCATTCAGTCTAAAAATATTGGACGGGATATTACCCAAGGGCTGAAGACACTTATTGGTGGTGAATTAAAAGCTTATAACGATATGATGAACGAAGCACGGGCCTTGGCTACCAAACGCATGGTAGAAGAAGCAACCATCCTTCAAGCGGATGCGATTGTGAATATTCGTTATGCCTCATCTGCTGTGATGCAAGGTGCTGCGGAAGTTATTGTATACGGAACAGCTGTTAAATTTAAGTAGAAATCTTTTTAAATTCCAGAGCTTTCAGAACTAGATTTATAAGCTAATTCTGAAAGCTTTATTTAAAAAAAGTTATCCCTTGACAAATAACGGGAGACGTTTTATAATTAGTTCGAATTAGAGATATTAAAAAACGTAATAAATGTTTCCTAAAAATTAAGGAGTGGTAACTGTGAATAAAACAGCTGGTATTCATCATATATCTGCAATTGTGGGTCACCCACAACAAAATGTCGATTTTTATGCTGGAGTTTTGGGATTACGCTTAGTCAAAAAAACAGTAAACTTTGATGATCCTAGTACTTACCATTTATACTTTGGTAATGACGGTGCTAAGCCTGGTACATTGATTACTTTTTTCCCTTGGGTTGGAGCTACACACGGTAAAATTGGTGGCGGGCAAGTCGGAATGACAGCTTATGCGATTCCAGTTGGCGCACTCCCTTACTGGGAAAAGCGCCTAGAAAAATTCTCTATTAAATATGAAAAAGTAAATCGCTTTGGTGAGACTTATTTACAATTCGAAGATTACCACGGTTTGAAATTAGAATTAGTAGAACGAGAAGAAGGTCAGCTTAATAACTGGACCTTCGGAGAGGTAGAACCTGAAGTAGCTATTAAAGGTTTTGCTGGAGCTGTATTGTATTCGCTTGATCCTGATTCCACTATTAAGACGCTAGTAGAAATAATGGGATTAGAAAAAGTGGCGGAAGAAGATGAATTCATTCGTCTTGAATCCTATGATGATATCGGAAACAGGGTTGATGTGGTGCAAACGAAAGTAGCACCAGGACGAATGGGCGTGGGTACGGTTCATCACATTGCTTGGCGTGCAAAAGATAAAGCGGAACATTTAGAATGGCAAGATGAACTCTATACTAAAGGGTACGGTGTGACAGAAGTAAAAGACCGGAATTACTTTGATGCAATTTACTTTAAAGAGTTTGGAGATATCTTATTTGAGATTGCAACGGATGGTCCTGGCTTTACCCGTGACGAAACTTATGAAACAGTGGGTGAAGAACTAAAGTTACCAGAAACATATGAGTATTCTAGAGACCAAATTGAAAAGCTATTGATTCCAATTGAAGTAAAACAATTAGATTAAAACTAAAATATTAGGAGGAATTACCAAAATGACAGTAGAACTATTAGGAATTCACCATGTGACAGCAATGACAGACAATGCAATGAGAAATTACAAGTTTTTTACAGAAGTATTAGGCATGAGATTGGTTAAGAAAACAGTAAATCAAGATGACATCCAAACCTATCATACATTTTATGCAGATGATTTAGGATCTCCAGGGACAGACATGACCTTTTTTGATTTTCCTAACAACCCTAAAGGGACTAACGGAACAAATGCTATTTCTAGAGTAGGCTTAAGAGTTCCAAATGATGCTGCGCTTGACTATTATTTAGTACGTTTTGAAGAATTTGGTGTCAAAAATGATGGCATTAAAGAACTATTTGGTAAAAAAGTACTGCCATTTGAAGAATACGATGGCCAACGTTATCAATTGTTTTCAGATGAAAATAATGAGGGAGTTGCTCCAGGAACACCTTGGAAAAATGGACCGGTACCAGAAGATAAAGCTATTTATGGATTAGGACCGATTGAGATTACAGTTAGTTATTTTGAAGACTTCAAAAAGGTTTTAACAGACGTTTATGGGATGAAACCAATTCTTGAAGAAGAAAAAGTTGCTCTCTTCGACGTAGGCGAAGGTGGAAATGGTGGGCAAGTTATTTTAAGAAAAGATGATAGTGTTTTGGGACAACAAGGCTATGGACAAGTCCATCATGTTTCGTTTAGAGTTGAAGATCACAAGGCAATTAAAGAATGGGAAGCAAAGTATAACGAAATGGGCCTTCAGCACTCTGGCCATGTTGACCGATTTTACTTTGAAGCGCTCTATACACGAATCGGTCATATCTTAATAGAACTATCAACTGATGGACCTGGCTTTATGGGAGATGAGCCTTACGAAACGCTAGGTGAAAGTCTTTCACTTCCACCATTCCTTGAGCCAAAACGTGACTATATTGAATCACAAATCCGTCCGTTTGATACCACACGTTCTTAATCTTAATTGTTTAAGGAGGAGAAGATAAGTTGGATGTAATTCCAAGAATTCACCATATCAGTGCCATAGTAGGAGATCCAAATGAAAATTTGAAGTTTTACAGAGATGTACTAGGATTACGCTTAATTAAACAAACAGTAAATTTTCAAGATCCAAGCGTTTACCATCTATATTTTGCCGATCAAGACGTAACACCAGGCGCAATTATGACTTTCTTCCCTTGGACAAATAGAAATTATGGTAGAAAAGGGAGCGGCCAAGGAGGAAGGATTGCCTTCAAGATTTCTAAGGGTAGTTTAGATTACTGGTACAACCGTCTCATAAGTTACGGTGTTCAAGTTGAGACTACACAACTTTTTGGTAAAGTAACATTGTCTTTTGAAGATAGCCACGGATTAGATTTGGCTCTGGTAGAAGGGCCTGACCAATCTAAAAAGCAGGAGATATTAGGTTTTTACGGAACGGTTTTATTGTCCGCAAATCCGGAAAAAACAAAAGAGTTATTGACTGAAATTATGGGTTTAAAAGAATTGGCACACGATAATAAAAATATGCATTTTGAGACAGTTGGTAAAGAACACCATCATATTGTAATTCCTAAAATACCACAATCAATTGGCAGATTTGGTATCGGCACGGTCCATCACATTGCTTGGTCCGTACTTGATATTAATATTTTGAGCCAATGGCGACTTAAACTTAAGGAATACGATCTTGGTTCGAGTTTAGTGCTGGATCGAAATTACTTTAAATCTATCTACACGAAAGAAAATGGGAAAATTGTATTTGAGTTCGCAACTGATGGCCCTGGCTTTGAGATAGATGAAGCGAAAGAGGAATTAGGCAGCGCCTTACAATTACCAGAACAATATGAATCAAAACGGTCGGAGTATGAATCTATGCTTGTGAAATTGGAGGTATAAGCAATGAGTAAAATGCTAGATTTTTCTCCTCAAGAGTTAACATTAAAAGAAAAAAAGAAATTTTTAATTGGTTCAGTTATTCCAAGGCCGATTGCGTTGGTCTCAACCATGTCTCGTTCAGGTGTTATAAATGTTGCGCCATTTAGTTATTTCAACATTGTTACTTACAATCCGCCTATCTTTTCAATCGCAGTTCAGCGTGTCAATGGAATATCGAAAGATACAAGCCGAAACATATTTGAAACGAAAGAGGCAGTCGTTCACATAGTCGATGTGGACAACGTTGAGACAACCAATTTAACCTCAGCTTCCTTAGGACCAGATGAAAGTGAACTGGAGATTGCTCATTTTACACCGATTACATCCCATACACTGAAAGTGCCTGGTTTAAAGGAATCGAAAGTAAGATTTGAAACGGAACTTTACGATTCTATGATTGTTTATAATGAGGATGATACTCCTACTGCAGATCTAATTCTTTTAAAAGTTAAACATTACCACATAGCAGATACTATTTATCATAATGGATATATTAATCCTTTAAAACTAGGTGCCGTCAGTAGGTTAGCTGGTAATGACTATGCTGAAATAGGACGGATGTTCACAGTAGAAAGACCGTTATAAAAAAGGAGTAGATAAATAATGGAATATATTTATAAAGAGATAGTTTGTCAAATTAAGTGCAACACCTCTTCCATAAAGACCTCGTGAGGCGTTCGGTAGCCAAGACATTTTCTTGGTCTATTATTAATCAGGTACAAAGCTTTTTGAAGTTCTTCCTGTTCCACATGATCAAACTTGGTTCTCTTCGGAAAGAACTCCCTCAGGAGTCCATTACTGTTTTCATTGCTTCCTCGTTGCCAAGAAGAATAAGGATCTGCGAAATAAACAGGGATGCTTAAGTCTTCTTCAATGACAGGATAACAGCTGAATTCCTTTCCTCTGTCTGTCGTAAAACTTTGGAAGGCAGTTTCAGGAAAAAGCGTAGTCAGTTTTCGTATAGCCCATTCCATTGAGGAAGCGGAACGGTTGGGAATTTTGATGGCGAGGTACCAGCGGCTTTTCCTCTCTAGGAAAGTAGCAACGCAACCTTTTGCCTGTCCGCGTCCTGATACGACGGTGTCCAGCTCCCAGTGACCGAAGGTCGTTCGCTTCTTGACGTCTTTTGGTCGTTTTGAAATAGAGGTTCCGATATTGAATCTTCCTCTGGTTTCTTTTGGTTTCTGTCGTTTGCCTTTTTGTCTCAGAACGGACAATGGAACTTGTAAGAGACCGTAATAGAGCCAGCGATAGATTGTTTTGAAAGAAATTTTCCCTTGAAATAGCCGGCCTACAATTTGTTCTGGAGACCAGGTAAGAGTTAGTTTTTCCTGAATCTTTTCTTTGATTTCAGAAGTCAACTTTGATTTTGCTCCACAGTTCGTTTTCTTTTGTTTATAGCGTTCCTGTGCCTGATCACACTGATAATATGGGTTCCTGTTCAGTTCCCGTGAAACAGAAGAAGGGGCACGACCAAGGATTCGAGCGATCCGGCGGATCGAAAAACCTAGATCACGAAGCGTTTCTATTTTTGAGCGTTCGGCTATGGTAAAATGAGTGTAGCTCATGGCGAGTCCTCCAGTCGAATGTTGTGTGGTAACTCCATTCTGCACGAGGTCGTCATGGGTTTCTTTTATTTTACCTAGGTGTTGCACTTAATATTACAATTCATCAAGAAAATAAAAAAGGTGCCCCGACATTTGTACTGCTTCACGGTACAGATGGATCAGAGACTGATTTACTTTCTCTTTCTGATTTACTTAATCCGGATTATAATGTTTTAGGGATACGGGGAGACGTACAGGAAAACGGTATGAATCGCTTTTTCAAGCGCCATAGAGAAGGAGAGTACGATTGGGAAGATTTAGAAGTACGCGGTGAGAACCTTTATAAGTTTATCGTTGAAAAATCACAGCAATATAACTTTGATATAGCAGACGTTGTTTTAGTAGGATTCTCAAATGGTTCGAATATTGCGATAAAAATAATGCTGCAACACCCGGAAGCTTTAAAAAAGGCTGCTCTGTTTGCACCTATGTATCCAACTGACGTTCCAGTGGAACAAGATTTCAATGAAATAGATGTATTTCTATCTTTGGGTGAAGGGGATCCAATTGTATCAGAGGCAGAAAGTGTGCGTGTAATTGACCTCTTTAAGAAAAGAAATGCAGAAGTAACAGTTGCTTGGGTAAATGGGCATACCTTAACTCAAGAAGTTGCTTTAAAAGCAAAAAATTGGTTAAATAAATAAAGAAGGAGTGATTTAAATGGGAATCAAGAAAAATAATGAAAAATTTTACGTAGGAGAAAATCCTCAAGAACCTCAAGCAGAGATGACATTTGTATTGACAGGTGACACAAAGTTAATTATTGATCACACAATGGTAAGCGATGAATTAAGAGGTCAAGGTGTTGGGGATGCACTTTTGGAAGAAGTCGTTCGATATGCCCGTGATGAGAACCGTCAGATTATTCCACTTTGTCCTTTTGCAAAAGCGCGATTAGAAAAAGACAAAGAAAAATATGAAGATGTTTTGAGTAACTAGTAAAATAAAAGATGACATGAGTGTATCAAATGAGCTTTTTCAGTAATTTATTTAATAGATAGTTTGTCAAATTAAGTGCAACACCCCTTTCATAAAGACCTCGTGAGGCGTTCGGTAGCCAAGACATTTTCTTGGTCTATTATTAATCAGGTACAAAGCTTTTTGAAGTTCTTCCTGTTCCACATGATCAAAGTTGGTTCTCTTCGGAAAGAACTCCCTCAGGAGTCCATTACTGTTTTCATTGCTTCCTCGTTGCCAAGAAGAATAAGGATCTGCGAAATAAACAGGGATGCTTAAGTCTTCTTCAATGACAGGATAACAGCTGAATTCCTTTCCTCTGTCTGTCGTAAAACTTTGGAAGGCAGTTTCAGGAAAAAGCGTAGTCAGTTTTCGTATAGCCCCTTCCATTGAGGAAGCGGAACGGTTGGGAATTTTGATGGCGAGGTACCAGCGGCTTTTCCTCTCTAGGAAAGTAGCAACGCAACCTTTTGCCTGTCCGCGTCCTGATACGACGGTGTCCAGCTCCCAGTGACCGAAGGTCGTTCGCTTCTTGACGTCTTTTGGTCGTTTTGAAATAGAGGTTCCGATATTGAATCTTCCTCTGGTTTCTTTTGGTTTCTGTCGTTTGCCTTTTTGTCTCAGAACGGACAATGGAACTTGTAAGAGACCGTAATAGAGCCAGCGATAGATTGTTTTGAAAGAAATTTTCCCTTGAAATAGCCGGCCTACAATTTGTTCTGGAGACCAGGTAAGAGTTAGTTTTTCCTGAACCTTTTCTTTGATTTCAGAAGTCAACTTTGATTTTGCTCCACAGTTCGTTTTCTTTTGTTTATAGCGTTCCTGTGCCTGATTACACTGATAATATGGGTTCCTGTTCAGTTCCCGTGAAACAGAAGAAGGGGCACGACCAAGGATTCGAGCGATCCGGCGGATCGAAAAACCTAGATCACGAAGCGTTTCTATTTTTGAGCGTTCGGCTATGGTAAAATGAGTGTAGCTCATGGTGAGTCCTCCAGTCGAATGTTGTGTGGTAACTCCATTCTACACGAGGTCGTCATGGGTTTCTTTTATTTTACCTAGGTGTTGCACTTAATATTACAATTCATCAATAGAAAAAAGGAGATCGATAAAATGGAAAATGTAAAATTAGCTGTTATCTTTTATAGTATGGGTGGAACAAACTATCAACTTGCTAAATGGGCTAAAGCAGGTGCTGAAGCGGCAGGTGCTGAGGTAAGATTATTAAAAGTGCAAGAACTTGCTCCACAATCGGTTATTGATGGTAATGAAGGTTGGAAAGCAACTGTAGATGCTGTTAAAGATATACCAGTAGCTACTTCTGATGATATTGAGTGGGCAGACGCTATAATTTTCAGTACACCAACACGTTTTGGTAATATGGCTTCTCAAATGAAACAATTTATTGATATGCAAGGTGGTGTTTGGGCAACTGGAAAAACAGTTAATAAAGTTGTTAGCGCGATGACATCTGCTCAAAACCCTCATGGTGGCCAAGAAGCAACGATTCTTAGCTTATATACAACTATGATGCACTGGGGTGCTATTATTGCTCCAACTGGCTATACAAATCAAGTATTGTTTGGTGCAGGCGGCAATCCATACGGGACAAGTGTTACAGTAGGACAAGACGGTAAGATGATTGAAGATGTTGAAGCTTCTGTTAAACATCAAGCTAGTCGTACTGTAGAGATTGCAAAATGGGTAAAAAATGGTCAAGCAAAATAAAAATATAATAGAAAAAACAAACCATTGAGAAACTCTCAATGGTTTGTTTTTTTAAAATCACATTTCTGGAAATGAAAAAACGGATATGTTAACCTATCAATGTAAGGGTTAACAAAATATAAAGGAGACGATTATTTATGGCAAATGATAAATTAACTGATCCAAGAAAAGTTTACCAAACTGAAAAATTTCCTGACCAAGAACAAGGAACTCCGGCACTGCAGAGTAACATGCAGCCAAGACCTGATAGTGGTGAAGAAAGTTATAAGGGATATAACCGACTTGAGGGTCGTAATGCACTCATTACAGGTGGAGATTCGGGTATAGGCCGTGCCGTTGCTATTGCTTATGCACGAGAAGGAGCGAATGTTGCGATTCAATTTTTCCCTGGGGAAGAAAAGGATGCCAATGAGGTTAAAGAGTATATTGAAGCAGCAGGAAAAAAAGCTTTATTACTTCCTTATGATTTACGCGAAGACGGGGCAGCAACTGAAATTGTCGAAAAAACATTAGAAGCTTTTGGACAATTAGATGCGTTAGTATTAAATGCAGCCCAACAAATTGCACAACCTTCTTTAAGTGATTTATCTATGAAACAAGTAGAAGATACATTCAAAGTTAATATTATCAGTATGTTCGAGACTGTCAAAGCAGCTGAAAAGCATTTAAAACCTGGTAGTACTATAATAGCAACCAGTTCTGTGCAATCCTTTGATCCAAGTACACCTCTCATTGATTATGCAGCTACGAAAGGAGCAATTAGTAACTTTACGGTTGCTTTATCTAGCTATTTTGCTGATAAAGGAGTTCGTGTCAATGCCGTTGCACCAGGTCCAATTTGGACGCCACTACAATTAGATAATGGGCAACTAGATGGCCGTATCCCAGAATTCGGTCAAAATTCATTAATGGGTAGAGCCGGTCAACCGGTAGAATTAGCACCGATATACGTGCTCTTAACATCAGAAGAAAGTAGTTATGTAACGGGCCAAATTTACGGGGTAACCGGTGGACAACCTATCAATCTTTAATACATATAAAAAGGCCTGAGAATTTTACTCAGGCCTTTTACAATTTTAAAATTAATCTTTTTTTTCTTCTTTTTCTATTTTTGCTTTTGTCTCTTCTTTATTCTCATCTCCAAATAATTGTGGATCGCTGACTTTTTCTTGAAACTCATTTTTGTCATAAATAAAAACATTGCGTAAAATTTTGAGAAGCGGACGTACAATCAGAAAAATTGCACCAAAAACGTAGGTCCACTGACTGAATAAATCAGGGATACGATCGACCATACTTGCGATTGCGCCGAAAAGATAGAGAACACCTATTAAAAAGTCATTACCCAATGAAATCAATGTGTAGTAATTTTGAAAGTAAATTCTAAATTTCCCTGCTTTAATGACAACATCTTCAGCCTCGGAAGGCTCTGATTGGTAACGTTTTTTCTTTATTTCAGGCATGCTTTTTCTCCTTCTTTTAATAGTAGTAATATGAGATATCTGGCTAATAATAGTATAGCAAAAATAAGGCTATCTTTATAAAGATGTACCTTATTTAAAATGATACATATAAACACTTATAGTATAAATAAAAGGATCATAAGGGTTTTTGTTTGAAGCTTATTTTTAAAAAAGGTATACTAAGGTTGTTAAGAGAGCGGTTACATTTAACCGTTAAAATATAAGGGGGCTATTAAATATGGAAAACAGACGTGTAGAAGGAAGTTACGTACGAGTAGAGGATGCAATGCATGCAGTACAGATGTTAAGGGATAAAGGATATGCAAGTTCAGATATATATGTAGTTGCTAACGCAACAGTCAGAGATTCGATCCCTTATACAATGGATGCAGAAGTAAGCACTGAAGGAGAATTAAGAGATTACGATAGTGATGATGATCGCTCAATGTGGGATAAAATCAAAGATGCCTTCACTATGGACGATTATGACACAGATACACGCAATCACCCTGATTATAATCCTAATACTGATCCGTTAAACGGATACCGTGATGATATCGAGCAAGGAAACGTAATTGTTTTAGTAGCAACAGATGCGGATGTTACAGGTACAAATCGCATGGTTGACACAGAACCAGGGTATGTAGCAGGGGTAGATCGTACTGTTGACACAGATTCTGAGTATATGTCTGATGTTGATGATACAATCAAATTACGTGAAGAACGCTTAGATGTAGAAAAAAATGAAGTACAAACAGGCGAAGTAACTATCGAAAAACGTGTGGTTGAAGAAACCAGAAATATCGAAGTACCTGTTACACATGAAGAAGTTGTCATTGAAAGACGTCCTGTTACAGATGATTCATCAACTACAACACCATTAACAGATGATGATGCAACAGAAGAAATTGTTATTCCGCTTACAGAAGAGCAAATTGAAGTAACAAAAAGTACTCACGTAGTAGAAGAAGTGGATGTACGTAAAGATCATGTTACCGAAAATAAAAAAGTAACGGATACAGTTGCAAAAGAAGAGATTGAAGTAGAGCGTGATGGCGACGTTGTAAAAGAAAATCGTCGGGATACCGATGCACTGGGTTCTGATCGTGACCCAGACTATCCGCTATAAAAAGATAAACTTTAGATTATAGTTTAAAGGTTTACTAGCCGTTCCTTGAAAAAGTAACGGCTAGTATTTTTTTCGGTTAACCACCTAATAGTATTATAAAATGAAAGAAGGAGAGATTTTATGTCGATTGATATGGTAGGAGTATTAAAACTTATCACTATTTGTATCGTTAGTTATATTTCAATTGTTTTGGTTTTACGAATCTCTGGGAAGCGAACACTGTCAAAAATGAATGCCTTTGATTTTATTGTCACTGTAGCGCTAGGATCTGTTTTAGCTACAACAATTGTAAGTTATCAAGATTCATTTTGGAATGGAATTTTAACCTTTATTACCCTTGTAGTTTTACAATATGTTGCAACTTGGTTGTCAGTTCGTTTTAAATTTGTCCGGACTATATTAAAATCTAGACCCAGTCTCTTATATTTTGAAGGAGATTTTGACGAAGAAGCATTGATGAAGGAGCGTATTACCAAAGGGGAATTAAAACAAGCCATTCGAACATCGGGTTTTATATCTTTTGAACAGGTAGCAGCTATCGTCTTAGAGTCAGACGGAACTTTATCAGTCATGGAGACAACTGATAAAATAAAATTGGAAAAAGATGATTTTTTAGTAAAAAAATCTACAGATGTTAAATAATTAGAAAAAGTAGGTTATTATATCGTGATTCAAGAAAGGATAAATTATGGTAGAAAATGAAAAAAATAGAAGTCTGGAACTTTCCGCAGAAAGATCTGAATTAGCTGTCCAAAGAACGGTATTGGCAAATGCAAGAACATTTAGTGCGTGGATACGTACAGGTTTATCTGCCGTTTTAGCTGGTCTTACAATTGTTGGTTTTATTGGTGACAGTGATTTATTTTCTAAAACCGTTATATTATTAGCAATGATAATTGGATTCTTGTTCGTTGGTACAGGAATATTTATCTATATTATGGCCTATATAAGTTACAAAAAAAATTATAAATCGTTAAAACAAGAGAACACTCAAACAAGTATTTCCTTGAATTTTCTATTGATTGTAACGACCGGGATGACCTTAACAGCGATATTGATTACGTTGCTTTTGATACTATTATAAGGAGTTATAATTATGCCAATATTATTTTTTTTGGGAATTGTAATAGTAGTCTTAGCTATTATAGATATTATTTGGACCATCTTATGGGTTGAAGGAGGAGCTGGTTTTATTACTAAAGCTTTATCGAGTTCTTTATGGCGAGTAATGTCGACTTTTGCGCATGGGAATCGAAAAGCACTTCGACTAGCGGGGCCTACTATGCTCACTCTGACTTTATTAAACTGGATTTTTTTGCTCTGGTTAGGCTGGGCACTTGTATTTTCAGGGAGTACAAACGCAATAACAGATACTGTTAATCAAACACCCATTGTTTGGCAAAATATAGTTTACTATACTGGATACACAATCTTTACATTAGGGTTAGGTGATTACTCACCTGCAAGTCCATTTTGGCAAATTATGA
This sequence comes from Jeotgalibaca dankookensis, assembly GCF_002005405.1. NCBI lineage: Bacteria > Bacillati > Bacillota > Bacilli > Lactobacillales > Carnobacteriaceae > Jeotgalibaca > Jeotgalibaca dankookensis. The sequence continues at coordinate 763,534 of NZ_CP019728.1, forward strand.
CCGCTATCGCTAGCGGGACGGGCATGCTCTTTTTTACTTTAGGTGCCTCTTACATTATATCAGTCGTAGGAGCGGTATTGAATAAACGCTCATTTTCGAGCAGTGTTATTGAAATTGGGACAAGTTCAGAGGAAATTGTCAAAGACGCTTGGAACGGAAATGATTTAAGCAATATGAACCTGCTATTAATGGATATGTCAGATCAACTAAGCGTATTATCAATGAAACAGAAAGCCTACCCGCTTCTAAATTATTTTCACACAACAAATAAAAAAGAAGCCATTGCTATTGCCTTACCAATTATTGATGATGCTCTTTCAATAATTGTTTACGGAATGGAAGCAGGAACACAGCCTAATCCTATTTTAATAAAGAAATTCAGGAATTGTATCAGCAACCACTTAGAAACATTGGAAGCAACCTATATAAAATCTGCCGATGAACCATTAGCTTTACCAAAACTAGATCAGCTAAAAAAAGATGGGTTGCCAGTAGTTAAAACAGATGTTTTTGAGAGTCAGATGGCAGGATTAACTGAGCGTAGGAAAAAACTTTTCGGTCTATTAAAGGAAGACAATTGGCAAGAAAAAGATTTAGACCTTTAAAAAACATATAGAAAGGGTGTAGCGAATCGCTACACCCTTTTTAATATATTTCGATGAAAATGACTACCGTTTTTTCTGAAATTCAATAGTTCTTTTATGTCACCACCAGCAACGATCGAGCCACCAATAATAACAAGGGCACAAATAACCCCTTTAATAGAGATTGTCTCTCCAAGTAGTAAAAACCCAAAGATAATTGCCCAAGCCGAATAGGTCACGTTTAAAGCCATTGCTTTAGTGGGACCTATTTTATGGATTGCTTTGTAATAAAAGAGGTAAGAAGTAGTCCCAAAAAAGGCCGAAGCAAGGATAACCGCGCCTGTCGTTGTAGGAAGAATACTTAATGTTGGTTGCCATGCTTTTATTAAAGGGAGTAGGATAATACCATAAAAAATCGCCGATGTTAATTGTCTAATTTGTAAGGCCTCTTCATCATTTATTTCTGCACCTCTTAAACCATAAGAAATGATAACGGCTTCTGAAGCCCAACCGAATACACATAAAAAAGCAAATAAGAATCCGACCAAATTGGTATTTGTTTCACTACCACCTGGTGTATAGCCTAAAAAAATGACTCCGGCAAGACTGACAGCTAATCCCAGCATTTGATCATAACGCATTTTTTCTTTCAAGAATAGATAAGACAAGAAAGCCCCCACTGCAGGAAATAATGATGAAATAATTGCAGTGTAACCCGCGCCAATGTATTTTATTGAAAGGACATAACCGGTCATCCCAATAGGACCACCGACTAAAGCAGCTAATACAATAAATTTACCACTTTTTGTTTTTAAAGCTTTTAAAAAATCGCCGGATTGTTTTTTGAGTCCCATATAAATAAACATCCATAAAGATGAAAACAAGTCATGAATAAAGGTACTTATAAACGGCGATAGAAGAATAGCCTGTTCTGTACTTGCAAAAGACGACATGGCAAGAGCAATACCAATAATAACAGTATCCAGCCCCCAGAAAAAACCTGCTAATAGACCTTGTAACATCATTTTCCTCCCAACGCTTATTTTTCTGCTAAGACTTTTGTCTTGTAAATGTATTGATAAGATCTATCATGGACAGAAAATTCAAAACCAATTGTTTTACTATTTTCTTTAAGAGGTTCGATTGCAACAATTTCTTTTTCTTCACGATTTAATGTTTTTGATATATCTTTTAAAATCTCAGAGCGTGTATCATTCCAGTAGGTTTTATCAAAGGTACGTAATTCATCGAGACTATCAAATTCGAAGACAACTTCTTGAGAATATTTCTTTGCAAACATAGAAAGATCCGGAATATGGTCTGCGTAGATACGCTCCCATAAGGAATTTTTTGTTTCTGGTAAGTGATAAATATTTTCTAAAATTGCTACAAATTTTTTTGAAAATTCGTTAGAAAAAAAGACATGGCCTAACATGACATAAGAATCTTCGCCGCCAATTTGGACTTGGGTAATCAGACCGGACTCGTCCGTCTGAATAGTCCATTCATCAGTTTTACCTTCTTCAAATACAACCGAGTAGTAGGCATGCTCTACAAATGGTTCAAAAACATTTTCTACAAAGTAATTATCAGCGGAGCAAATATAAGTATTAGTCAGTCTATCTCTAGCATAATAGAGACTAGAGTGATTATTACGTGTCATGTATTCGGGATTTTCAACTAATACAACATGAAATTTTTCTATTAAATATTCGAATGCTTCTTTTTTATAGCCAACTACGATAGTAATGTCCTCAATTCCAACGGCTTGTAATTGTTTAATTTGTCGCTCAATTAGTACTTCGCCTTTAACTTCAACTAAAGCTTTGGGATATTCATAAGAAAGGGGTGCAAATCGAGAAGACAAACCTGCTGCCATAATAACAGCATTGTCTACTCGATTTTGTTTTTTTTCTTTTCCGGTAGTCATCTAACTGTCTCCTTACTATCAATTATCTTTATTGATAAATTCTTCCATAACAACGGCATAGTACTCTTTTGCATACCGATACTGCCTTAATGAGTATTCACCAAACTCAACACCTTTATGCCTTTTAAATTCACACCAGTTACTCCAGAGTAATCCACCAATTGCAATATAAGCATATATTTTCATTCGTACTTCATTCGTACATCCATCAGGGAAGTAGATAGCGATTAAATCATCCACTTGTTGTCTGTTATACAAGGAGTAAATCGCAAACATAGCTATATCTAAATGTGGATCCTGCATTCCAGCATATTCCCAATCAATTAAGCGAATTTCATCTCCAACAAACAAAACGTTATCCGGTACAGCGTCAATATGTGTGAGAGCCCATTCTTTAGGTAAAGAATCGATAATCGATTTTAAAGTAAATACCTTTTCTTTTGTCTTTTGGTAGTCCCTAAAAATTGAAGGTTTTCCTTCCCAAAGGCTTTCATAGAATTCAATTTCTTTATAGATATCAAAGCTATGGGGAACTTGAAGCTTCAATTCATGGAAGCTTCTTAATTTTTGAATCGCACGTTTAACGTCTTCAGGATTATCAGGATCAGCTTCTCTAGCATCATGTAGGTATTCCGTTATTTTATAACCATTTTCTGGTGACATATAGACTACTTCATCACTGATATGGAGCTTTTTAATCGTTTGATAAACTTCATACTCATGTTCGCGATTGATAAGCTTATCAGTACCTTCACCAGGTATACGCATAATATACTGTTTACCCATTACACTAAAGCGAAAGGAACGATTCGTCATTCCTTTTTTCAAAACAACGATTTTTTGAATGTCTCGTGTTTCAACACCCATTTCTTTACTAATTAAAGAAATGATATCTGTATCAAGATGGCTAGATTTACCATCTAGCTCTCGCAATTGTTCATAGGTGTCTATCTCAAAAACGTTACGTGGGTGATAAATTCTTGCATAAACGGTTAATTTATTTTCACCGTAAAAGAGGGCTTCTTCCCAAAAGGAATCATTGTATTTTTCGTCTGCACTATACTTTTTTAAATTGTTTTTTAGAACCTTTGCATCTTCATCTAAGAAGTAAGCAATACCAATCATTGTATTGGCTTGTTTTCCTTTCGAAGTAGGGATGAGCTCTTTTTGACGATTTATTCTAACGGTACTTCCCGAATCAATTGTTTCTGTGACTGAATACCAAGAATATAACTCGTAAGTTGAGAAAGGATTTTTTTCTAACCAAATATCACAGGGTAGGATGTAGGTGTTCGATAACTGGTCACTCATAAGATTTAAAGAATGGAGATTATTTTTGGAGTCGTAGTCAGGATTATAGACAAGCTGAACATCATATTTATCGATTAAAAATTCGTACCTATCCTTCATAAATCCTACTACAATATCAATTTTAAAAATACCTGCATCATGAAGCTGTAGGATTAACCTTTCAATTAAAGTCTCACCATTTACTTCTAATAATCCCTTGGGAACTTCTGTATTGATAGGAACCATTCGCATCCCATAACCGGCAGCTAGGATAATCGCATGTCTAGGTTTTTTTGCATTTATTTCTCGACGAGCTTTATCTGTTAATTTAAATTGGTTATCTAAATAACCTTCATCAGTTAATTTAGAAATTGCTTTATTTATTTTCCCTAATGAGTAGCTAGTTGATTCAGCTATTAGGCGTTGATTCGTATATCCTTTATTAATAATGTAATTGAGTGCGTCGTATTCATATATGTTCATGAATTTAAACCTCCTATTTTTCGTGAACATAGACTTAAAAAAAAAGCCGTGTTCCTTGATGAACCGTTCATTATTCTCACATAATAGCTTGAATTCAACTAAAAATCAAATTTTACAAATTTAGGGTGCCAGAACTGCTATAAGTGTTGACTAACTTTACGGTTATTGATAGCCTAAGTTTTAAATAATAGTTGATTAAAAATTAGGTACATAAGGAGATAATATGGATAAATACATAGTCGAACCCCAAACAAAAGCGATTCAAAATTATGGGTTAGAGATTCTTTCCGTGTTTCATAATATTTGTGAAGCGAATGAATTAAAATATATTTTAGATTTTGGGACATTATTAGGGGCTGTTCGTCATCAAGGCTTTATACCTTGGGATGATGATATTGATGTTGCGATGCCAAGAAAGGATTTTGAAAAATTCAAATTAATTGCTAAAGAACAGTTACCTAAATCAATGTTTTTACAAATACATCAAACAGATCCCAATTATTACAACTGTATCGCAAAGATTAGAATCCCCAATAGTTTATATACAGAAAAAGCAATGCAATACTTTGACATGGTTCATGGACCCTGGTTAGATATTTTTGTCTATGATTATAAGTATGATGAAAAAGAAAAAGAAGCTGAAAAACAACGCCTTTACAATAAACAAAGACGATTTTATCCATTCATAATGGAAACGCTTGTCTCAGACCCTTCAAAGCATTATACTTTTATTCAAAAAATACTGAAAAATAGTTTACGTTTACTAATTTTAAAATCCCAACAAAAGCCAGAACGCGGCTTCTTCATGCACTATTTAGATGTTAAATACAAACGACTCAATCACTTAATAAAAAAAGCACCTGAAAAGAATCAGAGTGGCGAAATGATCACCTATACCTTTCCCATTCCTTCAGACAGTGCTGAAAAAGGTTTGCGTTTGAACATTGATCACTTCAACCACCGAAAACTTCAAAACTTTGAAGAAAAACAATTTTATATTCCTACTGACTACCATCAAATACTAGTGGATCGGTATGGTAAGTATCAAGAACTTCCTCCTTTTGAGGAACGAAAATCGAATCATCACTGGAAAGATAGATAATAAACTTTATAATTTCTATTTAGAAAGAGGCAACATCCTATTATGGCAAAAAAAATAGTCTGGTTTTTACTTGCAATAGCGACAGTCATTATATTGTTCCTAATTGTTGGCACTTCACAATCGCCTAAAAGTACGAGTAGCCAAGAGAGTAGTAAAGAAACCAAGATAGTATCTTATTCGAGGGATCCATTAGTAGAAGAAACGTCTCTAACAACAAGAATTCTTATTATAGGTGATTCTATCGGTTTTGGTATTGGTGATGAGGAAGGTTTGGGAATAGGGGAGCGCTACCGGGCACTCTTAAGTGAAAAAGAGAATGTAGAAATCAACCTTAATAATATTTCGGTTCCCGGCTACCAAAGTGACGAATTAGTAGAGGCGATTCAAAATCAGGATTCTCAAGCGCTCATTCAAGATGCTGGGTTAATTATCATTTCAATTGGAGGTAATGATTTAAGCCGTTTACAATTTCAGGAAAATTTAGAAGTGGCCTTTGAAGAGACACTCGCCATCTATATAGAAAACATCGATTTAGTTATAAGTAGGATTAATCAGTTGAATCCAGCGGCTACAATAGCTTTTGTTGGGTTATACAATCCCGATAGGAGTCAAGAAGCTATTATTACAAGTTCTCTTAGTAAGTGGAATAATGAGACCCAGTCTTTCCTAAACAGAAAGAGTGGAGTTGTTTATATACCAACCGATGAAATTTTTTCTGATGACCTTGAAAATTATCTGTCAGCCGATGGTTTTCATCCTAGCGGAGCTGGCTATCAAGCGATAGCAGAGTTATTAGATGACGTATTAGATGAAATGGATGAGTCGTAATCGACTTTCCAAACCCTTTAACGATAGCGCTTTCAAATTAAAAGGATTATAATAGACATATAAGAATAAAGCTGACTGCCGCTTAGGATAAAGTAAAGGAGTGTGCGCTCATGTCGAAAGTTAAATTTATTTTCGCACTTCTATTTCTGTTTATTCTCTTTGTAGTTCCTCTGTCACATGTCTTAGCGGAAAGTATTTCTGGTGATAACATTGTTATTGAGAGTGGGGAAACACTAGACAGCACGAGTTTTCTTTCAGGAGAAAATGTTCGCGTCGATGGTGATATTAATGGAACGACCTTTGTTACGGCCGGCTACATTGAAATAAATGGAACAATTGATGGTGACTTATTCGTCATGGGTCAAAGCACCGTTATAAACGGGCAAGTAAATGGGAGTGTCTTTATAGCGGGACAAGACGTTACTTTAAACTGTGTTGTAGAAAACTCCATTTATCTAGCTGGAGCAACGGTCAGAGTAAATTCTCAAACAGAAGGGAGTTCTTTCCTAGCAGGTCAAAATATTTTTATTGACAAAGAAGCAGTTATTAAAAAGGATGTTTTTGTCGGTGGTGCATCTGTTTACCAAAATGGAGTAATCAATGGTGATTTGACGAGTTCGAGTGATTCACTCACTATTGGTGGGGAAATTGATGGGAACCTTACCTATAGTAGCCAAAAACAAGCTGATTTGACAGAAAATTCTCAGGTGAGGGGCGAGACTACTTGGAGAAAAATTGAAAGACAACCAACTGAGGATACTTCCACGGCTCTATTTACTATGGCAGTTTTATATAAAGTTCTCTTTAGCATTGGAACTGCTTTGGTTATATGGCTCTTAGTACATCTATTACGGCCAACTTTCTGGGTAAAATTAGCAACAAAGCTGCTCCAATCACCACTTAAAACGCTAGGGTTCGGAGCTATAGCAATTATTGTGATTCCACTGTTAGCTATTTTACTCATGTTAACCGTTATTGGTATACCGTTAAGCTTTATAGTACTCATGCTTTATGGAATCACATTGTATGTCTCTAAGATTATTGTTTCAGTTTCAATAGGCGTATGGATACAAGAACGATTGCAATGGCCTTCAACACGATTATTTTGGCTATTTCTATTAGCTTTAACTATAGTTTCTGCTTTAGGAGTGATTCCAATAGTTGGTATGATTACGGGAGTAGTCACATTATTATTCGGAATGGGCGCCGTGACTTTGTCCATTTCAAGCGAAAGAATTTAAATTTTATTATGAATGAAAATATGGGGGTGGCATAAAGTCTTTTTAGATTTTATGTCATCTTCATATTTTTTTCAGGCAAAGGCATGATACTAGTTAATTAGAAAAGAGGGATAGAAATGAAAAATCCAGCTCTAATATTAGCTCTAACAGCAGTTACTTTGGGTATCTATTTACCCCTAAAAGCTGAAAACAACCAAGGTATTTCTTTACAATCTAGCCAAACAACTTCCGAAATGCCTCAGTTAAATTGGTCTTCTATGGAGGAAGCGATTGATTTTTATGAAAAAAATATTATTGCCGATAATGGGAAGGAGATGGGTGAAGCGGAGCTAAACATGGAATTTTACGAAAGAAATTCTTGGCAAATCAATGAGAAGTCTAACGAAACGATTGTTTTATCCATGAACAATGTCTCGAACTGTTCGCAATTCTGACTATAAAACAATTAACAGCGAAAAACTAATCCAGTGGATCTCTCCTTACCTCTATATGCAGATAATCCTTTTGAATCTTTTACTGAAGAAGTAACATTTTCCTACCTGAAAAAAGAAAAAGATTTAGGGGAGGACGTCTTCGCTCGTTTCTACGTATACAATGATGAGCAAAACTTTTTTGAATTTGTACTTGTTAAAGGTAAGACAACTCTAGAAGAAGATAGTGAATTTATAGGAATTTATCGTGTTTTTGAAGATAAATTAATTGTAGGAGTACCCAAAGGATAAAATAATGTAAAAAGAGTATGAAAATTTAATTGTTTGTGCTAAAGTTAACAATGTTTAAGGCATCTTATTCTTTTTATTTATCAAACGGATAAGGTTTTTTAAAATAAAAAATAGCGTTCAAAAACGTTATATAAGGAGGCTACAAATGGATTACGTAAACCCTAATGAAGCAGTAGCGACGATTGCTTTAGCAGGAGGTAAAAAAGCGAATCTTTCAAAAAAAGTTATTTTAATAGGGGCCATTCTATCTGGTGCCTTACTAGGTTTTGCGACGACCTTAGCATTGACGGCATCGACACAAACTGGACTTGATATTGTGGGGGCCATTCTTTTTCCAACAAGTTTTGTAATGATTTTGCTGTTGAATTTGGAACTGGTAACTGGATCATTTGCAATCTTACCAATTGCATATTTCAGAAAAGAAACAACTTTGAAACCCATGATACATAACCTATCCTGGGCTTTTATTGGAAATTTAATAGGCGGGCTTTTATATGCTGCTTTATTTAGTATTTCTGTGACAAGTTTTGGTACTGTTACGACCTCACCTTTGATTGAAAAAATTATTTTAGTTGCCGAAAATAAAACTTTATTCTATCAATCGATTGGGGCAGGCGGTCTCGTATTAGTTTTCGTTAAAGCAATTCTATGTAATTGGATGGTTGCATTGGGAGCAATTATGTCTTTTATGTCTAAATCTACAATCGGGAAGATTACAGCAATGTGGTTACCAATTTTAATCTTCTTCGCGCAAGGCTTTGAGCACGCCGTTGTAAATATGTCAATTATTCCCATCGGAATGTTAATTGGGGCTGACATTGGTATGGCTGACTGGTGGCTCTGGAACCTTATTCCTGTAACGATTGGTAATTTTATTGGTGCATTTTTATTTGTAGCATTACCCCTTCATTACAGTAAAACAGATAAAATATAATTTATCCTTGAATCGCAATTATAACTAAAGATAGAAAAAGTGGCTGGGACATAAGTTCCAACCACTTTTATTTATATTATTTAATGACTATCACATTAAACTAAACAATTTCAGATAAATAAACTTTGCGTTTTTCATTTAAGGACTTGGTGCAAGCATCCGCAGTAGCTATGGCTGATTTTGCAGCTTCGCCTGTGATAAGCGGCTCAAACTCCTTTGATGATTCCTTACCTTGTAGTAATCCGTGAAAGTATTCCATTTCTCTTTCCATGATAGTATAGAGCCATTGAGGTGTTTTACTTCCAGGTTTACCATAAGTAATACCACCACCTGTTTTATTCCCTTTATAGATGGCAGTTCGATTATCATCTTCTTCTTTGGTTTCATGTACGAGATAATATTCCTCGGAATTTTCTGTTTTTAAGGTTAGCTTTACATCTTGCATATCTATTTTGATAGCACCCTCAGTGCCTTGTATCAATAGATAATGTTCACTCCATCTAAAAGCTGAACCATATTCTAGAATGGCGTATCGATTATTATCAAACTCCAAATTGATTAATAGCATGTCATCTTCATCACCGAAATCTTCACCTCTATGGGCAACATTACCACCAGTCATATATGCCGAGATTGGATCTCCAAGAATAAATTGAATACAATCAAGTTCATGGATGTGATGGTATAAGTGGCCACCAGATTTACTACGTATTTTTTTCCAGCTGACTGTGTCTTGTGGTTCTTCCCATCCATTTCTTGCGGAATGACAGTAAAGAACGTCGCCAATTTTTCCTTCATTTATAAACTTTTTAGTAGTTCGGACACCATTGAAGAAATTCATGACATGTCCAGCCATAAAAATAACCTGATTTTCTTTACAAGCTTGAACCATTTCTGCACAATCATCATAAGATAAAGCGATTGGTTTTTCACAAAAAACATGAACCTTGTATTGGGCTGCTTTAATAACCGGTTCCTTATGAAGGTAATTTGGACTAGCAACGATGACTGCTTGTACGTCCTCTCGTTCATATAAAGTGTCTAAATCTGTTTCCACATCACATTTCAATTCCTTAGCAATGGCCTCGCCATGGTAAGGATCTAATACAGCAGTCACTTCGGCATTCTCTAAGTTGGTTAGAATTCTAGCTAATTCAGCACCAAAATAACCCGTTCCTACAATTGCATAGCCAATTTTATTCATAATAAGCACGTCCTATCTTATTTGTTTAAATTCTACTATAATCAATAGTGGCATTATACGGAATTATTATCAAGTTTTTAAAGGTTAGGATAGATTTAGAATTCGCTTATTGGTTTTTACAACTCACGAGAGGAAGTGATTTCAAGATTGAATTTTATATTTATAATCATTACGATTTTATGGTTGGGCGAGTTCCTCTTATTTCCTTCTTTAGATAAAGATATAAAATCAGAACAAAAAACATACTCAGTCATCTTTATTGCTATAATTGCGATTATTCTTTTAAATGCAAGTATGTTTTTTATGAGTATTTTAATAATAGATTGTTTCTTGTTCAGAATACTTGGGTTAATCATCTATTTTATGGGTTTAGTGCTAAGATACTGGTCACTCATCTTACTCGGTAAGAATTTCTCGCGCAATGTGGAAGTGCGAATGGATCAAACACTTATTATTAGGGGATCATATAAGTACCTCCGGCATCCTCTTTACATTGGATTATTTCTTTTAACAGTGGCCGTTCCTCTATACACAGGTGATTTGTTGATTTTTTTAGTGGCCGTTATTCTGATGTATCATGTGTTGAGAATTCGTATTAAAGAGGAAGAAGATTTTATGGAAGAGTACTTAGGTGAGCGGTATGTAAAGTGGAAAAAGGATAGGTATTGATCTTTATTCTTTAAAGCGAAAGCGACCAGGGTAAAAACCCTAGTCGCTTTTGTTATATAGTTGATGAGAAAATAAGATTGATAAGGAAAAGCAGACCTAATACATACATAATTTTATTTTGATTTTTTTGATCATTACTAAACAGCTTCATTAGTGGGTAAAAAATAAACCCAAATGATAGACCAGTAGCGATGCTACCAGTAAAAGGAATCATTACAATAATTAAAAAAGCCGGGAACCATTCTGTAAAATCATCATAATTGATTACTGCTAGTTGTTTCATCATTAAAGAGCCTGTAATAATAATAACGGGTGCAATCGCAGCTTGGGGAACATAAGTAAGTAAAGGGATAAAAAACAGTGATAACAAAAATAAAAAACCAGCTACGATTGCGGTAAGACCTTTTTTTCCACCACTTTCAATGCCAGCTGCACTTTCTGCGGCTGCCACTGTTGGACTTGTACCAAGAAGAGCAGAAATCAATGCAGTAACACTCGTTGCTTGTAATCCTCTTCTAAGAGAATGAGGTTGAGGTATTAACCCCTCTAATAAACCAATTGATTCAAAGATGAGAATCATGGACATAGAAAAAACGGCTAACAAAAAAGGAATGGAAAACATCTGCGAAAAATCAGGTTTGAATAAAATAGATGAATAATCTTTTAAATATTCTAGCTTAACATCGATTGTTGCTGCATCTTGAATATTTGCAAGTACACCTACAATTGTTGTAAAAATAATTCCGAGAAAGAAAGCACCATTTATTTTTTTAACAAACAAAAAGATAGAGAGTAACAAACCAAAAATACTGAGCAAAGCATGTGGATTTGTTAAAGATCCAAACTCAACAAAAGTGTTTGATCCACGTTGAATTAACTGAGCTTTTTCCAAGCCAATTTGCACTAAGAATAGGCCAATCCCAACGGTTATACCAGTTTTCAGAGTAGACGGAATCGCTTCGGTTAGGAGTTCAACGATTGGTGTAAAAGAAATAAAGAGAAAAATAAGACTACTAAGAAACGAAATTCCGATGGCACTCTGCCAAGAAAAGCCCATATTAACGACAATTGTATAGGTAAAGAAGGCATTAATACCCATTCCGGGTGTTAATACAATCGGAATATTAGCCCAAAACCCAATAATAAAACAACCAATGACGGAAGCAAAAATTGTCGCAAAAACGCTCAGATTGATTGGTATTCCGGCGTCTGCCAGAATAAGCGGGTTAACAATAATAATATAAGAAATTGCGAAAAAGCTTGTTATTCCCGCTATCACTTCTTCTTTTGACTCAGCCCATATTTTTTTTAATCTATTCATTAAAAAATCACTACTCCTTATAATTACATCTATAAAAACACTTCAATATCATATCATTTATCATTGAGAATAGATATATAAAATATAGTGATGGAATCAGGTTGACCAAGAAGGACAGGAAAGTTACTATGAAACCATCAAGTTACCAGTGTGTAGCAGTGAAGAGGTTCCAGTAAAAAAAGGATGTGTTAATTATGATAAACGTTAAAAATCTATATTACTCCTATAATAATGATGAAAATTATCAAGTTAAAAATGTCAGTTTTGAAGTGAAGGAAGGAGAAATATTTGGGTTTTTGGGACCTTCGGGGGCAGGAAAGTCAACGGTGCAAAATATTTTAACAGGACTTTTGCAAGTACAAAAAAATGATAGCGCTATTACGGTAGCGGGTTATGACATTTCTAATCCTTCAAAAGAACGATTTAATCAGATTGGTATGAGTTTTGAACAGTCTAATGTTTACAGTAAGCTAACCGCTAAAGAAAATTTAGATTTCTATGGAAAGTTATTTGATGTTCCAACCATAGATGCAACTGATTTATTAAAACAAGTAGGACTTCCAGACAAAGAAAATGTAAAAGCAGGAGAATTTTCTAAAGGAATGAAACACCGCCTCACATTCGCCCGATCGATGATAAATAATCCAAAACTCTGGTTTTTAGATGAGCCAACAACAGGCCTAGATCCTGCTATCGCAGCGGATATTAAAGATATTATTAAGAAGAAAAATAAAGATGGCGTTACGGTTTTTTTAACAACCCACAATATGTTGATTGCTGATGAACTGTGTGACCGAGTTGCTTTTATAGTAGATGGTGAAATTAAGCTGATTGATTCTCCTGAAAATTTAAAGCAACAATATGGAGATAAAATTGTAGAAGTTGAATATATTCAAGAAAATGAAGTAAAAAAACAAACCTTTTCTCTCATTCTTCCGGAAGATAAAAAAATACTTCAAACAATTATTGAAAATTACGAAATTAAAACGATGCATACGAAAGAAGCTACTCTGGAAGAAATATTTATAAAAGTAACGGGAAGGGGGCTCGTTTAAATGAAACTCTTTTCTAGTTTTGCAAAGGAGTTAAAAATCGCTTCTAGAGGATTTTACTTTTATATTGAAATATTAATGGCTGTAATCATATTAATAATATTTCTATTTGCAGTTCCGGATACTTTTACCAACAAAACATCAGAGTATCTATACCTCGATATGCCAAATGAAGTGAAAGAGACCTACTTAGAATCAATAAATGATAATCCTAAAAAAGCAAAAATAGTTATAGATAAAGTAGAAAAAGAGGCTTCTTTATACACGACTGAAAACAAAGAAATCTACATTTTGGATAGTCGCGCCGATGCCATTTATATGGCGGATGTCGAAAGACAAATTGTTGCGATTATTAATGTGGATGATAATCAGACTTTTAATTATGAGTATTTTTTACAAGGTTATGAATCAGAAAAGTATAAAGATTTGCTAAAAATTTTCCATGTAGAGTCAAGCGAAAAGATAGAAGAAGCAGTGGATAATCAAGATGTAAGATCTTTATCAACCAATTTTGAAGAGTTATCAGATAGAGAAAATATATTACCTTCAATATTAGTTTTTAATGGGGCACTTATGGGGTTATTTATTATCGCTGCCTATATTTTTTTAGATAGGCAAGAAGGGGTGATAAAAGCTTTTGCTTTGACACCTACACCCGTATGGCAATATCTGATGAGTAAAATTGGTGTTGTTATAATTACTTCAATCCTATCTAGTTTAGTGATTACAGTCCCTATTATGAAAAATCAACCCGACTATCTCTTGTTAGTTACTTTATTAATGACTTCAGCATTCTTTTCATCGTCACTTGGTCTTTTGATTGCAAGTTTCTATCGAAATATGATGCAAGCTTTTGGTGTATTATATACAATCATGATGCTCATGATTATTCCAAGTGTTGCCTATTTTATACCAAGTTGGAATCCATTTTGGATCCGATTTATTCCGAGTTATTTTATGTTAGAAGGCTTTAAAACGATACTACTCGGCAGTAACGACTGGCAGTATGTTTTGATGCTATCGGGCGGATTTTTACTCACAGGTCTTATTATATTTAAGATATCAAATAAACGCTATAAAAAAACGCTAGCAGGATAAGGAGGATTAATATGTTTAGAAGAATATGGACTATTTTCAAAAGAGATTTAAAAGTTAATGCAAAAGATGCTATTTCACTTTATATATTAATAATCCCTATACTATTTGCGATTTTAATAAATGTATTCTCACCAGGGATTAATGATACTACGATTAACCTAGCTTTGTTAACAGGTGATAATGAATCTAAAATTGAGTATTTTGAGAAATTTTCTAAAGTAGAGCTTTTCAATACCGAAGATGAAATAAAAGAAAGAGTTGAAAAGCGGGACGCTATAATTGGAATTATTCCTGAAAAGGAAACAGACTACTTATTGATTCAAGGTAACGAACCGCAAGAGATTGTAGATTATGCAAAACTATTAAAAAGTTTTTATGAACTAAACATAAATATAAAAGATTCAAACAGTACCTTAATTGAATTTAATCGAACTGTTCCGCCATTAAAAAAGACACTCGTTAATATTTCAATATTGTTTATTTCTATTCTCGGGGGCATGTTAATCGCTTTAAACATAGTTGAAGAAAAAGTGGATCACACATTGAGTGCGATAAATGTCACGCCCACATCTCGAGTCACTTTTTTATTAGGAAAATCCATTATGGGGATTATCCTTTCTGTATTCGGTTCGGTGGCATTGATAGGTATAACTGGCTTTGGTGGTATAAATATTTTACAGTTGTTATTGGTCGTCTTAATAACTAGTCTCTTAAGTATATTGGTCGGATTTATACAGGGTTTGATCAATACAGATATAATCGGGGCAGCTGGGAGTATAAAATTATTATTTTTACCGCTTATCGCAGGCGTTTTGGCTATCGAAATGTTAGGAGATAAATGGCAAAAATATTTTTATTGGAACCCGTTCTACTGGGCTTACAAAGGAAATGACCTAATTTTATCGCAAATTGGAACGTGGAGACAAATTTTGACTTACTCGATTTTTATTTTAGGTTTATGTGCGATTGTTTATGTTTTGCTAGCTCCAAGAATTAGAAAAGGACTCGAATAAAGCCCAAATGGATTTGACCTCCATTCTATGACAAGCTAGTAATTTGATTAAAGATGTAGTTCGAAATTATTAAAAATGGAGTGTTAAATAAAATGCTGGGTATTATGTTACGAGGAATGGCAGTAGAGGTAACAGAAGCGGTACCAGGAATTAGTGGAAGTACAGTTGCGATGATTTCGGGTGTTTATGAGCGTTTCATTTATTCTTTAAGCATGTTGACGACTAGAAAACGACGAAAGTCGCTACCGTTCTTATTATTATTTGGAACTGGAATGGTAATAGGATTTATTATTGCTATCTTTTTAGTAGGTTATCTGCTAAAGACCTTCCGTGCACCAACTTTGCTGTTTTTCGTTGGTATTATAGTGGGTTTTTCACCTTACCTATGGAAAGATATGCTTAAAATTTCTAAAAAAAGACTTAAAATGAAACATTACGTTATAATCTTCTTGTTGATAGGCATAGTTGTCATCACCCAACTGTTAGGACATACGAGTAATATGAATCTAACAAACCTCTCGCTTGCTGATTATTTTCTACTAGGGATGATTGGGTTAGCGGCTAGCACAGCGCTCCTTCTACCTGGGATAAGTGGGGCGTTAATCCTGACTATCTTTGGTGTCTACGAGTTTGCTATAGAATCACTTATTATGAGAAATTTACCAGTCGTTTTTGCAATTGGAACTGGCGTTTTAATTGGCGTTTTATTTTCAAGTAAGTTTATTCGTTACTTATTATTGCACTATCAATTAGAAACATACTGCGCGATGATTGGATTAGTAAGTGGCTCTATTTTTGCGATTTTATATAACCTAGACAGTTATTTCAATACGCAAACAATGATAATTTCTATTATTAGTTTTTTAGCTGGTGTTATTTCCTTAGTGGTTTTAGAAAAAATGCAAGATCAGAACTAAAACCTCAGTTAGGGTGATTTTTTATGAAAAAGAAGGGTATTACTTTCTTATTAGGAGGAATATGTTTTACAGTTTCTCAACTGCTATTGAGAATTCCGCTACTGAATTACTTTTTAGGAACTTCAAAATTTCAACTATTGTATATCTTGAATCCTTTATTGATAGGCATTCTAATAGCTTTCTCTGCAGGGGTTTTTGAAGAAAGCTTTCGATTCATTTTTAGAAATTTGTTTTTTAAAAAGAAAGATACGAAATTATCTGTTCCAATCATTTTTGGGTTGGGGCATGGAACAGTAGAAGCGATCTTTGTTCTAGCTTCCAGTCTTTCAGTAGTACCATTAGGAGAATTAAAGATAGCTCTTTTAGAAAGAGTGCTGGCTATCGTTCTTCATGTCGGGTTAACCGTTATAGTTTGGAATGGCTTTCAACGGAATAAAAAAATACAGTATCTTTTACTAGCCATCTTCATACATGGCTTAGCTAATTCACTGATTCCCATTTTAGTTCCATTTGCTTATAGTATATTAATAATAGAAAGTTTATTATTTTTAATTGATATATTTATTGTATTATATGTCTATCAATCAAAAAAATACTATTATTCAAAAGGAGAAAAAAGATGAAAAAGTATATGAAGAAATTGAATTTATTAGTAGGGATGAGTTTTCTTTTCTTAATTGGCTGTTCTGGGACAAATTTATCAGAGGCCTTTAATCAAGAAGAAGTTACCCAGCAAGCAAAAGAAACCATTAGAATTATCAATAATGAAGACTCGCAATCCCTTCTCGAAATGAGTACGGTTCAAATGAAGGCAGGGTTAAGTGAGGACGTCCTTGAACAAATTTATGCGGCAATAAAAGAAGCAGGAGAATTTGAGTCATTTGAAGATATCAGTGTTGCTGGAGATAAAGATAAATCGACAGAAGAAGAGTATGCCGTTGCTGTTGTGAATACAAAATATGAAAATAAAAAAATTACTTATACGATAACGTTTAGCAGTCAAATGAAATTAGCAGGTCTTTACTACAAATGAAAAGGGGCTGGAAAAAAACTAGCCTCCAATAAAAAAATCGTAATGAAAGAATCAAAATTCTGATTGTTTCATTACGATTTTTATTTTTTACTGCTTTTTTGTAAAAAGAACCCACTTTCCTTCTAGCCTCAAGGGCTAGTTTTGTAAGATTCATGCTCATAAGCATGATGCCGATGTCATTATGAACGGCTTGCTTACCTCTGACATGGGTTCTGCGCATGCCAAATACACCTTTCAAACGACCAAAAACAGTTTCTACGTCAATTTTTCGTTGTGCGTAGATTTCTTTGCCACGATCGCTTTCAAGATTTTCTTTTGCATGCTGCTTAAAGTATTCCCAGTTATAGTTGACCGCTGTCTGGCGCTGGGCACCTTTCGGTGTCTTGGCTAATTGCTTGCGTGTTTCGTCCGGTTGTTCCTCATCAGCCTTGTATACTTTAAATTGTCTTTGGTAACCGTTCTTATCATTTCGCGTACTGTAATGTGAGAAACTAAAATGGACGCCGTCTAAATCTGTATAAGCATCTTTAATCTCATCATAGTCCCAGTTAGCGCGGTGTTTAGGATTAGAACGATAGGTTTTACTGTTCTCTTTATGATACATGCCGTATGGAATGAGCGGTACTTTCTGAAAGGTATCCAGAACCGCCTCGTAATTTTCTTCACTGCCATAGCCAGCGTCTGCGGCGATATATTTAAATAAATCTAACGTTTGAATAGATTCTAAAAAAGGGATAAACGTGCGTGTATCCGTCGGATTTGAAAAAATATCATACGCAATGACAAACTGATTGCTCGATGCGACTTGAAGATTATAACCTGGTTTTAACTCACGGTTCTTCATCGGGTCTTCTTTCATGCACATGAACGTTGCGTCTGTATCTGTTTTTGAGAAACTGTTGCGGCCATCAAATATGGCGTTTGCTTCTTTATAGCGTTGCTTACGCGGCAAGAAATCTTTTTTACATTTATTCCGATGTTTCTTGAGGATGCGACGACGTCGCTTCAGTTTTAAACCCCCTTTGGGAATCACTTTTTCTTCTGTAATCGCCGCTTCAACGGCCACAAGTTCTTTGTCTAGGGAACCGATTATTTCTTCAATGCCTTCGGATGTTTGTAAGGTCTCTTCCGATAGAGCGAGGTTTACTTTTGCTTGGATGAGCTCCTCATACAATTGTGAAACGTTGTCATTGAGTTTCGCTTCATAGCGTGCAATTGCTTTCTTCCAAGTGAAACTATAAATATTGGCATCGGCTTGTATCTTTGTACCATCGATATAGAGCGCATCTTCATGAATCAAGCCGTTGTCACTCAAGAGTGTTGTGAAAAGAATAAAGGCATACTTGATGAGTTTTGATGCGTGCTCACTTGACCGGAAATTATTGATAGTCTTGTAGCTAATAGGAGTATCGCCCGTTAACCACTTCATAGGAATGGATTCTTCATTCATCCGTCCCATTTTGCGTCCAGAAAAGGTTGTGCGACTATAGGCAAACAAGCACATTTTTAAAAGCATGGCGGGATGAAAAGCAGGACGACCTGTATGAGACGTTTCTTCCAGAAGAAATTCCGAAGGAATCGAATCGACAAAACGGCTAATGAGGCGGGCTTCATGGTCATTCGGGATTGTAAAATCCAATTGTAGTGTGAAGGCTGTTTCCATTGTGTTATAATTTTGATACACGGTGAGTCACTCCTTTGGTTTTTGGTCGTACTTAAATTATAAGGTATTCGACTCACTGTGTCTTTTAAAACGATAAAAATCCCCCACTCCTTCAAAATGAAAGAGTGGGGGATTTTCTTTATTCAGAGACTAAGTTTTTTCCCAGCCCCTTTTTTATTAAATTTCTAAAGCGTCATTTTCACCTAAATCAGGGTCTTTGTCAGTCGCCATTCCTTTAGCAAATTCAAAAGCATTTTTTAGAATGTTGTTTGAAGTCCAGTATTCAACACTATCAATGTTCACTTTCAAGAGAATAACTTGATCATCTTCCGGACCACCATCGAAGAAAGTTTTATTTGCTTTTGACCACAAATCCTTTTTTGTTTCAACATCATCAACTATTTCAACAGTACCACTAACTGAAATATAATCGTCGCCGCTAAAAGAAATATTTACAGAATTATTTTTCTTTAATTCCGTTGTTTTTTCCGAGTCTCTTTCTGAGAAAAACCAAAGAACATCATCTTCAATATCTCCTTGACGCGTCATTGGATGACTAACAAGCTTTCCGCTCTCATTAACATTTGTCATCATTCCAATATCATAGTCCTTAATCAACTTGTACACTTTTTCTTTATCCACTATTAAACACTCCTTTTTAATTAGTTATAAAACAGAGTAATAATTACTAGATTTTAAGCTTAACTTTATGATAGAGGAAACAAAAAAATATTACAAATATTTGATATTTGGGTAGATTTAAAAAAAGTTTGTCCATATCCTCAACTAAATCAATAAAAATAATTATCTACTTGATATTTTTTTCTAAAACTATCAAGTAAATAAGATATTTAAAACTCTTTCTTTACATCTAACTAATAGCGACTGGGACGACGATTCTCAGTCTCTGTATTAGTTTTTTTAGCGTGATTCTGCTAGCAACTGTTTGACTTCATCATCTGTTAGTTGAGGAAATGCTTCGTAATAAGCGCCTACGGAACCTCGGTAATAGTCCGGGATTGTTAATACAACTAATTCATCTACTTTTTCACTTAAAAGTGTAACCATTTCTTTAGGGAGTACAGGTACAGCCAGAAACAGTTTTTTTGGGTTTTGTTGTTTAATCTCATCAATAGCGGCTAGAACGGTAAAACCTGTCGCAATGCCGTCATCAACTAATATAACTGTTTTCCCAGTAAACGTTTGGCGCTGATGATTTTCAAAGTACAAAGTTTGGCGCCGTATAATTTCGTTTCTCGCTTTAGAAATAGCAGCTTCAAGCCAATCCTTATTTAAATATCTCGTTTCTCTTCTGTTTAAAAGTGGCTCGGAGTTTTCAGCTAGTGAACCGATTGCGTATTCTGGATTTTGAGGTGAGCCAATCTTTCGCGTAATGACCAAATCAAGTGGGGCTTGTAAGTGTTTAGCTATTTCTAAACCAAGTGGAACGCCACCACGAGGTAACGCTACAACAACGATGTCTTCTGCTGAATCAGCAGTAAACTTTTCGGCTAGTAATCTTCCCGCTTCTTTTCGATCCTTAAATTCCATATCTGCTCGTCCTCTCTATTAAATCAATTAAGTATTTTGTATAATCATGGCTTCAACAGCACGCGTTAATCTTTCCAGAGCATGCCAACTACGATTAAACCCCTCGTAAATATTTGAATAGCTAAATACTACTATTGCATCATTTTCATTATGCATCATTTTTTTGATTGCTTGATGGTGAAGTGCATAGCCCCTTCGTACTAAGCTGTTAATATCTTTCATGAGAGCCAGCAATTTTTCGGGATGTTTAAAATGAATCAACTCCTTTGTTAGTGCCAACGTTTTGTCTGAACCTTGCTTTAATACCTCTACCAATACAAAAACATCTGGTTCAATTGTTTTTACTTGGTAACGATCTAACCGAGCGAGAATATCGCTGCTTACGGTACCTAGAAGCGTGTTCAAGGCTTGGGTTATTTCAAGAATATCAGGCCTTTCGATAGGAGGGAGAAAGTCTTGATATAAAAAATCTAAGGTGGCTTGTTTTTTATCATTAGCAACAACTTCAATTTTTTTCATTTCGTTTAACTCATTTTCTAACTCATCAAGCTGATAGTTTTTTAGGTTAGCGGCAAGAAAGTCAGTAGCTTCTGCCATCAGTAAAGAAAAATTCCTCAAAAGTTCTAAAATAAGTAAAATCTTCCGCTTCTTCTTTTTTAAAAGGGTTGAACACATTATCACTTCCTCAAAATATTTTTATAAATAATAAAGCCATGAAATAGCCGACGAGACCACATCCAGGGAAGGTTAGTACCCATGCCCAGACCATCTCTTTAACAGTTGACCAATTAACACTTGATAAACGATTAGCCGCACCAACGCCCATAATAGCGGTCGTTTTTGTATGAGTGGTGCTAACGGGCAGTCCTAACAAGGAGGAAAACAATAAACTTACCGCACCAGCTAAATCGGCACTAAAGCCTTGATATTTTTCTAACTTAACCATGTCCATTCCGACCGTCTTAATAATTTTATATCCACCAATTGAGGTTCCTAAAGCCATGACTAAAGAGCAAAGAACCATCATCCAAAAAGGAATAACAAAGTTAGAAACATTCCCTTTTCCTTGACCTAAGAAAATGCTGAGCATAAAAATTCCCATAAACTTTTGACCATCTTGAGCTCCGTGCATAAAAGCCATGCCAGCTCCTGCAAAAATTTGTCCGTTATTGAAAAAAACTTTCGATTTTTGGCGAGAGATCTTTTTAAACAAATTTTGGATTATTTTAGCAAATAAGAAACCGAATCCGAATCCCAAGAGTGTCGAAAAAAAGAGTCCATAAATAACTTTTGACCATTCATTAAAATTAATCCCGCTAATTCCACCTTGTAAAGCAATTGCTGCTCCACATATACCGGCGATTAGAGCGTGACTTTCACTAGTTGGAATTCCAAAGTACCAAGCAGCAGTTGCCCATAAAACGATGGCAACTAAAGCTGCACATAAAGCAATAAGTGAATTATACGGATCACCCCCAAAGTCAACCATATTTGCAATCGTAGCAGCTACTTTAGCGTTAATAGTCGTCATTATAAATACACCTAAAAAATTAAAACCGGCTGCCAAAAATATGGATTTAGTTACAGATAAAGAACGTGTTGACACCATTGTAGCAATGGCGTTTGGTGCATCCGTCCAGCCGTTGACAAGAATAACAGCCAGCACTAGCAAGACAATAACTGCTAAGATAGGAGTCTCCACGAGACTTTTTAAGAACGAACTTAAACCAACAGTCATAACATCACTCTTTCTTAAAATATTACTTATTCATCACTTATATTCTACCTCAATAAAAGAAAAAACGATAAAAAAGAAGGTTTAATTATTATGCTTAGTTAATGGCGCTGACAGCTATTTTAGCGTATAATATTTAACAATAGATATTTCAAAGAAAAGGGTGTGACACGATGCCGAAAAATAAAGATTATACAAAACAAGAAGTCATTGATCTATGTGCTTCTTATATGAATGAATCCCATGTAGCCTTTGTCCAAAAAGCGGCAGATTTTGCAGAAAAGGCACACTCAGGACAATTTAGAAAATCTGGAGAAGAATATTTTATTCATCCCGTGCAAGTTGGGGCTATTTTAGCAGAGTTAAGATTAGATCCAGATACGATTGCAACAGGTTTTCTCCATGATGTTGTAGAGGATACCGAATATACATTAGAAGATATTGAAAATACTTTTTCTAAAACAGTCGCAACTCTTGTTGACGGTGTTACAAAATTAGGGAAAATCAAATATCAATCTCACGAAGAACAATTAGCAGAAAACCACCGGAAAATGCTTTTAGCTATGGCTAACGATATCCGTATTATTATGGTTAAACTTGCTGACAGACTTCATAATATGCGAACACTAAAATTTCATCGACCAGAAAAACAAAAGAGTATCTCTAAAGAAACCCTTGAAATCTATGCACCTTTGGCTCATCGCTTGGGGATTAGTCGAATTAAATGGGAGTTAGAAGACACTGCCTTACGTTACTTAAAGCCACAACAATACTACCGGATTGTTCATTTAATGAACTCAAAAAGAACAGAACGTGAGCAATATATAAATGACACAATCCAAAAAATTAACGAGTCTGTCGATGAGTTAAAAATAAATGCAGAAATTTATGGCCGTCCCAAACACATATATTCTATTTATCGTAAAATGCAGGACCAAAAAAAACAATTTACCGAAATTTATGACCTTTTAGCAGTCCGTGTCATAGTTGACTCTATTAAAGATTGTTATGCAGTACTAGGAGCCATTCATACCAAATGGAAACCCATGCCAGGTCGATTTAAAGATTATGTAGCGATGCCTAAAGCCAATATGTACCAATCACTACATACAACTGTTATCGGTTCGAATGGTACGCCCATCGAAATTCAAATTCGTACTGTGGAAATGCATCGTATTGCTGAATTAGGGGTAGCTGCACACTGGGCTTACAAAGAAGGAATTACTAAAAAAGTAGTAGAGGAAGATACGATTCAAAATCAATTAAATTGGTTTCGGGATTTGATCGACCTACAAGACGACTCTCAAAATGCTAGTGAGTTTGTAGAGAGCGTTAAAGAGGATATTTTCAAAGACAAGGTTTATGTCTTTACTCCTAAAGGAGCCGTTATGGAGCTACCAAACGGAGCAGGGCCTCTTGACTTTGCATATAATGTCCATACAGAAGTGGGAGACAAAACAGTAGGTGCTAAGGTAAATCAAAAAATTGTGCCACTCAACTATAAGCTGAAAAATGGCGATATTGTTGAAATGATGACATCACCTAATTCTTCTGGACCAAGTCGCGATTGGATTAATTTAGTTACGACTAATAAAGCCAAAAATAAAATTAAGCGATTTTTCAAATTACAAGATCGGGAAAAAAATATCGAAAAAGGTCGGACAATCATTGAAAAACAAATCCAAGAAATGGATTTTGTACCTAAGGAAATATTAACCAAGACAAATTTAAAAGAAGCTGCTCAACGCTTTAATATGCCAACTGAAAACGACGTTTTTGCTGCCGTTGGCTTTGGAGAAATCTCTGCCTTTACCCTAGTCAATAAATTGACTGAGAAAGCTCGTAAAGAAAGAGAAAAAACTCAGCAAGAAGAAGTTATGGAATCGATGGAGCAAACCCAAGTTAAAAAAGATACGTCAAAAATGAAGATTCGACATGAGGGCGGCATCATTATTGAAGGCGCTGATAATTTACTAATTCGAACGAGTCGTTGCTGCAATCCTGTTCCAGGCGATGAAATTGTTGGTTATATTACCAAAGGACGCGGTATTTCTGTGCACCGTGCCGATTGCCCTAATACGCGCGTGACTGAAGAAAATAAGGAACGTTTTATAGAAGTAGAGTGGGAAGACCGTGGCAGCGACATGATTGATTATGAGACTGAATTGTTAGTTGAAGGATACAATCGCTCAGGATTGCTAAACGAGGTCTTGCATGTTGTAAATTCGACCACTAAAAACCTAAATAGTGTAAATGGGAAGGTCGATAAAAATAAAATTGCAGTCATCACACTAAAAATTAGTATTCAAAACTTAAGTCAGTTAGAAAATATTGTTGATAAGCTAAAAAATATACCCGATGTTTACAGTGTACGTCGCGTAACTTCGTAAAGGGAGATAGATATGAAAGTCATTATTCAAAGGGTTTCAAGTGCTTCTGTTGCAGTAGATGGTAAAACTGAAGGGGCTATCCAACGAGGATTTCTTTTGCTCGTGGGCGTGGAAGAAAAAGATGATGAGACAGATGTGACTTACTTGGCACGTAAAATTAGTAATTTACGTGTGTTCGAAGATGATGAAGGTAAAATGAACCTTGCTTTAAACGATGTAGGCGGGGCTATCCTCTCAATTTCACAATTTACCTTACTAGCCAATACAAAGAAAGGCAATCGCCCTAGTTTTATAGATGCAGCTAAGCCAGAAATTGGTAATAAATTGTATGAAAGTCTAAATGATCAATTGCGAAATGAAGGGTTCGATGTGCAAACGGGAGTTTTTGGCGCACATATGGACGTATCGTTAGTTAATGACGGACCTGTAACTATTATTATTGACAGTAAAAATAAATAAAACAGTGGCTAGGACTTTTGTCCAGCCACTGTTTTTTTAATTGAAATAATTTGTAAGAGCGTTCAAAATGCTATCAGCAACTAAGTCTTGATAGTATCCGTTGTTAAAGGCATAAAAGTCATCCGGATTATTCATATAGCCTAACTCCAATAAAACAGCTGGTTGGGTATTCTCGCGTAATACAAAATAATTTCCAAAATGGAAACCATTATTTTGTAAAGGAAGATTTGCTGTTAATTCATTATTTATCAACTCAGCAATTTTACTATCTGAGTCATCATAGTAATAAGTGGTTGTTCCAGATTTGACAACTCCTTCAGGTGTGGAATCATAGTGTAAGCTAATGAACAAGTCTGCTTGATGATTCATACTCGTTTCTGCACGTTCATCTAGCGATATGGATTCATCTGTTGTACGTGTCATAATTACGTTAGCACCCATGGCTCCTAGTTTATCGGCTAGTACTTGTGCGGTATCTAACGTTACTTGTTTCTCATAAAAGTAATCGTTAATGGCTCCTGGATCTGTTCCACCATGGCCAGCGTCGATGACAATAGTTGCTTCAGAAAGAGTGGTTGAAACGACTGGTGCTACTACTTCCGTTTGTACACTTGCTACTTGCGTGACTAGCCAACTGGCTATATAAGCAGTTTGTCCACTTTCAGTTAAAACTTCAATAAAGTCACCCGACTTACCTAAATATTCGTAAGTAGTTCCCTGATCAGCTGTTTCGACAATTGAACTTTGTAAAGAAGGGCTTGTCCGAACATTGACACTGTCTTGAGAAATAGTGATTAAGTCTGGATTAGCTTGTGAGCTCGCAATTAATTCTTGTGATGCGGTTTCTTCTGTTAATATTCCAGGCTCAATCGAAACGAGATCAGAATAAAGCCAAGCTACGCCATCACCGTAGGCTATCTGGCTCCAGCCATTTTCCTCGTAGAGTAAAGTATACGTTTCACCTAAAACAGCTGTTCCAATAATTTCTGAAGATTCATTATTTTCAGCCCGAACATTAACAGACGATTCGGTCACGGTTGCTAATAAATCAGATGAAGCGGTTACTTCCGTATTGTCTACTAGCCAACTTGCAATCCACCCAATTCGTCCATCATCCATACGAATCTTGTACCATTCGTTTTCTTCCGCCAACACGTTCACAACTGTTTCACTTTGGACTTGGGTCATAATATCATAACTTAGTCCAGGGCCCAATCGAACGTTTACGGAGCTTGCTTTAACAACTACATTCGTATAATTAGCAAGAGCAATGGTTCCTAATGATCCTAAACCCATAAAAAAGGCTACAAGCACGATAAGTATGATATTTCTACTTAAATGTAATCGTTTCAATTTTAGACCCCCTCGTTTATTTCTCTATTAATTATCATTATAGCAAATTTTTGAATTAATATGCAAAGTCTTTTAGAAACCATTTATTTAAATATTAATTAGACTAAATAAGCATCGATGTTGGGAGTATGCTTGACAAATTGTATAAAAAATAGTAAGTTTAGATTATTATTTCCTATGAAGACAAAAGTAATAGTTGTTTGTGTTGTTTAGAGAGAATAGGCCGTGGCTGAAAGCTTATTCCAATAAAGCAAATATGAAAGACAAGTCGGAGGATTGATAGTGCAAAGCTATCACGCAGCAGGCGTTATTTGCAAAAGGAGAGCAATAACTCTCAAAAAAAGGTGGTACCACGTCCTCAAACGTCCTTTCCCAATAAGCGGGAGAAGGGCTATTTTTTTGTTTAAAATTAGGAAGGAAACATGAAGAAGGAGAGAATGATTAATGATCCAAAAACCAAAAGGAACCGCTGATATTTATTTAGAAAATATGGATATTTGGCACTACATTGAAGAAACAGCCCGTATTCTCATGCATGACTATCGATTTACTGAAATTCGTACGCCTATGTTTGAAAGCTATGACCTATTTTCAAGAAGTGTCGGTGATACCAGTGATATCGTTTCAAAAGAAATGTATGTCTTTGAAGATAAAGGGAACCGCCAAATGGCTCTAAAACCTGAAGGAACCGCTCCAATTGTTCGTGCTTATGTAGAAAACAAACTCTTTGGACCCGAATTTCCTAAACCACTTAAGCTCTACTATATGAGTCCAATGTTTCGCTATGAACGTCCCCAAAGTGGTCGTAGTCGCCAATTCCACCAGCTAGGTGTTGAAGTCATCGGTAGTACGAACCCAGCTGTGGATGTAGAAACAATGGCTCTCGCTTGGGATTTATTGCAAGAAATTGGTATTACTGATATTAAGTTAGTCATTAACTCTCTAGGACGTAAGGAAGAACGGATTAAATTCCGTGAAGCACTTATTGCTTTTTTAGAACCGCATTTTGATGATTTAAGTGAAGATTCTAAAATACGTCTCCACCAAAATCCTTTACGTGTTCTAGATAGTAAAGACCGAAAAGATCAAGAAATTGTCAAAGGGGCACCAAGTATTTTCGACTTTTTATCACAGGAGTCAAAAAAACATTTTGAAACTGTTCAAACAATGCTCAAGGAACTAGCTATTCCATTTGAAATTGATTCAAACATGGTGCGTGGATTGGATTACTATCAAGATACTATTTTCGAAATTATGACAACGTCTAAAGTATTTGGTTCTGAAACGACTATTTGTGGGGGTGGTCGTTATGATGGTCTAATCCAAGAAATTGGTGGTCCTGACGAGCCAGGTTTTGGCTTTGGGTTAGGACTTGAAAGATTAGTTCTTATGATTCAAAAGCAAGAAATTGAAATACCTCAAGTTAATGAATTGGATGTTTATATTGTAGGTATTGGTGAAGATACCAATCTGGAAACTTTGAAACTCGTTCAAGCAATTCGCGCAGCGGGCTATTCTGCTGATCGCGATTACATGGGTCGGAAAATAAAAGCGCAATTCCGGACTGCTTCACGTTATGACGCTAAAATGGTCATCACAATCGGAGATAATGAGCTTGAAGCGCAATCGGCAAAATTAAAAGTAATGGCGAGTGGAAAAGAAGTAACGGTTCCATTTACAGAAATTTATAATAGTTTCGAGCAAGTATTTACAAAAAATACAAGTGATATGACAGCAATTGAAGAATTTTTTGGTAAAGAGTAACTAATGACTTGTAGGAGTGAACGATGATGGAGAAAAGAACACAATATTGTGGTTTAATAACAGAAGAATATATCGGGCAAGAGGTTGTAGTAAAGGGTTGGGTAAACCGCCGGCGTGATCTAGGTGGACTAATTTTCGTCCATTTGCGAGACCGAGAAGGTATTGTGCAAATTGTCTTCAATCAAGAAAAAAATCCTGAACTATTTGAATTAGCAGAAAACTTGCGTCACGAATATGTTATTGAGGCAAAAGGAATGGTCGTCAAACGCGAAGCAAACCAAATCAACCCCAATATAAAAACCGGTACGGTTGAAATAGAAGTTTCACAAGCGGCTATTTTAGCAAAATCAAAAACACCTCCTTTCACAATTGGAGACGATCAGGCAGTGGCCGACGAACTACGTATGAAATATCGCTACCTAGATTTACGTAAAGAAAAAATGGTCCAAAATTTGAAGTTGCGTCACCAAACAACACGTGCGATTCGAAATTTTTTGGACGAAACAGATTTTATGGACGTAGAAACCCCCTATTTAACCAAATCGACACCAGAAGGAGCTCGAGATTATGTGGTTCCTTCACGTGTTTATCCAGGAACTTTCTACGCTTTACCGCAATCACCCCAATTGTTTAAACAATTATTAATGGGGGCGGGTATTGACCGCTACTATCAAATTGTTCGTTGTTTCCGCGATGAAGATCTACGTGGCGACCGTCAACCTGAATTTACACAAGTCGATCTTGAAACCAGTTTTATGTCTGCTGAAGAGATTCAAAGTTTAACAGAAGCGATGATGAAGCGTGTCGTTAAAGAAACTTTAAACCGGGATATTAAAACACCTTTCTTACGTATGACATATGACGAGGCAATGAATCGTTACGGTTCTGATAAACCTGATACTCGTTTTGGACTAGAATTAATTGATTTACAAGCTTTTGCTGAAGAAACTGACTTCAACGTTTTCAAACAAGCTCTTGCAAATGGCGGGCAAGTAAAAGGGTTGAATTTGAAAGGAAAAGCAGCTGATTTCTCACGTAAAGATATGGATGGTTTAACGGACTATATTAAGAAATATGGAGCTAAAGGATTAGCTTGGGTAAAAGTGACTGAAGACGGATTAAATGGTTCGGTTGCTAAGTTCTTTGCGAATGACAAAGAAAAATTGGTTCAAGCCATGGATGCAGAACCAGGAGATTTATTAATGTTTGTAGCAGATAAGAAAGAGGTTGTCGCACAGTCATTAGGAGAATTACGTCTAAAGTTTGGTCGTGATTTCAATCTGATTGACCAAAATCAATTAAATTTCTTATGGGTTGTTGATTGGCCGTTACTAGAATATGATGAAGATTTAAAACGTCATGTGGCGCTACACCATCCATTTACACGACCAAAAGAAGAAGATATCGCTCTTATGACAGAAGACCCTAGCAAAGTTCGTGCGCAAGCCTACGACATTGTTTTAAATGGCTATGAAATTGGTGGTGGTTCTTTAAGAATTAACACACGTGACGTACAAGAGAAAATGTTCGATGCGCTTGGGTTCAGCCCTGAAGAAGCCAAAGAACAGTTTGGATTCCTTCTTGATGCGTTTGATTATGGCTTTCCACCACATGGTGGTTTAGCACTGGGCTTAGATCGCTTGGTCATGATTCTTGCCGGTGAGGACAATATTCGTGAAGTAATTGCCTTCCCTAAAAATGGAAAAGCCTATGATCCAATGACAAAAGCACCATCAGAAGTAAGTGACCAACAGTTACAAGAATTAAACTTACGCTTGACTGTAGAAGACTAGTTTATGTTTCACCAAAAAAGCTTGTAAAACCGAAGTCAGAATCGGTTCTACAAGCTTTTTATTAATTGATGAATTGTAATATTAAGTGCAACACCTAGGTAAAATAAAAGAAACCCATGACGACCTCGTGTAGAATGGAGTTACCACACAACATTCGACTGGAGGACTCGCCATGAGCTACACTCATTTTACCATAGCCGAACGCTCAAAAATAGAAACGCTTCGTGATCTAGGTTTTTCGATCCGCCGGATCGCTCGAATCCTTGGTCGTGCCCCTTCTTCTGTTTCACGGGAACTGAACAGGAACCCATATTATCAGTGTGATCAGGCACAGGAACGCTATAAACAAAAGAAAACGAACTGTGGAGCAAAATCAAAGTTGACTTCTGAAATCAAAGAAAAGGTTCAGGAAAAACTAACTCTTACCTGGTCTCCAGAACAAATTGTAGGCCGGCTATTTCAAGGGAAAATTTCTTTCAAAACAATCTATCGCTGGCTCTATTACGGTCTCTTACAAGTTCTATTGTCCGTTCTGAGACAAAAAGGCAAACGACAGAAACCAAAAGAAACCAGAGGAAGATTCAATATCGGAACCTCTATTTCAAAACGACCAAAAGACATCAAGAAGCGAACGACCTTCGGTCACTGGGAGCTGGACACCGTCGTATCAGGACGCGGACAGGCAAAAGGTTGCGTTGCTACTTTCCTAGAGAGGAAAAGCCGCTGGTACCTCGCCATCAAAATACCCAACCGTTCCGCTTCCTCAATGGAAGGGGCTATACGAAAACTGACTACGCTTTTTCCTGAAACTGCCTTCCAAAGTTTTACGACAGACAGAGGAAAGGAATTCAGCTGTTATCCTGTCATTGAAGAAGACTTAAGCATCCCTGTTTATTTCGCAGATCCTTATTCTTCTTGGCAACGAGGAAGCAATGAAAACAGTAATGGACTCCTGAGGGAGTTCTTTCCGAAGAGAACCAACTTTGATTATGTGGAACAGGAAGAACTTCAAAAAGCTTTGTACCTGATTAAAAATAGACCAAGAAAATGTCTTGGCTACCGAACGCCTCACGAGGTCTTTATGGAAGAGGTGTTGCACTTAATTTGACAAACTATCAATTAAAAACAAGAGCTATGTTAGGATATAGAGAAAATAGTGTCATTTATCTGGAGGCGTTTATTAATGTTAAAAATTGGCTCGCATGTATCGATGAGTGGAAAGAAAATGCTCTTAGGAGCGGCAGAAGAAGCAGCGTCATATGGCGCAACAACGTTTATGATTTATACAGGTGCTCCTCAAAATACGAGACGCAAACCAATTGAGGAAATGAATATTCTCAAAGGCAGAGAATACATGGAGCAAAATGGATTACTTGAATTGATTGTCCATGCACCTTACATCATAAACTTGGGTAATACCACTAAGGCAAATCAGTTTGGGTTTGCAACAGAATTCTTATATGAAGAAATTCAACGTGCACAAGCGCTTGGAGCAAAACAAATCACTATGCATCCGGGTGCGCATGTCGGAGCTGGACCAGATAAAGGGATTGTGCAAATCATTAAAGGGTTGAATGAGGTTTTAGAAACAAAACAAACTGCTCACATTGCCCTTGAAACGATGGCTGGAAAAGGAACTGAAATTGGTCGTTCTTTTGAAGAGTTAGCAGCTATTATATCAGGCGTTACCCATAATGAAAAGTTATCGGTAACTCTAGATACCTGTCACATCCATGATGCCGGCTATCTGGTTAAAGAAGATTTTGACGGCGTATTAGATGAGTTTGATAGAGTTATTGGATTGGATCGTTTACAAGTCATACACGTTAATGATTCAAAAAATCCAATAGGAGCAAAAAAAGATCGCCATGCCAATATTGATCAAGGATATATCGGTTTTGAAACACTTAATAAAATAGTCCACCATCCACAATTAGTTGGTTTACCAAAAATATTGGAAACACCTTATGTGGGGGAGGACAATAAAAATAAAAAGCCACTATACAAATATGAAATTGCTATGTTTAGAGCAAGAGAGTTGAATGAGAACCTATTACATGATATCTTAAATCAGTCTTTCCTCAGCTAAAACATTTTGTATAATGATTTCAGCTGTTTCTTCGATGGATCTTTGCGCAACATTTATAATTGAACAGCCAATTTTTTCATATAAATCAAGGGCATAGTCGACTTCAGCTTTAATCCGTTTGCGGTTTGTATAAGGTGTTTCAACTGGCATACCGTAAGATAACATTCTTTCACGCCGAAAACTCGCTAGAGTATCCACATCGTTAGTCAAACCAACTATTTTTTTAGGATCGACTTGCCATAGCTCATCAGGTATTTGCGCTTCAGGTAAAAGTGGTAAGTTAGCCACTTTGACATTTTTGTTAGCTAAAAACATAGAGAGCGGTGTCTTAGAGGTGCGAGAAATACCAATTAAAACAAGATCCGCTTCTAATAAGCCTTTTGGATCCTTGCCATCGTCATAGCGTACTGCAAATTCAATAGCACTAATGCGATTAAAATACTCATCATCTAAACGGTGAAGACTACCGGCACGTTTAGTTGGCTCTTCTTTTGTCAAATGGGTTAAATCTGCTACAATTTCTTTTAAAATGTCGTAACATAACAGTTGCTTTGAATCACAAAAATCTTTTGTATAGCGACTTAAATCTTCTAAAACCAACGTGTGAATGATAACCGCTTTTACTTGTTTAGCATCATTTAAGATGGGAACTAATTCTTCCTTAGTACGAATAAAAGGATGAATTTCTATTATAGGTTCTATTCCTGGGAATTGAGCCAAAACAGCTTGTAAAACCTTTCGAGCTGTTTCCCCAATTGAATCAGAAATTATAAAAAAATGAATTGTTTTGTCAGTCATAGTCCTACCTCGATTTCTTGTTAATAAATTATTAATTTAAATATACTATATCAGCCAGTGAAAAGACAGCGAGAGGAGCAGATGTTATGAATAAGCTTATTGAAGAATCATTAGAGAGAATGAAGGAAAATGGTTTAAAACATACTAAAAAACGGGAAGATTTAATTCGCCTTTTTTCTAAAGAAGACCGTTATCTAACAGCCAAAACAGTGCAACAGATGTTAAAGAAAATTTATCCTTCTATTAGTTTTGATACTGTTTATCGTAATTTATACGCTTTTGAAGATATCGGTATTCTTGAAACGACAGAGCTAAACAATGAAAAAATGTTTCGAATGACCTGTTTGAATGATCACCATCACCATCATCATTTTATTTGTGAACAATGTGGACGAACAACACAGCTCGAAATGTGTCCAATGGATTTTTTCAAACAACAGCTCGGGAATGCTCAATTAAATTCACATCGTTTTGAAATTTTTGGTATTTGCAGCAAGTGTTTAGAAAAACAAAATAAATTAGATTAGTCGTTGCAAATGTGGAGACCTGTGGTATAATATTTAAAGAACAATTTCATTTAGATGGTTTGAATCAATAAATGAAACGGTTACTTTTAATGCTCGGAGGGAGGGAATATTAATGTCAAAAACAACTGTTCGTAAGAACGAATCTATTGACGATGCTCTTCGTCGCTTTAAACGTACTGTTTCCAAAACTGGTACTCTTCAAGAAGCACGTAAACGGGAATATTATGAAAAACCAAGTATAAAACGTAAGAAGAAATCTGAGGCAGCTAGAAAACGTAAATTCTAATTACTAGAGATAAAGAAAGAGCCAAGACAAATTTGTCTTGGCTCTTTCTTTATCGATTGTAATCGCTGAAAAGGATTCGTCTTCTATGATATAATGAAAAAAATAAGCAATTGCTTAATTTAAAAAGAGGAGTGTAACTATTTGACTGAAAATGAACACTTTCCAGTAACGATTGACTTTGAAATAGATGATGCGAGTGCCTTACCTCAACTATTAGGGTCTCAAGATAAAAACATTCAGTTACTAGAAGAGACATTAGAAATTATTATTAACATTAGAGGTAGTAAAATTGAAATAAAAGGAAGCCAAGAAAATGTAAAGATTGCGGAATCGCTTATTAGACAAGTAATTGCTCTGATTCAAAAAGGAATTACAATCTCACAAAGTGATATTATTAGTGCAACACAAATGGCTAGCCGCGGAAATTTAAACTTTTTTACTGACTTATATGACGAAGAAATCGGCAAGACTTATACGGGTAAAACGATACGAGCAAAAAATATTGGTCAAAAAATCTATTATGATGCGGTCAAAAAAAGTGATATTGTCTTTGGTATTGGACCAGCCGGTACAGGGAAGACTTTTTTAGCAGTAGTCATGGCTGTTCAAGCATTAAAAGCAGGTCATGTGCAAAAAATTATTTTAACCCGTCCAGCAGTGGAAGCTGGTGAACACTTAGGTTTTCTACCTGGAGACCTAAAAGAAAAAGTGGATCCATATTTAAGACCTATCTATGATGCGCTATACGCAGTTTACGGAATGGAACATACGCTTCGACTGATGGAAAGAGGAGTCATTGAAATTGCGCCTTTAGCCTATATGCGTGGACGAACACTTGGAGATGCGTTTGTTATCTTAGATGAAGCACAAAACACAACGATCGCTCAAATGAAAATGTTTCTGACACGGCTTGGATTTGGTTCTAAAATGATTATTAATGGTGATAAAACCCAGATTGACTTACCAAAAGGGGTCCGTTCTGGGCTAATTGACGCAGAAGACAAACTGAAAGGCGTATCTGGCGTTTCCTTTGTTAGCTTTGATGCCCACGATGTGGTCCGTCACCCAGTTGTATCGCGTATTATCCAAGCATATGATCAGAAAGAAAAGGGATTGTAAATGATTGTTATTGATATGTTTGATGAGACAGAATTGGTAGCACCCGCACATTTAAAACTTGTTGAAGAGATAGTGACCTTTGCTTCTACTTTTTTGGACTTACCAGAAAAGTCAGAAATGTCAATTACCTTTGTTAGTGACGCTCGAATACAAGAGATTAATAGGGAGTTTCGCCATAAGGATCAAGCTACTGATGTCATTAGTTTTGCTCTTAATGATGAAACAAATGATGATTTTCCTATCAACTTGAAATCTTTGAGTGTTGATTTTCCTTATAATCTTGGTGATATCATTATATCTGTAGACAAAACAGCAGAACAAGCAGAACGGTATGGTCATAGTTTTGAAAGAGAACTAGGTTTTTTGGCCTTACATGGTTTTTTGCATTTAAATGGATACGATCATATGAACGCAGAAGATGAAAAAGAAATGTTTGGTCTGCAGAAAGAGATACTAGATGCATATGGACTCAAAAGAGAATCGTAAAAAATATAGACATGACAGTTGGAAAAACAAACGCTTTTTTGACTCCGCTAAGCATGCTTGGGAAGGTGTAACTACTATTTGGCGAGAAGAGCGAAATTTGCGGAATCATTTTGGTTTAGGTATTTTTCCTATCCTAGCAGGTCTGTTGCTAGGTATTAGTAAAGTTGAGTGGATGATTATTGTTTTATGTATTTTCTTGGTTGTCATTATGGAATTTTTAAATACCATCATTGAAACGGTTGTGGATATGGTGACTGATTATAATTACCATCCACTCGCTAAAAAAGCCAAAGATATAGCAGCGGGAGCTGTTCTCGTAACAGCAGTATTCACGCTTGTAATTGCCAGCATTATTTTCATACCACGAATTGTTGAAATTCTATTTTAAAGGAGCTAGTTGAATGAAACAAAATGAACCGTTTAAATCGGGTTTTATCTCTATTATAGGGAGACCTAACGTTGGGAAATCAACCTTATTAAATCATGTAGTAGGTCAAAAAATTGCGATTATGAGTGATACACCCCAAACAACTCGTAATAAAATACAAGGTGTCATTACCACGGACAGTGCACAAATGGTTTTTATAGATACCCCAGGGATTCATAAACCTAAGCACCGTTTAAATGATTTTATGCTAAAGAGCGCTTACAGTACGTTCAATCAAGTAGACATTATTCTTTTCATGGTCAATGCAGAAGAAAAACGTGGTGGCGGGGATGACTTTATTATGGAACGTATCGCTAACATCAAAACACCTAAGTTCTTAATTATTAACAAAATTGACCGCGTCTCTAAAGAAAAACTTCTAAATATTATTACCGATTACACATCTAAACAAGAATTTGACGAAGTTGTTCCCATCTCTGCTATTGATGGAAATAATGTAGATGCCTTATTGAAGACCATACAAACTTATTTACCAGAAGGACCACAATACTACCCAGCCGATCAAGTAACCGATCATCCAGAATATTTTATTGTTTCAGAATTTATCAGAGAAAAAGTTCTGCAATTAACACGTGATGAAATCCCCCATTCAGTGGCTGTAGTGGTGGACTCAATGCAACGTAACGAAGATGATAAAATACATGTTTATGCAACGATTATAGTAGATCGTCCAAGTCAAAAGGGAATTATTATTGGTAAAGGCGGTAAACTTTTAAAAGAAATTGGTATACGTGCGCGTCGTGACATTGAAACGATGTTAGGCGATAAAATTTTCTTGGAATTATGGGTAAAAGTACAGAAAGATTGGCGAGACAAACAAACACATTTACAAGACTATGGGTACCGTCAAAAAGACTATGAGTAAAAAACAGAACCAAACTTTCGATGCTATTGTTATTTCAGTTCGAAAACATAAAGAAAAAGATGCCTTGGTCAAATTATTTACACAGGAACACGGGAAACGAATGTTTTTTGTGAGAAGTTACTTTAAATCGAATCACGCCTTAAAAACGGCTCTGTTGCCATTTTCTTACTCTACTTTTACAGGTAGTATCCAAGACCAAGGGCTCTGCTTTTTACAAGATTACAAAGCAAGTAAGAACTTTCGCTTAATCCACGAGGATGTTTATCGCAATGCTTATGCCACTTATTTAGCTAACTTGAGTGATGCTGCCATTGAAGATGGCATAAAAGACGAAAAACTCTTCCAACTTTTACTCCAGAGTTACGAATCAATCGATAAGGGCTTAGATGCAGAGATTATTGTCAATATATTCGAAATGCATCTGCTACGTTATTTTGGTGTGCATCCGCAATTAGATGCATGTCGTATTTGTGGTAGCAAAAAAGAACCATTTGACTTTTCAGCACGTTTCTCAGGGGTTTTGTGTACCAATCATTTCCATGAAGATCCCCATCGCTTACACATTAATCCGGCAGCTATATACTTTAGTCGGATGTTTTTGAGTTTGATTCCCGAACAAGTTTCAGAAATTTCAATTCGAAAAGAAAATAAACAAGCCATACGTGAATTTATTGACTTTCTTTACGATGAGTATGTAGGTATTCGATTGAAGAGTAAGACCTATATCGACCAGATGTATGCTTGGGAAGAAACGTTACAAATCGTTGTGAAAGATAAAAAAGATAAAGACGCATGAACTTTTGCTTGACAATAATTTTAAGTCTGTTTACTATGTTTAATAGAGTGAATGAAACAATGACGATGAGAGTACTGTTAGGGCGCTTTGAAGCGAGTTTGGGATAGTGGAAGCCAAATAAAGTAAACTAGCGAGGAAAGGCACATCTGAGTTTCACAAATTAAGTGCTGGTATTACCAGAAATAGGGTGGAACCGCGAGCTCATACTCGTCCCTATGTTGCAAGCGTGCAGCATAGGGACGAGTATTTTTATGTTTACACGCAAAAAAAATGCAATTAGATGCGAAGAGGAGAATGAATGATGAAAGAAACGATTACCGTTCAGAAAATGATTCAAATATTGCAAAATTATTGGGCAGATCAAGGTTGTCTCCTATTAAATGCATATGATACAGAAAAGGGCGCTGGTACTATGAGTCCTTACACCTTCTTGCGTGCAATCGGTCCGGAACCATGGAATGCCGCTTACGTCGAACCATCACGCCGCCCTGCTGATGGCCGTTACGGGGAAAATCCCAATCGCTTATATCAACACCATCAATTTCAAGTAGTGATGAAACCTTCTCCTTCTAATATCCAAGAACTATATTTAAAAAGTTTAGAAGCGCTTGGAATTAACCCGCTTGAACATGATATCCGCTTTGTAGAAGACAATTGGGAAAATCCTTCACTCGGGTGTGCTGGACTAGGATGGGAAGTCTGGTTAGATGGGATGGAAATTACCCAATTTACCTATTTCCAGCAAGTAGGTGGACTAGCTTGCGATCCAGTTACCAGTGAATTAACTTATGGAATCGAGCGTCTTGCTTCTTATATACAAGATGTGGATAGTGTTTATGACTTGGAATGGACGACAGGTGTGAAATATGGTGAAATTTTTTACCAACCTGAATTTGAACAATCCACTTATGCCTTTGAAGAGAGTAATCCAGAGTTACTTTTTCAATTGTTTGATGCTTACAATACCGAAGCATTAAAACAAATTGAAAACGGTTTGGTTCATCCCGCTTATGACTATGTTTTAAAATGCTCTCACACTTTTAATATGCTAGATGCAAGAGGAATGATTTCAGCCACTGATCGAGCGGGCTATCTGGGACGTATTCGAAATATGGCTCGAAAAATTGCGCTTGCCTTTGTTGAAAAAAGAAAAGAATTAGGTTACCCGCTTCTTTCAGTTGATGAACGGGAACGTTTATTGAAGGAGGAAGTAAAATGACAGAAACATTTTTGTTGGAAATTGGTTTGGAAGAAGTACCGGCAAGATTCGTTCGTTCATCGAGTGAACAATTAAAGGAAAGAGTTGTCCGGTTCCTAAAAGAAAATAGACTAACATTTGGTGAAGTTCAAACCTATGCAACGCCTAGACGATTTGCGGTTCAAATTAAAGATTTAGCTGATAAACAAGAAGATATTACTGAAAAAGCAAAAGGCCCTTCAAAGAAAATTGCACTTGATGCAGATGGTAATTGGACGAAAGCAGCGCAAGGATTTATACGCGGTCAAGGGCTGACTACGGAAGATATTTACTTTGAATCCATAAAAGGTGTTGACTATATTCACGTTAATAAAGAAATCAAAGGAAATGCTAGTAAAGAAATTTTACAAACTTTACCCGAGGTGATTGCATCGATGACTTTCCCGGTTACGATGCATTGGGGAAGTTCACGGTTTGAGTTTATTCGTCCTGTTCACTGGTTAGTGGTGTTATTTGGAGCGGATATTGTTCCTTGCTCATTCATAGGAATCCATTCAGACCGAATTTCTAAAGGGCACCGGTTTTTAGGTCAAGAGGCAGTGATTGATCATGCCGACCATTATGCGGAAAAACTACGTGAACAATTTGTAATTGCGGATTTAGATGAGCGCAAAGCGATGATTAAAAAACAACTCGCTCATCTAGAAGAGGTTCATAACTGGGTTATTCCTAAAGATGACAACTTATTAGAGGAAGTTGTTTCACTTGTAGAGTATCCTACTGCCTTTTCAGGAAGTTTTGCTGAAAAATATCTTGTTTTACCAAAAGAAGTGCTAATTACTTCCATGAAAGATCACCAACGTTATTTCCAAGTTACCGATCAAAAAGGAGACTTGTTGCCATATTTTGTATCAGTTCGAAATGGAAATACTGATTATATTGAAAATGTTAGAAAAGGAAACGAAAAAGTGTTGGTAGCTCGTTTAGAAGACGGTCTATTTTTCTACGAGGAAGATAAAAAAATAGCCATTGAGCAATCCGTTAAACGACTTGAAACAATAGCTTTTCACGCTGAAATTGGTTCTTTAGCTGATAAAATGAATAATACTGAGCAAATAGCAACGCTTTTAGCGGAAGTTTTTTCCCTTCAACCTGAAAAGGTAGCGCATTTAAAACGTGCTGCACACATTTATAAATTCGACTTGGTTAGTAATATGGTTGGTGAGTTTCCAGAACTACAAGGTATAATGGGAGAAAAATATGCACTGATGGCTGGAGAAGACCCAGAAGTGGCAATAGCCATACGTGAACATTATTTGCCTTTAACGAGCGAGGGCAAACTACCTGAATCGGAAATTGGTGCAATTTTAGCGATAGCAGACAAACTTGATAGTATTATTAGTTTCTTCAAACAAGAAATGATTCCTACTGGTTCCAACGATCCCTATGCGCTACGTCGCCAAATGATTGGGATTGTTCAAATTATTGAATCAAGAAACTGGTCTTTTTCACTAGGTCAATTGCTTCAACTTATTTTAAAAAATGTTTATGGTCTAAAAGAGCCTGCGCAAATTGAGAAACTAATAACAGGAATCGCTCATTTTGCCAAAAATCGTATTCTTCAAAAATTGCAAACATACCAAATTGCCCATGATATACAAGAAGCAATTTTACATGCAAAAAATGATGACTTACTCGCTTTAATTAAACAAGCACGTGTCTTGAATCGTCACCATGGAGATACGAATTTCAAAGAAGTTATTGAAGCTCTTGCTCGCGTCATCAATATCTCTAAAAATGTAAACAAAGAACTGGTAATCGACGCAGATCTATTCGAAACAACGAGTGAAAAAAATCTATATGTGCAGGCGAATCATCTGGCAACTATTTGGGACTCAGCAACAATTGAAGAAAAATATACAGCTTTAGAAAATTTGGCTCCTTATATTGTTAATTATTTTGATGAAAATATGGTCATGGTAGACGACTCGAAAATAAAAGAAAACCGTTTAAATACCTTAGCGTTTGTTGCAAACTTTATTTTAGATTTTGCTGATGTAAGAAAAATAGTCACGAAATAATCGGAATGGACTGGGACGAATTTCCCAGTCTTTCGTTTTGAAAACAATTATTCTTTATGAATTCACTTGGTTGTGGTAAATTAAGGATGAGATAAAAGAAAAATTTATTTTAATTAGATAAGAAATGTGGGGACATAAATATGTCAATGTTTTTAGATCACGCACGTGTTAACGTTATCGCCGGTAAAGGTGGAGACGGAATGGTTGCATACAGACGTGAAAAGTATGTGCCAGACGGTGGACCAGCAGGTGGGGACGGCGGACACGGCGGAAGTGTAATATTCGTAGTAGATGGCGGTTTGCGGACCTTGTTAGATTTTCGTTACAATCGTCATTTCCGGGGAATTCCCGGAGAAAATGGAATGAGTAAAAGTAAATATGGTAAGTCTGCAAAAGATTTATACGTCAAAGTACCGCCAGGTACAGTCGTTCGTAATGCTGAAACGCAAGAACTTTTAGGAGATTTAACCGAGATTGGCCAAGAGTTAGTTGTTGCAAAAGGTGGACGTGGTGGACGTGGAAATATTAAATTTGCCACCCACCGTAACCCAGCACCCGCTATTGCTGAAAACGGTGAGCCAGGCCAAGAGTTAGTATTAGAATTAGAGTTAAAAGTAATTGCAGACGTTGGACTGGTTGGCTTTCCATCAGTTGGAAAATCAACCATTCTATCTGTTGTTTCTTCGGCTAAGCCAAAAATTGCCGATTATCATTTCACAACTCTTGTTCCAAACCTTGGTATGGTACAAGCTCAAAATGGTATTCAATTTGCTATGGCAGATTTACCAGGTTTAATTGAAGGAGCCTCTGAAGGAGTAGGACTTGGTATTCAATTCTTGCGCCATATTGAACGAACCCGTGTTATTTTACATGTTATTGATATGGGTGCGACTGAAGGGCGCGATCCTTTCGATGATTATGAAAAGATAAACAAGGAATTAGAAAGTTATGAACTGCGCTTGCTAGACCGTCCGACAGTTATTGTAGCAAATAAAATGGATGTACCCGGTGCAGAAGAGAACTTGAAAACATTTAAAAAACAACTTGAAGACAAATTTAAAGATCAAGACGTTCCAAAAGTTTTTGAAATTTCTGCTTACCAACATCAAGGGCTAGAGCCGTTAATAAACTATACAGCTGATTTAGTTGAGACAACGGATCCTTTCCCATTATTTGATGAAGAAGAAGTAGAAAAATCAGTACTTTACCAATTAGAGGGTAGTGCCGATGAGATTACTGTGACGCGCGATCCAGACGCAACCTGGGTTTTAGGTGGCGAAAAAATTGAACGTCTATTGAAGATGACTAATTTTGATCACCATGAAAGCACCATGCGTTTTGCACGTCAATTAAGAGGATTAGGAATTGATGAGCTGTTACGTTCCAGAGGAGCTGAGGACGGCGACCTTGTTCGCATCCTCGATTATGAATTCGAATTTGTCGATTAGAGAAATGAGTGTCAAATGTGAAAATACAGTTTTTGGGGACTGGAGCCGGTGTTCCGTCTACACTTAGAAATTTAAGTAGTATTGCGTTAAAACTATTAGACGAAAGAAATGAAATTTGGTTGTTTGACTGTGGAGAAGGAACCCAGCAACGTATTTTAAAAACATCTCTGAAACCTCGTAAGGTTACTAAAGTTTTTATTACTCATCTTCACGGAGATCATATTTATGGTCTTCCGGGTTTTCTTAGTAGCCGTGCCTTCCAAGGAGGAGATACGCCTTTAACCATTTATGGACCTAAAGGTATTAAAGAGTTCGTTTTAACGGCGCTTCGAGTGTCACAATCACATCTAAGATATCCAATTTTCTTTCATGAAATCTATGAAGATGGCGTTATTTTTGAAGACAATCAGTTTAAAGTAACGTGTGGGAAGTTAGCACATGGTATCCCATCTTACGGTTATCGGATTCATGAAGCCGAATATCCAGGGGAATTATTAGTTGATGAATTACGTGCAAACAATGTTCCAGCGGGGCCACTTTATGGCAAGTTAAAAAATGGCGAAACAGTGACTCTGGCTGATGGACGTACCATAGATGGGAAAGACTATATTGGAGAAGCCATATCAGGGCGAATTGTAACGATTATCGGGGATACAAAACGAACCGATAAGAGTTTCGAACTAGCTTTAAATGCGGATGTTTTAGTACACGAATCAACCTTTGCGAAAGAAAATCAAAAATTCGCTCGTGACTACTATCACTCGACTTGCATAGATGCAGCCTTAGTTGCCAAAGAAGCAGGTGCTAAACAACTTTATTTAACACATATCAGTTCACGCTATCTGGCTAAAGACCAAAAGCAAATGCAAGAAGATGCTCGTCAAGTCTTCTCGCATACTTGCATGGTTAACGATTATGATGAATTTGATATCTTATTGGACAAATAAGCTAATGTATAAGATGGGAAGGGATTTTCATGAAAAATCAATGGCGTTTGTTAATTGCACTCTTGATTGTGATTTTAATTGTAATCTTTGCGATATTAAATGGGGACGGTGTTCCGATTAGTTACGGTTTTGGAGAAGTACGTGCTCCTTTAATTATCGTTATCACGATTTCTTTATTACTCGGTTCAATTCTCACTTTAATTGTTACTACTAGTTCTACTAGACACGATAAGAGAGAGTTAAAATCGTTACGAGAAAAGATTGATAACCAGGAGTTTGAAACAGAAGAAGCAATAAAAAAAGTAAGAGCCCAATACGAAAATCGTATTCAAACCTTAACTACAATCATTGAGCAAAATAAAAATGCAACACAAGAGAGTCCAGTTGTGCAGACAAAATCTGATTACCCCGATGGAAGTCA
Organism: Jeotgalibaca dankookensis; assembly: GCF_002005405.1. Taxonomy (NCBI): domain Bacteria; kingdom Bacillati; phylum Bacillota; class Bacilli; order Lactobacillales; family Carnobacteriaceae; genus Jeotgalibaca; species Jeotgalibaca dankookensis. The sequence goes on from NZ_CP019728.1 coordinate 807,172, forward strand.
TCCCGACCAGTCTTAAGTCCAAGTATATTTTATAAGTGAACACGCCTACGTTTTGATGACGTGGGCGTGTTTGTAGTTAGTAAAAATTGATAAAGGAGGTAAATAATTGCTAGATTCAAAATTAAATTGGGAATTATTAGGTGAATCTTTAGATTATGAAAAAGTAGCAACTTTAAAAAAGACAACAGATTATAGTGAGACCTTTATCAAACTGTGTCTGACGCGTGGAATAGATACACAAGAAAAACTGACAGAATTTCTCCAACCTGAAGCGCCTCTGTTCAATGATCCTTTACTCATGTACGGTATGGAGAAATCAGTTCAACGTATTCTGACTGCAATTGAAACTGGTGAAAAGATCCTTATTTATGGTGATTATGATGCTGACGGTATAACCAGTACAGCAATTTTAGTTGAAGCGATTGAAATAATGGGAGGGAATGTTTCTTATTACTTACCTAATCGCTTTGAAGATGGTTACGGCCCTAATGTAGAGGTTTTTAAACGCTTTATTTCTGAAGAAAATAATTTAATTATCACCTGTGACAATGGTGTGAGTGGTCATGAAGCAGTAGAAATGGCAATGGCTCAAGGTGTTGATGTCATTATTACAGATCATCATGAATTGCCAACAACGCTTCCTAAAGCTTTTTCGATTGTTCATCCAAGACATCCTGACGGAAGTTACCCTTTTAAAGACTTGTCAGGTGCAGGTGTCGCATTAAAGCTAGTAGCCGCTTTAATGGAACGAATCCCTTATGAATTCATGGATATGGCGGCTATTGGGACTGTAGCTGATTTAGTAAGTTTAACAGATGAAAATCGTTGGATTGTTAAACAAGGGATTGAAATGCTTAAAAATACTGAGCGAATCGGACTGCATCTTTTATTTGAAAAAGCCGGCGTTGAGATAAGCACGATTAACGAAGAAACCATCGGATTTATAATTGGTCCACGCCTGAATGCACTTGGAAGATTAGGTGATGCTGGGCCTGGTGTAGAACTTTTATTGTCATTTGATGAAGAGGAGTTAACCAAGTTAATTGAGCAAATACAAGACATTAATAATAAGCGGCAGGAAATCGTTAATAAAATCACTGACTCTGCCCAGCAAAAAATAGCTGAATTTGAAACATTACCAGATATCATTGTTTTAGAGGATGCTGATTGGCACGAAGGTGTTTTAGGTATTGTCGCCAGCCGTATTGTTGAAAAAACAGGAAGGCCGACTATTTTATTGCACACAAATCCTGATACAGGTGTATCGAAAGGTTCGGGACGTAGTATAGAAGCGTTACATTTATTTAAGGCTTTATCTGCTACTGAAGACACCTTAATAAAATTTGGTGGGCATAAGATGGCTGCCGGACTTAGTTTATTAACTGAAAACATTGCTGATTTTATCGAAACCATTACAACCTATGCAGCTAGCTACCATCAAGAGATAAAAAAAGGGAATCGAGTAAGAATAGATGAAATCCTTGAGATTAAAGAAGTTTCTCTTTCTTTTTTACAGGAAATTGATACTTTAAGACCTTTTGGAACGGATAACCCAAAGCCGATGTTTGGTTTTGAGTCGGTCGCTGCGACTCAAGTAAAGCAAATTGGTGCAGATCAAAAGCATTTAAAACTTGTTTTACAAGCAGATACAGATACGTTGGATGTCATAGGTTTTAATAAAGGGCAAGCCGCTAGTTATTTAACCAATAATGTTCCTATCTCCGCACTTGGCGAATTGAGTATTAATACATGGCGAGATAGATCTAAACCGCAATTACAACTGAAAGATTTTAAAATAAATGGTCCACAATTCTTCGATGGACGACAGTCAAAATTTAATCCTCATTCTATTAGACATAAAAATAGTGTTTACTTATTTTTTAACCAAGTATTTTTTGACAAAATGAGTGAGCAGCTACCTGTTCAGTCAATGGCTGTTTTATTAGAAAGCGATGATGATATCCCGCCATTTCCGGCTTCGTTAAATAATTTAGTCTTACTTGATTGTCCAACGAATTTGGATATTTTAGATGCTTTTCTTCAAACACATGTATTCCAAAATTATTATGTCTATGCCTTCCCAGTTGCATCGATTCAAGAACAAGGTCTTCCTAGTAAAGATATTTTCGGGAAAGTGTATAAATACTTATATTTACGTAAAGACATGGCGATTCGAGAAAAAATAGATGCGCTCTCAGCTTATCTACAAGTCGAAAAAGGGCAGCTGATTTTTATGATTCAGGTGTTTTTAGAAGCAAAATTTGTTACAATAAAAGACGGAGTATTAAATCCGGTTTTAAAACCTGAAAAAGCAGATTTAACTCAAACAAGCGTTTACCAAGAGAGAATAAAAAATTTAGAAGCTGAAAAAATGTTTATTTATAGTGATTTTTCGCAATTGTCAGATTGGTTAAAAAAATAAAACGGATTCTTACAGGAGGAATTGTCGATGAATTTAAAAGATTATATTACTGATGTGAAAGATTTCCCAGAAGAAGGTATTATATTTCGTGATATTTCACCTTTAATGCAAGATGGAGAAGCCTATAAATATGCTATAAATCAAATCGTTGAATTTGCAAAAGATTTAGGAGTAGACAAAGTAGTCGGACCAGAAGCGCGTGGATTTATGGTTGGTTGCCCTGTTTCGGTGGGGCTAACGTGTGGCTTTGCCATGGCGCGAAAGAAAGGAAAACTTCCGCGAGAAACAGTGGAGGTTGATTATGGTTTGGAGTACGGTAAAGCAACCTTGCAACTCCATGCCGATGCCGTTCTTCCTGGCGAAAAAGTACTAGTATGCGATGATTTACTAGCAACAGGGGGAACGACTTTAGCGACAGTTGAATTGATTGAAAAGCTTGGTGGGGAAGTTGTTGGGTTAGCCTTTTTAATTGAATTGCTTGATTTAAAAGGTCGCGATAAAATTAAAGGGTATAATATTAAAACGCTAATGGAATACTAAAAAAAGAGCTAGCGAAAGCTAGCTCTTTTTTAACCTTAATTAATATGACTGCGATAAAGACCTACAACCTTACCTAAAATATGAACATCATTAAGAATAATCGGGTCCATATTGTCATTTTCGGGTTGAAGACGGAAATAATCTTTTTCTTTGAAGAAACGTTTGCATGTCGCTTCATCTTCATCGGTTATAGCAATAACAATTTCACCATTTGAAGCGGAGGTTTGTTTTCGGACAATAACTGAGTCATCATTTAAAATACCGGCTTTAATCATACTATTGCCTCTAATTTTTAACATGAACAAATCTTCAGAAATATTATTTAAATTGGGTGGGATAGGAAAGAAGTCAGTCGCTTCCTCGACAGCAAGTATTGGCTCACCGGCGGTAACTACTCCTAATAAAGGCATGTGAATACTTTTAATTCCTAATTTGCTAAGACCTAATTCGGTTACTTCAATAGCCCGAGGTTTGGTTGGATCTCTAAAAATAAATCCAGCTTTTTCTAAACGTGACAAATGACCGTGAACAGTCGATGTCGAGGAAAGGTCTACCGCGTTTCCAATTTCTCGAACGGTTGGTGGATATCCTTTTTCTTGGACTTGGTTATAAATGAAATGTAGGACCTGCATCTGGCGCGTATCTTTATTTCCAGCCATATTTGCATCATCTCCGTTACTATTTTATGTGCTAATTGTAGCACAGGGTTTAGCTGAAATCAAACAAACGTTCGCTATTTAAAAATAAAGCAAGGAAATGACGGATTTCTATTTCTTTTTCTCGTAACTTCTTGTAATATTACTAAATGAACACGTTCGGAAGGAGGAGATAAAATGAGTACTGGAGCTTGGATATTAATTGTTATTATAGGAATCCTTCTCGGAGCAGTTGGAGGGTTTTTCTTATCACGTCGTTATATGATGAACTACTTTCAAGAAAATCCACCAATTTCAGAAGAAATGCTACGCGGTATGATGATGCAAATGGGACAAAAACCGTCAGAGCGTAAAGTTAAGCAAATCATGGCTTCTATGAAAGCACAATCTAAAGCAGCAACTAAGAAGAAAAAATAGTATAAAAAACACTCCAAACCGAGTTCCATCAGTTTGGAGTGTTTTTATTTCTTCTTGTAATCAAAAGAAAAGTCTGGATCTATTTTGTGATCTAAATTATCAAAGCTATTTTGAAGTTCTTGATCAAAACCAGCCATTTCTTCCTTAGTCAAGCGTCCGGGAGGAAGTTCAATGGGTGTCCCGAAATAAACATGGCCTTTTTTACGCATTAAAAGTTCCTTAAATGTAAATGGGCCTTGGTAAACAACAGGAATAATAGGGGCTTTTGCTAAGCGAGCAATGGCTGTTGTCCCACCTTTAACTTGGGAATCATACCGAGTTCCTGTAGAAAAAATTAAAAAGTTCATTTTCCTTTCTTTTAGAATAGTAACCGGTTGTTTAATAGCGCTAGGACCAGGATTATCTCGGTTAACAGGAATCCCATTCATTTTTCGGATCAACCAGTTTAGAAGTCTGTTCCGGTCAAACAACTCTTGTTTAGCCATAGTTGCAAACGTATGTGGGTATGCAGCTACAGCAATATAAAGCGGATCAATCCAACTTCGATGGGGGGCTGCTAAAATAAATGCGCGATCTACTGGTAAGTTTTCTCTATTTTGTATATCAGTTTTACCTGTTAATAAAAACAATAAGAATTGTACAAGACGAACAACAGTATTATAAAACATATGGACTGACCTCCAATGATTAAATTGCTACTAGTTAGTATGCGTTAAGCACACATATATTTCAAGAAGAAAAACAAATTTAATCTTATAAATATAATTCTTGCTTTTTTTTTAATTCGTAGTATAATTGATTACGGTGCTTCGGCACTCTATTTCACACCTCTGCGGATACAAGGATGGGTGCTTCTTAGGAAGTCATTCTAGTAAATGAAGCCGGGGGAGGAAAATAAAAAACCATATTGGAGGAATTAAGCATGGCAGTTATCTCAATGAAACAATTGCTAGAATCAGGTGTTCACTTCGGTCACCAGACACGTCGTTGGAACCCAAAAATGAAACCATATATCTTTACAGAAAGAAATGGTATCTATATTATCGACTTACAAAAGACAGTAAAACTAGTGGACAAAGCGTATAAATATATGCTAAATGTCGCTGAAGACGGTGGCGTTGCTCTTTTCGTAGGAACTAAAAAACAAGCTCAAGACTCAATTAAAGACGAAGCGATTCGTTCAGGTCAATACTACATTAACCACCGTTGGTTAGGTGGAACTTTGACTAACTGGGATACAATCCAAAAACGTATCAAACGTCTAAAAGAAATCGAAAAAATGGCAGAAGACGGTACTTTTGAATTACTACCTAAAAAAGAAGTAGGAATTCTAGTTAAAGAACAAGAACGTCTTGAAAAATTCTTAGGTGGTATTAAAGATATGCCAAGAATTCCAGATGTTATTTTTATCGTAGACCCAAGAAAAGAAAAAATTGCAGTGCAAGAAGCACGCAAACTTAACATTCCAATTGTAGCTATGGTAGATACAAACTGTGACCCAGATGAGATTGATGTTATTATCCCATCTAACGACGATGCAATTCGTGCAGTTAAATTAATTACTGGTAAAATGGCTGATGCTTTCATCGAAGGTAATCAAGGTGCAGATCAAGAAGTCGAAAAAGCATTTACTGAAGCTGCAGAAGACGCAACTTCTCTAGAAGAAATTGTTGAAGTTGTTGAAGGCGACAACGTAAAGGCATAAGCTTTTAATGATTGAATGATAGGAATCTAAAACGGCTGTCTCATAAATAAGGAAGATATTGCAGAAAAGCCAAAATCTCTCTCTATTTTGAGGCAGTTTTTATATGAAAAAATATAAATTACAGGAGGACTTTAATAATGGCACAAATTTCCGCAAAACAAGTTAAAGAACTACGTGACATGACAGGCGTTGGAATGATGGACGCAAAACGTGCACTTGTAGAAGTAGAAGGTAACATGGATGCTGCAGTTGACTATCTAAGAGAAAAAGGTATGGCAAGAGCTGCTAAAAAAGCTGACCGTATCGCAGCTGAAGGGTTAGCAAATGTTGCTATCGATGGTAATACTGCAGTTGCAGTTGAAATTAATGCTGAAACGGACTTCGTTGCTAAAAATGACAAATTCCAAGCACTCGTTAAAGAAATTACAGCATTGATTCTCGAAAATAAACCAGCTGATTTAGAAGCTGCTTTAGAACTTTCAACTGACGACGGAACATTAAGCGATAAAATTACTAACGCTACTACTGTTATCGGAGAAAAAATTTCTCTACGTCGTTTTACTTTGCTTGAAAAAACTGATTCACAAACATTCGGTTCATATATTCACCAAGGTGGACGCATTGTTGCGTTAACACTTCTTGAAGGAGCAGACGAAGAAACTGCGAAGGAAGTTGCAATGCACGTAGCAGCAATTAATCCAAAATATGTTTCTCGTGAAGAAGTTCCTGCTGATGTTATTGAGCATGAAAAGAAAGTATTAAGTGAACAAGCTCTTAATGAAGGAAAACCAGCAAATATTGTCGAAAAAATGATTGTTGGTCGCTTGAATAAATTCTTGGGAGAAATCTCATTGAACGACCAAGCATTTGTAAAAGATCCAGATGTAACGGTTTCTAAATATGTGGCATCTAAAAACGGTTCTGTTTTATCATTCGTTCGCTTTGAAGTCGGCGAAGGAATTGAAAAACGTCAAGAAAACTTTGCAGAAGAAGTTATGAGCCAAATCAAACAATAATAAGTTGAAAAGAGCCTGAGGCAATTGTCTCAGGCTCTCTCACTATAGATTATAAATTCCGGATTAAACACATGGAGGAAAAAACGATGGATCAACCCAAATATAAGCGTGTCATTTTAAAACTAAGTGGTGAAGCCTTAGCCGGTAGCGCTGGCTTCGGCATCAATCCCCCAGTCATTAAAGAAATGGTGGAAGAGATTAAAGAAGTGCAAGCACTTGGTGTCGAAATCGCTATTATCGTTGGTGGAGGTAACATTTGGCGTGGTACGACTGGCGCTGAAATGGGAATGGAACGTGCACAAGCAGATTATATGGGAATGCTCGCAACGGTTATGAACTCGTTAGCACTACAAGATGTCTTAGAAAATGCGGGTGTTCCAACTCGTGTTCAGACATCTATTGAAATGCGCCAAATTGCTGAGCCGTATATTAGAAGAAAAGCCATCCGTCACTTAGAAAAAGGTCGGGTTGTTATTTTTGCTGGTGGTACTGGTAATCCTTATTTTTCAACTGATACGACAGCTGCATTACGTGCAGCAGAAATTGGCGCAGATGTGATTTTAATGGCAAAAAATAATGTTGATGGCGTATATTCAGCCGATCCAAAAAAAGACCTCAATGCAGTTAAATTTACTGAATTGACACATTTAGATGTTATTTCTAAAGGGTTGCAAGTCATGGATTCAACAGCAAGCTCCTTGAGCATGGACAACGATATTCCGTTGGTGGTCTTTAATTTAAATAACCCAGGTAACATTCGTCGTGTTATAATGGGAGAAGAAATTGGAACTACTGTTAGGGGGAACAATTAATGTTAGATATATTAAATGATGCTAGTGATCGTATGAAAAAAGCAGAAGAAGCTTTAGAACGTGAGTTAGGCAGAATTCGTGCGGGTGTAGCAAACGCAAGTTTGCTAGAACGATTAGAAGTGGAGTACTACGGTGCACCAACACCAGTAAACCAACTTGCTTCTATCAATGTACCAGAAGCACGTATGCTAACAATCACACCTTATGATAAATCAATTCTTTCCGATATTGAACGTGCCATTTACCAAAGTGATTTAGGGATTAATCCCACAAATGATGGTACTTTAATCCGCTTAGTTATTCCAGCTCTAACTGAAGATCGCAGAAAAGAACTTGCGAAACAAGTTGGAAAAAATAGCGAAAATGCGAAAGTAGCCGTTCGTAATATCCGTCGTGATGCCATTGATGCATTGAAAAAAGCTGAAAAAAGTGGCGATATCTCCGAAGATGAATTACATGTAAATGAGAAAAAAGTGCAAGAAATCACGGATAAGAGTACAAAACGTATCGATAAAATAGCAGCTGATAAAGAAGAAGAGCTATTAGAAAAATAAGGAATAAGGTGGCTGAGACCTCACGTCTTGGCCATTTTTTGTAATATTAAATTAACCTTTAATATGGCATTCTTTATTGGTAAAGGAAGAATAGTCTGATAAAATGGGATAAGTGAATCAGTTGAAGGCAGGTAATAAAATGGCTCTTTTAGATAAAAAAAAGGATTTGTCTTTTAAAAAAGACGGACAAATACCCAAACATATTGCAATTATTATGGATGGAAATGGTAGATGGGCAAAAAAACGCTTTATGCCTAGAGTATACGGGCATAAAGAAGGAATGAATACAGTAAAAAAAATTGCGATTCATGCCCAAGAAATAGGCGTCAAGGTTTTAACTCTTTATGCATTCTCGACAGAAAATTGGAAACGTCCTAAGGATGAAGTTTCTTATTTGATGAGTTTGCCGGTTGATTTTTTTGATGTTTTTATGGGTGACCTAATCAAAAATAATATTCGTGTGATGACCATTGGTTGGAATGAACAGCTACCTGAAAAGACAAAAGATGCCGTATTGCAGGCTGTTGAAAAGACAAAGAACAATACCGGAATGATATTAAATTTTGCACTTAATTATGGTTCTCGACAAGAAATTGTCGAAATGACACGACAGGTTGCCCAAAAAGTGGCTGCGGGGGAAGTGTCCGCAGATGAAATCGATGAAACCTTTATATCGCAGGCTCTTTTTACAAATAAACTTGGACCCTATCATGATCCTGAATTGATTATTCGAACAAGTGGTGAAATTCGAATTAGTAACTTTTTGCTTTGGCAAATTGCCTACAGTGAATTCTACTTTACAGATGTATACTGGCCTGATTTTACAAATGCCACTTTAGAATCTGCTATTGCGGACTATCAAGATAGAAATCGCCGTTTTGGCGGATTGTGAGGAATAGGATGAAAACAAGAATTATTACCGGTATTATCGGACTAATGATTTTTTTACCCATTGTTTGGATAGGCAGTTGGCCTTTAACAGTAGGGACCTTAGTTCTGGGTTTGATAGGTATTTCAGAATTGTTTAATATGAAAAAACTATCTTTTTTTTCAATCACAGGTTTATTGACTTCTCTTATGACGGTTTTAATCATTTTACCGGAAGAATGGTTGACTTTTATTCCTAATGGATTAAGCATGTGGAACCTTTATTTTGTTTATGCAATGGCGTTGATGTTAATAACCGTATTTTCAGGCAACACGTTTACTTTTGATGATGCTGGCGTTTTATTACTGGCTTCTTTGTATATCGGTACAGGATTCCATTATTTTATTCAAACAGCAGAAATTGGTTTTTATATGGTCATGTTTGTAATGTTAGTTATTTGGTCCACTGATATTGGTGCTTATGCTATTGGTATGAAGCTAGGCAAAAATAAATTGGCTCCCGTTATTAGTCCGAATAAATCCATTGAAGGAGCAGTAGGTGGAATTATAACAGCAGTTATAGTCAGTATCATTTATATGCAGTTCTATAATCCTTTCAATTTCTCGATTGTCATGATCATGCTACTCGCAGGAGTCATGTCTGTTTTTGGGCAATTGGGTGATTTAACAGAGTCTGCTTATAAACGTTATTTCGAAGTCAAAGATTCGGGAAAACTATTACCAGGTCATGGTGGTATTTTAGATCGATTTGATAGTACACTGTTTGTTATGCCTTTATTTCAAATCATCTTACTTATTGTTCAATAATTCATCAGAGAATGGGAAGTGGTTTTTTGTTACAGACGATTTTAATCTTTTTAATTATTTTTAGTATTTTAGTTATTATTCATGAGTTCGGACATTTTTACTTTGCCAAAAAAGCTGGTATCCTTGTACGTGAATTTGCAATTGGGATGGGACCTAAAATGTTTTCACATAGGAAAAACGGCACTACCTACACCGTCCGTATTTTTCCTTTAGGCGGCTATGTTCGCATGGCTGGTTACGGGGATGACGAGATGGAATTACGTGCAGGCATGTTGGTTAAAATTAAATTAGATGATGCCAATACGATTACTGAAATCGATTTGAGTGATAAACAACAATTAGATGGTGTCCCAATGGAGCTTGTTGCTTATGACCTTGATAAAGATATGTACCTAGAAGGAAATGTTGCCGGTCGTGATGGTTTGGTTCGGTATACAGTTAAACGCGACGCTTTAATAACTGAACCAGATGGCACTCAAGTACAAGTTGCACCTTTAGATGTGCAATTCCAATCTGCTCCTTTACTTAAACGAATGATGACAAATTTTGCTGGACCTATGAACAATTTTATTCTAGGTATTCTTGTTTTCTCAGCTATTGCTTTTATTCAAGGTGGCGTTCTAGTTAATGAAAGCCGAATTGGCGAGATTAGTCCCAATAGTCCAGCTCAAGAGGCAGGATTACAAGAGGGTGATCAAGTGACTGCTATCAATGGTCAAGAAGTTAAGTTATGGCCTGAGCTGGTTCAAACGATTCAATCGAGTCCGAATGAACTTTTATTATTAAAAGTAAAGTCACAATCCGACGATTCTGTTAAAGAAGTTTCGATTACGCCGAGCATTCAAACAGACGAAGATGGCAATGAATATGGCCAGATTGGTATTATGCAAGCTATTGAAAGATCTTTTTCTAGTAAGATTATTTATGGCTTTACTCAAACCTGGTTTATTATTACGTCTATTTTTAGTTTGATAGGCTCTATGTTTACAAGAGGGTTTGATGTAAATGCCTTTGGTGGACCAGTAGCTATTTATGCAGCTACAGAAGAGGTGGTTGGGTATGGTTTTATGAGTATTTTAAGCTTTCTCGGATATTTAAGTGTCAATCTAGGAACAGTTAACCTCTTACCGGTCCCAGCACTTGATGGTGGCAAACTCCTTTTAAATCTTGTTGAAGGTGTTAGAGGAAAACCACTTGAACCTGAAAAAGAAAGCATCATTACATTGATAGGCGTTGTCATGCTCCTTCTTTTAATGGTTGTTATTACGTGGAATGATATCCAACGGTTCTTTTTTGGTTAATAAATGAGCAGAAAATTCAAAGATTTCATTTCATGAACTCTTTGAATTTTTATTGGCTTAAAAGTAGAAAGTAGGTTAAAAGTTTGAATAAAAAGCAATTGTTTCAAAAATTATTAGAACAACTTAACCTCCAACATGAATATGACTACCTTCCTTATTTAGAAAATGGTTCTGTTGATCAGGTTTTGGTGTATAAGAAGGCTAAACAGTGGGTTTTCGTTTTGAAGTTTGATGATATTTTACCTTTTGAAGTTTTCCAACTGTTAGCAACCCGTTTAAAAACATCTTTTAAACATGTTGCGGCAGTAGATTTACGTATTAAAACGCGTCAACCAAAAGTGACTGACGAAAAAATTAGCGACTATTGGCAATTAGCAGTTGTCCGTAGCAATATTTCCTCACCCGTAGTGAGTGGCATTCTTAATAATAATGTCCCTGCTATTTTAAATAATGTAGTGACCTTAACATTATCCAATGAAATTACCAAGAATCACTTAAAAGATAATTATTTGGCTATCCTTCAACAAAGTTTTCTAGTTTTAGGCTTTCCCGAATTCCAAATTCAGTTAGATATTAATAAAGAAGCTTCTGAACTGATGCACCAAGAGTATAGAGAACGTAAACAAGAACAAGAAGAAATGATGATTAAACAAGCAGAAGAAAGTTTAGCCATTCAAGAAACTGAACAAGGTAAACGCAATGAAGGTGGGGCAGTAGGCCCTATTCAATTAGGAAGTCGCATCCCAGAGAAAGTAGAATTACGTCAGATGTTAACGATTACGGAAGAAGAGCGATCTGTTGTCGTGCAAGGAAATATTTTTGACAGTGAAATTCGTGAACTGCGATCCGGACGAAAATTACTTATTTTTAAAATAACTGACTACACCTCATCCTTTACGGTTAAGATTTTCTCAAATAATGAACAAGATGAACAAAATTTTGAAAAAGTAACCAAAGGGAAATGGGTAAGGGTACGGGGTAACGTTCAAGAAGACACCTTTATGCGGGATTTAGTTATTAATGGGCGCGACGTTAATGAAGTTTATGTGCCCGAGCGCCTGGACCGTGCGCCAGAAGGCGAAAAACGCGTGGAGCTTCATTTGCATTCGAATATGAGTCAAATGGATGCAACCAATGGTATTGGCGACTATGTAGCTCAAGCTGCTAAATGGGGCCACAAGACAATTGCTATTACCGATCACGCTGGTGCACAATCTTTTCCTGATGCGCACGCTGCTGGTCAAAAACATGGGGTTAAGATATTGTACGGTATTGAGGCAAATGTTGTAGATGATGGTGTGCCGGTAGCTTATAATCCGGTTCACCGTGAATTAGCCGAAGACACTTATGTCGTTTTTGATGTTGAAACAACGGGTCTTTCAGCCGTTTATGACCGTATCATTGAATTGGCTGCCGTTAAAATGTACAAAGGAAATGTAATTGATACCTTTGAGGCCTTCATTAATCCAGGGGTTGCCTTATCACAAACCATTATCCGCTTAACCGGTATTACCGACAGTATGTTAAAAGATGCTCCACCAGAAGAAGATGTGGTTCCGAAATTTAAAGAGTTTTGTGAAGATGCCATATTAGTCGCACACAATGCTTCTTTTGATATGGCTTTTCTTAACAAAAGTTATGAACGAAATGGCATGTCCGATGCACCAAATCCTGTTATAGATACGTTAGAACTTTCGCGCTTTCTACATCCACATATGAAGTCTCATCGCTTAAACACTTTAGCAAAACGTTATAATGTTAATTTAGAACAACATCACCGTGCTGTTTTTGACGCGGAGACAACGGGCCATTTGTGCTGGATTTTTATAAAAGAAGCTAAAGATGAATTTAATATCCATTACCATGATGAATTAAATAGTGGGGTCGGAAAAGGTGATGCCTATAAACGCGCACGTCCATTCCATGCTACTCTATTAGCTAAAAATCAAGCGGGTTTAAAAGATTTGTTTAAGCTGATTAGTGCTTCTAACGTAGAATATTTTTACCGTACCCCTAGAATTCCACGCAGTCTATTAATAGAGTATCGTGAAAATATACTTGTTGGATCTGCTTGTAGTAATGGCGAAATATTTGAAGCGATGATGCAAAAAGGAAGAGATGAGGCTCATGAGCGTGCTAAATTCTATGATTTTATTGAAGTTATGCCTAAAGATGTTTATAAGCCTCTTCTTCAAAATGAGTTAGTTAAAAATGAAGCCGATTTAGAAGAAATCATTCGCGAAATTGTTTCAATTGGTCAAGAAATGCAAAAGCCAGTTGTTGCGACTGGTAATGTGCATTACCTAAATCGAGAAGACGCCGTTTACCGTGAAATATTAGTAGGTTCATTAAAAATTAATCAAGGAAAAGAATTAAACTTGCCAGAAGCGCATTTTCGTTCGACTGATGAAATGCTGAATGACTTCCAGTTTCTTGGAAAAGAACTTGCCAAGGAAATTGTTGTCGATAATACAAATAAAATAGCTGATAGCATTGAAGAAATGACTCCTATAAAAAGCGAACTGTTTACGCCAAATATTGAAGGTGCCAATGAAGAAATCCGTGAGCTAGCTTATACGGAAGCCAAACGCCTTTATGGAGATTTTTTACCAGAAATTGTTGAAAAACGTCTTGAAAAGGAATTGAAAAGTATCATTGGTAATGGTTTCGCTGTCATTTACCTTATTTCTCAGAAATTAGTTTTAAAAAGTAATCAAGATGGTTATCTAGTAGGTTCACGGGGATCAGTTGGATCCAGTTTTGTAGCTACGATGACCGGGATAACAGAAGTAAATCCTCTTCCCCCTCATTACCGGTGTCCAAATTGTTCTTATAATCATTTCATTTTAGATGGATCGATTGGATCAGGTTTTGACCTAGAAGAAAAGAACTGTCCAGAATGCGGTACCAGAATGGATCAAGATGGCCATGATATTCCTTTTGAAACCTTTTTGGGTTTTTACGGCGATAAGGTTCCTGATATTGATTTGAATTTTTCTGGAGAATACCAAGCCCAAGCACATGCCTATACAAAAGAACTGTTTGGTGAGGATTACGTGTATCGTGCTGGAACAATTGGTACGGTAGCTGATAAAACGGCGTATGGTTATGTAAAAGGGTTTGAACGAGATCATGAAAAAAATTATTCAGCTGCCGAAGTAGATCGCTTGGCTAAAGGGTTTACAGGTGTAAAACGTACAACTGGCCAGCATCCGGGAGGAATTATTGTTATTCCCGATTACATGGATGTTTATGATTTTACACCGATTCAGTTCCCGGCTGATGACCAATCTTCAGAGTGGAAAACGACGCATTTTGATTTCCACTCCATTCATGATAATGTTTTAAAACTGGATATTCTTGGACATGATGATCCAACCATGATTCGTATGTTACAAGACTTATCAGGAATTGATCCAGAAACCATCCCGCCTAATGATCCAGAAGTCATGAAGATATTTAGCGGTACAGAAGTCTTGGGAGTTACTCCGGAACAGATATTGAGTAAAACAGGAACACTCGGAGTCCCTGAATTTGGTACCCGTTTTGTACGTGGTATGTTGGAACAAACCAAGCCTTCGACTTTTGCTGAGTTATTACAAATTTCAGGATTATCACACGGAACAGACGTTTACTTAGGGAATGCTGAAGAGTTAATTAGAGAAAAAAATATTCCATTGGCAGACGTGATTGGTTGCCGGGATGATATTATGGTTTATTTAATTCATCACGGATTAGAAGATGGATTAGCATTTAACATTATGGAACACGTTAGGAAAGGTAGAGGAATTCCTGCTGAGTGGCAGGCTGAAATGCGTGCCAAGGCGATCCCTGAGTGGTACATCCAATCATGTTTAAAAATTAAATATATGTTTCCTAAAGCACATGCGGCTGCTTATGTTCTAATGGCTTTGCGTGTTGCATATTTCAAAGTCCATGATCCTCTTTTATATTACGCTGCTTATTTTTCAATCCGAGCGACTGATTTTGATTTAGTTGCGATGGTAGAAGGTAAGGATGCAATTAAAATAAAGATGAAAGAAATTATAGATAAAGGGTTAGACGCTTCTGTAAAAGAAAAGAATTTATTAACCGTTTTAGAGATTGCTAACGAAATGGTTGAACGTGGTTTTACTTTTAAAATGGTTGATATTGAAAAATCAGATGCACGTGATTTTACAATTGATGGTAACAGTTTACTTGCACCATTTCGTACGATTGCAGGTCTTGGAGATAATGTTGCTAAGCAAATTGTCCAAGCACGCCAAGAGCAACCTTTTTTATCTAAAGAAGACCTAGCTAAAAGAGGGAAAGTTTCTAAAACTGTTATTGAATATATGGATGAAAATGATGTTTTAATTGGTTTACCCGATGAAAATCAATTATCATTGTTCGATTTTTAAAAGAAAGTCTTATAGATAGCTGTTTTCTTGCAAATAACACGTTTTTAGTGTATGATTATCTAAGAATTAGAACTAGGGGGGAGTGAGCGGAGACGCTCACTCCTTTTATATGAATTGACTAAACATAATGGTTTTTTAAACAAAAGGGAGGGTTTTTGTGAGTCGAGTAGTTGAGATTGTAGAAGAATTGGTCACACCAATTGTTGAGAGTCGTCATTTTGAATTAGTTGATATAGAGTTTTTAAAAGAAGGTAAGAATTGGTTTTTGCGTGTCTATATTGATAAACCAGGTGGGATTGATATTGAAGAGTGTGCTTGGGTGAGTGAGCAACTCAGTGAGAAAATGGACGCGATTGAACCGGATCCAATTCCGCAAGCATATTTTTTAGAAGTATCCTCACCTGGAGCTGAACGGCCATTAAAAACAGAAAAAGACTTGCAAGAGGCGATTGGAAGCTACGTGCATTTTTCATTTTACCAAAATTTTGAAGGTGAAAAATTTTATGAAGGAACACTTCTTTCAGTGACAGACGAAACTGTAAGATTAGAAGTAAAAATTAAAACACGTACAAAAATTATTGAAATACCACGAAAAATAATTGCAAAAGCGAGACTGGCAATTAAATTTTAAGAAACAGTAAGGAGTGACATAAGGAATGAATAAAGAGATGCTGAATGCTCTTGATGTATTAGAAAAAGAGAAAGGTATTTCTAAGGAAATCGTAGCAAGCGCACTGGAAGCGGCACTTGTATCAGCTTACAAGCGTAACTATGGTCAAGCCCAAAACGTTGAAGTAGAATTTAATACCGATACTGGTAATATTAACGTTTATTCTGTTAAGGAAGTTGTCGAGATGGTTTTTGATTCGACGCTAGAAGTTGACATAAAAGATGCCTTAGAAATGAATAAAGCTTATGAAATAGGCGATAAAATTCGCTTTGAAGTAACACCGAAAGACTTTGGACGGATTGCCGCTCAAACAGCCAAACAAGTCATTATGCAACGAATTCGTGAAGCAGAACGCAGCATTATTTATGATGAATTTATCGCTTATGAAAACGACATTTTAAACGGAGTGGTTGAACGTCAAGATTCACGTTATATTTATGTAAATCTAGGTAAAATTGAAGCAGTTCTTGCTAAACAGGAACAAATCCCCGGAGAAGAGTACCAAGCACGTGATCGTATAAAAGTCTATGTGACAAAGGTTGAAAACACCTCTAAGGGGCCACAAGTTTTTGTAAGTCGTAGCCATCCAGATTTATTAAAACGTTTATTCGAACAAGAAGTGCCTGAAATCTATGATGGCGTTGTTGAGATTGTCTCAATTGCTCGCGAAGCTGGCGATCGCTCAAAAGTAGCTGTTCGTTCACGCGACGAAAACGTTGACCCAGTTGGAACCTGCGTAGGACCACGTGGCCAGCGTGTACAAGCAATCGTTAACGAATTGCGTGGAGAAAATATGGATATTGTTGAGTGGAGTGAAGATCCAGCAACTTACATAGGGAATGCATTAAACCCAGCTCAAGTTGTTCGTGTGGATTTCCATCCAGAAAACAATAGCTGTACCGTTGTTGTTCCTGACTATCAATTGTCTTTAGCAATTGGAAAAAAAGGGCAAAATGCACGTTTAGCTGCTAAGCTAACCGGTTATAAAATCGATATCAAGTCAGAAGCCGACTACAATCGTTTACTTATTCAATCGCAACAAGCTATCAAGGAAGAACCTGCCTTAGTAGAAGAACTTGAAGAAATGACCGAAGCAGATGATATCATTAAGACAGAAGAAATCGGTGAACATATTTACAACGCTGAAGAGGTTGAAGAGCAAATTTCAGATATTGAAGCTGATCCTGAGCAAGATTACAGTGAGCTTTTAGATGAAGCTGGACAATAAGAGGTGATGATTGATGAAGAAGAAAGTTCCAATGCGCCGTTGCATTGTATCGAATGAGATGAAACCAAAGAAAGAAATGATTCGAATCGTTAAAACACCAAAAGGAGAGTTAGCAATCGATCCAACTGGTAAAAAGAACGGTCGTGGTGCTTATATCTCCATGGAGCCTACATTAGTCGAAAAGGCTAAAAAGCAACATTTGTTAGATCGTCAATTTGGAATGACTGTTAGTGATGATTTTTATGGTGAACTTTATGAATACGTCGACCATCAAAAAGCTAGGAGTTTACTATAATGACACCAGAAGACAAACAGATGAACTTGCTTGGTTTGGCACTACGAGCAGGTAAACTTATTACGGGTGAAGATTTAACTATAAAAGCTATTCAAAATGGAAAAGCTAAATTAGTTGTTGTGGCGACAACAGCGAGTGATAATACACGTGAAAAGTTAACAAATAAATGTCTATACTACAATGTTCCGCTTGAGATTGCTTTTACCTCTGACGAGATAAGCTCTGCCATTGGGAAAAGCCGTTCAATTTGTGCTTTTACAGATAAAGGCTTTGCGAACAGTTATCTTAAACTGAAAGGAACGAATACTATGAAATAAGGATGTGAGGACATGGGTAAAAAAAGAGTCTATGAGTATGCTAGAGAACATAACATGTTAAGTAAGGATGTTATCGAAAAAGCTAATGAAGCAGGACTAAACTTTAAAAGCCATATGTCAATAATGGGAGATGAGGATATTAAAAATATGGATAAAGTTATAAAAGGTAAGAGCGAGGCACCTGCTTCGTCAAAAAATAAATCGCAAACAAATAATACAAGCAAACCAAAAACTGCAACAAGTGGGCCAGCAGCAAGTTCAACAGCTAAACCAGCAGCAAAAACAAATAAACCAAGCCCAACACCTTCACAAGGTGGTAACCGCAACAAAAGTAAAGGTGGCTTCAATAAACGTAATAATCGAAATAAAAAACGTAGAACCAACAGTGCACCAAAAGCACCGGTTCCACAAAGAAAGTTCCGTGAGTTACCAGAAGTATTTGTCTATACAGATGGAATGAATATTCAAGAAGTTGCAAAGAAATTACACCGTGAACCAGCAGAAATTATCAAAAAGTTGTTCATGATGGGCGTGGTTGCAACTCAAAACCAACCGCTTGATTCTGAAACACTAGAACTTATTGCAGCTGATTATGGTATTAAAGCAGAAGAAAAGGTACAAGTTGACATCTCTGATTTATCTGTATACTTTGAAGAAGAAGATAATGAAGAAGCAATGGTCACTCGTCCACCCGTTGTTACTATTATGGGACACGTTGACCACGGTAAAACAACTCTACTGGATTCTTTAAGAAATACCAAAGTTAGTTTGAGTGAAGCGGGCGGAATTACACAGCATATTGGTGCCTACCAAATTAAAATTAACGATCAACCTATAACCTTCTTGGATACTCCAGGTCATGCGGCCTTTACCGTTATGCGTGCACGTGGAGCAGATGTTACAGATATTACAATTATTGTTGTTGCAGCTGATGATGGTGTTATGCCACAAACTATTGAAGCTATTAACCATGCAAAAGCAGCCGATGTTCCTATCATCGTAGCTGTCAATAAGATTGATAAACCAACTGCCAACCCTGATCGTGTTATGCAAGAACTAAGTGAGCATGGCTTGATTTCAGAAGCATGGGGTGGCGATACCATTTTTGTGAACATCTCTGCTAAATTTGGACAAGGTATCGATGAGTTGCTAGAGATGATTTTACTTGTTTCAGAAGTTCAAGAGTTAAAAGCAAATCCAGACCGTATGGCAATCGGATCTGTTATTGAAGCACGATTAGATAAAACAAAAGGGCCAATTTCTACTATTCTTGTTCAACAAGGAACGCTTAAAATTGGAGATCCTATTGTTGTTGGAAGTACCTTTGGACGTGTTAGAGCGATGATTAATGACCAAGGTCGCCGTGTTAAAACAGCCGGTCCATCGATGCCAGTAGAAATTACTGGTTTAAACGAAGCTCCACAAGCTGGAGACCGATTCGTTGTTTTTGAAGACGAAAAAACAGCCCGTTCAGTTGGGGAAGAACGTATGAAACGTGCACAACAAGAGTCACGTTCGAAACAAAATCGTGTTACAATCGATAACCTATTCTCTAGTTTGAGTGAAGGAGAACTAAAAGAAGTCGGCGTGATTATTAAAGCAGACGTTCAAGGTTCGGTTGAAGCTCTTTCAGGTAGTTTGCAAAAGATTGAGGTTGAAGGCGTACGTGTGCGTATCATTCATGCAGCCGCAGGTGCAATCACTGAAAGTGATGTAACGCTTGCAGCCGCAAGTAATGCCATCATAATCGGATTTAACGTTCGTCCAACGCCACAAGCGAAAATTCAAGCTGAATTTGAAGAAGTCGATATTCGTTTACACCGCATTATTTATAATGCAATCGACGAAATTGAAACAGCTATGAAGGGTATGCTTGAACCAGAATACGAAGAGAAAGTAACCGGTCAAGTTCAAATTCGTGAAACCTTTAAAGTTACGAAAGTAGGTACTATTGGCGGTGGCTTTGTAACTGACGGCGTTATTAAGCGTTCAAGTCAAGTTCGAGTGATTCGCGATAATATTGTAATTCATGATGGTGAATTGGCAAGTTTGAAACGATTTAAAGATGATGTGCGCGAAGTGAAGAACGGGTTTGAATGTGGTTTGATGATTGAAAACTTCAACGATATCGAAGTTGATGATGTGATTGAAGCTTACGAAATGGTTGAAATCGCTAGAAAATAGCAGAATTTTATCAAGGAGTGAAGCAAATGGCAAAATATAGATCAGAAAGAATCAAACAACAAATCTTGCGTGAGGTAAATGATATTTTACTCAAAGAAGTGAAAGATCCACGGGTTCAAAATATTACCTTAACAGATGTGGAAATAACAGGTGATCTTCAGATTGCGACACTTTATTATAGTTCATTAAATGAACTTGCAAGTGAACGCGAATCCGTTCAAAAAGGATTAGACAAGGCAACAGGTCTCATTCGTAGTGAATTAGGTTCTCGTTTATCGCTTTATCGAACACCAGAAGTTATTTTTAAACGCGATGAGTCTATTGATTATGGAAACAAAATCGAAGAGCTCATTCGACAAGTTAAAAATGAAGATTTAGAGTAGTCAAGATGAGAAGGACTGGAGAAATCCAGTCCTTCTTTTTGTTGGAATATGATAAACTAGGGAGGAAAGAAAAGCCCAGACGAGAAAGGATGTTGAAATTTGACACTGCAGTTTATTATGGGTCCACAAACAGCTGATAAACGTACTGTTTATATAAATGATATTAACAAAATAATGACAGAAAATCCCAATGCAAAAGTATTTATTATTGTTCCAGAACATGCAAAGTTTGATGGCGAAGTAACTATACTACAAGATTTATGGCAAAGCTCGCCATTAGCTAATGAGTCTTTTATGGGATCAATTAACCTACAAGTGTTCAGTTTTAGTCGGCTTGCTTGGTACTTCTTAAAAGATGAAGAAGTTTTTCATAAGAAACAATTGAGTGATGCCGGAATGGCTATGATGTTGCGAAAGATATTATTAAACCATAAAGAAGAGCTTATTATATTTCGGAAAGAAATCGATAAAGAAGGATTTATACAACAATTGATTAATCTCTTTAAAGAGTTATTAGCTGGAAATATCACCATAAAAGATTTAGAACAAACGATTAATAAAGATTTAAAAACACCGGAACTATTAGACCAGCGCGTTAAACTTTCTGAATTACTTACTCTATATCGCTTATTTATGAATGAAATTGAAAAAAATGATTTTATACAGTATGAAATGATCCAAGAAGCACTTGCTCAAAGCATTTATCAACAAGATATGCAAGATGTCTATCTCTACATCGATGGCTATTACCATTTTACTGCCCGTGAGATTCAAATTATTATGGCTTTTTTAGAGCGGGCTGAAAAAGTAAGTATCGTTTTAGACTTGGATAAACCTTATATTGATAAACTTCCAGAGATGCAAGAATTGTTTTATGTGGCTGGAAAAACTTATCATACTCTTTATCAATTAGCGCGAAAAAACCAAGTTAGAATTCTTCAAGATATCCGTCTACCCGTTCAAGAAAATGGTTATACAGAAGGTTTAAGGCAACTTGATACTTATTGGAGAGACACGAATTCAGCAGTACGTTCAAAAGATCCTAATACTGAAAAAAATAGTCAGATTAAGGAAGTAATGGAAATTTGGTCGTGCGAAACCAAGCAGGCAGAAATTTTTCATGTTGCCAATAGTATTAACCGTTTAGTAACGGAATCTGGTTATCGCTATAAGGATTTTCTTATTGTAGCAAGACGAGTAGAGGACTATGAAACGATTCTAAAACCCCTCTTTACACGTGCGCAATTGCCCGTTTTTTATGATAAAGCAGATGAAATGAAGCACCATCCCTTTACCGATTTTATTGACAGTTTGTTTAAAATACGCATGAACTACTGGCGCTATCCCGACATAATGCGTCTTTTGAGGACAGAATTGTTGTTGCCGACTTATTATCCAGGTGAATCAGGTAGCATGTATCAGCATATCCAAAATTTTAGGAATAAGGTTGACCAAACTGAAAATATTATATTGGCATATGGATTTGAAGGAAACGCTTGGTTTAATCAGAATGATTGGCAACAATATGTGTTTAGTGAAGAAGAAATAGACTTAGTAAATGCGGAAACGGATGCTTTTGAAGATTCAAACGTGATAAAAAACTTTCTACAAGCAACCTTATTGCCCTTTTATAAAAAACTATCTCGTGCTAAAACAGGCCGTGATGCAGCTATTTTGCTATATGAATTTTTAACGGATTATGCGATTGACCAACAGATTTTACATTGGCGGGATCGTGCGATTGAAGAAGATAATTTAGAGCAAGCCCGTCAACATGAACAACTCTGGCAAACATTTAACATGCTTCTAGATGAGTACGTTGAAACACTAGGAGACGAACGCTTTGATGAAAAAACGTTCTACACGATTTTAATGACTGGTTTTGAATCTGCTACCTATAGCATTGTGCCACCTACTCTAGACGAAGTAATTTTCTCGAGTATGGAAGGCGCTCGTTTTAAACCGGCTAAAATTGTTTATGTTATTGGCGCAAGCCAGGAGAATTTGCCACAACTCTATGAAAATAAGACCTTATTAACGGAAGAAGAACGCCAATTTATACAAACTAATATTGGAGATGATAGCAGTAAATATCTCAATCTAAATATTTCAGAATCAACTGCTTCAGAACCCTATATTGCCTATCAAACGTTTCTGTCTGGGAGTGAGCGTTTATTTGTGACTTATCCACTCAGTATTGATGGTAATAATCGTATCAACCAAATATCACCGTACGTTGCTCGAATTGCGAAAGATTTAAATATTTCTGTCCAATACCGGGCTGCAAATGTAACGGATGCAAGAGTACCTCTTAACTTTGCAGGTAATAAAGAACAAAATGTTGGTCAGCTTGTGCAGTTATTACGTGAGCAGCTAACGACTAATAAGAAAATGCCATTTTTATGGCGCCAGATTTTAACCTATCTGGCGAAGGACAAAAGCATCCAACCAGTTTTAACGGTTGTCTTTTCAAGTTTGAAGTATAAAAATACACCCGTTCAATTAACGGCAGAAATTGCTGAAAAATTATATGGAAAAGATTTATACTTATCGGTCTCACAACTTGAAAGTTACTACTTAGATGCTTACAGCCATTACTTGAAATATGGGTTACAACTGAAAGAAAGACAGAAGTATGAATTGAGTAACGCAGCTACCGGTGAATTTTATCACGAAGCATTGGAATTTATTGTTCGCGAATTGCGTGGGAAAGGAAAACTTTCTATTAGTCAGGTACAAGCGATTACGACAGCTATTTTAAAAGAATTATTTGGAATCTATAAGTATGAAATTCTCTCAAGTTCGAATCGCATGAAGTTTATTCAAGATCAATTAGCTGAAACCATTCAACATATGTCGCAAGTCATTACGAGCCAAGGTCGGTTAACAACTTTTGAAAATTTACGGACAGAAGCAACTTTTGGCTTATCTCAAGCCACGGATCAGCTAGAGGGGCTGACCTTTCCTCTGAAGCAAGGGCGCAGTATTAATATTCGGGGTAAGATTGACCGAATTGATCGCATTAAGTCAAAAGATAAACAGTTCTTAACCATTCTTGATTATAAATCAAGTCAGCATCGCTTCGATTTTAACGACGCTTATTATGGGCTAGCAATGCAGATGATAACCTATTTAGACGTTGCCATGGTGAACGCTAGTAAGCTCGTTAAAGGGCAAGCTTTGCCTGCTGGTGCTTTTTATTTACATGTTCAACATCCTTATTTAAAAGTACAAGAGCAGCCCACAGTAGAAGAATTAGAGGACTTTTTACTATCCAATAATAAATTAAAAGGCTTACTGGTTGCTGATAAGGAAATTACTGAGAGCGTCGATCCTTCCGTAACAGAAGGTGAGGCTTCTTTGGTACTACCTTTCCGCTACAATAAAAGTGGCGAATTTGGAAAAGTTGCCGATTTAATCCAAACGGATGAATTAGATCTACTGATTAAAAACAATCGACGCCGTATTGTCCAGGCAGGAAATCGCATCCTTTCTGGAGATTTACGAATGAATCCCATTAAAGGAAAAGCCTTTATCCCTACTGTCCAAGGTCCGTATCGTGCTATTTCACAGTTTGATAGTACCTTAAATGAAAATCGATACCGGCGCATTGAAAGACTAGATAAAGAAGCTGTTATAGAACTCTTAAGGTTTGAATTTGCTGAAGAGGATAATGATGAAGAAAAGGAAAGAGGTGAATAAGATGGCGATGATTCCTCCAAAAACCGTTAATGACCGTTTCACCGACCAACAGTGGCAAGCCATTTATCAAAGTGGTGATAATCTATTGGTTGCGGCTTCAGCGGGCTCTGGCAAAACAACGGTTTTAGTCCAACGTATTATTGAGAAAATTAAGAGTGGTGTTGATGTCGATGAATTACTCGTCGTTACTTTTACAGAGTCAGCTGCTGTAGAGATGAAAGAACGCATTCGATTGGCTATACAAAATGCCATTAATGAAGCAACGAGCGATGCACAATACCACCATCTCATTCGCCAAATAACACTGTTGCCACAAGCTTCTATTAGTACGATTCATGCTTTTTGTTTAAAAGTCATTCAACGTTTCTTTTATCTTATAGATATTGATCCTGTCTTTCGAATTATAGCTGACACGATAGAAGTAGAGATGCTAAAGGAAGATGTCTGGGAAGATTTGAAAGAAGAGATGTATGGTGATTTTTCAAGTTTCTTCCATAAATTGGCGAAGGCATATTCAAGTGAACGAAATGATGATGGATTAAAGGATTTAGTTTTTTCTTTATATAATTTTTCAAGAGCAAATCCTAATCCTATAGCTTGGCTAGATAATATGATCGATTTATATAATATAGAAGAAGGGTTAGAAATAAGTTTACTTTATCAACAATTATTAAAACCGCAGCTCTTACAAGAATTAACCGGTATTCGATATGATATCAGCCAAGCGATTCACATTGGTAATGGAAGCGAGGGAACAAGTAAGCAAAGGAGCGTTCTAGAAGCTGAACAAGAATATGTTGAATTGATTTATCAAGCAGTTAAAGAGGATGATTATCAAAAGGCTTATGAAGCAGTCACCACAATATCTTTTACCCGTTGGCCCTCAAGTCGTAAAAAAGATGATCCTGATAAAGAAACCATTGTCTATATGAAGCAGTTACGTGATAAATATAAAAAATCAATTCAAAAACTACAAAGTGATTTTTTCACTCGTCCTAAAGAAGCACAAGAAGAAATAATTCAAGCAACGAAACCTTATGTAGAAGAAATGATTCGAGTAACCAAATTATTTAGTGAAACTTATTGGCAGAAAAAACTCGAGCAAAATGCGCTTGATTTTAACGATTTAGAACATTTAACTTTGGAAATCTTAAATCCACTTATTGATGGCAAACGCCAATCCAGTGAAGCGAGTTCTTATTTTCGTGCTAAGTTCAAAGAAGTTTTAATTGATGAGTACCAAGATGTTAACCAGTTACAAGAAAGTATTTTGTATGCTGTAACATGTCACAGTCCACAGGCCGAAAACTTATTCATGGTAGGGGATGTGAAGCAATCAATTTATGCATTTCGTCTTGCTGATCCGGGTTTATTTTTAGAGAAATATAATTCTTTTGGCCGTTCCGAACGCGGGGAACGAATTATTTTAGCAGAAAATTTTCGTTCTCGCGGCGAAGTGATTTCCTTTACCAATTTTGTCTTTAAACAATTGATGGATAAAGACGTTGGCCAAATGGACTATGATACTTTAGCCGAATTAAAACAAGGAAATTTAAATTTCCCTGAGAGTCAAGATTTTGAGACAGAAATCATGATTTATTTAAAAGAGACAAGTGATGAGGAAGAAACAAATAACCAAACACAACAAGAAGATGCAGAAGTTTTAATGGAAATTGATGATAAAGCTACTGGTGAAGTGACTATGGTGGCCCAAAAAATCAGAGAAATGGTTAGCCAACAGGTAATGATCTTTGATAAAGAAAAAAAAGAAAATCGCTTCTTAACTTACAAAGACATTGTCTTATTAACACCAACAAAGAACAACAACCTCCTAATTATGGAAACATTTAAGGAACATGGGCTACCTGTCATTTTGAATGATTCACAAAGTTTTTTTCAGCGAACTGAGATATCCGTTATCTTATCACTGTTAAAGGTCATTGATAATCCACGCCAAGATATTCCATTAGCTGCGGTATTACGTTCTCCTATCATTGGGTTAAACGAACGGCAACTAGCTCAAGTTCGAATCGCTGACCGCCAGGGTGATTTCTATGAGGCAATTCAAACCTTTATACAAACAGATCAAGCAACTCTAGATACAGAGGGAGTAGATACCTATCAAAAAATAACTTATTTTCTAGAGCAACTTGAAAATTGGCGTAATTATGCGAGTCAACATAATCTTGTAAGTTTAATTTGGTATCTTTACGATGAAACGCATTATTTAGATTACGTAGGAGGACTTGTCTCTGGTAAACAACGAGTCGCTAATCTTCATGCCTTGTATGAACGGGCGAAAAAATTTGAAGCTAGCAACTTTAAAGGCCTTTTCCAGTTCGTTCGATTTATTGAACGCATCCAAGATCGCGATCAAGACTTAGCTGAGCCTACTAGCTTCAGTGAAGACGAAGATGCCATACGTATTATGACCATTCATGCCAGTAAAGGACTAGAATTTCCTTTTGTTTTTATAATGGATATGTCCAAACGCTTTAATAAAAAGGATATTCAAGGGAAATACGTCTTTTCAGAAAAATATGGAATTGGAACAGATTATTTTGATAGTGAGCAGCGCTTGCAGTATACCTCCTTAGCACGCTCCACTTTAGCTAATGAAAAAGAGAAAAATTTATTAGCAGAAGAAATGCGTAAGTTGTATGTTGCTTTAACACGTGCTGAGCAAAAACTATTTTTAGTGGGTTCTTATGAAACAGAAGAGAAGATGTGGCAAGAATGGTCCGCAGTTGATGAGGCGAGCAGAACTGTTATTCCTGATCATTTACGCCTTCAAGCGGGCAGTATGATGAAATGGGTCGGGCTAGCCTTGTACCGCCATGGTAGTATTCAACCAGAATCGCTATCTAAAAGTTATTATGGGGAATTGGCTGTCGACCCTGTTGCGTTTAAAGTCAGCTTCAAACGTGCAGAGGATTTATTAGGAAATATTGCGACTGTTAATTTAGAAGAAACGATTGATGTTGATAAAAAATTAAAGAGTCTGATAATATCAGATTCCGATTCCAAACATCTGTCAGATTATCAGTTAGCTCAAGCATTAATGGAAGCTGATTATCCCCATCAAACAGCAACTCGTACAACAAGCTATCAGTCGGTTTCAGAAATCAAAAGGCTATTTGAAGATCCAGATCACGCGCAACTTCTACAACTAAATTTTGAACAATTGGATCAACCGGGTCGCTACGTCGAACCAAGTTTACCAAGACCCAGTTTTATGCAAGAACAAAAAACTCCTAATCAAGCTGAAGTAGGAACTGCCGTCCATTACTTAATGCAGAACATTGATTTGTCACAACCTATCGACCTATCGGTTATTCGTATTTTAATTGATGAGTTAACTGATAAGGGTGCCATCGATTTAAATGTTGCTAAGAAAATTAATATTCCACAGATTCTTGCTTTCTTTACAACCGAACTTGGGCAACAATTAATCAAAGATGCAGAGCTTGTTTCTCGTGAAGTTACCTTTACAATGCTAATGAAGGCAGGGAACCTTTTTGAAGGGATTTCCAAGCAAGCTGACGATCGGTTATTGATTCATGGGATTATTGATGGGTTTATTGAATATGAGGACCATCTTGTTTTATTTGATTTTAAAACGGATTATATTGGGGAAAAGTTAGAATCAATCATCTCAAAATATCGGGGCCAAATGATTGTCTATCGACAAGCTTTAGAAGAAATTAAACGAAAAAAAGTAACCGAAACATATTTATGTTTATTGACGACGAATCAAAATATTTTAATTAAATAAAAAAAGACATCTGAAAGAAAAACTTTCAGATGTCTTTTTCATTATTAATAAGTATACTCGTTGCTTGCATTCCATAGAAGAAATTCAGTAACACCGTGATCAGCAAGTGCTTGAACCTGGGCTTGAACTTCTGCTTGACCATACTCTTTATAGTTCCCAGCGCCTAGATAAGAAGCGGTAAAGTCTTGTAACCATGGTCGCGTAGTAGGTGTATGTTCAAGAGATTCGAGTAGAGGTAATTCCACTTTCATATATTCGTCAACGAGTTCATAGGGATGTAAATCGGGTGAAACAATACCAAAATAAGTAGTTCCCCAGTGGCTTGGATAAATCATGGATGAAATAACATCCACGTTATTAGAAATATCACTGAAGTCTTGACCAATTCCAGAAGCTTCTTCAACTGTTGCAGCATATCCAAAGATATCAACAGAGACTTCTACACCATAAGGCATCAGTTTCTCTCTCGCATAAGCTACGAAATCAGTGATTGCTTGCACGCGTTTTTCAGTAGGATCTAAATCCATATCTCCATAATCACCCATGTCATAGACTAAACCATTGGCGTCATCTGAGAAAACTTCTGGAAAACGCACGTAATCAAATTGGATTTCTTTAAAGCCCACTTTAGCTGCTTCAATCCCAACATTTACCGCATAGTCCCATGTTTCTTTTAAGAAAGGATTGATAAACATCTCATCATTTCCATAACGCCAGATAGAACCGTCTTGGTTTAAGAAAGACATACTTGGCTCATCTGCTGCTAATACCGAATCTTTAAAAGCCACGATACGAGCAATAGGATAAATTTGGTTTTCTTCTAATTGTTTCATTAGACCATCAATATTTTCGATATAGTCAACGGTGTTTTTTTGGATGTGCGCGTCTTCTGATTTAAAATCGGTTACGACATAACCTTCGTCATCTTTTATATCAATAACCATCGCATTTAAGTCATTACTATTAACATAAGAAATTAACTCGTCCATACGAGTAGGGTTTCCTGCACTCCATGGAGTTAAATAAATCCCTTTGACGCCATCTTCTGGGTAAGCAATGTTAATGCCACTATCATATTTAAACTTATTAGGAATGTTAGCCATACTTGGCGCAACTAGATAGGGTTTTTCACGTAAATTTAACTCTATTGCAGTAGCTTCATCTTCAGCGCTCTCATTGTTCTCAGAAGCGAAAACAGGAGAGGCTAAAACACTAGAAGCTAGTAGGACAGATGTTGCCAATAGACCTTTAATAAATTTATTCATATTCTCGTTAAGCCTCCTCTGGTGATGCAATTAATGTAGGGTCAACCATTTCATACCCAGCATCACGCAACCCATCAATAATTCTACTAATTGCAGCCGAAGTCCATTGACGATCATGCATCAATAGATTTCCGCCACTACCTAATTCTGGCGCATTAATCATGATATCAGCAATTGCATCTTCTTCCATATAACCATCGACCCAGTCGTACCCATAAGTCCAATTCATAATCGTCATATTCTCGCCATCAGCAATTGCTTCTGTTTCACTGTTATATGAACCATAAGGAGCGCGAATAAAGCGAGGCCGTTCGCCAGTTATTTCTTCAACTAAATCACTTGTTTTAGTGATTTCAGCTAATTGCTCTTCATAGGTAAGGGTCGTTAGATCAGGATGAGAATAAGAATGATTGCCAATTTCAAATCCCATATCATAGACTGTTTTAATAATTTCTTTTGCTTCTGGTTCTTCTAAAAATTGACCCATTACAAAAAAGATGGCATTTGCACCTTTATCTTGAACCGTTTGAGCTATATCAAGGGTATAAGAGTTCGGTGGTTGAGGGGCGTCGTCAAAAGTTAATAAGACAACTTCTGTGTCCGCATCATCAATAGGAACAACGGTATATAAATCGGGATTAATTTCGTATTCGTAGGCAACATCTTCTTGCACTTCAGAAGATACGGCTTCTGACTCAACGGATTCAACCGTACTTACTTGTGTTTGACCACTTTCTTCATTAACAACTGATTCTTGGGTAGCGTCAGTTGTATCTTGGCATGCTGCTAATAAAAATACAGATGATAAGATTGCTACTGTTTTTTTCATTTTTTATCCTCCTATTATTCTTCTTCGAGCGCTGTTAGTTCTTTTTCTAGGTTTTGGATTGAAGCATCCAATTCCGCATTCGTTTCAGCAAGTGGTGCTAATAAATCAAGATTACTGTCACTTGTGCTATTCAAACTTTCAAACCCTTCAAATAAGGTATTAAAGTCTGCGTCATCAGCGCCAAAAGCTTCAAAGGTTTCTTGTTCGCTTGCCAGTTGGTCTTTATAAGCAGGCAAATAAGTATCCAACTGTTCAATCATCATCTCCATAGGTTGAAGAAGGGATTGAATACTACTTAGTGGTAAAGATTCATCATCAAAAGACTTTAAATCCTCAGCAGATTTTTTAAAGTCTTTCAATTGACTATCCAATTGATCCACTTCTTCTTGACGGTTATCAATATTTTCAAAAACGACAGCTGACCCATCTTTTAGAGCAGACAGTTCTTCATCATCCATTAACGATGCGTCTAAATCAGCTTGCATGTCACTTTCGTATTGATTAATTGCGTTTAAAGACCCAATCATTGCTACTTTTGTTTCTTCTACACCATCAATCTTTTTTTGCACATTCTCTAACTCATTTGCACAGCCAGAAAGCACTAGCCCTGCCATTAATAAAAACCATGGTTTTCTCATTGTCACACTAACTACTCCTTTATTGGAAATATCCTTATTCATTATAGCGAAACTTCATAATTAAATCCAAGGATAGAGGCAGATATTTTATTTCCTTTTTGTTTTCATGTTTTTACTATACAATAGATAAAGATAACAGTAACTATTATGAATAAGTGAGGATAGGTATGATGATTTATTACATGTTAGCGGCTCTTTTGATTGTGGTTGATCAATTGAGTAAATGGGCAATTCTTCAAAACTTTGAACTCTATGAAGAGAAAATTCTTCTTCCAGGTTTTCTATCTCTATTTTATATCCAAAATAGAGGGGCAGCTTGGGGGATATTTGAAGGAAGAATGATATTTTTCTATATTATTACCGTTTTTGTAGTCGGCTATTTAATTTATATGTTTCATAAAGAAAAAACGGATAGCAAGCTTGTGGGAGTGAGCTTTTCTTTAATCTTAGCAGGCGCTATTGGTAATTTTATTGACCGATTAGTGAATGGATTTGTGGTGGATATGTTTCGACTTGATTTCATCAATTTCCCAATATTTAACGTTGCCGATATGTGTTTAACAGTCGGTGTTGCCTTGATGCTGATACACGTCTTATTTTTTGAAAAAGAGGAAAACATCTAATGGAAAATGAAAAATACCAATTAAAAATTAATAATGAAAGCGGAAGAATTGATAAGGTCTTAGCAGTGGCTTACCCCAGCTTCACGCGTTCGCAAATTCAAAGTTGGCTAAAGTCTGGTCACATTCAGGTGAATGGTAAAAATTCCAAAGCCAACTATAAAGTTCTACCAGGAGATATCATCACCCTTATCGAACCTGATGAAGAGACAATAGAAATTCAAGCTGAAAATATTCCCTTAATGGTTGTTTATGAAGATGAGGCACTAGCTGTTATTAATAAACCAGCCGGTATGGTGGTACACCCATCTAAGGTCCAATCAACTGGAACGTTAGTTAATGGTCTGCTCTTCCATATGAATCAGTTGTCTGAGGGATCAGACCCAACCAGACCGGGTATCGTTCACCGTATTGATAAAGACACATCAGGACTTTTAGTAATTGCTAAAACAAATGACGTTCATGAAGATTTAGCAAAACAATTTCTAAATCATACGACAAAACGAACTTACGTAGCCTTGGTCCACGGGGAAGTCGAACATGAAGAAGGAACCATTGACGTTCCCATTGACCGTATGCCCAATAACCGTATTAAACGCGTGGTAAATCGCGAAGGAAAACCAGCAGTGACCCATTTTACACGTTTAGAACAATATAACGGGTATACACTCTTACAATTAGAACTGGAAACGGGTAGAACCCACCAAATTCGCGTCCATATGGATTATATTCATCATCCAGTCGTAGGAGATCCCATGTATGGAACTAGAAATGACCATTCAAAATACGGTCAGTATCTGCATGCTCAGACACTAGGCTTTGTCCATCCAATAACTAAAGAAGAACTTACTTTTCAAGCCCCTTTACCGAACTATTTTGAAACGAAACTAGAAGAATTACGTCAGTTTGATTGACAGATGATTATGGAATGTTTATGCTACAGCTATACCCCCTTTAATAAAGTCCAGAGAGACTTAAAGGATCCTATAAATGTTTGTATTAGTGATCCCTTATGCTCTTTGGTATAAGGGAATTTTTTTTGGAAAGAGGAATGATGATGGCAAAACAAGAAGTTGAAATTATGGATGCGACAACCATGCAACGTTCACTTACGCGTATTACCCATGAAATTTTAGAAAAAAACGATGGGGTCGAAGATTTAGTTTTAGTAGGGATTCGTACGCGAGGGATTTATTTAGCTGAGCGGATTGCGCGCAACATACAGAAGTTTGAAGGGAAAGAAGTACCAGTTGGAGAATTAGATATCACCCTTTACCGCGATGACCAACATTTCGCTGAAGGGATTGACCCAACCTTGAATCAGACGAATATTCCGTTTTCCTTTGAAGGAAAGCATGTCGTTTTAGTAGATGATGTTTTGTATACAGCACGAACCATCCGAGCAGGTATGGATGCCATAATGGATGTAGAACGTCCGAGACGTATCACAGTTGCCGTTTTAATTGATCGGGGTCATCGTGAACTTCCAATTAAAGCGGACTACGTTGGTAAGAATATTCCTACGGCACTTTCAGAACAAATTTCGGTAAAATTACAAGAAGTAGATGGAGAAGAAAAAGTCAGTCTAATAAAAGGATCGTGAATATTGTGAACAAACCGATTATTGCTTTAGATTTTTCTAGTTTAAAGGAATCAAAAGACTTTTTAAAACAGTTCAAAGACGAATCGCTCTATGTGAAGATTGGTATGGAATTGTTTTATCAAACAGGACCAGAAATTATCACTTGGATAAATTCACAAGGACATGATATTTTTTTAGACTTAAAATTACATGATATTCCAAATACCGTTTATCGTTCGATGAGAGGCATTGCACGTTTAGGAGTGAGCATGACGAATGTTCATGCGGCGGGCGGATTAACAATGATGGAAGCTGCTCTTAAAGGTCTGAGGGAAGGAACACCGGTCGGTTTAGCCGTTCCTAAGTTGATTGCTGTGACGCAACTCACCTCCACAACAGAGGACATCATGCGCCAAGAACAGCTCGTTGAAGCTTCGCTGATAGAGAGTGTCCGCCATTATGCCAAGCTAACGGAAAAAGCAGGGCTGAACGGTGTTGTATGTTCCGCAATGGAAGCTGCAACTATTAAAGAAAATAGCCAGGGTAAGTTTATCTGCGTCACACCAGGTATCCGACCAAACAACTCAAAATTTTATGATCAAAAGCGTGTCGTAACGCCTCAACGGGCACGTGAATTAGGGTCAGATTTTATTGTAGTAGGTAGACCCATTACCCAGACAACCAACCCGGTAACAGCTTATTTAACCATCAAAGACCAATGGAATGGAGTGACTCATTAAAATGATACGCGCTGAAGAAATTGCAAAAACACTACTAGAAATTGGTGCCATTTCCCTAAATCCAAAAGAGCCTTTTACTTGGGCTTCGGGAATTAAAAGTCCCATATACTGTGATAATCGCATTATTATGAGTGTCCCTAGAGCACGGACACTCATTACTGAAAGTCTTATTGCTTTAATCCAAGAAGCTTACCCGGAAGTTGAGGTCATTGCGGGGACGGTTACAGCTGGGATTCCTCACGCTGCCTTCGTTGCCCAGAAGATGGATTTACCGATGATTTATGTGCGTGGTAAAGCTAAGGAACATGGGAAAGCAAAACAGATTGAAGGGCGCGTTCAGCCCGGACAGAAAGTTGTGTTAATTGAGGATTTGATTTCAACGGGTGGCAGTGTCATTGAAGCAGCTAAAGCCATTGAGAGAGAAGGATTAACCGTTTTAGGCTGTCTCGCTATTTTCACTTATGAACTTGAAAAAGGAAAAGAAAATTTTTATAACAGTGGTTATTCAGTTGAGACCTTATCTGGCTACAGCAGTCTATTAAAAGTTGCTCAAGAAATGGATGCCATTACTGAACAAGAGTTTGAAGTTTTAAAAAAATTTAGTAAAGATCCGTTAAATTGGCAAAAATAAAAAATCATGACCATCTCATCTCTCGAGTTGGTCATGATTTTTTATTTCACCCGAAGGGAATCAACTATATCCTTGTTCGGTGTCACAAACAATGTTTTTTGATCGGTATAGATTACAAAACCTGGTTTTGCTCCATTTGGCTTTTTAACGTGTTTCACTGGAACATAATCGACGGGAACATTAGCAGATTGCTGAAATTTCGAATAATAAGCAGCAATTACAGCTGCCTCTTCTAATGTTTCCAAACTTGGGTTTGAATCTTCTACAATGACATGAGAACCTGGAATATCTTTAGCATGTAGCCAATAATGATTGTTTCGTGCCTTCTTTAGGGTTAAATTATCATTTTGCACATTATTTTTCCCAACTCGTATATCAGTTCCATCGCTTGAGCGGAAATGGTGGGGCTTGCTCGTTTTTTTCTTAATTTTTTTCTTTGAGCGCTTGGCTTTTAAATAACCGGATTCTTTCAACTCATCGCGGATGTCTTCCAAATCTTGCGGATCTGAGAGGGTGATTTGCGTTTCAATTGAATCCAAATAGTGGTTTTCTTTTTTTGTTTTAGAAATTTGTTGATTAACATACTTAACTGAATTGACTAGCTTATGATATTTAGTAAAGTATTTTTGAGCATTTTGAGATGTCGTCAAGGACGGATCCAAGCTAATAGTTAAGGGTTTCTCCTCATCATAAAAATTATTTAAGCTTACTTCTGAGGCAGATTTAGGAACTTGATGTAAGTAGGCTGTCAGTAGTTCACCTTTGATACGATAATCCTCAGCTTTTTCGCTTCTAGTAAGTGTATCTTCAAGTTTTTCTAACTTTAAATCATTTTTTTGTTTTTCGTTACGGATAATAGCTAATAAATCAGACGCAACTTGTTTGATGCGATCATTAGTTGCTTTATCGATGTAATACGCATCCAAAAGCTGACTTGGGCTGTCAAAAGTCTGTGTGTCACCTTCCATAGTTTGATAGGGGTAAGGTGCAAAAATTTGCTTTTGAGCTGCGGTGGTAAAAAGTGTTGCAGGTCCTTTACCAACAGCTTTTAAATAGTTTTTAACAGCTTGAGAAAATGTTTCTTTGACATAACAATTAATTTCTAATGCACTATCTTTGCCGACTCCTTGCAGAATTGCTTGGACACGTTTAGGGCCTACCTCAATGGCACTTTCTTCTTTCCATTTTAAATTTAATATTTCTGTACTTGCTTCATATGGGTTTAGCTTATCCTGATGTGGTGGTAATACATATGTCGCGCCTGGCATAATGGTACGGAAGCTATTTTGATAAGCAGGAACATGTTTTAGGCAATCCATTATCTTATTCGTTTCTTTCTCAACTAAAAAGATATTACTGTGCCGTCCCATCATTTCTACTATCAGGGATAGGTGACGCAAATCTCCTAAGTCGTCAAATTTACTAATATTAAAAATGACAATTCGATCATTACCCAGTTGGTCAATCGATTCTATCATTGAACCTTCAATATTTTTTCTTAAAAACATACAAAAATTTGGTGGTTGGTCTGGGTTAGATAAAGACTCCTCTGTCAATTGAATTCGAGCATACGAAGGATGAGCAGATAAGAGTAGCTTTTTATTTTTACGCTTTGCACGGATATTCAGCAAAATTTCATGTTGAAAAGGCTGATAGATTTTTGAGATACGACCGCCTTGAACGGTTTCTTTCAATTCGTCGACGATTAAGTGGGTATAAATTCCATCATAGGACATCATTAAAACTCCTCTCTAACCCGTCTATCATACCATGTTTACAAGAATTCGTATAGAATAGTGCCAAATATGCCTGATATCGGTCCAAAAAAGCAGTGTAAGAAAGAATCTAAATATTATATAATAAAGGGGAAAAAGATGACGGGTAAAGGTTATGTTGGTAAGTACAAGGCTATCCTACTTGGGGGGTATTACATTACTCTTATCTCATTTCATTTTTATAGTAAAAAGGAGTGCCTGGTAAAATACTAGACACTTCTTTTTTTCTCATTTATTTTTAACTTTGTAGTTGACATTCTGAGAAGTGAAGGTTAGTATTGAAGATAACAAATTTCAAGTAAAGGAGCAGTTAATATGTCAGCTACAGTTACAATAAACTTTATGACTTTTTATTGGCAAAGCCACATGGAGTAGGTTGTTTTCTTTGCGACGTCTTAACTGTCCATAGATACAGCCTCAGAGCTATCTGAATGTATCTATGTGGATTTTATTCCGAATATAAAACTATTCGCCACGTAGACATCAAGTCCAGTCTATGTGGCAGTTTGTATTTAAAAGCTGCCCTGATATTATTCAGATGGCAGCTTTCTTTTTATACAAAAAAATATTTGGAGGTTTCAACATGATACTTAAAACTTATAAAAAAAGATTAGCGTTACTTCTTGGTTCCTTATTCATTCTAGGAGCATGTACCGATCATACAGAAATAGAAAGCTCTTCCGCTAGTGCAGAGGGGGATTTTCCTTATATTGGGATCATGCAACTCATCTCGCACCCAGCGCTAGATGACATTACAGATGGTATTATCGATCAACTTGAAACAGAAGGTTATATTGATGGTCAAACTGCAACGATTGATTTACAAAATGCGCAAGGCGATCAATCAAACATGCAGGCCATTGCAGAACGCTTTATTTCAAACGACGCCGCGATTACCGTTGGAATTGCTACCCCAGCAGCACAAGCACTGGCGAGCATGAACTCGGATATTCCTATTATAATGGGTGCCATTACAGATCCTTTAGCTGCAAATTTAGTCGCTTCTATGGAAGAACCTGGCGCAAATGTGACGGGTGTTAGTGATCAAATTCCCTTAGAAGAGCAATATGACTTGATTATGAAACTTGTCCCTGAGATAGAATCAATTGGCTTTTTATATTCTTCGAGTGAGGATAATTCTTTAAGCTCCGCAACACAAGCAGAAGAGATTGCTACTTCCTTAGGATTAAAGGTTGTTACCAAGACCGTTAATAGTGCTAATGAGATTCCTCAAATTGCGGAATCGTTAGTCAGTGAAGTGGATGCTATCTGGGTTCCTACCGATAATATTATTGCCACAGGTATGTCCGCACTGATTGAAGTAACCGATGCCTATCAAATACCTGTTTTTCCTTCTGTCGATACTATGGTTGAAGAAGGTGGGCTGGCTGCTATTGGACTCAATCAATATGCCATTGGAACACAAACGGGTGCAGTTGTCGTAGATGTTTTAGAAGGGGCAGATCCAAGTAGTTATGCCATTCAATATCCAAGTGAAATTGAAAAAATAATCAATATAAAAACGGCTAAAAATCTTGGGATAACCATTCCGGATGAAATATTAGAAGGTGCCATTATCTTTGAATAAATAAATTAGAAAGAAGGAATAAAAATGAATATGATTATATCTGCCATCGCCCAAGGACTCATTTGGAGTCTACTAGCATTAGGACTATTTATCAGCTACCGTATTTTAAATGTCGCTGATATGTCTACAGAGGGGTCTTTTACCTTAGGAGCTGCGGTTGCGGTTACTTCTATCACAAATGGACTAAACCCTTTTCTTTCTATTTTTTTATCATTAATCGCTGGTGCCTTAGCAGGAGGAGTTACGGGTTTTTTAATAACTAAACTCAATATTTCGAGTCTACTTGCTGGAATTCTTACAATGACGGGTCTCTACTCAGTCAATTTACGAGTTATGGGCAAAGCAAACGTAAACTTATTAGGACTAAACACCATTTTTTCAGGGATATCTGAACTGGGTCTTCCGCGACATAGTGATACGATTCTAATTGGAGTTTTAATCGTATTGGTCATTATTATTCTTTACAGTATTTTTTTTAAAACCGAATTTGGTCAAGCACTTATTGCAACGGGCGACAACCAAGCAATGGCACGCTCGTTAGGAATCTCAACCAATATTATGACAACCGTTGGCCTGATGATGTCTAATGGAGTTATTGCGTTAGCCGGTGGTGTAATCGCTCAGAGTAACGGCTATGCCGATATCCAAATGGGAATTGGTGCTATTGTGATTGGATTGGCTTCAATTATTATAGGAGAAGTACTCTTCCCACATGTTTCTTTGAAAATTCGCCTCGTTTGTTTAGTACTGGGATCGATTATTTATCGTTTAGTAATGGTTCTCGTTTTAGAAGCAAATCTCAATCCAAATGACTTTAAATTAATTTCAGCTATTATGCTAGCAGGATTCCTAGCATTGCCTAAAATAAAAGCTGTTTATGATGTAAAAATTTATCGTAGAAAAATAGCTAAACCAATAGATAAGCAGGTGAAATAATAATGAGTAAAGAAGATGTTATTCTAGAAATCGCTCACGTCTCTAAAACTTTTTACCCAGGCTCTATTAATCAAATTGAAGCATTAAAAGATATCAATTTAACAGTGAGACGTGGAGAATTTATCACACTAGTCGGTGGTAACGGAGCTGGTAAGTCAACTTTATTAAATGCGATATCAGGGTATTTTTTCCCAGATGCAGGCTCTATCAAAGTAAATGAAAAAGATATTACATTTCTAAAAGAAGAAAAACGTGCCCCTTACATTAGTCGTGTCTTCCAAGACCCTAAAATGGGAACCGCACCGCGTATGACTGTGCAAGAAAATTTATCTTTAGCTTATCGTCGTGGTGAAAAGCGTACCTTGAAGTTTGGTACAAGCAAAGAAGAACGTGCATTTTTTAAAGAGCAACTCGCGACACTCGGCTTAGGTTTAGAGAATCGCCCATCAGCAGATATTGGCCTTTTATCAGGTGGACAAAGACAATCTATTGCATTGTTGATGGCTACTTTAAAGCGTCCTGATATTTTACTTCTGGATGAACATACAGCCGCACTTGATCCAAAGACAGCACAGTTAGTGCTGGAGTTAACGGATGCAAAAGTCAAAGAAATGGGCCTCACCACTATTATGATTACCCATAATCTACAAGACGCAATTAAGTATGGCACGCGGACCTTGGTTTTACACCAAGGTAAAATCGTTAAGGATTATCAAGGGCGAGAAAAAGCGAATTTAACCACTGAAGCACTTTTTGCTGAAATTCAGACCCTAGCAATTAGCGATTTGTATTAATAATAAGATTAAAAACAAACTTTATTCCTATTTTCCTTGTTTAATGTTAATATATATATATCTAACAATATTTGGAGGGAATGACGATATGAAGTTATTAGAAGATGCAATTCTCGAAAAAGGAACGATTTTAGAAGGAAATGTCCTCAAAGTAGACAATTTTTTGAACCATCAAATAGATCCAGCTCTTATGAAGGCGCTTGGGGATGAATTTGCTCGTGAATTTGCTGATAAGGGGATTACTAAAATTCTAACAGTAGAAACCTCAGGGATTGCTCCAGCTGTGTTTGCTGGTTTAGAGTTAGGCGTTCCAGTTGTTTTCGGTCGTAAAAATAAGAGTTTAACCTTGCAAGATAATATGTTTACTACAAGTGTTTATTCCTATACAAAACAAACTTCGAGCGATATTTCAATTTCAAAGGATTTTCTTTCGCCAACGGATCATGTTCTACTAATCGATGATTTTCTAGCTAATGGACAAGCCATTTCTGGACTTTTATCAATTTGTAAAAGTGCAGGAGCCTCAGTAGCAGGGATTGGTATAGTTATTGAAAAATCTTTCCAAAAAGGACGTCGCATCGTAGAAGAAACGGGCATTCCAATTCTCTCGCTAGCCCGTATTAAAAGCTTAGATGAAAATGGACTTGTTTTTATAGATGAAGAAGGCCAATAAACCCGACGTGCTGTTCTGAAAAGAACGGCACTTTTTTATATGGAATATGTTAAACTAAGAAGATAAAAGGGTATAAATTCCTAGATAACGAGACTAAGACGGAGGGGATTAAGTGTTAACAGGAAAACATGTTACGGTATTTGTCACCGGAGGTATTGCTGTCTATAAAGCAGCAGACCTTGTGCGTAAATTTATTAAAGCTGGAGCAATCGTGCGTGTTGCTATGACTGAGAGTGCCACGAAATTTGTTCAGCCGTTGACTTTTCAAATTCTATCGCGCCATGAAGTCTATACAGATACTTTTGATGAGAAAGACCCAAATAATGTATCGCATATTCATTTAGCAGATTGGACAGAGTTAGCGGTCGTGGTACCGGCAACTTCTAATATACTAGCTAAAATGGCGCATGGGATTGCTGACAATATGGTATCAACCACATTAATGGCAACTACAGCGCCTCGGTTGATTGTACCAGCTATGAATCAAAATATGCTGGAAAATTTAGCTACACAAGCTAATCTAGAAACCTTAAGAAGTTTTGGATATACAATCATGGAACCAGATACTGGATTCCTTGCAGAAGGATATGAAGGAAAAGGGCGTATGCCTGAACCAGATAAGATAGCAGAAGCAGCTCATCAGTTATTAATCAAAACTTCCAGCGATTTACCACTCAAAGGTAAAAATGTTTTAGTTTCAGCAGGAGGCACCATTGAGCGTATTGATCCCGTTCGCTATATCACTAATGATTCTTCTGGGAAAATGGGCTATCGCTTAGCAGAGGCAGCTCGTGACTTAGGAGCGATGGTTACATTGGTCTCAGCATCTAAACTCGAACATCCGTTCGGAGTAACAGTTAAAGAGGTACAAAGTGCACGCGAGATGCAAGCTGAATTGATGGCTAGCTTTGATGAGGCGAATATAGTCATTATGGCAGCGGCAGTATCTGATTATCGGCCAGTTAATCAAGCGGATCGTAAGATGAAAAAAACAGATACCGATATCCAAATCAATTTAGAAGAAAATCCAGATATATTGGCAACGATGGGTCAATTGAAAAATAAACAGTTTTTGATTGGTTTTGCAGCAGAAACGAATGACGTTGAAAAATATGCCTTAGATAAACTAAAACGTAAACAAGCAGATATGATTGTTGCAAATGATGTATCAAAAGCAGACGCCGGGTTCAACAAAGATACTAACGAAGTTATCATTATACAACCAAACCACAAACCAATTCATATTGATACAGATACTAAAGAAGCTATTGCAAAAGAAATTTTACAGATTGCAATAAATAATCTTAAATTGTAAAATATTGAGATAGTAAAATAGCTAATTTATAAATTTAATTAAATAGGTTAGTTTTTAGAAAATCAAGGCATAAATGGGCAGGATTGGCCATATTGAAAAAGGTATAGATAACTTAGTATAATATATATTATGTAAACTAGAATAAAATGAGTTAAAAAGAGGCAAAGATGCGAATCTTCCCTCTTTTTTCTTTTATATTTTTTAAGCATATTTTATTCCCTGGAAACTATTTCGTTTTTCTAGCTCATCATCAATAGCATTTAATATTTCCCATTTTTTTAAACTCCACATAGGACCAACTAACGTTTCTCTAGGTGCATCACCTGTCAGCCGGTGAATGATAATATTTCTAGGTATTATTTCAAGCTGATCACAAATTAATTGTACGTATTCATCTTTTTCCATCAACTTTAGCCGTCCATAGTGATAATCACGTAGCATTTTGGTATTTTTCATTAAATGCAAAAGGTGCAATTTAACGCCTTGGATATCTGAATCAGCAACCATTCGCTGAACACTTTCCATCATCATGTCATAATTCTCACCGGGAAGACCATTAATCAAGTGGGTGCAGACACGTATACCGTGCTGGCGAAGTCTAGCAACAGCATCAAGGTAAGTCTGGTAGTCATGGGCACGATTAATCATTTTACTGGTTTGTTCATGAATTGTTTGTAAACCCAGTTCAATCCACAGATAATAGCGTTGATTCAGTTCAGCCAAGTAGGCAATCGTATCGTCAGGCAAACAATCAGGTCTCGTTGCTATCATAATTCCGACGACACCATCTTCATTGACTACTTGTTCAAAACGTTGACGTAATACATCGACAGGTGCATGTGTATTGGTAAAGTTTTGAAAATAGGCGATATATTTATTTGTATGAGGCCATTTTTTGTGCATTTGATCAATCCCTTTCCGCATTTGAAGCGGTAAAGGATCAACACGGTCTTGAGCAAAGTCTCCAGAGCCAGAAACACTGCAAAAAGTGCACCCACCGTAGGCCACAGTGCCATCTCTATTTGGACAATCGAACCCACCATCTAAAGCTACTTTGAAAACTTTCCCACCAAATTGTTCTTTCAAATGATTATTCAGAGTTTGATATCTTTTTTCTCGACCTTGCAATTACTTCACCTCTTACTTAATTATAATTAATAAAGGAATAGTTCTCTCCTAAACCTTGCTCAAGCGCTCGTTTATAGACGTGACCGGCAATAGAAACGTCCATTGCGCCTGTCCCGATTGGAATACACATAATGATTTCTTCTTGAAAATTGGGCATCTCAACAGCACCGATTGCAAGTTGCCCTAAGGTTGTAAAAATATTTTCCTCAGTCACCCTACCTTCTTTATGCAGTTTTTTAAGTGCTCCTCTGTTAAGTGCTTGATCGGGATGGTCTACAATTATTTTGTCAACTGATAAAATAAGGTCGTCGTCAACTTCTTGGAAAGAGCCCATTGGAAAGACAACAGTCCCTGGCTTTATCCATTCTCTGAGTAGAATAGGTTCTTGTGCGTTCGTTACAGTAATGAGAATTTCCGCTTGCGCAGCCTTCTCACCCTCTTCTGGATTACAAATAATAGTCTCTCCTGAAACGTATTGCTTCATTTCATTTGCGTATATCTCAGCGGTCTCACGACGATGATTCCACAC
This sequence comes from Jeotgalibaca dankookensis, assembly GCF_002005405.1. Lineage (NCBI taxonomy): Bacteria > Bacillati > Bacillota > Bacilli > Lactobacillales > Carnobacteriaceae > Jeotgalibaca > Jeotgalibaca dankookensis. The sequence continues at coordinate 850,290 of NZ_CP019728.1, forward strand.
GCGTAACTCTGTGATTTCATACAAGTCAGCAATAGCTTCTAATTGGAAACGCGCTTGCTCCCCCGCTCCATACATACCGATGCTTACCTTATCTTTAAAGCCAAGGTATTTTAGGGAGTTAGCGGTTTGAGCGCCGGTTCGAAGATTGCTAATGTAGGTTCCTTCCATGACAGAGATAAATTCACCCATACGTGGATCTAAAAGTAAGATCATAGCTGAAATATAAGGTAACCCAGCTTCACGTCTCTCCCCTGCTATTCCACTTACCCATTTAATCCCTGCAAGATCCATATCACCAATGTAGGCGGGCATCGCGTTAACAAATCCTTCATGAAATGGATAGCCACCAGTCTCACCTAGGTCTAAAGACACCTTGGAAGGATTAATGACTGTTTTATTACCAAACCCTTGAAAAGTTTGATCAATAATGCGGTTTGCATCATGCATGGTTACTAACTTTTTTATTATTTCTTCGTTTAATAATCGTGTCATAAAATCACCACCTCTTATAATTATTCTATTTGTATTATATCAAATCATACCATAAGCAAGTGATAAAATGATTCATTATCTAATCTACACAATAGAAAAAAACTGGTATAAACCAGTTTTAATCTGTAACTTATTTATAGCGATAGATTATCTAAAAAGTCCATATCTTCTTGTTCAATCTCAAAATCTAAATCTGCATTTTCTAAAATATATTTATCATGGACAGATTTTGGTAGAATCACTAACCCATTCTGAAGTGGATAACGATAGGCTATCTGAGCAATAGATTTGTCATACTTATCTGCAATCTTTTTAATATCTTGGTTATCCAGCAATCTTCCTGTTCCTAACGAAGAATAGCCCTCAACGATAATGTCATTTTCTTGGCAGAACTTAACAATTTCTGGCTGTGTATTACCAATATGATATTGGATTTGGTTCACAGTAGGCTTAACACCCGTTTCGTTTATTAAGTTCTTTAAGTCGTCGACATTAAAGTTCGAAACGCCAATTGCGCGGATGAGCTTTTTATCATAGGCTTCACGCATGGCGCTCCAAACATCGACATTTTCTTTATAAAAATTGGGACGACTTTCTTTGTGACTAAACAAGCGCCATGGAGTTGGACAGTGGATTAACATAAGGTCTAAATATTCAATATCTAAATCAGCTAATTGCTCGTGAATATCAAGCATAGCCTTTGTATAAGTTTTAGACTCACCTCTAACTTTAGATGTGATAAAAATACCTTCGCGATTTACTCCACTTGCTTTAATGCCTTCTCTAATGCCCTTAGCATTTTCATAGGCATGCGCAGTGTCGATATGCAGATAACCATTATTAAGTGCAAACTCGGTTGGATGAACAGCTTCTGGTGTTTTTACTTGCCATGTTCCTAAAGCTATTTTAGGAATTGAAACACCATTTGACAACATATAAGATTCTTCTAGAATAGTCATAATTCTCCTTCTTTCTTGAATTTTATAACGCTTACATTTTCATTATAGTCGTCTTGACCCATTCTGACAAATAATTAAAGCTCCTCTTTATATTTCATCTCTTTACAATGCTATACTATAGGTATAAACGAATAAAAGGAGAAGATTATGGTTACTAAAGAACGTGCACGAGAAATATTAGAACAAATTATTGCTCTGTACCCTGATGCCCAAACTATTTTAAAATATCGTAATAACTTCGAATTACTGATTGCAGTCATGCTGAGTGCTCAAACAACAGATATGGCAGTTAATAAAGTTACTAAAAAATTATTTGAACGATTTCCCGATCCTGCTAGCTTTGCAGTTTCTTCACCGGAAGAAATTGAGCCTTATATCCAATCGATAGGACTTTACCGTAATAAAGCCAAATACATTTATACTTGTTCAAATCAATTAATAAAAAATTTTGGTGGTAAAGTTCCAAGTAATCGGAAAGATTTAGAGTCTTTGGCTGGAATTGGTAGAAAAACGGCTAATGTCGTCTTGAGTGTTGGGTTTAATATCCCAGCATTTCCAGTCGATACGCATGTTTCGCGAGTCTGCAAACACCATGGAATTGTTCCTCCTGATGCAACGCCTCTAGAAATAGAAAAAATTGTAACTGATATTTTACCCGCCGATTTGTGGAAACAAGCCCACCATGCCCTTATCTTTTTTGGGCGAAATATATGCACACCTCGCAACCCAAAATGTGGTGAATACTTAATTTGAAAAATAAAGAGCTTTTAACCTTTGTATTAATTTGTGCTTATTTGTGTTATTATTTAGTTATAAAATAACTAAAATAAACTAATTAAACATAATTATCGAAAGGGGATAAATTATGGCAAATAAAATTTATACGGTTAAAGATGTTTCAGAAATACTTAATGTTCATCCTAATACTATAAAAAATATGATAAGTGACGGTCGTTTAAGAGCCTGGAAAACACGTGGAAATACTGGACATTATCGTTTTAACGAAACGGATGTTAATGACTATCTTGAAAGAGAAGGTTTGCCAGGTTTAGCTTTTAAGCGGGAAAAACCTCTGCCAGTAGCTTACGGTGAGGAGAATGAGACTCTAGACGAAGAAGCAATTTATATAGCCACACTCCAACTCTTTCGTGAAGTTGGTTCTCCTCTTAAGGTATTTGGTAGCTATATGGAAACATTAACTTTAGAAGAATATGCCAATCAATTAAAAGGACGTGCGCATATTTGGGTATTGGAGACTATAAGACAAGCTGAGCTCGCTTTTTCCAATTCTGTACTCGCACAAGTATATCCGGACTTTGCTTACTTTATTGATCAAATTAAAATCGGCATTGCAAGTAAAAATCGTCTGGATGGTGGTTTAACTTTAACGAGTGTACTTCTGATTCCCAATGGTATTCAAACAAGAATATTAGACGGTACCTTGCAGCAATTTCATTCTTATTTAGGGCCTGGCCTTATTGAATTAAATTGGAAGGAACGTCACTCTTATTATTTGGGTATGCAAGCAATTTCTCTAGAAAAATTTAAAACAGCCATCTTAGATCGCAATGGCTACTTTTTCCAAAGTTTTTTACGTAAGATTGAAGAAGAAGAAAAGAAACGTTGAGATAGCTCTTTAGTTAACCTTTTGAGCCCACACAAAAAACCATTCTAAAAATTTAGAATGGTTTTTTTTTTAAACTCCTACTTCTAAAATACGACTTAAAAATTCCTTTGTTCGTTCTTCTTTAGGATGATTAAAAATATCTTCAGGTTTCCCTTCTTCTACAATGACACCCTGATCCATAAAAACAACACGATCGGATACTTCACGAGCAAATTGCATTTCGTGAGTCACGACGACCATGGTTAACCCTGTTTCGGCAAGATGCTTCATAACTTTTAAAACTTCTCCGATCGTTTCAGGGTCTAAGGCAGAAGTTGGCTCATCAAAAAGTAAAGCATCTGGGTTCATCGCTAATGCTCGGGCGATAGCAACACGTTGCTTTTGACCACCGGATAATTGAGCGGGACGAGCATTGATATAAGTGTCCATTCCTACTTCAGTTAAATAGCGTAAGGCACGTTTCTTTGCCTCTTCTTTTTCGGTTTTTAACACATTAACTTGACCAGTTGTACAGTTTTCTAGAACATCTAAATTATTAAATAGATTGAATTGTTGAAATACCATGCCTACCTTAGACCGATAATGGAAAAGGTCCAAACCTGATTCTTCAATATTTTTGTCACGGTATAAAACGGTCCCTGTTGTTGGTTGTTCTAATAGATTCAGACATCTTAAAAGCGTAGATTTCCCTGAACCAGAAGAACCAATTAAACATACGACTTCTCCTTCATTAACATCAAAACTAATATCTTTTAAAACTTCACGATTGCCAAATTTTTTACTAAGGTGATTCACACTAAGAACTGCAGCCATTATTGCACTCCTTTACTTTTATCAATGTTTTGCACTTGGTTCTGATTACCACCTACCAATTGGTAGACGTCACTACCCGCCAGTTTGCGCTCTAATCGACGCAAAATTCGTGTAATCGTTAATGTCATAACTAAATACATGATACTTGCGACTGTATAGGGACCAAAGTAATCAAAGTTAATACCTGCTACTGTCTTTGTTTGAAAGAATAGTTCCGTCACAGAAATGACGCTTAAAACGGATGTATCCTTGATATTAATAACAAATTCATTACCAGTCGCTGGTAAAATATTACGCCAGACTTGAGGGATAACAACGATACGCATGGTTTGCCAGTGTGACATACCAATCGCTGCGGCGCCTTCAAATTGCCCCTTATCAATCGAAACAATTCCTCCGCGGACTATTTCAGTCATATAGGCACCAGTATTGATCGATACGATAAAAATAGCAGCTGCAATACGATCGAGATCCCAGCCAAATGCAAGAGCAGATCCGTAATAAAAGACCATTGCCTGAACAATCATGGGGGTTCCACGGAACAGTTCAACATAACAAGTTGTAATTAAGTGAATCGTTTTTAAAAAAAATCGTTTTACTCCTTTTTCAGGATGGGGAATAGTTCGGATAATGCCCATAATCATCCCTATTAAAAGGCCAACAATCGTTCCAATAACCGAAATATAAATCGTTACTCCGGCCCCCCGTAAAAAGAGGGGGTAATTACTAATAAATATATTCCATAAATGACTCAAACTCATTCAGCTCCTGTTATTATTGGGCAGCAGGTTGATTTAAAATTGCTTCTTCCATCAACTCTTGTTGCTCTTCACTTGAAATACCTTCTAAAACTTGATTAATTGCTTCTATTTCTGGTTCCCCTTTACGTAAACCAATTGCAATCATCGTGTCTTCTGGATTGGTTTCAAAACCTTCTGTAAATTCGATATAGGTAAAGTCAGGATTAGCGTTAGAAGCACTAATCGCCTCTGGTTTTTCAGACACATAGCCGTCAATAACACCTGACTGTAGTGCAACCCGCATAGCCGAGAAATTCTCCATAGCTGTTTGTTTTTCAACACCCTCAATTTGATCAATTACACTGTAATGGAATGTATTTAGTTGGGCAGTAACTTTGGCTCCAGAGAAATCGGCTAATTTTGTGGCATTAACAAACTCACTGTCAGACTCTACTACCATTACAAGTTGTGAATCTAAATAAGGAATACTAAAATCAATCGTTTGTTTTCTATCTTCCGTAGGAGACATACCAGCAATAATGGCATCAATTTTATTTGATTGGAGGGCTGGTACGAGCCCATCCCATTCTGTTTTGACAATTACCAGTTCTAGCCCTAATTCATCTGCTATTATTTTTGCAATCTGAACATCATAACCACCAGCATACTCTTTAGAGTCGGCAATAGGAACAGCTCCATTGCTATCGTCTAATTGGGTCCAGTTATATGGTGCGTAAGCAGCTTCTAACCCGACTACTAAAGTATCATCATCTTCATTCACTACAGCGGATCCCGTATCCGAAGAACTGTCTGCGCCACACGCTGCTAATAAAAGACCTGCTCCGAGTAATAAGGGCCAAGATTTTAATGTCAATTTCATTTTTATTCTCTCCTTCTGCTATAAAAAAATGTAAACAAAAAACCGTGAGCAAAAGGCTCACGGTTTAACCGTCCTTTTGCCCCAACATGAACAGCTCATCAATGAATAAAATTGGGCATTTTATTCTGACAGTATTATACTTATTCAGTATAATCCCAGTATCACATTCGATACTTCGGCGAATTCCCCTTTCGTTTCCTACTCTTGGTTTTCGCGGCCTCTGGTTCATATTGTTTTGTTTATTCTCTGTACTATAGCGAAGATAATTTGAATTGTCAATGCTTAATATCATCAAATTCTAATAATTCATTTTAGTATTCATAAATAATCTTTTTTCTTCAACCAAAAGATAGTCACAATACTAATTAGAATAGAAATACCCAGTAATAAAAAAAATGAGAATGGGCTATTATCTAATGGCAGTCCCACATTCATTCCCCAAAAAGAACCGATAATAGTTGGAATAGTGAGGACAACTGTGAGAGAGGTCAAAAATTTCATAATATTATTTAAATTATTAGAAATAACACTTGAGAAAACTTCGCTTAAATGATCAATCATATCCGTTGATTCTCGAACCATCACTGAGGCTTGACGGGAAGCAACCTTAATGTCATGTAGTAATTCTCTTTCAACCCGGTCGTTGGAAAAAATTTCTTCCTCTACTAAATTTTTTATAATCTCATGATTTTCAGTAATACCAGTATCAAAATAGACCAAATTTTTATGGATAGCGATCAGTTTATAAAAAGCTTCGTTTCTTGTCGTGTTGATGATATTTTGTTCCATATCTGTTATTGTTTTATCAATATCCATAATCATCTGAACATAACTTTGGGTCAACTCCCATAATAAATCCAATAAGATATGGGAACTAGATATTGACCCTTCTGAGTGGTTCATTTGCAATTTTTCAATAAAGTGGACATGACTAGGCGAGATGGTAAAAATTCTATTCGACAATAAAATAATCGCTAAAGGACGCGTTTCATATTCAACGTAACTATGATAATCATTCATAATTTGCGGATAAGAAACAAGCATCAATCTAATGGGCTCTCCAAATTTATTTTGCGTGACTTCTAAACGCGGCACTTCATACCGATCAAGCGCATCTTCTATAAAATCTAATGGAACCCCCATCTCCTCCGTCAAAAACAGTTTTTCTTCGGAGGTAGGCTTTTCATAGTGAAGCCAATGCACGTAATTGTCTGTCTTTACCGGATTTCCTTTTAATCGAAAATAGGTCATTCTATTCACCACCCTCTTATTATAGTAATACGACTCATATGAAATCTTAAATTACAGAGTAGGATCTACATTTTCTAAAGGTGTCACAGCTGGACCATTTAAAACTTCTCCTTTGTAAGAAAAGCGCGAGCCATGACAAGGACAGTCCCAAGAACGTTCAGCGTTATTCCAATTTAAACCACACCCCATATGTGTACAGGTTGTTTTGACAAGATGAAGTTCACCATCTTGATCACGGTACCCTCCCATTTTTTCACCGCTAACGCTGACTAATCCCCCTTCATCAGCCAGTAAATCATCCGGAACAAGTTTAGGTTGTTTGTTTTTAGAAGTGATGAAATCTTTTCCTACTGTTGTATTTTTGATGAAAAATTGTTTCACATCTGCTGGCTTAAATTTCCCTCTGGTTGGGTCCAACAAATCACGATAAGGGTTAGTTTGCTCCATTATGATATCAGTAATGAGTTTGGCAGAAGTGGCCCCCATTGCCATTCCCCACTTATTAAACCCAGTCGCGACCAAAACATGTGGCGAACGGTGTGTCATTTGACCAACATAAGGGAGTTTATCTAGCGTGGTCATATCTTGAGCCGACCAGTGATAAACTACTTCGTCAGTTGAGAAAAATTCTTCTCCAAATGTCAGTAGATTGTGATAATGCTCTTGTGTATCTGATTTACTTTTTCCAGTTTTATGACTATCTCCTCCAATTAGCAATAATTGTTCACCATTATCCGCCCTCACAGAGCGCAGTGAACGCGTTGGCGAATCTGCACTAATATACATTCCTTCGGGTAATGGATGAGGGTTTTTAACTAAAACAGCATATGAACGTGAAATAGATAGTTTAGAGAAATATAAGCCATTAAAGTCATTAAAGGGGTAGTGGCTTGCAACAACAACTGTATCACAAGATAGTTGTTTACCATTTTCCATAATGACAGTGGTGTCATCTTCCAACTCAACCGCTCTCGTGTCTTGGTAGATTAACCCTCCAAGCCGTTTAATTTCGTTTAGGAGACCCGTTAAAAATTTAACAGGGTGAAATTGCGCTTGACGCGACATGGTCAAGGCTGCTGTTGTATTAAATGGTAGCGTTTGCAATTTCCCTTCTGTCAAAACAGCACTTATTCCAAGCTTTTCATAAGCTCTGGCTTCTTTTTTTATCTTTTCAGCACCCTTTTCTGTTGTGGCATAAACGGTGGCGTCTTTTACTTCAAAATCACAGTCAATTTGTAAGTTATCACTTGTCTGATTAATAAGTTTTAATCCATCGATATTCGCTTGATAGTAGAGACGAGCTTGTTCCTCATTAAAGGTTTGAATAATCTTGTCATAAATCAAGCTAGGCTGGGCAGAAATTTTAGCAGTGGTATGTCCGGTAACTCCTGACAGAAGACTACGAGCTTCAACAAGGCAAACTTTTTTACCAGATTTTGCGAGTAAATAGGCTGTCATAATCCCTACTATACCGCCACCAATTACACCAATTTGCGTCTCTTGATTATCAGTCATTTTAGAAAAAGTAGGGATTTCGCGGGTGAGCCAGTAAGATTCTGGGAATTGCCATTGTTCTTGGTCAGCAAATCTATCTTTCATAAAAAACTCCTCCTTCTTTATCACTGTTACCTTGTTTAAAGTATACCACTTTAGCTGATGTGAAAAAAATTAAAGTTACCCCTTCTCATTTAAAGATAGCGTTTTCTTTGCTAAAATGATTGGCTTCTTATACAATTACGTTATAAGAATAGTAAAAATAGGAGGTAATAACGATATGGCTAAATTTGTAAAAGGTGCATATGATACAATCTCAGAAGTTCATACTGCTTTAGAAGAATTAAAAGAAGAGGGTTATACAAAGAAAAATATTAAATTGGTAACAGATGGTAATAAAACTTATGAAGATTTAAAGAGTGCTACAAATACAGAGGTTGAAAAAGAAGATGGAACAGTAAAAAATAAGGATACTTGGGATAATATTATTTTTGATTTTCCGCTTCTTTCCAGCCAGGACTATTCTAATAACGTCATTAGTCCAGTCCCAGATCCTGATTCTGAAATTGACGAAGAAGACAGTTTACTTAAAGGGTACAAAAAAGAGTTAGATCAAGGTAAAATCATTGTTATAGTAGAAGATATTTTAAATAAACAAGCATCTTTCAATCTAGATAAAATAGATAAAAATAGTGAAACACCAAAAGATAATATGACAACTAAGGAAGTACTTGAAAAAACTCCGGAGCAAGACTCACATCCAGATACGAATGAAATGGACGAAGTGTTAGAACAAGAAACAACTTATGTACCTGGTGATGAAGCCAGACATTCAGATAAGTAAGGATTTCATAACCAATTTTTAAAAAATAGGTATTCACCGTGAAACCAATACGATGAGCACCTATTTTTTTATTAATCAACAATGAAGGAGCGTTTACAATGGGATTTTATCAAGATAATAAAAATGAAATACTCACACTTTAATTAATCTCTCAGATTTTAGGCAAAGTAAAATTAGAATATGCTGCTCAAGAGCCTCAATGGGCCCATGTGGTTTTAGATATTACACCCCATGGTTTCTCTACGGGATTACTTAAGCATAAAAATGCTTATTTTGAAATTGAAGCGGACTTGATTGCCAGTGAAATTATCGTCAAAGCAAAAGAAAAAGACAAAGTGATAAAACTGACAGATGGTAAGGCCATCAGCGACTATTATAAAGAAATCATACAAGCAACAAAAAAAAGTTGGTCTTGACATCACAATTCAAACAAAGCCACAAGAAATGGCACACACAACTCCGTTTGAGGAAGATCAAAATCACCATCACTATAGCGAAAGTGTCGCAAGTCAAATTTTGAATTGGTTCCAATTTGCTTGGGACGCCGAGCAGCAGTTTATTGCACCTTTTAGACAAAGAAAGGTTTATCCAGGCTTATTCTGGGGTACCTTTGATGTGTCATGTATCATCATTTATAACGAATTAGAAGATTTTCCCGATGATAGCAAAGTTATTGAACGGGCTGCTTTTGACGAACATATGATTGAATTTGGCTTTTGGTTAGGTGATGACACGATTGAAAATCCGTGTTTCTTCACCCTTCCCTATCCTTTTGTAGACGGAGTAGAGCTTGAAGTGGATGACACTTTCCCAACGGGTAGTTACTTCAACTCTAAAATGGCTGAGTATTTATACGAAATAAAATCCGAAGTGAGTCAGGCTGATACAGATGAAACGATTCGCTTTTTGGAAGCCTCTTGCAAAAAGTCATTAGAATATCTAAAATGGCAAGAAACGCAACACTTCTTTGAAGAATTAAAAATGGATAAAAATAAAAAATAATACAATAAAAAGGCAGGCCATAAATTTCATAGAGTCTGCTTTTTTACTGTATTAGTCACTATTTTTTCTTTAAAAGTTCTCCAGTATCGAGGTCATATTTGTAGTTCGCATGTTGGCCGTTTTCTAAATCTGTTTTAACGGTTAACTCTGCTCTTCCATCTTCAAGCTCGAGTGACCATTCATAAAGGGTTCCATTTCCATCCTTTAGTGCTTTATCGACTATAGTCTGGATTTTATCGGTATGTTCCTGAGTAATCTCTTTTTCTACCCGTTTTGCGCGCTTTTCTTTTGTTTCTTGAATTTCACCACTATTAGGATCAATGTAAATTTTATACTCTTTCTCATCATCGTAACCTTCAACCTTGTACACATATGCTTGTGCCTTTAGTTCTAATTCAACTTCTTTGACGGTTGTCTCTGGATACTGATCTTTGAACACTTGGAGGGCTTCACTAGGAGTTAGATTAATGTCTTTGTAAGCATTCATTTATAAAGTCACCTATCCCTTTCCTATTCCTCTACTTATTATGTCGTCTCATCTATAATATACCTAGAAACTAGTAGGTTAGCAAGAAAACACTGTTTTAATCCATATTATCCGCAATAACATGGACGTCACGTTGTGGAAACGGTATTTCAATCTGATTATCTCGGAATTTTTTGATAATTTTAAATCGTAGATCACTCGGTATCCGGAATTCTCTTTCATCGCTTTGTGAATCAATCCAAAACCAAACACTAAAAGTTAACCCCGACTCCCCGAAGTCCTCAAAAAAGACACGTGGATTCGGTTCATCGGCAATGTTTGGCCACAAATCTTGCTTCAACTCATAAACGGCATCCAATAAGAGTTGTTGAACGAGCTCGACATCGCTACCATAAGCAACATCAACATAAACGGGTATACGTAAACGGGTATCAACATAAGAACGATTTACAAATTTTTCTTCTAGAAAAAAAGAATTTGGAATAATCATACGCTCGTTAACACGTGTTCGTACAATGGTTGCCCGAATATTTATTTCTTCCACATTTGCAATCTTATCATCAATTATGATCCGGTCTCCCACACGAATGGGACGTTCAAACAAAATGATTAAACCAGAAATAAAGTTAGACATAACATTTTGTAAACCAAATCCAATCCCGACTCCCAATACACTTGCAAATACAGTCAAGCTACTTAAGTTAAACCCAACGGATGAAAGCGAAACAATAACGGCCATCAGGACAATGAAATAGCTAAAGAAAGTATTCATGGAAGCACGCATCCCTCTGTCGAGGTCATACCGATCGTAAATTACTGGTAAGATGAACTGGCGAACAGCTTTAGAGAATTTAATGGCTAATATAACTGAAAATAAAATCGTTAAAATCAGAAAGACAGTTATATCCGTATCACCAAAAACAAATAAGGTTTCGTATATAAAGGCCGTTTTAGAAAAATAAGAAAAAAAGAAAAGCGTTAAAATAAATAAGGTTAGCCAATTAACTATAGTAATCAGAAATAATTGTGTCCTTTTGCGTTCGATATTTTTTATAATAAGCTTATGCAATCCAAAGCGGCTTAATAGAATAACAATTAGACCTATAAATACCCCAATCCAGAAATTTACTCCGCCAGACTGGATTTTATCTATAAAATTTTCAATCCCTTCCATCTCATTCTACCTCACTTTTAAAATATGATTTAAAAAACACCTTCAAAGAAAGTGCTTTTTACAAAGACCCTTTTTTTGAAGGTGTATCCGTCTATTCAGTTAAAAATATTAAAGGTTAGTTAAAGCATCTTCAATTGAATCTTGACCTGTTACCACTTCAAATGCTTTTTTATAAGTATTTTCATTGTCTATAGTCGCTGCTAGCACTTTCGCAACGTCTGCGCGTGGAATACTATAAATATCATTATCAGTTATAGTATCCTTCACTAGTACTTTTCCTTTTGCATCTTCATTCTCTAACATACCCGGACGCACAATTGTATAATTTAAGTCGGAGTCTTCTAACCACATATCTGCGAAATGCTTCGCGACATAATAAGGTTTCAACTCATCACTCCACCGTTCACGTGTTTCTGCACCCATCGCGCTTAACATCACAAAACGATCGATGTTACGTGCCTTAGTCGCTTCAATTACTTTAACAGCACCGTCCAAGTCGATTAGAAGTGTCTTATCGTCTCCGGTACTGCCACCTGAACCCGCTGCAAAAATAACCGCATCAATACCGTCCATGCGTTCCTGGATATCTTCAATCGAGCCTTCTAAATCACCGAGTCGAGCTTCAACACCTGCATTTTCGAATTCCTTAACTTGTTCTTCTTTTCTGACAAATGCAATTGGAGTATGTTTTCCTGTATTCTTTAACTCTTCAACTAAGTGTTGCCCTACTTGACCATGAGCACCCATAATTAATACGTTCATACTATCTCTCCTTTTGTTTTATCTATACCTATACCATAACAAAGAAATTTGAAAAGTTTAAACGAAAAGCCTCTCATAGTATATTAAGCGTTTAAGGATAGTTTTTTGATAATTGGTTGCGAGACCTTTTCGGAAAAGAAAGAAATGAGTGGTCCAGCAAAAAAACCAGTAATAATAGTGGCGATTCCAACAGGACCTCCTAAGAAGTAGGCACCTACAACAATAATTAAATCTTGAGCGACGCGAACAGGCGTATAACTCCAACCTGTACGGTCAGTGATCAATGGTGTGATTGCATCATAAGGTGATACACCTAATTCGGTATCCATATAGATGGCTACACCGAATGCAAAGACAGCAATTGCTACTATCGTAATAATGATACGAATCACTAAACTCATTTCCTCAACGGTAAAGAAATTTCCGAATAGATTATTGAAAAACTCCACTTGATAACCAACTAAAACCATATTGTAAATCGTTCCCCATCCAATCAGAGATTTTTTCATGAAAAAGACAATAGCCAAGATAACAAGGTTTACCCCTAATTGGAAGTTACCTAGACTAAATCCTAATAATGAAGAAGCACCTCTATTGATAGCGGTAAAGGGATCTAACCCCATATTCATAGACTCGCTAAGAGCAGCTCCAAAACTAATTAAAGTGATACCGATGATGGACACCAATGAGCCTAACAGAAATTTTTTCCAATCCATATTTACTAACTCCTCCTTTATAACACCATTATTCTTTTTCTAGATTAGGACGTTTTACCCAAACATGATTGTTTTTATCTAATAATGCCTCTGCCTCATATGGACCGAAGGTGTTGGCACGGTAATTAGGAAAGTGAGGTTTAGTTTGTTTTTCCCATCCAGCTACAATACTATCTGTAATACGCCATTGCTCCTTAATTTCTTCAAAGGTTGGGAAATAAGTTCGAATGCCCGCTAATGCATCTTGAAGCATATTTTCATAAGGATGCGCAATGTATTTATCTTCAAATGTTGTGGTATCTGGACCTAAAAATGTACTGATTGGTTCATACTGGTTGTTGGGCATTTTTTGATTTATGACTAAGGATAAGCCTTTTGGCGGTTCTGCCATAAAAGTTAATCGAGTCGCAACGTCGGCGTCTATCGATTCCGTTGATTTAAATAAAATATCTATTGCTGTATAGTCTTCTATCAACGCTTTACCTGTTCTTAAATAAAATGGGACACCTTCCCAGCGAGGTGTATCGACCTTTAATTCGGCTGCCACGTATGTGGAGGTTTGGCTATCTCGAGGGATATCCTCTTCACTACGGTAACTATTGTATTTACCTTCACTGTCTGCTTGATATTGTCCCCGCACAACTTTTTGTCCCACTTCTTCTTCTTTGAACGTAGGCACATTTTTTAAAGCATCCAACTTATTGGTATGAATCTTATCCGTGGTTAATTCATCCGGTAACTCCATAGCTACGAGAGACAAAATTTGTAACAAATGATTTTGGAACATATCGAAGAGGACGCCGTTTTCGTCGTAATAGCTTCCCCGACTTCCAATCGATAGTTTTTCCGGAAGTGAAATTTGTACGTTAGAGATAAATTGGTTATTCCAAATTCCTTCAATCAATGGATTATAGAAGCGGGTTGCTAAAATATTTTGAATAAAGTCCATACCGGGGAAGTGATCCATAAAATAGATGGCATCTTTTTCAAATACTTTCAAAAAGATATCATGATATTCTTCAGCTTTTTCTAAACTGTCTCCAACTGGCTTTTCTACTACTAAAAGGACTGTATTTTCTTACGCATTTCTTTCAAGTCCTCAAATTTCGTATTATCTGTTTTGATATAGCGACAATGATCCAAAAAATCCTCATTTAATTTTTCGAAGTTTGTGCCATTCTCTACAGATTCTTTGACGTAAGTTTGAAATTCTTCGTCCGTTAACTCACTGCGAGCTGCTCCTAATAAGGCAAACTTTTCCGAAAGTAAACCGCGTTGGTACAATTGGTGTAAGGCTGGTAACAACATTCGACTAGACAAATCTCCTGTGACACCAAATAGAACAATGACGCCACCTGTTTCACTTTTTACCATATCTCTATCATCCTTCCATTTCGTTTCTAGAAATGCTTATAAGCCAATATTAACAATTGAGTATGTTAAAGACAAAGAATATGTGCTGTGGCATTTTCAGAAAAATTATATCCAAATAGCATATTATTTGATATTAAAATATATAAGCATTATAGTTAAGGAGAGTTAATTGATTCACAAAAATTATAAAAGGAGTGTTGTTCATATGGCAAGAAGACCATTTATGAGAAAGTACATTCACCCAGCAGTGGATGAAAGAGAAGCAGGTATTAATGTTTCTTGGGCAAGTATTCTGGCAGGTGTAGCAACATTTATTGCAATGAGTATTTTGTTTTCACTCATTGGAGCAGCTATCGGATTAGGTATTCCTGATTTAACTGCTTCTAATTCATTAGAAGGTGTTGGAATTGGCTTAGTTATTTGGGTTATTGTCGCATTAATTCTATCGTTTGGTGCTGCCGGTTATGTTTCTGGATTAACAGCTAGCCGTTCAGGATTTATTCATGGTTTCTTAACATGGGCCGTTGGTGTCATTGCAATGTTTGTATTAATGACATCTGCTCTTTCATCAGCATTTGGTACTGTTGGTACTCTACTAGGTTATGCAGGTGACGCTGTCGGTTCTGTTGCTTCAACAACGGGAGATGCTGTAAGTAGTTTATCGCAAAGTGCATTTGATGCAGTATCAGAAAACGTTCAAGTTGACACTGATAATATGGATGTTCAACAAGAAGTTATTGATGCTTTGCAAAACTCAGATATTCCAGAATTACAACCAGATTATTTACAATCACAAGTTGATCAAACAACTGACGAAATTGCAAATGCTGGGAAACGTGTTGTTGTCGATGGTGAAGACCCTAACGCAGTATTCGATGAGTTAACTACAAGCATTCAAAACCGTATTGAATCGATTACAAGCGAACTTGATGAAGAAGAATTAAGACAAGTTATTTCTGAAAATACAGATTTAACACCAGCAGAAGCTGATTCAGCTATTCAAAATGTTAAAGAGGGCTATGGACAATCAGTTGAACAAGCTGACCAAGCTCTAACACAAGCAGAACAAAAACTTAACGAGCTACAAGCTCAAGCAGAACAAACGATTGAAGAAGCACGTGTGAAAGCTGAAGAAGCTGCAAACGCAAGTGCAAGATACTCTCTATTTATCTTCTTAGGACTAGTCGCTGCCGCAGTATTAACCGCATTCGCTGGTTACACTGGAGCAAAAACTTTCCAACATCAAGATGATGAAGCTAAATAATTATATTTAAATGTAAAAACCGAGGCAGTCAGATGACCGCCTCGGTTTTTTTATGTCTATTTTTTTAACCACCCAATGTCACATCTTGTTCTTGATACCATTCAAGCGCTTGATAAAGGTGGTTTTTATGATAATCTGGCCATGTCTGGTCGACGATATAAAAATCTGAGTAAACCGATTGAACAGGTAGGAACCCGCTTAAACGGCGCCTTCCGCCCCATCTAATAATGAGTTCCATGCGAGATATGTCCTTTGAAGCAATATGATCAATCATGGAACCGGTTATTTGTTCATCGGCTTTTTGAAAGGCTTGATTTAAATCCCACTCCCAACCATAATTAACAAGAAAATTAACTTTCATTTTACCCTCTCCGAAACAAGTACGAGTGATATAAGGCTTTAATTCTTCTGGGAATACTTTAGATTTTGTATTTTCTATCACCAATAAATCGGCATCCCAATCCTTTAAAGCCTCTACCGAGTCCACACATGCTTTTTTAAAGGCGCGCGTCTGAATAGATGGGCGTTTAATATTGTCCATGGTAAAGCCGTAAAAGGTCATCTCCTCAACACCCAATTCTAAACAAGTTTTATACAAATCAAGTCCTGGGCCAACACCATGCTGGTATCCGTCTTGTTTTTGAAGGCCTTGTGCAAGTGCCCAACGCCTGTTGCCATCTGGAATGACACCAATATGGCGTAGGAGTCTTTTAAATGGTTTCATATACACATAATCCTTTCTTTTTTAATTTAGATAAAAAATAAAAACACTCCGAGTAAGTGTTTCGAGCATATACCACTTCGGAGTGTTTATATTCGCTTAATTTATAAAGTTTAATGACTTAATTAAACGATTTACATATTATTTTTTGGGTCCATTTTCTTTTCAGCTTCTGTTTTTTGAGCGCTGCCACTCATACTTTTAGATTCTTCTTCAATCTTTTCATCTAATTTTTCTAATTGTTTCTGTGCAAAGCTTCTGCCGCCTAATCCAAATGCAAGTGCAAATGCAACTGCTAAACCACCAATAATAAACAAGAATGCAATGTTTACAATAGTAGAAGCGAATTGTAATTGATCAAGTGTCATAAAGATTGCCATTACATAGATGAGGTATTTAACAACCGCACCAACCATGGCACTACCTGTCGAATCTTTTAGGAAAGCTGAAAGCATATTTCCACCAACGATTCCAAGTCCTAGAATAATCAGACCAAAGAGTACTGATGGCAAGTAACTAATAATCGCCACACCAATTGTGTTCAAGATTTGTAAGTTTAAAGTGTTTAAAGCTTCAACTAAGAAGAAAACCACGATTACAGTTTGAACGATTTTAGCGATGACATTTGAAAGACTAATATCATTACTTCCTTTGGTGTTTAAATATTTAGAATAACGGTTGATACCAGATGTTTCTAGAAGACCTTCTAATAAATCCCCTACCAATTTTGCAATAATCCCTCCAGCAATTAATAAGATAACTGCTACTAGAATATTAGGAATTGCTGCTAGAACTTGGTTTAAAACATTTACGATTGGTTCTGAAATTGATTTAATTTGAAGTGTTTCTAAAGCCATTGTAACGATTGGAATTAAAATTACTACAAATACAGTATTAGCAAGAACTTTTGCTACGGTATATTTTTGTTTTTCTACTTGACCAGGAGATGTATCCGAAACTTTTGATGTATATTTTCTTACATAACGATCAATGTTCACTGTTTCTAATAAGTTTTGTACCAATTCTTTGATAAATTTAGCAACAAAGTAGCCGATAACCAATATAACAGCGGCCCCGAATAGTTTAGGTATAAACGCTAAGAACGAGTCGAACATATTCGTAATAGGTGCTGCGATGTTCCCTAAACCTAAGCGTTGAAGAATTCCTGGAATAAAGAATAACCAGATTAAGTAATAGAAGACTTTACCTAGAGAGCCAATCATCTGCTTGCCATCTTCTATTGTATTAGCAATCCCCCATGATACTAACTTTTGATCAAAGTGAATAGCTTGCAATCCCTTAACGATTGCTTTTTTCACTAGTGTTGCGATTAACCACGCTAGTAAAAATAATAAAATAGCTCCTAACAGTGCTGGTAAAAATGCCAACAGTGACACCCATAAATCCTGTAATGAGTCCATAAATTGATCCATTTTGTTTCCTCCTTATGTTTTTTTAGAAATTCTTAATAAATTTCTATGGCTTTAGTATAGCTTAAGAAGCGAAAAGTTAAAAATGAAAACCCTTATTCTTCCTCTTCTATTTTTAAAAATAAAAAGTATTTACAAATTTTATTTCCATAAACTCTTCTATGCCAAAATGACCATTCTCACGTCCTAACCCAGAATACTTCACACCGCCAAAAGGTGCTTCTGGTTGAGAAATCCCGGTGTTGTTAATCCCCACCATCCCATACTGCAAAGCACGACTTACTTTTTCTGCAAGGCGTAAGTCTTTTGTGAAAAGATAAGATGCCAACCCAAAGTGTGAGTCATTAGCCATTTTGATTACTTGCTCTTCACTTTTAAAAGTAATCAAAGGAATAACTGGACCAAACGTTTCTTCATAAAAAATATTCATTTTATTCGTTACCCCATCAAGTATAGTTGGTTGATAGAAGAATCCTTTTTGGTAGTCACCTTTAGTTAAGCGTTCTCCGCCTAATAATACGTCTGCCCCCTTCTCTTTAGCATCAGCAATTTGTTCATCTATTGTTTTACGCGCTTCTTCATTTATTAATGGACCAACAGTTACCCCGTCAAGTCCATTTCCAACGGTTACCTGATAAACAGCTTCTTGCAAAGCCTTCGTAAAGCTTTCTTTAATCGATTTTTCAACAAAAATCCGATTTGGAGACGTACATGCTTGTCCGTTATTCCTAAATTTCATTTTTACCAAGGATTCAACCGTTTCTTCAATCGGAGCGTCAGCAAATACAATGAATGGAGCGTGTCCGCCTAATTCCAGGGATATTTTTTTCAAAGTATCGCCTGATTGTTTGTAAAGTTCTTGTCCTACCGCCGTCGATCCAGTAAAAGTCAATTTCCGAACGTCTTCACTAGCCGTTAAGGTTTTTCCAATCTTACTTGCCGGTCCCATAACCAGATTTGCGACCCCATCCGGTAAACCTGCCTCTTTAAAAAGCTCGAAAATAGCAATGGCTGATAGGGGTGTGCTACTTGCTGGTTTTAAAACAACGGTACAACCTGCTGCTATAGCTGGCGCAATTTTTCGTACGATCATATTAGATGGAAAATTCCAAGGTGTGATTGCACCTACTACGCCAACTGGTTGTTTTTTTACTTCATATTTATAATTGTTAGGAGCGGGAATTGTCTCTCCGTAAACGCGTCTCGCCTCTTCCGCATTCCAGTGCATATTGTCGATATTGGTTTGAATTTCAACCTTTGATTCGGCTAATGGCTTCCCTTGTTCTAAAGTCATGATAAGGGCTAATCGGTTTATATTTTCTTCAATTAAATCACCAATTCGGTGAAGTATTTTAACGCGCTCTTTTAATTCCATTCCCGACCAAAGGGGAAAAGATTTTTTAGCTGCAGCAATCGCCTGCTCTGTTTCCTTTGCGCCCCCTTGTTCTACTGCAATCAATTCTTCACCTGTAGCTGGATTAAGAACCACATTTGGTTTTAAAGAACCTTCCATCCATTTTCCATCAATATAAAGTCTCGTTTGAATTTTCGGTAATGTCCCTTTGATATTTTTCACTTTTTCCTGTCTCCTCTAGCCGTTAGTTATTCTTTTTTTCTTTGATTACGCTTGTACCGCGATTATCAGCAATTTCTTTAGCTCTTGTAACGGCTTCTTTTTTTGTTTCGTAGTAAGAATCGACTTGCTTAGCCCCTTCACTTTCTACTGACCATTTTTCTTTTTCCTGATCATAGGACACACGAACATCCGCATTCTGTAAACGTGCTGAGTCTGATGTTTTCTGGTGCTTGGTGATGTCCTCTTTTGACAACGCCTTTTTTTCTTCGTCACTGGCGTCTGCTGCCCATTCTTTCGCTTGTGAAATGGAAATTGGGATGGCTTGTCCTTCGTCATAACCATTTTTTAGCATGGCATTCAAAATATCAATGGCTTTCACGCGAACAATTTTGTCTAAATTTTTCATTGAGTCTGGATAATCTCTTTTTGTGTAAGGCATCTTCATTCCTCCTAAAATATGATTGATATAATATTACCCGTACTTTTTTTGATGTACTTTTTTCAATGCAAGGTAGTCTACATCTTCTCTAACAAGTTTCCACTTAACTTCAAAAATTGCAGCTGATTCGGCTTTTACTGGATCAATGGTTCGCTCCTTAATTTCACCGTTTTCGTTATACTTTCTCCCTCCTTTGTAGTTGGCGTAACGGCGTGCGCGCGTATAACCCATTTGAAGAAATTTTCTAGCCATATCCATCCCAACAAAATCATCTTGCTTCTTATAATCTTGATAAAGTTGATAAATTTTCTCAGATGATTCGCTTGCAATTTCAGGTGATTTAAAACGCCAATAGGGCAAAATTTCACTCTTATAAGGTTCCACTAGTAAAACGCCTTGTTCGCCTCTACCCACACGGTAGAGTTCCGGTTGTTCACGAAAATCGATTTTTTCAAAATCTAAATCATAATCAAATGCCATGTGTTCCCACCTCTCATCAGAAGATTTGCCTAGTTAAATGATAGCACGAATCGAAACCGCTTTCACCTATAAGGCAAAAAAGGTCTCTTATCATTTAAGATAAAAGACCCTTTGTGTCATAAACGCCTATACTAATTTTTGAATGATTTGATAATTTCTTTAAATTTAATTTTATTTCCATAATTTAAAGAACCGAATCGGTAGATATAGATAGATAAAGCCGCAAATAAGATAACCGTCGCTACCATGATAACGCCAGATACCAGAACCGATACTAAAGGAACTGTTGTTAGCATGTAACGGATTGGCATGGTAAATAAAGAAACAAAAGGAATAAAAGAGGTTACCTTTATAGCCATACTATCTGGCATTTGCATCGCGAGCGTTGCTGCTAGATAAGCAAAAACAAAAAGAAAAGTTATTGGAGCAACCGCCGAGCTGACGTCTTCTACCTTGGAAACTAAACTCCCTAATGAGGCATAAATAAAGAGATAAAGAATGTAGCCTAGAACGGAAAAGATAATATAAACTAGCAAAGTATCTAACGTCATGGATCCCTGAATCATTTCTAACAGGATTGAAGGATAACTTCCTTTATTGAGGAGAAACCCAACAAGAGCGACTAAAATTAAAGTGGTGATTTGCAAGACACCCATCAAACCCGCTGCAGCAACTTTGCCCAAAATTAAAATTTTTGGTTTTGTTGACGTGATTAAGAGCTCCATGGTTCGTGAGTCTTTTTCACGTGCGACAGAAGTAGCCACATTGGTCCCATACAATAAAATCAACATGTACATGATAAAGATAACGGCAAAAGCAATCACAAACCCAGAACCAGCGTCTCTACCAAGCGTAATCATTTCAGAAGTGATTGATGCATTCATAATTTCATAAACTTTATCGCTATCAATGCCTTCTTCTTCAAACAGACGTTGTTGATTAGCGAGAGCTAATTCTTCTTCAAACATCATCTGTTCAAAAGAATCCAGACTATTATCATAAGTAACAGCAGTGTATGCACTGTAGTCGTGAATCACAAATCCTAATTCCACTTCTTCATTTAAAATTGCTTCTTGAAGTTCCTCTTGGCTCGGATAAGCTTCTTCACCTAGGACTGGTGCCAATGTTTCTTCCAGCTGATCTGTGTCGTAAACCACTGTATAGGTTTCAGACGCAACACTCGTTGCTTCTTCAGTTGTTTCATCACCCGAAAATAAACCTATCATACTGGGGATACTGGTTAAGATAAACAGAATAACCGCCATGATAATGGTTGTGATAATCATGTTTTTACTTCTTAGCATGCCCTTTATTTCGAAGTTAAAGACATTTTTAAATTGTTTCATGTTGATTCCCCACTCTCTCAATAAATATTTCTTGAAGACTAGGTAAATAATTCATAAACATGGAAAACTTGATACCTTTATTAAGCAAAGTCTGAATAAAGGTTTCTTTCGTTTCATCAGCCTTTAAACTTAAAATAACATCATCTTTTTCGATTGTGTAAGTGTAATCTTCAAGAAATTTTAAATCGATTGGTTCTTCAAAACGCAATCGGAGCTTTCCTTTGCCCATTTCTTTTTTAATTTCATCAAGGTTTCCTTCTAAAACAATACGGCCATTGTCAATGAGTGCGATATCATCACAAAAGGATTCAACATAGCTCATTTGGTGTGAGGAAAATATAATAATGCGATCGTCACGTTTATAGTTGGTAATAGCATCTTGGAAAATTTTAGAATTGACTGGATCTAATCCTGAAAAAGGTTCATCAAGAATAAGAATATCTGGTTCATTAATAAAGGCTTGAGCGATTTGTACTTTTTGTTGGTTCCCCTTTGACAAGGTTTCTAGCTTCTGATTTAAATATTTCTCGATTCCAAATTCCTTGCACCAAGCATGCATAGATTTAGTAGCGTCTTCTTTGGTCGCTCCTTTTAATTGGGCAAAGTAGAGGAGTTGATCACTGACTTTAAATTTTGAATACATGCCTCTTTCTTCTGGAAGGTAACCAATCTTATAGTCACTTGGTTTAAACGGTTTTCCATCAAGCGTAATGGTTCCGCTGTCTGCTTTAAAAACATCCATTAAAATGCGAAAAGAAGTACTCTTACCCGCACCGTTTCTTCCTAAGTAACCAAAGATCTGTCCCGATTTAATCGTTAAATCGATATCCTTTAATACATGATTATCATTAAAGGATTTATTTAATCCACTGACCACTAATTCCATTCTCATTCCTCTTTTCTGTTAGACTATCGATGTTTTAAAATTTTAGTCAGCCTAAGCTTAACAAAAAACGGTTTATAAAAAAAGCAAGTCCCTCACAATAAAAATGAGGGACTTGCTTATTTAAATGTTTATTCGCTTCTTAATGCTTCGACCGGATCTTTATTAGCAGCGGTTGAAGATGGAATTAATCCTGATATAAAGGCTAAGAACATACTAATTAAGATTAGAATTACGACGGCACCGGGTTCTAAATGCGCAATATTTGGAATACCAAACTTATCATAGACAATAACATTGGCAATCAAACTGATTCCATAAGTAACTAAAATTCCAAACGTTCCTGCTACAAAACCGATGATTAAAGTCTCCGCGTTGAATACTCTACGGATGTCTTTCTTACTAGCACCAATCGCACGCAAAATTCCAATTTCTTTGATTCTTTCCAATACTGAGACATAGGTTATCACGCCAATCATAATGGATGAAACTACCAGTGAAATACCAACAAAGGCTACCAAAGCATAAGAAATGGTATTAATGATTGTTGTAACCGAAGATAAAATCGCCGCGATAAAGTCGGTATATTTAACAACTTTCTCTTCTTGGTCACTATTTTGCATTTGGGTATTGTAGTTGTCAATAAAGGTAACGACACTCTCTTTAGTTGTAAAATCTTTTGGATAAAGATTTATTTCGGTTGGATCATCCAAGTCACGGTAGCCAAGTGTTGTTAGGTTTGAACTTGGACTGATTTGCTCCCGTTCTCCTAAACTGCGGATGAGTGTAAATAACTCGTCTTCATCAATATTGAATTGGAAAGCTTGAGACAAGATATCGGGATCCACACTGACCGCATTTTGAATGTTGGCACCTAAATCAAACAATTTTGCATCAATTTGATTGGCTAAGTCCGCTTGGACACTGCCTATCAGTTGATTGAAAGCCTGTCCGATATAAGTATTAAAGTAGTTTTGAATAATCTCCGTTAATTGCTGTGCGATTTGAGTATTATTATTAATTTGTTCAAAAGCTTGCAGTAATTGCTCTTGTACTTCCTCACTATTAATATAAACATCAAAATTCGCTACCCAGTCTTCTAATTCCGTGACATTTTGTTCGTTTTGGGTGGCAACAAAGTCTTGTAAAACAGTAACGAGGATACTTTGAACGGACTCGGTTGGAACATTTATTTGTGCTGAAATACTTTCAGCTAAAACATCTAAGTCTAAATCAGGTAAGCTCGTTGGATCGACATTGATTTGGAAATCTGAAAAATCGATATTCAATGCTGACATGTCAAAATTAAACGCATTTTGAATTGCCGCTTCGTCAACCGTAATGAAATCTTCAAGGTTGAAGAGCTCTTCTGGAGCTAGTTCCGCCTCACTATCAAATGGTTGACCTGTAAAAACATTAACATCTTTGTTAGCAACTTGTTCTTGAACAATTTCATAACCAGCAGCTTCTTTGATTAAGTATTCAGTCAGTTCAGACGGATAATACAGTCCGGATGAAAGGATGGGATTATTAGTATCTGGATCGGCTTTGACAATACCCACAACGTTCAAATCTAGTCCTGACTCAATTACTTGGTCCATGTACGTTGTATCATCTGATTTATCCACCCAAATATTATAAGAATCATCATAGGTGTATTTTTCAGCTGGATTAATTAATTTAAATTCCGTTGCTAGTATCTCTTCAAAATCAATGGTTTCATCTTTGACCTCTTCTACTTCAAGTTGTTCTTCATTGGTAAAGTTTTCGAACATGCTTTCCAATCCTTGACGGTCCTTTAAACCAAGCGTATACATGGTGGTATCAGTCAGTGAGCCACTATTCATTAAGACAACAACGATTTCATTCTTTTCCGTTGGCCACTTACCTGCTACAACATCATACTGGTCTTGAAAGAGTGAGACATCCCCAGGAAGTTCGCTAAAATTACGCATACCAATATCACCCGCACCAGCGATTAAATCCAAACCACCGGTATTGCCAAATCCATACTGGGAAAAAATGGTATCTGGGTTTACTTGTCTCACGCCAGCTGCTTCACCTTGTAAATAAATTTGTGGGGTAATGCCGTATTTATATTGGATATTTTTTACATAAGGATCAATTTGGCTGCGGTTTGTTTCGACATGATTTTTAAAACTATTTAGATCATTTTTATTTTGAAAAGAAAACAGCGAGGTAATGGTGTTCAAAACGGGTACTTCACCCTCTTGAAGTTCTTGCGACTCTTCGTTTTCGGCTACTTCAGACACATTGCCTTCTCCACCTAAAAAACTGGTGATATCAATACCTGAGGAATCAATGGTCAGTGGAAAAGCACTCATTGTTTCTTGTTCAACGTTTTCGATATAACGGTTAATCCCACTTGCTAGAGCCAATATCGAAGCAATCCCGATAATTCCGATGGATCCGGCTACTGAGGTAATAAAAGTCCGCCCTTTTTTTGTCAATAGATTACTAATGGATAAAGAGATAGCCGTAAAAAAGGACATCCGTGTTTTTTTCAATGGCTTTTTATTTTCCAATAGTGCTGCGTCAGCAAGGACATAGGGGTTGGTATCGCCAAGCACTTCGCCATCTTTCAGTTCAATAATTCGATTGGTATATTTGTGAGCGAGTTCTGGGTTATGAGTGACCATTACCACAAGCCGGTCCTTGGCAATTTCTTGAAGCAGGTCCATCACTTGGTCTGAAGTCACACTGTCTAAAGCACCAGTAGGTTCGTCGGCTAAAACAATCTCTGGATTATTGATTAGCGCACGCGCAATCGCGACTCGCTGCATCTGTCCACCTGACAGTTGCGTTGGTAATTTGTTGATATGGTCTGCTAAACCGACATCTTTTAGTGCCTCAATAGCTCGATCTTTCCGTTCTTTTGCTGAAACACCACTAAGAGTCAAAGCGAGCTCCACATTTGCTAAAGCGGTTTGATGAGGGATTAGGTTGTAACTTTGGAAAATAAATCCAACTCGACTATTGCGATAAGTATCCCAGTCGGCAGATTTATACTTTCGAGTAGAGGTTCCTTCTATGATTAAGTCACCAGAATCATATTGATCAAGTCCACCAACGATATTCAGCATGGTTGTTTTTCCTGATCCAGATGCCCCTAAAATAGAAACAAACTCATTATCTCGAAATGTAATCGAGACATTATTTAATGCGTTTTGTACAAAATCTTTGGTTCGATATGATTTTGTAATATTTTTAAGCTCTAACATATTCTCACCTTTTCATTTATTAATCATTTCTTTGTAATATAAGAATGTGACGTTCTCTCAAGAATCGGGTATCTTTAATTATACGCTTATTTCAGGAATAAAGAATGCAATCTGCTTACCTTTATAAAAACTTATTTTTAGTAAGAACAATAATCTTTTTAAATGAATTGAAAGCAGCTATCTCTTTCATAATCAATAAAAATTCTTTATGATAAATGAAAATAAGTGATAGATATAAAGGAGTGGAGTCAGAATGGTATGGATTAAAAATCTTCGTCTAGAAACAGGTTATAAGGAAATAAAACCAGGACATATCGTAACCGAAACAACTACAGTTGCTTTAAGAATCGAAAATGGCATCATTAAAGAGATTACTGAAAATGCTCCAGAAACAGATGCTGATACAAAAGACGCAAAAGGCTATCTAGCCTCCCCTTCTCTTCGCGATAATCACGTGCATTTGGATAAGGGACATTTTGGTGGTGGCTGGCAAGCCGTCATACCGGTGACTGGTGTTCAAGAGCGAATTGAAGAGGAAGAACAGTTTTTAGAAGACTTTCTACCGGAAACACCCAAAAAAGCCCAAGCTTTAATAGACTTAATTGGCGGATCAGGTGCGACTTTCCTACGTGTTCAGGTGAATATTGACCCGGTCATCGAGATGGAAAACCTCAGAATAATTAAAGCAGTTTTAGAGGAAAATAAGCATCGTTTAGATTATGAACTAGTGGCCTTTCCACAACACGGTAGCTTGCACACCGAAGAAGAGGGATTGTTATCTCAAGCGGCTGCGGATCAACGCATTCAAATCGTAGGTGGCTTAGATCCAGCAACGATAGATACGAATATCGAAAAATCCCTAAAATTAACTTTCGATATTGCTAAAGACAACAATAAAGCAGTGGATATCCATCTACATGATTCTGGGAGTTTAGGTATCTTTGAAATTGAACGTATCATTGCTTTCACCAAACAATACCAGCTACAAGGGAAAGTTGCCATTAGTCATGCCTATTGTATGGGGCAAGTAAATGAGGAAACACTTCTGCCTATCGTCCAACAACTGGCTGAACAAAATATTAGTATTAATACAACGGTCCCCATTGATGGTGCTGCTCCCCCTATTCCTTTCATACAGGAACACGGTGTAAAGGTTCATGTAGTGAATGACAATATTAATGACCACTGGAGTCCTTTTGGAACGGGAGATTTAATTCAGCGGGCAAGCCGCGCGGCAGAAGTATTTTCTATGACGGATGAAGTTTCTTTAAGTCAGGCATACGGTCTGGTTTCTAACGGACTAACCGCTCTAGATTCAAATGGCAATATGCAATGGCCTCAAGTTGGTGATTCAGCCGATATCTTATTCACAAAAGCTGAAAGCACCGCTCATTTAGTTGCACGTGTTTGTCCTGAACGCGTCGTTATGTTTAAAGGAAAAATTGTTTCGGGTTCTTTTGAATAAGCTAGTTATGAATAAATCAACCTCATGCCAAGCGTATATTGGCATGAGGTTGATTTAATTAAGCACTTTCTGGTCGCTTTTTAGGTCCAGAAGACCGCGAAAATTTTGAAAAATCAGCCTGGACAAAAGAAGAAGTTGCTAAAAAGATAAAGAGTAATCCAAAAATGGCAATTATCAATCCACTTAACCAAGGCGTTACAATAAAGCCATTTATGTCAAAGGCTAATCCCGTTTGTAACATACGCGCGGTTGATACGCTTCCTTGCTCTAATATAATGGTTCTAAAAAAAGCCGTCGTATAGGTCATTGGATTCAGATAAGCCGCAAACCTCAAGGTGCTCGGTAGTAGTGATAACGGAACATAGGCACCCGATAGAAAGGTAAAAGGTAACACAATGGCTTGTTGGACCAGTTGGAAGGTTTGTGCACTCTTTACTTTTGAAGCGAGAAAGAGACCTAATCCTGAAAAAACAATCCCAACTAAAATCATCGCTCCTATTACATATAAGGGTGTTAACCAATTTTCAAAATTTAACCCGATAAACAAGCCAATGATGACAATTAAAAAACCTTGAACAGTCGCAATTGTAGCCGCCGACAGTAATTGTCCAATCGCAACTTGCAAGCGAGAAGCTGGACTGACCAAAACTTCCTTCATAAAACCAGAAATCATATCATCAATGGTTGAAGTTGCAATAGACAAAGAGGTTTGAAAAACCGTTACAATAATCACACCAGCTAACATAAAAGCCGTTGGATTTTCGACTTGATCACTTTTAAATATAGAACTAAAAACATAAATAAAAAAGAAAGGAATGATAATTGAAATAATTAGACGGATTCGATCGCGTACAAAGCTTTTAATATTACGGAGCCATAATGCATAAGCAACTTTCATTCTGCTGCCTCCTCACGAATTTCTTTACCAGTGATTTCTAAAAAGACGTCATTAAGTGTGCCATTTTTGATTTCAAGACTTTCGATTTCTTCCTTGAAAGACTCAATAAAGCTTAGAAAAATTTGAATATCATCAATGTGAACAGATAAATAACCATTTTCTAACTGCTGATAAGTAAAGTTTTCATCTTCAAGTGCTTGAATAAATTTAAGCGGGTCTTTGAGACGAACTTTAGCTTTATCTCGGGTATATTTTTGTTTTAAAGCTTGGGGGTGGTCATTCACAACAATCTTTCCTCCATCAATAATGGCAACACGGTCGCAAATTTCTGCTTCGTCCATATAGTGTGTGGTAAGAAAAATCGTAATGTTTTTTTCTTTCTGCAAGCGTAAAATATATTCCCACATCCGGTTCCGTGTCTGTGGGTCCAGGCCTGTTGTCGGTTCATCTAGGAAAAGAACACGCGGATAATGTAAGAGTGCACGGGCAATTTCTACCCGTCGCTTCATCCCACCCGAAAGGCTCGAAACCGATGCATCTTGCCATTCTAATAAATCGACAAGTTCCAAAACAAAATGAATTTGTTCTTTTAGTTCTTTTTTAGGAACTTGATAAAATACCCCATGCATTTTCAGGTTCTCATGAACGGTCATTTTTTCATCTAAGGTTTGATCTTGGAAAACAACACCGATGCTTTTTCGTACCTCATTTTTCTGTGTATCCAAGTCAAAACCATTGATGGTTAATTGGCCAGATGTTTTTTCTAAGAGCGTACAAAGCGTATTAATCATGGTGCTCTTGCCAGCTCCGTTTGGACCAAGGAAAGCAAAAATACTCCCTTCTTCTACCTCAAACGACACATCGTCAACAGCAGTGAATGAACCATACTTTTTTGTATAATGGGAAACAGAAATAATTGGTTCCATATAAAAGCTCCTTTAAGTTTTAGTATAAGCCAAATGAACACTGTTCACTCTTTGATAAAATTAAAACTCCTACACTGTCCGATTTTTATTTATAAGTATTTGTTTTAAGAGTGCGATGAAAAATGTTAAATCGCCCTTCTCTTTTTTTAGTATTATTAGCATATGATCAAATATAAATTCCGCCATCTTTTCTTTCGAAATAACTTCTGACCATGGATAGTCTTGTAAATCCGGATCACGGTCTATGAGTAAAATTAGTTTATCGTGTACCTTCTGGAAGTACTCTTCTTCTTTTTTTCGGGCCATTACCTTTTCATCTGCTTTTAGTAAAACAAGTTGATTCAGCCAATTCTCTTTGAAATGATGGAGATAATTATCTAAGACCCTATATATATTTTCTAAATTATCAAAAAAATTTGAACTTGTAGAAGTGATTCCTTCTAGATCCGCAAAGGCTTCGTCCCAAAACTCTGTCACCACCGATATCAATAAATCCCCTTTAGATGGGAAGTAATTATAAACCGTTCCAATCGCAATGCCACTGTTTTTAGCAACGGTTCGAATATTTATTTTGCTGATACCATCGCTTACTGCAATTTTTTTTGCCTGTGACAAGATAACTTCTTTATGGTTGCTCAAATTATTTTCCACGTGTCATAATCCTTTCTGAACGTTGTTCATTTATCATGCCCCTTTATTTATGACTTGTCAATAATTAAATACCTATAAGGGCTAAATCGTTGCATTTCACTACAAAAAAATTATATGATTAACAAAAGTCTTTCCTTAAAGGAGGATAACTCATGATTGAAATTGGACTTACCGGTTGGTCCGATCACCCACTTATCTGTCCAGATCCCAAAAGAAAATTAGTGGATTACGCTAGTCATTTTCCGATCGTCGAACTGGATTCAAGTTTCTATGCTATTCCACCTGCCAAAAATATTACCAAATGGATTGAAACGACGCCTGACACCTTTCAGTTCATCCCAAAAGCTTACGCCCCACTTACTGGTCACAAAGGTCAAATAAAAGAAACACGCAGTTTGGAAGAACTGTTTAAAATCTATCGATTGACCTTTGATCCAATGGTTAAGCGCGGAAAAATAAAAGCTTTTCTGTTTCAATTCCCACCGACCTTTGTCTGTCAAAAAGAAGAAGTTTCATACTTAAGACGCGTCCGCCGTCTGATGGGGGATTTACCCATTGCAGTGGAATTTCGTAACCAAAGTTGGTACAGTGATGAATTTAAAGAAGGCACACTCGCTTTTTTAAAAGAAATGCAGTTCATTCACGTCGTTGTCGACCAACCTCAAACGCCCCATAATTCAGTCCCTTTCACTCCTGTGGCATCAAACCCCGACAAAACCTTCATTCGCTTACATGGGCGTAACTATGAAGGCTGGTTAGGCGATGATACAAAGGATTGGCGGACCTTTCGTACCTTATACGACTATAGTGATGAAGACCTAGAAGAAATCAAACAAGCAGCCTTAGATTTAGAAAAAGAATCCAAAGAAGTCACCGTTATCTTTAATAATAACTCGGGCGGACATGCTGCTAAAAATGCCAAGACCCTTCAGAAAATGCTGGGTATTGAGTTTGACGGATTAGCGCCCCAACAGATGAATTTGTTTCTATAAAAATAAGACTTCTTGAGATAATGAACTGCCCCCTGTCAAGTAGACAGGGGGCAGTTCATTGAAGAAAGAGCTGACATTTTTAATTTTGTTAGCTCTTTCTTTTAAATTATATTCTAATTTTTATTTTTCGCCGATTGTAAAATTAAGCTAGACAAATAAATAAGCCATTCGTGGTACACTCAAATTGTAATTCCTACCAAAGAATACAAAGGAGTGATCACGAATGACCTACACCCATCTTACCATGGATGAACTAGTGATGATAGAGGCTTACTACCACCAAAATATCGCTGTAACAAAAATATCGGCTCAGTTAAAACGTTCTAGAATGACCATCTACAACGTCATCAACTTCCTGAAGAAAGGCCATACGGCCTTGGATTATTACCGACAATATAAGAAAAACAAGGCGCGTTGTGGACGGCACAAGATAATCCTGCCCGAGGAACAACAAGTGTACATCAATAAAAAAATTGCACAGGGATGGACGCCAGATGTCATCATTGGTCGCCAAGAAATGCCAATCGCATGTTCCATGCGGACGCTCTATCGTCGCTTCAAAGAAAAGATATTCGATGAAACAACTTTACCCATGAAGGGAAAGCGGAAACCAAACGGCCATCAAGAACGTCGGGGAAAACAGGCTTTCAAGAGGAATATCGTTGAAAGGGAAAAGGATTATCCGGTATTCAAGGAAGAATTTGGTCATATCGAAGGTGATACTATTGTTGGTGTCCATCACAAAAGTGCCGTCATCACCTTGGTAGAACGACTTTCCAAAGTCATTACCACCTTGAAGCCCCATGGGCGAAAGGCAAACGATATCGAGAATACACTGAACCAGTGGTTTGAATCGATTCCTAGACATCTATTTAAGTCCATCACCTTTGATTGTGGAAAAGAATTCTCCAATTGGAAAAACCTAAGCAACCAACATGATATCGCCATCTATTTTGCCGATCCTGGAACGCCATCACAGCGCGCATTAAATGAAAACTCCAACGGATTGCTGCGAAAAGATGGGTTGCCAAAAGAAATGGACTTCAATCAAGTGGACTAAACATTTGTCTCATCGGTTGCGAACAAGCGAAATAATATCCCACGAAAATCCTTGGCATACCAGACGCCGCTGGAAGTATTTTTGAGTTACATAGATGAATCTACTTTGTCTAGCTTAAATTGACAAATCAAATTTTGTTAAATGAGTTTAGCAATGTTTTTCCTAATTCAGAACCTTTTTCAGTTAGTGCCAATCCACTTAAACCTAAACCACCAACCCCGACAATAACTAAACTAAACATCCACTTTTTGAATTCAGTATCTTTATTATCAGCTCTATTTACCAGATTGTTTATGCTCTCATTGATACTATTTCTAGATTCTTCAGATAGATTTGGATCTTCCAATTGTTTATTAAAAATTTCCATTGCCTTATCAATTGTAGCATAAACACTATCTTGTGACTTTGAACCAAGATGGCCAACATTACTAACAGATTCTAATATTTTTGGATAGTTTTTCTGTAAATCGTTAATAACACTCAGCGGTAATTTATATAAACTGTTTATTTCTGAAATGGCAAGAATTTTTTCTTTGTCTTTTTTTGTCATATTGTTCACTCCTAGTTTTTTGATTTACCAAACCTTGAAATATAGTATATAACTCTTATAATTAATTGTTATAGTAGAAGTTGAATGCCGTATCTGATTAGTTAAATTAGCAATATTATTTATTGTTCATTATTAGTTTCAGTCATTCCTTCAACTGTTATCCCATCACATTGAACTTCTATATCAGAATTGAGAATATCATTCATTTTTTATCATCCTTTCCATTTTTAACATTGGTAAATTGTCTATCATGATACCCATCAAAGACAAAAACAGATACCAGAGCACCAATCAGGGCCCACAACATATCCCAATGGCTATCGAAGAAGTCTCCTTGCATACCCATGACGGATTCAGCTGGTAGACGGTCAATTCGTCGGTATAATCCCGATGTCAAAATTCCTAAAGAAGAGATGCTTACCATTATTCAAGAAGCTACCCGGGCTCCTTCTGCCGTTAATATGCAGTCATGGCGGTTTGTTGTTGTAGAAAGTGAAGAAGGAAAAGAACAACTAACCCCTTTTATTCGTCGAAATATTAGTCAAAATGAAAGTGCTGCGGCGATGATTTTAGTTTTTGGTGACTTACAGTGCTATGAATATGGAGAGGAAATCTATAACCAAGCAGTCAATGAGAAGAAAATGACACCCGAAACGAGAGATGACCAGTTGGGTCGCATTATTCCCCACTACCGAAATTTCTCGAAAGAAAAAATGGAGAAAGTCGTCACCATCGATGCCGGTCTCGTAGCCATGCAACTGATGCTTGTTGCCAGAAACCATCACTATGATACTTGCCCCATTACGGGGTTTCATTCAGATGGTCTAGCTGAAGCATTTGGTTTAGATGCGGAACGCTATTACCCGGTTATGGTTGTCTCAATCGGCCAGGCAGCAGAAACCGGATTTGATACCGTTCGATTGGATGCGGAACAAATTACCTATTTTAAATAACCAAATCGGTCGTAAACTATTTATAAAGGATGGGTCTATTATGAAAAACATTGGCTATGAAATATACAAGGATTTTGATTGCTTAGAAGAAGAAAAAATCCGTAAATTCAAAGAGATTCCACCAACTGTGATTGGAGACGCTATGAATAAAACCGCTGCACTCCCTTCTTCTTTGGTTCCATTAAATTAAACACCCTTATTAGGGAGTGCTTATACGGTTTCCGTGACTCCAGGTGATAACACTTTGGTCTATTACGCTGTTGATAATGCAAAGCCTGGCGATGTGATTGTCGTTTCTGGTCTAGGCTTTACTGAGCGAGCAATATTAGGCGAAATGATGGTTACTTTAGCTATTAAACGTGGTTTGAATGGTTTGGTCATTCATGGGGCTATTCGTGATAAAGAAGAGATATCCAAGTTAGATTTTCCTGTTTATGCTGTTAGTTCAACCAGTAATAGTCCCTTGCGAAATGGACCTGGAACTGTTAATACGCCGATTGCGATTGGAAATCGAGTCATTTATCCAGGAGATATTGTAGTAGGTGATCAATCAGGGATTGTGACTTTTCATCCTGAAGACGCGGATGATCTCTACGAAGCATCCTTGAAAGCGCTGGAAAAAGAAAATAAACAGTTTGAAGCTATTAACCAGGATGGTTCATTAGATTTATCTTGGTTATATGAAAAAATTGAAGCAGATAACTATCAAATCAAGGAAAAATTCACAAAATAAGTTCAAACCAAAAAATCTACTAAATCGTGTCTACAAGCACGGTTTAGTAGATTTTTCTGTTATTCGTCTTCTAATAAAGCGTTTAACTCAGTATAGTATTCATTTTTAACGAGAATTTCACCTTTTTTAATGACATAACGAAGTTTAGATTGATCATTAATGAAGTCCCGAATGGTATGGCTATCGAAAATATTTAAATCAGCATGCTTACCCACTTCAATCCCATATGTATCTGTTAATTCCAGAGTTTTAGCCGGACTGGTTGTTGCCATTTCGACCACTTGAGACCGTTCCTTAGCAGAGCCCATTTGTTGAGACACTTGTAAGAGGTAGCCAACTGTCACGAGATTTGCATCCCCAAAGGGTGTAAAGGCATTACGGATATTATTGGAAGAATAGGCCACATTTACGCCTTTTTCTAGCATGGCTTTTACCGGTGCCATACCACGCGGTTTATTTTTTCTTTCAGCTTGCCCATTCATAAACATATCGGTTGCTGGTAAGGGAACAATGGTCACTTGGGCTTTGGCTAATTTTTCAAAAATAGGTTCGGCGACTTCTGGATCAATTGAGCCCAGAGTGGTCACATGCCCTAATGAAACGCGCCCTTCATAACCCCGTTCGATTGTTTTTTCAGCAATCAATTCAACAACCGTGTTTTGTGGGCCTGAAGCATCGGTTCCAAAGTCCGCATGCATATCAATAGATAAGTCATATTTTTGAGCCAAAACAAAAAACCATCTCAATATGTTTCTTTGTATCTTCAATTGAATCCTCACTATACGGACAACCTCCGACAATATCCGCACCCATTTTAATAGACTCTTCCATCATATCGTAGACTTCTGGGTGCCGGACGATTCCCTCTTGTGGAAAGGCGCAAATTTGCATATCCAATAAATCCTTATATTTCTCTCTTAAATCAACCAGAACTCTAACGCCTAAGGTTTCTTCAAAGGGATCCACGTCAGGAATAGCGCGCATAATGGTAGTCCCATTTCGAATGGACCATTTGATCAAACGTTGGGCTCTACTAAAAACATCATCATAGGTATATTTAGCTTTTAACTCAGCAGTATTTTTAAGAGCTTCCGCTAAGGTGCCGGATACATTGGGTTTACGCTCTTCTAAAAATGCCTTATCAGGATGGATATGACTTTCTATAAAAGTTGGCAAGACAACGTTTCCTTCTGCGTCAATTTCAAGAGCATCATTGTCATTAACAAGGTTGTTTCCGATTTCAATAATTTTTGAACCACTGATCTTAATATCAGTGGTTGGTTGTTCGTCTTTCAAATGAGCATTTCGGATTAAAATATTAGTCATGTTTATTCTCCTCTCATTTCGTTTCATCTAAGAATTGTAGAGCAAAGTCGATTAAAGTAGGGTCAGTGTTTTTCGCACTCATCAATGTCACACCAAGTGGCACATCATCTTGTTCCAGTAACGGTAACGTGATTTGAGGAATTCCAGCAAGAGCAGAAATACACAACAAGTGAGACGATTGCGCTCTCAGACGATTAATTTCTTCGAGAGAGGTTGATTTCAAGGGTGCCACCGATGAAGCAGTTGGTTCAATTAAGACGGCACCATCTGATAGTAATTTTTCTATGCGTTGACGAAATTCTTCTTGTTTTTCTTTTGCTTTTAAATAGGCTTCGCGGGTTATTTTTGAAGCAACTTCTAAACGGTCTTTGGGTCCGGGAGATAAACGGGGACGGTATTTATTGACAAAACCGCCGTAGCTATCCCAAACTTCATAGCCTTGAACAATTTGAAACACTTCTTTGACCCAGTACTCCAACCCTTCCTCGGCGATGGTAATGTGTTCAACCTTGTCTATGTGTTGGCCAATTGTTTCAATGGTTTCTTGAAAGGCATCTCGAACACTCTCGTCCACTGCTTCAAAGGCATCATCGATGACGTAAAGGGTCTTTAGAGGCATCGCTTTTGGATCTTCTCCCAGTAGAACTTCGGAAACATCTCGAAACACTTGTTTTTGTGATGCGACATAACCTAGGACGTCCATACTCTTACAATAAGGTGCTTCACCATCATTTTGAATGCGTCCTAGACTAGGTCGCATGCCAATGACACCATTATAGGCAGCTGGAACACGTACTGAACCTAAACAGTCACTCCCGATAGCAAAGTCAACCAGTCCTCTAGCAGTTGCGGGACACGAACCACTCGAAGACCCTCCTGTTAAACGACGGGTATCCGCTGGATTTAACGGACTCCCATAATGCCAATTTTCACCACTAATACTGTAACAAAGTTCATCACAAATCGTCTTTCCTACCAAATCTGCTCCCGATTCAAGTAGCGTAACAATCGCACTGGCAGTAAAATCATCTGGCGGGCTGTTACGTAGCCAATCTGGGTGCCCATTTCCCTAGGTACTTCCCTTTACCTTGAAAACGTCTTTTGCTCCAAAAATGTATTTTGAAAGTGGCCCTTCTTCTCGTCCTGCTATTGCGATATGGTTATCTCTAACAAAAGCCTGTAAAGCGTCATAAGGCGGTGTATTGGACACAGATAATTTCGTTAACTCATTCATTGCATAATGATTCATGAACTCGTCTCCTTTTTCATTTTTAATTTATCGTATAAACATTATTGTACGCGCTTACAATATGCAGAAAGGATACCAACCCATCTGATAAGATTCAAACGGATTCAGTTGATTCCTTTTTTATCGATAAGACCCGCAGGTAATTTTTTCTGAGCTCATCCCCAACTCGCTGGATGCTTTTTTCGGATACTTTCTTATAAGCATTCTCCACCAATGGGGGACATTCTCCTTGAAGAATCTTTTGCGTGTAACAGATAAAATCATTTAATGTCTGACCTTTATAAAGAGTTTCACCTGCTTTATAAAAGTTAAACACGGGAATATCCCGAACAAGTGTTGGTGTTTTACTAGCTAACGCCTCTAATAAAACGATGCCCTCTGTTTCTTCATGTGTCAAAAACACATACAAATCACAAGCTTGATAAGCAACTCGTAAGGAATCACGTTCAATATATCCCGGAAACTGTAGATTGGGTAAATCTGTCTCAACTGCTTGGACGATTTCTTTAGAAAGTAATTTTTTATCCGTATAACCAAACCAGATAAATTGATAGTCCGGGAGTGCTTTGGCCATAGCGACGAAATCTAGGATTCCTTTTCGCTTTATTTGGTGGCCTACAGAAATAATCAGCTTATCGTCCGGACTGATGGCATACGTTTCTCGAAATTGTTTTTGTTCCTGTTCACTACTTCTCCAGTAGGTAAGATCGATTCCATTGGATATGACAGCGATTGGCACTTCTAGTCTATATGCTTCGATTAAAGATTTTGAATAATCAGAAGGTGTCAATAGTAAATCTGCCGATTGATAGCACTTTTTAAGCCACCATCCAAACAAAGGCGCCAACGTATTGGCGAAAAAATAGGAATTTCGAAAATCCTCAATGGTAGAATGCGCATGGTAGATAACTGCTTTACCAGCCCTTCTTGCTCGTTTAGCCTTCAAGTGAGATTGAGGGAAAATTGTGTTGATATGAATAATATCATAAGGTTCTTCACCAGTTGTGGTATAAGGAATCCTTTGTTCGTCTAAAGCCATTTGTTGGTGCAACATGGCGCGACCAATACCGCTTTGTTTAATGAGTGATTGAAAATCACTACAGAGATAAATGCGCATATCGCTCATCCTTTTTATTATAGTAGTTGAAAAAGTCGGTTGAGTATTTCTACCATTCCGTAAGAATATAGAAATAAGGCAATCGGTTTTCCGAGTGATAGGATTAATAGATAGTCACGATAGGAAAGATCAGATAAACCTGCTAAATAACAGAGAAGATCTGCCGGCGACAGTGGGAAAAACATTCCAAATATAAATAACCTTTTAAATTGCTTCGGGTTATCCAACCAACGAACATACCTATTAAAAGTTCTGTTTCCCATCAATGACTGCACAAGTGGTCGTCCGAACTTTCGGGCAAGCGTAAAATTTATAATCGATCCAATCATAATCCCGACAAAGTTTAAAAGATAGCCATAGCCCATGCCAAAGATCATTAGACCTCCTGGTATTGTGAGACCGCCAGGGATTAGTGGGAACATTGTTTGAATGATTTGAAGCATCATAAATAAAAATGGAGCTAGGGGCCCGATACTTTGTAAGAATTGACTCAAAGCAAGGTCAGAAGTAAAAAGATTTTGATGATAGCCCCAATAAAATCCATAAATAGTTAAAAAGACACCCGAAATAGCTAGCAGTCGTAAACTAATCTGAAAATACCGTTTATAGCGACGTAAAAATGAAAGTGAGGTCTTTTTTGAGAACATATGTGGGTGTTTTGGATCCATTGAGCGTTCTCCTTTCAATGGTTTATTCTTTTACTCCCATTCGGTATAAGGAATGGTATCTTCTTGATGATAGGTTTCAAGAGCTTTTCGATAAATCGCACAGACATTTTTCCCAAAATGCTCCGAAGAGTAATGTTTATGGGCAAATGTTTTGGACTCAGCGCTCATATTGAGATAGAGTGTTTTATTTTGGATCATTTGGTTTAAATACACTTCAAATTCTTCAAAATTATGATATTGAAATCCTGTTTTCTCTTTAATAACAATGTCATCCATGGCTTTATCTGCACGGCATAAAATAGGTAAGGCGCTCGCAAGCGCTTCGATATAGGTCAATCCTTGCGTCTCACTAGTTGAAGCACTCACAAATAAATTGGCATTCTGATAGAAAGATGCAACTTGAAGGGGATCAATCATGCCGGTAAAAGTTACTCGATCAGACATACCTAATTTGTTTGCATACATTTCTAGTTCAGCGCGATTAGGTCCATCTCCAACAATTAATAAGTGGACATCTTCTTGTAGACGCGATACAAAGTAGATTAATTCTTCCACGTTCTTTTCTTTACCTAGTCGTCCAAGCGACAATAGCAGAAATTTATCATCGGGGATTCCCCATTTTTCCAGAAGCTTCTTTCGTTCCTGCGGTTGCATTTTTTTGTTGAAACGCTCTAATTGAATCCCAGTAGGAATAACCCTAATGGGTTGCGTTACTTCATAGCTAGCCAAAAGCTGTTTAACTTTTTCAGTTGGGACAATGATATACTCTGCTTCGCGTAATATTTTTCGAGATAATAGCGAAACGACTTTTCGTCCGGCTAGTTTGCTAGGTGAGAAATAATGGGTGTAGTCCTCGTACACAGTATGATAGGTATGCACCATTGGGATTGATAAATGATGGGCAATATATTTGGCCATTCGGAAGGTGCTAAATTCACTTTGTGTATGGATGATATCAGGTTCCCACTCCATTATCTTTTTTAGAACCGCTCGATCTTTAATTAACTTTACTCGAGCATCTGGATAGATTTTATTAACATTAAATGAAGAAACGCCGTAAATATTATTTTTCTTATCAATGTAATCATCCTCAGACAATGTTAAAACACGTATATCATGTCCTAATTTTTCTAAAGATTTTTTTAATGAGAGAGTTGAAGTAACAACACCGTTGATTACAGGAATATATAAGTCTGTTACTAATAAAACTTTCATAATCACCCTCCTTTCCTTTGTTGATTAAAGTAGTTTAAAAAATATTAAGTAAAGAATAAATAGTACTAGTAACAAACCAAAGATAAAGTACCCCCAGCCTAATAGTTTATTGTCTTTACGCATTTTAAATCCTGAACAGGCAAAAAGAAGTTCTAATATCAGTAGTATAACAAGCAAGATAAAAATGAGTTTTCGTTCCCACATTATTTGCTTCATCATCCCCACACGTCTCTCCTCCTTTACAGAGTTCAGCTATTTGCACCAGATAGTTTGACGGTAAAAGTTCATTGTTATAAGACGTGTAGTTTTTTATCTTTTAAAATCTTCTTTATAATCATATTATACCATTTTAATTATTGGTAAACATCCAAAAAAAGAATCATTCGTTCCTTATTGCGGTTTATTTCTTGATTGCCGGTATCATTCGTCTCATCGATGCCTTTGTTTAAATTTTATCGTGCTACGCAAAAAAGGTTTCTCTAAAAAAGAGAAGCCTTTTTACTTATTACTTTTTAGAGTACTTAGCTTGTATTTGATATCACAATTAGTTATCAGTATAATATTGGCTAATGAGTGTTACTTTAGTTTTAGAGAAAGTAGGAATTCCATGCTATTCAGCGACTTTAAAAGTAATGTCAAAGCTATTAAAAGCCTAAATAATGTCAGTATCCATAAAAAATCAACTCTTTTGCTCACACAAATGCAAGCGATTGAGTTACTTCTTTTAGATGAAGCGATTCCTTTAGCAAGTCAGGATATTAAAGAAGCACAGACTTTATATAACGAAATCGAAACATATCGAAAATTATATTTAATTGGGCCTTAACATTAAGGATAATCGTTTGAACTACTTTCATCAACTTCTAAACTTTTTTTAGTAATTCTAGCTTTTGCAATCATTTTATTCTCAAGTTCTTCAATTAGAAAACGATATCCTTTATAAATAAATACTGAACGATTCTCGATTAGATCTTCTTCAGTTGGAATTTTTCCTAACTGGCCAATCATAAACCCGTTTACAGTATCATATTTTTTAGTTGGTAACCTTATTTTAAGAAGGTCTTGTAAATCGTCAAGCATATAAGCACCCGCCACAAGATACTCGTCGTCTGATAAAGTTATGATTTCAAATTCTTTTTGAACATCATACTCATCAGAAATTTCTCCCATAACTTCTTCTATCAAATTTTCCATTGTAACAAGTCCAGCTGTTTTACCATATTCATCAATGACAATTCCCATATGTGTTTGTTGTTTTTGTAGCTCTCTAAATATTTCATCAGCTCGCTTAGAATCAGGTACAAAATAGGGTTTTTTTAATAAGTTATGAATTTTAAAATCCTCTTTTTTACTTACTTGAATATAACGAAGCAATTCACGTAAATGAATAATACCAATAATAGTGTCAATTGTTCCTTCGTAAACGGGATAGCGGGTATAACGTTCTTTGTGGATACGGTCAAGAATGGTGTCAAAGCTTTCCTTTGAATCAATCGCTACTATTTCTGCGCGATGAGTCATAATTCTGGCTACTGGCATATCATCAAATTTAAAAATATTTTCAATCATTTCTTTTTCGATTGGACTGATATCACCGGCGATAACCATTGCACGAATTTCTTCCTCTGTGACAGCTTCTTTTATCTCCTTAGGATTAATACCAACTAGCTTTAAAGTCGCATTAGTAGACAACGATAAGAGTTTTACAATAGGTGTAGTCACACGTGCTAAGGCTGATAAAGGATAAACACTGAAATAAGCAACTTTCTCTGGATTTGCCAGTGCAATCCGTTTAGGAACTAATTCACCAAAGACCAACATTAAGTAAGAAGTTATGAGTGTAACAATAACCATGGAAAAGGTCTTGACTGTTCCATATGACAAGGCAAAAAAGCTTAAAAGCCACTCAGTAAAAAGAGTCGCAAAAGCTTCCGAAGCAAAAACACCTGAAAAGATACTCGCTAACGAGACACCAATTTGGATGGTTGACAAGAACTTATTAGGCGTTCGTTTGAGTTTTAAAACCCGTTCGGCTTTCCGTTCTCCTACTTTCGCTTGGCTCATCAATTTTGTTT
The DNA here is from genome assembly GCF_002005405.1 of Jeotgalibaca dankookensis. NCBI lineage: Bacteria > Bacillati > Bacillota > Bacilli > Lactobacillales > Carnobacteriaceae > Jeotgalibaca > Jeotgalibaca dankookensis. Next base: position 892,164 of record NZ_CP019728.1, read on the forward strand.
CATTTACCGCTATAAACGCAAGTTCGCTTGCGGCAAAAAAACCATTTAATAAAACAAGCGCAATTAATAAAAAGGTTGAAGCAACCATCTAATCGAACCTCCTCTATAACCTACTTTCATTTATTAATCCAATTATACATGAAATAGGAATAAATACGCGAATGGACTTTATGAAACTGTTTACATTTCTAACGAGGTACCCTATAATGTTTTTAAGTGCTAAAACAGAATTGGGGGATTAATTTGGTAAAACAGCAAAAAGGAATTAGTAAAATGGGCTTAATTGCCCTCGTAATTAGTTCGTCTCTGGGAAGTGGCGTGTTCGGGATAACCAGTGACTTAGCCAGAGCAGCTGCTCCAGGGCCAGCTATTATCGCTTGGATCATTGTTGGTATCGGTTTTCTAGCCTTGGTTTTATCCTTAAACAATCTAGCAGCGAAACGGCCGGATTTAGATGGTGGAATATTCGGCTATGCAGAAGAAACTTTTGGGAAGTTAGGTGGCTTTATCAGTGGATGGGGACATTGGCTATCTTGCTGGTTAGGAAACGTGGCGTTTGCAACCATTATGATGAGTGCAATCGGGAATTTTTTACCTGTTTTTGAAGGCGGACAAAATATTCCTTCTATTTTAATGGGAACGGTATTTATTTGGGCGTTGACATTACTTGTCAATAATGGGATGGAGAGTGCCAGTTTCGTTAATACGATTATCACCATCTGTAAACTCGTACCGCTCTTATTATTTTTAATCATTACAGCTGTTTCTTTTAAAGCCGGTGTCTTTACAAGCTCTTTCTGGGGCAATGTTTCAACAAATTTAATTCAAAATCCAGTTAACACTGCTACTATATTTGAACAAATAAAAGGTTGTTTAATGGTCATGATGTGGGTGTTTGTTGGGATAGAAGGCGCAAGTATTTTAGCTAACCGTGCTGAAAAACGCTCGGATGCACAACAAGCTACAATAATTGGATTAATTGGTTTGTTAACGATTTATATTTTAGCGTCACTTCTCCCTTATGGTGTTTTAACTCAAGATGAATTAGCTAGCGTTTCTCAACCTGCTATGGCTAATATCTTGCGCATGATTGTGGGAAATTGGGGAGCTGCTCTTATTAATATTGGTCTCATCATTTCTGTTCTAGGTAGTTGGTTATCATGGACCATGTTACCAGCAGAAACAGCCTTTCTGATGGCACGTGATGGTATTTTGCCAAAACGTTGGGGAAAAACAAATATTAACAATTCACCAACCTATTCATTGTTTTTCTCCGCTACTTTAACGAATCTTTTCTTGCTTACTTTCTTAATCACAGATTATGCCTATGAATTTGCATACTCGCTTGCAACAGCAGCTATTTTAATTTGTTACTTACTGGTTGCAATTTACCAAATAAAATATTCCTATGAGCAAAAAGATAACAAACAATTATTTATTGGTGTTGTCGCGACTGCCTTCCAGTTAATTGGCATTACATTAGCCGGTTTTTCTTATGTATTGATGTGTAGCATTGCTTATTTACCTGGTTTTTACTTTTTTATAAAGGCTTGTAAGGAAAATAACCGTATCATAAATAATTTAGAAAAATTTACCATGGTAGTCATTAGTATGGCAGCCGTTTTGACGGTTGGATTAATTGCCACTGGATTTATTCAAGTGTAAAGGAGAAAAAGAAATGAAAATTGCACATTTCGGCGTTGAAGAATGGCTGAATACATGGGAGAAGAAAGCAACCTATGATATCTCTCAAAGTTCAGTTGAAGCCTTAACGCTTGAGGAATTAGTTGGATTGGATGGGACTACTGTGAAGGATTTTTTTGGAGGTCTTAGCCAAAAACCTTTAGATTATGGTTGGATAGAAGGTTCTGATTCTTTTAAAGAACTAGTTTCCTCTCTTTATAAACAGGTAGAACCAGAGAATATTCTACAAACAAATGGAGCAACCGGGGCTAACTTATTGGCTCTGTATGCACTCATTGAACCAGGCGATCATGTGGTCTCCATGTTGCCTACCTATCAGCAGCTTTATGATATTCCCCGCTCTCTTGGTGCTCACGTGGAATTTGTCGAACTAAAAGAAGAAGAACAGTGGCAATTAGATTTAAACGAATTAAAATCAAAGCTAAAGCCGGAAACCAAAGTGATTTGTTTGAACAGTGCAAATAATCCAACTGGAACACTCTTAGATACCCCTACTCTAAAAGCGATTGTTGATATGGCTAGAGAAGTTGATGCTTATATTTTAATTGACGAAGTTTATTCACCCTTAACTCATGAAGGAGACTTTACTTCTATTGCAGACCTCTATGAAAAAGGAATTTCAACAAATTCCTTATCAAAGACTTACTCAGTTCCGGGCCTTCGTATCGGTTGGACCGCTTCATCGAAAGAATTAGCAGATATTTTTCGTAAATATCGTGATTATACAATGATTTGCGGTGGTGTCTTATCAGATGAACTAGCTGTACACGCCTTAAAAAATAAAGACAAGATTTTAGAACGTAATCGTAAAATTGTTAAAGAGAATTTAGAAATTTTAAATCAATGGGTAGAAAAGGAACCGCGCGTCAGTCTTGTTTCGCCATACTATGTGTCGACATCTTTTATTAAATTAGATATTCCACAAGATGATCAGTCATTTTGTATTGATTTACTGGAAGAAACTGGCGTCTTACTGGTTCCTGGCTCATCCTTTGACTATCCAGGTCATGCACGTCTGGGTTACTGTTGTAAAAAAGAAACGCTGATAAAAGGCTTAGAACTTTTATCTTTATATTTGAAAAAATTTGATTAGGAAGCAAGCGATTAACGATAAAAAAAGGAGCAGTTTATTCTGCTCCTTAATTTTCTATTTGATGTATGACTAGTATGCTTTTTAAAAGCCTTCTTTTAGAGTTCAAGAACCATACGTCCTTGAATCTTTCCAGCTTCCATCTCTTCAAAAATTTCGTTAATATCTTCCATTGGTCGCATTTCGCATTTAGGAATAACTTTTCCTTCCGCTCCTGCTTGGAATGCTTCAGCTAGGTCTTGACGTGTTCCAACTAATGAACCCTTGACCTCAATACCATCTAGTACTAAACGTGGTATAGATAAATCCATTGATTCAGAAGGTAAACCAACGGCTACAACCGTCCCTCCAGCACGAAGCGCATCTACGGCTTGGTTGAAGGCTGATTTGGCCACAGCGGTTACTACGGCACCATGAACACCGCCCACCTTTTCATGCACAACTTTTCCAACGTCTTCGTGAAGTGGATTGATTAAAATATCTGCTCCAGATTCTTTTGCAAAGTTTAATTGGGTATCGTTAATATCTACACCAATAACTTTTAGGTTGAATACTTCCTTAGCATATTGAACAGCTAAATTACCTAGTCCACCTAAGCCAGAAATTAAAATCCATTGGCCTGGAATAAGGTTTGCTTCTTTAATCGCTTTATAACAGGTTATCCCTGCACATGTGATTGAGCTAGCTGGTGCTGAATCTAAACCATCTGGCACCTTCACGGAATAGTCTGCCGTTACAATACAGTACTCGGCCATTCCGCCATCGACTGTATAACCAGAGTTTTTAACTTCTCTACATAAGGTTTCACGTCCGGTTGTACAATACTCACAGTGGCCACAGCCTTCAAAAAACCAAGCAACACTTGAGCGATCCCCTACCTTTAGACTTGTGACATCGTCTGCTACTTCAACGACTTCACCAATTCCTTCATGTCCAAGAATTCTACCAGACACATCGCCAAAATCTGCATTTTTTACATGTAAATCAGTATGACAAACACCGCAACATATCATTTTCAAAAGTGCTTCTCCTGATTTTAGTGGACGAAGCTTCTTCTTAACAATTTCTGTTCCTTGTTCTGGTGTTACGACAATTGCTTTCATTTTTTCCATAAACTGATTACCCCTTTGTGTTTTATTTCACAAATGATTACTAGTTAATATTATCACGAGCTAATTATAAAGTAAAGAAAAAATTGACCAATCGCTTTTAGATTGGTCAACACTTTTCTTTAATTAACGTAATTTAATTGAGCCACCATCAACCATCAACGTTTGCCCCGTGATGTAGTCTGAATCCTTACTTGCTAGGAACACTGCTACGCGACCAATATCTTCTTCTACTTCTCCAATGCGACCCATTGGGATACCTTTTAGCATATTGTCGTATATTTCTGGGTTATTTTCAGCCCATTCCATAATTCCCTCTGATTTTGCAATAGGAGAAATTATATTAACATTAATACCGAATTGACCAAACTCATTAGCAGCGACACGACTAATACCACGGATTGCTTCTTTTGCTGCGGCGTATGGGCCTTGGTTAGGGTGCCCTTCAATACCAGCACCGGATGAGAAGTTAATGATTTTACCTTTTGTTTCTTTTAGATAAGGTAAAGCCGCTTGCATCAAATAGAAGGTTGGATAAAAACCGGTATTGAAAGAAAGATCTAAATCTTTTTGTGTCGTTTTCTCAATGGAAGCCATCTTCGAAGCGTGCGCATTATTGACAAGGATATCAATTTTACCAAATGCATCAGCAACTTTTTCTACGATACTTGGTAGTTCGTCGCGTTTACTCAAATCTTGCTGAATAAAGATTGAATCTGGAGAATATTCCTGTAATTCTTTAAGAACACGTTCACCTGATTCTTTATCCAAATCGACAATGGCTACTGTAGCACCCTCCTTTACAAAAGCCATTCCGATTCCACGACCAATTCCTCCAGCTCCACCAGTAATAATAGCAACTTTATTTTTTAATTTCATGAGTACAAGCTCCTTTCAATTTTAAACAGATATCCAATTATTATCATTTCATTTCAAAAAGATACCACCTCTAAACAGTCAGCCTTTGAGTCTAACTGTTTAAGAGGTGATGTCTCACAATATTTTTCAGAGATAGCAAATTGTTTATTTATGTTCTTGTGTGGCGACTAGCCCACCCGCGAGGTTATCCATATCAGGTCGGTCTGCTTTAACAATTAATTTTTCATTAACAAAAGCTTTTTGACCAATACTACTCATTTCTCTTCCAAAACCAGAGCGTTTGACTCCGCCAAATGGCAGTTCAGGTAAAGAATAACGGATGTTATTGACAAATACCATTCCTGTTTCTATTTTAGCCGCTACTTCAGCACCGTGTTCGCTATCACTAGCAAATACAATACCACCTAATCCGTAAGAAGAATCATTTGCTAATTCAATTGCTTCTTCTTCTGTTTTTACTTTATAGACAACTGCAACCGGTCCAAACATTTCAGTTGTATGTGCTGGGTTATCTCGATCTATGTTAGTCAAAATCGTTGGCATAAAGAATTGACCAGGTAAGTCTACGGGTTCATTTCCATAAACAACTTTTGCCCCTGCTTCAATGGCTTCATTGACTTGGTCTTGTAACTTTTCTTTAGCCTTTTTAGTATTCATTGGTGCCAACGTTGTATCTGGGTCTAATGGATCACCTGGTTTCACTTTACTAAAGTTGTGTTTCAATTGTTCAACAAATTCATCATAAACATCTTCCATTACAATAAAACGTTTTGATGATGTACATTCTTGTCCATTATTATAAAGACGGGAGCGCCATGCGATATCAACCACATCTTCCATATTCGCATCATCTAAAACAATAAATGGGTCCATTCCACCGAGTTCTAACGTTGTTTTCTTAAGGTTCTCTCCTGCTACTTTAGCAACGGTAGAGCCGCCTCTTTCTGAACCAGTCAATGCAACACCTTGAACTCTTGGATCAGCAATGGCTTTAGATACTTGATCGTAATTTAAGAATAAATTCGTTAATGAACCTTCAGGGGCCCCGGCTTCCAAAATGACATCAGCCATAAGTTGTGCTGAAGACGGTGTATTAGAAGCGTGTTTTAGAACCATGGTGTTACCAGCCATAAAGTTTGGTGCAAAAACGCGCATCATTTGGTAGTAAGGGAAGTTCCAAGGTTCAACCATCATGATGACACCTGTTGCTTGATAATGAACTTCAGCTATTCCATTAGCACCTGTTTCAATTTCTTTAGGTGCGAGCATTTCTTCTGCATGATCAGCAAACCAGTCTGCAATGATTGCGCATAATTCAACTTCGCCTTTAGACTCCGTCAATAATTTTCCCATTTCAGTCGTGCAAGTGCGAGCGAGTTCATCTGATCTTTCACGAATTTTATCTGCAACTTGGTGAAGCAGTTTTGCCCGTTCTTTTATATCTTGTTTTTTAAATGTATGATAAAGCTCATGACTTTTTTGTAGTGCATCTTCTAGTTGTTGATCAGTAGCCTCTGGGTATTCTTTTACTACCTCGTTTGTATAGGGATTAATTGTTTGATAAGCCATTAAAAAAAACCTCCTTATTTTTTCCTAAGTTAAGTCCAATTTTAGATAACGCTTTCAATTGAGATTAAGTGATGAAAGCATAATTGTTGGCAACTACTACTGGCCACCTCCTAAGCTTTTCTATGATACCTTTAATTATTTTCAGGACTGTGAAATGAATGACCATTCTACAACCCCACCTACTACTCATTCTAACACTGAAAGATTATCTTTTAAAATTATCTGCTTTATTATTTAAAGTATTAAAAAGGCTCTAGAATATTAAGTGTTGATGGGCCTTTGGCCCTTTTGTGAAAAACACAAAGAGACAAATGAATTTTTCCGTTAAAATGAAGGTATCGAGTCTTTATTTTAGGAGGAAATTCATTTGTCTCATAATCATTTTATAGGAAAACTACTGGGAATAAAAGATAAAAATATCAAGGTGGATGAAGATAATTGGTTGAAGGAAGACGTACGGAACGGCTTGCGCTGTAAAATCATCTCCGCCACGCTCACCTACATACCGAAAGCGTGTAAATGCTGTGGCTGCGTGAACGCTGGTTCAATCGTAAAGAACGGGACGAAGCTGACCCACCCGCTGCTCCTGGATATGGCGGGATGTCCAACCTACTTAGAATTGAAGAAACAGCGGTTCCTGTGCAGGGAATGCGGACAAACCTTTATTGCGGAAACAACGATGGTCAAAAAACGGTGCCACATCTCGAATGATGTCAAACATTCCATCGCAGTCCAGGGGACGTGTAACATATCTGAAAAGGATATTGCTCGGGAGCACCGTGTATCAAACAACACCGTCAAACGGGTTTTCGGAGCCTTTTATAACACATTCCGTCAAACCTACACCTATCTGCCCGAGAACTTGGCCATCGACGAGTTTAAAAGCGTCAAAAGTGCTGATGGAGCCATGAGTCTAATTATTTGCGATTCCGATAGCCATCGGATTTTCGATGTCCTTGAAGACCGTCGAAACAAGTCAATCACTGATTACTTCCTGCGTTTTTCACAAGAACAACGCGCCAAGGTCAAGACCGTGGTTGTGGACCTGTATGGTCCTTATCAAAAGCTGTTCCAGGCGCTCTTTCCTCAGGCTGAATTGATTATTGACCGTTTCCATATCGTCACGCAGGTAAACCGGGCGCTCAATATGGCACGTATTGGCTTTATGAATACCTTGAAGAAAGCGAATGACTTGAAAGCAAAACGAGATTATAGAAAACTAAAAAAATATTGGAAATTGATTCTGAAAAAAGAAGAACTGTTGAATGGCACAGAATATCGTTATCATAGACTTTTCAAGGGCATGGTGACGGAACGGGGGATCATCGATTATATTCTTTCTTTGGACGAGGGTCTCCGCCTGAATTATAATGCCTACCAAACAATCGTCTTTACCGTTACGCACCGGAAACCGGATTTGTTTCGGTCCTTCATTCATGAGAAACAACGGGGGCTTTCTGCCAAGATGGACCAAGCTTTGAAGACATTCCGCCAATCCGAAAGAGCTATTGTAAACGCACTGAGCTATGACTATTCAAACGGATTAGTGGAAGGGATTAATAATAAAATCAAGGTCATCAAGCGGACAGCCTATGGCTATCGCAACTTTTCTAATTTCCGAAACCGCATCTTCATTGAATATAAATTACTAGAAATAAAAACAGCAGCTTAGGAACCTTTTGGTTCCCAGCTACTGCTTTATAGATTGTGAAATTTAACCTGCATGCAACTGGAAAAATACACTATCAACACTTCTTGACAAAGAGCCATTAAAAAAAGCCTTGCTACTTATCGAAAAGACAAATAGCAAGGCTTTATAAAGAATTACTTGTTAACTAAAAATCAACATAGCACCAATCAAGATAATAAGAATCATTAAGCCCATCAATATTAATGGTTTAATAATAAATTTCAACCAAGTTGCATACTCGACTCTAGAAATATCAAGTCCACCCATAACAACTCCAGAAGTTGGTGTGATAATATTGATAAGCCCACAGCCAGCTGCAAAAATCATTATCATAACATCAGGACTTAACCCAATTTCACTTGCTAAACCACCCATAACTGGAATAGACACATAAGCGAGTCCAGATGTTGATGGGATAAGGAATGACAAGAATAAGTAAAGAGCAAATGATCCAATTACAAACAATACCGGTGATAATCCTTTCAGTAAACCAGAAGCTTGATCTAAGACGTATAAATCCAAGTGAGTGGTCGACATTAAAACGGAAACCCCTCTAGCAACTACGATAATTAACACAACGGATAACATTTCAGATCCACCTTCAACAAACCCATTGATAATTTTCTTTTCAGAAAATTTATCAATTAGCGCAATGATGAGTCCCATGATAAAGAACCACATCGCTAGGTCACCAAAGTACCATTCACCAAAACTGTTACCTGTTAAAACTGAAGTCCAACCTTCGAATATGGTAATTCCAAAGTCAGGCCAAGGGATAAGCGACACAATCATAACAACGAATGTTAAAGCAAATATCCATAGAATATTTTTATGTTGCTTAGTTAATTTTAAATCTGTAATGCCTTCTTTTCTAAATTCTTCCATCGCTTTTTGTTCTTGAATAGACAAAATAGTTGAACCCTTATCTGCCTGAACTTTTTTTGCATATCTAGTTACTAAAATGATTGAGAAAATTGTAGTGGTAATCCAGATGACAGCTCCGATAATAAGAATGACGTTAACTTTTGGTTCAATACCAACACCTCTAAGGGCGTCCATAGCTGCACCAGTTGAGAATGGGTTTACAGTCGAACCGATAACCCCTGACCCTGCTCCTAATAAGACGGTCCCTACTGTTACCATCGTATCAAAACCAGCTGCAACCATTGTAGCAGTTAGTAGCGTATAGAATGGAATTGTTTCTTCTGCCATCCCATAAGTTGATCCACCAATTGAAAATAATAGCATCAATACAACAATAATCATTGATTCGTTACCTTTGAATTTTTTAACAATGTGTTGAATTCCAGCTTCCAAGGTTCCCGTTTTGGTAACAATATTCAAGAAGCCACCTAAAACTAAAATAAATACACTAATATCAAGTGCATCTCGGAATCCAAAAAACGGTGACATGATAACATCGGATATTTTGGCACCGATAACTTGGTCAACAATTTCTGTTCCACCTTGTACCTCTTGGGGGGTAAACGGCTGGCCATCCAATAACCGTGTAATGATACCTAATATAATGATAATAATAAACAGAATACTAAAAGAACTGAGTTGTCTTCTTTGCCTTTTTTCTTTTGCCATTGGTTTAGTGTTGTATGGCACTTTTTTTGCCATACATCTCCTTCCACATATAATTCACAACAATTTTATCTATACTTATTTTAATATAATAAACTAAAACAAAAGCAGCATGATATCATGCTGCTTTTCATTGTCATTGTACGTATGGAATGAATAAGTTACCTAAGGTAGCAGCCATTATTGCTTTGATTGAGTGCATTCTATTTTCTGCTTCTTCAAACTGACGTCCATATTTACTTCTGAATACTTCATCAGTAATTTCCATTTCAGAAACACCAAATCTTTCTTCTACCATTTTACCGTATTGCGTTTCAGTATCATGGAAAGCTGGCAAGCAGTGTAAAACAATTAGGTTATCTGTATTACCAGTTTTGTTAACCATTTCCATATTGATTTGGTATGGTTTCAACATATTGACACGTTCTTCGAATTTATCTTCTTCTCCCATTGATACCCATACATCTGTATAAAGGATATCAGCATCTTTTACAGCTTTATCAACATCATCGGTAATCATTAATTTACTTCCAGATTCTTTAGCAAATTTTTCTGCATAATTAACAACTTCATCTGAAGGGAATAGTTCTTTTGGAGCAGCGATACGCACATTAACACCTAAAATAGCTCCGGTTGTAAGTAAGCTGTTCGCCATATTGTTGCGGCCATCTCCTACGTAAACAAGTGTTAAACCTTCTAGATGACCAAAGTTTTCTTTAACTGTCATGAAGTCAGCAATCATTTGTGTTGGATGCCATTCGTCTGTTAGGCCGTTCCATACAGGAACACCAGAATGTTCGGCTAACCCTTCAACGACTTTTTGGTCGAAACCGCGGAATTCGATCCCGTCGAACATACTTCCCAATACTTTAGCAGTATCTTCTACAGACTCTTTTTTCCCTAATTGAATATCATCTTTACCCAGGTATTCAGGGTGCGCACCTAAGTCAATAGCGGCGGTTGTGAAAGCAGCTCTTGTACGAGTGGAAGCTTTTTCAAATAACAATGCAATGTTTTTTCCTTCTAAATAGTGATGGGGTATCCTTCGTTTTTTTAAATCTTTTAAGTGGATACCGAAATCAATTAAAAATTCTATTTCTGCTCTTGTGAAGTCTTTTTCTGCTAAAAAGCTTCTTCCTTGAAAAACTGTTTTCATTATTAATAACTCCCTTTATGTTTTTTGAATAAAGTTTTAAAGATTATAGATCTTCTCTTACTAGAGGCATTGTCATACATCTTGGGCCCCCACGACCACGAACTAATTCACTTCCTGGGATTTTAATAAGTTCTAATCCATTTTCTTCGAGTAGAGAGTTGGTGATTGTATTACGGTCATAAACCACAACGACACCTGGTGCGATTGTCAGTGTATTAGAACCATCGTTCCATTGCTCACGCGCAGAATCGACAAGACCGCCGCCTGCACAAGGGATAAGGGTTACTGAATCTAATCCTAATGCTTCTGCTAATACTTCAGATAGTTTATTACTTTCTTTTTCAACAATCTTAATACCACCATTTCCATCTGGTGTTAAGGATAGGACTCTTAAACCAGCTTCGATTTCTGGATGGATTGTAAATTTATCATAATCAACCATTGTGAAAACTGTATCTAAGTGCATGAATTTTCTATGCTCACCGATATCGAAACCTAGAATTTCTTTAAAGACACCTTTTTCAAATACGCGTTTTGCTAGTGTTTCGATTGCACGTGCATCTGTACGTTGAGAAATACCGATAGCAAGAACATCTTTAGAAAGGACTAACTCATCGCCGCCTTCAATACGGTCTTTTTCATCACGAGAATAGAATTTATCAACATTATCTTTATATTCTGGGTGATATTTGAAGATAAAGTGGCCATAAATTGTTTCACGATTTCGTGTTTCTGCAAACATTTGGTTAATTGTAACGCCATTAGCCATTGTTGCAAATGGATCACGTGTGAAATACAAGTTTGGCATTGGATCAACCAAGAAAGGATAATCTGTTTCAATCAAATCAGCTAGAGATGATTTGAAATGACTGCTATCAATTTCTGTTTTTCTGAAGCCTTCCATTGTTTTAAGAACCATTTCAAATGTATCCATCGCTAGTAATTTTTCTTTTACGATAGCTTGAACGTTCTCTGAAACAATACTAGTTTCTGAAAGCCATAGGTCAACAAACTCTTCCTTTGCTTGCCCTGCATCGATTGCTTCAGCTGCTAGTTTTTCTAGATAAACAACTTCGACACCACGTTCTTCCATAACTTCAACGAAATGATCGTGTTCTTTTTGTGCACCCTCTAAGAAAGGAATATCATCAAATAATAATCTTTCTAAGTAGTCAGGCATAAGATTTTCCATCTCTTTACCTGGACGATGCACCATAACCTTCTTCAACTTACCAATTTCTGAATTGACATTGATTGGACGATTCACATCTAAAACCTCCTATATATTTTTGAACCACCTAAATAGTATCACACAATAAAAACGTTTTCAATACCCTTGTAAATTTATTCGCAGTTTATTAGAACATTTTCATAATCAGTCGGCCTGTGTTCCAATTACTTCACTTGATTCTTCCCTTTCGTTTTTCATCCCCACCAATATAGTCCGTTCAAACATTCCAAAGTCGACTACTAATTTCATCATTTTATCAGATTTCTCTATCTCCTCTATTTTTAAGATAGTACCTACTCGAATATCTATTTTATCTAAATCACTCATCTCAATTATTTCTTTCACATGATCCATTTATATTCCTCCTATAATGAAAAATTCCCTTTGGATGTATCAATTGACATCCAAAGGGAATTTCTTATTTATTTATTTAAAGCATTCAAAATTGCTTCGTTAAAGTCTTCTAAATCATCTGGTGTACGACTTGAAATCAAACCACTGTCATCAATGACAACTGCTTTATCTATAAAGTTTCCACCCGCGTTTTTCACATCGACACTTACTTGACTTACAGAAGTGAGGTCTTTACCACGGATAACATCCGCATTTACTAGTAATTGAGGTGCATGGCAAATTGAGAAAATAAATTTCTTTTCATTAGAAAAGTGGCGGACAAAATCTAGGAATCGTTCGTCATCACGCAATTGGTCAGGAGAATATCCACCAGGAATAAGTAAAGCATCAAAGTCTTTTGGATTAGCTTCATCAATTCCTATGTCTATTTCAACACTTGCTTTTTCTTTTTTTCCAGTAACAGTTGTTCCTTTTTCAAATCCAACTACTACCACCTCGTGTCCTGCCTCAACAAGAGCATCTCTTGGGGAAGTGAACTCGACATCTTCGAATAAGTCTGTTAAGACGACTGCAACTTTAGCCATTTTAAAATTCCTCCTTGGAGTATTTTCTCTTACATTCTTAATGTACCAATAGTCATTCAGTGATGCAATCATTATGCTTATAGGAAAATCAAGTCAAATAGACCCAACAGCTTATTATATTTGTTTGTTGGGTCTAAAAAATTAAATTTATTTAGTTTTGTGAAGCTTCCCATTCATCGACAATTGCTTTACCGCTAGATGCTCCTAAACGTGTAGCCCCAGCTTCAATGAAAGCAAGTGCATCAGCATAAGTGCGAACACCACCACTCGCTTTAACACCCATATCTGGACCAACGGTTTGACGCATGAGAGATACGTCTGCAAGTGTTGCTCCACCTGTAGAAAAGCCGGTCGATGTTTTAACGAAATCTGCGCCGGCAGCTTTCGCAGCCTCGGATACTGAGATAATCTCATCGTCCGTTAGTAAAGCTGTTTCTAAGATTACCTTTAAAAGTGCTTGTCCTTTAACGGCTTCTGCTACAGCACTGATTTCTTCACGAATAGTATCAAACTTACCTTCTTTAGCGGCACCAATGTTGATGACCATATCGACTTCATCTGCACCCTTTTGAACTGCTTGTTTAGCTTCGAATGCTTTAACTTCTTTTGTGTTTGCCCCGTGTGGAAAACCGACAACAGTACAAACTTTTACATCCGTGTCATTTAAAAAAGCACTCACTTTGCTAACCCAATATGGTTGTACACATACAGACATAAAGTCATATTCAATTGCTTCTTCACATAAATCGTGGATTTCTTTCTCTGTTGCTTCTGGTTTTAATAGTGTGTGGTCAATATATTTGTTTATTTTCGTCATTTGATACCCTCCAGTTAATTTAGTAATTCGAATTGATACGATATTGCAGCTAATACATAAAGAGGTGCAGTTTCTGCTCGTAAAATACGTGGCCCCAAGCCACACGTTACAAACCCTTCTGCCTGTAACTGAGTAATTTCATTTAGAGAAAGACCACCCTCTGGACCAAAAACGATCAAAAGTGACTCTCCTGATTTTACTTTTGTTAGCGTATCAGCAAAACGACTCTTCTCACCGACTTTACTCTCTTCTTCATAGGCTACCAACTTATGGGTGTAATTTTTCGAAGAATCCAATAAAGTCTTGAGATCATTGAAATGATCAACCATTGGTACTTGCTGGCGGTGAGACTGTTCTGCTGCTTCTTGGGCAATACGCTGGAAACGAGTGATTTTTTTTGCAACCTTCTTACTATCCCATTTTACAACAGAATAATTAGAAGCAAAAGTTATAATTTGATTAGCACCTAATTCGGTTGCTTTCTGGATAATTAATTCTTGTTTATCACCTTTAGTTAACCCACTGGCAATCGTCACTTCGACAGGGAGCTCACTATTGCGTTCTTCATTTGAAACCCACTTTAATAGAACTGTTTGGTCGGTAAAAGAAATAATTTCTGCGACGAAAGAGTGACGGTTCGGATCTGTTAAGTAGACTTTTGTACCGACTTTTGATCGCATGACATTTTTAATATGATGAAAATGCTCACCACTGAGTTCTGTAGTCGTTCCTTTAAAATCTGCTAAGCTTTCTGTAAGCATATACCGTTGCATTAGTCTTGCTCCACCTCTTTTTTACATATCAGACAATGCCAATCTCCCATTACTTTAGATTGTTCTAGAACAAAGCCCTGTTGTAATAAACTATTTTCTAACTCTTCACGTTTTGAATGGATAATCCCCGATAAAATAAAACAACCACCATTTTTTAGATTGTTCCAAGCGTCCTCAACCATGAGTATCAAGATTTCAGCTAGAATATTTGCAACGATTAAATCCGCTTCACTATTTTCAATACCTTCAAGTAAATTATTAGGTTCAACTGTAACATCATGAGCGTACCTATTAAAGGCAATGTTTTCTTTTGCCTGTCTTGTAGCAATTTCATCGATATCAAAAGCTTGGACAGTCCCTGCTCCAAGTGCTTTAGCAGCAATACTTAAAACACCTGAACCGGTCCCAACGTCTAGAACCTTTTCGCCTCCGCGTAAAGTTGTCTCTAAGGCTTCTAAACTGAGTCTAGTAGTTGGATGCGTCCCTGTCCCAAATGCCATTCCAGGATCCATGATTATTATTTTTTCATCCACCTGACTAGGTTGATAAGATTCCCAATGTGGGACGACCGTTAAATAACGGGTAATTCTAATGGGATGATAAAATGCTTTCCAAGAATGTTCCCAGTCTTCTTCCTTAATATCATTGATTCGTAATTCATACTTCCCTAAATTTAAACCAATTTTTTTCATTTTATCCATCCGTGCCTTAATAATTGCTAGCGTATCTGGGAATGAATCCACTCCTGGATAGTAAGCCTTAACAAGAACTTCTTGATCACCTGCAGGTAAAGGCAATTCATCCTTTAAGATGCCAGAACCGTCATCTTGTAAAGAGGCATAGTCCCAATCATCCTCAATAACAGTCCCTTTCGCACCAGCTTCTAGGAGTAAATTTGCCGTTGCATCTACTGCTTCTGTGGTTGTCACTATGATGACTTCATTCCAGTTCATCGTCCTACACCTTACTTTCTTTTTTTTCAGTTGGATAGGAGAAAATAGTGGCATCAAATCTACCAGTTTCTTGTAGTGTTTTAATCGTTGATTCAAAATTTTCTTGCTGCCAAACGAGTTCAAACTGTTTAACATCTTCGCTATTTATGAATTCCTTTAGATTAACATGCCCTTCAGCTGCCACAAACCGCAACGTTTTGCAAAAGGCTTCTATTAATCCCCCTGTCATTCCTGATTCGTGATCGAATGGTAAAGTAACCAAGTAATGTCTATCATCAAATGGCTCAAAAAGTGGGTTGTATATAAGAATACCATCTTCAAATACAAAAGTATCATCTGTATTCGTCTTACCATACTTATCATTCGCGTGCAGATGAGGTTGTTTTTCAATTGTGTACATAAGGAATATTTCAAGTTTTTTCTCACGTTGAAACCACTGAATTCGCCAATCACAAGGAAAACTTAGCTCTGTCATGGTTTTATTGATTTGGGTAATCATATCATTTTTCATTTAATAACCAGCCTCTCAATTCGCTCAATTTAACATTAGTTTACCAAACTAAAGAAACAATCACTAGTTATTTAGAAACTTTCATTAATTTGTATTTTCATAACTTTATTGATTTATACTTCTTGTAGCGCTTATTGTATTTTATAGCTTTTTTTGATACACTGAATACGTATGGTACATACATCTAACAAAGAAATGAAACGAATTTTAAAAATATGTTTTAAAAAAGAGGTGTAAGCAGTGGCAGATAAGAATTTAGAAACAAAAGATATTTTACAAAAAGAATTTAAAAATGCTTTACGTGGTTACAATCCGACCGAAGTAGATGAATATTTAGATTTAATTATTCGTGATTATGAATCTTATCAAAAAGATATCCTTTACTTACAGAGTGAAAACGAAAGATTGTTAAGTCGTGTAGATGAATTAACGAAACAAGCGACAGTTGGGACACGTTCACAAGCAACACCAAGCCGTACAAGTGGTGTAACAAATTTTGATATTCTAAAGCGCCTTTCTAACTTAGAAAAACACGTTTTTGGTTCCAAGTTAGAAGAGCCAGCTGATGACGAGAATTTGTTTGAATAAATATCTAAAATGGCTTATAATGAGTACTTACTGAGTTTAGGCTCAGTTAACTGTAAATTCCGGGTAATCGCGGTCATCTTTTGGTGGCTGAGGAAAGTCCATGCTCGCACAAGCTGAGATGCTTGTAGTGTTCGTGCTTAGTGAAAAAATAAGCTAAGGCAGTCTACGGATTGACGGCAGAAAAAAAGGCTAAAGTTTAATCCAAGCCTGAGTATTCTTGAAAGTGCCACAGAGACGATACTCTATAGGAAACTGTAGAGGTGGAACGGGTAAACCCCACGAGCGAGCAACCCAAACCTTGGTAGGGGCACTCTTTTTAAGGAAATGAACAGCAAAAAGGGGCAGAAATGCAGATAGATGATTACCCTAGTAAGATAGCTCCTGACTTTCTTACTAGACAGAACATGGCTTATAGGAATTTACAGTTCAGGTTTTAATTTTATAATGGTGAAATATTAAAGGGCGGGACACAAGTCCGGTTCTTTTTTTATGAAAATGAACAAGATATGAAAGGAGAACATTATGACCTATCAATTAGTAGCAACAGCAGCAAGTGGTATTGAAGCATTAACTGGAAGCGAACTAAAGAAAATGGGCTATCAGGTTGAGGTTGAAAATGGAAAAGCTTATTTTCAAGGGGACACAGAAGATATTATCAAAACTAATCTTTGGTTGCGCACAGCCGATAGAGTAAAGATCGTTTTTGGGACGTTTACAGCAAAGACCTTTGATGATTTATTTGAACAAACAAAAGCACTGCCTTGGGAGGAATTACTTCCGATGGATGCAGCCTTCCCTGTTTCAGGAAAATCCGTTAAATCAACACTTTATAGTGTTCCGGATTGTCAGTCAATTGTCAAGAAAGCTATCGTGGACCGTCTCTCAACCTTCTATAGCCGACGTGCTCGCTTACCTGAATCAGGTTCAGAATATCCGATTGAAGTCTCTATTTTAAAAGATGTTGTCACGCTTACTGTTGACACAACCGGCTCAAGTCTCTTTAAACGTGGATACCGAACTGAAAAAGGTGGAGCGCCTATTAAAGAAAATATGGCAGCGTCACTTATTCAATTGACAAGTTGGTTTCCAGACAAACCGTTTTATGATCCAACTTGTGGTTCTGGTACAATTCCAATTGAAGCAGCTTTAATTGGATTAAACATTGCTCCTGGTATTCAACGATCTTTTATTTCTGAAGATTGGAATATTTTTCCTGAAGGACAATGGAAAAAATTACGCGATGAAGCGAAATTAAGTGCAAACTTTGATGTTGAACTAGATATTATGGGGACAGACATCGACCAAAACATGATAGAAATTGCTAAAGAGAATGCTGCACGAGCAGGCGTTGAAGACTTTATTACTTTTAAACAGTTGGCGTTGAAAGATTTCAAAACAGACAAGGAATATGGAGTTATGGTATCCAATCCACCTTACGGGGAACGGATGGAGAACGAAGAATATGTTGAAAACTTGTACAAACAAATGGGCGAAGTATTCCGCCCACTTGAAACTTGGAGTAAATATATTATTACGAGTGATTTAGACTTTGAAGACTTTTATGGTCAATGGGCAACTAAAAAGAGAAAACTATACAATGGCCGATTACGTACCGATTATTTCCAATTTTGGGGTAAACGTCGTCCTCGTCCAAAAAAATAGAAGATAAAAGGACTCTCGTCATATTATACATGACAAGAGCCCTTTTTATTTATTTATTAAGCGCTACACGTGCTAACTGGTCAGCACCGCGATTATCTCTTTCAGGAACCCATTTCAAATAGAATTGAGAGAATTTTTTTAAACTCGTAAGAATTAAATTCAAATGTTTCATATGATTTTCCTTACGACTGTACCGTTTATTAACAGCGTCTACAAGCATCTTACTATCTGAATGACAAAAAATAAGTTCATCTTGTTTATTGCTCTCTAAAAGATAATCTAGAACATACTGCAAAGCTATTAGTTCTGTTTCATGATTATCATAATAATCAGTTAAGGATTTACTTAATTGTAACTGTTGGCCATTATCAATAAGCACAGCCCCTATCCCTGATTGCTGCTTTTTAGGATTTGCTGCTCCATCAATGAATACTCGTATCATAGTTAATCTTAATCTTCCTCTTGTATGGGGTCTTTATCTTCAATTACTACTACTCCTGTAGCCTGTGGCCCTCGTGCTCCTTCAGCAATTATGAAAGAAACCATTTGTCCTTCTTTTAATGTTTTGAAACCTTCTGAATCAATTCCAGTAAAGTGAACAAAGATATCATCTTGATTATCCAATGTTTCGATGAATCCATAGCCTTTGTCATTGCTAAACCATTTTACGATTCCATCTACCATGAGAGACCCTCCTCTATTTTAAAACAAGTGACCGTGTTTTCATTATAGTCTGTAAACGTTTTTACGTCAACAATACCGTTTATACATCTATTTAAGTCATTAAAGAATCCAATCCCTTTTCAGCTTGTCTGATAAATTTTTCAACATGATGATCTATTCCTGGTGATAAAATAGCTTGTAACCAGGCTGCTGGGCTTTTAAATGCTGACTCTTCAAAAGGATAGTAGTATGCCACATGCAAAAATAATAATTCAAGACATTGGCTTTTTTCTCTTTCATTTAAGCGGAGGTGGTTTTCGAGTAATAATTTCCCTTCTTTTATAAAGTTCGTTTCAGAAAGATTTGTCAGCATCATAAGGTCAAACGTTTGCTTAAATGAATGTTTTATAACCGTAACCGCTTGTTTTATTTGTCGTTCCTGTAATAGTTCTAACATATCCGTCTTTACCAGAGGATGAATCTCCAGGTTTGTTAATAATTTACCTACTAAACTCACTAACTGGTAATCAGATAAATAAGGTAATTCTTTCATAAATTGAAGTTGTCGATAATACGGTTGTTTGGAAATCGTTTGTCCATTTTCTATAATAAGGAGTCTTTTTTCTTGTTTTTCTTGAGCCATTCTAGATTCAACATATGTAAATTGATGTGTTAAAACTTGATTGGCAGAGTTCTTTAGCTGGCTCTGGCGATTTTTAATTTGTCTGCTTGCTTCTTCCAAGTTGCCGTTTTCTATTAACAAGCTAATAAATTCAAGATCAAAAGGAAGACTATCTTCAGAATTATAAACTGATACTTTATATTTCTGGATTAATTGCAATGCATCGTTTGGTCGCTTTAAGTCTTTCAATAAACTAATACATAATTGCAGTAACGTTTCATCTTCATCAATTTCAAGTGCTTTTTGCATAAAGTCTACTGCCTGAGAATTCTGATTATTAGCTAAAGCTTCCATGGCTTTTTGTAAATAGAGAGTATAATTTTTAGAAAATGGTATCTGGTTTGTCAATTGGGCACCTCTTTTTGTACTGCATAATAAAAAGGTATGAACAGGTTTGTTCATACCTTTTTATTTCATTACGTCTTTTCTGTTATTGTATTTCTATTTTTTTAGTTTCTGGTGTGTCTTCTTCTTTTTTAGGTAGATCTACTGTTAAAACACCATTTTCAAAAGAAGCTTTTATCGCATCTTCATCAACGTTCTTAATTAAAAATTGTCTGCTATAAGAACGAGATGATCTTTCGCGCCGGATGTAGTTGCCTTCATCATCTTTTTCCTCTTTATTGGTTTCTTGGTGTGCACTAATGGAGAGAACATTATTCGTATAATCCAGTTGAATGTCTTCTTTGGTTAGACCAGGTAAATCGGCTTCTAGAGTATAGGCATCCTCTTTTTCTTTGATGTCGACACTAAAATCCTCAGAATTTGAAAAGAAATTGTCGAAAGTGTCATTAAAAAATCCTCTGTTAAGATTCATCAAACTGCGACGTGATGGAAACAAATCATTCATCTGACATCCCTCTTTCTTTATTTTTTCTTTCACATAGATTGTATCAAAGAACAAATTTCTTCTCAAGTGATAGGCTCAAAAAAGCGTGAGAAAATCGGACTGATTTCCCCACACTCTACCCTTATTATTAAAATTCGCGGAAACGTTTTTGCCTTTGTGCAACGATTTCCGATGGAGTCCAAGTCATCATTTCTTGTAAGGCCGTAGTAATTAATTGGCGCATACGAACGATTAACTCTTCATCCTTCAGTTTGACACGGCGCCTGGTTTCTGAGATTACTTGATCAACGACTCCTAATTCTAACAAGTTAGATGGTGTTAATTTCATAATTTCAGCTGCTCCCTTAGCACGACTGGCATCCTTCCAAAGAATTGACGCGAATCCTTCTGGTGAAAGAACGGAATACATGGTATTTTCTAACATCCAAACTTTGTTTCCCATGGCAAGTGCAAGTGCCCCGCCACTCCCACCCTCACCGATGATAATTGATAAGATAGGAACTTCTAGTTGTGACATGACAAGAAGACTTTCCGCAATTGCCTCGCCGATTCCTCTATCCTCAGAATCAATATCACAGTAAGCGCCCGACGTATTGATGAAAGTAACCACCGGTCGCTTAAAGTGCTCCGCTTGCTTCATTAAGCGAATGGACTTCCGGTAGCCTTCTGGTGTTGGAGAACCAAAATTTCGGAAAATGTTTTCTTTAATTTCACGTCCTTTTTGGGTTCCAATCACAGTTACCGGCATCCCATCAAGAGAAGCAATACCTCCAATTATAGCCGGATCATCGCCAAACTTACGATCACCGTGCAATTCAAAGAAATGATCGAAAACACCTTCTGCTAATTCTTTTGTTGTTAAACGTTCTGTTTTACGGGCGTTGTTAACAATTTTATTTGCGTTTTCTTTACTCATTTGGCCACCTCCAGTTGATCGGGATTATGGATTCCTAACAGGAAGCCTACCTGATTACGGAGTTCTTTTCGAGGCACAATTTGATCGATAAATCCTTTTTTTAAGAGATGTTCTGCACTTTGAAAACCTTCCGGTACGGTTGCTTTAATGGTTTGCTCAATGACGCGTTTCCCAGCAAATCCAACTGTAGCACCTGGTTCCGCTAGGATGATATCTCCTTGCATGGCAAAGCTCGCTGTTACACCGCCTGTTGTAGGATCGGTTAAAACCGTTAAGTAAAATAGCCCTGCTTTTTGGAGATTCGAAACGGCGATACTGACTTTAGCCATTTGCATCAAGGATAAAATCCCCTCTTGCATACGCGCACCACCGGAGGCTGTAAAAATGACAACGGGTAATTGTAGCTGGATCGCTTCTTCTAACGCACGCGTTAATTTTTCACCGACTACTTTTCCCATACTACCCATAAAAAAGGTTGAATCCATGACGCAAAGAACGGTTTCTTGATTTAGGATGGAAGCTTTTCCTACAATGACCGCTTCGTTTGAACCTGATTTTTCTTTTGTTGCTTCGATTTTTTCTTCATAGCCGGGAAAATCAAGTGGATTTTCAACTGGCATCTCTTTAAACCATTCTTCAAAGGATCCTTCATCAACCGTCAGCTCAATCCGTTCAGACGCAGAAATGCGAAAATTATAGTGACAGTGCGGACAAATTTTTTCATCCCCAAGATTTTTACTATAGATTGTTTTATGGCAATTTGGGCATTTCTTCCAAAGTCCATCAGGAACAATTGGCTTTTTACTTGCTTCTTCTGTGGTTGAGGAAGGTTCCAATGGAATATATGGACGTTTTTGAAATAGTTTCATTTCCTCACCTCTAACTTTTTAATCTTTATGGTTGCCACTTTGGTAGGAAGGATGTTTGTAAATAATCTGTATCATAATTACCATAGACAAAGTTATCATCATTCAAGATAGCCTTTTGAAAAATGATGTTGGTCTCCACGCCTTCAATGACAAGTTCGTGTAGGGCTCGCTTCATTTTGGCAATAGCTTCTTGTCTATCCTGTCCTTTAGTAATTACTTTTGCGATCATTGAATCATAAAAAGGTGGAATTTCGTACCCACAGTACATGGCACTTTCAACACGTAAACCATTCCCACCACTCGGTAAGAATAAATAATCAACCGTCCCAGATGATGGTCGAAATCCATTAGCCGGATTTTCAGCGTTTATGCGGCATTCAATAGTATGGCCAGTAATTTCCACGTCTTTTTGTTTGATGCTCAACGGCAGGTTACTAGCAATTTGCAGTTGTTCTTTGACAATATCAATTCCTGTTGCCATTTCAGTAACAGGATGTTCCACTTGAATACGTGTATTCATTTCCATAAAATAGAAATTTTCTTCGGCGTCTACTAAAAATTCAATCGTTCCGGCATTGCGATAGTCGACAAATTTAGCTGCACGAACGGCTGTTTCACCCATGGCTTGACGTGTTTTATCAGAAATAAAAGTTGATGGTGATTCTTCCAGAACCTTTTGATGGTTTCTTTGTAAAGAGCAGTCACGTTCTCCTAGGTGAATCACATTACCAAACTCGTCTCCTAAAATCTGTACTTCAATATGACGGGCTGGACTGATAATCTTCTCAATATACATCCGATCGTCTCCAAAAGCTGCTTGTGATTCGGCTTTTGCTTGGCTAAATAAAGTGTGAAGCTGCGACGCTTCCGTCACGCGACGCATCCCTTTACCACCGCCACCCGAAGCTGCTTTTAAAATAACTGGATAACCAAGTTTATTAGCTTCTTTTTCCGCTTCTTCGGCAGAGATAACATAGCCTCTACTACCAGGAATCACCGGCACATTCGCTTCTATCATGGCACTCCGGGCATTTGATTTGTTTCCCATCAAGTCGATGGTCTCTGCCTTAGGCCCAATAAAGGTAATATTCATTTCTTCGCACATTGTTGCAAAAATACTGTTTTCGGATAAGAATCCAAATCCTGGGTGAATGGCTTGCGCTCCTGTGACTACAGCAGCACTTAAGATACTGGTCATATTTAAGTAAGAATCCGTTGCACGTGCCCCCCCGATGCAAATGGCCTCATCAGCTAGTTGCGTGTGCAAAGCTTCTCGGTCAGCTTCAGAATAGACAGCAACCGTTTGAATCCCTATTTCATGACACGCTCTAATAATGCGTACGGCTATTTCGCCGCGGTTTGCTATCAATACTTTTTTTAGCATGGCCTATCTCCCAATAATAAACGTCATTTCGACTTCCGCCACTTTTTTATCTCCTACGAAGGCTTGTCCGTATCCAATACCAGCAAATTTCTTCAGTTTTACAATATCAACTTGTAAACGAAGAACATCACCTGGTACTACTTTTTGACGAAATTTAATTTTATTCATTCCGCCTAAGTAAGCTGTTTGACCTTGGAATTGTTCCAATTTTAGCAAGGGAATGGAACCCGCTTGAGCAAGGGCTTCAATAATTAAAACACCAGGCATGACCGGTTCTCCAGGAAAATGTCCTTGGAAAAACTGTTCATTAATAGTTACGTTTTTAATCGCAACTACTTTTTCTCCTGGAACCAATTCGACCACTTTGTCAATAAAGAAAATTGGATAACGATTTGGAATGATGTCCATTACTTCTTGTGCAGTTAATATTGTCATGTTTATAGTCTCCTTTTAGATAATTCGAAATAGTGGTTGGTTGAACTCGACAACCTCACCGTTTTCAACCAAAATTTCAGCAATTTCACCGGCATATTCAGAGGTGATCTCGTTCATTATTTTCATTGCTTCAACGAGACAAAGCACATGTCCTTTAGAAATGGTTTGTCCAACCGTCACATATTGATCTGCCTCTGGGCTTGCTTGTAGATAAACAACACCCACAATTGGTGATGTCACTATCTTTCCTTTTTGAGGTTCAGCTTGGGCTGGCTCACTAGTTTGATTGGTTGACTCCGCTACTTCAATAGGTTTTTGTGGTGTACTTTCTTTCGCTTCTGGTTGAGTATTGGTAACCGTTTGATTTTCATTTTTCGATAAACGGATAAATAGATTACCTTCTGAATATTCCATTTCTTTTAATGAAGAAGCATCAATCAAGGAAATTAATTCTTTAATTTTATCGTAATCCACTAGGCTTCCTCCCATTTTTTAAAGCAAAGTACCGCATTATGTCCGCCAAATCCGAGTGAATTATTCAATGTGTAACGGACTTGTTTTTCGCGTCCAACATTTGCTACATAATCTAAATCACAAGCTTCATCAGGTTCGTTTAAGCCAATTGTAGGCGGTAGGTAATCATTTTCAATTGCTTTCACACAGGCAATTGCTTCTATCCCACCAGCTGCACCTAATAGATGTCCAGTCATACTTTTAGAACTTGAAATGGCTACATTATGGGCAGCTTCTTCACCTAAGGCATACTTAATAGCTTTTGTTTCAGCTGAATCATTAGCAGGTGTACTCGTACCATGCGCATTGATATAATCGATATCAGATGGGCCTATTCCCGCTTCTTGCATAGCCATTTTCATAGCTTCACCAGCACCGCTACCATCTGGTGTAGGAGCAGTCATATGGAAAGCATCTGAATTAGAACCATATCCGACAACTTCTGCTAAAATCATTGCACCACGTTTTTTTGCGTGTTCTAATTCTTCAAGCATTAAAACACCTGCACCTTCTCCCATAACAAACCCGTCACGGTTTTTATCAAACGGAGTGGATGCGTGATCCGGATCGGTGCTTTCTGATAAGGCAGTTAAAGCCGCAAAACCAGCAATCCCGATTTCACAAATCGTTCCTTCTGCTCCGCCGGCAATAATGACATCCGAATAGCCATGTTTAATATTTCGGAATGCTTCCCCAATTGAATTGGTCGCAGAAGCACATGCTGTTACGATATCTAAAGAAATACCTTTAGCTCCTACCTTAATAGATGTATTACCCGCTGCCATATTCCCAATAGTCATTGGAACAAACATCGGTGGAACACGTTTGGGCCCTTTGTCGTGCATCTTGATGATACCCGATTCCATTTCAATCAAACCACCAATACCAGATCCGATAATAACGCCAAATCGTGAAGCGTCAATCGCTTCGACGTCTAAGCCACTATCTGCTACCGCTTGAACGGCAGCTGCTACTGCATATTGTGAATAGAGGTCCATACGTCGGTATTCTTTACGTCCCATATATAAAGTTGGATCAAAATCCTTTACTTCAGCTGCAACGGTTATACCTGTCTCTGAAGCATCGAACTTTGTAATTGGTGCAATCCCATTTTTACCATTTTTTAGACCGTCCCAAAACTCTTCGACGGTATTTCCCAGTGGAGTCACTGCTCCCATACCGGTAATAACTACTCGTTTCATTTGGCTCCCCCTTACATGTACATACCGCCGTTAACGCGGATTGTTTGTCCTGTAATATAGTCACTCTTACTTAAAAAGACGGCTGCTTCAGCGATGTCTTTTGATTTTCCAAATCTTTTCAAAGGAATTTGAGTTAGCATCGTTTCTTTTACTTTTTCTGATAGTGCGGCAGTCATATCTGTTTCAATGAATCCAGGTGTAATGGCATTGCAGGTCACCCCACGCATAGCTGCCTCACGTGCAACTGACTTGGTCAAACCAATAATTCCAGCCTTACTAGCGGCATAATTTGCTTGCCCAGCATTGCCCGTTTCCCCTACTACACTTGAAACATTAATAATCGTACCCGTTTTTTGTTTCAGCATAAGCGGTAATGCATGACGAATGGTATTGAATGTTCCTTTTAAATTCACTTCATAAGTCGCATCAAAATCTTCTTCAGTCATACGCATAATCAGTTTATCGCGGTTAATGCCCGCATTATTGACGAGAACATCAACAGAATTGAATCGTTTTTTTGCTTGTTCAATCAACTCTTTAGCTGATTCAAAATCGCTAACATCTCCAAGAATTGTTTCAACTTGAACGCCATACGCTTCTAACTTAGTAATCACTTCTTCTGCAATAGGTTTTCTAGCATTTAGTACAATATTTGCACCCTGCATGGCAAACGCTTCTGCAATTGCTTCACCAATTCCACGTGAACTTCCTGTGACAACAACTGTTTTTCCTGTTAGATTCAATTGTCTTCCTCATTTCTAATTGCTTATTTGGTACTAAGAGCGGCAACTGTTTTTTCAAAAGATTTTAAATCTTCAACATTCAAAACAGTGACTGTTTTATCGATTTTTTTAATAAATTTACTTAATGTTTTACCAGGGCCCACTTCTACAAAAGTAGTTGCACCCATTGCTATCATTTCTCGAACGGAATCTTCCCATTTAACAGCGGACTTTACTTGTCGCTCCAGTAAAGAGGCGATATCTCCTGCCTGCATCACTTGAGCTTCTGTATTCCCAATAACCGGTAAGGATGGTTCATTAAAAGTCATTTTTGCTAATTCTTCTTTTAAACGCTGGGAAGCTGGATCTAATAGTGCCGTGTGGAAAGGACCACTTACGTCTAAAGGAATCATGCGACGAACGCCTTGTTCTTCCAAAATAGCAACAGCTGCATCAACAGCCGCTACTTCACCGCCAATAACAACTTGAGTTGGCATATTGTAATTAGCAGGCGATACGATTCCCACTTTTGAAGCTTCTAGACAAGCTGCTTCAATAAAATGACGATCTGTATACATAACCGCTACCATTTTTCCTGTACCACGAGGAGCTGCTTCACTCATATACCTACCACGTTTCACTACTAGAGATACACCTTGGCTAAAAGAAAAAGCATTGGCTTTCACCAGTGCTGTGTATTCTCCGAGGCTTAATCCGGCAACAAGAGTAGGCTGGATACCAACTGATCCTAAAAGTTGATCAATGGCATAACTAACCGTTAGGATGGCTGGTTGGGTATATTCAGTTAAGTTTAATTTTTCGTTTTCTTCAAAACAAAGACTTGCAAGGTCGTATCCAAGAACATGTGATGCTTCTTTAAATGTGTCGCGTACGATTTCAGAAAAATCATAAAGTTCTTTTCCCATCCCTATGTACTGAGACCCTTGTCCACTATAAACAAATGCTACTGTCATTTTTCCACCTCAGTATATTAAACCCATATTTTAGCTTGCTGACTAATAACTTGTTTACAAACCGTCATGTAGTCTTCGATAATATCTTTACAGGATTCTTCTTTGTTGATCAGTCCAGATATTTGGCCTGCCATCATAGAACCATAATTCTTATCGCCTTCAACCACTGCTTTTCTTAAAGCACCGGCACCTAATTTAGCAAGGCGATCTAAATCTGGATTTTCTTTACTTGTTTCTTCTTTTTCAGCTTGCATATATTCACGTGTTAAACGGTTCCGCAAAACACGTACTGGGTAACCCGTAATTTGACCCGTTACAACCGTATCAATATCTTTAGCTTTGATAATAGAATTTTTGAAGTTTGGATGAGCATTAGATTCATGCGCCACGACAAAGCGCGTCCCTACTTGAATACCGGCTGCGCCTAACATAAATGCAGCGGCCATGCCTCTTCCATCACCAATACCACCTGCAGCAATGACTGGAATGGATACTGCATCAACTACTTGAGGCATAAGCGCCATAGTAGTAGCTTTACCAATATGTCCACCGGCTTCCATTCCTTCAACAATCACTGCATCAGCACCGTCTTTTTCCATTCTGCGAGCTAAAGCAACGGATGCTACAACTGGAATAACTCGAATACCTGCTGCTTTAAATTTAGCCATATATTTACCGGGACTACCTGCTCCAGTTGTCACAGTTTTAATGCCAGATGCACAAACAGCATCCACAACAGTATCAACGTCTTCATTTAAAAGCATAATATTGACACCAAATGGTTTATCCGTTTTTGCCTTCATATCAGCAATTTTGTGATTTACAATGTCTACTGAATCATGACCGGTTCCAATCATACCTAATCCACCTGCATTAGATACCGCGCTTGCTAAATCGGCATCCGCTACCCAGGCCATTGCGCCCTGGATAATTGGATATTCGATCTCTAACATTTCACATAAAACAGATTTCATAAACGAGCCTACTTTCCTATTAAATTATGCTAATTGTGAGTCTACATACTTCACAAGATCTTCAACTGTTTCGATACCTTCATCTGTTTCAATTTTGATATCAAGTTCATCTTCAATATCATTAATGATTTGGAATAGATCTAAGCTGTCTGCATCTAGATCATCACGGAAATTTGTTTTTAAAGTTACTTCCTCAGGTTCTTTGTCCAATTGGTCCACGATAATTGCTTGAATTTTTTCGAATGTCATAATAAATTCCTCCATAGTATGTTTTTATTTTTTTATTTTTTTATATTTTTACTGTGATTGAACCCCAAGTGAGGCCACCACCAAATCCTGTTAGAAGTAATATATCTCCTGTTTGGATTGTTTGATTCATGATCATTTGATCAAGTAAAATTGGAATGCTACCAGCAGATGTATTACCTGTTTTAGCAATATTCATACCAAATTTTTCAATCGGTATTTTTGTTTTTTTACTAATTGCTTGTATCAACCGTATATTAGCTTGATGCGGAATAACCCAAGAAATATCTTCTTTTTTTAAATTGCTATTAGCAATGACTTGATTTATTGTTTCAGGCACATTGCGAATTGCAAAATCAAAAATACTTCGGCCATCCATTTCTAAACAGAGGTTATCTTTTGGTTGCTCTGGAAAGAAAGGATTACGAACACCTTTCTCATCTGCAACAAGTGCTAAGTGTCTGGTTCCGTCTGAATGAAGATCTTCTGCAATAAATGACTCGGTCAATGTTTCTGAAGCTTCTAATAGAACACCTCCAGCTCCATCCCCAAACAAAACAGCTGTTGAACGGTCTTGCCAGTTGATTACCTTAGACATGGTTTCGGCTCCAAGTACTAACCCCTTTTTATATCCACCACTTCTCATCAAATGATTAGCCATTGATAAAGCATAGATAAATCCAGAGCAAGCTGCACTAATATCAAAACAAAAGGCTTTGCTCGCGTTAATTTTATCCTGCACAACACAAGCAGTAGACGGAGCTAAAGAATCGGGAGTCATGGTTGCCAGAATAATAAAATCCAATTCTTCTGCCTGTATGCCTCTGTTTTCTAAAATCTTTTCTGCCACTTTGCTCGCTAAATCCGAGGTGTTCTCTCCAGTTGAAATATGCCGCTGAGCGATACCGGTCCGTTTTTGAATCCATTCATCACTTGTGTCCATAATCTGAGCTAAATCATCATTCGTGACGATGTGTGATGGTAAGTAGTGCCCTGTTGCCGTTATTTTAATTCCCATTGCCTCAGTCCCGCTTTTCAATATTTTCAACTAGTTCATCTAAGAAACCGTGGAGGTTATCTAATCCCCGTACGAGTGCATTTACTTCTAATTCATCCATTCCCTCAATTGTACGCTTAACCATTTGGCGATGAAATTTTTCATGGAGACGATAGACAAGTTTTCCTTTTTTAGTCAAACCCAATCTAATGACCCGACGATCATTTTCCATTCTTTTGCGAATGACATAATCCTTGTGAACCAGTGTATTGATCGCAACTGAAAGGGTTCCAGCTGTGATATTTAATTTTTTGGCAACTTCTGAGGATGTATGTTCACTATACATGCCAATTGCTTCAAGTGTATGCATCTCTCTAATTGATAAATCAGAAAATTCACTATTACGTAGAGCTTCCTCTTCAATATCTAATAATTCATTGAAAATAGAAACCAAATAAGAATTGATTTCTTCGATGGAATGACTCAAATTAAGGGCCTCCTCCTTTATTAATGTTGTATTTAGATGTAGTTTGAATATCGAATAGTTTGATGTTCAAACTATTCGATATTCAAACTATAAATAAAACGGCAATTATTGTCAAGAATATTTGCTAAATAATTATTGACTTAAGAGTTAATTAATAATCAAAGCGCTTTCAAAAAACAAAAAAGGTAAAGCTAAGACAATTGCCTTAGCTCCACCCTTTTCTATATGATATTAGTTAATCGACATTTACAAACTCATCGATGTCTTTAAAATTAACAATTGTTTTATCTTCACATATATCGCGCATGATAGAAGATGATTTGTCCCAATTAATTTCGACAACTGCGCTATTGGTAAGTAGTTTTTGAATGGTTCCGACCATTTTATGATCCCGAAAAGTAAACCGGATCTTATCGCCAACATCTGGACGAATGGATTCTTTAATGCGGTCTACTACCTCTAGAGCTTCTTCGTAAGAGACACCCAGTAAGCTTGCAATTCGTGAATTGCTGGTACCTTTACGCAACTGTGTTTCAACCATTGTCTTCGTTTCCGAAGAAATCTTTTTAGCCATAAGTCGATCTCCTCACTTTTCATATATGAACGCCAATCGTTATCCTCTTTTCATTATAGCATAGTTTTGTATATTTATGAAAACAATAAAAATAAGTGTTGACACTCAGTCAATAGTTTTATATAATTGTAATTGTTCTGGTTCAGGACTATATTGTCTCAGTAGCTCAGTAGGATAGAGCATTCGCCTTCTAAGCGAACGGTCGGGGGTTCGAATCCCTCCTGAGACGTAACGCAATCTTAAAGAACATTTAAGGTTATCCAAGTCATTGATTTAACAAGGTTTTCATTAACCTTTGTTAACTCGGTGACTTTATTTTTTTTAGTAGTTTTCTCAAATAAATTTTCTATCGAAGTAACCAAACATCTATACCAAAAAATCCTATCCACATATTACCTTGAGTATATCCTTTGTATTTGTCTCAAGATATTTATCTATATATGTGAGTTAAATATATAGATATAATAGTTGTTAACTTCAAAGATAAAAAATACGACCCAGATTTTTTTTAATCTGGGTCGTGTTTTTTAATATTTATAATTTTTCTGGAAAAACTTCTTCTACTGCAGCTGTTACAGCTAATTTAATATGTTCAAAAGTTAAGCCACCTTGTAGATAAAGGAGATAAGGCGGACGGATAGGACCATCGGCTGAAAGTTCTATACTTGCTCCTTGGATAAAGGTTCCGGCTGCCATAATAACTTGATCTTCGTAACCTGGCATTGCTGCTGCAATTGGAGTTACATTCGAATCAACAGGTGAATATTTTTGAATCACTTGGGCAAACCTAATCATTTCTTCTTTAGAAGGAAGTGCCACCATTTGAATGAGATCAGTACGAGGATCATTCCATTTTGGAGTGGATTCAATACCCAACTCTTCCAGTAAGGCTGCAGTGTAAACAGCACCCTTCACTGCTTCACCAACGACGTGAGGAGCCAAAAATAGTCCTTGATACATTTCTAAAAGACTATACAAGGTTGCCCCTGCTTCTCGTCCAATCCCTGGACTCGTTAAACGATACGCACACTTTTCTACTAGGTCTTCTCTACCAACAATGTAGCCACCCATTTTAACAATCCCGCCACCTGGGTTTTTAATGAGCGATCCCGCTATCAAGTCTGCTCCCACTTCTAGCGGTTCGCGTGTTTCTACAAATTCTCCGTAACAATTGTCTACAAAGAAAATAGCATTGGGTGCGTGTGGTTTAATTGTTTGAATAATTTTTTCAATGTCATCGATGGTAAAGGACGGACGATCCGCATAACCACGTGATCGTTGAATACCAATCATTTTAGTTTTTTCTGAAACCCGTTCTAGTACGGTATCAAAATCCACTCCGCCATTTTCTAAGAGGTCAATGTGTTGGTAACCGATATTGTATTCTTTTAAAGAACCAATGCCATTACCAGTCAACCCAACAATATCTAACAAGGTATCATAGGGCTGCCCCGTCACATACATGAGTTCATCATCAGGACGCAATACACCCAGTAAAGCGGTTGAGATAGCATGCGTTCCTGAAATAATTTGTGAACGAACTAAGGCTGCTTCTCCTTTAAAAACGTCCGCATAAAGGGCTTCTAACGTTTCGCGACCCATATCGTCATAGCCATAACCCGTACTTGGTGTGAAGTGATAGTCACTCACATTATTTTTACGAAAACCGTCAAGCACTTTCTTTTGGTTATCCAAGGCTATTTTTTGAATTCTTTTAAAGGTAGGTTGAATTTGTTGGTCTACCTTTTCTACTATATTTTCAATCTTCGTCATCTAAACCTTGCTCTCCTAACCATTTTGAATTTTCTTTCGCAAAACCACTCACAATGTATTCATTTGTTTTTTCATTTAACTCGAGTGATTCGACAAAAGTCTCTTGCTGAATCTGATTTAACTTGAATCCACCATCTAATAAAGAAACTGTTACTTGGTAAGGAACCAGCATTTTTTTAATTTCTTGCCATAGAAATTCTTTTAGTCGTTCAATATCTTCTGGATTTAAAGCAGAAATAACGATATTTGGATGTAATTTCGGTTGAAAATCTGGGTGCATTAAATCCTTCTTGTTATAAACCGTTACAATCGGAATTTCTTCCATCTCTAGTTCATCAATAAGGTTCATAACCGTTTCTTCTTGTTGACCAACGAACTCTTGTGAACTGTCAACAACATGTAAAAGTAAATCAACTCCTTTGCTTTCTTCTAGCGTCGATTTAAAAGCATGTACGAGTTGGGTTGGCAAGTTCTGAACGAAACCTACCGTATCCGTTAGAGTAGCTTGGAATTGGTTGGGAAAGGTCATTTTCCGTGTTAAAGGATCTAGCGTCGCAAACAAAAGATTTTCTTCATACGTTTCAGCATCGGTTAAACGATTTAACAAGGTAGATTTTCCAGCATTAGTATAGCCAATTAAGCCAATTTGGAAAACATGACTCTCTTGTCGTTTAATCCGCGAGCGACGACGATGTTTTTCGGTTTCAGCTAGTTCTTTTTTTATTTCTGTAATTTGTTTATTAATGTGTCGGCGGTCTGTTTCTAATTGTGTTTCACCGGGTCCACGCGTTCCAATACCAGCTCCCAAACGAGACATGTTCACACCCTGGCCCGTTAAGCGTGGGAGCAAGTAATTCAGTTGTGCAAGAGAAACTTGCATCTTTCCTTCTTTACTTGATGCCCGCATGGCAAAAATATCTAAAATAAGCTGAATACGGTCAATAATTTTGCAGTCAATGACTTCTTGAATATTACGCATATTCCGGGGGGAGAGCTCTTGTTCAAAAATAACTGTGGTTGGCTCTAACTCTTCCACTAAATGTTTTAATTCATCGAGTTTTCCCTTACCAATAATTGTGCGCGGGTCATGACGGTCTCTTTTTTGGGTGAGTGTTGCAACCACTTCTCCCTGTGCCGTTTCAGTGAGTTGCTTTAGTTCTTCTAGTTCATATTCAAATAACTCATTAGATTGTCTGGTTTGAACACTTACCAAGATAACTTTCTCTTTTTTATGTGCTGTTTCGATGATGTCACCTACTTTCTAAAATCTTCGATTAACTGTTCTACTTTCTCTAAATAATCATCATTACTTACGTCAAACCAATGAACTGCTTCCATTCGATTCCGGAACCAGGTTAATTGCCGTTTCGCGTAACGACGAGAATTTTGCTTGACATTTTCTAAAGCTTCTTCAAAAGAAATTTCTCCTGAAAAATATGGAAACCATTCTTTATAACCAATACCTTTATGTGCTTGATTGAGGTCACGATCAGCTAATTCATACAAGACTTTAGCTTCTTCTAATAAACCGGTTTCGACCATTTGATCCACTCGCTGATTGATTCGATTATAGAGAATTTGGCGGTCACTATTCAAAGCAATTAATAAAGCATTATACTTTGACGTTTTTACACTGTCAGTTTGACTTGAAAAAGGTTTACCACTTACGTGAATCGACTCTAAAGCGCGAACGACACGGCGGGAATTATTCGGATGAATATTGGCGGCTGCTTGGGGGTCAATTGCTTCTAGCTGTGACCACAAGCCATCAGCTCCTTTTTCGACCAGCTCTATTTCTAATTTTCGACGGTAATCCCTATCTTCACCACCTTGTCCAAATTTCATATCGTAAAGCAAACCTTGAATATACAAACCAGATCCGCCAACAAGAATAGGCAACTTCCCTTTTTTATGAATAGCGGCAATAGCTAATTCAGCTGCTTTTTTAAAGTCGCTAGCTGTATAAGGCTCATGTAAATCAACAATATTAATGAGATGATGAGGAACACCAGCCATTTCTTCCGGTGTCACTTTGGCGGTACCAATATCAAGATGACGGTAGACTTGCAATGAGTCCCCATTAATCACTTCGCCTTGGTATTTTTTCGCTAAATGAATGCTCAAAGCGGTTTTACCTACTGCCGTTGGGCCCATAATCACAACAACTTTTTTCTTTTCACTCACCTTGGACTCTATCCCTCACTCTCAATGCGCGATTTGGATAATCTGTTATAATCGCATCCACATTTTTATTTAAACAATACCCTAAATCGAATAACCGATTAACGGTCCATAAACGGATAGGAATTTTTCTTTTATTATTTTTTATCATATCATTCACTAGTCTATGGCTACCATGCCACGCTTGAATAGGATGACCGTTTGGTAAAAAGGCTTTTTGTGCACCACGTTTTTTTAATAGGATAGCAATTTCCGCATTTGGGACCAGTCCGATTACTTTCTGCAAACTTTGAACATTAAAACTTGAATAAACAACCTGATAATCTGGTTGGTAGCGTTCAACTAAGTCCACAACCGTTTCTTCAAGCAAAGGATAGGCGATTTTATCAGTTTTGAGTTCGATATTGAGCATCCCTTTGAAACGAGAAACCTTTAATAATTGAAGAACTTCTTCTAAGCTAGGGATTCTCGCACCGGTAAATCGCTTGTTAAACCAGCTACCGGCATCTAATTGCTGTAATTCTTGATAAGTCTTTCGATAGACATAACCTTCACCGTTACTGGTTCGATTAACTGTTTCGTCATGAATAACGACAGGAACTAGATCCTGTGAAAGATGAACATCTAATTCGATGCCATCACAATTCGACTTTAAAGCTGCTCGAAAGGACTCCAACGTATTTTCAGGAGCAGTCCCTTTACTGCCACGATGGGCGATAATTTTCGTTCGCACTAAAGGTCCCTCCTTCACTTTATTTTTTTGCTAAATCCAAGAGTTCTTCTGCATGTGCTAAGGATAATTCTGTTATTTCTGTACCAGCTAACATCCTAGCCACTTCATTGGTACGTTTTTTACCTACAATTTTGAAAACATGCGTAAACGTTCTTTCCTCAACAACGTCCTTTTCAATATAAAAATGATTGTCCGCAATCGCTGCGACTTGAGGGAGATGCGTTATACATAAAACTTGGGAGTGCTCAGAAACAAGATGGATTTTATTGGCAATAGCTTGAGCTACCCGACCGCTAACTCCTGTGTCTACCTCATCGAAAATGATACTAGTAATTTCCTGGTTCTGCGTGAAAATAGCTTTCATAGCAAGCATCATTCGCGATAATTCACCACCACTCGCTATTTTAGCAAGTGGTTTAGGTGGTTCCCCAACGTTAGGAGCAATATAAAACTCTACGGCATTCAAACCATCGGGATGAATCACTTCCTCTTCTTCAAAAACGACATAGAAAGTTGCTTTTTCCATATAGAGTGCTTTGAGCTGTTCTTGAATTTCTGTTTCTAAGTTATGAGCGATTTTTTGACGTTTGGTTTTTAATTGACGCCCTTTTGCATATAAATCTATTTCGGCAGCTTCATAACGTGTAGCCAATTTTTCAAGGTAACTTTCTTTATTGGATATCATATCTAATTCCAAAGAAATCTTTTCATAGTAGTCTTTAATTTCTTCAATAGAACTGCCATATTTGCGTTTGAGTTGTTTTAGCAATTCTAATCTGACTTCAATTTCATTTAAACGCGCTTCATCGTACGTCATTTCGTCTATCTCGTCACGAACCGTTGTGGCCACATCTTGTAGTTGAAAATAAGCTTCTGAAATACGCTTCGTTAAGTCTTGGTAAGTTGGACTTAGTGACTCAATACGTTCAATTGCTCCTAGTCCGACTCCAATTTGATCCAATCCATTGCCATCTTCGCCCTCAAGTGCATTATAAAGAGTGGTAAGTCCTTGTAAAATACGCTGATAATTAGCTAAAAGGTTTCTTTCTTCAATTAACGCTTCTTCTTCGGCATCATTTTGGAGATTAGCACCCTCAATTTCACTAATTTGAAAAGTCAGCAAGTCGATGCGTTGGATATTTTGTTGCTCATCTAAGAGTAAACGATCCCGTTCTTGTTTGACTCCAATAAAAATTTGATAGGTATCCTGATAACTAGCGATTAACCGTCCCAACTCTGAATCGCCAAATTGATCCAGTAAGTCTAAATGTTTAGCTGGGTTCATTAACTCTTGATGCTCATTTTGCCCATGAATATCAATCAAATGAGCAGCAATTTCTCTTAAAACTGATACAGTCACAATAGTCCCGTTGACGCGGGCAACGTTTTTTCCACTACTACTCAGCTCACGTTGAAGTAAAATTTGGTCCGGTTCATAACTAATACCGTATTCTTCCATCAAAGAGGCAAGCTGGGAGGATTCAGGCATTTGAAACAAGCCTTGAATGACTGTTTTATCTTCCCCGTGGCGAATGAAGTCCGCACTCCCTCGCCCACCAGCTAATAAGCCAACCGCATCAATGATAATTGATTTTCCGGCGCCTGTTTCCCCTGTCAAAACAGTCATTCCTTGCTCAAAACTGATTTGAAGGGTATCGATAATAGCGAAATTTTTTATAGATAGTTCTTGCAGCATGGCAATTCTCCTTTAATATCAATGAATACGAACGGTATGGTTCTTCAATTGACTATGAGCATCTTCGATGACTCTGGAAATAGAAACATCCGCTGCGATGCTTCCTTCGTCTTCCTCTACTGAGACAAAATGTGCAATAAATTCAATATTCCCTGTCCCGCCGGTAATCGGTGAAAAATCAATCCCTCTAACATCAAAACCAGTATGGTTAGCGAATGTTAATATATTTTTAAGGACCTCTTTATGAATCAGTGGATCTGAAACAATTCCTTTTTTACCTACTTTTTCTTTACCCGCTTCAAATTGCGGTTTAATTAAAGCAACGGCAGATCCACCAATTTTGAGGATTTGCTTTAAGACCGGTAGAATAATACGTAAGGAAATAAAAGAAACATCCATACAAGCAAATTCAGGTTGCCCCTCTTTAAAGTCTTCTAATTTACTATACCGAAAATTTGTCTGTTCCATCACAGTTACCCGGTCGTCGTTACGGATTTTCCAATCTAGTTGGTTGGTACCCACGTCAAGCGCGTAACAATGTTTGGCCCCATTTTGTAAAGCCGCATCTGTAAATCCCCCGGTTGAAGAGCCAATATCGAGGACAATTTTATCTGCTACCGAGATTTCAAAAACAGTGAGGGCTTTTTCTAATTTTAAGCCACCGCGGCTAACATATTTTAGTGTTTCGCCTTTTATATGTAGCTGTACCGTTACAGGTACTTTTTCGCCTGCTTTGTCATAACGTAAGTTATTTTGGTCGTAAATTTGTCCTGCCATAACCATCCGTTTCGCTTTTTCTCTTGAATCAGCTAAACCTTGTTGAACTACTAATAAATCAATCCGTTCTTTTTCCATATCTAGGCCTCTGTTTCTATTCTTACATAATCTAACATTTTAATCAGTGTTTCCAAACTTTCCATATTAAAAAGCTGACTATCCACTGATTTTTTAACTTGATTAATCTCATTAGTGGCTGCAACAATTTGTTTATTCAGTTGTGCCATACTCTCTTTTAAACCGAGCAAGGAAGGATAAGTATTCTTCTCAAGCTCAGCGTCATTGCCAGCTCGTTTACCTGATTCATCTTGACTATAGACAACGTCTTTTAAATCATTATGAATTTGATAGGCTAGCCCTAAGTGCTTGGCATAGTTTAATAAGGAAGTAGATGCATTAACAGGCACATCTGCTAACAAACTACCTGCGGAAATTGCATATTCAATTAAAGCACCCGTTTTTTGGACGTGAATATTTTCCAGTTCTTCTAGTGTTAATGTTTTTCTTTCTCCTTCAATGTCATTCATTTGTCCAGACACCATGCCTTTAGGACCGGAAGCAAAAGCTAGGTTCTTTGCTAATTGCACACGTTTTTTATTGGATAGCTCTTCTTGATTCAAAATCAAAGAAAAGGCAGCGGTTAACAATGCATCCCCTGCTAATATAGCGATTCCCTCGTTAAATTTTTTGTGTGTTGTTAATTTACCACGTCGATAATCATCGTTATCCATTGCCGGTAAATCATCGTGAATGAGAGAATAAGTGTGGATCCACTCTAAGGCTGCCGCAACTGGAAAGGCTTCTGTTAAATTTCCCTTTCCAAATTCAACTACAGCCAGAAGTAGCATGGGTCTAAAACGTTTTCCACCCGTAGACAAGGAATATGTCATAGCTTCTTTTAAAGTTAAAGAGTCATCTGCATAGTCATTCACTGCTTCTATTAGATACGTTTCAAAAACAGTCATTTGTTGTGCTAAACTCATCTTATTTTCCATCGTGTCAGCCCTCCTTTTATTCAACTTCTTCAAATGTTTGAACGGACCCATCGGGTGAAATCATTTTAGTTAATGTTTTTTCTGCGTTGTTTAGGGTGTCTTGACAATATTTACTTAATGCCATGCCTTCTTGAAATTGCTCCAATGCATCTTCTAAGGGAACATCTCCCGATTCTAATTTTGTTACAATTGCTTCTAATTTATTCATTGCTTCATCAAATGTTAAATCTTCAATCTTCATTATTTTGCTCCTTGATCTCTTTGACTTGTGTTGTAACTATCCCATCTGCCAGGTGTACAGCTAAAACTTGCCCTGGAGAAACATCTGTTACTGATTTTAAAATTCTATCTTCAAAACTAACATAGGCATAGCCGCGATTCATTATTTTTAAAGGACTTAATAAATCAAGAGAAGCCATTGTATGTGCAAGTTTTTGATTTTTATTTTTTAAGTAATCACGCATCGCAGTTGTTAACGTTTGATCTAAACTTTGCCATTCCTTTTGTAAAGTCATAACTTGGTTGATTGGATTCATACTGTGCAATTGAAGCTCCAATCGGCTATGGGCATGTCTTTCTTTCTCAAATTGTTTACTAAACGCATATTGGATTCTACTTGTATACTGGTCTACTTTCATAAGGTGCCCTTCATAAAGACGCTTAGGTTGTCTAAAAATATAAGACTGCATCATTCTATTTAAAGTTTCCCGACGGACGGCAACTTTATTTCGAATTGCTTGGTATAAGCGTTGCTCTTCTTTATTTATCGTTAGGAGAAGCTCAGTTAAAACTGGCACCGATAGTTCTGCAGCAGCCGTTGGGGTTGCTGCTCTGACATCTGCGGCTAAGTCAGACAAGGTGGTATCTGTTTCATGACCAACCGATGAAATAACTGGAATGGTCATGTCTACGATTTGACGAATAACCGCTTCTTCATTAAAGGACCATAAGTCTTCAATCGATCCACCTCCGCGACCCATAATTACGAGGTCGTAGTCAGCTTTTTCGTTCACACGTTTTAAGTTTGTAACGATACTTTGAACAGAGTCTTTTCCTTGTACAACTGTTGGATATAATTCTATTTGCACGATTGGATAACGCCTGTTAATGGTTGTCATAATGTCTCGAATGACGGCTCCACTTGGGCTCGTTAATACAGCTATTCTTTTAGGATAACGAGGCAACTGCTTTTTAGGTCGCGTAAACAACCCTTCTTTTGATAAACGCTCTCTTAACTCAACATAAGCTTGATAGAGAGCGCCCACACCATCTGGCTCTATATGTTCAATGATAATGTTATAGCTACCACTTGGCTCATAAACATTGATACGGCCGACTAAAAGAACCTTCATGCCATCTTCTAAATTAAATTTCAAGCGACTGAATTCGCGCTTGTACATCACAGCGGAAATAACCGCCTTCTCATCTTTAATATTAAAATATTGATGGTTGGGTCTTTTACGATAGTTTGAGACCTCACCAGTCAAATATACGCGTTCTAAATAAGGATCAGCATCAAATTTTCGTTTAATGTACTTGGTCAATGCTGTAACCGTTAAATATTCTTGTTCAGCCACTTAAACACCTCAATCTTTTTCAACTTTCTGAATGGTTTGCTCGAGTAACATGGTAATCGTCATAGGGCCCACGCCACCTGGTACAGGCGTTACATAACTAGCAATTCCATCAATCGCTTCTGTATTCACATCTCCTATTAATTTACCAGCTGCATCTCGATTCATACCAACATCGATTACTATTGCACCTTGTTTGACATAATCGGCGTCCACTAAGTGACCTTTTCCGATTGCAACTACCAGAATATCCGCTTCTTTTGCTAATGCTTTTAAATTTTGGGTATGTGAATGGGCAATCGTAACCGTAGCATTTTCATTCATCAGCATTAATGCCATTGGCTTCCCAACAATATTACTACGACCAATAACGAGTGCTTTTTTACCTTCAAAGGCAATATCATAACTCTTTAACAAAGTCATAATTCCATACGGGGTACACGGTAAAGTACTTTCATTTCCTAATAAAAAATTTCCCATATTCATTGGATGAAAACCATCCACGTCTTTTTCATAATCAATGCTGCGTAAGATTTTTTGTTCATCTATTTGTTTTGGTAAAGGTAGTTGTACTAAAATACCATGAACGCTCTTATCTGCGTTTAGTGTTTGAATAATTGTTAAAAGTTCACTTTCACTAGTCGTTTCAGGTAGACGAATTACGTCAGATTTAATTCCTACTTTATGAGCGCGTCTTTCTTTATTGCGCACGTACACTTGACTTGCTTTATCTTCACCAACTAGAACAACAGTCAGTCCCGGTACTTTACCCTCTTCTCGTAACCGGTCCACTCGATTTTTCATGGCTTTTTGCATCTTATCA
Source organism: Jeotgalibaca dankookensis (assembly GCF_002005405.1). Taxonomy (NCBI): domain Bacteria; kingdom Bacillati; phylum Bacillota; class Bacilli; order Lactobacillales; family Carnobacteriaceae; genus Jeotgalibaca; species Jeotgalibaca dankookensis. The sequence goes on from NZ_CP019728.1 coordinate 933,464, forward strand.
GCCAAGTCTTTCCCTCTTAAGTATTGTGTTTGCATTCGTTTCACTCCCTGAACAATTTATCTTATTCTATCATATTAACCGGAGCAACCAAACTCCTTTAACCATAAGAAAAACCTTAATGATTAATCATTAAGGTTTTTTGCTTCTTTCATTAGATTTGATAAGACACCATTAATAAATTTACGGGAACTATCTTCACAATATTTTTTGGCCAATTCAATTGCTTCATTCAAAGCAACTGCTTGAGGAACTTCTTCGTTATTAGCAAATACCATTTCATAGGTTGCCATTTGTAAAATAATAACATCTGCTTTTGCTAAACGTTCCAATTTAAATTTCTTTAAATAAGGTTTGAAGGCTTCGTTAATAGCAGATTCATTGTCTAACACACCGTCAACCAAATTTCTTAAGTAAGGTTCATTCGGTAGGGCAGCTTGTTCATCCGTATCCTCTAAGTCACTAAGAAGTGCCATCTTGATTGCTTCGTCACGTTCTAATTCTGGGTTTGATCTTATTTGAAAGATTGCTTGGAGAGCTTTCTCTCGAATTTGATGGCGATTTAGTAAAGGGGAAAGACTCACACGCGCTCCTCCAATCCTTTATTGAAATTCATTTTTTCTTTTTCAATTTCACGAGGTGTCACTAACCCCAAGACATGAACATTGACCATATTAACTTCTAGCTCGCTCATGAAGAAAATTTGTTCCTTAATTTTTGTTTGCATTTTCAGAGCAACATTTGGAACCGATACGCCATATTTTAAGTAGCAGTAAACATCAACAGACAGTCCATGTTCGTCGGTATTTAAATGAATTCCCTTATTATGAGACGAGCGACCCAATAGTTCATTTACGCCACTCTTAAAAGACCCTTGCATCGCATAAACACCTTCAATTTCACTGACTGTAATGCCAGAAATAATTTCCAGTACTTCAGGTGCAATTTCAATTTTTCCAAGACCATCATTTTTTTCTTCTAATGGGATATTTACTTCTTCCACCCTATTCAGCTCCTCTTCTTTTTTGATTATTGGCCTCTTGATACATATGATCCATCTTCTGTGTTAATCACTAGTTTGTCACCAGCATTAACAAAGAAAGGAACGTTTACACTTAGGCCAGTTTCCATTTTAGCTGGTTTAGAACCACCAGATGCGGTGTCCCCTTTAATCCCTGGCTCCGTTTCAGCTACCGTCAAGGTTACTGTGTTTGGCAATGAAACACCTAGTGTTTCAGATTCATACATAATCAAATGAACTTCCATATTTTCGAGTAAGTAATTTAACTCATCTTTTATTTGTGCTTCATTTAGTTCAACTTGTTCATAATTTTCTGAGTCCATAAAGACATGGGAATCACCTGATGCATAAAGATATTGCATTTTACGATTTGAAATGTGAGCACGGCCAACTTTTTCTCCTGCACGGAAGGTTTTTTCTTGAATAGCACCGGTGCGGAGGTTTTTTAGTTTTGAACGTACAAAGGCTGCACCTTTACCAGGTTTAACGTGTTGGAAATCTACAACTTTCCATAGACCACCGTCCATTTCAATCGTAAGGCCTGTTTTAAAATCATTAACTGATATCATAATAAATCCTCCTGAGTCATACTTTTTCTTAGTTTACCACAGAACAGTGGCTTCTAGCTATCATTTATAGAATAATTAACTCTTTTGGTGAAAAGGTCAATACTTCATTTCCATCCTTAGTAATTAATAAATCATCTTCAATTCTAACGCCACCCAGCCCATCAATATAAATACCAGGTTCGTTTGTAATCACATTATTTTCTACAAGTACATGAGGTGACTTCATTGACGTATTTGGTCCTTCATGAATTTCTAGACCAATACCATGTCCATTTGAGTGTCCAAAGTTCTCTCCATAACCTTTTTTGGTGATGTAGTCGCGTGCAATCGCATCCACTTCAATACCGGTCATGCCAGCTTTTGCTTGTTCATTTACTCGTAATTGTGCTTGTAAGACAATATCATAAATTTCTTTTAATTTTGGATCAGGTTGGCCAACGGAGACCGTACGCGTCATATCAGATACGTATCCTTTATAGTAACAGCCAAAGTCTAGCGTTACAAAATCACCTTGTTCAATCAGTTTATCACTCGCAACACCGTGCGGCATCGCAGAACGGTAGCCACTTGCGACAATCGTTTCAAACGAGACACCACTTGCTCCTTTTTCTCGCATAAAAAAGTCAAGTTTGTTCGCGATTTCGATTTCTGAAATACCTGGCTTGATGTGGTCAAGAATATAGGTAAAGGCTGCATCAGAGATTGCACACGCATCCTTAATCAATTGTATTTCTTCTTCATCTTTTACTTGGCGAAGTTCTTCAATATAACCAGACGCAGGTACTAAGTCGCTCGCTAGCATACTTTCCAATTCATCATAATCTCTAAATGATACAAAGGCATCTTCAAAGCCAAGTGTTTCTATTTTATTTTCATCAACGATTTTTTCAACTTCTTTAAAAATAGGCCCCGCATTGCGAACGATTGTAAACCCCTTAGCTTGATCTGCTGCTTGTTTCGTATAGCGGAAATCCGTTACAAAATAAGCTTTTTCTTGTGTTACCACTGCTAAACCAGTAGTTCCAGTAAAATTAGAGATATAGCGTAAGTTATATGGACTGGTTACTAAAATCGCATCCATTTTTTCTTCTTTTAAAACCGCTTGTAGTTTTGATAGTCTAGTCATTTTCTACATCCTTTCTCTTTAAAAAATCATTCTTAACTATTATAACAAAGAAAGGTATGTTAAGGGGAAAAAATGATACTTGCTATTTCGAAATACTCACAAATGAAAAAGACTGATCGAAATCAGTCTTTTGGTACCATTTTTGATTCTTGATAGCCAGAGTTTAGGGTGCTTGTTAGCTCTATTGATGTTTTATCGCTTTTAGTTACTTCTACCTGACCCAGGTTATACTGTATTTGCTTGGTTTGGGGTAATTCTTTTAAATGTGCTTCACTTAAGGATAGCAGTGTTTGAGCTTGATAGTGATCAATTAATAACAGATACGATTCCATTTGGTTTTCATAGATACGGATTATACTAAAGACAATTATTTGAGTAATAATGAGAGTGACGAGAACAATTGGTAAGACAAATCCACCCTTGTATCTCCTATTCAAGTGCAATTGCTCCTCTCATGGTTTGTCCATTTACAAAATTTGTCTGAATTGAAAATCCATTAGCATTTTTACTAAAAGTTGTATTTTTTGTTTTAGTCAGCATGGGAACGTATCCTGTTTCATTTCGATAGCGTCTTAAAGTTGCGCCCCAAGGTTTATAAGTCACTTTTTCTTTACTTTGGAGCACTTTAAGTTGAACCTCGTTACGTTGAACACTTAATATTTCTTTGTCTTCTAAATCATTCTCTACTTGATTTAAAAAAACATGCCATTCAATATTTTTTTCTTTTATGTCAAAATAACGATTGACATGATAAAGTGTTTGGAATAGTCCAGTCACCAGCAAAAGTACTAAAGCATTGACCACGAGAGCCATTAGACTTTCTATCAAAGTAAACCCTTTCTGGTTATTTTTAAGGATACATTTCCACATGAAGCACCTCCATTCCCCTAGCATCACTTACCGTGACATAGTAATGATTTCCAGAAGAAGTCCATTCGAGAAGCTTTCCATCACTCACTTGAGTTTGAACAGGCGTACCAGCCTTCTCTAAAGCTGTTGAATCTTGGAAGTAGCGCCATCCTTCTACTTCTATTTGTTTCTGTTCTATTAAGGAAAAACTCTGATTAAAGGTAGGAACCAAGACCAATAAGGCTGTGCTGAGTATGCTTAAACTTACTAAACTTTCTAGTAAAAGCGAACCACTATTACCGTTTTTCTTCTTCAAGTACATACCTCCCAAAACCAAATTGAAACTTAACCGAAATTCTCAAACTATTATTATAAAATATAAGAGTTTCTGGCTGGATGTAGCCTGTAGCACCATTAATCCAGAAACTATCGACATATATTTGACTGCTTTTAGGAAAATAAATGCGATCAATTCTGCCTGTTGTATAAGATTCTTCTTTTCTAAAGCTGATAAGTGGTTGACCTTGATTGGTCTCTTTTTCTACTTTCACTGCTTTCTTAGTAATGACCGCATAGTTTTGAGCTTGCTCTATTTCACTTAAAAAATCATAAACTGCCATACGTAATTCGTAATCTTCTGTCTTTATTGAGTGAATCGGACTACTGATTAACGTTAAGGCACTTATAATGAAGAGTACGACTAGTGTTTCTAGGAGTGTAAACCCTAGCTTCTGTCTTCTTATCATTGAACGGTAATGCCCCAACCATCCGCTTTATCAAATTGTTCTTGAGTTATATAGTTATTATCTCGTAGTATAGTAAGTGTAGCCGTCCCGCTCGTTTCTAGATTATAAAGACTCGCTTGTGTTTGAATGACCTGAGTTAAAGCATATTTAGAGTCATCATTTACTTTCTTTGTGGTTTTGGTAATATTTGGGATAATCAACAGACTTAAAGCTGAAATAATAAACAGAACAATTAACATTTCCACCAAAGTGAACCCAGAACGCCATTTCTTTTTCTTCATTTAATATCCACCTCTCATCATACTTAGCATTGGTAACATCAAAATTAAATAAATTAATATTACAAGTAAACCGACAGACAAAAACATAACGGGTTGAATAATTTTAATCCACTTTTCCGTCTCAGCGGTGAACTCTTGAAAACACGTTTTTCCGTAATAATGAATTTTTTTACCTACTTGGCTTGTTAATTCGCCATGGTAAATTATCCAGCTCATCTCCTTATTAAAAAAAGGGATGCTTTCAATAAAATGAGGTAAGGTATGCCCATCCCGCAAGAATTTTTCCATTCTTAAAGCTAATTCCCGCATTAGTTGGTTAGCTTCTAGTGTCTTCATCGATACAATCATCTGATTAAGTGCTAATCCATTCAGTAAAAAGTAAGATATTTCACGGCAGTAGTAAAACGTGTAATAGTTTTTAGCTAACTTTCCTAATAAGGGTATCCTGATTACAAATGAAGCACGTTCGTAGGCTTCTTTATCTCTCCAGTAAGAATAAGTACCTACTATGACGATTAAAAGAAGTGAGAGTATTCCCAAAAACAAATGCGGTAAATAGGTTAAAAAATAAATGATTCCTGTCGTCAATCTATCGCTTTCCACTTTCATTGATTGGATTGTTGGTAACATGAAGGTTCTAACTGAAAACAACATCCCTGTTGATAAAGCAATTAAAAAAAGCGGGTATATCATAACTTTTTGTAGTTTTTCCTTTTGCATTCGGATGGTTTCAATATAATCGGCACAAAAAAAGAGCGTTTCAGTGAAGCTACCGTGGTTATTCGACAATTCTAATTGCGTCACAATGGATTTAGGAAAGCCATAGCAACCAATCGTTTGTGAAAATGGTTGCCCTGATTCTAACTGACTTAATATCATAACAAGATTTTCTTTTTGCTTAGGCATCATTATTTGTAAAAATTTAAGTGCTTCTCCTAAAGAAAACCCTTCGCTAATTAATTCGGCTAATCGGGTTAAAAATTTAGCTTGTACACTTGGACGCCAATGTTTAAAAGAGCTGGTAGTTTTTAAAATCTTTTTCAGTAATATAGCCATATCCATACGCTTTCCGCAACTTTACATTTAAAGATGTAAAAGTTTGGCTCCCCCCTTGCTTCTCCATAATAATTTTTAAATCATGATCAGTTAGTATTTCAAATAAAAGCGCTTTCTTTTGAGTCATCTTATAAAGATGACAATAGATGGAACAGGCTCCTTGACAAAGTGGACAGTACTTATTAATTAAACGCTGTGAAACAACCCCAATCAAGGACTGCTTGAGTTGTTGATGAGAAACACCCAATTCTAATAAACGTTCGATAACACCTGTACATTCTTTGGCATGAATAGTTGCTAAAACTAAATGACCAGTCAAGGCACTGCGAATGACCATTTTAGCTGTTTCCTCGTCTCTAATTTCTCCAATTACTAAAATATCTGGATGGTGCCTGAGAGACTGTTTGATAAGGAGCTCGTAGGAAAGGCCAGCCTTTTCGTTAACTTCTGCTTGTAAAAATTTAGGTTCTTTTATTTCCACCGGATCTTCCATAGTAATAACTTGTAAGGGTTCTTGGTCATATTTTTCTCTTAAAAGATGGTAAATCGTCGTTGTTTTACCAGACCCAACCGGACCTGAAAATAAAATTAGCCCATTTCGATAGTTAAGGAGTCTTTTTAAAACTTTATAATCATCTGGAAAAAAAACTTGCATCGTTTCTTCGTTTTGTCTTTCTTGATCGTATAAAATACGCATGACCATTGATTCTTGGAATAAATAATTTGATATGGTAGAAATTCTTAATTCGACTGATTGATTTTTAAGCTGAAATTGGCAAGAACCTGATTGAGGTTTTCGCCTTTCTCCAATATCCATATTTGCTAAGTATTTAAAATGCGCGATGTAGCGTTCTCCCATTTCCATGGACAATGTATTCATCCGCTGAAGACCAGACGGTACACGAAAATAAACAATATAGGAAGATTTATCTGGCAAAATATGAACATCATTAATCCCCATTTTTACAGCATGATCGAGCATTTCTTGTATCTTATTTTCCAAAAAAATTGCCTCCTCTCTTACATATAAATAAGCGAAAAACCTTTAAAAACTTTTTTTAGTGTATATTTTAAATTCTAAATATGAAAAATATTTTTTTATGGTTATAATAGACAAAGAAAAAAGAGAGGAGAAATTTATTTTGAATAGAAATGGTATGATATCCATAATTTGGTGTACTGTTGGGGCATTTATATTTTCGATTGCAATTAATACGTTCTCAATCCCTAACAGTTTAGGTGAAGGTGGCGTAACGGGTATTGGCTTGATGATTTATTATCTGACAAACTTACCCTTAGCTATTAGTACTTTTGCAATCAACGGAGTTGTTTTAGTCATTGGGTATCGTTACCTGGATAAAAAAACTATGGGACTTACAGTCTTTGCTGTTATCATGACTTCTGTTTTTCTGCAATTAACAAACGGTTGGACATACGTAATGGACTTACCAATATTAGCACCCCTTTGTTCCGGGGTTTTGATGGGGTTAGCGGTAGGAATTATCATGCAAGCAGGTGGATCTACTGCAGGTACAGATATCATTGCACTTATTATGAATAAATACTTAGGCTGGAGTACAAGTATTGCATTAGTTCTGCTTAATGTATTGATTGTTGCACCCTCCGTTTTTATTATCGGTTTAGAGAATGTTCTACTAACAATTGTGCATCTTTACATCCAAACAAAGGTCTTAAGTTTTATCTTAGAAGGGTTTAATCCAAAAAAATCTGTTCTTATTATCTCAAATCGTCACCAAGAAATTGCAGACGAAATCAATCGGGTAATTGGACGTGGTATCACTCTTTTCTCCGCTCAAGGATACTATCGTAAAGACGATAAGCAAGTCATTATGGTGGTTATTAACCGCCAACAAATTATGGCCATTAATAAGTTAATAACTGAAATTGATTCCAACGCCTTTGTTGTCTTTAGCGAAGTTCAAAATGTTGTTGGTGAAGGCTTTTCTTACATTGTTTCAGATGAAGAATATCAAACTAAAATTAACGAGTTCATTGAAAGCAATGAATAAAATCGACACAAAAACCTCAGACACAGTCTGAGGTTTTTCATTTATTTTTCTTCAGTTAATAGACCATCTTCAATGCGATAAACCCGATCACAATAAGGAAGCATCCGTTCATCATGTGTGACCATAATCGCTGCTTTGTTGCGCGATTTAACTTCTTTTGCAATTAAAGCAACCACTTCATGTGCACGTTCAGTATCCAAATTAGCAGTTGGTTCGTCAGCTAAAATAATACCAGGATCATTAATAAAGGCACGAGCAATAGCAGTACGTTGACGCTCCCCACCTGATAATTGGTGAGGGTATTTATTTAGTTTTTTACTTAGACCAATATCATCTAGTAATTCTTTAGCAAATTGGCGATCTTCTGGTGTGATGGTACCTGCCATTTTCTTAACTAAGAGTAATTGTTCTAGAACTGTCAGATAGGGAAGCAAATTTGATGTTTGTAGAATAAAACCAATTTGCGAAAGACGTACGTCTGACAGTTTCTTTTCACTCATTGAAGCTAAGTTCACACCGTTAATAGTTACCTCTCCCGATGAAGGTTGAAGGAGTGCACCTGCAATTGAGAGAAAGGTACTTTTACCTGAACCAGAAGGACCTACGATAGCAATAAATTCACCAAGCTCCACGCTTAATGAGAGGTTCTGTAAAGCAGTAGTAGAAAACTCTCCTTCTTGATAAACTTTGGTTACGTTTGATAACTCTAATCCTGACATTATTCAGCCCTCCTTAAAGCGGTTAGCGGATCAATTTTGATAATACTATTTATAGAGAATAACGTTCCCACCATACTCGTTCCTAATAAAACAAACGCATAAATCACTACCATATTCGGTAACAAGTTAAAGGGCATGCCGTCAGGAAGCACCAGAACGGTTAAATAAGTCAAGCCAATTCCAATTAAAATACTAATACTTGAAAGCAGGAAGACCTGTGATACAACGGACTTAATCACAAACCCATTGCTCGCTCCAATTGCTTTCATAACTCCAAATTGGTGAACTTTTTGAGTAGTCAGAACATAGAAAAAGATTGCAACCACAAAAGCTGAAATAAAAATGAGTAACCATAACATTAGTGAAATCGTTCCGTTTTCAGCTGTATAACCCGGCACACCATTTAATGTATCCTTTTTAGTTCCAACTTCTACTCCGGAAATTTTGCTACAAACACTTTCAACATCTAAATCGGTACCTTTTACAAAAATAGCATTAATTGGTTTGTTAATACCCATATCTGATCCCGGAACAGCATATTTAATTTCACGAAGCGTTTCTAACGGTAAGTAAACTGCTGGAAGATGATTTAATAATTGATTGTCTGCAAAACCTCCGATTAAAAGCTCCATATCAGATCCACTTAAACGAACGGTGTCTCCAACTGCATATCCTTCATCCATCAAACTGGAGTCCACAATAATCTGTGAATCATTACTTTTTGTTAATCCTTCCCCTAAAGAAACGTCCGGTTCTAAGAAACTATCTGGGTTAATACCAATAAAATAAACAGTTGTCTTTTTACCTGACTCTTCATCGCTATCACCCATTAAGATAGACCCTGTACTTGTTCCTACTCCAGTTACTTGCTCTACACCTGGAAGTGTAACTACTTCATCCATTATATCTTCAGATAAGGTAGATTTATTTAAACTAAACTCCGCTTCCTCTTCAAAAAGTGCAATATCCATATCTGAATAACGAATGGCAGCAGCACCTAAATCTGATAAGCCATTTCCCAATCCAGATAATACAAATACTAGCCAGGAGATCAAAACGATAATAAAGCCAATCAGTAAAAAACGTCCTTTGGAAAACCATAATTCTCTACGCGCTAAAAACATTATTTGCCTCTTTTCTTCTTTAATTTGTTAGTATACTTATAGTATACTTCAAAGTGACACATGTGTCACTTTGAATGTGAACAAATTTATTTTTTTCTATCAAGAATGCCATAAAGAACTATATTTGTAATATGTTCAGCGCGTTGTAATTCGGTTAATCCTGCTCTATTAGGAAGCAAAATACTATGAAACAACATCTCAATAATAATTGAAGAAGGAATTTCCTTATTAAGAACACCTTTATCTTTTCCTTCTTCAATCACCGATTCTATAAATGAAAAAAATTGTTGGTGTAAAGTGATTGCACGTTTAACCCCCGGGTCATTCCGATTTATTTCTGTCCATTTTACAGTGGATACCATATCAGAGATTAAATGGGTATCTGCGTATTCAAAAATAAGATGGATTAATTGAGAAAGTTTTTCACTGTAATCAGTCGGCCATTTGGCACTACTCATTTTAATGACCATTTCTTCTAGCTTTTCATTTAAATAATCGCGTAATAATTCATCTTTATTTTTATAATATTTGTATAAAGCTGAACGCGAAACCTGTAGTTCTTGAGACAGTTTTAAAAAAGAAAATTGTTCGTAACCTAAAATAAGCATGAGCTTATGCGTTGCTAAAAATAATTCTTCTTGAGTAAATTTTCTTTCTCGAGCCATTTTTATCACCTCATTTAATAAACTAAATAAAAACTTGTTTTCCTTATCATACTAGGAAAACAAGTTTTTTACTATTCATCATTTAAATGTGCGTTATGAAACACTTCTTGAACATCGTCGTCATCTTCTAAAACGGCAAGCATAGTACGAAATTGCTCTTCTTTGTCTGAATCAATGGTAACCATTGTTTGAGGAACCATAGTTGATTCTGCTTCCGCTAGAACATATCCTTCCGCTTCAAGTGCATCGCGAACGTCTTTGAAATCTGATGGACTTGTATAAATTTCAAAGACGTCTTCACTTGTTTCTAACTCTTCCCCACCAGCTTCTAACACGCTCATAAGCATGGTATCTTCGTCAACGTCTAACCCTTCACGCTCAATCGCAATATAACCGCGACGCTCGAACATATAAGCAACCGAACCAGACTCACCAAGAGAGCCACCATTTTTGTTAAAGGCAACGCGAATATTTGTTGCAGTTCGATTGCGATTATCTGTCAATGCTTCTACTAAAACAGCTACGCCATTTGGACCATAGCCTTCATATAAAACTTCTTCATAGTTATCGCCTTCGCCAGAGGAAGTCGCCTTTTGAATCGCGCGATTAATATTATCATTTGGCATATTTGCTGCCTTAGCTTTGTCAATTTTCATTCGTAAAGCTGCATTAGACGAGGGATCAGGACCACCCTCTTTAGCAACTATATAAATTTCTTTAGAAATTTTTTGAAAAACTTTTCCTCGTTGCTGATCGGCTACACCTTTAGAACGTTTAATTTTACTCCATTTTGAATGTCCTGCCATTCAAATCCCTCTTCTCTATTGAATAGTGTTATTTATTTATTTATATTAGCAATGAATTGCCTATCTTGCAATTCTCTTTTGCGTTTTTTGTATAATTAGTCTAAAGTTATCTTTATAAAAAATAAGAGGTGTTCATAAATGAAATATAAATTAACATGGGATTTAGAGAGTATCTTTCCTGGCGGTAGTCAATCACAAGCTCTACAGAATAAGCTCGCGTTAACGAAAGAATGGATTAGCGATTATCAATCACTTAATCAAAATTGGGACCCCCAATTGGATAAGCCAAACTATAAAACATTAGTCCGTATTTTAGCACTTGATGAAAAAATTACAAATGCTCTTTCTCAAGCCGGTAGTTTTATTAATGCGGTTCAATCTACGGATGTGACCGATACACATGCTAATGCCGTCATTTTTCAAGTAGGTAAATTGCGTGGCGACTACAATGTTGTCCAAACATCCATCATTAAAAAATTCGCTGCTATAACAGATGAAGACTTTTCATCTCTTTTGACACAGGCACCTTTTCAAGATATTGCATTTGCCTTAACTGAAATGCGCGAAAACGGCAGTCGCTTATTAAGTGAAAAAGAAGAAACAATTATCTCTAAATTAAGTCAAGATGGCTTTGAAGCTTGGAGTAACCATTATGACACGCTCGTTTCCTTGATAAAAATTCCTATTGAAGGTAAAGATGAAAAAATCCAAGAATTATCGGCAGGGCAAGCCATGAACCGGATGTATTCGGATCCAGATCCTTCTGTAAGAAAGAAAATTTTCGAAGAATGGGAAAAGGCTTGGGGAGAATTAGCACCGGCTTTCGCGGATACACTCAATCACCTCCAAGGTTTTCGTTTAGAAAATTATCACCTGCATGGTGAAGAAGACTTCATGGTGGAACCTCTCCGTTATAACCGCATCAAAAAAGAAACACTAGACGCGATGTGGCTGGCAATTAGTAAAAATAAACAACCTTTCTTAGATTTTCTAAACCGTAAGGCTACTTTGATGGGTAAGAAACAGTTGGCTTGGTATGATGTCGATGCCCCTATTTCTATTGGGGATTTTAATGCTAAAACTTTCACTTATGATGAAGCTGTTGACTTTATCGTAGCCAATTTTGCGAAGTTTGGACCCAAAATGGCTACATTTGCCCAAGAGATTGCTGAAAAAGAATGGATTGAAGCAGAAGATCGCTCCGGGAAACGCCCAGGCGGCTACTGTACTGGCCTTCCTGAGACGGAGGAATCACGTATTTTTATGACTTTTACTGGCTCTGCAAGCGACATGAGCACTTTAGCCCATGAAATAGGTCATGCTTTTCATAGTCACACCATGTGGGATTTACCACGTATGAATACAAATTATGCAATGAATGTAGCAGAAACAGCTTCTACCTTTGCTGAGACTCTCGTAGCTAGTGCTACTGTTGAGGCGGCTAAAACAGATGAAGAAAAAATTTCTTTATTAAATACAAACTTAGAAAATGCAACAGCTATGTTTATGAACATTCACTCGCGTTATCTATTTGAGAAATCTTTTTATTCTGAGCGACAAAAAGGACTCGTTTCGGCAGACCGTCTATCAGAATTGATGGTTTCTGCTCAAAAGGAAGCTTACCAAGAACAGTTAAGTGTTTACCATCCACATTTTTGGGCTTCAAAACTTCATTTCTTTATTTCTGATATTTCCTTTTATAACTTCCCCTACACTTTCGGCTTTTTATTTAGCCTCAGTATTTTTGCGGAATATAAAAAGAACCCTAATGGTTTCGAAGAAAAATACATTGCTTTACTCCGTGACACTGCGGTTATGAAAACTGAAGAATTAGTAATGAAACACTTAGGAAAAGATATTACTCAAGAAGAATTTTGGAATCAAGGGATTGCTATCATGGCCGAAGATGCAGAGTTGTTCCTTGAATTAACAAACCAATTTATTTCAGAATAATATTTTGCTACAAACTATTGAGTCTTTTTGTGGATAGATATACCAATTCGCGATATAATGAAACGTGATAATTAAATAGAACGGAGGAAATAGATATGACAGGAGATTACCGTGTCTTACTATTTTATAAATATGTAACCATTGAAAACGCTGAAAAATTTACGCAAGAACACTTAAATTTTTGTAAAAACTTAGGAATTAAAGGGCGGATTTTAGTTTCTGAAGAAGGTATAAACGGAACACTTTCTGGAACTGTTGCACAAACAGATGCTTATATTGCCCACATGAATGAAGACGCTCGATTTAACGATATTTTATGGAAAATTGATGTTGCAGAGGAACACGCATTTAAAAAAATGTTTGTTCGCTATCGCCCAGAGATTGTAACGTTACAACTTGAAGAAGATTTAAACCCAAATGAAACTACAGGGAATTACCTTTCTCCACAAGAGTTTAAAGAAGCCATACTAGATGAAGATACTGTAGTAATTGATGCGCGAAACGATTATGAGTATGATTTAGGACATTTTCGAGGAGCGGTTCGCCCTGAAATTCGTAACTTTCGTGAACTACCTCAATGGATACGTGAAAATAAAGAAAAATTTATGGATAAACGTGTCGTAACATATTGTACAGGTGGTATTCGCTGTGAGAAATTCTCAGGTTGGCTTGTTAAAGAAGGTTTCGAAGATGTCGGCCAGCTTCATGGCGGTATTGCAACTTATGGAAAAGATCCAGAAGTTCAAGGTGAACTGTGGGATGGAAAAATGTATGTCTTTGATGAAAGAATTGCCGTTGATATTAACCGTAAGGAACATGTCGTAGTTGGTAAAGACTGGTTTGATGGTCAGCCTTGCGAACGCTATGTAAACTGCGCAAATCCTGATTGTAACCGCCAAATTCTATGTTCCGAAGAAAATGAGTACAAATACTTACGTGGTTGCTCTCATAATTGTCGCATTGCAGATCGAAACCGTTATGTAAAAGAGCATGATCTTTCAACTCAAGAAGTTGTCAGCCGTTTAGCTGCAATTGGTGAAACACTAGAAACTGATCAGTCCATGTCTTAAAATATGTAAGGAATCAGGATTATTACATCCTGGTTTCTTTTTTATATCGATATCACTATATATTAGCTACATAGCAGTATTTTTGGTATAATATCCAAGAATATTGAAGCAGAAAGAGGGATTGAATGAATAATTCGAACGGAAACCAATTTAATAAGTTTTTAGAAGCTGTTTCTTCATTCTTTAAAAAGGGATATGCTTATATACGTTTGTTTCTGAAAAAAGCTTATACGAGTATCGTCACATTTTTCAAACGTAGTTATGCTTCTATTCTATTTTTCTTTAAAAACTTAAAAAATCCAACGCAATCAGAAAAAGAAAAAAGAATAGATATAAAAAAGATTGCTTCTAAAGGGATTTTTGGTTTTAATGTCGCTTATGGAGTGATTAAAACGGTCTTTATCTCCTTAGCCTACGTTCTGGGACTTCTTGGTTTTTTAGGAGCAGGACTGGGTCTTGGTTTTTTCGTATCATTAATTGATAAGGATGCTCCCCCATCGCGAGAAGTAATGGCAGAAGCAATTAATAGTGTCGAACTCGTTTCAAGTTTCCATTATTATGGTGGTGAAAACATATCTGAAGTTAGAACGGATTTACACCGTACGGTGATTGACTATGATCAAATTTCGCCACATATTATTGATGGTATAACAGCAACGGAAGATGAATATTTCTATGAGCACGATGGGATTGTTCCGAAAGCCGTTTTAAGAGCCTTAATTACACAAGTTACAGGCGCTGGTGAAACAACGGGCGGTTCAACATTGACACAACAACTAATCAAACAGCAGGTACTTACGGACGATGTCACCTTCTCTCGTAAAGCAAATGAAATTTTACTAGCTATGCGTTTGGAAAATTTCTTTGAAAAAGAAGATATTATTACTGCTTATTTAAATGTTTCACCTTTTGGTCGAAATAGTACGGGTGTCAATATTGCTGGTATCGAAGAAGCTGCACTAGGCATATTTAATGTCCATGCTAATGAAGTTAATATCCCGCAAGCCGCCTTTTTAGTTGGACTTCCACAAAACCCATATATTTATACACCTTACTCGAATGTGGGAGAAATTTATGAAGATAACTCAGAAGGTCTCGAACGTATGAAAACCGTTCTATCACGCATGTTTGAAGAACAAAAAATTACCCAAGAGGAATACGACGATGCACTTGCCTATGACATCCAAGCCGACTTCAAAACTGGAAAGGATCCAGAATTAGATAATCACAATTTCTTATATCAGCAAGTTGAAAAACAAGCGATTGAAACTTTAATGGCTGTTGAAGCCGAAAAGAACGGCCTTACCTTTGAAGAAATAGATGCCGATGTCGAATTGTATAATGATTATTATTTCAGAAACGAAAGTTATTTAACGACAGGCGGATTAAAAGTTTATTCAAGTGTTGATAAAGATATTTATGAAGCCATGCAAGAAGCTGTTGCTGGCTATGGGCCTTATATTGGGGAAACCTATATAGATACCTATCAAGACGAGGAAACAGGAGAAACAAAAGAAATTGTGGAACTCGCTCAAACTGGTAGTGTCTTACTTGAGAACGCGACTGGACGTATTTTAGGCTTTATTGGTGGTGTTGATTTCTCGACGGACCAAAATGACCATGCCTTTGATTCTCCACGATCACCTGCTTCTACTATTAAACCCTTAGCAGTTTACGCACCCGCTATTGAAATGAATCTTATTTCTCCAGCTAGCATGTTGCCAGATACTCCAATGGGTGAAGAGGCTTACGATCCTTCAACTGGAGAAACATGGCAAGTTTCTAACATTGGTGGCGTCATCTCTAACCAACTTGTTACTGCCCGAAAAGCACTCTACGACTCGATGAACAACCCTACTGGGAAACTCTATATCCATATGTTAAATAACGATATGGAACCTTATAAGTACATGGATATGATGGATTATAAATACATCGACGACAACAAGCAGTATCCAGCCTTTTCATTAGGGACGACAAATGTGACGGTAGCTGAACAGACGACTGCATTCGCAACGTTTGCTAATCATGGTGACTATATCCCTTCTTATTTGATTGAAAAAATAGAAGATAATGAAGGTACGATTATTTACCAACATGAAGTAGAAAAAAGAGAAGTCTTTTCTGATCAAACTGCTTATCTTACTCTAGACATCCTACGAGATGTTATTAATTTAGGCTTTTCAAACCGGATTAATAATTTCTTGAACTTTGATGCTGATCTTGCAGCTAAAACAGGTACTTCAGATGAAAATACAGATTATTGGTTCATTGGAAGTACTCCTACTGTTACTTTAAGCTCATGGATTGGCTATAATAACCAGATAGAAAAGCACCGGTTTTATGATCCAAATTTCACGGGTTGGCCTTCTTCAGATAATATGCAGTATTGGTCAGCGATAGCTAATAATATTTATGCAACTAGTCCAGAAACACTTGGAGTAGATCAAGTGCATGAGCGACCAGGTGGAATTATCGAAGAATCAGTTGTTGCGAGAACGGGTACCCTACCTGGCAATGTGACTTTGCCGGATAGCTCGACAACTGTTAAAATTGATGGTGAAAAACGAACTGACTTGTTTAAAGAAACAAATCCACCAAAAGAAATGACTTATGATTTTGCACCTGCGGCAACTTATACAGACTTACGGATTGCATTCTGGGATGCGGAAGAAAACCGTATAAGAGAAGCAGAAGCGGCAGCTAGACGAAAAGCTGAAGAAGAAGCACAAAGAAAAGCAAATGAAGCAAAAGATAATAGAGAAACAACAACCCCTGCTAAAGAAGATAAAAAGCCTGAAAAAGAAGATAAAGAGAAAAAAGAAGATGAAAAAAAGGAAGATAAAGAAAAAAAGGAAGATAAGGAAAAAGAAGATGAATAGTAATTATTAAAATAAAAGAAGGAAATCCCTAAAACGGATTTCCTTCTTTAATTTCTATTTATGAAAATTAATCTTCTTGCTTAACCGTTGTGCCTCGATAAGCAACTTTATATGGTAATGTAATGGTTTTTTCATCAATTTCTTCTTTATTCATAATTTTTGTCAACAAGCGCATAGCTACTGCACCGATATCATACAATGGCAACATGATTGAGCTTAATTTAGGACGAGCCATTTCAACTATTTTTGAATTATTACTTGTAATAATTTCAAAATCTTCGGGCACTCGCACACCAGCATTAATCACACCATTTAATAAACCAATGGCCAATTCATCATCAGTTACATAGGCAGCATCAATTCCCTTTTCAATTAAATGAGTTGCCATATTTTCACCGGGGTTTACTTTCGCTTTACTTTCAAAAACAAACTCTTCGTTAAAGGCAATGCCAGAAGATAGTAACGCATTTTTGTATCCTTTTAGTCGGTATTGCCCATTAATAGGATTTGCCAATGGTGGTGTCACAAATGCAATGTTTTTTCTTCCACCTTCAATTAGTTTACTAATAACATTTTCCGCCGCAGCAATATAGTCAATGTTAACACTACCTACTTGTTGATCGGGATCGACTGTTCCGGCCAAAACAACAGGCGTTTTTGAACGGGAAAACTCTGCTCGTAATTCGTCTGTGATTTTATTTCCCATATAAATTATACCATCTACTTGTTTCGCTAACAAAGTATTTAAAACTTGTATTTCTTTATTTTCATTTTGGTCAGAGTTGGCAAGGATAATGTTATACTTATACATTGTAGCAATGTCATCAATTCCTCTTGCTAAGGAAGCAAAGAAGACGTTGGTTACATCAGGAATAATAACTCCTACAGTTGTCGTTTTTTTACTTGCTAATCCACGTGCGACCGCATTAGGACGATAATCTAAGCGATCAATCACCTCTAAGACTTTCTTACGCGTTGACGGTTTAACATTGGGGTTGCCGTTGACAACACGAGATACAGTTGCCATTGATACACTCGCTTCACGAGCGACATCATAAATTGTGATTGTTTGTTTATCCACTTTTTTCTCTCCTCTTTATAATTATTTTTACTTAAGCCACTTAATAAAAATGATTTAATTATATTCACAATGAAAATCTATCATTATTCACAAGGAAATGCAAGCGTTTTAGTAAAGTTTTCATGAAAGTTTCAGGATTTCTTTCATATTTTTTAGAAGATGTTATAATAGCTATCAAAAAGGAGGAATAATAATGTCAGAACAGATGGAACAGATTATCGAACGAATGAAAAGTGATGGTATTGATATTGCTTTTTTTAATGACCCACAAACTGTTGAATACTTAGTAGGTTTTTCTAGTGAGCCACATGAGCGTATTTTAGCCCTTATACTCTTTCAAGATGCACCTCCAATCTTATTCACCCCTGCCCTTGATCAAGAGGATGCTAAGGCTTCAGTAGATGGTATAGATGTGTATAGTTATCTCGATACAGAAAACCCTTGGCAATCTATTAAAAACTTAATAGTAGATAAAAGTCTTCCAACAACCAATTGGGCGATTGAAAAAGAACAGCTTACCGTTGCAAAACGAGAAGCATTACAAAGCCAATTCCCCAACAGTCAATTTGAAAAAGACTACTCGAAATTACTCCATACGATACGTATGCAAAAAACTTCTGCTGAACTCGAAAAAATGAAAAAAGCAGGTTTTTGGGCAGATGAAGCCATTAAAATTGGCGCGCGAGCCTTAAAAGTCGGAATAACAGAATCCGAAGTTGTCGCTGAAATAGAGTATCAATTAAAAAAACGCGGTGTGGATCAAATGAGTTTTTCTACAATGGTTCTCTTCGGGGAAAATGCTGCTAGTCCTCACGGTGTGCCAGGACCTAACAAATTGAAAGAGGACCAATTCGTCTTGTTTGATTTAGGTGTTATTTATGAAGGGTATGCAAGTGACACAACCCGGACACTGTTTTTTGGCGATCAACCAACAAGCGAGCAAAAAGATGTCTATCAAACCGTTCTAAATGCACACGATACAGCGATGGATCAAGCCAAAATTAATATGACAGCATCTGAACTCGATACAATCGCACGTCGTATTATCAACCAAAAAGGATATGGGCCTTACTTCAATCATCGCTTAGGACACGGTATTGGTCAAAGTGTTCATGAATTTCCTTCTATCATGGAAGGAAACCAACTGCCCTTAATTGATAGCATGTGTTTTTCTATTGAGCCAGGAATTTATATTCCCGGAAATATTGGTGTACGGATTGAAGATTGTGGTTACTTAGACGATAGCGGTTTCCATTCTTTCACGTTTTTTCCAACTACGATTGATGCCTATCAAAATTTTATAAAGGAATCAAAATGAAAAAAACCTCAAAATCATCTAAGTGATTTTGAGGTTTTTTATTCTAACTATTATTTTTTGTTTGTATCTGTATTTGGTTTGTTTGAATTATTATTATTCATATGGTTATTTGCTTCTTTTTTTACTTCTTTTTTTGTTTCTTCAGCAACATCATCTGCCACTTTTTTTGCATCAGAAGCGCTATCTTTTGCATCTTTAACAGCTTCATTAACGTCTGCTTTTGCAGACTCTAAATCTTTAGACATTTTTTCTTTAGATTGTGCATATTGTGATTTTAGTTGCTCTGAAGTATCTTTAAGGTTTACCTTAATGTCTTCTGTTGCATCTTTTGCAACTTCTACTATTTCGCTACCTTTTTCAGTTGCGATATCTTTGTAGTCATAAACAGTATCCATGATATCATCGAATTCATTAGAAATGTCTTCACGTAACTCTTTACCTGATTTAGGTGCAAATAGTAGTGCTGTAATTGCTGCAGCCGCTCCTCCGATAATTGCTCCCATTACAAATCCGCCATCTTTTTTACTCATTATAAAATCTCTCCTTTTATATTATCTTTTTAATAAATAGTTATATCTGTATTTTGTAAATCTTTTTTCTCTTTTCTACGACGATTTAGAGCAGTAGCTGTTTTCCCTATTTTACCAATAGTTGAACTTTTACTTTTCTTGACCGCTTTTCCCGTAATCGAGTGTGCTAAATCGCGGGTAGATTGATTGACTTCTGAAACAGATACTCCAATATCTCCTATCGCTGTAAATAATGGATCAGTCTTACTAATTTTTCCGTTTACATCATCTACTAAAGTATTCGCCTTATTCAATAAGCCTTCTACTTCAATTGCTAGATGATCAACGTCTTTTGTTATCACAGTAATACTATTGTTCGCTTCCTCAGCAATCTTAGAAACATCATTAAGAATTTCTGTTGCTTTTCGGATGGCGATAATCAAAAATATTACGAGTGCAGCGAAAGCGATTGCTGCAATTAGCGCTGCTATTTCAACCCAACTCATATCCATTAACACTCCTTTATCTTTATTACGTCATCAATGAAAGGAATAAACTAGGGCCTTTCATGAAAACGTTTTGTTAATAAAATAATAACATAAGTATCTGCATTGCGCCATTCAAAACCCTTATTAGAAAAGAATTTCTCATCTTTGACGATTCCTTAAAATCATGATACTCTTTAAAAGTAACTATAAAAAAAAGGATGAATGAAAATGAAGCTACTTGTTGTTTCAACAGAAAACCCCATTGGCGAAACCGTTGATTCGGTTGTAGAAACTTCCAATCTCTTTATAGAATGGTGGCGCAATATTAACTGGTCAACTATCATTTCTTTCGTCATGACCCGTGCTATTTACCTCGTATTAACTGTTATAGCCTTTTCTATTTTAAAGAAAGTTATTAAACTCTTATTAAAACGTACCTTTGAAGGAAAACGAAAGAATATGAATATTTCAAGTAGCCGCAGAAGTACCATATATAAAATGCTTGATAATGCTGTATCTTATACCATCGCCTTTTTCTTCGTCTATACGATTCTCTCTATAATAGGTATTCCTGTTTCAACACTTCTAGCCAGTGCTGGAATTGCAGGGTTGGCCATAGGTTTAGGTGCACAAACTTTTATTAATGATATCGTAAATGGATTCTTTATTCTCTTAGAAAATCAGTTTGATGTGGGTGACTCTGTCACAATTGAAGAGTTTTCTGGTAACGTGGTTTCAATCGGTTTACGTTCTACACAAATTCAAGGCTTTGATGGTGTTCATCATTTTCTACCAAATCATACCATCAGCGTTATTAGTAATAATTCACGTAATAATATGCGAGCGAGAATTGAACTTATTTTAAATGCTAATACAGATTTTATTAAAGTACGAGAAATCATTGATGAAATAAATGACTTAATGGTTCCTAATTTCCCTGAAATTGTCAGTGGACCCACCTATTTTGGTCCTAATAATATTGGCAATGGCCTCGTCACATTAAGTATTAACTTTTATACACTGAACGGACAACAGTTCAATGTACATGACCATTTTTTAACTAGATACCTACTGGAGTTACGCAAAGCTGGAATCGAACTACCCAAACCAACTGTCGTCCATAATAATAGTAAATAAAAAACGGTCTCCTTAGTCGGAGGCCGTTTAATTGATTTTTGATGGTAAATTTTCTACCAAGCGGTAGTGATTATGCAATTCATGAACAAGATGGTTGACGCGACTAAGTATTTCTTTACGCGTCACAATCCCTTTAAAATAACCTTCGTTATCAACAAGGCACAGATAGCTATGATCGATTACATGATGCAAAATATCTTCTAAGTCACAAGTAGCGTCAATAATCGGTACATTTTTGTCCATAACATCTTCTACTCGCATGGTTTCTAATTCATCAAATTTGATAGCATCTAATCCCATAATAGCATTGATAATCATAGGCATTGAGATGAGACCTCTGATTCTAGAGTCATTATCTAAGACAGGAATAGAGGTATAACCTACCTTTGACAACACTAACAAAGCATGATTCAAATTATTATTAACATTTAAATTTGCAACATCTTCACTTGAGACAAAAATATTCCCATCTTCGTCCTGAAGGAGCATTTTTTTAACTTCTTCACTTATCATCTTTATCCTCCCAACTATTTTAAATATAGTATACACTTTATTTATCAATTCATTAATTAAATCTCACTTAATTTATTACTCTTAAATGACAGATAATCTAATTTTTCATGTTCATGGTTATAAACATCAATCATCAACTGATTAGCATGGGCAGATAAAATACAATAAGTTCGCTCTTTGAGTTCTCCGCGCGGTTGGGTAATGCTTCCGGGATTGATAAAAAAGACACCTTCTGTATAATCAAATTTTAATACATGCGAATGCCCATAAAAAACCATGGAAACCCTTTCCTCTTGTGCTAATTCTTTTAGTGGGTCGAGACTCCATTTAATATTGTGATAATGTCCATGTACAATTGCATAGTCGTACTCTAAATTGCGTCTCACAATAACATCTTGAAAACCATTATCAAAGTCACAATTACCTGCAACCGTATCAACAATATTCCAAACTGGATAAGCAGAACTTAACTCTGAATCGCCACAATGAACAAAAGCATCTACTTCTTCTACATACTTTTCAACTAGCTCATCCAGTATTTGACTATCTCCATGACTATCACTCACTAGCAACAACTGCATCCATCCCACTCCTTTTAATTAAACCAAGCTTCAATTTGTGATTCTAGTTTTTCTAGGGCTCGTGCCCGATGACTGATAGTATTTTTTTCTTCATCTGTCATCTCACCAAAGGTTTTATCAAGTTCAGGATAATAAAAGAGTGGATCATATCCAAAACCATTTTCTCCTCTTGGAAATTTAGCAATTTGCCCCTCTACCTCTCCTTCTACTACTAAACTGTCCTTCTCAGGGTGTGCCAATACTAATGTGCAATGAAAACGTGCTTGGCGGTTTTCTGGCTGAATCTCTCCTAACATAGCTAAGACCTTGGCATTATTAGCTGAATCATTTTTATCTTCTCCAGCAAAACGTGCAGAAAAAACACCCGGTTGTCCATGGAGCGCTTCAATCATAAGTCCCGAATCGTCTGCTAGAACAGGAAGTTGTAGGCTCTTGCTAATAGTTTCGGCTTTTAAACGCGCATTTTCTTCAAAGGTATAGCCCGTTTCAATTACTTCTGGTAGATCTGGATAATCAGCTAACGTCTCGATAACGAAACCAAGGGGCTCCAATAACTTTTTGAAATCACGCGCTTTTCCTTTATTGGCAGTTGCTATGATAATCTTTTTCAAATGAAACACTCCTTATAATCGAACTTCTTGAACATTTAAATCATTAACTTCTAACCATTCTTTAGCAATATTAAAGAACGGTTCTTTAGCACCCGTTGTATAAAAACAATATTCTCGACTTTGACGGTGTGAATAGTGAGCGGCTATTTCATAATAGTCCAATAAGGTACTCACTTCTGAAACAGCCTCAGCTCCTGAGTCTATCAAAATAACCTGTTCTCCCATCACATTTTGTATTTGGTGTCTGAGAATTGGATAGTGTGTACACCCTAAAATAAGGGTATCTAAATTTAATTTAGTCATGGGCTGAAGGGTTTCGTAAACAATTTTCTTCGCTATTGAAGAGTTTATTTGGTTGTTCTCAACTAATGGTACAAAATCAGGACAGCTTAGACTAGCTATTTGAATGGTTGGGTCTTTTGCTTTTAATGTTTGTTCATAAACCCCACTCTTAATCGTCCCTTCCGTTCCGATAACGCCAATACGACCATTGTCAGTATTTTTTATTGCTGCTCTACTACCGGGTAGAATAACACCAATAACTGGGATATCAACTCGTTGCCTTATTTCTTCTAAAGCAACAGCTGTTGCTGTGTTACACGCAATCACTAATAATTTAATATCTTTTTTTAATAAAAACTGTGTTAGTTCCCACGTGAATGCAATCACTTCATGAGCTGGTCTTGGACCATAAGGACAACGTGCGTTATCTCCAATGTAATAGATTGATTCATTGGGCAATTGCTTCATTGCTTGTTTGACAACTGTTAATCCACCAACACCTGAATCTAAAAATCCAATCGCTTTTTTATCCATAATAACGTCCCTTACATACATTTAGTTACTTCGTTTATTATAACAAAGATTCGGAAGTTTGGCTTGAATATGATACAATGAAGAAAATATGATCAGGAGTTGATTTTTTGGGCTATCAAGCAATCTTTACGATTATGGACCGAGGTTCTTGTGGTAAAGCAGTTGAGGCAGTTACTGAAACAGGATCACATTCAGGAACAGTATTAAAAGGTCGCGGGTCGGGTCTACATGAAAAACAAGTCCTCTTTGCTGCTGCTGTTGAACCTGAAAAAGATATTTTACTTCTTGTTACTAAAGATGAAGACACCGAAGAGATTATTCATAAAATAGATGAAAAAATTAAAATCACTGATCCAGGAAATGGTTTACTACTCAGTGTGCCGGTGAAACGTCTTCATGGGATGCGTTAATAGAAAAAACAGCGTTCAGAATGCCTCTGAACGCTGTTTTTTTACGCTTTTTTATCTTCTTCCTGCCAATTTTGAATGTACTTAATAACTGGTATCACTAGTAAAATCAGACCAATCCATTTTCTTGCTGTATGCATGAGCTCTACCACCTTTCCTTTGGTTTACCTATATATTTATTATGCACTAATTCGTACCAAATTACTATTTTAAACTATAAAAAAACTAGTCCAATTTTAATTGAACTAGTTTTTTTATAGTTTTAAGCGTATTGTTCTAGAACTTGTTCTAGTTTTTCTTTTGGAGAATAACCAACTAATTTTTCAACAACTTCGCCATCTTTTTTAATTAATAGTGTTGGGATACCCATAATTCCAAATTGTTGCGGTGTTTGTGGGTTTGCATCAACATCCATTTTAGCAAAAGTAACTTTGTCGCCAATTTCTTCATCCAACTCATCAATAATTGGTGATTGCATACGACAAGGACCACACCATTCTGCCCAGAAGTCTACTAAAACTAATCCTTCTTTTGTTTCTGATTCAAAATTTGCATCTGTTAATACTTTTACCATCTTTAAATCCCCTCTTTCTTATCTCTAAAACAATTATAACAAATTAAACCTTATACGACTATTTTATTGCTTAACCTTTAAACACCGCAATCGTTGCACCATTACCACCTGAACTAGCAGGCGCATAATCAAAAGATTTTACCTGCGGATGCTTTTTTAAGACATCTCGTACGCCTTGTCGAATAACACCTGTTCCTTTTCCATGTACAATAGTTACTTGAGCATAATTAGCTAATAAGGCTGCATCTAGGTAACTATCCAATTCCATCATGGCCTCTTCATAACGTAACCCTCGTAAGTCTAACTGAGTGGAGACGTGACTCGTTGACTCTGAACGCACACTCGCAATCTGTTTCTGTTTACGTCTGGTTATTTTTTCTGGTGACTCTTCTATCTTACTTAAATCTGATTCTGGTAACTTCATTTTCATGATTCCCATTTGCACAACCCATTGATTTTTATCTACAGGCTCAACTAATACGCCACGTTGCCCATAAGACGCTGTCATAACTTCGTCTCCTGCTTTTAGCTTTTTCTTTTCTTTCTCACGGCGTAGGACTTTATTCGTAACGACTGTCTCTTTTTGTTCGAGCTGATCAAATTGACGGCGTAAATCAATCAGTTCATGTTCTTTAACTTGACTATTCTTGGAAACATTCATCTGCATCTCACGTATTTCTTGCATGAGAAACTCTGCTTCTTCTTTCGTTTTTTGAAGTAACTGGTTAGCTTCTTGTTTAGCTTTTTCAACTAAGCTCTCTTTTGTGCTTTCTAATTCATGAGAAGCTTTTTTCAACTCATTTAATAGCTGATCAGACTCATTAATCTGTTTATTTAACTGTAGAGATTCTAACTCTGTTTGACGACGTTTCTTTTCTAAATCAGCAATCATTTCATTTAAACTTTGACTTTCTTCGTGTATAAATCCAGTCGCTTGGTCAATAATTTCTCCAGGTAAACCAAGCCGTCTCGAAATATCAAAGGCATTACTGCGTCCTGGTATGCCGATTTGGAGACGATAAGTAGGTGCCAAAGTTTCACCATTAAATTCCATACTCGCATTAATTGTTCCGGGACGGTTATAGGCATAGACCTTTAGCTCCGGATAATGCGTTGTTGCCATTACATAACTACCCTTTCCACCTATATAATCTAAGATGGATATGGCTAATGAAGCCCCTTCTTGTGGGTCGGTTCCTGAGCCTAGTTCATCAAAGAGCAGGAGTGAATTTTCATCTACATGTTCTAGGAAAGAAACAATATTTGTCATATGAGATGAAAAGGTACTTAAACTCTGTTCAATAGACTGCTCATCACCAATATCTGCAAAGATTTCATTAAAAATACCTATCTGGCTATTTTCACCAGCGGGAATTTGCAAACCTGCTTGTCCCATTAATTGAATAATTCCCATTGTTTTTAAAACAATGGTTTTACCTCCTGTATTAGGGCCCGTAATAATTAAAGCTTGATACTCTTCTCCAATTAATAAATCATTTGCTACTACTGTTTCCGGATCAATCAAAGGATGCCGAGCTGCCCAGATAGCAATGTGATTTTCTTTACTAATAGTAGGACGCGTAGCATGTATGCTTTCTGCATACCGTGCTTTGGCATTAATAATATCTAGTCTCGTTAAAACAGAGTGGTTTGACTTCAATTCTTGAATGTGTGGTTCTAATAAGGCAGAAAGTTCATAAAGGATTCGTTCTTCTTCATGTTTTTCATCTGCTGATAACGTTCGCAGCTTATTATTCATATCTAATACCGCTTGCGGCTCAATAAATAAGGTCTGTCCAGTTGAGCTTTGATCGTGTACGATACCGCCAAATGCATTACGATATTCTTGTTTAACTGGAATTACAAATCGGTCATTTCGTATCGTGACTAAAGCATCACTTAGGTAATTAGCTTTGGTTCGTATGATATCATCAAGTTTCGTACGGATAGCACCTTCAGTTGCTTTGATATTTTGTCTGATTCGAGCCAACTCCGGACTGGCATCATTTAATATTTCGCCATCTTCAGAGATAGATCGAGCAATACGTTTTCGCATGTCTGGTAAATCAATTAATTCTTCTACGATGGTGTATAACTTATAAAAGTCAACCTCGTACTCATAAAACCACTCAAAAAAACGCAACACTTCGTTAGTAGTTGTCAGGACACGTCCAACTTGAGAGACTTCTTTCCCATTCAGACTACCACCAATTTCTAAACGCTTCAGTTGCATCCGAATATCTTTTAGCCTTGGTACTGGCATGCCACCTTTTAAACGTTTTACTTTTCTACCATCATCTGTTTCATCTTGTCTTTCTTGAACATCTTGATAATCGGTAAGTGGCTCTAGTTTTAAGAGAGTCTGTTTCCCATTTTCTGTGGCAGCGTGTTGGGCTAACTGTTGCCTAATTTTATCAAATTCCAGTGTTGTGATTATTTTAGAATTCAACTCGTTCACCCTCTCTTAGAATTGATTCTTTCTTATTGGGAAGTGTTAACAATACCCAACCACCAATCATAAACGGTGGTTGATAAATATGGTGTGTTTTGAACAATCCAATTGGCTAATCCACTATTTGTGAATTGGTCTTGGACAAATTCAAAAGGAATAAAGGTTAAAAACTTTAAAAATAAGAAAATGGCTAAGTATTGCATAATAAATCCTAGCAACCCGCCTCCTAAGTAATTAACTTCTCTTAATAGTGGAAGAAAGGTCAATGAATTTAACATATAACCAATAATCCGAGTGATCAACCAACCAATCGCAATAATAAGGAGAAAAGCTAAAGCGTTATAAAAGGCATAATCTAAGTTTAACTTTTCAGCTGTGTTGTAATAAATCATGTTATCATCTATTCCGGGTTGGGAATAAGGGACGAGCATTTCAAGTTTTTCTGAAAGATTTAAATAATAAGCCTTTGCAACAAAAAAGGATAGGATATACCCGATCGTATAGACCACCTGTAAAACCAGTCCTCGCCGAGCACCGGCATATACCCCAATCAGTAATACCACTAAAATAATAAGTGTTAACATCTCATCACCTGTCTTCCCATTTACCCATACGATTTAACAACTTTTCTTTAGACGCATAAGGCATCCCATTTGAGGGTGTCTTTTTTGTCATTAAACGATGTTGAGCAGTTGGTTTTCTGTATGTCATTTTTGGAGGGACGTTTTGTGATTTCTCACTGGGCAATGTATTTGATCTAACTTCTTTCTTGACATAAGCCCTTCCACGTCCTCTTTCTTCTTTTAACCTTTTTATCTCTTCTTTTAATTCATTAATTTCAATTTGTTTCGATACTGCATCTGAAATAGCGTTAATACTCACTAATACCGATCTTTGTTCAATATCTAAATTAGGCATCACTGTTTTAATTTGCATAATTTTTTCATTGGTCAGTTCTGAAACCAATTTTAGATGATCGGTTGGTTTATTCGCTAAAATAGTGTAAGGCCTGCCCGCAATAATTGTTTTAAAACGACGTTTATCTTCACTCATTTTTATTCCTCCTTATGCTACATCCTCTGTATTTTAACACGTTTCCTTATCGTTTACAGTAAATTTGACGCAAGCAACCATCCAAGCACGTTCTGATTGGATGGTCGTTTATATTATCTAAATTCAGCTTGCAACTGGGTACTCAAAGCTAACTTAACATCTTCAAGTGCTTTGTTGATATCTTCATCAACTAGTGTTGCAGTTGGATTTAAGAAAGCTAAGGAATAAGCCATTGATTTTTTGCCAGCTTCTATTCCTTTACCTTGATAAATATCAAATAGGTGGATGTCTGCAAGGAATGGCCCGGCCTCTGCTCGTATTACCGAACGGATGTCGTTATGAGTGACTGTTTCATTGATTAAAATCGCTAAATCGCGGCTTGTACCTGGGTATCGCGGAATTAAACCTTGTGTGACCGTCTTTTTATTGACTGTTAACAGTGTATCTAAATTTAATTCAAATGCGTACGTTTCTTTTAAGTCGTACTCTTTAGCAACACTAGGATGCACTTGACCAAGGTAACCAATTACTTTGTCATCTAGGTAAATTTCGGCTGTTCGCCCTGGATGCATCCATTCAATAGCATCCGTGCTCGCATATTTGATGTGTTTAGATAATCCGAGAGATTCGAAATAAGTCTCTAAAATCCCTTTTACATGATAAAAATCAACAGCAACCGCATCGGTTTGCCAATTTTTTAATTGAACGTTTCCGGTTAATATACCAGCAAGGTGATCAACTTCTTTAGGAAGAGCATCTTGATTATGAGGTAGAAATACTTTTCCAATTTCATAAAATTGAATGTTTGCATTCTTACGTGCGACGTTATAACTTACATTTTCTAATAAACTTGCAAGAAGGTTCATTCGCAGTGTTGAACGATCTTCACTCATAGGCCAAGCTAATCGAATGGCTTCGCCTGGTTCATATGTGTAAGCTTTAGATTTTTCGGGAGTTGTTAAAACATAACTCATATTTTGTGTTAAACCAGTAGCTTGCATATCTTGGCGCGTTTGACGAACAAGCTTTTGTTTTGGTGTTAATTCGCCCAAAGTTGTTTGGATAATTGGAAGTGTCGCAGGTAAATGATCGTACCCGTAAATACGCGCAACTTCTTCAATAATGTCTACTTCCAGAGCTATATCCCATCTTCTTGGAGGAATTGAAACGTTAAAACTATTATTTGATAAGGTATGTTTAAACCCTAATTGATCAAATATCGTTGCAACTTCTTCACTCGTTATTTCTGTTCCGAGCGTTTGATTGATTTTATCGAGACTAATTGTAACAGAAACATCTTTGGCTTCGACTGTTTCCACAGAAGCGGTTCCGCTCATAATCGTTCCACCAGCTAATTCGCTAATCAATTGTGCAGCATAATTACCTGCTTCAGAAATAGTTGCCATATTAATGCCTTTTTCAAAGCGTGCACTTGCTTCACTTCTTAAATTAAACTTTGAACCTGTTTTTCGAATTGCTAATGGATTAAACAAGGCCGATTCTAACGCAACATTAACTGTTTTATCAGTAATTTCAGAATCTAATCCACCCATAATACCTGCTAAAGCAATTGGTTTTGAACCATTGGTAATCACAATATTACCGTTATCGAGTGTTCTTTCAGCACCATCAAGAGTTGTAAACAATTCTCCTTCTGATGCACGTCTAACGCGAATTTCTTTTGAGCCAATCTCATCGTAATCAAAAGCATGTAGAGGCTGTCCATACTCAAGTAAAATATAATTTGTAATATCAACGATATTATTAACAGGACGCATTCCCGCATGCATTAATTTTGTTTGCAACCATAAAGGACTCTCTTGTACTTTTACATCTTTAATGATTTGGATGTGATAAATAGGTGCATCTTCTGGATCATCAACAGATACTTGAATATAGTCATGAACATCTTCTTGGGTCACGGGAAGTTGTGGGGTCTTAAAGGTTGCTTCTTTGCCATAAATAGCAGCTACTTCATGCGCAACTCCGCGCATACTTAGAGCATCAGCACGGTTTGGGGTAATGTCCAATTCTAATATTTCATCATCTAAATTTAGTAACGAAGGCACATCACTACCAACTTCTGCTTCTTCTGGAAGAATGTAAATTCCCTCTGCATATTTCTTTGGAACCACGCTTTCAGGATAGCCTAATTCTTCCAAAGAACAAATCATCCCATTGGAAACTTCACCACGAATTTTACCACGTTTTATCTTTTTATTACCAACAATACGCGCACCATGTAAAGCAACGATAACTTTTTGATTTGCTTCAACATTTGTTGCGCCGCAGACGATTTGTACGGGTTCAACTTCACCAATATCAACCTGGCAGACGCGTAAATGATCTGCATCAGGGTGGTCGACTACTTTTAGCGTACGACCTACTATAATTTTGGATAACCCTTGCCCTAACGGAATCAAATTATCAACTTCAATTCCAGTTCGAGACATTTTTTCCGCTAATTCTGTTGCCGAAATATCTGATAAGTCTAAAAATTCTTGTAACCATTTATACGAAACTCTCATCGCTTATTGCTCCTTTGCCTTGAATTGTTCTAAGAACCGAATATCATTTTGATAAAAATGACGGATATCATCAATGCCGTATTTTAGCATAGCAACCCGTTCTGGGCCCATACCAAAAGCAAAACCAGAATATTTTTTAGAGTCAACTCCAGACATTTCTAATACATATGGATGGACCTGACCAGATCCCAATATTTCAATCCAACCACTTTGCTTACAAACGTTACAACCACTGCCGCCGCATTTAAAGCAGCTAACGTCCACTTCTACTGATGGTTCCGTGAAAGGAAAATAGCTGGGACGCAAACGAATTTCTCGTTCTTCTCCAAACAACTTTTTAGCAAAAATATCAAGCGTTCCTTTTAAATCACTCAGTGTAATATTCTCTGCAACAACTAATCCTTCAATTTGGGTAAATTGATGTGAATGCGTCGCATCATCATTATCACGCCGATACACTCTACCAGGACTAATCATTTTTAGGGGTCCTTTAGTAAAATCGTGCTTTTCCATTGTTCGTGCTTGGACTGGGGACGTATGCGTACGCAAAAGCAAGTCTTCCGTAATATAGAAAGTATCTTGCATATCTCGAGCTGGATGGTCTTTTGGCAAATTCATTTTTTCAAAGTTATATAAATCTAATTCTACTTCTGGACCATCAATCACTTGATATCCCATACCTAAAAATAAGTCTTCAATTTCTTCCATGATTTGAGTGAGAACATGTTTTGTTCCAGCCAGAATTTGCTTACCTGGTAACGTAACATCTATTTTTTCTGCATCAATTGCTTCATGCAAGGCTTTTTCTTCTAACAAGCCTTTTGCTTTTTCAATTTCTTCGGTCAGTTGATCACGAACAGCATTTGCAATACTCCCAATTATTGGACGCTCTTTTGGATCGACATCTTTCATGCCACGCAATGCTTCAGTAATCGGTCCTTTTTTACCTAAATAGGCAACTCGATAACTATTTAAAGTCGTCAAGTCCTCGGCGTCGTGTATTTTATTTAATGCTTCAACACGTAATTCTTCTAATTTTTCTTTTAATTCCATCCTTGATCCCTCACCATCTATATTTTTGCATAAAAAAAATACCTCTCCCTAAAAAGGGACGAGATATCGCGGTACCACCCTTGTTTTGCCTCAAAAGATGAGCACAACACTTCTTTCATTAACGACAAGATTGCCGGGACTTTATTCATTGCAGTCGCAAATTCCAAAGCCTGCTCTGGGAGTGAAATTCTTACCGTTTACGGCAATTTGCTCTCAGTCAAGGCAAATCTTCCTGTGGTCGTGATGCGGTAGGTGGTTCCCGTCAGTGCATTTATAATATTTATCATAATTTATCAATAAAACCAGTTATCGTCAAGTCTCTACTGTTATCCATTTATCTGACCAGTTCTGAATTTCTTTCATAACAACTTCTAAATCTTTTCCTTTTTGTGATAACCCGTACATTACTTTTACCAAGCCTTCTGTTCGTTCTGTTCGAATGACAATTCCTTTTTCTTCCAATTCTTTTAACCGCTCTACTAAAACACGGTCACTGACATCAGGAATTTCTGCTGCTATTTCTTTAAAACGTCGATCACCTGTCAAAAGTACTTCAATGATTAAACCGGACCACTTTTTTCCTAATATCATGAATGCTTTTTCAAACTTTGGACAGATGCATAATGATGTTTCTGCTGATTTTTCCATTTTCTGCACCTCGTTTATGTCATTTGCTTTATTTAATATTAGTAGGAATTGTATTTATAGATAGACTCTGTTTAACCCGTGACCATTGACTTGAAAAAGATTGTTTCATTTTTGTAAATAATGGCGAAATTGCTTCATCACAAGCACAGTATTTATCTACCATTGTAACAATATAGCTCTCTTTGTATTTGGGAAAGGCAATTGTTGCACCCCACATGTGTTTCACGATAATATCTTTTTCTAAATCAGATAATGCGGTTAACTTTTCAGCATTGTCACATGCAATTCGAGGATGCACATAAGCATGCGATCCTTCAGCAAATTTAGTTGAGCGCCAGTCGTAATAAAACAAATCATGTAATAAACCAGCTCGTGCTAAGGCACGTGTGTCACATTTAAGTTTTTTTCCAATAGAGAAACTGCGATATGCAACCGAAATAGAATGATCTAGGCGTGTACTATAATAGTGTTGAGTAATTTCTTTAAGTTGTTGTACTTCATCGCGATCAAGTAAATCACTGATAAGTGACATAAATTCTTTATCTTGTTCCCATTTTTGATAAGTCATTAGCTAGGCTCCTTTTAATCGTTCAAGAGTTATTATACATCAAATTAGATGATTGAGAAGCTTTTTTGCTTTATTTAGACAAAATGATATATTAAAATTCCCGCAGCAATCGCGACATTTAATGATTCCGCCTGTCCATATATCGGAATATAAAGGTTATGGGTCGTTTTACTTAAAATTTCTGTTGATACACCATTTCCTTCATTACCCATTACCAGAGCGATGTTTTTACTTTTTGCTACTTGACGGTAGTCTTTTGCTAAAGGATCAAGAGCAGTCCCATAGACATTCTCAAATTTTTCAACGACACTCAATAGATTTGTACGGTAGATAGGCAAATGAAATTGGCTCCCTTGCATAGATCTCACAACCTTATCGTTATAGGGGTCTACACTCCCGCTTCCAAAAATAACGCCTGTAAAACCAGCTGCATCTGCCGTTCGAACAATTGTTCCGGCGTTTCCAGGGTCTTGAACGCCGTCTAAAAGAATATACTTACCTTGATAAGTTATTGGTAGGTCTTGATCAGGTATTTCTACAGTACAATAGATGCCTTGTGAAGTTTCTGTTTGCGTAAGATTATTCATAACATCATCAGTGACTAATGTAGCTATTTCTTGATGGTTTTCTTTTAGTTTATACAAAAATTTTTCAGTAACAATTATCTCTTCAAGCTTTACTTGGCTCTTAACCGCTTCTAAATACAAATGCTCGCCTTCGATAACATAATATCCCATCTCTTTACGACCTTTTGCGGTATGTAATTTTTTTAACTGTTTTATTTTTTGGTTTTTTATCGAGGTAATTTTTTCCATTACAAACTCTCCTTAACGTTCAAAAAAGCCACTGTCTCTAAAAGAAAACAGTGGCTTCTATAGTATGCATTATAATGAGAAATAATTCAATGGATCAATTCGCACGCCATTTTCATAGACCTCTAAATGGAGATGAACGCCGGTTGATTCACCAGTTGTTCCCATAATTCCTAATTGTTGCCCTTGACTAACTGATTGTCCTGGCGCAACTGATAAAGATGGTGTCATATGAGCATAGAGTGTTTTAACATTATTCCCATTTATGGTGCCATGATTAATTACAACATGGTATCCCCATGAAGGACTAAAGGTTGCAACTTCAACTGTTCCTTCTTTTGCGGCTACAATAGCACCACTACCAGCAAAGTCAATCCCGCCGTGCAAACGGTAGGTGCCATCTATCGGATGGAGTCGCATACCAAATGGAGAAGAGATATAACCAGAAGCTGGATTTATAAATCCGCCAACAGAAACTTCTGGAGTAGAAGAAGTAGGCGCGGACGCGGAATCGACAGATGCCACAAGGTTTCCACTTGCTTGCTCACGGGCAGCAATTTCTGCTTGTTCGGCTGCAGCTTTTTCCTGTGCGATTCTTTCTTTTTCCAGTCTTTCTGATTCAATCCGTTGTTCTTCCGTTGCAATATCCTCACCAATAATTTGAGCTTGTGCTAAAACGTCAGATTGTGTAGCTTCTAAATCTTTTTTCTCAGCTTTCGTCAATTGTGTATTTTCTAGTACAAGCGCAATTTGGTGATTAAGTTCATTTTGTTGCGCGACGATATTGTTTTTACTGACAATGATTTGTTGTTTCAATTCTTCTGCTGCAACTTTTTCTTCTTCTACGAGTTGTTTGGAATCTTCAACTTCTTTTTTGTCATTTTCTTGTTGCGTGACAATTTCTTTGTTCGCTACAAGAAGATGATTAACTGTTGTTACTTTTCCCACTAGATCTGTCAAAGATTCAGCGCTTGCTACAATAGACACGACATCGGTTAAACTTGCTTGTGTTTGAATAACACGTGCTTGATTATTCAATTTTTCAGTCCGTTGTTCAATAATAATTTCTAAAGCTTCAATACGATCTTGTAATGCGTCAATCCGCTCTTCTATTTCATCAAGAGCTTCTTCTTGCGCTTCAAGGTCTAATAAAAGTTCATCGATATTATTTTGTAATTCTTGTACATTGTTCTCTAAATTCCTTTTTTCGTTTTCTAGGCTATTTAACGAGTCTTCTTTTTGGTTTATTTTATTTTGAATTTCTTGTGATTTTTCTTCTAAATGTAGCTTTTCGCTATTTAATTCGTCCAATGTATCTGCTTGTGCTTGGAACCCACCAGCAAATGGAGACAATAAAATAATCGAAGATGCTAAGGCAATATATTTTTTATGCTTCAATGTGTTCTCTCCTTCTTTTTTCAACAGTAATGAGTATAACATTGAAGAATTAAAAAATATGTAAACAGAGTATGACATTTTGGTTTCAAATTTTCGCACATATGTACGTGAATTGTCTTTTTATTGTCTACTTAAGTGAAAAAGTAAGAATTAAGATAGTAATAAATTGTTTTTTTATATTTTTTTCTTTATAGCATGTTACTTTTTGTTACATTTGTAATCTTTCTGTAACAAATATTTTGTATTCTGTCCGAACTTTTGATTATAATTAATGGATAAGAGCAATCTGATCCAAGGAGGTAGAGAAAATGGACGCATTAGAAAGAGTAAAAAGGATGCAGGGTAAACTTACCCAAGCACAAAAGACTCTCGATAACTTTGAAAACTATTTAAAAAAGTTCGAGTCCGAACAAACTAATATCCATTCTTTAATAGACTACTATGGTCAAGACGAATGGCATCAAGACCGGCAAATTTTTAATGATCCGGTTTTAGGAGAAGATCCGGTAAATGATCTCTTAATAGACAACCATCAACTGACAATTAAAATGCTTGAAATTGCTACAAAAATCATAAAAAACAACAGGGAGTGAGAAAATGGAATCAACCGAAAGAGTTAAAAGGATGCAAGCTGAACTTGTCCAAGCAGAACAGCATGTGAAGCAGTTTGAGGAAGCGTTAAAAGAATTTAAAGAGGGACAAGTAATTATAAAAAAAGTAGCGAATTATTACGGTAGCAATGATTGGTACGCAGATAGAGAAGCGCATGAAGGTAAAAGAATGGAAGTAAACTACAATACTTCTATTCTCGGTGAGGATGAACCCTATGATTTATTAATAACGAATCAACAATTAGCCATTCAGATGTTAGAAATAGCAACCGATATGATAAAAAATTTCTAAAAAAATCAGAGCCTCGCTAATATATTAGCAAGACTCTGGTTTTTCTATTTAATCAATTGATAAATAGCATCTGCATAAATCGCTGTGGCACGGAATAAATCATCCAAAGCTAAAAACTCATTTGCTTGATGCATGGTGTCAATACTGTCCGGGAACAAAGCACCGTAAGCGACACCTCTTTCCATCAATCGTCCATAAGTACCGCCACCTATGGAACGTTCTTGCCCTTTTTGACCCGTATGTTTTTCATAGACATCCAGTAACGTTTTAACCAAAGGATCATCAGCTGGAACGTAGTGAGGCTCTTTACCTAAACCCTCTTTTTTAACTGAAACACCAAGTGGTTCTAACGTTTCTTTTATCTTATCTTCTAGAGAGTTTGCATGTACACCTGTTGGATAGCGGAAGTTTAGAGCGATTTTACCCCCATCTTTTTCTGTAAAAGAAAAGATACCGGCATTCATTGTCAATTCTCCCATAATAGCGTCTGTGTGCGCCACACCTAAGTCTCGAGCAGCAAAATCTAAATGAATATAGTCCGTAATTAATTTAAAGTAGGTTGCTGCTTCTCCACCAAATTCAAATTGATTTAAGAAAACAGCTAAATAAGTCGCAGCATTTACGCCTGCTGCTGGGTTCATTCCATGGGCAGATTTACCCACTACTTCAATCGTCACTGTCTTTCCTTCTACAGAGAAAGAGCCAGTTATCGGGTTCGCTTCAATAAAAGTCTTCCAAGTTGTTTTTATTTTTTCAACTTCCTGACTGATAAACACAACTTTTGCATCTTGTGGTACCATGTTTTCACGCATACCCGCTTCAAAATCAATTAGTTGATTCTTTCCACCTTCAAGATTGTTACCTATAGTCACGTACAGAGACTGATTACCTTTTTCGCCGTTAATGATAGGAAAATCTGCATCTGGTGAAAAACCAAAGCCCGGTTTTTCTTCATGCTTAAGGTAATAGTCCATACATTGCCAACCGCTTTCTTCATCGGTCCCAATAATCATTCGCACACGTTTAGAAACGGGCAATTTTAGATCACGGATAATTTTAATCGCATAGTACCCTGCCATTGAAGGACCTTTATCATCACTAGACCCACGGGCGTAAACACGATTATTTTTAATAACAGGTTCAAAGGGATTAGTTTCCCATCCGGTACCAGTTGGTACAACGTCTACATGCCCGAGTACACCCATTAATTCTTCACCTTGACCAAACTCAATATGTCCGGCTAAGTTACCAACATTTTTTGTTAAAAAACCATCACGTTTCCCTATTTCTAAGAAAGCATCAAGAGCTTCTTTTGGTCCTGGACCAACTGGCATCTCAGGTGTCGCTTTTTTGTCATCTCTAACACTGTCAATACGTAAAATGGTAAATAAATCTTCTAAGAGCTCTTCTTTTCGACCCTCTACCTCTTTTGTCCAATTAATTTCCATTGTGGCACATCCTTTTCTAAAAAGTCATAAACTAAGTTTAGCATTTTTACTTGTCTTGTGGCAAAAATTCCTTGAGCTGATCTAGCTCTTCTTTATCCAACGGACGGTATTCGCCACTTTTCAGCGTTTCATCTAACTTTAAACTTGCCATTGATTGCCGTTTCAAATAATTGACTTCCTTCCCACATGCTAAAACCATTCGTTTCACTTGATGAAATTTACCTTCTTCGACCGTGATTAATACCTTGGAAGTCCGATCAGTTTGTTCAATAATTTGAAGTTCAGCTGGTAGACATTTATAGCCATCTTCCAAGACAATTCCTAGCTTGAATCGTTCTATATCTTCCAGATCCATCACACCCACTACTTCTGCGTAGTATGTTTTTTTGACGTGCTTTTTTGGTGATAATAAAAAATGAGCAAGCTCGCCATCATTCGTTAACAATAATAATCCTTCTGTGTCCTTATCTAACCGCCCCACTGGGAAAGGATTGAAATGCTGTTCTTCTGGCTGCAATAAGTCAATAACCGTTTTTTGAAAATTATCTTCAGTTGCACTTAAATAACCGGCTGGTTTATTCAACATCAGATATATGAATTCTTGATAAGTAATCGTTTCCCCGTTTACAGAAATATGGTCTTGATTTAAATTGAGAATGTAATCTCCTTTTTTGACTACCTGATCATTAACCCTGACAACTTTCTTTTTTAACAATTGTTTGACTTCTTTCCGACTCCCAAATCCCGTATGAGATAAAAATTTATCTAAGCGCATTTAAGAACCACCTTTTACTTTATTTTGAATTTCTCTCGTAAGGAACCGACACGTTCTCCCAAGACTTTATCTGCAATTCTTAACTTAAGAACGAGATAGATATAAACCGCTCCGCCAACAGCTGCGATAATGAGAACTAGAAGTAATGCAAATATTTTACGATCGGGAGTGATAAATACTTGTAAAAGACGATTTGTTACATGCGAAATGATATACATATAACCAGTAGCTAAACTTATTAAACCAATGGTTTTACTTGTTTCTCTTACGTTAAAAGGAACTAACCGATATACTTTAATAAAAGATAAGACCGCTGTTACAATAAAACCGATGCTTGTGGCATATAGAGCACCTGCTGAGCCAAATATAGCGAGTAGAGGGTATTGTATAATCAATTTTACACCTAGGCCTATAAGGAGGTAAATAATGGCTTCTGTGTGCTTTCCAAAAGACTGTAAAATGGAAGACACAATTGTGAAAGCTCCTAAAATAATCGCCATCATAGATGCAATTGATAACATGCGAACGCCAATTGGCGACACGTCAGATATCGCATAGAAGACGTTATAGATAGGACGTGATACAACCATCATTCCGAATGCAGCCGGGAACATCACAAACGAAAACAGCTCAAAGATTTGGCGAATTTGATTACCTAACGCACGTTTATTTCCTTTCACATAATTTTCTACTAGAAGTGGGATGGATGTTGCTGCCATTCCTACTGCTAGGGATATAATAATCATAATGAGTTTATCGGCATTGAAACTAAACAAACCGTATAAGGTACTAATAATTTCTTTATTATAATTTGTTGTCTGCAACATAATGGGTTCAAAGGTAAATTGATCAATTAGTTTCGCAAATGTGATACCAGATCCGATAATAATGAAAGGAATTGATTCACGCACCATTTCTTTAATAGCGTCTTTAACATTCACATTATCACCAGAGGTATCCGCCGCAATCATCTCTCCATATTTTTGCATATGTTTGCGATAATACCACATTAAGACTACTAAAGAAGCAGCAGCACCAACAAAAGCTGCAAAAGTAGAGTGCGCAACTGCAGTTGGAAATTGACCGTTTAATACTTGCATCACAATAAAGGTTGCTAAAAGGATGTAAGCAACCCGAACAAG
The DNA here is from genome assembly GCF_002005405.1 of Jeotgalibaca dankookensis. Lineage (NCBI taxonomy): Bacteria > Bacillati > Bacillota > Bacilli > Lactobacillales > Carnobacteriaceae > Jeotgalibaca > Jeotgalibaca dankookensis. The sequence goes on from NZ_CP019728.1 coordinate 973,173, forward strand.
TTGTTCCACAACTTGCGTAATCGCTGAAGGCACCATATTTTGATAACCTTGGAAATACCCACGAATTAAACTCATAACTGGAACAATCAACAAAGCAGGCGCCAACGATCGGATAACCAGTGCATTGGCTTCAACAGAAACACCTGGACTTCTCGCACCAATTATCGGAGCGAGTGCAAACATAATAATGGCACTGATAAGGCCGGTTATTACCATTAATAATGTGCTCTTTTTAAAAAGCTCCTGTCCCTTTCCATATTCACCTTTTGCATTATACTGGGCGATTTGTTTCGACATAGCTGATGGAAAACCAGCAATACCAATTGCTAAAAAAAGTTGGTATGGTGTGTAGCCAATTGCGAATAATGCATTCCCCATATCTGAGCTTGCGCCCATCATAGCAGTCCAAGGAATAATATAAAGGGCTCCTAGTAACCGCGAAAAAATACTTCCAAAAGTCATCCAGAAAGTTCCTTGAACCATCTTATCGCCGTCATCATTGTTATTTCTTGGCTCTTTATCGCTAGGTAGTTCTACTTGTGTTGTCTCTAAAGCTTTTTTTTGCTGTATTATTTCATCTTTTGGCATTTTACAACCCTCAATTTTTATTTTTTTATGGATTCATATCATTTTACCAGACAACACAGTGTTTTCAAATTACAATTCCAACGAATTGCAGTTAAGAATCATTAAAGATTGGTAAACAACACAATTAAAAAATGTGTTTAATAACTACCAAATAAGATGTATAATAAAAGTGAGGAAAGATTTGTTGTTCTTTTCTTAGTCTTGACGCGGGTATTAGTTCAAATAGAAAAGAGGGACTGACATGATTAAGCGTAGCTTGAAGTTTTTCGTTACTATTTTCTCATTCCTGACCTTTTTCCTTTATCTAAGTCCTATTGTGCAAGCAGCCTCCTCACAATTCATTATCCAAGGAAATACAAATGAGAAAATCATTGCCTTGACCTTTGATGATGGTTCTGACGGGACAAACTTTGGATCTATTCTAGATATCTTATCCCAGCATGGTATTAAAGCCACCTTCTTCTTAACTGGTTCTGGAGCTAGCGCGCATCCGCAGCATGTTAAAAAAGCTGTTTTTGCTGGACACGACATCGGCAACCATTCCTATGACCACCCCGATTTTACTACCATTTCAAAAACGGAAATACTTTCTCAACTTTCACAAACAGAAACTATTATAAAAAGTTTAACAGGCCAAACTACTAAACCTTATTTCAGAGCACCTTACGGAGCAACCAATGCGAGTGTTTTAAAAATTGTTGGTGACGCTGGTTATACCTACACATTCCACTGGACCATTGATTCTCTAGACTGGACGGGTAACAGTGCGACAACCATTCAAAATCGGGTCATGAATAACCTACAACCCGGTACCATTCTATTAATGCATACCGGATATGGTGCTACGGGAACCTTGCAAGCATTAAAGACACTTATTCCCCAATTGAAAAATAAAGGATACAAGTTTGTGACCGTATCACAACTGTTAGGTATCCAATCACCACCAGGAGTTGGAAATACCTACACCGTTAAAGCTGGTGACACCCTATATGCAATTGCGCTTCGCTATGGTGTAACAGTTACCCAACTTGCTAATGCTAACAAGATTACCAATCCAAACCTCATTCGCGTTGGACAAACACTTACGATTCCAGGCGGTACGAGCACACCAACTCCCCCTGCCACTCCAAGTCTTCCTTCAACTACTTATACTGTAAAAGCTGGTGATACCCTATATGCCATTGCAGTTCGCTATGGAGTAACGGTTACCCAACTTGCTAATGCTAACAAGATTACTAATCCAAACCTCATTCGCGTTGGACAAATAATCAAAATACCGGGAACAAGTAGTGCACCAATAACACGTACCTACACAGTTAAATCCGGAGATACCTTGTATGCGATTGCCAATAAACTAGGAACGAGCGTAGAAAATCTAGTCCGTAAGAACAATATAGCTAATCCTAATTTGATTCGTGTTGGACAAGTTCTTCAATATTAAAATAACAAGGAGTAGGAAAGCATATCCTACTCCTTGTTATTTTGGGTTAATTTGCGACGATATTTACGAGTTTACCAGGGACTGCAATGACTTTGCGAATTGTTTTATCAGTAATCATTGCTTGTATTTTATCATCTGCCATTGCCATTTCAGTTAGTTCTTCTTTTGTAGCATTGATGGCAACTTTTTTACGTGCACGTACTTTCCCATTTACTTGAAAGATTACTTCCACTTCATCTTCCTGCAAAAGACTTTCATCATATGTAGGCCAAGCGATAGTTCCGATGCTAGCGGTATGCCCTAATTTTTTCCAAAGTTCTTCTGCTATATGTGGCGCAATAGGAGCTAGTAATTGAAGGAAGCCTTCCATGTATTGAATAGGTAGCGCCTCCGCTTTATTAGCTTCATTTACAAAAATCATCATTTGTGAAATAGCCGTATTAAAATGTAATTGCTCGTAGTCTTCTGTAACTTTTTTAACTGTTTGGTGATAGAGTTTGTCTAAATTACCAGGATTAACATTGGTTATGCGGTCGCGAACCTTACCATTCTCATCAATCATAAGACGCCACACCCGGTCAAGGAAACGACGGCTAGCTTCAATTCCATTTTCACTCCAAGCAGTACTTGCATCTAGTGGCCCCATAAACATCTCATATAAGCGTAAGGTATCTGCCCCGTGTGATGTTACAATATCATCTGGGTTTACTACATTCCCTTTCGATTTTGACATTTTTTCATTATTTGTTCCTAAGATCATTCCTTGGTTAAATAATTTTTGGAATGGTTCTTTTGTTTTAACAATGCCAAGGTCGTAAAGGAATTTATGCCAGAAACGCGCGTAAAGCAAGTGAAGAACTGCGTGTTCTGCTCCCCCAATATACAAATCAACATTTTGCCAGTAATCCAATGCTTCTTCTCCAGCTAATGCAGAATCGTTACTTGGGTCCATGAAACGTAGGTAATACCAAGAGCTACCGGCCCACTGAGGCATAGTATTGGTATCACGACGTCCTTTCATACCGGTTTTGGGATCCGTTACATTCACCCACTCTTCTATGTTCGCGAGTGGTGACTCTCCGGTACCACTTGGTTTGATTTTATCGGTTTTAGGTAGTAAAAGTGGCAGTTCTTCTTCCGGAAGCGTAGTTGTCGTGCCATCTTCCCAGTGAATCACTGGAATTGGTTCTCCCCAATAGCGTTGGCGCGCGAATAACCAATCACGTAGACGGTAAGATACGACCGCTTCCCCGACTCCATTTTCAACCAACCATTCATTCATAGTCTTAATAGCTGTTTCTTTATCCATTCCATCCAAAAAATCAGAATTGATATGTGGACCATTACCGACAAACGCTTCTTTCGAAACGTCGCCTCCTTCAAGAACCGGTATAATTTCTAGACCAAATTGTTTTGCAAATTCATAGTCTCGTTGATCGTGAGCGGGAACAGCCATAATAGCACCGGTTCCATAAGTTGAAAGAACGTAATCAGATATCCAAATTGGAAATTCTTTCCCATTTACAGGGTTAATAGCATAAGCACCGGTAAAGACACCCGTCTTTTCTTTGGCTAGCTCTGTCCGCTCTAAATCACTCTTAGTAGCAATTGAATCAATGTAATCTTGGACTTTTTCACGTTGTTCATCACTGACAATTTCTTGTACCAATGGTAATTCCGGAGCCATAACAGCATATGTAGCACCAAACAAGGTATCTGGGCGTGTTGTAAAGACTTGGAAGGATTTATCTGTATTTTTGATTTTAAACGTTACATTTGAACCTTCTGAACGACCAATCCAATTACGTTGCATATCCTTAATGCTTTCTGGCCAGTCTACTAATTCCAAATCATCTAACAAACGATCTGCATATGCGGTGATTTTTAACATCCATTGCCGCATAGGTTTGCGATATACTGGATAGCCACCACGTTCGCTAACACCATCAACAATTTCTTCATTTGCCAATACGGTTCCTAGTTCTGGACACCAGTTTACAGAGACTTCTGCCTCGTAAGCTAAACCTTTTTCAAAAAGTTTAGTAAAAATCCATTGAGTCCATTTGTAGTAATGAGGATCCGTCGTATTAATTTCTCGAGACCAATCATAACTAAAGCCAAGGGACTGAATTTGGCGTTTAAAGGTTTGGATATTATGGGCTGTAAACTCTGCTGGATCATTTCCGGTATCAAGTGCATATTGTTCTGCTGGTAATCCAAACGCATCCCATCCTATTGGATGAAGAACGTTAAATCCCTGAGATCGTTTCATGCGTGCTAAAATATCGGTTGCTGTATAACCTGAAGGATGTCCAACATGCAATCCTTGTCCTGATGGGTAGGGGAACATATCTAAAATATAGTACTTCGGCTTATCAGAATGAGATTCTGTTTTAAATGTTTCGTTGTCACTCCAATATTTCTGCCATTTTTTTTCAATTGCTTGATGATCATAAGCCATTTTTTAATCTCCTTTAAAATTTTTTATTTGTGTAAACAAAAAAACCTATAGGCTCCCCCCCTTGGAGAGTCTATAGGACGAACATTTCGTGGTACCACCTATATTTAAACTTATCATGCCTATAACGTAGCGACACGGCTTTACTTACTTTTAATTCAGTATAGCGACTACTGAGGTGAGTTCAAAAATGTCATCCATGCATTTTCACCGACCATGCACTCTCTTGGGGAATCAATTGTTTACTAGTCCTAGTCAAAGTCTTTATTACTTTGTAATTATAGCAGTTTCATTCATTATTTTCAAATAAGGTTATTTAATGCGTAAGTTTTGGCCTGGATAAATCAGGTTACTCGTTACATCATTCCATTCAATTAACTGCGTTAAAGAAACATTATTTTTTCGTGCAATCGAGTACAGTGTATCTCCACTTGTAACGACATAGGAGAAGGTTTCTTGTACAGCATCATTCACAAGGGATTCTTCAGTCCTGTTTGACTGGCTAATTAATAAGGTTTGCCCTGGAACGATAAAATCAGTCGTTAACTCATTAGCTATTTTTAAATCTGATAATGATATTCCAAATCGCGCAGCAAGGCTATATAAAGTATCACCGCTTTGAATGGTGTAGGTCTGACCCATCTCAACGAGTTCATCGGGAACAGTTGGTTTAGCAGGTGGTTCTTCAACGCTGACTGCTTCTTTAATAAATAAGACTTGTCCTGGGTAAATAAGGTCTGAGTCTAATTGATTAATTTCTTCTAACTGAGATAAAGACATACCAAACCCTTCAGCAAGGCTATATAAAGTGTCACCACTCACAACCGTATATGTGCTTTCCGGAGAAACAACCGGATTTGAAGCACCCTCCTCTACGGAGTTATTTTCTATTTGATTGCTTACTTCTGTGGAAGCCAATGTAAGTAATTGACCAGGGTAGATAATATCGTTATCTAATCCGTTCCAATTTTTAATTTGTTCAATAGAAACACTATATTCTTGGCTAATGGCCCAAAGGGAATCATTTTCTTTGACTTGATAGGTATCTGAAATTTGTACTAAAACATCTGATTCTGGTACTGAGGGGATTGCTTGCTCTTCTTCGACGCTATCGTAAATGTCTAACTCATTTGTTTCAATAATTTGATTTAATTTAACATCATAAGCACTGTCGGTTGCATAACGACCAGTCAGATATTGTGTTGCATCTTGGTAAGTTTCAGTATTACTTTTCCAAGCACCGCTATAATAATTTGGATCCCAGCTTGTGCCATTTTTTAAAACTTGGGCATAATCTTCTAAGGACTCAGAATAAGATGGGTATTTTCTAAATCCAGCTTCAATTTGGTAATAATTTTGATTACCACTATCTTCTAAAGTCGGCATGATAGCCGTTTCTCCGTTATAATTACCTTTGATACCAAAGAGATTATAATTTGGTTCAGATGCTAAACTACTTTGCCCCCAACCACTTTCAAGAATCGCCTGTGCCATCATAACCGAAGCATATAAATCATTCTCTGCTGCAATTTCAGTTGCAGGCGAAGTAATCGAATCTAAAAAAGGATGAACCGTACTCACCTTCAGCGGAGATGGAAACTGGCTACTCGCCGCTACTTCTGGTACCGAGGCGACTATAGTTGAGACAAGAACAGAAACGCCCACCAGAGAAACAACCTTCATTTTCCTTTTTTTAATAATATCTAACTGGTTTTTTGATATTTTCAAGTTAACAATCCCACCTAACTGATATTTTTTATACTTTTCCATTATAATAGTTCTAAGTGAATAAAAGCATGACTTTTGAAAACTGTTATAATTGTCATTGTTTTGTAATATTTAAGGAGGAAGATTCGTGCTAGAAAAAGCCATCGATTTTAGTCATTCTTTACTAAAAAAAACAGTTGTACCAGGAGATATAGTGATTGATGCTACCGTCGGAAAAGGCAACGACTCGCTACTATTAGCAAGTTTAGTTGGTCCTTCAGGTAAAGTAATCGGATTTGATATCCAAGAACAAGCGATAAAGCAAACAAAAGAAAAATTTCTACTAACAGGTTTAAGTGAGCGTTTAGAATTGCATCAAACGAGCCATGAACATGCACATACCTTTATTCCAGAAAACAAAGCCATTGGAGGTGTTATCTATAATCTTGGTTATCTACCGGGTGGAGACAAATCGATTACAACGACCTACCAGTCGACTTTAACCAGTATAAAGCATTTGTTGCCTTTATTACGCGTTGGTAGTCTAATGGTACTGGTTGTATATAGTGGGCATCCAAATGGCCTAAAAGAGAAAGAGATGCTCTTAAACTACGTTAGTGGCCTAAATCAAACGGACTATACCGTTCTTTCATACCAATTTATTAATCAACAGAACCACCCACCCTTCGTTATTGCAATTGAAAAACGTAAAAAGAAGCACCCTATTTAAAAAAGGATGCTTCTTTCTATGCTAATCCAAGTTCTTGTTTCAGAACGTCAATTTTGTCTGTTACTTCCCATGTAAACTCTTCATCATTACGACCAAAATGACCATAAGCTGCTGTCTTTTGGTAGATGGGGCGACGTAAATCCAACATTTTAATAATGCCCGCTGGTGTTAAAGAGAATAGCTTGCGAATTGCAGCAATCAATCTTTCTTCTGAGATTTCACTTGTTTCAAAGGTATCGACAGAAATAGAAACTGGTTCAGCAACACCAATAGCATAAGCTAGCTGGATTTCACACTTAGTTGCAATACCTGCTGCTACAATATTTTTAGCAATATAACGTGCTGCATAACTTGCAGAACGATCCACCTTTGTGGCATCCTTACCTGAAAAAGCCCCACCGCCATGGCGTGCATAGCCTCCATAGGTATCCACAATTATTTTACGACCAGTTAAACCAGAATCTCCTTTTGGACCTCCAGTTACAAAACGACCAGTTGGATTAATATAGTATTTGGTTTCACTGTCCAATAGATTTGCTGGAATGACTGCTTGGATAATTTTTTCCATAGCATCGTATTTGAGTGTTTCGTAAGTGACTAACTCGTCATGTTGTGTACTCAAAACGACGGTGTCGACACGAAATGGCTTATCATTTTCGTCATATTCAACTGTTACCTGTGCTTTGCCGTCTGGGCGTAAGTAGTCCATCGTGCCATTTTTTCTAACTTCAGCTAAACGTCTTGTCAATTTGTGACTCAAACTGATTGGGAGTGGCATAAGTTCTTCGGTTTCATTAATAGCAAAACCGAACATAAGTCCTTGGTCACCTGCACCAATTGTTTTTTCATCTGTTTGTAAAACAGTTTCGTCATCTCTTGTTTCTAATGAATGATTGACACCTACAGCAATGTCGTCAGACTGTTCATCTAGTGCGACCATTACCGCTAGATTTTCAGCGTCAAAGCCATACTTACCGCGTGTATAACCAATTTCGGTTACAGTATCACGGACAACTTGCTGGATATTCGCATAAGCGGTTGTGGTCACTTCACCAAATACAAAAACAAGTCCAGTTGTCACAACTGTTTCACACGCAACGCGTGCTTGTGGATCCATAGATAATAACTTATCTAAAATTGCATCACTAATTTGATCAGCGATTTTATCTGGATGTCCTTCTGTTACTGACTCTGATGTAAATAATCTTTTTTCTACCATTTATATTCCCCCATTTTTTTGGTTACAAGGCTCTCCTTTTACTGGATCCTATCGGGATATTGCTCTCGGCCTTTAAAATTGCAATAGTTATACTATACGCTTTTCAAGTAGAAAATGCAAGACAGAATCGCTGATTACCTTGACAATTCTCTAGCAATTTTTTATGATGACTTGTACAGGTATAAATCTGGTAAGGAAGTGTAGCATGAAGAGTATCTTATTAAAAATCAGAAAAAAAATAAACCACCCTGCTCTTTTTTTTACTATCTTATCACTCGCTCTAATCACTTTTGGAACTATCTTGGGAATTGATCAAGATGCAATCCAAATTTTTCCTTTTATATTACTTTATTTATTTGTTTTACTAAGCAACTTATTAGAAGTTACCTTGATTAAAAAACTTAATGCGGATTTCGATCCCCCTGCTTTTTTGAAACAATTCTTTTGGATTAGTATGGTGACAGTGCTTTTACTTTTCTTTATTTTTGTAAACTGGCTTAGTACCAGCTTATTAATACTCTATATAGTGTTTATACTAAGCTCTCTTCACCCAAAAATAAAAATGGAACAAACAATTTTTTATCCACTTTTACAATTATTTTTTAAAGTTATTATCATAAATATACTTGCTTACTATGTTCAGACTGGCTATTTAGAAGGAAAAATTTTACTGGCACTATTCCCACTCTTTTTCTTTTTTATACCTTTCCTCTTATATAGTCAGAAAAATATTTTCCAAGAAAAAAATAATTGGTTTCAAAAAGTAGTAATTAACTACTTTACCAACATAATAACCTTGAGCTATTTAACAGGAGTTATAGCAGTTTTGTTATATTTTAGTTTCATAAAGTTATCACTCATCTATTCGATTGCTTTTATTCTACCTATTATAGCATCTATACTAGCAGTTTTACTTAGGAAAAAAGCGTTCATTAATCATCCGTATAGTTTTTTAACTATTTTCCTTTTTACAACTATATTATTATATGCAATTTTACTAAAAATACCAGCCATTTTGTGATCCTTTGTTAAGGAAACAAAATGGCTGGTATTTTTTCGGTTCTAGAATATTAAGTGTTGATGGGCCCATGGCCCTTTTGTGAAAACACAAAGAGACAAATGAATTTTTCCGTTAAAATGAAGGTATCGAGTCTTTATTTTAGGGAGGAAATTCATTTGTCTCATAAACATTCTATATTAAATCTGCTGGGAATAAAAGATAAAAATATTAAAGTGATGGATAAGGATTGGCTGAAGGAAGAAGTTAGAAATGGCCTGCATTGCAAAATCATCTCCGCCAAGCTGACCTATACACCAGAGGCTTGTAAGTGCTGCGGCTGCGTAAATGAGGGATCGATAGTCAAAAATGGGACAAAACTGACTCATCCTCTACTCCTCGATATGGCGGGATGTCCCACCTACTTGGAACTGAAGAAACAACGATTCTTATGCCGGGAATGTGGTCAAACGTTTATTGCGGAAACGTGTATCGTAAAAAAACGTTGCCATATCACGAATGATGTGAAGCGTTCTATCGCCGTCCAAGGGACGAGGAACATATCTGAAAAGGATCTTGCGCTTGAACACCGTGTTTCCAATAACACCGTCAAAAGGGTTTTTGGAGATTTTTATGATACATTCCGCCAAGTCTATACCCATCTTCCTGAGAACTTGGCGATTGATGAATTTAAGAGCGTAAAAAGCGCTGAGGGGGCAATGAGCCTGATTATTTGTGATTCCGACAACAAGAAAATTTTTGATATTCTTGAAGATCGCCGTAACAAATCAATCATGGATTACTTTATGCGTTTTCCACAAGAACAACGAGCGAAGGTCAAGACGGTGGTAGTAGACCTTTACGGTCCTTATCAAAAACTGTTTCAGGCCCTCTTTCCTCAGGCAGAGTTGATCATTGATCGTTTTCACATTGTCACACAGGTGAACCGAGCTCTCAATATGGCACGTGTCAGTTTTATGAATACCCTGAAGAAATCGAAAGACTTAAAGGCTAATCGAGATTACAGGAAGCTGAAAAAATACTGGAAATTAATCCTGAAAAAGGAAGAGACATTGAATAGCACCGAATACCGTTATCACCGGCTTTTTAAGGGTCTCGTGACGGAGAGGGGAATCATTGACTATCTCCTCTCTTTGGACGAGGGGTTGCGCCTTAATTATAACGCCTACCAAACCATCATCTTCACGGTTAATCACCGGAAACCAAAGCTGTTCAGCTCTTTCGTTCATGAAAAACAACAGGGGCTGACGGTCAAAATGGACCAGGCTTTGAAGACATTCCGTCAATCCGAAAAAGCAATTATCAACGCACTGAACTATGATTACTCGAACGGCTTAGTGGAAGGAATCAATAACAAAATCAAGGTTATTAAGCGGACAGCCTATGGTTATCGTAACTTTTCTAATTTCCGTAACCGCATCTTTATAGAATATAAATTGCTAGAAATAAAAACAACAGCTTAGGAACCGTTCGGTTCCCAGCTACTGCTTCATAGATTGTGAATTTTAAACTTCATTCAATCGGAAAAATACACTATCAACACTTCTTGACAAAGAGCCATTTTTTCAAAGAAAAAAAGACATCCATGATGTCTTATAGAAAAGCGGGTGAGGAGAATCGAACTCCCGACGTCAGCTTGGAAGGCTGGGGTTTTACCACTAAACTACACCCGCAGACTAATATTAATTATCAAAATGGCTTGGGACGGAATCGAACCGCCGACACCTTGAGCTTCAATCAAGTGCTCTACCAACTGAGCTACCAAGCCTACTAAAGATTGCGGGGACAGGACTCGAACCTGTGACCTCCGGATTATGAGCCCGACGAGCTGCCAACTGCTCTACCCCGCGATAATAAAATAAAAGATACTGACATATTGTCTATCAAACAATATAAGGAGGATAAGAGATTCGAACTCTTGCGTGCTTTTACACACCTGACGGTTTTCAAGACCGTTCCCTTCAGCCAGACTTGGGTAATCCTCCACAACAATTATATGACTTTAAGTATAATCAATAAGTTATACTATGACCCGTACGGGACTCGAACCCGTGTTACCGCCGTGAAAGGGCGGTGTCTTAACCGCTTGACCAACGGGCCAGAATAAAAAACAAATACGGAGAAGGAGGGATTTGAACCCTCGCGCCGCGTTAGCGACCTACACCCTTAGCAGGGGCGCCTCTTCAGCCACTTGAGTACTTCCCCTTAAAAACACAATGGGCCTAAATGGACTCGAACCATCGACCTCACGCTTATCAGGCGTGCGCTCTAACCAGCTGAGCTATAGGCCCATTAAAAAAGAGCGGGTGAGGAGAATCGAACTCCCGACGTCAGCTTGGAAGGCTGGGGTTTTACCACTAAACTACACCCGCGTGGCGGTCCCGACGGGATTTGAACCCGCGATCTCCTGCGTGACAGGCAGGCATGTTAACCCCTACACCACGGAACCATTATAATTACACTCTATCTTTAAAATATGCCTAAAGGCAATTGCGGGGACAGGACTCGAACCTGTGACCTCCGGGTTATGAGCCCGACGAGCTGCCAACTGCTCTACCCCGCGATAATAATATTCAAATAGCGGCGAAGGGGATCGAACCCCCGACCTCCCGGGTATGAACCGGACGCTCTAGCCAGCTGAGCTACACCGCCAATAAGGAAAAATAAAAATGGAGACTAGCGGGATCGAACCGCTGACCTCCTGCGTGCAAGGCAGGCGCTCTCCCAGCTGAGCTAAGCCCCCATAAATATCGGGAAGACAGGATTCGAACCTGCGACCCCTTGGTCCCAAACCAAGTGCTCTACCAAGCTGAGCTACTTCCCGATTATAAAAATGCAGCCAGTAGGAGTCGAACCTACAACCGCCTGATTCGTAGTCAGGTACTCTATCCAATTGAGCTATGGCTGCAAAATTTCAAAAGCGGAAGACGGGGTTCGAACCCGCGACCCCCACCTTGGCAAGGTGATGTTCTACCACTGAACTACTTCCGCAAAGTGCCGGCTAAAGGAGTTGAACCCTCGACCCTCTGATTACAAATCAGATGCTCTACCAACTGAGCTAAGCCGGCAAAAAGTGCGGGTGAAGGGACTTGAACCCCCACGCCTTGCGGCGCTAGATCCTAAATCTAGTGCGTCTGCCAATTCCGCCACACCCGCGTTATCTACTCTAATAAATTACAATAGATATGAGTCATGCAGGATTCGAACCTGCGACCCTCTGATTAAAAGTCAGATGCTCTACCAACTGAGCTAATGACTCAATGACTTAATACTGTCATATTTCTATAATTTAAAATATAACAATGGAGGTTGACGGGATCGAACCGCCGACATTCTGCTTGTAAGGCAGACGCTCTCCCAGCTGAGCTAAACCTCCAAAAAAAGAAAATGCGCGGCAACGTCCTACTCTCACAAAGGGAAACCCTTCACTACAATCGGCGCTAAGAAGCTTAACTTCTGTGTTCGGGATGGGAACAGGTGTGACCTTCTTGCCCTTGTCACCGCACATTTTTTATTTAATTGAAGAAACATTGCGTTCCCTCAAAACTGAATCCATAACACAATGAACAGCTGACCAAAGCCATTACAACCACCTTGTTTTATTCGTGGTTAAGTCCTCGACCGATTAGTACTAGTCCGCTCCATACATCGCTGTACTTCCACTCCTAGCCTATCTACCTGATCGTCTCTCAGGGGTCTTACTCATTCTAGATGATGGGAAATCTCATCTCGAGGGGGGCTTCACGCTTAGATGCTTTCAGCGTTTATCCCTTCCACACATAGCTACCCAGCGATGCTCTTGGCAGAACAACTGGTACACCAGAGGTGTGTCCATCCCGGTCCTCTCGTACTAAGGACAGCTCCTCTCAAATTTCCAACGCCCGCGACGGATAGGGACCGAACTGTCTCACGACGTTCTGAACCCAGCTCGCGTGCCGCTTTAATGGGCGAACAGCCCAACCCTTGGGACCGACTACAGCCCCAGGATGCGACGAGCCGACATCGAGGTGCCAAACCTCCCCGTCGATGTGAACTCTTGGGGGAGATAAGCCTGTTATCCCCAGGGTAGCTTTTATCCGTTGAGCGATGGCCCTTCCATGCGGTACCACCGGATCACTAAGCCCGACTTTCGTCCCTGCTCGACTTGTCTGTCTCGCAGTCAAGCTCCCTTCTGCCTTTGCACTCTACGAATGATTTCCAACCATTCTGAGGGAACCTTTGGGCGCCTCCGTTACTCTTTAGGAGGCGACCGCCCCAGTCAAACTGCCCAACTGACACTGTCTCCCCACCCGATTAGGGTGGCGGGTTAGACTGGTCCTGCTACAAGGGTAGTATCCCAATGATGCCTCCATCGAAACTAGCGTCCCGACTTCTACGGCTCCTACCTATCCTGTACGTGTAGCAGAAACAATCAATATCAACTTGCAGTAAAGCTCCATGGGGTCTTTCCGTCCTGTCGCGGGTAACCAGCATCTTCACTGGTACTATAATTTCACCGAGTCTCTCGTTGAGACAGTGCCCAAATCGTTACGCCTTTCGTGCGGGTCGGAACTTACCCGACAAGGAATTTCGCTACCTTAGGACCGTTATAGTTACGGCCGCCGTTTACTGGGGCTTCAATTCAAAGCGTCGCCTTGCGGCTAACCTCTCCTCTTAACCTTCCAGCACCGGGCAGGCGTCAGCCCCTATACGTCATCTTTCGATTTAGCAGAGACCTGTGTTTTTGATAAACAGTCGCTTGGGCCTATTCACTGCGGCTGACCATATGGTCAGCACCCCTTCTCCCGAAGTTACGGGGTCATTTTGCCGAGTTCCTTAACGAGAGTTCGCTCGCTCACCTTAGGATGCTCTCCTCGACTACCTGTGTCGGTTTGCGGTACGGGCAGTTGATTTCTAACTAGAAGCTTTTCTTGGCAGTGTGACATTGGGAACTTCGGTACTTGATTTCCCTCCCCATCACAACTTGTCCTTCGCAGCGGTAAGCATTTGACTCACCACTAGACGTGTTGCTTGGGCGTGCTCTTCCGATCGCACGCTTTCCTTAGCCTCCTGCGTCCCTCCATTGGTCAAACAAAATCAACTGGTACAGGAATATCAACCTGTTGTCCATCGCCTACGCCTATCGGCCTCGGCTTAGGTCCCGACTAACCCTGGGAGGACGAGCCTTCCCCAGGAAACCTTAGTCATACGGTGGACGGGATTCTCACCCGTCTTTCGCTACTCATACCGGCATTCTCACTTCTAAGCGCTCCACCAGTCCTCACGGTCCAGCTTCAACGCCCTTAGAACGCTCTCCTACCACAGAACCAATGGTTCTGTCCACAGCTTCGGTGATCTGTTTAGCCCCGGTAAATTTTCGGCGCAGGGTCACTCGACTAGTGAGCTATTACGCACTCTTTAAATGATGGCTGCTTCTGAGCCAACATCCTAGTTGTCTATGCAACCCCACATCCTTTTCCACTTAACAGATACTTTGGGACCTTAGCTGGTGGTCTGGGCTGTTTCCCTTTCGACTACGGATCTTATCACTCGCAGTCTGACTCCCGGACTTAAATCAATGGCATTCGGAGTTTATCTGAATTCGGTAACCCGAGAAGGGCCCCTAGTCCAAACAGTGCTCTACCTCCATGATTTATACGTCCGAGGCTAGCCCTAAAGCTATTTCGGAGAGAACCAGCTATCTCCAGGTTCGATTGGAATTTCTCCGCTACCCACACCTCATCCCCGCATTTTTCAACATACGTGGGTTCGGTCCTCCAGTGCGTATTACCGCACCTTCAACCTGGACATGGGTAGATCACCTGGTTTCGGGTCTACGACCACATACTTCTTCGCCCTATTCAGACTCGCTTTCGCTACGGCTCCGCCTTTTCAGCTTAACCTCGCATGGGATCGTAACTCGCCGGTCCATTCTACAAAAGGTACGCCATCACCCATTAACGGGCTCTGACTACTTGTAAGCACACGGTTTCAGGTACTCTTTCACTCCCCTTCCGGGGTGCTTTTCACCTTTCCCTCACGGTACTGGTTCACTATCGGTCACTAGGGAGTATTTAGCCTTGGGAGATGGTCCTCCCGGATTCCGACGGAATTTCGCGTGTTCCGCCGTACTCAGGATACTGGTAGGGTGACGGTCAATTTCGCATACGGGGCTTTTACCCTTTATCGCGCAACTTTCCAGTTGGCTTCTGCTATCTCACGCCATCCCACATGTCCCAGTCCTACAACCCCAAAGAGCAAGCTCTTTGGTTTGGGCTTTTCCCGTTTCGCTCGCCGCTACTCAGGGAATCGATTTTTCTTTCTCTTCCTGCAGGTAATGAGATGTTTCAGTTCCCTGCGTCTACCTCGTACACGCTATGTATTCACGTCTACGTCATATCCTATAACAGATATGGGGTTCCCCCATTCGGAAATCTCCGGATCACAGCTTACTTACAGCTCCCCGGAGCATATCGGTGTTAGTCCCGTCCTTCATCGGCTCCTAGTGCCAAGGCATCCACCGTGCGCCCTTATTCACTTAACCTGAGTCAAGTTTCGGCCATTGCTGGCCATCATAGGGAATAATCCTCTATGAACGCGGTATAAATGTTTTGGTCTTTCTTTGTTACTTTCATGTTATGGTATTCAGTTTTCAAGGAACAAGTGTAAAATGAGAGTTGACCTCTCAAAACTGAACAAGAATGAACGAACCGGCAGGTTCCGATTTTTCCTTAGAAAGGAGGTGATCCAGCCGCACCTTCCGATACGGCTACCTTGTTACGACTTCACCCCAATCATCCGTCCCACCTTAGGCGGCTGGTTCCCCTAAGGGTTACCCCACCGACTTCGGGTGTTACAAACTCTCGTGGTGTGACGGGCGGTGTGTACAAGACCCGGGAACGTATTCACCGCGGCGTTCTGATCCGCGATTACTAGCGATTCCGGCTTCATGCAGGCGAGTTGCAGCCTGCAATCCGAACTGAGAATGGCTTTAAGAGATTCGCATGCCCTCGCGGGTTAGCGGCTCGTTGTACCATCCATTGTAGCACGTGTGTAGCCCAGGTCATAAGGGGCATGATGATTTGACGTCATCCCCACCTTCCTCCGGTTTATCACCGGCAGTCTCATTAGAGTGCCCAACTAAATGCTGGCAACTAACAATAAGGGTTGCGCTCGTTACGGGACTTAACCCAACATCTCACGACACGAGCTGACGACAACCATGCACCACCTGTCACCTTGTCCCCGAAGGGAACGGCCTATCTCTAGGCGTGTCAAGGGATGTCAAGACCTGGTAAGGTTCTTCGCGTTGCTTCGAATTAAACCACATGCTCCACCGCTTGTGCGGGTCCCCGTCAATTCCTTTGAGTTTCAGCCTTGCGGCCGTACTCCCCAGGCGGAGTGCTTAATGCGTTAACTGCAGCACTGAAGGGTGGAAGCCCTCCAACACTTAGCACTCATCGTTTACGGCGTGGACTACCAGGGTATCTAATCCTGTTTGCTCCCCACGCTTTCGAGCCTCAGCGTCAATAACAGACCAGAGAGTCGCCTTCGCCACTGGTGTTCCTCCATATATCTACGCATTTCACCGCTACACATGGAATTCCACTCTCCTCTTCTGCATTCAAGTTCCCCAGTTTCCAATGACCTTCCACGGTTGAGCCGTGGGCTTTCACATCAGACTTAAAGAACCGCCTGCGCTCGCTTTACGCCCAATAAATCCGGACAACGCTTGCCACCTACGTATTACCGCGGCTGCTGGCACGTAGTTAGCCGTGGCTTTCTGGTCGGGTACCGTCATGGTAAGCGCAGTTACTCGCTTACGTGTTCTTCTCCGACAACAGAGTTTTACGATCCGAAAACCTTCTTCACTCACGCGGCGTTGCTCCGTCAGACTTGCGTCCATTGCGGAAGATTCCCTACTGCTGCCTCCCGTAGGAGTTTGGGCCGTGTCTCAGTCCCAATGTGGCCGATCACCCTCTCAGGTCGGCTACGTATCATGGTCTTGGTAGGCCTTTACCCCACCAACTAACTAATACGCCGCGGGTCCATCCCTCAGCGACAGCACAAAGGCCGTCTTTCCTTCTCTTTCCATGTGGAAAAAGAACCTATGCGGTATTAGCACCCGTTTCCGGATGTTATCCCCCACTGAAGGGCAGGTTACCCACGTGTTACTCACCCGTCCGCCACTCACTTCCAAAGAGCAAGCTCTTCTTCCGTTCGTTCGACTTGCATGTATTAGGCACGCCGCCAGCGTTCGTCCTGAGCCAGGATCAAACTCTCATTAATAATGGATTCTTGTACAGAGATCCATAATGATACGTTTAATTGCTCATTTGTTGCTGACTTACTTGTGTTGCGACAGTTACCTGTCGACTAATTGTGCATCCCGAAGGATGCCCTGCACGTTTGGTTCGTTCATTCTTTGTTCAGTTTTCAAAGGTCAATAGGTTATCACGTGTTACGTGTGGTGCTCTCTGTGACAACTTCTAAATAATAACATGTGTTGTTTTATGTGTCAACACTTTTATTTTTTATTTACATTGGCATACTATTAAATAAAAAAAGATTTATTAATCTGCCTCCGTAAAACATAGATTAGCATAGTTTACTGTTTGCTGTCAACATTTTTTATTAATTTAATAGTAAATAAACAAGACTAGGAAGCCCCAGCCTTGTTTATTTACTATTATTATAGACGTTTGTTTAATTCTTGCTCTAATTCTTCAAATCCTGGTTTTCCTAATAGCGCAAACATATTTTCTTTATAGGCTTCTACACCTGGTTGATCAAAAGGATTAACACTGTTGAGATACCCTGAAATAGCAACAGCAATTTCAAAGAAATAAACCATATACCCTAAGGTATAAGCATCCATTTCTGGAATAGTTAACAATAGGTTTGGAACATCGCCATCCGTATGTGCAAGTAATGTACCTTGGAACGCTTTCGTATTAACAAAATCAATTTCTTTTCCTTCTAAATACTTTAAGCCATCCAAGTCTTCTGCCAACTCAGGTATTTTAATATTTTTTCTAGCATTTTCTACTTTAATAACTGTTTCAAAAATATTACGTTGGCCATCTTGAATATATTGACCTAATGAATGTAAGTCTGTCGAAAAGTTCGCACTTGATGGATAAATGCCTTTTTGGTCTTTCCCTTCAGATTCACCAAACAATTGCTTCCACCATTCAGAAAAATATTGCATTCCCGGTTCGTAATTTATTAATAATTCAGTAACCTTTCCTTTACGGTAAAGGATGTTACGTAAAGCAGCATACTGATAGGCACCATTTTCTGATAAGTCGGAACTAGAGTAAGCTTCTTGAGCGTCTTTCGCTCCGGCCATCATTGCATCAATATCTGCTCCGCTAACGGCGATAGGCAACAATCCAACAGCTGTTAAAACAGTAAAGCGTCCACCAATATCGTCTGGAATGACAAAGGTTTCATATCCTTCAGTATCTGCCTCGTGTTTTGCTGCACCACGGGATTTGTCTGTAGTTGAATAAATACGTTTACGCGCTTCTTCTTTTCCATATTTTTTAATCAATAATTCCTTAAAAACACGAAAAGCAATTGCTGGTTCAGTCGTTGTCCCAGATTTAGAAATCATATTAATTGAAAAATCGCGTTCGCCGATTACTTCAATTAAATCAGCCAAGTAAGTGGAGCTAATGCTATTCCCCGCAAAGAAGATTTGTGGTGTTTTTCGTTGATCACTGGTCTGGACATTATAGAAGGAATGGTTTAAAAATTCAATCGCCGCACGTGCGCCTAGATAGGATCCGCCAATACCGATTACTACCAGAACCTCAGAATCAGTTTGAATTTTTTTAGCTGCTTCTTTAATTCGAGTAAATTCTTCTTTGTCGTAGTTAGTAGGCCAATCGACCCAACCGATGTAATCACTACCCGGTCCTGTACCTTTTCGTAAAGCTTTATCCGCCGTTTCTACTTGCGCCTGCATATAGTCTAACTCGTGGTCGTTAAAAAACTGCAAAGCTTTTGAATAATCAAATTTAATGTGTGTCATTAGATCTCCCCTATCTACTTTACCTATTATTTAATTTGAATCGCTATTATAAACTGGAACCCCAGCAAATTCACAAGTATCTAAAAGCGTTTTTAGTTCTAGCGACCGGCGCCACTCAATATTTTCAACTCCAACTAACAAGTCGTCTTGATTGTCAGGTCGCTCAACTAAATCGAATACAAATAGCGGGATATTGATTCTTTCTGCTTTTAAATTTGTCAGGTCCATCAATCTAAGAGAATCTGAATTCGTATCCACATTCTTTAACAAAGCTTCCATTATGATTCCCATTGGAAACTTATCTTCTTTTTCAGTCTTATCATGTACAAATGAGATTGAATCACCATTATTTTCTACAAGAAAAAATGATTCTCCCCGCTGATTTGTTACCATGATTGTACCGGCAACAATTTTTAATTCTGTCGTAGTCATGCGCCCACTTCCCTTTAAATGATAAGCTACCTGTCACTCATTTCTGCAATCCGTATTTGTTCGTCTTGCTGCGCTTCAGCAATCCACGTTGGCATCATTTTACTGAGTGTTTCAAACCCAATTTGTGGTGTGTACCGTCTCCGTCTGTGTCTCTTGGGCTTAATATTTGCGGGGATTGGCAAATGCTCTGTCGCCCTTAGAGATAGACTAATCTTTTGGGTATACTCATCAATATCAATGATTTTTGCTTCTACTTCATCACCAATTTGCACCATGTCCTCAAGATTGGTCACATACCCATGCTTACATTCAGAAATATGAATGAGACCTTGCGTTTGCTTATCAAGAGCAACAAATACACCATACGATTGAATACCAGTTATGGTACTGGTAATTGTGTCTCCTATTTTGTATTTCATATATTGTTACATCCCTTCTTAATAAACATTGTAACATGGAATATAAAAAATATCGTTAATTATGGCTGATATTTACCTATCCGTTACGACAGTTTAAAGGATTTCAATACCCGTAATAACAACGTCTTCTACAGGTTTGTCATTTGCACCTTTTTCAACATTTTCTATTTTATGAACAACATCCATCCCCGAACGCACTTGTCCAAAAACAGTATGACGTTGATCTAGCCATGGTGTTCCACCTTTTTCAGCATAAGCTTCCACGATTTCTGATGGCCAGCCACCTTTTTCTAATTGTTCTGGTTTTGTTGGTTCAATTGATTTCTTTGTCACAATAAAAAATTGACTGCCGTTTGTATTTGGACCAGCGTTTGCCATTGACAAGGCGCCTTTAATATTGAAAGCATCCATACTAAACTCATCTTCAAATGAGTCTCCCCACAAACTTTCGCCGCCCATACCTGTACCGGTTGGATCGCCACCTTGAATCATAAAATCTTCAATGACGCGATGGAAAATAATGCCATCATAATAACCTTTTTTAGCTAATCCTAAAAAATTCTCGACTGTTTTTGGTGCTACATCCGGGAAAAGACTAATATGGATGTCACCTGCGGTTGTATGCATAATAATATTTTTTTCATTTTCTGCTTTTTCTACTAATTGTGGTAATTTTGACATTGTAACTCCCCCTTTTCATCAATTCTAACATAGGAAAGGGAAAGGTTTCTACAAAGATAACTTTTTTTGTTAGCAGGCATCCTCCGTTTCGTGTTATCATTGCTTTAAACATATTACGAATGCGAAAGGTGTTTGCGGATGATAATTTTTAATAATTTTCCTTTGATAAGCGCGTTAAGCGCAATTTTCTTTACGCAAATCATTAAATTTCCAATTGCTTTTTTGTTAAAGGATAGTAAAACATCTTTATCTATCGTTACCACAACAGGCGGAATGCCTAGCTCACATTCCGCCGGTGTGACTGCTTTAATTACAGCACTAATTTTAGAATATGGTTATGCTTCTGGATACGTCGCGATTGCAACGACATTTGGCGTGATTGTTATGTTTGACTCGATGGGTGTGCGTCGTCAAAGTGGTGAACAAGGAATTGTTCTAGCGGATATGTTTGCCGAATTAAAAAAGCTAAGTCATCAGCACAATTCCGAAGAGACACCCATTGATAAAAAAATGATTATCAAAAAGTACCTAGGACATAAACCAACTGAAGTAATCGTAGGGTTATTAACGGGTATCTTTATTGCCTTTATTGTTAATCTTATTTATACTCACTTTGGTATTTTGTAAAAAACACGGGAGGAATACATTTGTTAGAAGAAGATATTTTTGATATCACCATCATTGGTGGTGGACCTGCCGGTATGTTCACAGCTTTTTACGCAGGCTTAAGACAAGCGAAAGTAAAAATTATCGAAGCCTTACCACAACTTGGCGGACAACCTGGCATGCTTTATGCTGAAAAAGTCATTTATGATGTGGCGGGTCTCCCTGCTGTTACTGGCGAAGAACTCGTCCATAATTTATTTGAACAACTCAATCGATTCGACACAACAATCTGTTGTAATGAAGAAGCATTTGATTTAACTAAGCGTGAGGACGGTATTTTTGAGATACAAACCGCCAAACAAAAACATTTTTCTAAAGCCGTTATCATTTCTGCTGGCAATGGCGCTTTTAGACCGCGAAAACTTAAAATCGATCATGCCGAACTTTATGAGAATAGTAATCTGCACTATTTTGTTAATAATATTGAAAGTTTTAGAGATAAAACAATTGCTATTTGTGGTGGTGGCGATTCAGCTGTTGACTGGGCATTAACGCTAGAACCAATTGCTAAAAAGGTACTGTTAGTTCATCGTCGTCCTCAGTTCAGAGCGCAAGAGCATAGTATCCATCTCTTGTCACGCTCATCCGTAGAGGTCCTAACTCCTTATGTTCCTACTTCTATTAATGGAGACGGTGACCGATTATCTAGTGTGACGTTGCAAGAGGTACGTAAAGATAATTATATAGATATTGATGTTGATGATTTTTTAGTGAATTAT
Organism: Jeotgalibaca dankookensis; assembly: GCF_002005405.1. Taxonomy (NCBI): domain Bacteria; kingdom Bacillati; phylum Bacillota; class Bacilli; order Lactobacillales; family Carnobacteriaceae; genus Jeotgalibaca; species Jeotgalibaca dankookensis. The sequence goes on from NZ_CP019728.1 coordinate 995,269, forward strand.
GGTTTCTCTTCTTCAATTGGGGGCATGAAAAAATGGGGGTTTGATGTTGAAGGAAATGCTATTACGGCAAATTCTAAAATGGAAACAACGATCCCAGGGGTTTATGCTGTGGGGGACGTCAGTACCTACGAAGGAAAAGTTAAATTAATTGCAACAGGGTTTGGCGAAGCACCGACGGCAGTTAACAACGCAATGGTATACATTAACCCAGATACAAGGGTCCAGCCCATGCACAGTACATCTTTGTTTTAAACCACTAGGAAGGAACGTGAGATAATGATAAAAAGTGCAAGCGAACTACATGAAAAAGCAGTTAGTCTAATTAAAGAGCGTGGTGTTGAAATTGAGGACATTGCATCTTTAGTTTTGTTTCTACAAAAAGATTATGTTGACGATTTAACCTTAGAATTTTGTTGTGAAAACGTTGAGGCTGTTTTATTAAAACGAGAGGTTCAAAATGCTGTTATTACCGGCATTGAGTTGGATATGTTGGCGGAAAAAGGGCTACTTTCTCAACCACTTGCCGATATTTTACTAAATGATGAAGGCCTTTATGGTATTGACGAAATCATGGCACTTTCGATTGTTAATGTGTACGGTTCTATCGGGTTTACGAACTATGGATACATCGATAAACTTAAACCAGGTATTTTAAAAAAATTAAACGATAAAAATGATCCATCTTGTCATACTTTTTTAGATGATATTATCGGCGCAATTGCTGCTGCAGCCGCAAGCCGAATCGCACATGACGATCCCAACAAATCGTATATCATGCAATAAAAAATAGGATTATCCCTTTAGGGGGTATCCTATTTTTTTGAGTAGATGTGTAAACTTAACAACCCGGCTTCTAGAATTGCAAATACTAGTATAAAGCAGTGCATAAAAAATGTTTGTGGTAGTGCCATAATAATTGGGTCTGTTCGGTAGTCAAACAGCCAAGCATCATTATTGAAAAACAATTCATGAAAAGTAATAAATAACTGATCAAAATTAATAAATATGAGAAAAAGTAAAACGATAGGAATAAAAATTAATAAACGCGTTGGTTGAATTAATTCCCATAAACGACCATTCTTCTTTTTAATGCGTAAAAAAAAGAAAGAAAGAAAACCTGTTACAATCAAAATAAAGTAGTCCAGTAAAAAAAGAGTTTTTACTTCTTGAAAGTGGAAAAGACCATTAGCAGAAGATGGAAAATCAGGCATTTCTAACTGCTCAATCCACGGGAAATTCAAGTAGTTTATCAATATCCGATAATTTTCTAAAATGACTTCTTTCGATATACCAATGCGTTCGGGTATATTAAAATAAGCAACATCAAACGCATATAAAGGTGTAAAATTTATCGTAATTGCGATTGCTAATGACAAGATAAACAAAAAGGCTGCCAAAAGTCCTAGGCTATTCTTTACTACTTTCATTCTTCAAACCTCCATTCGCTTAAATCTTTCACGATATAAGTAGGTTTTTTGATATATTGCTCCAAATCTTTTGCTTTTGTAATACCAGTTAGGGTCATAATCGTATCCATGCCATAATCAATCCCCGCTAATATATCGGTTTTATAATTATCACCCACCATTGCAACATCACTTTTCTCAAGCCCTATCCGTTTTAGTGCCCCGTCCATAATATAGCCAAAAGGTTTACCAATAATGATTGGTTCTTTTTGCGTACTGGTTTTTAAAAAAGCAGTAATGGCTCCAGCACCAGGCATAAAGCCCTTTTCTGTTGGCAAATTAACATCAGGATTTGTAACAATAAATGCGGCTCCGTTTCGAATAGCCGTACTTGCTTGTGCTAGTTCATTATAGGTAGCATTTCTATCCAACCCTTGAATAACGACTTCGATATCCTGATCTGTATATTTCAAACCGGCATCTTTAACTTGTTGAATAAGCGCATCCTCTCCTATAACATAGGTGCGTGCTTGTGGATAGTTTCGTTTAACATAATCAACTGCTGCTAATCCACTCGTATAGATTTGCTCTTCGCTCGCTTGAATATTGCAGACATCTTTTAAATGCGAAACAACATCAAGAGGTGTTTTCGTTGCATTATTTGTTACGTATAGATAGGGGATTTTCAATCGATCTAATTGATTAATAAATATTTTCGCTGTTTCGATAGGTGCCGTCCCATTATACATAGTACCATCTAAATCAATAAAGTAACCTTTATAATTTTTAATTGTCAGTCACTTCCTTTTGTCTAATCTTCCAATTTATGAATTTGAAAACTTGTTTTAGGTGTATCAACCTTTTTTACCGATTTCGTTTTCGGTTTTGTATTTGCTTGCTTTTGTTTGTCAGTGTTTTTAATAACAAATTCTTTTTTTTGTTCTATTTTATCCGTTTTTTTAGGGGTTTTCTTTTTACTTTTATTTTCTGATACAGGTGACTCTTGTGGTTCTTTATTACGTTTGCGTTTGCGTTTATTCCGTGTTTTTTTGCGGTCACTTGCTTCTTTCTCCAAAACAAAGTAAGCACAACCAAAATTGCAATATTCATACAAATAATCTTCTAGAAAACTAATCTTTTTGTCAAAGCCTGCTCGGTTATTACTGTCTTGGTAAAAACCCTTCAGACGCAATTGATCATAACCCCAATCACCAACGATGTAGTCATATTTACTTAATATAGAATTATAGCGTTTAGCGATTCCTTCTGTATTAACTGCATCACGATAGTTTTCGACGATATGATACGTAACACCTTCAATTTTAATTTTCCCTTCATCAAGCAACTCAACCTGACTTAAATTTTGTGGCTTGTCTTCAGTTGTATCATCAATATTCCCGTCGATTAAAACGTCTAATTGCGATTGAACTTTTTCTTTGATAGAATCCTTTTTCGGCTTCATACTTTCACCTCGTTATTTTCGGAAATTGGATATTGTTTATTAAAATAGAGCGAGAAAATCTCCCTTAAAAAATAGGGGGTTAGTAGCTTAATGCTACCTTTCTCTTCAATCAAGGGAAAGAAACTGATATAACGGTAATGATCTACGGTTACAAACTCTATCAATTGATCGTCTCTGATAGGAAGCCCTTGGTGGTAAATAAGCGCTTCTTCTTGGTTAACCTCAATCCCCTTATAAACTAGCTCTCCAAAAATTTTACCACGAAAACCCATTCCAGTCACTGGCCTAGTCAAAAGATTGTGACGCATCTCTTCCATTCCCCAAATAAGCGCTTTAAATGCTTGACCTGTCATTCGGCAAACAATCAAACGCATTGGATGTGGAAGAATGCGGTGTATCGTTTCTTTCGTTACTGTTCCAGCTGGTAAATCTTCTAAAAATAGACCTGAATTTAATATGCCAATCTCACTACACGCATAATCGCAAATAGCATCCAAACCTAAATAAACCAAGTCTGTAGCAAAAAGCCAATCGGTTCTAAAAGTAAAAGGGATAGTAGCAATTTCTTGTTTTGCTAATAAATTATTTCCCTTTTGCCGTAATTGGTTTACACGATTGAGATCTTCTTTTTCTTGAGGAAGATTTGTACACGCGATTAACTCGGTCGTTTTATTCTTTACTTGTCCTTTTATATGACTGATTACAGTATGACCAATATATTGCCCCCATTTCCCGCCACCAGTCAATAAGGTATCCTTAATCATATCACCTTCTGGTAAAACGTGGTGGGTATGAGCGCCTAAAATTACATCAAATTCAGGATACCTTTTAGCTAAACGCTCGTCTTCTCGAATACCCATATGGGAAAGCAGAATAATAAAATCACTTCTTGAACGTAATTCTGCAAGAATTTTTGGTAATACATCATCAGATTCTTTAGGAACCCAACCGTTTGGAAGGTAACTGAGATAAAGAGGAGCAGTTAGACCGACAATCCCCACTCGCATATCATTTTTTGTTTTTAAAACAAGCCACGGTTCAGCCCAATCTGGTCGTTTCCCGGTTTCTTCATCAAATAAGTTCGCTACAACAACTGGGAAATCGGCCCTATCATATAAATGATTGAGAACGTCTTTTCTGTTACCAATCCCTTCATTATTTCCAATCGTAACAGCATTTAAAGGAAGGGAGTCCATCATATTAACATTTGCGCGTCCATCTGTTGCCTCAGTAAGTGGATGTGAGCGATCCATGAAGTCTCCAAGGTCAAAAAATAAAACATCTTCGCCTTTTTCTTCATGAAAGTGTTTTTGCTCATTCATAAACCGTTGCGTTTGAGGCCAGTTTTTAAAGTGTGAATGTAAATCATTTATATGGTAGATATGGATATCTTTATACATTTTATCCCAACTTTTTAGGTTATTAAAAAAGCCTCAAGAAAATACGAGGCTTCATCTCAATTTATTTTTTATTCCATTCTTCGGCATGTAAGCCTACTTTTCTTACGAGCTCAATGTAGGTCGACAGCTCTTCGGGACTTAAGGCAGAAAATATATTTGATATATCTGCCTCATTAATTGGAAATATTTCATCCATTAATGCTCGCCCTTCATCTGTAATACTTGTATAAATAACGCGACGGTCTGTTGCACATGGTTTACGATGAACGAGCCCTTTTCCTTCTAATTTATCAATAACATAAGTCAAGCTACTGCTAGCAAGCAGAATCTTTTTACCAATACTTTGAATTGGTTGTTCACCTTTGTTATATAAAAGTTCTAATACACCAAATTCAGAACTGTTTAATCCAAATTTTGAAATACTTCTTTTAACACTCTCTTGTACATGCTGTGATGAACGTAATAAGACAGTGAGTGCTTTTAAAGCGCTGGCTGAATCCCCCATTTACTTCTCCTCATTTCGTTTGAATTCAAGCTAAGATTACCACTTCACTAAAATGATGTCAAAACAAATAATATTAAAAAAATTAAACGGAATAAAAAATCTCGGTATAGAGATACGTGAATCGTTGCTAATTTTCTTAGACTGTTATAAAGTAACGTTAAGAAATGACGAAAGGAGTTTTGTCAATGAAGGCAGTAGGAATCAAAGCAGCAGGAGACTCAAGTCAATTAGTGCTTGTTGATAGAAAGCAACCAACCTTATCAAAAGGTGAATTATTAATTGAAGTCGAAGCAGCAGGCGTAAACAGAACCGATATTTTAACACGAGAGCGTTCTACCCCTACACCTGAACAGGTTGAACTAGGAATTGAAGTAGCTGGACGCGTCTTAGATACTAATGCATCGGATAAATTTTCAGTTGGGGACCGTGTGATGGGACTTGTAAATGGCGGAGGTTATGCAGAATTAGCAAAGCTTCCAGCTGATCGTGCTATTCCTTTACCACACGCCCTATCTTATATAGAAGGAGCTGCCATTCCGGAAGTATTTGCAACCGCTTATCAAACTCTCTTTTGGATTGGCGGTTTAAAAGAAAATGAAACGGTCTTAATCCATGCCGGCGCAAGTGGTGTTGGTACCGCAGCTATTCAGCTTGCTAAACAACTAAAACATGCACGCGTTATCGTGACTGCCGGTTCTCAAGAGAAACTTGATTTTTGTAAACAACTAGGAGCTGATGTTCTAATTAACTATAAAGAAGAAAATTTTGCTTCTGTTATCTCAAAAGAAACAAAGACAAAAGGTGTTGACCTGATTCTCGATTTTATCGGAGCCAGCTATTGGGAAAAAAATCTAGAAAGTATTGCGATAGATGGTCGCTGGGTTCTCATAGGCACTTTAGGTGGTTATGAACTCTCAAGTTTCAATATTTCATCCTTGTTACAAAAACGTATTCAACTGACAGGGACACTCTTAACACCTCGTAGTGATAGTTACAAAGCTAAATTATCTCAAGAATTAGCGTATCAAACCCTTCCGCTGTTTGAGAATAAGACCTTAAAACCAATTGTTGATACTATTTTTCCGATTGAGAAAGTGAAAGATGCACATGATTATATGGAAGCGAGTAAAAATATTGGTAAAATCATTTTGAGTGTATAAAAAAACAGATGAGCACCTAACCAGGTGTTCATCTGTTTTTTCATCCTCTTTCCTCTATAGGCTGAGGAGCGACAATCGTTTTATTCTTTTCAATTGAATGGGTTAACCAAACATTTCCACCAATTACACAGTGGTCTCCTATGTGAGTATCTCCACCTAATATAGTAGCACCTGCATAAATAACAACGTGATTACCAATGTCGGGGTGGCGTTTCTTTCCTTTTATTAAACTACCATCCGTACTCACTTCAAAGCTTTTAGCCCCAATTGTAACACCCTGATAAATCTTTACGTGTTCCCCAATCGTGGCCGTTTCACCGATTACTACTCCTGTTCCATGATCGATGAAGAAAAAAGGTCCAATCTGAGCACCAGGGTGAATATCTATACCAGTAATAGAGTGGGCGTATTCTGACATCATCCGTGGTAAAATAGGAACTTCCATTTTATAAAGAACATGCGCCAGGCGGTGTACACTCATGACTTCGAAACTTGGATAAGCGAGCAGGATTTCTTCATGGGAATGGGCAGCGGGATCTCCTCGATATGCTGCTTGAATATCGGTTTCCAACATTGCTTTTATGCTAGGTAATTTACCTAAAAATGCATCAATAATAGTCTCAACTTTATCATCTGGAACGCCCACACGATTTAAAAGTTTGATAAATAGTAATCTTTTTTCTTCTGTAAAAACTCCCGGCTCTCTATCGCTATCTATAGAGGGGCCAAAAATATGCGGATACATGGTACTACGAAAATGACAGACTAAATTGACTACTTGGTCTTTAATGCCACAGTAATTTGAGACGCTTATACTTGGTTGTATTTTCATAATCTCTACTCCATAAAGCTTTTAATGGAGAGATAGCGTTCACCATTATCTGGTAATAAAACGACAATGCGTTTTCCATCATTTTCAGGACGTTTAGCAACTTCAATAGCCGCAGACAGAGCAGCTCCAGAAGAAATTCCAATTAAAATCCCTTCCTCTTGTCCAACTTGACGCGCCATATCATAAGCTTCTTGATCGGTAACTGTTAATACTTCATCGTAAATATCAGTATTTAATGTTTGAGGAACAAACCCCGTACCAATTCCTTGGATTTTATGGGGTCCCTTTTCACCTTTAGATAAAATAGGTGAAGTTGCTGGTTCCACTCCAATAATTTGGATATCTGGATTTTTTTCTTTCAGATATTTACCTGTTCCCGAAATAGTTCCACCTGTCCCAATTCCAGCTACAAAGATAGCAACGGTTCCATCGGTATCTTCCCAAATTTCTGGTCCAGTTGTATCATAGTGAACCTTTGGATTAGCTGGATTTGAAAATTGGTCAGGCATAAAGGCGTTATCATGTTCCTTAACAAGTTCTTTAGCTTTATTAATCGAACCAGTAATACCTTGGTCACCAGGCGTCAACACAAGTTCAGCCCCATAACTCTTCATAATTTTACGTCTTTCAAAAGACATGGTTTCCGGCATAACTAAAATTGCTCGGTAACCGCGTGCAGCAGCAACGGATGCAAGGCCAATTCCGGTATTTCCAGAAGTCGGCTCAATAACTAGACCACCCGGTTTTAAAAACCCTTTTGCTTCTGCATCATCAATCATTCCTTTAGCGATTCTGTCTTTAACTGAACCACCAGGATTAAAATATTCCAATTTTGCTAAAATCGTTCCTTTTAAGTTTAAGTTTTCTTTTAGTCTTGTTAATTCCAGTAAAGGTGTTTTCCCAATTAACTGATCAGCTGAATCATATATGTTTGTCATAAAATATCTCCCTTCAAATATAAAACATATGAACCGCACATCATATATTGTATCACTTTTTTATAAACGAAAACATTAAAAGCACTTTATTCTCAAAAAAAGCGACTCACCGAGTCGCCCAAGCAATACTAAGAAATATCTTTAACGGGTCTACCTTGTTCATCATATATAAACTGACGTGCTTTTTGGATGTCTGCCATCGCCATCATAATCAAATCTCGATAAGGCTCTGCTAACTCATCAAAAACATAGAAATCATCGTCTAAAAGGTATTTCATACGCAGCGCTTCAGTTTCTCCAGAGCTTTTTAAACGATAGCTACGTTTTGGTAACGGTTCTTCTGTTTCTCTTTTTTCAATTCGGTAAAATGAATTTTCATCTCGATAGATCATTTCCAAAGCACCTGTATTGGTTCGGTTAAATTTTACATTTGGATAACTTTCTCCATGAAGTTCCCACCAGGCTTTGATGCCATCAATTGCCTCTTCTTCAGTTTTATAACTACCATGTTCTTTACGGACATCGCCAATGCGACTGACCCAATAATTTGTATATACCGTTTTTGTCATACGATCACTCCTTCGTCTTTTTTAATGCTACTCTCATATTAACATATCTTATAAAAAGAAGGCACGCATTTAGGGCGGGCCTTCTTTTTATAAGATTCTATATTAACTTATGTTCAGTTTAGCAATGGTTAAAAGAGCTGCGGGGATACGATAAGGTGAACATGATACATATTGGATGCCTTCATTAAGTAAAAACTCAATTGATTGTGGGTCGCCTCCAACTTCCCCACAAATACCAATTGAAACATCAGAGGATTCATTCTCTTTGACAGAATTTATCGCAATCTTCAATAATTTTCCAACACCATCTTTATCTAAATGCTGGAAAGGATCACTTTCAATGATTTGCTGTCTTTCATAATCATTGACAAATTTACCAATATCATCACGAGAAAATCCAAAAGTTAATTGCGTAAGGTCATTGGTACCAAAACTTATAAAATCAACATGTTTGCTGATTTTGTCAGCTATTAAACAAGCTCTTGGAGTCTCCAACATCGTTCCAATTAGATATGGAATTTCCTTCCCTTTTTCTATGAAAGTATTTGAAATTATTTTCTCTAATTTTTCTTTGATAAAAACAATCTCTTTTTCAATTGAAACAAGTGGAATCATAATTTCCGGTTGAATAACAGACTCGTTTCCCAATTCTTCTGTTACTTCAATAGCCGCTTCCATAATTGCCGCCACTTGCATTTCATAAATTTCTGGGTTTGTAATGGCTAAACGGCATCCTCGGTGGCCTAACATCGGATTATTTTCCGCTAAATTAGCAATTCTTTGATTCACTTCGGCTTCAGATATTCCTAATATCGTCGCCATCTTCGCAACCTCTTTTCCAACGGGAATAAATTCATGCAGCGGTGGATCTAACAAGCGAATCGTAGCAGATTTTTCCTTAGCAAGTCGGTAAATCACTTTAAAATCTTCCTTTTGGAAGGTTTTTAAATTCATTAATGCGGCTTTTTTGGCAGTAGGGTCTGGTGATAAAATCATTTTGCGCATTTCCACAATACGCTTTTCTCCAAAAAACATATGCTCGGTTCGAACCAGTCCCATTCCTTCTGCCCCAAGTTGGAAAGCTTCGGCAATTTCTTTTTCAGTTTCAGCATTTGCCATTACTTTTATTGTTCCTATTTCTTTAGACCAAGAAACAATTTTCCCAAGAGCGGTTGATTCATCTGTTGGTTTTTCTTTTGCAATCTCTCCCATGTAAATACAGCCCGTAGAACCATCTACTGAAATAACCGTTCCTTCTTCAATTGTATGTCCGGCTACAGTGGCTTTTTTACTTCCTTCTTCAATTTGTAGTTTTTCACACCCCACTACGCAACAAGTTCCCATTCCCCGAGCTACAACGGCTGCATGAGAGGTCATCCCCCCGTGAGCAGTAACGATTGCTTCACTAATAGCCATCCCTTCGATATCTTCAGGCGATGTTTCTTTTCTTAATAGAACGGTTTTTTCGCCTGCCTGATTGGCTTTCTTAGCAGCTTCGGCTGTGAAATAAACCTTCCCACTTGCCGATCCAGGACTAGCAGGTAATCCTTGCGCAAAAACTTCATGCTGAGCTAGCTCCTTTGCAACAAAGGTAGGGTGTAGAAGTTGCTCCAGCATCTGTGGAGTCAAACGTTTAAGTGCCTCTTCTTTAGAGATAACACCTTCTTCAACTAAATCAATCGCAATTTCAATGGCTGCTCGAGGAGTTCGTTTTCCATTACGAGTTTGTAAAATAAAGAGCTGACCCTCTTCAATCGTAAATTCGATATCTTGCATATCATGATAGTGAGCTTCTAATAAAGCTGCTAAATCGGTAAATTTTTGGTAGGCTTCTGGCATAATTTTAGCAAGTTGTGAAATGTCTTGAGGCGTCCGAATTCCTGCAACAACATCTTCACCTTGCGCATTTATTAAAAATTCCCCGAAAAGGCCTTGTTTTCCATTAGAAGGATTTCTTGTAAACGCTACTCCTGTTCCACTCTTCATACCTGTATTACCAAATACCATTTCTTGCACGGTTACAGCGGTTCCTAAATCATCTGAAATAGCATGCATCCGTCTGTAAGTTTTTGCACGCGGATTGTTCCAAGATTTAAAGACTGCTTCAATTGATTCTAAAAGTTGTTTTTCTGGCTCTTGAGGAAACTGTTCATTCACTTCATTTGCATATATCTCTTTGTATAGTTGTGTAATAATTTTCCAATCTCGTTCTTTCATTTGCGTATCGTATTGATAACCTTGTTTTTCTTTATAATAAGTTAATTCTTGTTCGAAAAGTTGGCGGTCCACTTCTTTAACAACGTCACTAAACATTTGGATAAAGCGGCGATAACTATCATAAGCAAAGGCACTATTTCCTGTGATTTTTGCTATTGTTTCAACCGTCACATCATTCATTCCTAAATTTAAAACAGTATCCATCATTCCCGGCATAGAGAACTTAGCTCCGCTTCGGACAGACACTAATAAAGGAGACACTAAATCATTAAATTTTTTATTGGTTTTTATTTCTAACTCTTCTGCTTTTTTTTCAATTTGAAGAATAAGCTCTGAGTCCAGCTTGTTATTCTTAAGATAATTTAAACAAGCTTGGGTAGAAATTGTAAAGCCACTGGGAACCGGCAAACCTAATCGTGTCATTTCTGCCAGATTTGAACCCTTTCCACCCAATAAGTCAACCATTTCTTTCTGTCCTTCTTCGAAAGCATAAACGAATTTAGTATCCTTTTCTGTAACAATCACTTTATTACCCCCTATTAGTGTGTATCAATCAAACATAAATTCATTATATAGTGTTTCACATTAAGATGTCAACCCTTTATTGAGCTGATTGATTCTTATTAGTGTATCCTATATAATAAATGTAATCATGATAAAGAGGTTATGCTTATGAACTTAACAGAAAGACAAAAACAGATAATTGAAATTGTTAAAGAAAATGAACCTATTAGCGGTGATCGAATCGCTAAATATTTCGGGCTAAACCGCGCTACTTTACGTAGTGATTTAGCAGTTTTAACGATGATTGGGATACTAGATGCACGAACCAAAGTTGGTTATTTTTACACGGGTCAAGATGTTAATCCTTTAGTTTTCGACCAATTATTTGCAATAAAAGTTAAAGAATTGATGGTTCCACCTATTTTAGTAGAGCAAACTCTATCGGTATACGATGCCATTACTAATCTATACCTGTATGATGTGAATTCTTTATATGTTAAAAATGAGGAGAACCTATTAATCGGTGTCATTTCTCAAAAGGATTTACTACGTTTTTCAATTGGAAATGCTAATGCAGAACAGACACCGGTTGCTATGATTATGACACGGATGCCAAATATTATAACGGTTACTCCTGAAACGACTCTGCTAGAAGCAGGAAATTTGTTAATGCAGCACCAAATTGATTCTTTGCCTGTCATTGATTTAAAAAATAAACAAAGTGTTGTTGGTAAACTAACAAAAACACATGTTATGAACCACTTCATCTATGCTGGTAATGACAGTAATCACATTTAAAGGAGTATCTTTCATGAATAACAAAGCCAAAAAACCAATTAAGCCTATTTATATTATTTCAGACTCTGTTGGCGGGACGGGGTTAAAAATTACTTCCGCTGTTTTAGCACAATTTCCGAATCTCCAATCTTCTGAAATCAAACGGTTCCCTTTTGTTACTGAATCCGGCCAGATTGAAGATATTTTAGCAGATGCTAAAGTTGAACAAGCGCTAATTGTTTCAACTCTTGTAAACAAGGAATTGATTGCATTCATTAATAATTTCACTAAAAAAATAGGATTAAGACACGTTGATCTCATGACTCCACTTACTTCTTGTATTGAAGAACAATACCAAGAGAAATCTCTACAAGAACCAGGTGCCTTACATAAATTAGATTCTAGTTATTTTAACCGCGTTTCTGCTATGGAATTTGCAGTTCGATATGACGATGGAAAAGATCCGAAGGGCTTCCAAAAGGCTGATATCGTCATTTTAGGTGTCTCACGAACTTCTAAAACACCATTGAGTATGTATCTAGCTAACTTAGGTTATAAAGTTGCTAATTTGCCCATTATTCCGGAGGCGCGTGTTCCGGAAGAGTTATTTAAAATATCACCTAAAAGAATTATTGGTTTAACGACCGAAGCATCTACTTTAGCTAATATTCGTCAATCTCGTTTGGCGTCTTTAGGTTTAAAAAGTAGCTCGTTATATTCGGATCGACAACGTATTCAGGAAGAACTCGCCTATGCTTCAGATTTATTTGAACAACTGGGCGTTTTAACAATAAATGTCGAAAATCGTTCGATTGAAGAAACAGCCGTTTTGGTAGAAGAGTATTATCGGGAAAACTTTCAATTAGCCTTCAATCATTTAATTTAAATGATTAATTAATTAAAAAAGTGAGTAGGAAACCAGTACATATGGTCTCCTACTCACTTTTTGTATATATTTATTGTAAAGCACGCACATACGCATCGACTGCTAATAATGCATCTGCTACTTCTTCTGCTGTTACTTCAAAGGGCATCTCGTGAATGGTCTCTCCTTCAATCGTAGCCTGCTTACCAACTTTTAGCAGTTCTTCATAAGAAGCATCACCTAGTTGTAAAGCTTCTAGCGTCGTTGGAAGCTCTAAAGCTTGATAAAAACGAATAAACTTATCTAGTCTTTCTTTTGGTTGATTTTCTAAAAATAATTGCGTAAGAGTTCCATAAGCGACCTTTTCACCATGAGTCATATCATGAATCGGACCATCCAAAGCTGTAAATCCATTATGGATGGCATGAGCTGCCGCCAGTCCACAACTTTCAAATCCTATCCCACTCAATAATGTGTTTGCTTCAATAACTGCATCCAGTGCACGAGTTACTACCTTCGCACGATTGGCTTCAATTGCCTGAATCCCATATTCAAATAATACCGATTCACATTTTTCAGCAATTGCTATAGCAGCAAGGGTTTGTGTCCCACCAGCCATTGTTGAACCATTTTTTTGAATAACAGCACTACTTTCTACCCAGGTTGCCATTGCATCAGCAATACCAGAAGCGAGTAATCGCGTTGGTGCTTGGCTGATTACTTTTGTATCGACTAACACCAAATCTGGATTCTTTTTATAAAATAAATATTTTTCAAAAGAACCATCTTCCGTATAGATAACAGACAACGCTGATGTAGGAGCGTCAGTGGATGCAATTGTTGGGATAATTACTGTTGCAGCTGCTAACTGATCACTGATCGCTTTTGCCGCATCAATTGTTTTACCACCACCTAAGCCTAAAACCACGTCACACCCTGCTTTTTTACCAATCGCCGTTACTCGGTCAATCTCAGCGGTAGAAGCTTCTCCATTAAAAGGAATATGCTTTACGGTCAAACCTTGTTCATTTAAATGGTTAAATAATTTTTCGCCGGCAATACTCCAAACTACATCGTCACATAATAATAAGGGGTTCATGCCCAATTTTTCAATATAACTAGCTGCATTCGTCAAAACATCTCTTCCTTGCACATAACGTGCTGGACTTGCAAAAACTTTTACCATAGCCGATCGCTCCTTTAAATTTAACTTGCTCACTTATTCACTAATTATAACAGGAGCCAGTCATAGATACAAGCAAAGACGATTAATCGCTTCCATTTGTATCTATAAATGAATAAATTTGTTCAATAGTTATCTTTTGCTGTTTCTGACTTGTAATAGTCGGTTTGCCATCCCCTTTTTGTGGCCCGTAATTTCCGAACTGCGCATGGTTTCCGCCTTGAATAACAATTTCGACGTGATTATCCGGTAACATATCACGGTATTCTAACAATTTATCACGTGCAATCACCTTATCCTCACTTCCATAGAGAGATAAAACAGGAAAGTTTGCTTGGGACAAATCGACCGTAGAGTAAGCTGCTAACAAAACTAAACCTGCTAGCTCTTTGTCTGTTTTTTCTGCAAAAATAGCCGCCATTGATCCACCAAGTGAGTGACCAACTAGATACCATTCATTAATATGGGAGTTCGTTTCAATAATATCTTCTGCTGCATCAATATCGAAAACAGCTAAATTGAAAGGCATATCAACTAAAAATACAGCATAGCCCTTTTGCGATATTCTATTTAGAAATAAACTATAGGCATCTGATTCTACTTTACCACCAGGATAAAAAATAACACCTGCATTCGGTAACTCCTCATTTTGTGGGTAAAAAAGAGTTGGGTCTTCTCCCGAGACTTCTATGGTTGCTGTCGATTGCAATCCGAGGAGCGCTTCTTCAGTTGCTTTATAATAATCATTTATATATAGAAAAAACGCACTAGAAATAACAATAATTAGAATTAAAAAACCTATAAGAATCTTCTTCCCTTTAGTTTTCATCTCCAAACCTCCTTTTGAAAGACAAAACCAAAGAATCAAGCTGCGCTTCTATGCAGGGGGTTGATTCTTTGGTCGTTTTATTAATTTAGCCTTTTTTTACAAATTCAGATTTTAATTTCATTGCTCCAAAACCATCAATTTTACAATCAATATCGTGTCCATCTCCGGTGTCTTCAATGAGACGAATGCTTTTTACTTTCGTTCCTTGCTTGATTGCTTTCTTACTACCTTTTACTTTTAAATCCTTGATAATAATCACAGAGTCTCCATCGAATAGGGGTACACCGTTTACATCTAGGGTCCCTTCTTCAGAATTTTCACTCGCTGATCCCGGCACCCACTCGTGGCCACATTCGGGACAAACCCATAACGCCCCATCTTGATAAGTATAGTTTGACTGACATTTCGGACAAGCATGTACTTCTTCCATTTTGTATTCTCCTTTAGACAATTATGAGTAATTGGTTCTCATCATTAATTATACCAAAGTTGTTGTTAAATATCTGCTTATTTTTGTTCTCGGGATCGTAACAAACGTAAACCGTTTAATATAACTAGTATAGTCGACCCTTCATGAAATACAACTCCCAAGGGTAAATCTAATAAACCTAGTAAATTCAACACAATCAAAACGACAATGACTCCTAGGGCAAAGACGATATTTTGTTTAATAATTCGATTAAGACGTTTACTTAAACGGTAACTATATAAAAGTTTACTTAAATCGTTTTTGACAATTACAACATCCGATGACTCCATAGCAACGGAAGAACCACTTCCCATCGCGATACCAATATTAGCATTAGCTAAAGCTGGGGCATCGTTAATTCCATCACCAATCATTCCGACCACTTTATCTTTTGCTTGGCTTTCTTGAATAAAAGTGATTTTATCTTCTGGTGAACAAGAAGATTTATACTCATCTACTTTCACTTCCTGAGCCACTAATTTTGCAACAGCTTCATTGTCCCCTGTTAACATAACCACCCGAATACCTTCTTCTTGGAATCCTTCTATCGCTTCAACCGCTTCATGTCGAATTTGGTCACTCAAAGAAAAGTAGCCGACAACATCATTTCCTTTAGAAACAAAAACAGTTGTATGATCGAGGGAGGGTTTATCACGATATGCTTGTGGATCGTTGAAATTAGCAAAGGCACTGGGTTTTCCTACACGAATGTCTCCCTTTTTCAAACCTGATCCAGCAATCTCTTCCACAGGAATTGAAGCATCCACGGCTTGCAAGCTTAACGAATCAAAATGAGAAACAATGGCACTTGCAATCGGGTGTGTTGATTGTTGCTCCATAAAGACAACTTCTTTAATAATTTCTTCAGAAGCTTCATACTCTACTACATGAAAATCTCCAAAAGTAATCGTCCCCGTTTTATCGCTATACAATTCGTCCATCGTCGCTAAAGCTTCCATAGCAGCACCACCTTTAACCAAGACACCATTTTTAGCGCCATTACTAATCGCACTCAAGGTCGCTGGTGTTGCAGCGGCTACTAGGGCACATGGACTTGCCACGGTTAACAAGACCATGCCGCGGTAAAAAGCTTCTTGGAAAGTAAAGTCATTAAAATAAAAGAGGGCGGCGATGAAAAGAGGGACGGCAATTAACACACTAATGACATAAGGTTTTTCAAAACGATCAATAAATTTTGAAATTGTAGAAGGACGTGTTTGCGCCTCTTCAACCATTCGGATGATATTTGAGAACACCGTTTGATCACTTGTTTTCATAACTGTTAAATGAAAAGCATTTCCTTCATTAAACGTACCAGCAAAAACTTCTTCTCCGCTTCTTTTATCTACCGGTAAAGATTCTCCTGTTAATGCTGCTTCGTTTACTTGGGTCTTTCGATCGGTACTCCCATCAATAGGAATTTGGACACCTTTAGAAACAACAACGATATCACCAATAGCTAAATCTTTTGTGGCAACTTCAACAACGTCACCATTTGGTTTTAGCACTTGGGCAACGGCAGGAACTTGAGCCATTAGTTCTTTAATGGCACTGGAAGATTTATCGTTGGCATATTCTTCTAGGAACTCAGCACCTGCAAAAATGAGGAGTAAAGTAGCACCTTCAGATTCATAATTAATAAGAACAGCTCCTAAAGCTGCTAATATCATCAATAAGTCTACGTTAGGCGATTTTGATTGAATCGTTTCAACTAAAGCTTCTTTAGCTGCGAAAAAGCCTAAAAAGAAAATCGAAATATAAAAGAATAAGCGACTAGAGGTACCCGTTGTCACAAAACCTAAAATAATAAAAACAATTCCAATAGCTAAAAACTGTCCTGGTCTTTTTTTCAATAAATACTCCAACATAAAAATCGATCCTTTCTTAATATGTTTTTTGATACCTAATAAACCGTTACCCTCCTTTTTATAAAATAAAAAAAGGCACACCTATAGAACAGTAGATACTGTCCCACAGGTGTGCCTTTTTGCACAACGCTGCTACCACACAAAGGTGGACCGGCTGCATAAACCTTTGTGTGGTTTACCGCCTGTTCAGATTTAATGGGCTCTCTTATAAAAAGAGCGAATTAAATTAAGTTTTTATACTTATATTCTACCCTATTTTATAGTTTTGTCAATTCTGATAAAACTATATTTTTAGCCTGAACAGTTTATGTGGGCAATAACCTTTTTTCTAGAAAAGAATTATTCTAATCTATCACACCCTATAGAGATGCAATCAACAAGAAAAGCTAATAAAAAAAGAACAAGATTTGTTTACCTTGTGATAAACAAATCTTGTTCTTTCCTATCTTTATTTTTGAATGGTTTCTTTTCTAATAATTGTTAATTCGTTTGCTTTTTTAAAGAGGTTTCTACTGTAACTACCAACTTGAACGAGAGTAATTTTTTTCCTAATAAATCATACTTTTCGACCATCGCATTAATGGCTTCTACACCCGAGTAATCCATCACTTTTGCATTTTCAAAGTCGAAAATGACAACTTCTGGATCTTGATTGGGGGTAAATAAATCTTTAAAGTTTAAAACAGATCCAAAGAAAATGGAGCCACTCAGTTTATAAGTTCGTGAGCCATCTTCATTATCAATAACTTGTGCATCTGCTTCGCTTCCTTTTTTCCAAGCAAAAGCTAAGGCAGAAAGAATAACGCCTGCAATAACCGCTGTTGCTAAATCAGAAAAAATAGTAATTCCCGTAACAGCTAGCATAGCAACGATATCTTGTTTGGGAATTTTCCCTCTATATTTAAGACTTTCCCACTTAAATGTACCTACAACAACCATAAACATAACACCCACTAATGCAGCAAGTGGGATAAGATTAATTATACTTGATCCAAACATAATAAATAGCAATAAAACAACTGGAGCAACAAAGGCAGATAATCTGGTTCTACCACCTGATTTGACATTAATAATAGATTGCCCAATCATAGCATCGCCACCCATTCCGCCGAAGAAACCATTGACTAAGTTAGCTAATCCTTGCGCAACAATTTCCTTATCTGTATTTCCTTTCGTATCTGTCATTTCATCAATTACACGTAAGGTTAAAACCGCTTCTGTTAAACCGACGAGACCTGCTATAAATGCATAAGGAAAAATCACTTGTAAGGTCTCGAGATTAAGCGGAAGTTGTGGGATATAAAATTTAGGAAGACCACCTTTTAGTGTCATACCTGCGAAATCTTGAACCGTTTGTAAATGATAACCAGTAAAGTTATCCAAAGAGACCGCTATTAGCGTTAAAATGATAATTCCTGCTAAACTTGGAGGGATTGCTTTTGTTAATTTTGGGAAAAATTGAATAATTCCCATTGTCAAAAGAACAAGCGCCAGCACAATTGCCATATCCAGGCCTTGAATCCATTCTCTGCCACTTGTTGTATTTAACTTAAACAATTCAAATTGTGACGTAAAAATAACAATTGAAAGACCATTTAAGAAACCAAGCATAACGGGATAAGGAATCATCCGAGCATATTTTCCGAGTTTCAATACCCCAATTAATAGTTGGATGAGTCCCATTAATATAACTGCGCCAAATAAATACTCTAACCCATGTGAAGCAACTAAAGCAGCCATAACAACTGATATGGCTGCAGTAGATGAGCTGATCATACCAGGTCTACCAGTAAAAATCGCTGCGACGACTCCGATAACCACCGATGTTTGTAAACTTAAGATTGGGCTGACACCCGCCACAAAAGCAAAAGCTACTGATTCTGGGATGAGTGCCAACGCAACCGTCAGACCTGCTAATAACTCGTTTTTTATATTTACATTTTTAAACTCTTCTGCTAATGTCATGCCGTCCACTAACTGTGACTTTTTCTTACTCATAACTTCCTCCTTATAAAATGTTTGCTCCAAACATATTAACACTTAACTGAATAAATACAAGACATTATTAACCTTAAGCTGAATTTAAATACAAAATATAAGGGTTTTTATCATATTATTCATTAAAATAGTAATGGTTCTAATGCATTTTTATGTTAATATATAAAGGAACTATATGCGAGAAAGGAATAATCATATGGACATAGGGACTCGTATTCAAAACTTGAGAAAAGCATCTCATATGACCGCCAAAGAGTTATCACAAATAATTGAGGTTTCCCCTTCTTTTATTTCAGCCATAGAAAATAACTCAAGCAAGCTATCCTTACCTACTTTAGCTAAAATTTGCGATGCACTCGGCGTCACTTTATCTGAATTTTTTAATACAGAAGCTAGTGTCGTTGATACTAAACTCTCTTCTGCTATTTCAACCTTACCAGAAGAAAAAAAGTGGCAACTACTTAATTTCTTAGAAGGGTTATTCCCACATAAAACTTAAAACACCTCCCAGAAGTTAAGGCTTTAGCTTAACTTCTGGGAGGTGTTTTATTTAACTTCCATTTTTCATTCTACATTGAAATATCATCGCTCTTTGTAACTTTCATAAAAATTAATAAGGAAATAACAGTAAATGCTGTCAGTATAGTTGAAAGAGCAGCAGCAATGCCGTAATTCCCACGGATAACTTCCGTGTATATTGCAACTGTCATTGTACGTGTTCGAACATTATAGAGAAGTATAGATGTAGAAAGCTCTGAAAGCATTGTAATCCAACTTAAAATGGCACCGGCAATAATTCCAGATAACATCATAGGTACTGTGATTTTAAAGAAAGTATTTACTTTTCCACTACCTAGACTTGATGCTGCCTCTTCAATTGATGTTGGAATTTGCATAAGTGAAGCTACAGATGACCTGATTGTATATGGTAATCTTCTGACAGACATAGATATTACCATTATTAAAGCTGTACCAGTAATAGCTAAGAATCCACTTCCACCAATACCTGTATTAAAAGAAGTTAGGAATGCAATACCCATTACTGTACCAGGTACAATATATGGAATCATGCTTAAGGAGTCAATAACTGAAGTAACTGCACTCCGTTTTCGCACAACTAGGTAAGATATAAAAATTGCAAAGATAATAACAATAACCATTGCCATAAGTGGAATACGTATCGTGTTAAATATGGCAGATCCCATTCGATCAAATGCTTCTCTATAGCTATCTAGCGAATAACCCGACTGAAAGACCATTCCTTGTGTATTTTTGAATGATGTATAAATTAGATATCCTTGTGGAAGAATAGCTAAAAAAACGATACCGTAATTAATAACATATACAATTACTTTTTTAATCCCACTAACTGGTTTAGCTGCGACAGGATGTAAAGAACTCATCGTAATTGATTTGCGATTAGCTACATACCTTTGCCCTAGAAAAATAGAAAGTGCAATAATAATAGCGATAATCGCTAGAGCTGATGCAAATGCAGCATTTCCGCCTACCTCACTCATAAACTCTGAATAAATTAGTACTGGAAAAGTCCGGTAACCCTCCCCGATTAACATAGGTGTTCCAAAGTCAGAAAAAGCTCTCATAAAAACAAGCAAGGCACCCGCTAATAGTGTTGGGATTAACAAAGGTAAAATCACTTTAAAAAACCGATTAAATCCTGTGCTTCCCATGCTTTCTGCCGCTTCTAAAATAGAATTGTCAATACTCTTAAATGCACCGTTTACGTATAAAAATATTAATGGAAATAGTTGTAACGTAAAAACAAGCGTAATTCCCGTAAACCCATAAATATCTGGCATTGTAATTCCAAATATATTTGAGAGGAACTTAGTTATAACACCGCTTCTACCCAAGAGAAGAACCCAAGAGTAGGCACCAATAAACGGTGCAGACATTGACGCAATGATAATCAAAATTCTTAGAGTTTTCTTTCCTTTAAATTGATACATAGCAAAGCAATATGCTAAAACAACACCAATAATTAAAGAGAAAAATGTTGCTGTCATTGAAACTTTAAAACTATTAATAAGTGTAGTCGAATAGTAACTTTTAGAAAAAAATGTAATGAAATTATCAAAACCAAACCCAGTATCTGTTATCATTGCTTGTACTAAAACATTTCCCACTGGATATACAAGAAAAATTAAATACGTAAGTAATATAATAAATGATGATCCATTCCATAAATCTAATGAAAATTTCTTTTTCATTCTGACACCCCCAAAAGGTTGCGTCCCCCATCTGAAGTAAAAACATTTATTTTTTTTGTATTAACTTTCAAATTGACTTTATCTCCAGAATTAAGGTTCTCATAAAATGTTGATTCTTCACTCATTTGAACATTTTCTCCATAATTGAGTTCTAAAAAGTATTCCGTATTTAGTCCCAGGTAAATACTATCTTTTATTATCGCCTCAAAATCACCTTTTTCTTCTACTCGAATAAACTCTTCGGGGCGAATACTAATTCTTACAGGCTGCTCTTCCTCTTTGTTAAGTAAAGGAAAGGCAAGTTTAAAACCATCTTTGAATTCTAAATATGCTATTCCATCTACTTTGATTAAATTACCATCCATTATGTTAGTGCGTCCAATAAATGTAGCTACAAACTCGTTACTTGGCCGATGGTATAGTTCCTTTGGTTTTCCAACTTGTTGAATAATTCCAGCCTGCATAACAGCTATTTTATCTGATATAGCCATAGCTTCTTCTTGATCATGCGTGACGTATACAGTAGTAATTCCAACTTCTCTTTGGATCTCTCGAATAGCCTGACGCATATCTACCCTTAATTTCGCATCTAAATTGCTCAATGGCTCATCCATTAATAAAACGTCAGGATTGATTGCAAGTGCCCTGGCCAGTGCGACACGTTGCTGTTGTCCACCACTTAACTGGTCTGGTTTTCGATCTTGATATTCAGCAATTTGCATTAAGTTTAAATACTTATCCGTATTTTTTTTAATTTCATCTTTTGAAAGTTTACGTTGTTTTAAGCCAAACTCTACATTCTCACGGACTGTTAAATGTGGAAATATAGCGTAATTTTGAAAAACCATCCCTATGTTTCTCTTACTTGGATCCTTGTCATTAATTCTATCTTCATTAAAGTAAAAATCTCCCCCTTCGATTGTGTTGAACCCTGCTATCATGCGCAGCAGGGTTGTTTTTCCACAACCGGATGGACCAAGTAATGTAAACAATGTACCTTCAGGAATCGATACTGATAAGTCTGGAATAACTGCTAAACCATTATATTCTTTACGTGCATTATTTATTATAATCTCGCTCATATTAATTCCACCTATCTATTAGACTCAATATCAACAAATATTTCATTATATTTAGAGACAATATCATTTTTATTTGAAATAACATAGTCCATATCTTCTTCAATAATCTTAATATCATCTAATTCCTTCATATTTTCGCTTGTTTCAGCATCTTTTCGAACAGGTCGGTTTGTTGTTGTTGTCCCTAGCACATTTTGTATTTCTTCAGAAATAACAAAGTCTACAAACAGTTTTGCATTTTCTGAATTATTAGCATCTTTAATTACAGCAACACTTGCTGGTAAAAATACTGTTCCTTCTTCTGGATAAACAATTTCAATATTTGCACCATCATTAAGAAGCTTTACAGCTGGATCTTCGTAAGTCAATCCTACTGCCATTTCTCCATCAGATACTGCCTTATAAACATTGCTTGAGCTTGAACTAATTTTCCCATCAATTAATGTAAATAGTTTTTTGACATAGTCCCACGAGGATTCGTTTTCATAGCCACCTTGCGCTGCTAACATATTAGTTAGTTGTGCAAAAGCACTTGAAGAATTTGCCGGGTCGGCAGTAGCTATTTTACCTTTAAGTTCTTCATTCAGTAAATCACTGTATCCTTCTATATCTAAATCACCTACTAAATCGGGATTAACCACGATAACACTTCCATCAATTGTATATGGTGTGTAAAAACCCGATTTATTTTGGTACTCTTCAATTAATTGGTCATTTTCACTGGGAACATACTCCTCAAATAACTCTGTACTTTGTGCATATTGCGAATACGCACCACCGAAAATAACATCTGCTATAGGTGCATTTTTTTCACTTTCTAACTTTGTAAAAAGCTCTCCTGTACCTGCTTGGATAAGTTCAACCTTAATATCATATTTTTCTTCAAATGCTGGAATTGTTGCATTTATTAATCCTTCTGAATTTGGTGAGTAGACGACCAGTGTATCTGATTCCTCCACCATACCGCTACTAGAATCTGATCCATTTCCACATGCTGTTAAAGCTAGTAAAGAAAGACTCGCTACCGATAATATTTTTTTGAATTTATTCATTTCAAACACTCCTTTTCTTCTTTGATTAACTTTATCAACAATGTTAACGTTTTCATATACTAAAATATTACTTTTTTAGAGAAAATCCTTCATTTATAATCTTTCTATAAAATCACTGACACTCATATTTACGTATTTTTTAAAAACTTTGTTAAAGTACTTATAATCACTGAAACCACACATTTCTGCAATCTCATATAGTTTAAATTTTCTTTCCTTTATATATGCAATTGACTTCTGGATACGATAACGATTTACATAGTCATTAAATGTCATATTCATGTACTCTTTAAAGCGATTATGAAGGAGTGTTGAACTATATCCGATCTCTTCCGATACATTTTGAAAAACAAATCGCTTATCATAGTTTTCATTTACAAATTGAATCATTTTATTAATTATTTCATCATGAATAGTTGAAAAGTCTTTATCAATCAATTTTGTATTGATTACCAAGTCGTTTCTTTCTTTTTCATTGTTATACGTTTGTATCATTTTACATTGCTGCTTTGCACGTTCTAGTGCATGGCTAAATTGCTTCATTTCGATAGGTTTAACCAGAAATTCACTGACACCATATTTAATCGCTTGGTGTGCATTTGAAAACTCATCATAGCCTGAAATAATTATTGTACTATACATATAGTCTATAGTTTCCTCTAACATATCAAATCCATTTTTTATAGGCATATTAATATCAGTAATAACTATATCAGGCACTAGTTCTTTAATCCTCTCTACGCCCTCTTGTCCATTACTTGCCTCACCGACTACCACGCAACCAGATTGTTCATAATTAAATCCAAATATTAGACCCTTCCTAATAATATGCTCATCTTCTACTATCAGTATGCGATACACGTCATTGGCCTCCAATCCTTATTTCTACAATGGTATTTTTTTCTGTTGTATATATATTAAAAGTTGAATTAGGGTACATTAGTTGTAGTCTTCTCTTGCTATTTGATAATCCGTGGTGATTCCACATAGGTTGGTTATCTTGTAATTGAGTATTTATTTCCTGAGCTTTACTTTTTTCTAGTGCTCTACCATCATCTAAAACTTTAATTATATAATAATCCGTTTCTATTCTTCTGCTAATAATGGTTATTTTCAAGTCATTCCGAACTTTAAAACCATACTTCAAACTGTTTTCAATAATAGGTAACAAAAATAATTTGGGAACAGGTAAATCGTAAGTATTATGCTCAATTTCTAAGTTATAATTAAAATATTCAAATCTGGATGCATTGATTTTAAGATAATCTTCAATATATTTGATATCATTTTCTAAGGTTACTTTCTTATTCTTTTCTTCAATACTGTACCTTAGTATTTTTGTTAAATGTATAATCAATTCATTCGCTAAATTCTTATCAAATTGAATTGACGCTCTAATTACTTCTAAAGTGTTATATAAAAAATGAGGATTAAATTGTGCTTCTAATTTTTTCCGCTCAGCCAAATGGTTTTCTTGTAATAATGATATATTTTTATCATGAGTACTAGATAGTTCTTCTAACATTACATTGATTTCTTTAGAGACCATCTCAAATTCATCTTTTGTTTGAAGTGATAACCGATGTTTATTATCCTTTTTTACCATTCCCATTTCTTCTTTAAGTATTTCTACTGATTTCGCGTTCTTCAAAGAAATTTTCTTAGAAAAGAAAAAGGCAAATATAAATAGTAAAAATGTAATGATTAATACTACTAAAATACTTATATTTAAAAGCGAAGGATATAAATCGCTTTTTCGAAAAACAGTGAGCATTAATGTTTCGCTTAATTTAGTTTTCTTTGAGTAGTAAAGGTTACTATCTATAATAAACCTTTTTGATATTGTATTTGACTCTACTTTTTCTAAACTTCCAGATATAAACTGGTTAGAACTCGATGCGAAAACGTTATCATATTTATCGGAAATTATAAATTGTGCAGGTACCTGATTAAATTCCGAACGGATTTCTTTTCCATTAATAAGATACGCAATATATCCACCTAATTCATCACTTTTATTGACTTCAGTCATTAAGAGCAAATAATGTTCCCCGTGTATGTCTTTATAAATACGCTGCGCTACCTCATTTTTTTCTATTTTTGAACCAACTAATTTTAAAAAATTAGATGGAGTATTCTTTTCTTGCCAATTACCACTGGTTGAAAAAATGATATTCATAGAGGAATCAAAAATTAATAGATCACTTTTTAGCTTTTGTTTGGAGTTAATATTGTAAAAATTTGAGTATATCTGAGGATCATCTACTTCATTATTAAAAAACTGTTTATATAATTGATTACGATTTGTTAGAAGATCCTTTTCATAAAGTGAGATATCTTTGGTTACTAAAGCATTTATAACATCTTCAGTACTTGTTAAATACATATCAATAGAGAATCTATTAAAACCTACTATCATCAAGCTAAGTATCACCGTAATAATAGTAATTAAGGCAATTGAATAAATTAATATTTCTTTTCTTAATTTTTTCCGAAAGGATTCAATTTTCATTTCATATTCTCCCTTATGAATGAGATAGCTACAATTTTATATATAATTATACGGTAATAATTCTATTTAGCGAGATTCCATTGTAACAAATTTTTACAGCTATTCTTTAGGTATGATAAATAAAGTTCATAAACTCAACTAAAGTAAAAAGTAAATTTATGGATCAAACTCAAATACATATTTTTTTATTATCTAAATTTTTGTATTAAAAAACCTTCCTCACTTTTGAGGAAGGTTTTTGCTTTAGCCTTTTGTTGCGTACTCGTAATTCTTTTCTAAACGTTTCATATACCAAAGAATCATAGTAGCACCAATTACAGCCATTCCAGCTGAAATGACTAGAGCCATTGAGTAAGAACCGGTTGACTCTCTAATGGATGATGCAAGTGATGGACCAAATATGGCTGCAATCCCATACGCGGTAAACATCCAACCGTAGTTAGATGCTGATTTGGAAGCTCCCCAGTTTTCGGCTGTTATACCTGGGAAGGAACCTAAGAAACCACCAAAAGACAAGGCAATGAAGATTAACCCCAGAATTCCTGCAAACTTCCCTAACGTAGTTGTAAAGTTTAATAACATGGGACCTGTTCCTGAAACAACAAACATCATCATGACAGTTTTATATCTACCTAGCTTATCTGAAACAGAACCCCAAAATATTCTTCCTAAGGTATTTGCCAAACCGACAACCATAACAATTATAGCGCCTGTTCCCAAAGAATAGTAACTTGCTAAGTTTGCTGCATGCCCAATTACCATCATGCCACTTGTTGCCACAAACGCATAAACTGCCCACAAGATCCAAAAATTAGGTTCTTTTAACATCTCTTTATAGTTTTTACCGGTTTGTGTCGCTTCACCTGCTAGAGGGACATTGACCGGTGGATTTTCCATCATAAAGGAAGCACCGCAAAAATGACAACTAGTAAAACAATTCCTAGAATCTTGAAGGTCGTATTAACGCCCACACTCTCAATCATCCGTGTTGCAATAGGTGCTAAAATAATTGCTCCTGACCCAAATCCCGCTGCGGTTAGTCCGCCCGCTAATCCTTTCTTGTCTGGAAACCATTTGACAGTCAGTGCAGTCACTGTCCCGTAACCAGCGCCAATCCCTAAACCTAATATAATTGTATGTAAGGTATAACATTATGATGCTACTTGCAAAACCTGTTAAGAACATTCCTAATCCAAATAATATACCTGCTACTAGGACGACTTTCTTTCCACCGTGCTTATCAACAATGGGACCGCATATAATCATTCCAACTGGCACCATGGCAAAAGAAATACTAAATGCTAGAGATGTTTCACTCAATGTCCAACCAGTATTGACTTCTAGTAAAGCAGTTTGAAAAACAGACCAAGCATAGCCTGCTCCTAAGGCTAAGTTTGTGATAATGGATGCTGCTAAAATAAACCACCGATTCTTCTGTTTCTTCACTCGTTTTCCTCCTATAATTTACATTAATATGTATACCGATATAAAGCGCTTACAATTGCTATTTTATACGGATACCCTTATTTATACCACCACTACAAATTTAACATATCTATAAGTAAATGTTATAGGTTTACGCAAAAAACACGCCCCGCCACGAATAGAATGGGAACGTGTTTTTTTATTGGTGTTTATATTTTAAAACTAAAATCAAAAGTAAACCTTACTGGATCTAGTTGATATTTCTCGTAAAGTGCAGGTCCACAAGCATTACTTCCCATACCGCTTTGTTGGTAGTCAATATGCAAGTAACTGATTGGCTCAACTTCGAGCAAATCTCTGTGTGTCACTTCTGTTAATTGTTGGGTTGAGTACTGAGAAAAATTAAAGGACATACCTTTTTCACTAATAAATTCTATTTCGGACTCTTTGTCGCTTCTTATAGTGAGTTTACGTACACCATTATGGCTGCCATTTTCTTGTGGCGTTACATATGGCTCATAAAAATCACTGATATCCCCTTCAAAATAAGCAAGGTAATTAGCATGGTATTTGTCAGGATAGCTTTCGTAAGGGCCATTCCCAAAATAAGAAGCATGATTGAACACTTCTTTTAATGGTAAACAGAGTCCAAATCTTGGCAAGAATGGGAATATTCCATTTTTTTCCCCGTGAAGACTGAGATCAATCTCACCATTATTTTTTATACGCCAGACAATTTTCATATGTAAAATATTTTGTCTTGCTACCGAATTCAAAACGGCATCAAAGGTTAATTTTATCCCTGTTTCTGTTTCTTCAACGTGGTACTCATGGACTCTTGTCGCTGTTCGATTGTAATTTGCTTGGTACCATTCATATTTAATGCGGCGATCATTATCGACGGGCGCACGCCAAATGGTCCAATCACCTGGTTTTTCAAGTAATTCTTTGCCATTTGAGATGATTTGCGCAATAGCACCATTGCCTTTATTGATTACAAGGCTACCATTTGGTAAAGAAACTTCAAAATTTTCTAGTGTTTCTTTGTAAGTAACCGGTTGTGTTGTATCAGAGTGATCGAATTTTGATTGGTAATGTTTAAGCTCAATAAAATCCGCACCCAGTTCAATCTCACTGTCTTTTTTATAATAAACAAAGCGTATTCCTCGAACCTGTTTTTTCTCTTCGGGACTGAAGATATGAATCGGTACCGTTTTTTTCTCTTGTGGATTGATAACTGGCGTCGGCAAGTCTAACGTATCTACAATTTTTCCTTCCAAATCATAAACTTCCACTTTCAAAGTCAATGCTTTATCAGTTGTGATAAAATCATAACTACTAGCAAATGTAAATACGCCTTTATCAATGTTGTGTGATGCTACGCGCAGCGGTCTAAATATTTGGCGGTGCTCGTATACACCGGTATGGGGGGTTCTATCTGGATACATCAAACCATCCATACAGAAGTTTCCTGCGTGTGGGAATTCTCCAAAATCACCACCATAACGGTAGACTGGTTCTTTGTCGGTTCTTCTGTTTAAATTAACGCTATGATCTGCCCATTCCCAAACGAAACTTCCAATAAACTCGGGATGACGAGCCATGCACTGTGCATACTCGTAAATATCACCAGGTCCATTTCCCATAGCATGGACATATTCACACAATATAAAGGGACGATCTAAGGGTTCGCTGAAATAAATGGCTTCAATCTCCTCAACCGATGGGTACATTCTACTCCACATATCAATATACTGATCATCAAATTCTTTTGTACGATCACGATACCAGTAGGCTTCATAATGTAAAGGGCGTGTCTCATCAAGGTCTCGAGCATGTTTAAGCATGGCTTCAATGCTGCTACCATAGCCAGACTCATTTCCACCTGACCACATGATAATAGAAGAATAATTCATAAATGGAACCATACTAGAATCCATGCGATCAACGAAGGCCGCTTCAAAATGAGGGTCATCTGCAATCAAATTATAATTATCATTTCCGCCTACCCCATAAAGATCTACTACTCCATGGCATTCCACATCTGCTTCAGACATCACATAAAAGCCAACGCGATCGCATAACTCATAAAACTCAGCCGTTTTAGGATAATGGGCAGTCCGTACAGCGTTGAAGTTATACTGTTTCATTAACAGTAAATCATTCAATTGATTTTCGAGTGTAACGGTAGCCCCAGTTTCCGGATGCGTATCATGGTGATTCACCCCAATTAACTTAATCGATTGATGGTTGACATACAGTTGATTGTTTTTAATTTCAACTGTCCGAATACCAATTTCCTGTCTGTACACTTCTTCACCTGTATCAAGAATCAACTCATATAAGTTGGGAGTTTCTGCATTCCAAAGTTTGGGATTCTCGACTTCTAGTCTTAAAGGTTGGTCAATACTTGCTTGTGATTGGGTCACAATTTTTCCGGACGGGTCGGATAATTGATACGAATAAGAAGTGATATTTTGTGACTCTTTTATTGCTAGTGTAATTTCCGCCTGGTTTAAATCTTCTTCTAAAGAGATATTAATAGTAAAGTGATTTATACGTTTATTTTTCCTAGTTAAAAGATAAACATCGCGGAAAATACCACTGTATCGGAATTTATCTTGGTCTTCTAAGTAAGTCCCATCCGACCATTTTAAGGCTAGGACTACCAAATCATTTGTTCCTGTTTGTAGAGCATCTGAGATATCAAATTCTGTATTGCTGTGTGCAATTTGACTATATCCAATAAATTGATCATTCACCCAAACGTAAAAAACTGAATCGACACCTTCGAAATTCAAATGGTAGTCGGTTTCTGGATCTAGCTCATTTATTTCAATCTTACGTCTGTAGAGGCCAGCAGGATTCTCGTATGGTACATACGGAGGGTCATAAGGGATCGGATATTCCGTATTGCTATACATAATTTGACCGTATCCAGATAATTGCCAACAACTGGGAACAGTCATGGTATCGTATGAAAGTTTCTCCGCATACTCTTGAAGCCAGTAAGGGCTTTCAATTAAACGAACATTAGGAAAATAGTGGAAGTTCCAGTCACCATTTAAGTCTTGGTAGCGATTAGAGTCTCTCCGGTTTTTACTTTCTCTGGCTTCTTCCACACTTCCATAAGAAATAAAATAGTTTCTGCGCGGCAAGGTATTCACATGCAAAGTTTTTAAATCTTCAAAATAATTAGGTATTAACAAGTTAATCTCCTCATTCTTATCTAAGATTTTTATCATATTATTCTTGTTGATGTTACTATTTTTCAGCCCTACTCCTTCCCTATTTTTAATTATCTCTATCATATCATTAATCTTTCGAAATTTTTAATCGTTCTTTATTTTTACTCTTTTTTCATATCTATTAAAAAGTCCCAATTAAATGATTTAAAGACAAGGCAATATTCATTGTATGGGTCAACCGCATGTTCATATAAAATACCAAAGCGATCTTCACCGATTTGTTGCAAGGCATTATACGCAAATTTCCCTTCTTGTATGAGTTTATGGTTAATCCAAGTTAATGAGTTATCCTTTTCTACTCGTGCGAGCCTTACGTAGCCGTTTACACGTTTTGGTCCATTCGCATTAGTCAAGACAACATATTCTTGCCCATCTTGGACAGTTTGAATACTTGAAAGCTGTACATAAACATCGTTGACTTCTTTATAAGTTTCTACCGTTTTATCCCAAGTTAGCCCACCATCATAGCTCGTAGCAACTTGCAATTTTCCTGTCAAGTTTCTCATAAAATATTTTATAACACCACTATTTAATTGAATGACCGTTGACTCCGTGTTTTGAGCTTCTTTGTGATTCATCGTAGAAGAATGAATCACTGATCCATCATCTAATATTCTGCCATCGTTAACAGCATTTCCTGAATGCCAAGTTTCTCCGTGATCATCTGAATAAATGACTCGAGCAGATTGAGAACCGTCTAGTTCATTTTCATGATTAGTAGAATAGGTAGGAATAACGATTCGTCCTTTATAGGGACCAGCGTGTAAAACAATGCCGGTTCCAGGCCCAATACCATAAAATTGCATCCAATCCTCTTTTACTTGGGCAGTAATATCTTTAGGTGTGGACCAAGTGATACCATCATCATCACTATGTGATTCCCATAAATAAATTTTATTAGTAATCCGAAACGGACTGGAACTGTTGGTTCTAAAATAGATATTTCCAATCAATTCGTTTCCTCGATAAATATCTCCTAAGTCACGATAGGGGGAAGTGGTTGAGTTCACAATCACCTGATAGTCGGTTTCGAGACCTTCCGGAGAATAAACTTTTCCTTGCTCTCGAACGGTATATGGCGCTTCTTCTTGGTCTTTATAAAGATTTAAATAACTCTGCCCATTAATTTTCGTATACTGCTTCATTTTTTCTGGAGTTTCTAACATTCCAAAAACACCACGTTCTTCTCCAAACATATCATAAAGCGCAAAGATTCTATCGGTTACAGGATCTTGGACCAGTGCCATGTCTATATTATAAGCGGCGTTATAATCTTTATTTTGTGCTTGTTCATTTTCCTTAAGATCAACTAACTTAATAATCGGGCCCCAGGTTTTACCTTGGTCCTCACTTCTTCTAACTACCATATCGATATTTCCCCAATCATAATGGTGGTCGTGACGTTGATCTGCTCCTGCTATGATTGTTCCCTTATTTGTATATAAAAGAGCGGGAATACGATAACTTTTTATCCCGTCTTCATTTTTTTCGTTATTAATCCCACTCTCAAAAACATTTATTCCTCTTGAAAGATTTGGTTTAGACACATCTATCTCTCCCTTTTTATGTGCTTTAATAAATTGGAGTAATTAAAATAAAAAAATACGAGTTGCATTACTAGTAAACAGAATTACTTAAAACTAACTGTTATTTTAGTACAACGCGTATTTCTAAATTATGCTAAGACGGTCATATGTATTAATTCGTATGCCATACTGACGCACTATTTTTAAACAGTTCCAGTTTCTTTAATATTAAACTATTTCCAACGTCCTTCATATTTCTTCTCAAACAAAGGACTCACAGATTTATTATGGTAAACACGGCTAATAGCATCTGCAAATAGTTCTGAAACAGTAACTTGATCTATTTTATCAATTTGTTTTTCTTCTGGTTGGTAAATAGAGTCCGTAACAACCAATTTTTTTATAGCAGAGTCCTCAATTATTTTCACGGCATTTCCTGATAAAACAGCATGTGTCGCAGCAGCATAAACTTCCTTTGCTTGGTTATCAATTAACGCTTCAGCAGCAGCCGCTAAGGTTTCGCCACTGTCAACAATGTCATCAACTAAAATACAAATCTTATCGTCTACATCACCAATGATATTAACAATTTTAGAGCCATCGCGCATGGATTTCCGTTTGTCGACAATCGCGATGGGTGCTGACAGATATTTAGCGATTCTGCGGGCACGTGAAACACCGCTATGGTTTGGTGCGACGACAACGACACTATCTCCAACAATACCGCGTTCAATAAAATAATCTGCTAGCAAGGAGCCACCTAATAAATGGTCCATAGGAATATCAAAGAATCCTTGAACTTGATCAGCATGCAAGTCTAGTACTACCAAACGCGTGGTACCTGCTCGTTCAAGTAAATTCGCAACTAACTTAGCTGTAATAGGTTCACGTGGACGTGCTTTACGGTCTTGACGCGCATAGCCATAATAGGGTAGCACGACGTTAATGGTCTGTGCACTGGCACGTTTTAAAGCGTCAATCATGATTAATAGTTCCATCAAATGGTTATCGACTGGAGCAGACGTTGATTGGACAATATAAACATGTGCACCCCGGACACTATCTCCAATATTAATGCATGTCTCTCCATCCTTAAACTTCGATACTTCTACGTCTCCCAAATCTATTTCTAAATATTTCGCTATTTTTTCCGCTAAAGGAAGGTTAGAATTAAGTGCAAACACTTTAAGTTTTGAATTTGATTTATTTTCCAATATATACGCCCCCTCTTAATGATGCAAAAAAATGCACCTACTCTCTCATTATGCAACATTCTAGCTAAACTATCTATTGTATTTCCGTTTTATTTTAAACTAAACGAAATGTTCCATTGAGTGATTGGTTATAAACCCCACTATCTAACAAATAGTCTTGCATAGCCTGTACAGCTTTAATATCTAAGTCTCGATGATTTTTGCCGTACTTTTTGGGAACACCTTGATTGGTAACATAGCTAGCTGTATAGGTTTTTTGAAGATTTATTTCATGGTGACCGATAAATAAATTTTGTATTCGTAAACCTTTAGGATTTTCTACTTTAAAGTAACAGTGTAAACCCAATGCTCGCTTTACATACCCACCCATCTGACTGTAAGGGTCATTGGCATACGTATTTTCTAAGTTTTCTTCCAACATTTCCCATATTTCAGCACCTGTTAATTCTACTCTTGATATGGGTGGATTCATGGGAATAATTTGGTAGAGTTCTCTTAAGGTAATATCCCCTTCTACAATAGGAGCGCCATACCGCCAACCATTCGAAAAGGCTACATCTGTTTTTGTATGATGAAGCATGGCTTCTAATAAAAAATTATCCATAGGGGTTTCTAAATTAAATCCACGGTGCAAAATTGTTTTCGTTTCTCCTACCTTGACCGCTAATTTTTGGCGAAAAGGACTGACGGCTTCTTCAATTTTTTCTTTCATAAAAGAATCATCTAAAATGGCTTCCGTTATAGGAATTAACTGGTGATCGACTTTTTTTATAGTGGAGTCTTCATAGGATAAAGTCAGTTTTCCAATAAAGGATCCTTGTGCACCCGATTGAATAATTGTCGTTTGACCGATCTGAACTTTTTTAGCAATGCGATTATGAGTATGGCCACTTAAACAAATATCAATTCCTTCTACTTCAGAAATAAGCTTAACGTCTTGAGGAAAACCTAAATGAGATAAAAGAATAATCGTATCTACACCCTTCCTACGGAGTTCATCCACGTAAGTAGGTAATTCTTGGTTACCCAAAGTAAAATAAATACCTTTACTAAAATGAGCGGGCATTGTTTTATCCACAATGTTACACGCAATCCCAATAATTCCGATTGTAATTCCATCCACCTCAATAATTCGGTAAGGGTCAAAAACGAGTTTGTTTGTCTCTTCATCATAAACATTGCCTGCTAGAACCGGATAGTTCAATGCTTGGTTGATTGCTTTTAAATTTTCCGGACCATAGGCAGTGTCCCAATGAAAAGTCATCGCAGAAAAACTCATATCATTTAAAATAGGAATCATATTCCAACCTTTTGTTGTAACAGCTTCGTAAGTCCCATGAATCGTATCTCCGTTATCGAGGGCAACGACTGGTCCTTCATTTCGAAATTCTTTTAATAAGGTTTGGATTTTCGCATAGCCACCAGCTTTTTCAATCGTGATGCCCCTATCTGTATAAAAAAATTCATTGTGCGTTTCTAAATAACTATGGGTATCATTCACTTGAACAATCGTAATTTTTTTAGCCATTTTTATGCTCCTCTACACTCATTTTATTTCTTTTACTTTAGCACAAATATGTAGCGGTTACGAAAAAATAAAGAACCAAAGAATCCTTAGTCGGATCTTTGGTTCTTTATTTGACTCATCTATTTTCTGTACCCACGAGGGCGCTTTCTTGTAAATGATTTTTCTCAAAATCAGCTAGAATTTCACGTACTTCGTCGGTTGTTTGTGTCTCCATTAATTGTATGCGAAGTGCATTTGCTCCTTTAAATTCACGTAAATAGATTTTGAAAAAGCGACGTAAAGGTTTGAATACGCGCGGTTCTATCACTGAGTACTCATCGAATAAATCAAGATGATATCTGAATAAGTCGATTAATTCTTGTGGACTGTGTTCCCTTACTTCCGGTTCAAATGCAAACGGATTGTGGAAGACGCCACGACCAATCATAACACCGTCTACACCATATTTTTCTACCAATTCCATTCCCATTTGGTGATTTAAAACATCCCCATTTATGGTCAGTAAAGTTTGTGGCGCGATCTCATCTCGCAATTTTTTGATTTCAGGAATTAATTCCCAATGCGCTTCCCCTTGGCTCATTTCTACTTTGGTACGCAAATGAATCGACAGGTTCGCAATATCTTGTTTGAACAAATGGGTTAACCAACCACGCCACTCGTTAATGTCCGCATGGCCTAAACGTGTTTTAACACTGACTGGCAGCCCGCCTGCTTTAGCTGCTTGAATTAACTCTGCGGCGACGTCAGGGCGTTTAATTAAGCCAGCACCTCTTCCATGTTTAAAAACATTTGGTGCCGGGCATCCCATGTTGATATCAATCCCGCGGTAGCCCATCTCAGCCATACCAATACTCATTTCTCTAAAAAATTCCGGTTTATCTCCCCAAATGTGAGCCACAATAGGCTGTTCATCTTCTGTAAATGTTAAGCGACCACGTACACTCTCGTTTCCATCAGGATGGCAATAGCTTTCACTATTGGTAAATTCTGTGAAAAAAACATCAGGACGTGCCGCTTTACTAATCACATGACGAAAGACAACATCCGTCACATCCTCCATCGGTGCCAATATAAAAAATGGTCGTTTTAATTCTTGCCAAAAATTATCTTTCATCTCATATTCCTTTCTTATAAAAATCAAAAAGCAGCAAGCGCCGCTCCTTATTCCTTACATATCTATATGTTTAAATAAATTCATTTAGCAATTATGAATAATACCACACTAATATAAAGGATTAAAGTAACTTGTTTGATAAATAAAAAAATTCTAAGTGATTATAAAATCACTCAGAATTCTTATAGGGTACTAACAAGAAGAACGAATAACAATCTCGTAAGGGATAATACTATGACTGACTGGTTCTTCAGGGTTTTTTATACGTTTAACAAGTTGACTAATCGCTTCTAAGCCCAAATCAAAGATATGAATATCCACCGATGACAAAGGCGGGTTTGATAAAACCGAAAATATTGTGTTGTTAAAGCTGAGTATGGCAACATCTTCAGGAATACGTAAACCCTCTTCATTTAAACTTTGCATCACTCCCATTGCCATTAAATCATCTGTTACAAGAACCGCTGTTGGTAGTTCCTTTAAAGCTAGTAGCTTTTCAACCGCGTGTTTCCCTCCTTCGATTAGAAAATCATCAAAAATAATATAATCTTCTTGAATAGGGATATTGGCTTCTTTCAATGCTTGTTTATAACCGGCTAAACGCTTATTGGTTACCATTAAGCCATTGACACCACCAATAAAAGCAATTTTTTTATGGTTCAGGTGAATCAAACCCTCTGTTCCTTCTTTTGCCGCTAAACAATTATCGTTGTCTACATAGGTAATATGATCCGGTTTACTAGTAGGTTGACCTACTAAAACAAAAGGAATATTTTGTTCTAGTAGATAATCAATGATAGGATCGTCCTGTCTGGAGTACAAGAGAATAAGCCCATCCACTCGTTTCCCTTGAACCATTTGAACCACATCGTTCAAAATCTCTTCTTCTGTTTTACCAGTCGTTAATTGGATGCCGAATTTTTCGTCATGTGCGCCTTCACTGATGGCACGTAGGACTTCCGTAAAGAATGGATTTTGAAAGGCAGTATCCCCAGAACTTGGAAAAACTACACCAATAACACTGGTGCTCTGATTCACTAAACTACGTGCAATAAAATTAGGATGGTATCCCAGTTCTTTCATAGCTAACCGCACTTTTTCTTTAGTTTTTTGACTAATTCTCGGGTTATCCGAAATTACGCGTGAAACAGTTGAAGGAGAAACATTGGTAGCGTCTGCTACGTCTCGAATAGTAACTGCCATCAAAAATCACCCTTTCACAG
The DNA here is from genome assembly GCF_002005405.1 of Jeotgalibaca dankookensis. Taxonomy (NCBI): domain Bacteria; kingdom Bacillati; phylum Bacillota; class Bacilli; order Lactobacillales; family Carnobacteriaceae; genus Jeotgalibaca; species Jeotgalibaca dankookensis. Next base: position 1,032,406 of record NZ_CP019728.1, read on the forward strand.
CACCAGAACTGATACTCTTAATGATGTGTTTTTGACTGGACAAGTAGAAAATGACTACCGGAATGATTGCGAGTACGAGTAAGGCCATCAAAGCACCATAGTCAGTATTTCCGTATGATCCTTGTAGGTATTGGATTGCTACTGGAATTGTCTTATACTCTGTACCCAGCAAGAGATAAGGAAGCAAATAGTCATTCCAAATCCACATCGCATTTAAAATCGCAACGGTAATAACGGTTGGTTTTAAAATTGGTAAGACGACTAAGAAGAAAGTACGAATCGGTCCACAACCATCGATAATCGCTGCTTCTTCGATTTCTTTCGGCACAGATTTGATAAACCCTGTAAAGACAAAAACCGATAAACCAGAACCAAAGCCTAGATATACAAAAATGATTCCAAGCGGATTATCAAGGTGTAACTGATTTGAGAACCAAGTTAAAGTGAACATAACCATTTGGAAAGGAACAATCATCGAGAAAACAAACAAATAGTAAAGCGATGTTGTAAATTTATTTTTGACCCGGACGATAAACCAAGCAGTCATAGATGTTAATAAGACGATGGTTCCAACGGAAAAAACAGTTATAAAAATGGAGTAAGCAAATGCTTGCCAGAAATCAACGGTTTCAATTCCTCTGATATAGTTTTCAAACCCTACAAAGGTTTGGGCGTTTGGCAATGAGAAAAGGTCTTCACTAATATATAGTTTTCCTTTAAAAGAGTTTATAGCAATCAAAAATATCGGTGCTAAAAACAAGAGTGCCAAAAAGAATAAGACGATAAACCAGATAATATTACTACGTTTTTTTAGTTTTGTTTCCATTAATTTTCGACCTCCCGACTACGAGTCAGATACACTTGCGTGATGGATATAATTCCCACAATAATAAAGAAGATAACAGCTTTGGCTTGTCCAACGCCTTCCCAGCCCATACGACCATAGAAGGTCTTATAGATATTCAAAGCTACCATGGTAGTCTGTTCTGCTGGAGCACCATTTGTTAAAGCCAAGTTTTGGTCAAAGAGTTTAAAGGAGTTGGTCAAGGTTAAGAACAAGTTAATCGTTGCGGATGGAAGGACGAGTGGCAAAATAATACTTTTTAAGGTTTGAAATTTGCTGGCACCATCAATTTTAGCAGCTTCTAGTAAATCATTTGAAATGTTTTGAATACCGGATATATAAATAACCATCATGTACCCAATCATTTGCCAGTTCATCATAACAACGAGTCCCCAGAAACCGTAATCCGGATTATAAGTAATAGTTACTCCAAAACCATAAAGAATAGTATTAATGATAGCTAACCAAACATAACCCAGAACAATCCCACCAATAAGGTTAGGCATAAAGAAAACGGTTCGATAAAGCTTGGTGCCTTTGATAGTACCTGTTAAAAGGAGTGCCAGTAAGAACGCTAACACGTTAACAGAGATAACAGAGACAACCGTAAATTTAACTGTAAACCACAACGCACTCATAAAACTAGGATCTGCAAAAGCTTTGCGGTAGTTCTCAAACCCTACCCAAGAAGCATCCACAACCGTTTTAAATTCAGTAAATGATAAATAAAGGCCTAACAAGAAAGGGATTAAGAAAGCTAATACAAAGGCAATGAGTGTCGGCCCGACAAAAATTGGAAAATATTTTTTTAGTGACTTATGCAAGATAATTCCCTCCTATACAAAACAAGCTAAACATGTGACTGCCTTATAATAAGATTAGTCCTCCCAGATATATCTAAGAAGACTAATCAAAAAGGCTATTTAATTAATCGTTTATTGTGCAAATGAAGCTTCTCTTGCCCATGACTCAACCATGGTATCTTTTACTTCTTCCCATGAAGTTTGACCTTGTGCATACATCAATAGTGCATTACCAAAATCATTCTTAAATGTTTCACTTGGGAAGGTTGTAAATGTCCAAGGAATATTTGTTTTAGAATCATCAGCCATATAGCTTAAGATATCTTGTGCCAATGGATCTTCTGGATATTCGTCGTCGCCAAAGGTACTAAATGTTGGAATAAATCCGAATTCATTCACAACATAGTCTTTTCCTTCGTCTGAGTTATACATCCATTCTACAAAGTCTAGAGATGCTTGGATATCTGCTTCGTCAGCTTTATTGTTAATTGCTAAGAAGTTTTCAGTCCCAACCGCTAACCCTTGATCTTCTTCACCTTCAACACCTGTATAGATTGGCATGAATTTCACGTCTTCTTCATTTACAACGTTTCCTTCTGTACCTTCAATTTGACCCCAGCCCCAGTTACCATTTTGAACCATTGCAGATTGTCCAAGAGCAAATTCTGTCATAGAGTCTGTTGTTGTTTTACTACCTAATAAATTTGGTTCGGTTGTAGAATTGTTAAGGTATAAGTCGAAGATATTTTGGAATTCATCTGAATAAGTAAATTCAAGGTCATCCAAAGCTTTTACATCTTTGTCTTGATATTCATAGTGGATTGGCATGTTAGCCAAGTGCGTTTGCCATCTCCATTGCTCACCAGACGCAAGTGATGTAGATGAGAAGACACCTTGAATGCCGAGTTCGTCTTTAAGCGTTGTCATATCTTCTGTTACTTCTTTTAGCGCTTCAAAATTATTAATTTCTTCCATAGAGTTGTAATCAGTAGTTTTATTATCAGAGGCAAAGTAATCTTCCATAATTGCTTCGTTATAAATAATACCATAGCCTTCTACTGTTACAGGAACACCGTAAACGCCATCATCTTCGCCAGTGATTGCTAATTCTTTATCTGTTAACCAATCGTAAACCTCTGTATCAGATAGATCCATTGTATAGTCTTTCCAGTTTTCATAACCAATTGGTCCATTAATGAAGAAAACAGTTGGTGGTGCTGATTTAGCAATTTCAGATTTAAGCGTTTGCTCGTACGTTCCACCTGCTGCTGTAACCATCTTAACTTCGACACCTGTTTCGTCAGTATATTGTGCTGCTAACTCTTCAATTTTGTCAGCAATTTCAGGTTTAAAGTTTAAATAATAAACAGATCCATCAGCAGTAGAAGCTGTTTCGCCACTTCCAACTGTTTCATTTTCAGCATCTCCAGCACATGCTGCTAGTAATGTCATAGCACCAACAGTGGTTAATAAAGTTAGGAATTTTTTATTCATTCAATATCGCTCCCATTCATATGTTTTTTATTTTAAATAAGATAAAAACAAATCTTTTATACTTGATTGTCCGATCGCTCTTTACAACCTCCCTCTCTTTTTGTGTATACCAGTAGCGACGTATATTCTTTGTAATCGATTTCATAGTTACCTGAAAAATTTGAGCAAGCGTTTGCACTACACCCATAGAATAGCATGTTTTATTTTATTGAGCAACTACATTTAGATTAGAATTTTATCATTTAGTAGAAACTCGCCTTACTGTAAGAATAAAGCCGCCACAGAAATTTGTGTTCATTTGTTATTATTTGTGCTTTATTTATGAATAAGTACTTAGTTCATTTGCATATTGTGCGTTTTTAAATCATTATCAAACAAAAGACTCAGAAATATTTTCCTATTTCTGAGTCTTATTTATAAATTTATCCTACTGACCCTTCCATCTCATAAGAGATGAGACGGTTTAATTCAACGGCATACTCCATGGGAAGTTCTTTAGTAAAGGGTTCGACAAACCCCATGATAATCATTTCAGTTGCTTCTTCTTCGGAAAGTCCTCTACTCATTAAATAATAGAGTTGTTCTTCTGATACTTTAGAAACTTTTGCTTCGTGTTCGAGTGAGACATTACCATTATGAATCTCGTTATATGGAATGGTATCAGAACTAGATAATTCATCCATAATAATGGTGTCACACTCAATATGGGAAATCGATCCAGCAGAGTTTTTCCCAAACCGTACAAGTCCGCGGTAGTTAACGGCACCACCATCCCGAGCAATGGATTTTGAAACAATTGATGACGAGGTATTAGGTGCATTATGAATCATTTTAGCCCCTGCATCTTGAATTTGGTCTTTACCGGCAAAAGCTGCTGATAACATGGTCCCGCGCGCACCACGACCATTTAAATGAATACTTGGGTATTTCATAGTTACTTTCGATCCAATGTTCCCGTCGATCCATTCCATCGTGGCGTTCTCATAAGCATGGGCACGTTTGGTCACCAGGTTATAGACATTTTTAGACCAGTTTTGAATGGTTGTATAGCGACAATAGGCATTTTTTTTAACAATAATTTCAACGATTGCGGCATGCAGGGAGTTAGCTGTATAGGTAGGTGCGGTACATCCTTCAACGTAATGAATACTTGCGCCTTCATCTACAATAATTAATGTGCGTTCAAATTGACCAGATCCTTCATTGTTCAAACGGAAATAAGTCTGCAAGGGTACATCACAACGAACACCTTTAGGCACATAAATAAAAGTTCCACCAGACCAAACGGCTGAATTTAGTGCAGCTTGGTAATTATCGGTTGGAGGGACAATCGTTCCAAAATGTTCTTTAAATAACTCGGGATACTCTTTTAACGCACTATCCGTGTCCATAAAGACAATTCCTAACTTAGAGAACTCTTCCTTCATATTGTGATAAACAGCCTCTGACTCATACTGGACCGCTGCTCCTGCTAAGTAAGCACGCTCGGCTTCAGGAACCCCGATTCTTTCGAAGGTATCTTTAATTTCTTGAGGGACATCATTCCAACTGCGGGCTACTTGGTCGGTAGCAGTTTGATAATAAGTAATATCATCAAAATCTAAACCGGATAAATCAGGTCCCCAGTCTGGTTTTTTTGCTCTTTGGTAAGCTTCAAGAGATTTTAATCGGTAATCCAGCATCCATTGAGGCTCTTCCTTTTTCTTAGATATCTCACGAACAACTGCTTCAGTTAAGCCTTTTCCTGTTGTATAGAGAATTTCTGCATCATCATGAAAGCCAAATTTGTAATCATCAACGATAGGTACTTCGCTCATTTACTCTCCTCCTTTGCATTTTGAGTGGGATTTAGTAGCATCCGTTCTAGAGCCTTCCAAGAAAGAGTCGCACAGCGAATACGTGCAGGGAATTTAGCTACACCACTCAAAACTTCCGCGTCACCTAAGTGCGAGTCTTCTAATTCAGCACCTTGAACTAACAAGAGAAATTCTTCAATCATTTGTTTGCTTTCATCTATGGTTTTGCCTTTAATTTGTTCGGTCATCATACTAGCACTGGCGGTACTAATTGAACAACCGTGTCCAGTAAAGCTCACATCCTCAATCCGATCATCCACCAGGCGTAGGTGTAAATGAATGACATCCCCGCAAGTTGGGTTGTCTAATTCAAGCGAGCCTGTTGCTTGATCCAAGGCACCAAAGTTTCGGGGGCGGGAGGAGTGATCGAGAATTACTTGACGGTATAAACTTTCTAATCTAGATAAAGCCATTTGTAAAAAACTCCTTTACACGAACGAGAGAGGTAAGAAATTGATCTGCTTCTTCTAAAGTATTATAAAAGTAAAAACTTGCACGCGTCGTAGCGGGAACATCTAAATAGCGCATTAAAGGTTGGGCACAATGATGGCCTGCCCGAACCGCTATTCCTTCCATATCAAATCCAGTTGCGACATCATGGGGATGCACACCATCGATATTAAAGGTCACAATCCCACTATGTTTTTTAGGGTCTTCTGGTCCAAATATCGTAATGCCTTCTATTTCTCGCATCTTAGGAAGCACGTAAGCCATAAGCTCTTGTTCATGGGCGGCAATCTGGTCCATCCCAATTTCAGTTAAATAATCAATAGCTGCTTTCAGTCCAATAGCCCCAGCAATATTAGGCGTTCCGCCTTCAAACTTAAAAGGCAGTTCACTCCAAGTTGCGTCTTGTTCATATACAAAAGCAATCATTTCACCACCAAATTCGACTGGTTCCATTTGGTTTAATAATGCTTCTTTCCCGTATAAGACACCAATACCGGTTGGACCGCTCATCTTATGACCACTGAATGCAAAAAAGTCTATATCTAAGGCTTGAACATCTACGGGCAGATGTGGAGCACTCTGAGCGCCATCGACGACAATATAACCTCCTACCGCGTGGATTAAACCGGCTAATTCCTTAATAGGATTGGTCGTTCCCAGAACGTTTGATACATGCGTCACTGCTAGAATTTTACCTTTTTGGCTAATTGCTTCTTTTGCAGCTTCTAAGTCGACACTACCGTCTTTTGTCAGGGGCAAATAATGCAAATGAGCCTTTTTACGTTTGGCAAGTTGTTGCCAAGGAACAATATTCGAATGGTGTTCTAGTGGCGTGATATAAATCTCATCCCCCGCTTCTACTACCAAATCACCTAAACTATAGGCCAGCCAATTTAAGGAAGTTGTAGTTCCTTTTGTAAAAATAACCTCTTTGGTTGATTGTGCATGGATAAACGCACGTATACCCTCACGAGCCTCTTCGTACTGACGGGTTGCTCGCTCACTTAAGGTATGAACCCCCCGGTGAACATTAGCATTGTCATGCGTATAGTACTTTTCGATTGCTTCAATTACTTGCTTGGGTTTTTGTGTGGTAGCGGCATTATCTAAATAAATAAGTAATTCGTCATTCACTTCTTGAAATAAAATTGGAAAGTCCTGTCTAATTCTTTGAACGTCCATTAGCTTCCCTTCTTTCTCAACTTCTTATCAATCATAGTAATTAATCCGTCACGAATTTCTTTAATCGGGATGGCTGCAATAACAGTCCCCAAAAATCCGCGAATCACTAAGCGTTCTGCTTCTTCTTGTGAGATACCACGACTGGTCAAGTAAAATAATTGCTCTGGGTCGACCCGCCCAACGCTGGCAGCGTGGCCAGCAGTCACTTCATTCTCATCAATTAATAAGAGCGGGTTAGCGTCACCTTTAGCATTTTCAGATAACATTAAGATTCGGCTCTCTTGTTGGGCATCGGCACCCTTTGCACCTTTGATAATATGACCAATTCCATTAAAAGTTAATGTAGAGCGATCTAATATAACCCCATGTTGCAAGATATGACCGATTGAATGTTTTCCATAGTTGGTTACCCGTGTATCTAATGCTTGGATTTGGTTACCGGTGGAAACCGCTACCGCCTTAATTTCACTGTGGGACCCGTCTCCAATCAAATCAGAATCAAAATCAGCAATAATATTGCCGTCATTCATAACCCCAATGGCCCATTCAATCGAAGCATCTCTTTCTAAGTAGCCACGTCGATTCAAATAAGCAGTGGTATGGACGCCCAGATGGTCAACTGCTGAATATTTAACTTTAGCGCCAGGTTTTGCAATCACTTCAACGATGATATTAGCACTGTTTGCCTGGTTACCTTCTGTTTCAAAATTTTCAACATAAGTTAACGCACTATTAGTGTCCGCCACAATAAGAATATGCTTATTGTAGGCTTCTTTAACAAAGCTATTTTGAATAAATAATGATTCAATCGGCTCTTCAATGATGACGTTTTTTGGCACATAGAGAAATAATCCACTGTTGACATAGGCCGCATGATAGCCGGTCAGATTGTTCTCGTTAGGTTGGACGGCTTTTGTCATATAATAACGTTGAACTAATTTAGGATAGTCCCTTACGGCAGTAAATAAATCCGTAAAAATAACACCGGCATCAATTAATTCTTGTGGTAATTGTTCCATAATGGTTTCTTTTCCATATTGGACTATTTTGGCGCGGTCGCTTGTACCGTATTGATATTGTTGGCTGCGGTAAAGCTCATCACCGTATTCTGTATCTATTTGTGTATCAGTTAAAGGCCAGCGGTGAAATTTTACTTTTTCAATACTTGGCAAGGCTAAGTGTTCAAATTGCGCTAGATTTTGAAGGCGAAAATCTTGCATCCAACTTGGTTCTTCTTTGAAAGCAGAAAACAAACGGATATTTACGTCACTCATCTTGTTTCCTCCTAATCTTCCATTATTTCAATGTCAAGACCTAACTCGTCTCGAATTCCACGGTAACCTTCTGCTTCTAAACGTTTGGCTAAACTAGCATCACCAGACTTCACAATTTTTCCATCCATCATGATATGGACAAAAGTCGGTTCGACATAATTTAATAGGCGTTGATAATGGGTAATAATTAAAACACCAAAGTCATCACCAAGCATAGCGTTAATCCCTTTAGAAACCACTTTTAGGGCATCAATATCTAAACCGGAGTCAATCTCATCTAAAAGGGCAAAAGCTGGTTCAATCATCATTAATTGCAAGATTTCATTCCGTTTTTTCTCGCCACCAGAAAACCCTTCGTTTAAATAGCGCTCAGCCATTTCTTCTGGCATATCTAATGTCGCCATATGCTTATCTAGTTTTTTAATAAAATCCATGACCGACATTTTATCGTTCTCACCCAAGCGTGCATTAATGGCGGCGCGCATAAACTCGGCATTGGTAACGCCGGTAATTTCACTAGGATACTGCATAGCGAGGAACAATCCAGCTCGTGCCCGTTCATCTACGGCCATTCCCAAAACATTCTCGCCATCCAGTAAAATCTCACCTTGAGTTACTTGGTAACTGGGATGACCCATGATAGCTTGTGAAAGTGTCGATTTACCAGTCCCATTTGGACCCATAATAGCGTGAATTTCACCGGAATGAATTACCAAATTGACGCCTTTCAAAATTTCTTTATCTTCTATAGAAACATGCAGATTCTTTATTTCCAAAACAGACATGTTTATGCCTCCTTATTTTATCTCGTTACTGACCATCTATAAGCACATAAAACCTTTTATATAAAACGATTTCTATCAATAAATTATACTACTAAAAGTAACACTCAGGAAGTCTTTAGTCAATGTTAGGAGCCAGTTCAAAAGCTTTCAAAAAGTATAAAAGTATGCGATAATGAAAAAACTATTTTATAGGAGGCGATTACAATAAAACCAATTATTGGTATATCGGGTACACAAATATTATCACCAACGAGTGAATTCGAAGGGACTTTAGTTGCTTATACTCCGCAATTTTATATTGATAATATCCAAACAGCTGGTGGGACCCCCATCATGTTACCAGTTGGAACAGCTGAAGATGCAAAAAATATGGTTCAATTAATTGATACATTGGTATTAACCGGTGGACATGATGTCGATCCCGATTCTTATGGTGAGAACCCTCACCCCAAATTGAACGGTATCTTCCCTAAACGTGATACCTTTGATATGGCCCTTCTTGAAGCGGCACTAAAAAAAGGAATTCCTGTTTATGGTGTTTGCCGTGGGATGCAAATTATCAACGTTTACTTTGGTGGTAGCTTATATCAAGATTTAGAGAGTCAGTATGAAGGTGACCTGATGCTGCATGTTCAAAGTGGCGCCCTCGATGTCCCTGTTCATTACGTAACCGTCCGCGAAGAAAGTCGTTTGATTGAAATGACAGGACCCAACCCCAAAGTGAATACCTTACATCACCAAGGGATTAAAAAGATCGGTGATGGTCTAAAGGCAGTTGCTTATAGTAGCGATGGTATGATTGAAGCCTTTGAATCAATTGATTCCGCCCAAAACATACTCGCTGTTCAATGGCATCCAGAAATTTTAGCTGCTTTTGATCCAGCCTGCCAAGCCTTTTTCAAAGATATTGTTAACAAAGCAAAAGATTAATTTATAAATCAAGAGGTATATCACTATGATATGGCCTCTTTTGTTTTTATTAACGCTCTTACTCCTCTATAATGATAATTAACGGTTAACTTCTAAAACCTAATGAGGAGGCATTACTTTTTGAAAAATGGTTCATTTTATTCAAAACTAAGTCCTGATAATCAGTATATTGTAAAAATCGCCTACTATGCATTTGCAGTAAATGGGCTATTTGGTATGATTATGGGTTCTTTATTGCCCTATATAAGTGATGCCTATAACTTAAGCGATACCGTTAGTGGGTCACTCTTATCCTCCCACTACATTGGCAATTTATTAGCGAGTTTCATCGCTGGAGTTTTACCTCTCTATATGGGGCGAAAAAGAGCTATTGTTTTCTTAACAAGTTTCGTAACAGCTGGTTTTTTATTAATGATTTTCACGGGTAATCCTTTTTTATTACTCCTATCTTTTTTCTTTACAGGTTTAACGCGTGGGAGTATTTCGAATTTTAACAATAGTATCATCAACGAGGTTTCTAATAGCAGTCCGGCCGCAATGAGCTTTTTACACAGTATTTTTGCTATTGGTGCGCTTTTAGCGCCCTACCTCGTTATGGGATCTGTTAAACTAGCGGGTGAGAACGGTTGGCGTTTGGCAGGAGCAATTATTGTTGCCCTAACGGCTCTTTCTGTTTATTTCTTCTCACAAATGAAATTAAAAGATGGCCCGGTCCAACAAAAGAAAAAAGTTGCTTCTTATCATTTTATGAAACAAAAAGAATTTTGGATTTTATCCGGCATTTTATTCTTTTATTTATGTGGAGAATCAACCATTAATGGCTGGTTAGTAAAATATTTTGTTGACTCTGGTATTTTAACAATTGGCTACTCCCAGTTTTTAGCTTCACTTTTATGGATTGGGATGTTAGTAGGTCGTTTAACAGTAGCTGCGCAAGGACAACGCTATTCCCGTACCAATCAACTCTATCTTTTTGCTTTTACGACTACTCTATTGTTTATCGTTTTACTGTCGTCACGGAATTCATTGGTTATTACCTTTGCGATACTAGGACTTGGTTTATCTATGGCAGGAATTTACCCGACTACTATTGCTGCTACAGGCGGTTTTATCAAAGACTATCCTATGGCAATGGGTGTCATTTTAGTCCTTGGTAACATCGGCTCAATTGTGATGCCAACGATTACTGGTGCCTTATCAGATCGGTTTGGTATTTTTTATGGAATGGCCGTGATTGCTGTGGCTTTAGTCTTGATGATTCTCTGTGTTTTCCTCTACCAACGCGACCAAAAACAAACCGTATAATAAAACGATCAGACGCCTATCCGGAATGGATAGAAATCTGATCGTTTTTACTTTTTTAGAGGCCAGACTGATTTCCCAAAGCTAAAAACGCTTCTTCAGATACAGCAGTCATCTTAACAATCCAATTTTTTTGGATATCTGGACTGTCTAACTGACTAGGATCGTCTTCTAGGCCCTCATTTACTTCAATAATTGTTCCTGAAACAGGTGCCGGTAATTCTGTCACTGCTTTTGCGGCCTCCACACCAATCAGCACCTCATCTTTTTGGATAGGGCCTTCTGCTGGTAAATCCACAAAGCTTACTTCGCCTAAATCATCTTGCCCCTTATCTGAAAGACCAATGATGTAGTGAGTTTCTTTCTTTTCTACCCAAAATCCTTCTTGACTATATTTTATCTCTGACATTCTACGACCTCCATCATTTTCATATACTTCTTCATTATAACCAACAAAAACCAACAAAGATATTTTTTTACTTTATTCCGTAGTGTTCTTCATCTTCCGATAGCATATAACTATTATAGTGAAAGCGCATGGACATCACGAGTCCAATGGCTAGCATATTTCCTAATAAAGCTGAGCCTCCTTGCGAAATGAACGGCAATGGAATACCGGTAATTGGCAACAGTCCGATTGTCATTCCGACATTTTCCAAAACGTGGAAGAGAATCATCATGATAACACCAGCAGTCATATAGGCATAAAACTCATTTTTTGTATCAAAACAAATACGAATCATTTGATAAATTAATAGAAAATAGATAAAAATTAAAAAACAACCACCGATAAACCCAAAGTTTTCTCCAATAGTTGAAAAGATCATATCGGATTCACGAACCGGCACATATACTTCTGAAACGCCTAGCCCTTTTCCGAATAATTGACCCGATCCAATGGCTTTCATACTCTGAGCTAACTGGAAGGCATCTCCACGACTATCTCCGAAAGGATTTAGCCAAGAATCAATACGCGCAAATTGATAGGGCATGAAGCCTAAATTAAGTAGAATGTTACGATTATAAATAACTAAATAAATTAAGAATGCACCGATCACACCGATAAAGCTAAAGAGTGGCATTAATATTTTCCAACTAATTCCTGATAGAAGTGTCATCCCAATAATAATAGCTAAGTAAACCAGAACCGTTCCTAAATCATTTTGTGCCATAATCAATACCAAAAGTGGCAGTGACCATAGCCCAATACGCAGAATTAGTTTCCCGTCTGTTTTAACAGTCCGTTCTGGCGTATCCATATTATGTTGGGTAATAACACGCCCTAGCATCATAATCAGTGATATTTTCACAACTTCTGAAGGTTGAAATGACACGGAACCGATCACAAACCAACTCTTGGCGCCTTGCATGATATAACTCGTGCGGTCATAAAAAATCAAGATTAATATTAATAAGACAACTCCGATACCATAGGCAATCGGTGCCAGTTTCCACAGCTGTTCCGAATCAAAAAACATCATCACACCTGCCGCAACGCTCCCAATAATATACCAAAGCATATGCATCAGAGTGGGCCTTAAACTTGGCGTCCCACTCATTAAATAAGTGGTCGAATAAATCGTTAAAAAACTAATAAGAGCTAGAAGGATAATAGACAGGATAATGCCATAATCAATCTTTGATACATCCGACTTCGATTTTAATTGTTGGTTTCTCATAAATATTTCCTTTCTGTTCGACACATACTTCATTCAATCATTATATAGAACAATGTCTTAAAAAAAAAGCGGTAATCCCAGAAGTATCCAGAATTACCGTTCTGACTATTAGTGTGACGTGTGAGTATCTTTGAATAAAGCGCGTTTTAGAACTTGTTTAGGCATTAACGCTTGGCCATTTTCTGAGTAAATTATCGACACATATGGAAAATTTTTATCAACTGGTTCTTCGTGCGCGTGTTTATAATCGTATATGATAACGTTCAAAACGCCGCCTAGTATAAAAACAATTCCTAAGAGGTAGAGCCAAATCATCAAGACGATAAAGACGCCAATGGTACCCGTTCCGATGGATGCTCCACCCGCCAAACTAATATAAAGCGAAAATAATTGTGAAACCAACAAGAAACCTAGTGTAGTCAAAATCGCTCCGGGTACCGCATATTTTAGTGGCCATTTTACGTTAGGAATAAAGTAATAGATAAAGGTCATAATGATAATCAATATACCAAACGCCACAATCCATCTAAAGTATTCAAAAGCCGTTATAATACCTAAAATATCAATCGGGATTAAAGATTGAATAAGCTCTAAAATTTCACGTCCAAACACAAAAATAAAGGCAACTGCACCAACTAAACTAACCATTAACAACACGGTTAAGAAGGAGAAGATACGTGAAATAATAAAGTTTTTCCGCTCATCCGCATCATAAACTTGATTTAAAACACGTTGAAAGACGGTAAAGGCTTTAGAGGCAGGCCACAGAGAAATAATAATCCCAATTGAAATCGCCCCGCCATTTCCACCCTCTAGATAACCTTCTAAAATAGGAAGAATGATGGTAGCTACTTGGTCAGGGACACCTAACTCGACATATTCTAGTACTTGATCCGTTGGAATTGGTAAAAAAGGAATAAAATTGGCGAGTGCTAATAATAAGGGAAACAAAGCTAATAAAACATAGTAAGCCAGCTCCGCTGCTTGTCGGCCAATTTCCGCTCGTTTAAAATGTTCTAATATAATCGTTACTGTATTTGGAAGCTTTAGGCTTTTCATTCTGCTCCACCCTTTTCTAAAATTTATAAACTTCATATTAAAATGAAATAAGAAATGTTGCCTCTTCCGTCACTCTTTACCGAACACGTTTAGACCAGAAGCCACCGCGAACATATTTAGGATCAGAAGAGTAGATAAAGGCTTTTTCATCAATCTCTAAAATAGTATTAATTAATTCACGTTCTTTCTTTCGAATTGCCAGTACATTTAATACCAAGCGACTTCCATGTCTACCTTGCGCTTGGGTAATTGTGACACCGTACCCAGCTTCCCATAGTTTATCGGGTAATTTTGTTTCTTGGTCGGAGGTCATCACCGTCATCATGGTATAACCTAGAGCTAACCAATCTTCTATTTTAATCCCTAAGGCAATCCCCACGCCATAGCCAACAGCATAGGAAGCTAAATTGAGTGGGTTATCTAAACTACTCATGACGATACTTAACCCCGTTACATAAATGACAATCTCTACCATACTCAACAATGGCGCAAATAGACGGTAACCTTTTATGGTTAGCATAAAACGTATCGTGTTCAACGTTACGTAGACAAAACTAATAATAAATATTTGTAAAATTAACAGCATTCTAATCTAACACCTCAGTCATTATTCTGCAGGATATGTAACATACTCTCCAGTTAGTAAATCCATTTCTTGTAATTCTTGTGTTTCGTCATTATAACGGAACATGCCTATCATACTCGCGACTTCTTCACCATCTTCACGGACTTCAATCGTTGCAATTTGATCTTCGATGGGATGAATGAGGAATAGATAGTCCCCTTCTGAGTAACCAGTCGCTTCTGTAATCGCTGCTTTTGCGCGTTCAATCAAGGTCGTTTCTTCTGAGTTGAGCTCTGTTACGTCTTCAAATGATTCTTGAGAACTTTCCACAAGCACTTCTTCTGAGCTCTCTTTTGAACTTTCTTCAAAATTTTCTTCAACGCTTTCTTCTATTAAAGTGCTAGATGATTCCTCTTGTATTTCTTCAGAAACACTTTCGGAAATCGACTCTATTACTTGAGAAGACTCCGAGATAGAAACTGATTGCTTGTCCGGTTCTACCTCAGTTGTACTGTTACAAGCCACTAGTAGGCTACTTGTTGCTATAAATAAAGACATTTTTCTAATATTCATCTCAAAACCCCTTCTCTAAAAACTGTTTTATAGTGCTGGTGATTCTGTTAAATCCCTTAAATCAAATTCTTTCACATTATCTGGCCCTCTCATAACGGATCGAACGACGTTAAGCGATCCTTCTTCATCACTTTTGACGTGCCACCTTACAAGTTGGATTTCCTCTCCCACTATTTCAATAGCGGTAATAATGGTTGGATAAACACAACAGCCCGTATTGAAGTAAGGTAAGGCATTTTTTCGGGGATATTTAAACCGATGGGTGTGCCCACAAATGAGCATCATCTTGTTTTCAGCAATCCACTTACTATAGTTCTTTTCAATTTTGTGTCGTCGACTAATATTTTTAACCGGGCTTGACGGGTTGCGAATCCCAAAAGCATGTAGGAAACGCCAAAAATACTTGAGTGACAACATGGTTAAGACCCAAAACTGATCATTCGGTGCATCACCTTGATGCCCATGAACGGTTAATATTTCTTGCCCCGTTCGCGTATGTTTCAAAACAAGCGCTTCAATAGGTTTAAGTCCTTCCAAAAAACTGTAGAAGGTTTCATGATATTCGTCGTAGTTTGTGTAATAATGCCTCTCCACATAACTAGGATCTTTTAAATAAATATTGTGGTTCCCCCACATCATGATAAAGCGGTCCTCATCAAAAAATTGTTTAATAGTAGAAAAAATCGCTGGATGGGCATTTTTAATATACTTGACGTCTTGATATTCCCAGAGTTCGTCGCCATCTCCTGCTTCTACATAGGTAAAATCATTGCGATAATAGTATTCGAGTGCATACTGGAAGATATTCCTATTCCTTGTAAATTCATCCGATAAACTCCCATCACCACGGTGGTGATCACTAATAAAAACATATTTCGTTGTTTCATCAAAGGGTTCAACGCGTGCACCTTCATAGGCGCCAGTCAATCTTTGCTTGGTAAACATACTCTCACCCCTAGCTCGTTCTTGATTTCTTTCTTAAGTATACTTGAAAGAGTGAAAAACTAAAAGATTTGTCGTTTAAAGAAAAAAATACTGCTAGAAAGTATCTAGCAGTAAATCCATTCTATTTGATGACAAGTTGAACTTTATCATTAAAATAACTACGATATGCCAAGTAACTGGAGATCATCGTGGAGAATCCTGTTGTAGAAATCAGCATAAACATGACAATAATTTGATAGCGAATCGCCGCAATAGGATCAACACCCGCAAAAATCATCCCCGACATCATACCCGGTAAACTCACTAAACCAACTGTTTTTGTTGTGTCTACGGTTGGCCCCATTGCGGATTTAATGCTAGCACGAATAATTGACTGCGATGCTTGGCTTGCGTTTGCCCCTAGAGAAAGGCGTTCTAGTACTTGTTGACGCTGATCGGTATATTTAGACCGCATTGTACGGTAACCAACCCCAATTGCGGTCATGGCGTTACTAGCAATCATTCCCGTAATCGGGATAATCTGTGAAGGAATCCATTTCAATGCGCCAGAAAACAGCATCACTCCAAGTGAGACGAAGGTTCCAACACCAATTGCTAATAAGGAAATAGCAAAAGAATGATCAATTCCTTCCGCACTCTTGGCTCCCTGAAAGGCCGCATTAAAAATAATAAAGAGAACCATCACAAAGGTCACAATCGTATTATCAATTTCAAAGATATAACCTAGTATGTACCCAATGGCAAAGAGTTGCACCACTGTTCGAATCGTCGCAATGATAATATCTTTTCTTAACCCTAATTTTTCTTTGGAATCTATGATTAAAGCAATCACAATGAGTAGTCCGGTTAAAGCTAGTGATAAATTTGAAATATTTAAATCAGGCATGTGTATCTACCTCCACTTGGCCAGCAACTATTTCCATCGTCTTAGTCGCATTTTTAATTTCTTCTGTGTTATGGGTAACCCACAGAACAGTCACGCCTTCTTCTTGATTAAACCGGCGGATGGCTTCACCAATGTCATGGCGTGTCGCTTCATCTAATGAGCTAGTCACTTCATCCAGAAGCAGCACTTCCGGCATAAAGACGACATTTCGGATCAAAGCAATTCGCTGCTTTTCTCCCCCGGAAAGAGCGGTTACTTTCTGTTCTAAATAAGATTCCGATAGATTGACCTTTTTCAACAATTCAAGGGCACGTTTACGGTCGAATTCTTGGTCACGAATGAGATAAGGAAAGGCTAAGTTTTCCGCAACCGTTTCTCCAAATAGTGAAGCGTTTTGAAACCCATATGAAACTTCTTTTCGGTAATCGGTCACGTCAAAAGCTGATAGTGGCTTACCCTTATAGTAGATTTCCCCAGAGCTTGGACTGATTAAAGAAGCCAGACATTCCAACAAGGTACTCTTCCCACTCCCAGAAGGCCCTTTAATGGTTAAAAACTCCCCTTTTTCTACGGTAAAGGAAATATCTTTTAGGATCTTCTTACCGTTCACTTCATAAGACATATTTTTAACATCAAAAATAGTTGTCATAATTTCCTCCTGCATCATTTTTAGTGGTTATGGATTATAATTATTATAATCTATTATACCAAACAAGATAAAGAAGTGCGATGATTGGGTTTTGAATAAAAAACTCCCAAGTGTTTAGATTTCAATCTAAACATTTGGGAGTCTCTACTAATTATTTGAATTTATTCTGTTTTTGATTTTAAACCTTCTGCTTCAAGAAACGCACGAAATGGTTTCAAATCCCAGGCTTCATAGCGATCTTTGTATTCTTTAATTTCTCCTTCTGAATATTTCATTGAATCCAGTCTTAAATACTGAGTTTGAATAGGAATCGGCTGTTCATCAGTAATTTTTGCATCAATAATGACTGTTTTCCCTGCTGCTTCATCTGCCAATGCTTTTTTGAATACGTCATCAATCTCTTCGATTTTTGTGATGGTATAGCCTTCAGCTCCTTGAGCTCTAGAAATTTTGGCATAATCAACTGCTCTTTCAAAATCAACGCCAAAGTAAGGATTTTTATTGGTTACTTCTTGTTCCCTTTTAATAAACCCATACATTTCGTTTGAAAAAACAATATGGATAGAAGGTAATTGATATTGAACTAAAGTGACGATATCTTGCATAACCATACCAAAGCCACCATCTCCAGATAAATTCCACACTTGACGATTTGGAAATTCTAACTTGGCCGCTAGGGCGCCAGGAAGACCATTACCCATAGTGGCAAATTTAGGAGAAGTACGCCATAAATTTTTAGGAGTTAAATGCAAATGACGCACGGAATGTTGCGTCACATTCCCAACATCAACTGAATAGATGGCATCTTCTTTTGCAAATTTGTTAATGGCATTAAATATTTGAAAGGCTTGTAAATCGCCTGCTTCTTTCGTTTCAAGACGAGTCATATAGTCACGCCAGTTTTCGTTATTGGCGATACTTGCACGGTACCAAGGGCTATCCGATACTGCACGAATTTCTTTGGTAATTTCACGAATGGCTGTACCCGCATCCCCTAAAATAGCAACATCTGCAGCACGTCTTTTCCCTAACTGACCTGCATCAATATCAATCTGGATAAATTTCTTGTTATCGAAGATTCCACTCGATTCCACAAATGGATAATCACTACCAATAAAGAGAATGGTGTCTGCTTCATCAATGATTTCATTAGCTGGTTTCCAAGCGACACGTCCGGCAGATCCCATAAAGTCGATGGAAGCAAAGTCAAAACTATCATAATTTTTACCTGTTGTGACAATGGGTGCTT
Organism: Jeotgalibaca dankookensis; assembly: GCF_002005405.1. Taxonomy (NCBI): domain Bacteria; kingdom Bacillati; phylum Bacillota; class Bacilli; order Lactobacillales; family Carnobacteriaceae; genus Jeotgalibaca; species Jeotgalibaca dankookensis. The sequence continues at coordinate 1,050,931 of NZ_CP019728.1, forward strand.
TTATTTTATGAGAAAGCTCTTGAACCGATTCGCCTTGTCCGCGCGTTCCAATCCCAGCATAGATAACTGGTCGTTCAGCTTCTTCTAACAATCCCACTGCTTTTTGAATGTCCCCTTGGTTTATAGGTGGCGTTTCAAATTCACGGTAACTACTTGCGGAAGAATACCAAGCATCATCTTCTATTTCTGCCCAACCAAAATCAACCGGAACTTCAACAATTGCAGGCCCTCTTTTATTAAGCGCTTCTCGAATGGCACGGTCAATAATTTTTGGAAGTTGTTCTGCGTAAGCAACGCGAGCGTTATAAACCGATACATCCGCATAAATCGGATTTTGATTTAATTCTTGGAATCCATCAATATTAATTTCTTCTAGAGGACGTGTCCCAATAATTGCTAAAAGAGGGACGCGGTCCTCACGTGCATCATAAAGACCGTTCATCAAATGCGTTCCACCAGGGCCACCAGAACCGAGAGCAACGCCAATATTACCTGAAAATTTGTACTGCATGGACGCAGCAAGTGCTCCCACCTCTTCATGACGAACTTGGATAAATTTGATTTCGTCTTGTTCATCATACATACTGTCCATCAGTGAATTCAAAGAACCAGCTGGAATACCATAAATCTGTTTCACACCCCAGCTCTCAATAATTTTTAATACGGCACGACCTACAGTAATTTTTCCACTCATAAGAAGATTCCTTTCTAAAAATTATTTTGTAAAAATTTATCTCTAATTGCGTTAATTTAAGTTTAAAGTAATTAAATGGATAAATCAATTATAAGGGGTTAGAGGGAATAAGTGGGTTGAAGGAATATAACTCTATAAAGTAAAGTGGTGGTAGAAACATTATCAAAAAAAAAAGTCCTTCAAATATGAGTTTGAAGGATCTTAGCAATTATTGTAAAACTGTTTATAGAGGGGGGCTCGACTAAACACTGTCATATCAACTCTATCAGTCTTGCAGTAATAGAAATGGTAATGGTTTAGACTAAAATTCACACATACGCCTATGTTATTATCTATTTTTAGAATCATCTTCTGAGTCATATATATTCGTTCTAGATATACTATTTTTATAACCATACTCTGTACATTCCCAAATATATTTATTACCATCAAAGTCTGATTGACTATTCAAATAACTATTACATCGATCATAATACCAATCAATATCTGGAAATATTTCTCCTATGTTTATTCCCACCTTCTCTTATAATATTAGTTTTACACTAGGCTGCCCTCTTATGAGATGATACATAAGTTTGATTTTCAGCCAATGGTATACTATTATTTAGAGCTAATTTTTTCTATTTTTTCGAAGCAGTATGATTCTTAGGTAAATTCTTAGTATGCCCACTGACATCCACTATATCTTTATTATCTTTGGCATAATCAACAGCTTTCTCAACTGATACATCATTTTTTTCTAGCAAGTTTTCCATAGTTTTTTGAATTTTATCTTTATTTTTCCAAAATATTAAAGCTCCTACAGAAAAAGTAATTATTCCCGCTCCAACCAGTATTTCTTTTTTATGTTCTTTTATTTTTTCTTTAAATGATTTTTCTTCTTTCATCATCCATCCCTTCCTCTCTATCATGATTATCTTAATTTAATTATATAATTGACTATTAAGTTGCACAAGGGTTATATACGCAATATAATATAATAAAAATCGAGGATTTTATACCATGGATGACATATATAGTGATAAAGCTGAAATATGGAATAATAGATTGAAAGAATGCTTGAAAATCATAATCTAACTCAAGAATCTTTTACAAATAAATTAAATCAACAATATTATCAATACTTCAGTCAAAAAGACGTGAGTCGTTGGACAAATATTGGTTCAACTTACCAAAAAAAAAATAGGATTTCCTAAATTTCAAACTATGATTTTAATTGCAGACTTTTTTGATGTAGATGTAGGCTATGTTACAGGAAAAACTAATTATTTAACTTTTTCATTAGCTCAAGCTAGCGAATATACTGGAATGAGTCCAATAGCTATTCAAAAAAAACGCCAATTTTCTATATCTGATAACATTAATAATTTAATGATTGAAGATCAGAAACATGCATTAAATAAATTTTTTACGGCTAATAACATTGAATTACTTTATTATAATTTATATGATCTTTATTTAATTTCAACTGATCCTGAGAGGACTTCTAAATTGACACATAATAATACAGAAAATGCTATCAATTACCTTCGTCAATTAGAACATGAGAGTAAAATTATTAAGTACGAATTGAATGAGTCCCTAATTTTATTAATAAATGGGGTCTTTCAAATATCTGATTTTTAAGATGTTTTTTTCTTATTTTTTATCAAAAAACTTCTTTATAACTTTTTCTTTCCACATTGGAAACTGCCATTCTTTCAATGCTTAACCACCTTCCCCATTATCTTTTTTTCTAATTTCACCATACTTCTTTCCTAGTTCTGTTAAAGTCCATTTTCCTGGAGTACCATCTAACAAACCTTTTTCATGCAAAATTTTGTTTATCTCGCGCGCGTTTAAATTGACTATTTCTCCAATTTGTCTAGCCGATTTCATTAAAACTCCTCCTCATGTGATTCATATATCTGGATTTCAAGCTAAATTTTTTTATACAATTATATTATATATCTTGAAATTAATAGAGGAATAGCCTCATTTCTCCATCAATCCGTAGATATCATTCCACTAGACATTCCTCCATGAGCATATTTATCTATATAAATTATATCCTTGTAAAATAAAGAGCGTCCCGTCTTTTCTCTAAAAAATTTTATTAATTTTGGTTTCAAATTCCTCTACATTATTTGTTGGTGTCCCCTTTTTCATAGCATCTCTTAAATTTTCCCAAAAATAAGAATCTCCTCTTAAGTCCCATTTTTCTGGAATTGGATAAAATGTGCTTAAATCTCTATTCTGATTATTTTCATCTTCTTGATTAAACATAATATTCACTTCCTTAAAAAAAGATCATTATAATTATTATACTAACTATTTTCAACAAAATAATCTTCTACAAGTGGAACTAAATGCTCATTAATTATATTGACTCCCTCAACAAATAAATCAATACATGCTTGCCAATCAGCTTCATCTTCAATACCCAGTCCATTATATTCAATATATATTTTAGAGGTCACATTCTCAGGGTTATTGTCCCATACAAAGAGCTGTTTTACTTTGTTTTCAATTTCTGCTTGTTCTTTTTGAATATAATTAAAAATAGCCTTATTTTCATCTTTATTGTTTTTTCCTAAATTTAATTCGATCCGTATATTATCAAAGTTTGCAACGGTTCGAATATTAATACCTGAGTACCCAATATAAGTGTTTTTCTCATTGGATCTTGAAGGATTTACATTTTTAAACTGCCCTGTCTTCTCTCGAAAAATGGGTAAGGCTTCTTTCCAAAAGCCGTCTCGGATAACCCATCTTGAAGGTTGCTTCTCTGTCTTCCTAGTATCGGCTAAATAGAAAACCAACTCTTCTTCTTCAACATCGTACATCTCAAATAAAGTTCGTAAAAAACTTAACTTGGTATTGGTATTCGTATTGACCCATAAGTAAATCCCGTCTTCCAACTTAGCATAATTTGAATTTCCTTCACTTTGATCGGATACAAAAGTACGGGGGGGCTCACCTGTAGAATCAACTGCTAACTGATGCAAAATAACTGGATTTTCTGCATGCAATATGGAAATAATCTCCATATAGGCCTCAACCCAACTAATAACCTCTTGTTCAGTTCCTTGGAAGGAAATCTTGGAGATTCGTCTATTAGTCATACTGATTTCATCTGCTAGTGTAATAGAATCCATAACTTTTTCAGCCGGTTCATATTCTGTTTCAACCATTGGCCAAATATTCCTAGCCTGGCTTACTAAGCGATCATTGCGCTCTTCTAACTCTTTAGCTGTCCACTTATCATATTGAGCAATCGTTTGATTCATCCGAATGCCACTATGGCGAAAACCGTTTTCCATATCGCGTTTCTTCTCAAAGCTACTATTGCTATATCGTGAGTTGTAAGCGGTCAGTGTTAAGTTTGCCAGTTTATCATTCCACTCTTCATAAATGGTTTCATAGTCTGGACCTAATTCATCTTTCCATGCAGTGGTTAAAGTTTGAGGCATTATGTGTTCAATTGTATAAGTTCCTTCTTCAATAAGTCCCCAGACATCTTTCACTTCTTTTGTACCCCAGTTTTCAAATCGCTCCATAATGTACTTCTTGTTTTTCGACTGCATTAAATATACATGTTTAGTCGATAATCCTTCAGCAAACATCTGATCATCTGGATAAATACGACTAGCTGTTTTACCCAATAAGGTATACTTTAATTTTTCGACATAATCTTCAATCGTCCCATCATAGCGCATAATCTCATTATTTAAAGAGGCAAAAATGCTTTTCAGTGAGTTGGTTGGAATATCACACATTTGCCGTCTAAATAGGTAGCTCTCCACTATTTTAAAGATTTCTATAAGGTCTGCTTCATTTAATCGATTGCCTTCACTGTCCCCTATTTCTGCATGTTTAATAACTTCCATTAAAAATGGTCGGGTAACTGTTGCTTCAAATCGATTTAAGCGATCAATGATACTATTTAGTTCCCCTATTTTACTATTTGCCTTTAATAAAATTTCATAGCGTTTCGCATAATTGAGTAAATCACCCAACAAAAATTCTTTCTGGGCATTGTTTTCTTGGGTTTCTCTATTAGCAAAAGGGTTCATCTCCACATAATCCTTAAACTTCAAATACACTCTTTTCATTGCTGGCGTGGCCTGGGTCTTAATGCTTAAGTAGTCTCTTGTAAAAGCACTCACCTCATAGTCTGTATGTTTTTCAATCCTATGCCAATATTTTTCATAAAATCTTTCTTGTAGTTTCGTTGGCTGCACACCCATTAAAATATAATTACGGATTTTGTCCCCTTCGCTTAAATCTAACCCAGTTGAATTCAGACTTTCAAAAATCAACTGTGGATTATCATCTCGTCCAAGGTTAATACTAATAATTTGTAAGCGACAAAATGCATCATATAATTCTTCTGGTTGTATTTCTTGCCTTAAAATCCGATTGTAAAAATAATTATAGTTAACTGTTAGATTCGAAGCCTTGATTGGATCATTAATATCATCAATTAGTGCCATATAAGCCTGCATATCATCTTTAACCGGTTTTAATTTAATTTTTGTCTCGTCTTCTGTATATTTATCAATCAAAAATTCGTCTCTAATCTTTTCAGTTAATTTATTCCGATCCGTTTGAATTCGACCTTCTTCTAGTAAATCATACAAAGCCAATAACAACAAAGATACCGTAGTTAATCGTTGCTGGCCGTCTATAATTAGATATTCGTGCATTCCTAACTGATCGTCTTTAGCTGAAACAATACTTCCAAAAAAATGGCTGCGTCTATTTTCTCTATGAACTTTTATCAAATCATCATATAATCGTTTACAATGTTCAATCTGCCAATCATAGTTCCTCTGATAGACAGGAATCACAAATCGTTTGGATGACCCCTCCATATACTGAAAGAGCATCTCCTCTTGACCCTTCATCTAACTCCACTCCTTGTATAATATATTTTGTAATAGATAATGCTATATATTCCACATAAATAGAAGGCGCTAACATTATTATAGCATAATGATTTCAGTGCTTGATAAGATTCAGTAATTACTGCTTGACTTTGTTACAGCTAAATATCTTAAAATTCCATGACAAATCAATACTTATCTTTTTTAAATCTAAAAAATCGCCTCGCTTAACAAAATGTTAAGCAAGGCGACCTAAGTGTATTAAAATTAAATAGCAATCAGTAATTCCTCTACTTCATTCTCCATTTCATGAGGAACTTCACACTCTAAATCAACTTGTACCCACCAATGCGGATCAGATTGTTTATTGACACGCACAACTCGAATCTTAGGGATTAAATCTTGTTTAATTAAAGAAGAAATCGCTTTACTATAAAATGCAGGCACATAACCTAAACAAAATCCTCTATAGGTATAAATAGCTACTGCATATTCATCGTATTCATTATTTGGCTCAGATTTTAAATAAAGTGTCGGATTTTTCGTAACTATTGAATACCAATCTTCAGGAAGGTTTTGATAGCGCATACCATGTATAAAGAAACGTGAAGATAATCGATTATCTTCTTCAATACGTAATGGCTGTTCAAAAGAATACGAATCTCCGGCTAAACGACCTCGAGTTGCTCGAAGAATATCCATTTGATTTGCATCTTGACCTAACCCCAACTCATCTAAAATACTATCATAATCTTTTCGATTCGATGAAGGTATCCGTTGGTTAAAAGCTGGGAACAGCTTCTTAGAACGGTATTTTTTATCCGGATCCGGAAACAGAGGATGCTTCACATAACCATGCTCTAATGCATCACCTAGCTGCCCTTTTTTTTCTCTTGATGTATAATTAAATTCATAAAATCCATTGTAATAAGAAAGTGTTCCGATATGGTAATAAGAACGACTATTTTCTTCTTGCCAAACCACAAGTAATGTTTGAATATTATTCATGATGATCCTCCTCATCTATCCATTGTAAAATCATTTTTTGTCTGTGTGGAATAATGACTTGTAACCACTTTGCTTGCTCTACACTTAAAAAATCAAGCGATTCGATTTCTTTTCTATATTGCTCTAAATCAAATTTTTTTAATTTTTTTATACTATTATTAAACTCGCTCTGATAGTAAATTTGTATGTATTCTAATAAATCATGAGCTCTGACTGTGATTTTTTCAAATACTCCGGCTTTTACCTTAGTTCTTCTAACATACCCATTTAATTGGTCAGAATTAGTGTAAATCTGATGCAATTTTTTATCATCAAATCGAAAACCTAAAGATGCTCCACTATCATAAATCGGTGAAAACCGACAATCTTTTTCAAAATATATTATCTGCCAATTATAAGGATGTCTATCTTGGTTACCAATCAAAATATCAAATATTAACATATCAATATAAACTTTTTTAATTGAATCCCAAATATCTAATCTTTCTAGCACCTTGAATCCCTCATTAATTAAATCCATGCCTTTTGATTTGGAATTTTGTAACTCTTGATATCCTGTAGAATGAGCACCTAATAGAAGCCCACCCTCAGCAAAGGTCTTTGCACCATATTCATCTAAAAAATTACGAAGCAAGCAACCTCTTTCGTCATTACGAGTTACTATCTCAACCTTCATCATTTCTAATCCAAAAATTGTTCCAATCTTAGCCGCAATAAGTTCAGTTACTTCTTCCCACGATACACCATTCGGCCTTGGGTATTTAATCAGGTACTGTAAGTTGTCAGGCGACTCTATCTCTTCTTTCGGTAAGGTACTCTCTCCACCATGTCCTGTTTTCACCCATTTTGATACGTCTCTTAGCATAGTATCAAATCCTTATATTTTATCAAAATACATATTATTACTTATCGTAACATTTATAGGTGAAATTAGCTAATAGATTTTATCTCGTTTTACTCAGTTAAAATGCAAGTTATACTGGTAAACTTCACTATAGATATAGTGCTGGTAACATTACATATCTATGCTAAATTTCACTCTACTTGTTCTCTATAAATATCTATCGGTGGCCCTAAAATATTTTTCCAAACTAACCAACCATTATTTGAACTTCCCAAGACGACCCATCCTGCTGTAGATGGTGAGTTACAATCAATATTCTCCATCAATAGATTATTTTCAAAAAGAAGGGAAGATGCAGCAAGCACAGTTTATGTTCAAACTTGGATATAAGCCAAGTCATCGGATCAACTTGTGTTTTCAAATACTCGAAATAATTTCTATTCAATCAATGTACCCAATCGACGCATGAAAAACGTTCAAAAACGTAATGGTTTAAAAGAAATTACTGTTCATGGCTTGCGTCACACGCACTGCAGCATCCTATTCTCCATGGGAGCCTCAATAAAAGACGTACAGGCTCGCCTAGGACACACTGATATCCATACAACAATGAATATCTATGCTCATGTGACAAAAGAAGACAAGAAAGATACCGCGAATCATTTTACGAAGTTTATGGAAAAATAAAAAATCATTACCCTTTTTAATTGGTAATGGTTCGATAAAGTCTTGTATTGACCGGTGTTTCGTCTGTAATCATTCAAAACCATTACCCTTTTTTCGATGGTAATAGTTGGTACTGATTTATAGGAATTGCAAGCAGTCTATAAAATGCAAAAAAGCCTTCAAACGAAGTTTGAAGGCTCTTAGCAATTCTTATTCACTTAATGGGGGTGAGGGGGCTCATCTTCCCCCCTCACGTCAACGTTTATAGCTATATGGTAATGATTTTGGTAATGGTTTAGACTAAATTTTCACGCATACGCCTATGTTTTAAGAAAGTTAGACTATTCAAATATTTAAAGTTTATTATCATATTGAAATTTCTTGACTTCTTCTATTTCATAAATGTGATTTTTGAAGGGTAGTTCATTATATATAATCTCTTTATACTTATAGTACGGCAAATTTAAACGTGAATCTAGGATGCTTACTACCCCAATATCACTTTTGCTTCTAATCAATCTTCCAGTGCCTTGTTTTAACTTCATAATCATTTCAGGAACTAAAATATCATCTCGGTTTCCTAATCTACTTATTTTATTCTCAATAACTGGATCTGGTACAGGAAATGGTATTCTCACAACAATTAAATTTGTTAACAACTCCCCTTTCAGATCAATTCCCTCCCAAAAACTTCCAGCACTTAAAATTATACCTTTAGTTTTTTCAAAGTCATTTAATATTTCCTTAGGAGTCAGATTATCATCATCTAGATATATTACATCATCAACTTTATTAATTAACTTTTTATGAACATTTACCATATCATATTTTGAAGTGAATAGAACTAAACAACCGCCGACACATCCACTAATTATATTAGAAATTAATTCTGAAATAGATAGATAGTAATTATTATTTCTATTCCTCTGATCTGGTAATGTTTTTGGAATAAAGAGGTTGCTCTTATTATAGTTAAATTCAGATTCTTCCGAATACTCCCACGATCCTTTATTCTCATCAAAACCAATACTGTCAATGATATATTCATATGGACTTTCCATATTAAGATTGTTAGTAATCGTTGCAGACATTCCAACAGTTGGAATTGGTTCAGTAAATATATTAGATTTTAGGGTTTTACCTATGTCTCCTGGACAATAATAAATTGAAAAGAAACCCTTCTCCTGATTATTAATTTCCGCCCAAACAATGTAATTATCATTTGAATTATTATAAGCTTGTAGAAAAATTAACAAATTTTCTAATTCATTTTCTATACTTTTATATCTATTTCTACTATAGTATTCCTTTTTCTCAGTATTTAATATAAATGCAGTTAAGATATCTCGGATATTAATAATTAAATCATCTATCTTAACATCTCGTGAAGAAATAGTTATTTTTTCATTGATTAACAATGGATCATCTTTATTTATTTCTTTTTTAACTTCACGATTTATAGAATCATAAATTTTTTCTATTGATTTTCTAAGGGATTCTATCTCTAACTCTGTTATTTGCATTTCCCCATAAAACTTAACCTGACTTAGTGCACTTAAAGAACTATTTATATCAACTCTAGTTGTTAGCGCAGTTCTAGTCTTTTCCTCTAAATTATGTAATTCATCTATTATTAATAAGCATGGGTTTTCATGCAATATAGGATTTCTTCCAATCTCTATATTTTTATAGTGATTAATTAGTAAATCTTGATTTATAACTAATACACGTGGATCAAATATCCTTTCAATATCTTTTGCAATAGATTGTTTTGTTAATTCTGCTCTCATTTGATAAAAATAACAATTTTTTCTATCAAAACCTTTTGTAGATGTACATTCATGTTTGGTTATTTCATTCCAATATTTTCTTGGAATGCCATTCGGGTTTTGTCTGTCCACCCCTGCTTCAATCTTATCTAGTAATTCAACATATATTCTTTTACCTGTTGTTTCGATTTTATTCTTCACAGTACAGATACAAGGGTAATTGTTTTTACCTTTTCCAATAACTGAATTAACTTTTCTTCCCTTCAGATAAGGAGTTAATAGTTTTCTAACGGTATCAATATCTTTAACTAGCTGTTCAGTTAATTGTATAGTCGAAGTGGCTACTATCAGAGGTTTACCAGTAAAGTAGGATATCAGTATTCCAGGGACAAGGTAACCAAAAGATTTTCCAGTTCCAACTCCTGCCTCAATCAACATATTTTCGTTACTTTCAAAGGCAGAAATCACAGTATACATTACATTTACTTGTCCTTCTCTACGGTCAAAACCTTGAGTTTTCATATCGACTATCACTCTATCTGTAATTTCATAGACCTTGTTACTAATTGATCTTCGTATTGTCATGAGTCCTCCCAATGGAACTTTCAGTATCCACATCTTCAAACTTTATACTAATGATTAAGTATATTCGCTCTCTATAATTTCTGCTTCTTTTGCAATCTTCTTTATGAACTCTCTTTTTTCATCGAAAAGAAATAAAGCTACTTCTTCACCATTTTGTTCCAAGTAGAAAATTTGCGGACCTATATTATCATGTCTCATCATATAATCATAATCAGCTTTTGCTTTACTATATGCCATTAGTAAATCTACTGACATGTAAATTTTATTTTTTTCGATAATTTCCTCAATGTATTTTGATGCATTAAGTTGTATTCCATCTCCAAAGATTTCCACTGAACTAGTTTCATCTAAATCACTCAATAGTCTTTCTTCGTTATCATATATTTCAATGATGGGGATTAAGACTTTATGTAATCGATCCATTTTATATTTTCTTAATTGTTGTCTATTTTCATGTTCTAATTTCAGTTCAAATTTTTCAGCTTCATTTTTTTGTTGCATTTCCTCATGTCTTAATCTCTGTTCAAATCTCTCATTCTCTCTCTCATTATTATATACATTCGTACGATGTGCAATTACACCTCCTATTATTGCACCAAATATGACACTAACTACTCCAATGATTGCAACCAAGATCTCTGTACTAATTTCGTTGACTATATACCATCCTTTTACATTGAATTAATTTTATTTAAAGTAGTTTTTTAAATTTTTTTTATTATTTTTCAAGATAAATTCTATAGGATTAATAAAAAATTATGATTTATCTGTATATTTTTGACGTACATTTAAAGCTAATAAGTATTGCCAATATATCTCTTGCAGTGTCATATTTTCCCATTCTATCTTAAAGTAGTTATCTAATTCTGGTTGAAGTTCTAATAATAATAAACATGCCCAAGTTTCACTAGATACTCTGTTTATATTACTTGCCTCTGTTAAGTTATTAGTATAGGAGGTGATTTCATCAAGAAATGGGTAGCTTTCACTTTCACTTAAATATTCTTGAATCTTTTGACTAGCATAATGATCGATTCCCTTAGTGCTTATACCGTATGGAAGAAAATACATTTCATTATGAGTTAACTGCATGGTTTGAACCTCATTGGCATATTGACAAATAATATTTCCTTTTATGTTTTGCAAGGATCTAAGTTCTAAATCTCTTTCATCACCAAACTCTATATCCCAATTCACAAAATCAAAAATCTCTTGTATCGCCCAATACTCAATTGTTTCTCCATTTGCATAAGTTTCATTTATTATTTCTCTAGGATATCGTTTAATAACAGCCGCCTTTAGTTCTTTTAAATATAGTTTATCTACTTTTTCTGGGAAGTTTATTTTTTCATTTTTAAAATAATTTTCTTTATCTTGAATCAGTTTGACAAGTTTTGCAGTCACTAATTCTAGTTTAGAAATAATTATTCTTATAGGTTCTATAATATCTTTCTCTATCCAAATTCCTTTATACTGTACTTCACCTAAACCATCTTCTGAAAATTCCTCTTCTATACGAAGTTCTAGCTCAACATCTCCATCTACTATCTTAAATGCTGAATTATTTTTAAAACGAACATCTTCTAGATAAACACCCTTAAACATTCCAAATTTTTTGAATGCTTTATCTGTTGTTCTTAAAGTATGTGCAGTCGTTAAACTTCTTAACGCCCTAAAAAAATCTATTTTTTGACGTTGTTTTTCCCGTTTTTTAGCATCTTTACTATCTGGTTGACCATACAAATCATTATATCCACTTTTTACAACTTTAAATACATTTTCAATTTCGTCAAAGGCATTTAGAATTTGATATCCTTTCACTATTAATTCGTAATACCAACTACTATCATATACATCATTTTGATTTATTTTATCAATCAGTTGATTTAAATCTTGTATACCTAAATTAATATTTATTAGTGCGCTAAATAACAATGACTTATCTTCAAATTCCTTATATAAATCAAAAAATCGAAAGAGTTTATCTCTGAATTCATCATAATGTTCAAGTTTTATCTCATAAATTTCTTTAACCATTTAATTACTCCTTAAAATTTTTAAAGGAACTCATTTATGCAGTACTACCTATTCTTCTTCAAAATAAAAATCGTTTAGCTCATACGTAGTTACTGGAGAAACATAAAATTCATACTTAGCTACTAAGTCGCATATATCATCACCATTAATCAACGTAATAACACGTGTTCCAATTCTCGATGCTTCAATCGCAGATCTAGGATAATCTGACGTCGTTATGAAGATACCGTATTCTGCATTATACTTATCCATTGCTCCACGGAATTTATCGATTTCGGGAGAGCTTACCTTGCCTTCCCAACGTTTTGCTTGAAGTGCAACACGAGTTGTTCTAAAATCATCGGCAGTTATGTATCCAAATCCATCAAGTCCACCATCGGCTGTAGCTTGAATACCAATGGATTTATCTAATTCGATCCCCATTCGATTCATTAAGCCTCTAGCAAATATCTCAAATTTATGAGGAGTCATATTCTTAAGTGCTTCTTTAAGTTGGTCTCGCCATATCTCTTCTACATCTTCTGAATCGTCTACTTCTTCTCCTTCAATCTGTATCGGTTCTTTAATTTTCTTTTTCGCTATTCTTTTTTTCGACTCTTCTTCCATTGCTGATTCTGAAATGACACGTACTTCTGTTAAAGGATCAAAAGTTTCTAAGTTAACTTTTCGACCTTTTTCTGTTAGCTCAACTTCACCTCTTTTTGGATATCTTACAAAATCAGCTAATAACAAGTGTTTTATAGCAAAATTAAATTGATAATCAAATGGTTTATACTCATTTCCAGTTTGTTTTGATTTTCTAGTGTAATCTATATAATCTTCAGGAATAAGTGTAGAGTTATCATATATATTACGTTTTACTTCTTTACGCTTCTCAATTCCTCCTAAGTCAGTCAAAGATTTTATAACTGCTTTCATAATTAAGTTTTCTCGTTCATTATTTGTATATTCATCCATAATTTTTGGTTTCGTATTGATAGTTATCTCACCTTTCTATAAAACCCCATATCTCTTATTATTGGATATGGGGTTTAGTTATCAATCTAAATTATTCAAATACTTCATCTAATTTTTCTTCTAAAGTTCCGTTTTCTGCATATGGATAAGCATCTAACAGCGCAAAGTTCTTTTGGCTAATTCCCTCAGTCAATTCGCTAAAGATAAAACTTGTCGCGATTCTATAAATAATCTCTGTTGGTGCTAACCCATACACCTGATTCTCTAGTATATGTTTCAGACGGTCATAATCATCAGGAATCTCTAATTTAATTACCTCACTGTTATACAATCTTTTAATAACTTCTGTGATGTATAAACCTGACTTCATATATAAATCAATAAAGGTCTTAGAAGAATCATCATAAATACCTGGATTTTCATCTTCTAATTGTTGTACCATCTTTTGAACAACCCATTTAGGCGTATAAATTTGATTGGTATTTTGAGGTGGAATATAATCATAAATATTTTCTTCAGTTTCTTCAAAGTAGTTTGATAACTCAGATTTCTTGCGTAAAAATTCAAGTATAGATTCATTAAACACTACTTCGTTAAACAAGTTACCATTAAACTGTTGTTCTTCACCTTCATCATCAACATACGTACCACCATCTCGTAAGAAAATGAACTCTTCTAATGTAACACCTGTAACATCATAAAATACTTCATCACTAACATACTCATCAAAGTTCATTAAATTTAAATCTTCATTCCCATATGCCATGATAAAACTAGGTATAGCTCTAGAAAACCCACGTAAGTTTGATCGTATATCATCTTCTACGGTATTCTTTTTCTTCTCTTCTTGTTTTACTTCATGTTCTTCTATGATTTCAGTAGTCGTTTCTAAAACTATTTCCTCTATTTTAGCTTTTAGGTCATTATAGGTTTCTTCAATAAAGGTTTTGTTTTCTTCATCAACTTTTTCAGGATTTTCTAATGCACCATCATCTTCTAATTGGGCTTTACGGTCTGCTTGACGTGCTTTTAACTCTGCTTCAAAGGTTTCAGTTGCTCTATCAATCTTTTCTTTAGCAGCACGCTCTTTTTGCTTCCGTTGGTTAATAGTCAGCCCATACTCCGTACGCATTTTATCAAAGCTAGGTTCTAATTCTTTGCTTAGGGCATCACTTAACTTTTCTCGAACTTGAATATTGGTTGTAAGACCTATATCAGTAGGTTGAAGAATCTCCTCGATTTCTTTTCTCTCGTAAATCTTGTCACCAAAAAGTCTGTCTCTTTTCTCTTCGACAACTTCATCTTCTACAAATGCATTTCCTTCTTCATCTACGTTTAAATCTTCTACATCTTTCGAATCTACTTTATCTTTATCTGTCGTTAATTTACCCTGCTCTGTTTTTTCAAACTTATTGATAATATCTAAGGCCTTTTTAGATCGGAAAATACCCGCAATATTATTAAATAATAGGTTACTCATGAATCCACGACGAACAACCTCTCGTGATTTTATTCTTTTTGGTAAAGTCAGGACTTGTTTTGCATCTAATTCAGTCATTTGACCGTCAGTATCTTCACCAATGACTGGAAAAAAGTTTAGTAAACGTTTTATATTTTCTTCACGTTCTTCTAGTGTTCCACCTCCACTAGAGGTTGAACTATTTAAATTATTTGCAAACTCATCAATAATATCCAATGTTCTCTCTGGGGCAAAGTCAAAAATATAAGCATTTTGTTTTCGATAGGTCACTGGATTACCATCAGCATCTCTATCTGGCCATTTATGAGGGTTTTGAGCACGAAACCCTGCTTGCATATAAAGTGCGGGAGATTTCACGTTACTTAACATCAGAACACCTGACCATTCAGGGACTGTTACACCTGTTGTCAATTGGCCAACTGTTAGAGTAATTGTTTTATCATTATTTGCTATAGCATTTTTTACGCGTTCCAAAGCACTATTTCGCCCGTCAACATTTTCTTCATCGACTTCTATTACTTCTCCATTAATTTGTTCGAGTTTTCCATCCCCAGCAACAGAGACTATTTCATAGTTCTCAAATACAGGGTGATTTCGTAAAATATTAGCAAGTGCTTTGGCACTGTCAACTCTATTCAACAACCATAAAGTATGCTTTAATTCATTTCTTAATTCTGGAGTAGAAAATGGATATTTTTGATTACTTGTTAAAGAATCTAGCCAATTTAAGACATCTGCTTCATAAATTAAATTGCCCCTATCATCAGTAGCAAAAAATTCATTCAGATCAAAAGCATAATCCACATTCGTCTCTTCATCTAAATCTGCACCTTGTTTAATTTGTTCAACAATCATGTTCGACATTTGATATGTATACATGTTTAAGGTAGGTAATTCTTCATATGGATTATGTTCATCAGTTTCACTTTCATCCCAGTTCGCTTTTGCTTCTTGTTCATCCATATAAGACCAGTTAAATATTTGATTGGGTTCAAATTTGTCACCAGCAATTTGTTTAAATGGTGTTCCTGAAAGATGCAATATGTAGTCCGTTTGAATTCTCTCTAAAGCAAACTTAGTTTTATTCGTTTCAACAGCCTCATGAGCCTCATCAATAACCACTAAGTCCCAATCTACATCTCTAACCCAGCGCAATTTTGGATAATCTCCTCCAAAGTAAGCAGAACCCTTCAGATCCTGTAAACTTACAAAAGCAATTTGCTTTAAATTCCAAGAATCTACAACTTTACTTTGGTACTCGTCGCGACTCAGTATATCTCTGTTTGCAATCGCAGGACTATCACTTACAAAGTGGTAATTATGCTCTTTGTCGTACTTAATAAACTTTTCATAATCATCTACCCAAGAATTACCAACAGCTGGCCTATTTGTCAGAATTAAAATGTTTGAGAATTCCACTTTTTTAATCAGGTCATAAGTAGTTAGCGTTTTTCCAAATCGTGGTTTAGCATTCCACAAAAACTCTCCTGACTCACGACTTTTGAAATATTCAGCAGTCATTTCAACAGCTTCGGCTTGTTCTTGTCTTAGAACGTAACTCTCAGATTTTACAGAGCCTTCTAACTCATGAATGTCTTCTTTTAACATAAAAGCAGAAACCATTCGCTTTGATTTACTTACATCATTCTCAAAATTAAACCACTCAGTTCCGCTATCTCTAGGGATACCTTTACGAACCAAGTAAGCATGGAAATCATGATCATTGAAATAATAACCATCATTAAAACGAGCAACATAATCCCATAGTTTTTCTGGTGTAATACCGGCTGTATGCGTTTGTTCACGAATCCGTCTATCTACGTCTCTTTCTGTATAACCAATTTTAAACCAGCCCTGTTTCTCCAGGTTACTTGGTGTTCGATAAGCATAAATTTTTGGAATAATACGCGCCTTAGTATTAATATTCGGTGTTTGCATATTATTCCATCCCCTTTATACTCTTTTCGATATGACTTACTTCATCTTGATTAAGATTATATTTTTTATATAATTGGTGACTAATATCTTCTACAGTTGCACTCCAGTTAATATCACTTTTAGCGTCAAAATTCTGTAATGGTACAAATCGATAAGTATTAGAAGTAGCATGATGACTACTTTTAGCTAAACTTAATAAATATCTTAGAAATTTTGTTTCCAAGTACTTAGTTAAATTAGTAGCAGATTCACAGGTCAGTTCCAAATCTCCACCTATAACAAGATAGGTTTCTGTACAAATAGTATCTGGTTCTCCTAAGTAAGCATTTAAATTATCATCTGCTAATTCTGTACCTATGTTATTAGCATATGGAGTATAAACTTTCCAATTCTTAATCCATTGACGATTAATTCTTATTTCCTCATCTTCTATATAACCAATTGAAAAAGCTTTAGAATAACAAAGAACTGGTGATTTTAAAGCGTGTGGTTCCTTATGGTATCTAGCATCTTTAGTAAAGTTTGTTGCGAATCCGAAAGGTTTTCTGGAAGATACAATCTGACTAAAGGAATTAAAATTATCATCCATAATTTTTACTAATATTTCTGTTGCTTTTGAATCCCTAATAAAAATATCGACACCCTCTATTTGCAAAGGTCTTTGAACATCACTAACTACTTCTTTGTTTTTATATGTTACAACTCGAGTTCCTTCAGAATTATCATAATTTGCATCCCAAAGGAAATAACATACACCCCCTCGAATATTTGTATTAGGAAATACATCTTTTGGATCTAAAAAATCATGTAATTCCTTAATATGATTATTAGTTAACATATTATGTCTAAATTCATTCAATCCCTTACCACCTACATACCATCTTGTAGGAATAATTAATGTTAAGTAATTGGAGGAGATTTGCATTCCAGCTTCAACAAAATGATGATAAACAGGTTTAGCACTTGATTGTGCTCCTCCATCTGCAACTTGATACGGTGGATTCCCAATAACTACATCAAATTTCATACTCTTATCCTCCCTTTCTGACATCTTCTTAACTTCAACAAGTTTATTTTTCTGCCATAGTTTTAACGTTGCTAATTCAGGAGTAATATACTCTTTTACTTCAACCTCTTCGAATAGATTAAGTTGAGTCCCACTTTCTTCAAGGCCTCCATCTGAATATGGCACTTCGTATGTTAATCCATCCATTTGGAATACGTTAAGACTTATTATTTTGGTGATTTCTAATAATATTTTCTCTTTTGGGAAAGCTCCGAACATATAAAAATAGTTATCTATAAATGTTAAAATTAAATTTTCTCGAGCTAGTAAAAGTGAATCTCCTTGATATTCATAGCCATAGCTTGCTTTATATATTTCAACAGCTAATTTCAGCCATTCTTCTTCTGATTCTATTGCTTCATTTAATTTTTTAAATTTAACATCAATGAAGCCTGCTCTGTCTTTTAAAGGTATTACTTCTCCCGTTTCCATATCATAACGGTTTACCATATAGGGAGCTTCACCACATGTAATTTCTAGCCATTTTGTTTTGAGAAAATCAGTCAACGGTAATTTTTCCATATCCTCTAGAGCTGCATCTACTTGTAATTTAATCACCCATGAGGGTGTGAAAACTTCTGCTCTATTACGTTGACGTTCAAGTTGGATATCTATATCTTTATCTACTCTTGGTCGAATAAAACCTTCATACCATCCAGTAATAAGATCTATTTTAATTTCTTGATCATCTCGGAATGAATAACCATGATTTATATAGCTATCTGTCCCCCATTTTATATTCTTACCAGTGGTATGATCCTTAAGCAGTAAACTTAATATAGATTCATTTTCTCTTAAAATAGTTGAATCACTTAAATCTGAGAGCGATAAGTTATTATTTTCTTTCAAGAAGCCACCTCCTTTGTTTTTAATTAGTAATTATATTTGCTACGACGGTTAAACGATTTTTCCCGCATTGTTGCTTAAGTATTGTAGTAAAATCATCATTTTTTATTATTTTACGTTGGTTATTTTTATAAATCATAATTATATTTTCTTCTAACTCTTCATCTGTTAGATTATCTACCCAATATTCATCAACTATTTCATTAATTACAGCAGCAACTTCCCGTTGGGTACGGTAATATTTCTTCACTTTCACAGAATCACCTCTGTCGTATTAAATTCTTACTTTTATTATACTTTAGATACAGATAATTATCTATTAAACTTTGAGAATGTAAAAAGCTTTGAAGAAGATAAATCATTATTCAGATTTGTTATTATTATGAACTAGACTAATATTTTTAGTTCGCTGTTGTAGCGAGCATTCAGAGCGCATTTCAAATCGAAAGAAAGGTCATTGTCCGTTTAAGTTTCTCTAAACAACTCACTACTACCCTATTAATTTCATTAATTGTTATTTTAAAGTACCACTTTTAAAAGTTTCTCAAGGAATATGATAATCACCTCTACTAGTTGAAGCATTTTCCTAACATAAATGATATAGAAAACACACTTTACTAATGTTATTCTAGTAAGGTGAGAATTTATAATAGAGTATCAGAAAAAGGAGATTGTATTATGTGGAAGAAAGCAATCGCAGAAGTAATGGGTACATTATTTTTGGTGTTAATCGGGACAGTAGCAGTGGTCTTTGGGGACAGTATGCTAAGTATTGCTCTAGCATTTGGTCTTATCGTCATTGCTATTGCTTATAGTATCGGAACCATTTCGGGGGCTCATATGAATCCAGCAGTCAGTTTAGCCATGTTATTGAACGGTCGCATGAACTTTAAGGGATTTATCGTTTATGTCGGTGCACAATTAGCTGGGGCAGTGGCTGGCTCAGCAATCCTACAATATTTTCTTATCCAGTCAGGAAAAGATGCAACGAATCTCGGGGCGACTATTTTAGCGGAAGATTTAACTGCATCTAGTGGAGTGGATTTATGATTGAATTTATTCTCACTTTTCTCTTTGTGTTTGTGATTTGACCGCAACAAAAAATGGCAGACATCTACTCCGATCAAAGATTAGATAAAGCCTGCCATTATACATTTGGACGATCTATGCATTCAAATTTTAAGTTAATAAAACAGTTGATAAAAGGTTCTATCACATAATTTTCTTCTCTTTTTAATTAATATTCGTAGCCATCAAACCAATGTTGTGTTTTGTTTGCAAATCTGACCAATAGTAACATCGTAGGAACCTCTATCAAAACACCGACAACGGTTGCTAAAGTTGCACCAGAATTTAATCCAAACAATGCAATTGAAACAGCGACAGCAAGTTCAAAAAAGTTACTCGTTCCAACCATAGCTGCTGGTGCTGCAATGGAGAATGGCAATTTACACGCTTTTGCTCCACCGTATCCGAGGAAAAATATGACAAGATTTTGAATGATCAGTGGAATAGCAATTAACAAGATATGAAGTGGATTGTTTAAAATTTGATTCCCTTGGAAAGAAAAAATGATGATTAACGTTAATAATAAACCAATCCGTGTGGTTCCATCAAATTTATCGATAAAATCTTTTTCAAAATAGTCTGTTCCTTTTTGCTTCACCACATATTTTCGAACAATAATTCCTAGAGCCAAAGGAATTACTATAAATACGAATATGGAAAGAAACAGCGTGCCCATCGGTACAGAAACATTACCTACCCCTAATAAAAATGCAACGATTGGCGCATAGAGAAAGAGAACAATAATATCGTTTATAGACACTTGCAAAAGTGTGTATGCTGGATCACCCTTTGTTAATTCACTCCATACAAATACCATAGCTGTACAAGGCGCAGCGCCTAAAAGAACGGCCCCAGCTATATATTCTTTCGCTAGTTCTGGACCCAAAAATGGTCTGAATACCACTAAAAAGAAAAAGGCAGAGATAGCAAACATTGTAAATGGTTTAATCAACCAATTAATGGTTGTTGTTAAAATTAATCCTTTAGGTTTTTTGGTTGCATTGACGATACTACTAAAATCAATTTTTAACATCATTGGAAAAATCATTAACCAAATTAAGATCGCCGTTGGAATAGATACATTATAATATTCAAATTGACTTAAAAATTCTGGAATTGCAGGTAAAACTTGACTTAATAATACCCCAGTAATCATCGCAAGTGCTACCCAAAGACTTAAGTAACGCTCCCATAGCCCCATACCGCTATTTTTTTGTGATACTGTTTCTTGTACTTCATTTTCCATCATGACTTTCCTCCAAATTTTACTTTTTTTGATCAAGAACGAAAGAAGCCAAACTGCCTTACTTCGCTCTACTTTCTTTTGCTTTACAGACACAATCAGTTGTATATAATAATAAATAAATCGTTCCTTAATTGTCCTGTTCTGAAGTTTCTTCATTAACCGATTCATGCTGTCAGATATTATTTTTTAGCAAAAACCTTTCCTACGTTCACTAATATCTCGATATAGTGGGATAAAGTCGGTTATGTGAAAACAAAAACCTTTAAAATATAACAGCTCCACATTTCTTCGCATGACAGCATGTCCAAAACCTTTCCTCATCTTGGTTGGGACAAGGCTTAATTCTTTTGTATATTCTTCGTAATTTATTGCGTTAATCTTTCTATTAAACTATAGAGTCTTCAGTTTCTTGCAAAGAAACATCTAACCAATCAGCAATTTCTTCATTCGTTGGATAAGCCCCTGTTTTGACAATGTCCCCATCTAATACAGTAATTGGAAGAGACTCTTGTCCTTCATTTTGCATGGTGTCTATGACGTTTTGATTTCGTACAAACGAATTAGGATTTGCCGCAAGATTGTAACGGACCATCATCACATCGTCTTCTTCTTTCACTTGTTTCATCACACCCGTAATACGTAGTAAATCCTCGTCCACTGAAGGGCCACAAACTCCGGTACTACAGCATAGGGCAGGTTCATAAAGGGCTAACTTTTTCATATTGATCTTCCTTTTCATTTATTGTTGTATGACAAATACATCTTTCCGAACTTGAGAAAACACTTTGAAGGACTTCTGTTATCTCGGTAGATAATTCTCGATTCACCGAATAATGATGCCAAGTTCCTATTTTTTCAGTAACAATTAAATCCGCATCTCTTAATACTTTTATATGATGAGAGAGAGTTGGTTGAGTAAAGTCAAAGTGTTCAAGCAAATCACAGGCACATAAAGTTTCACAAGATAGTAAATCAAGTATCTTAACTCGATTTGGATCGGATAAAGCTTTCATCTTTTCAGAAAATAATTCATAATTCATTTACATTCTCCTTTGAAATTAAACAATTGTAGCAAGAACATCCTCTTTTAACTCAAAAGGACTCCAGTCGATGACCGCAAAATGTCCATTTGATAATCCATCTACACGTTGGATCCATTCTTCTTCCGATTTTGCACGAGCTAACAATGTTTCATTTGTAGTCCCTGTTGATAATAAACTGTTATTAACCACCCACCAAGTATGTGCAATACCTGCACGGTCTAAATCTTCTTGTAGACGAATTGATTCATAGACAGGTGTATTTTCAGGTAATGTCACCATGACCACTTCTGTTTGGTTGTGATCTTGTAAAATAGGCAGGAGTCGGGTAATTGATTCTGGTACTTCTCCAGAAGTTCGCTCCACCTCTTGGGCGTAACTTTGAGAAGATTCTAAAAGTAAAAGTGTGTGTCCAGTAGGCGCAGTATCAATAACCACCACATCTGCTTCCGTCATCGAAACAATTTCAGCAAATTTTCGAAATACCGCAATTTCTTCTGTACAAGGTGAGTTTAGATCTTCTTCTACATAAGCTAAGTCCTCTTCCGACATTGATTCACGCGCTTTAGCTAAAACTTCATTTTGGTAAAGCTCTAACTCTTTTTTCTCATCAATATGGCTAATTCCAAGAGTATCTGATTCATGCACAATATAATTTAAGTGAGCGGCAGGATCGGTCGTTGTTAAATGCACTTTTTTACCTTTTTCTACAAGACCTTTCGCAATGCTGGCTGCAATGGTTGTTTTCCCTACGCCACCTTTACCCATTGTAAAGACAACTCGTTTGTTTGTGTTGTATAAATCATCAATAACAGTTTGTAAGCGTGGGAACTCCTGAGCCTGCACTTCTTCATGCTTGATTTCAGGTTGTTCTTCACTAAGTAATAAACCGATACTTTCAATACTTGCTAGATTATATGGTCTTAATGGAATTTCAAAAGTAGGCAAGTTTTTAAGATTTTCAGGCATTTGCTTTAATGACTCTTGTTGAATGTCATAGTATGTTTGAGAAATCGTATCTGTTGGATTTTCTAAAAGACCATTCACAATCAATTTTTGGTTTTCAACCCCTAATGCTCGTAATTCTTCGGACGCACGATTGGCTTCGACTAATGGTCCTTCTTGAGGACGAGTTACGAGGATTAAAGTTGTCATTTCAGCATTGGCAAGTGTTTCTACTGCCAAGCTATAACTTTCTCTCTCTTCATCTAAACCAGATAACTGACCCATACAGCTTGTACCGGTAGTATTTTCATCAAAGTAGTTTGTCCAAGCAGAAGGCAGTTGTAAGAGTCTCAATGTATGGCCGGTAGGTGCTGTATCAAAAATGATATAGTCGTATTGATCAGATATATCAGGGCTCGTTAAAAATTTTGCGAACTGATCAAAAGAAGCAACTTCTGTCGTACATGAACCACTTAATTGTTCTTCCATATTTTGAACTGCAGCGTCTGGCAGAATTCCACGATAAGGACCCACAATGGATTCTTTATATTCTTCTGCAGCACTGACTGGATCAAAGTTAGCGACTGTTAAGCCAGGAATTTCTTCAATTTCTGTTCCGTTATCATCTAGTTCTCGTTCAAAAACATCTTGTAAATTACTGGCAGGGTCTGTACTCACTAATACAACTTTGAAACCATCATTCGCTAATTGAATGGCCGTTGCACTAGCGGCAGTTGTTTTCCCGACGCCACCTTTACCCGTATAGAATAAATACTTTGTATTAATATGCTCTTTTGGATTAAAAATTTCCATTCTATTTTCCACTCCTTTATTAAACAATTTGGACGAAATGATTGATTTTTCTTCAACCATCGACTAACCACGTATATAGGTGATTGTCTATATAATGAATATATAGGCACCTATCTATGTATTGTATGTAAATCGATCTCTATGATGCAAGAAAACTTGCAATCTTTCTCTAGATTTCATATACTTTACTCACATAGATACTTGTCAATGTATTAAATATAGATGAATCTCTATGTTTAGTCAAGCCATCTTATCATTTTTATTTACTTCATTTTATCGAAGGGTAATTAGGGATATCTCTTGAAAAATCCCTATCTCCTTTAGCTACAGGTAAATAATAAATGAATACAAAACTATCAGGAGGAGTACCACAAATGAAAAAAATAAATCACAAAGATATCAATGATCAGCAACTGGTTGATGTTCGAACACAACATGAGTACCAAGCTGGACATCTAAAAAATGCACTTAACCTGAATCCAGGCAACTTCAAAAAGTATGCGACTTATTATCTCGATGTAAATCAACCAGTTATCTTTATCGTTGGTTCTGAGGAAGAAAGTCATTTAGAAGAACTTTCTGAGTCTGCTGATGCACTAGGTTTTACTCAAAACAATGGCTATCTTTTGATAGAGGAAGTACCCAAAGAAAACTTAAAAACAACGGAAACTATCCCTGCTGAAGATTTCCTGAATAAAACTGATGATTTTATATTACTTGACGTTAGACATCCAGATGAAATTACACGACCAGCACCTGAGAAGAATTTGGTCAATATTCCATTTGAGAATTTAGTTAATGATTATCAATCACTGGATACGAGCAAACAAATTTTCACGCTTTGCGGATCTGGTAACCGAAGTACTGCAGCAGCTTCTTTCCTTGAATCAAAAGGATTTAATCCTAAAGTAATTGAAGGCGGAATGAAAGCCATTCAAGAAATTGGTAAATAATAAATTATAAGATGTTTTCAAAAAAATGGCTTTGCAGATCCTTACAGGAACGGCAAAGCCATTTTTTTGGTTTTTATTGTCGTTAAAAACTGCTGTAACAATCATTTAGAGCGCATTTCAAATCAAAAGCAAAATCACTTTGTCCGTTTAAAAGTGCTTAAACGTGCATGTAGAACATCAACTTTTCCCATTGCACTCTTTTTTACCCCGCGCAACACGATAATTTTGAAATATCATTATTATAACCAAGCGCTGTAAGTTTCAGTCTTTCCACCATCGTTAAATAGGGAGCCATTGTGTCTGTTAAATCCTCGATTGTTAACCCAACTGTACCTACTCCGGGATTTGTAAATATTACTCCAGGAACAACGGATAGATCGATCTTTTTATTTAAACCACCCATTGCATTATCTGCTACAATCTTGCCTTCATATGCTGCTACGTATACAAACTGAGGGCCTAAGATAACATCTCCTGCCATATAAATCCGATCATTGCTTGTCTGACCATATTCATTCATTAAAATTTCATGGTTTTCCCCTATATCAACACTAGCCGCACTTAAATTTAAAGCGTCTGTATTCGGACTTCGAGCAGTCGCAACTAATACTTGGTCAGACTCAATCGTTTTTAGTGAGTGTTAGTTTTTTAATACCACCGTCTTGTACGATATGGTCATAATTTATACCAGTAATAACCTGTATGCCTCGTTCATGAAGGGATTTTTCAACTGCTGCCGAAACTTCTGGATCATAATCTTTTAGTAATTGTTTACTTCTCTGTACTAATCTTACTTCAGCACCTAAATTGTAGAATAATTGACCGAGCTCTAGCCCAATATAACCTGAACCAATAATAGTCAATCTTTCTGGAACTTCTTCTAGCTCTAATAAAGTTGTACTCGTTAAATAATCGACATGTCCACTTTAATTTTAATTTTCTGTTAAAAGTCATTATATAAATTTAATAGATTCTATTATTGCAAGAAAATTAAATAGTTAATAATCAAACGAACGTTTGACTGTCTCCCATGGAGGATGTATAATATCTACACCATAATCAAATGAACGTTTGAATGAGAGGTGAATGAAATGACTGAAGTCTGCCAAACGACGATCATACATCCTGAAAAAGTAGATGTAGTAAAAAATAAATTAGAAAATAAAAATTTATCGAATTTACTTGTGTTGGGGAAATGTTTTAGCGACCCTTCAAGGATTAAAATTTTCTATGCTTTAGAAACCTTCAAAGAAATGTGTGTCTGTGATTTAGCGGAGATCTTAGACGCTAGTATTGCCACGACGTCACACCATTTGCGCTATTTAAAAAAGCAAGGTGTGGCGAAATCACGTAAAGACGGAAAAGAAGTCTACTACTCGTTAGCGAATAAAGAAATCCTTTCGACTATTCGTATAGTTTTAGACATGCCAAACAGCTTATCTTTGACGTCTTAGTTTGGAGGAGAATATTTTGTTACAAACTATTTTTTCAGCAATTGCTGTGTATATTTCGACCAGCATCGATTATTTATTTATCTTACTGATTATTTTCTCGCAAGCCTATACACAAAAAGGACTTCGTCAGATTTATTTCGGGCAATATCTTGGAACCGGCATTTTAGTAGCCATTAGTTTATTTGCTGCTTATGTGCTGAATTTTATCCCCCAAGATTGGATGATCGGACTTTTGGGACTCATTCCTATCTATTTAGGTATCCGAGTTGCTATGGGAAGCGAAGAAGAAGCAGAAGAAGAGGAAGTCGTGGAGAAGTTAGAGTCCAGAGGGTCCAACCGTTTGTTTTGGACTGTTGCTTTAATTACGATCGCTTCCGGTGGAGATAATTTAGGGATTTATATTCCTTATTTTACCTCTCTATCTGTTTCTGAAATAGTCATTGCTATAGTCGTTTTTGCTCTATCGATTGCGGTGCTTTGCTATATCAGTTATCGATTGGCAAAAATTTCGTTTGTCTCTGAAACATTGGAAAAGTATGAACGAATTATTGTACCGATTGTCTTTATCGGTTTAGGAATCTTTATTATGCTAGAAAACGGGACCATTCAAACACTATTCGGTTTATAAGGCTCGTATGTGAAAGGAAGAAAACGATGAGCGAAAAGAAGAAATCGCATCAGTGGCTCCTGGAAGGAATTGACTGCGCCAATTGTGCTGCTAAAGTGGAGCGAGGGGTGGCTTCCATTCCTGGCGTCACTGAAAGCAATGTGAATTTCATGACAGAAACCTTGAGGTTTGAGGTTGCTGATGATCAAGAAAACTTAATCTTAGTCAATATACAAGAAAAAATTAACAAGTTGGAACCCGACGTGACTTTAAAAAACAAAGCAGATGGGCAATTGATTAACATGAACCCAGCAATTGTTTTGGAAAGTCATTCCAAAGAAGATGAGGAAAGCCATCATGAATGGCTATTAGAGGGAATTGATTGCGCCAATTGTGCTGCAAAGATTGAGAATGGCGTGGCTGAAATAGATGGAGTCATAAATAGTAACGTGAATTACATGACCCAGACATTAAGCTTTGATCTTGTGGCAGAAAATGACGCTAAAACTCTTTCTTCGGTTAAAACTAAAATTAAAAAACTAGAACCTGATATCATCCCTCTTATAAAAGCTACAGGTCAGGAAGTTGGAGAAGACAGGGGTCTCCAGTCAGAAAAATCGGGTCAGAAACAGAATCACAAAAGACCAGAAAATTTGGGAATTAATTTAACCATCGGTCGCTTAATCCTTGCCGTTTCAGTGCTTTTACTGGCAAGTTTTGCCCCCATTACCCCTTCCCTTTCCTTTGGTTTGTTTGTGGTCGCTTACCTTGTGGCCGGTTATGATGTGATTTGGCGAGCCGTTCGAAATATCTTTAATGGCCAAGTCTTTGATGAAAACTTTTTGATGACGATTGCGACACTTGCTGCCTTCTATGTGCAAGAATATCCCGAAGCAGTAGCCGTTATGCTTTTCTATCAAGTGGGCGAAGTTTTTCAAGATGTGGCCGTAAACAAATCACGTCGCTCTATCGCAGACTTGATGGATATTCGTCCGGATTACGCCAATATAAAGTTAGCCGATGGCAGTACACGCCAAGTTTCACCAGAATCGATTAAAGTCGGCGATACCATTCTCGTACGTCCAGGCGAAAAAGTGCCCTTAGACGGGAAAGTGGTCGGCGGTTCTTCCGCTATGGATACGTCTGCTTTAACCGGTGAGTCAATGCCCCGAAGTGTTAAAGAAGGTGACGACGTTTTAAGTGGTTTTATCAACAAAAGCGGCTTGCTAGAAGTCGTGGTTGAAAAGCCCTTCTCAGAGTCAACCGTGACAAAAATTCTCGAGCTGGTTGAGAATGCAAGCAGTCGTAAAGCACCAACCGAACAATTCATTACAAAGTTTGCTCGTTACTATACGCCGATTGTGGTCATTTTAGCGGTCTTATTAGCTGTTCTTTTACCCTTGACTATTCCTGGAATGACGTTTAACGATGGTGTTTACCGGGCAGCTATTTTCCTTGTTATTTCATGTCCTTGTGCCTTAGTTGTTTCAATTCCTGTCGGTTTCTTTGGCGGAATTGGTGCTTCTTCACGTAAAGGTATCTTAGTGAAAGGCGGCAACTTCTTAGAAGGCTTAAACTATGTCAAATATGTCATTATGGATAAGACGGGTACCTTAACCAAAGGGGAATTTGAAATAACCGATATTCAATCGACACCAGAATTCAATAATGAAGAACTCTTAGAACTAGCCGCTTATGCGGAAACCCATTCTTCACACCCGATTGCGGTTTCTATCAAAGAACATTACGGGAAAGAGATTGATGAACGACGAATTGATGAATACAATGATCTCTCAGGCCATGGTGTTCAAGCGGTTGTTGATGGCAAAGAGATATTAGCCGGAAATGCTAAATTAATGGCTAAATATGGTATTCCTTTTAAAGAAGTAGAAGAAGTCGGAACGGTTGTCTATTTAGCGATTGAGGGAGCCTATGCTGGTTACCTTCTAATTGCCGATACGATTAAAGATGACGCTGCAGAAGGCATTGCCTTAATGAAAGAAAAAGGCGTCGAACACATTATCATGCTTACAGGCGATTCAAAAGCGGTGGCCGAAGCTGTTGGGAATAAATTAGGGATCGATGAAATCCACTCGGAACTTCTTCCGCAAGACAAAGTGGAGAAAATGGAAGAAATTATGGCGCGCAAAAATAAAAAAGATAAAGTCGTTTTTGTGGGCGATGGTATCAACGATACGCCCGTACTGGCCCGTTCAGATATCGGGATTGCGATGGGTGGCTTAGGATCAGACGCAGCCATTGAAGCGGCGGATATCGTGATTATGGACGACAAGCCGTCTAAAATTGGAACGGCCATGCAAGTGGCCAAAGATACTCGCCAAATTGTCTGGCAAAATATCATTCTCGCACTAGCCATCAAAGGGGTATTTTTGGTTTTAGGTGCTTTTGGTGTCGCTTCGATGTGGGAAGCAGTCTTTGCAGATGTTGGTGTAACGGTTATTGCTGTATTGAACGCCATGCGTGTTTTGAGAAAATAAATGAGTCATGTGAATTTCTCATGGTTTGTTTGGTAACTAAATCATAGGCGTTCATTGATCTTTTTTCATTTCAAAAGCAAAAATGGTGTCAATTAATCAAAATTAGCCCATCAATACCATCTATTATAGAAACAATTTGACAAACAAAAAAGGAACACGCAACTGTACTTTGTAAATTCGCAGTTACTTGTTCCTTTTCATCTATATTGTATTAGTCTTCCTCTTCATCGTGGTAATCATCATCTTCTAGGGCTTCTTTTCCTAAAAAGGCTTGCAACATCCAGATTTTTGTATCTAAGTCATCTTTAAATTCAATTAGCGTATCCTCAAAGACAACATTCTCTTCTTCTTGCGCCAAGTGAATGGCACGAATCGTTAATTCACGAGTTTCTCTGAAATCATCGATGATATTGTCAACCATTTCTTCGGCTTTTATATATTTATCTGCTGGATCTTCTGATAGCATAGAATACTCGACAAGCTCTTTGGTTGTAGAAGCTGGTTTATATCCTGAAGCTAGCAGTTGTTCAGCTAAACGGTCAAACCATTTTTCATTATCATCATATAGTTCCTCAAATTTTTCATGTAAAGTAAAGAAGTGAGGTCCCTTTACATACCAATGATACTGATGTAACTTCACATGTAGTGTGTGAATATTCCCTAAAAGATGGTCTGTAATGGCTGCTGCATTTATTTTCGTATGATGCACATGATCTTTATATTCTTGTTCTTCTTTTAATCTTTCTTGTGGTGTTTTTTCTGACATGATTCATTCCTCCATTATTTTTTTGATTTTTTAAGTAAACCTACGCGGCTTTTACACGCGATCTTTTTACGCCATAACCTAAGTCTTGGATAGCTTTTTCTATGTCTTCAATTGATACAGTGTCGTCGAAGTTTACTTTTACGCGGCTTGCATTGAACATCACTTTTAAGCTGTCTTTATCCACACCGTTTAAGTTACCAACACCATTTTCGATTTTTTGTAGACATGATGGACAAGTTAACGTTTCTAATTGAATATTTGCTTTTTGCATGATACATTCTCCTTTGAATTTTTATTTATTATTTATTATTTATTCATTCGATTTACCTTATTGACATCTATAGTATATTAGCTATTCAAGCTTTTAATCTTGATCTACATCAATTTAACGAGGTATTTTGTATTTCAATATTTTCATTTCTTACCTCTTATGCATCTATTCTAATCGAAGACTAGATAGATTGAATTGATGTAGATCAAGAATTAGTATTAATCTCCTAATTGTTTCTGAAATTTGTTCGATTATATTATATTGGAAATTCTACCGTAATCTATTTAGTTTTTATTGTATTTTTTATGCATGAACCTCTTTTGCGTTCGCCGTTTCTACATCAGTTCCTTTGAGTCTGTAGCGCAATAGTCTCATACCGTTTAAGATAACGACTAGGATACTTCCTTCGTGTACTAACATACCAATTGACATGTTCATCCAGTCTGAGAAGAAAACGGCTGCTAGAAGAACAAGTACAGTACCTACTGCAATGACAATATTTTGTTTCATATTATTGGCGGTTGCTTTAGTTAAGCCTAAAGCGTGAGGCAAGCGGCTCATATTTGAGTTCATTAAAACGACATCAGAAGTTTCAATAGCGACGTCTGTTCCGCTACCCATTGCGATTCCAATATCCGCAAGGGCTAATGAAGGACTATCGTTTACTCCATCACCAACGAATGCGACAATTTGACCCTGAGCTTGGAGTTCTTTGAGGTAGTCTGCCTTATCTTCTGGCAGTAAGTTTCCATGGGCTTCTGTTAATCCTAATTCTTCAGCGACTAAATCAACAGTACCTTGGTTATCTCCTGATAGTACGATTAAGTTCTTAACACCTAAAGCTTTCATCGCTTGTAAATCTTGTTTAATCCCTGGGCGAATTTGGTCACGAATCCCCATTAGAGCTTTCAACTCACCATCGACTACTGTAATAACTAATGAGTTTCCACCTTTTTCGTAGGCTTCAAAATCTTCACGAGCTTCTTTTGTTAATTGGATATTTTCTTTTTCCATTAAAGCTACGTTTCCTATTGCAACGCGGTGGCCATCGACTTCTGCGACGATTCCTCCACCTTTTACAACGTTTGTTTCATCTACTGGATACATTTCAATATCGCCTAACTGTGAAAGAACCGCTTTTGCGAGTGGGTGATCCGATTCATTCTCGACACTTGCCAGATAGCTTAGTGCTTGATCTGCATCCCCATAGGTTTTAAATTCGGCAACTTCTGGGTTACCTACAGTTAGAGTTCCTGTTTTATCAAATAGAATCGTATCAACTTTACTAAAGTCTTGAATTACTTCTGAACCTTTTAATAATACACCATTTTTTGCACCATTTCCGATACCAGCTACGTTAGAAACAGGTACTCCAATGACTAATGCACCTGGGCATCCGAGTACTAGTATTGTAATGGCCAACTCGACATTTTGACTAAAAATCCACACGATAAACGCTAAGACTAAGACGGCTGGTGTATACCACTGCGAGAACTGGTCAATAAAGCGTTCAGCTTCTGATTTTGAATCTTGAGCTTCTTCAACAAGCTCAATAATTTTACCGAAAGTTGTATCTTCTCCTACACGGTCTGCACGAATTTGTAGGGTTCCATTTTCTAAAATTGTACCTGCGAAGACTTCTGAATCTGTTTCTTTTCGAACCGGATCCGCTTCACCAGTGATTGATGCTTCGTTAATGTGACCTTCACCAATAACAACCGTTCCATCAACTGGAACTTTTCCACCTGTACGGACTTGTAGGATATCGCCTTCGTCAACATCCCATACATCAACTTCTTCAAATTCACCATTTTCCATTTGTTTAAAAGCTACTTCTGGTGCCATTTCTGTCAATTCTTTAATCGCTGAACGAGTAGAGTTCAATGTGCGAGCCTCTAACCAGCTACCGAATAAGAATAAGAACGTTACGATAGCTGACTCTTCATAGTTTTGAATGAGGAAAGCACCGATTACTGCGATGGTTACTAACACATCAATTGAAATTACTTTTACCTTTAAAGCCCCAAAAGCTTGAATGGCGATTGGTGCCACCCCTAAAATAGATGCGATAATGAATGCGATATTAAAAACTTGTGTGTTTCCAAAACCAAAGTGTGCAATAAATCCTATAACGATTAAAATTCGGCTCTTTGTCAAGAAGTGTTGATAGTGTATTTTTACGATTGAATGAAGTTTAAAATTCACAATCTATGAAGCAGTAGCTGGGAACCGAACGGTTCCTAAGCTGCTGTTTTTATTTCTAGCAATTTATATTCTATAAAGATGCGGTTACGGAAATTAGAAAAGTTACGATAACCATAGGCTGCCCGCTTAATAACCTTGATTTTGTTATTGATTCCTTCCACTAAGCCGTTCGAGTAATCATAGTTCAGTGCGTTGATAATTGCTTTTTCGGATTGACGGAATGTCTTCAAAGCCTGGTCCATTTTGACCGTCAGCCCCTGTTGTTTTTCATGAACGAAAGAGCTGAACAGCTTTGGTTTCCGGTGATTAACCGTGAAGATGATGGTTTGGTAGGCGTTATAATTAAGGCGCAACCCCTCGTCCAAAGAGAGGAGATAGTCAATGATTCCCCTCTCCGTCACGAGACCCTTAAAAAGCCGGTGATAACGGTATTCGGTGCTATTCAATGTCTCTTCCTTTTTCAGGATTAATTTCCAGTATTTTTTCAGCTTCCTGTAATCTCGATTAGCCTTTAAGTCTTTCGATTTCTTCAGGGTATTCATAAAACTGACACGTGCCATATTGAGAGCTCGGTTCACCTGTGTGACAATGTGAAAACGATCAATGATCAACTCTGCCTGAGGAAAGAGGGCCTGAAACAGTTTTTGATAAGGACCGTAAAGGTCTACTACCACCGTCTTGACCTTCGCTCGTTGTTCTTGTGGAAAACGCATAAAGTAATCCATGATTGATTTGTTACGGCGATCTTCAAGAATATCAAAAATTTTCTTGTTGTCGGAATCACAAATAATCAGGCTCATTGCCCCCTCAGCGCTTTTTACGCTCTTAAATTCATCAATCGCCAAGTTCTCAGGAAGATGGGTATAGACTTGGCGGAATGTATCATAAAAATCTCCAAAAACCCTTTTGACGGTGTTATTGGAAACACGGTGTTCAAGCGCAAGATCCTTTTCAGATATGTTCCTCGTCCCTTGGACGGCGATAGAACGCTTCACATCATTCGTGATATGGCAACGTTTTTTTACGATACACGTTTCCGCAATAAACGTTTGACCACATTCCCGGCATAAGAATCGTTGTTTCTTCAGTTCCAAGTAGGTGGGACATCCCGCCATATCGAGGAGTAGAGGATGAGTCAGTTTTGTCCCATTTTTGACTATCGATCCCTCATTTACGCAGCCGCAGCACTTACAAGCCTCTGGTGTATAGGTCAGCTTGGCGGAGATGATTTTGCAATGCAGGCCATTTCTAACTTCTTCCTTCAGCCAATCCTTATCCATCACTTTAATATTTTTATCTTTTATTCCTAGCAGATTTAATATAGAATGTTTATGAGACAAATGAATTTCCTCCCTAAAATAAAGACTCGATACCTTCATTTTAACGGAAAAATTCATTTGTCTCTTTGTGTTTTCACAAAAGGGCCATGGGCCCATCAACACTTAATATTCTAGAACCTAAAATTCCTGAGATAAGTGTGATTTTATTTTTACTGCTTAATATTTTTTGCTGAAAACCCATTTCTTTCTCCTCCTAGTTTGTACTTGTTGACTACAGTATACCCTGCGCTTTTTCATTTAAAATTGACCCCAATCAACTTTCATACGTTATTATATTTTCTTTGCTGAATATCCAATCTCTTCAATCTTATGAAGAATTTCTTCCTCTGATATTTTATTGTCTTCAAATACTACTCTTGCTTTGCTTCTATCAAATAAAATTTTTATTGTTTCTATCCCCGTTAATTCATTTACATTGTCTATGATTTTTTGCATACAAGATGGACAGTTCAATTTTTCTAATTGAAACGTTATCGTCGTCATCTTCTCTCTCCTTTATTTTTTTAGTCATTACTCTGAATGTTTTGATTACACAGTTAGTATAGACCGAATATTTTGTTTGCGAATTGATTTATATCAATCTTTTACATTCATTTAAACATTCGAATAAAAAATCACTATCCGTTAAGATAGCGACTCTTTTTCTTTTATGCACCATGTTCATCTTGTAGAATCTCAAGTTTTTGAAGGACAGTATCTATACTATTGGGATCTAAATTCGAATCATCAAATTCCGCTCCATGCCCTTGAATCAGCATATTTAATTTCGGCTGCAAGCCAGTAATATCATGCGCTGCTTCTGGTATCTCACAGTTATGCGCGACTAACAAAGCGTCTGCTTTTTCGTGAAAAGTATCTAAAGAGTCTAAAGCCATATTAGAATCATCAAATGTTACACCATGGTCTTCCAGTAAAAAATTTAATTTTCTATTTATGTCATTTGCTATATTTTTGTCCATTTCTATAAATCCTCCGCATTTGTATTTTTGTTACATCTACAGTCTACAAGAGATAACCGCTGTAATAATTGATGCGTATCAATAAACTGTGTTATTATTAGAAATACTTTGAATGTATAGACACCGTTCTAAAACAAAATTTAAATTTGAATATAACTAAAGATACAATGGCTGAAAATTTAGATGTAAACGGATATACGTACTTTAGGATATTATCGTACAGCGGTGCTCGAAAATCAGAAATACTAGCTCTTAAATGGTCGGATATTGATTTTGATACATCTACACTCAACATTAGTAAAACACTTACTAGGGGCTTAAATAATAAGATTATCATGCAACCTACGAAGACGGTGAACGGTCGAAGAGTGATTGATATGGATTATGACTCTATGAAGCTTTTAAAGCTGTGGAAGATGTATCAGGCTCAATTCATGCTGAAACTTGGATTTAATACCAATACACACGATCAGAATGCTTTTGCGAATACTAGAAATAATTTCTATTCAATTAATGTTTCCAATGACCGTATGAGAAATGTGCAAAAGCGTAATGGTCTTAAATAAATTACAGTTCATGGGTTACGACACACGTATAGTAGTATCCTCTTCTCTATGGGAGCTTCAATAAAAGATGTACAGGCTCGCCTAGGACACACAGATATTCAAACAACAATGAACATCTATGCTCATGTTACAAAAGAAGAGAAGAAGGACACAGCAGATAAGTTTGCGAAGTTTATGGAGCATTAATGACTAGTTATAAAATATTAAATAAAGGAGACGTCTTATGGACTTGATACAACGAGCAATAGAGCTCAGATGGCCTGTATTACTATTCGAACTTATTTTTTTAATTGGGGGAATTTTGCTTATAGTTAGCGGAAGAAAAATACGTAAACAAAGCAAAATCTCATCCTTACTCAATATGATTATAGGTTTAGTAATTGCACTGGTTTCGATATACACTTTGTATTGGACAATTATGCTTGGTTATAATTCTTAATCACCTGATTTTTTAAAAAAATCGTCCATGAACGTTGTTATGACAGTGATTCCGGAAAGTTTTAACGAGCAACTATGCACCAACCAACTTGAAATTATCTTAGAAACGCCGTCTCAACAGACAAATCAAAAACCATTACCCTTTTTCGAGTAGTAATGGAAATGGTAGTGGTTGGTAATGGTTTATAGCATTTACTAGCAAAGTTCAGAAATTAAAAAAGGCTTCCCACCAGCCTTTAGAAGCTGGTGGGAAACCTTAGTAAAGCTATAATGGAGGTGAGGGGAGTTGAACCCCTGTCCAAACATATCGGCACTTCCAAATCTACGCTCATAGTTAAATTATTTAGTTTTCGCCAGATGCTAGCCATTTAACCGGCATCACAACAAGCTAATCTGATTAGTCTCTTCCGATTCCTCCAGATGGAAAGTCACGGCGTAGTCCACTGATTATGGGACCCTTACTTGAGCACATGGACGATGCCAAGAGGATCTTAGCTAGCTGTTATTAAGCAGCGAAAGCTAAAGTATTATTGTTTGTTTTGTCAGTTATATTTAACTGTAACGTTTTAACGTAGACGTAACCTACGGAGCGCATCAAAAGCTCGACCTATGCCTGTCGAATCCGTAACACCCCCTAAATAAAGGGTAAGTCTCATGGACTACTCTTTATTATACAGGTTTCTAGTAAAAATTCAAGTCCTTACGCTTAAGGGAGTAAGGCATCATCCAAATCAATATCCGTTGGTAATACTTTATGAACTTCCGGTTCTTCTTCATCTTCATAACCAAAGTCCGGAACAAAGTGGTCAATGCTATTGAATTTTTCTAAATGATAAAACCCGTCATAGTAACTGACCGCAGATATACTAGCATTATCTAAATGACGTCCAATTTTAAATTCGGGAATCAAGGCATGAATAATATTTCGAATGGTAATACCATGAGAGACAATCAAAATATTGCGCCCTGTTTCACGGTGCTCATTGATCAATTGGATTAGTCCTTTTTCAACGCGCATCCAAAAGGTCATATAGTCTTCTGCTTCATGGTAAGGGTCCATCTTCTTCATACCGTCTAATTCTTTCATTAGTATACGGTCATCTAAGAGATCTGGTCCGTCTTCGTAACCTAAAAAGGTCCACAAATCTTCCCACGTTTCCCGAGCATCAAGTCCTTCAAATGATCCAAAGAAAATCTCACGAAACTCTGGCATTGCCTTGACTGGTGGGGTATCTTTGTGTTCATTTTCTCGTAGAATAATTTGAGCTGTCTCAAATGTTCTTCGTAAATCACTACAATAAACAGCATCGAATTTTAGATTGGCTAAACCTGCTCCACTACGCGCAACGTCTCTTCTGCCACGCGGTGTTAACGGCGTATCCGCCCAACCTTGCATCCGATTATATTTATTTAAATACGTTTCTCCGTGACGCATAAAATAAAATGTGACTCCTTTTGACATGTGACACCTCTCAATTCGTTATTTCTTTATTCTCTCAACTAATATACCATCCTGGTATGCTTCTAGCAAATCTTGTAAGTCGTTGACACGATTCGTCAACCGTGCCCCTACATCTGTTTCACGGACGAGTTTCCGTTTTAATTCTTTATCAACGATTCTTCTTGTTGAAACGATATCAATCTCGTTCGCTACCGCATCTTCCACTGAAGTAAAGGGTTGATGGGAAACCAACTGCATCCCATAAGAATTATATAAAAGCGTATAGCCGGCTAGTCCTGTCGTTGGCTGGTAGGCTTTGGAAAATCCACCATCGATTACAATGAGCTTACCGTCTGCTTTTAGTGGATCCTCTCCATGGCGTTCTTGAACAGGCGTGTGACCATTAACAATATGACCTTTTTGAGGATCGAGACCAAACTCTTCTAAAATCTGATTGCACACTTGAAGGTTATCACGTTCTTTATAATAGGTATTTTTCTTTTCTTTATGAGTTGTTTTATCAGAAACATATAACCGCTCAAAAGTAGTCATCTTATCTTTTCCAAACAACGAAGATGCCTCACCTTCCCACTGATACCAAATATAATCTAAATAGCGTTGATAACTGAGTCCACGGTGCCGATTTAAATAGCCTTTACGCAAAATATCTTCGTATTTATCTAATAAGGCTTTACCTTTATAATTTTTTTTATTGATTGTCATCTCCATAAAACTCAAGTCTTCATTTAAAGGAACACACCCATGAAATAGCAAGTTATCATTATAAGTCAGATACATGGACCCTTTACTATAGAGAAACTGGATATGTTTATGGAGGCGCTCGCTATTTAAGAACCCCTCTGTTAAGCGCGCAACGACAATCTCCTCTTCTTTTGTTAATTCGTAAGGATTAGCAGGATCAATGGTTGGAAAATAATCACAAATTAAGGGGTAATCTTTGCCATCAATGGTAATTGTACCCTTATCATGATTGATTTTATCGAGTAACAAGCGCTCGGTCATGTTAAATTCGGGCTGACGTTGAATGATTTGCCCTTCTAACTTGAACTGGATAATGGAAATGGCTTGATTCATCTTAGCGATTTGACGGATTTCTTCTGGATAAATTTTTTCTTCGGAATCAGGATCAATCTTAGGTAAAAAAGGTTGGTAACGATCTTCTGGGTAATTCATCTCAGAAAATAACATCAGAGATCGTAACGAGATGCCATAAGCATCTTCAATTATTTCTAAATTATTGTAGCGAGCAGATATGCGAATCACATTTGCCATACAAGCAGGTGAGCCACTTGCAGCTCCCATCCATAAGACATCATGATTACCCCATTGAATATCTAACTCATGTCCGTCCATTAAGGTATCAATGATTTTATCAGGTGCCGGACCACGGTCATAGATATCTCCGACGACATGAATATGGTCGACTACTAAGCGCTGAATGACATAGGCAAATGCGACAATGAGCTGCTTACCACGGTCCAGTGAGATAACGGTTTTGATAATTTTATCATAATAGTCATCTTTATTTGAAGTGGTGTTATCTTTAAAAAGCAGTTCTTCAATAATATAAGCATAATCAGGCGGTAAAGACTTTCTAACTTTGGAACGTGTGTATTTAGAAACAACAAAAGCACATAACTCCGTTATACGAGTTGTGGTCAACATATAAAACTCTTCAATCTCTTCAGGTGTTTCTAACTCGGAAACAATCAAGCTGATTTTTTTATTTGGGTAATAGACAATCGTAGCCAGTTGATTCATTTCTTTAGTGCTAAGGCGGCCTTGAAATATTTCTTTAATTTTTTCTTTGATGTTTCCAGAGCCATTCCGTAACACGTGTTGAACAGCTTCATACTCACCGTGTAAATCACTAATAAAATGTTCCGTTGCTTTGGGTAAATTCATAATCGCTTCTAAATTTATAATCTCGGTTACGGTTTCCGCAATCGTTGGGTACTCTTTTGATAGCAAGCTGAGATACTTTTCTTTTTCAACAACCAACCTGATCACCTCTTATGAAATGGTTTGATTCACTATAGACGAAAAGAGGAGAAGTAGCTTTAGCTACTATCCTCCCCTCTTTATCTTACTTTCATGGCACGATCAATCTCACGTTTCATATCTTTTTGTTTTAGAGACTGACGCTTGTCGTACTGTTTTTTCCCCTTGGCGACACCAATTAAAACTTTAGCGAAGCCATTTTTAAGGTAGACTTTTAATGGCACAATGGTTGTTCCTTGGGTCTTCACTTCGTTCGCTAACAGATTAATTTGTTTTTTGTGTAGTAGCAATTTCCGAGATCGAAGCGGATCATGGTTAAAGATGTTTCCTTGTTCATAAGGGCTAATGTGAACATTTTGCAGTAAAGCCTCTCCACCATGAATGGAGACA
Organism: Jeotgalibaca dankookensis; assembly: GCF_002005405.1. NCBI lineage: Bacteria > Bacillati > Bacillota > Bacilli > Lactobacillales > Carnobacteriaceae > Jeotgalibaca > Jeotgalibaca dankookensis. Next base: position 1,090,711 of record NZ_CP019728.1, read on the forward strand.
TAGCCATCTCGTAATGTCATTTTACCGTTACGAATAGATTTAATTTCGGTTCCTTTTAAAACAATCCCTGCTTCAAAAGTGTCTAAAATTGTATACTCGTGACGCGCTTGTCTGTTTTGTGCTAATACGTTCCCTTCTTTTTTTGCCATGTTCCCAACCTCAATTTCTATTTACGTTTCTTTTTTACGGTTTTTTTCTTGCCAGAATAGCGGTTATCTTTTGATTTTTTTTGGCTTGGTTTCTTGCCAAACTTTTGGTTCTTGCTACTCGCTTTTGATTTTGGTTTATTTGTTTTTTTAGTTTGTTTTGCTTTCATTTCTTGGTCATAAACATCTAAATCCGTATCTTCTACAAGGGCAAAGTCAATTTCGCGTGTATCCACATTTGCTTTGGTTACTTCAATTTTGACTTTTTGTCCGATTCTGAAAACAATTCCTGTTCTTTCTCCTAATAATACCATATGACTTTCAATAAAGTTAAAGTAATCTTGATTCATATTTGAAATATGTACCAAACCTTCAACCGTATTTTCTAATTCTACAAAGATACCAAATTTTGTTACGGAAGAAATAACTCCTTCAAATTGCATGCCAACCTTATCAACCATAAATTCAGTCTTCTTCAAGGCATCCGTTTCACGTTCTGCATCAACAGCACGGCGTTCGGTAACCGAACTTTGAATAGCAATATCCGGTAATTTACCTTCCCATTTTTCCTTTTTAGTCGCTATATTTCCCTCTGAGTATTCACGTATTAAACGGTGAACAATCAAGTCAGGATAACGGCGAATAGGTGAAGTAAAGTGTGTATAATCTTGAGCTGCCAGACCATAGTGCCCAACTGGACTCATATCATATTTTGCTTGTTTCATAGAACGCAATAAGAAAGTTGAAACAACAGCATCATATGGTTCGCCTTCTGTTTGTCTAAGAACGTTTTGTAATTGTTTTGGTTTGATGTTTTCATTAGTTCCTTTTACCATAATCCCAAAAGTCGTTACAAATTCCATAAAGCGCAACATTTTGGCTGGATCAGGTTGTTCATGAATTCGGTAAATAAAGGGTAACTTCTTACTATCGTAATTAGCCGCAATGGTCTCATTTGCTGAAAGCATAAAGGATTCAATTAAGCGTTCCCCGATTCCCCGTGTCACAGTCACAATATCTAACGGATGACCTTCTTCATCAACTAAGATTTTGGATTCGGTCGTATCAAAGTCAATGGCTCCTCGCTTGCGACGTTTTGCTTCTAATACTTTATGGAGTTTTCCCATCCCGTCTAGCATTTCAACATAATCCGCATATTGCTCCATTAACTCTGGATCACGATCTTCTAAAATACCATTCACTGCTAAATAGGTGAAGCGTTCACTTGAATTGATAATACTTGGGAAAATATCATAATTAATGACTTGGCCGTTGCCATCCATTTCCATCACACAAGACATGGCAAGACGATCCTCATGTGGAAGCAGCGAACAAACACCATTTGATAATTTTTGTGGCAACATTGGTACCACACGGTCGGTCAGGTAGACACTGGTCCCACGCTCATAAGCTTCACGGTCAATCGGTGAGTTTTCAGTCACATAGTAAGAAACATCAGCAATATGGACGCCTAATTGGTAGTGGCTGTTTTCTAGTTTCTTAAAAGAAATGGCATCATCTAAATCTTTTGCGTCTGCCCCATCGATGGTAATGACTTTCTCATGACGTAAATCCACGCGTTTAGCAATTTCTTCTTCAGGAATATCAAAAGAAATTTCTTCTGCTTGTTGGATGGCATCTTGAGGGAACTCCGTTGGGATTCCAAGTTTATACAGGATAGATAAAATATCAACCCCCGGTGCATTTTTGTGTCCAATTTCCTTGGTTACAAACCCTGTCATAGCAACCGGTTTTTCAGGCGTTGGATAGGTATCTACTTCTAAGAGTACAATACTACCTTCAACTGGATGCAAGCCTTGTGGTAGCACGTATGCGACCATATGACTAATCTTTTTGTCTTCAGGTACGACGTAACCTAAGAAACCTGTTTCTTCCCGGCGATTTGAGTCGTAAGGGAAAAACTCACCGACAACGCGGCTTCTACTTCTGGTAATAATCTGAACAACTTTACCTTCTGGTCCTTTGCTATTCCAAGGCTCAGGTTTTCCAGTAATTTTTACTTCAACTGTATCGCCTTCCATAGCGCTACCCGTTGATTCTTTAGAGATATAAATATCGTCCTCATCAGAATCGTAATCAACAAACCCAAAGCCACGATCGTTCGCTCGAAAAGTTCCGACAATGGTACTTGCTTCACCTTTCAGACGGAATTGTCCTTGTTTATTTAAAACGATTTGACCAGACTCTTCTAAGTTAGCAATTGCTTTTACTAGCTCTTTAAATTTTTTTGACTCTTCGTACTTGAGTGAAACACTTAATTGTTTCACCGAATAGCTATCTGGTTGATTTTTTTTCAAAAAATCTAAAACTTCTGACTGCATGTCATTTGTTTTACTCATTCTTTATCCTTCTTTCCAATTTAATTTATTTAAAAATGCTATAACTGTCGTTTCAAAAGATTCTCGGTTTGGACCAACGGTTATCACATGGGTTAATTCTGGAAACTCATGATAAGTAACCTCTGTGTAAGGCATTAAAGCTTCTTTTAATATTTGACCATTTGCTGGATCAATTAGCTCATCATTTCCAGAAGAAGCGATGTAATAAGGGACGTTGATTTGATTTAAATCCTCGGCTACCTTTTTTGAAAATTCAGCTATTTCTTCTAATTGTTGGGTCCTTTTTGTTTTAATACGCGGAATACTATCTTGGATGCGTGCATCTGGCACACCCATTCGTTTGTTAAACGAACGATACAAGCTTATAAATGTTTCAGGTAAGCGCGTTTTGCCAATGTGATGGATGGGCGAGTTAAATGATCCCCCACCTATATAATCGCCAACTTCTAACGCCCGCGTTGCCATTATTCCACCCATCGAGAGGCCCATTACTGCGATTTCTTCATAGCCTTTTTCTTTTAAAAATCTAGTTGCTTCCACTACGTCTGCAAACCACTTATCAGGACTACCCTCATCTAAAATATCTTCGAATCGCTCACTCGCATGTCCCCTGAACTGGGGTGCATAAACGGTATAATTGTGTCGTTGTAATTCTCGTCCGAGTAAGCGCACATCATTGGCACTTCCTGTATAAGCATGTAAAAGCAAAACCGCTCGTGGTCCAGCTTCAAACAAAAAAGATTCTGGTAACTTCATTTTTCTCACAGTACTCCACCTCATCATTGAATAATCTAACTCTATTGTACGTTAAGATAGCCAAATATCCAAAGAGAGTGCAAATAAGAATAAAAAGAGGCTGGGAACTTTTGTCCCAGCCTCCCATATCTTGATTAGTTTGAAGATAAGTATGCAAGTGCCATCGCAAGAATGATAAATGCTGCACCAAGTAACGCTGCAACTCTTCTAAGTCCTGCTTCAAATCCTCTTGCCTTCTGTTTTCCAAAAAGTGCTTCTGCTCCACCGCTCAATGCGCTTGCCGCATTAGTTTTAGATGGTAACATCAAAACTGTAATAATTAGCAAAATTGATACGATGATAAGTGCGATTAATAAGACCTCGTACAATGGTGGACCTCCTTTAAATACTACTGTTAACTATAGCATAAATTTATTTAATATTCTACAATTTATAGCGGTATTCTTTACTTTGCAAACAAAAACCCCTCGTCCACAAAAGACGAGGGGTTGAGTAACGAAAGATTATTTGTTTTCTAGGTTATAGAAAGCTGATAGACCTTCGTAAACTGCTAGTTCACCTAATTGATCTTCGATACGTAACAATTGGTTGTATTTCGCAATACGGTCAGTACGGCTCAATGAACCTGTCTTAATTTGACCAGCATTTGTTGCAACAGCAATATCAGCAATAGTTGAATCTTCTGTTTCACCTGAACGGTGAGATACAACAGCTGTATAGCCAGCTTTTTTAGCCATTTCAATTGCTTCAAATGTTTCTGTTAAAGTACCGATTTGGTTAACTTTTACCAAGATTGAGTTACCAATGTGTTGTTTGATTCCTTTAGCCAAAATTTCAGTGTTTGTAACGAACAAGTCGTCACCAACGATTTGAACTTTTGATCCAAGACGGTCTGTCAATAGTTTCCAGCCATCCCAGTCATTTTGGTCCATGCCGTCTTCAATAGAAATAATTGGGTATTTAGAAACCAATTCTTCTAAGTAGTTAACTTGTTCTTCAGCGTTACGTTTTGCTCCGCCTTCACCTTCGAATTTAGAGTAGTCATATACGCCGTCTTCATAGAATTCAGAAGCTGCACAGTCGAAACCTAAGTATACATCTTTACCTGGCTCTAGACCAACTGCTTTAATTGCTTCAAGAATTGTTTCAACACCGTCTTCTGTTCCTTCAAAACGTGGTGCAAATCCACCTTCATCACCAACAGAAGTTTCTAATCCACGTTCTTTTAGAATTGCTTTCAATGCGTGGAAAATTTCTGCTCCCCAACGAAGTGCTTCTTTGAATGATGGTGCTCCAGCTGGAATAACCATGAATTCTTGGAAAGCAATCGGTGCGTCAGAGTGAGAACCACCATTAATGATATTCATCATTGGAGTTGGCAATACTTTCGCATTGAATCCACCTAGATATTGGTATAGTGGTGCATCTAGGTAATCTGCTGCTGCACGTGCAACTGCAATTGAAACTCCTAAAATAGCGTTAGCTCCTAATTTACCTTTGTTAGGTGTACCATCTAATTCAATCATTGTTCTGTCAATTGCAAGTTGGTCTCTAACATCAAAACCAATAATAGCTTCTGCAATTAAGTCAACGTTTTCGACAGCTTTTTGAACACCTTTACCTAAGTAACGATCTTTGTCTCCGTCACGTAATTCTACAGCTTCGTGCTCGCCAGTAGATGCTCCAGAAGGAACCATACCGCGTCCAAATGCGCCTGTTTCTGTGTAAACCTCTACCTCAATAGTTGGGTTACCTCTTGAATCAAGTACTTCTCTAGCCAAAATATCTGTAATGAATGGCATTCTATTCTCTCCTTTTTGAAAACAATTTTTATGTTTTACATATTAATTTTAGACAATTACCTTAGTAATTGCAACAAAATCTTCTAGTCGTTGCTTATTTAACGATTAAAGACGAACCTGTCATATCTTCTGGTTTTTCAATATCTAGCAGTTCAAGCATCGTAGGTGCAATGTCAGCTAACTTCCCATCTTTGCGAAGTGTGACACCCTTTTTCGTCACAATAACCGGAACGGGTACTGTTGTGTGAGCTGTGTGTGGTTTTCCTTCAGGCGTGATCATTGTATCTGCATTCCCATGATCAGCAAAAATAATTGCATAACCATCATGTGCTAAGATATTATCAACGACTTTTCCTAAGTTTTCATCCACTGCCTCAATCGCCTTAATGGTTGGTTCTAACATTCCTGAGTGACCCACCATATCCGGATTAGCAAAGTTTAAGATAATGGCATCGTACTTATCTTCATCAATTGCTGCATTCAGTGCGTCACCTACTTCATAGGCACTCATTTCAGGTTTTAAATCATAAGTAGCTACTTTTGGTGAAGGAATTAAAATTCGGTCTTCACCTTCAAACGGCTCATGTTTACCACCATTCATAAAGAAGGTAACATGCGGATATTTTTCGGTTTCCGCGATATGCAATTGTGTTTTTCCTTCCTTACTTAGAACTTCAGCTACAACATTTTTCAATGGAATAGGCGGGAAAGCGACATCTGCAACAACAGACTCTTGATAAAGGGTCATGGTCACAAATTTAACATTATTCGGAGTTGCACCACGATCAAATTCTGAAAATTGTAAGTTTGTAAAGGCGTTTGACATTTGAATCGCACGGTCCGGACGGAAGTTAAAGAAGATGACAGCGTCATTATCTTTAATAGTTCCAACAGGTTGACCATCCTTTACAATGACACTTGGTAAAACAAACTCATCGGTAATGCCATTGGCATAGCTATCTGCAATAACTTCTTGAGCCGTATTAAACATTTTCCCTTGACCATGAACAATGGCATTATAAGCCAATTCAACACGCTCCCAGCGATTGTCACGGTCCATTGCATAATAACGACCTGAAACCGATGCAATTTCTCCTAAACCGACTTCTGCCATTTTGTTTTCAACTGCTTCGATGTAGCCAGGTGCGGCGTGAGGATCCACGTCACGGCCATCTAAGAAAGCATGTAAATAAAGTTTTTTAACACCTTTTTTACTAGCACTTTCAATTAAAGCAAAAACGTGTTGCAACTGACTATGCACACCACCATCTGAAACAAGTCCAAATAGATGTAAGGCAGAGTCGTTACCAGCGGCATGGTTATAGGCTCCGACTAATGCTTCGTTAGTTAAGTATTCACCATCTTCAATCGCTTTATCAATACGTGTCAAACTTTGGTAAACCACGCGTCCTGCACCAATATTGGTGTGTCCAACTTCTGAATTACCCATTTGACCTTCTGGAAGACCAACAGCTAAACCTGAAGCAGCAAGTGTTGCATGAGGATATGAATTCCAATAGCGGTCAAAATTAGGTTTTTTTGCTTGTGCAACCGCATTTCCCATCACTTCACTGCGACAACCGAAGCCATCAAGAATAATAATTGCTACGGGTTTCTTCTTCATTATTTTACTGCCTCCAATAATTTCAAGAAAGATTCTGGTTCTAGACTTGCGCCACCTACTAATGCGCCGTCAATGTTGTCTTTGGCCATATATTCTGCAATATTTTCAGGTTTTACACTACCGCCATATTGGATACGTACCGCATCAGAAACCGCACGGTTGTAAAGATCCGCTACTGTTTCGCGAACGACACCACAGGTCTCATCGGCTTCTTCTGCTGAAGATGATTTCCCTGTTCCGATTGCCCAAATTGGCTCGTATGCAATAACTAGATTAGATACTTGTCCTTCTGTTAAATCTTTCAAAGCATTTGTAATTTGTCCTTTAATCCATTCAGCAGTTTCACCAGCTTCACGTTGTTCGAGTGTTTCACCACAACATACGATTGGTGTCATTCCATTACGGAAAACAGCATGAACTTTCTTATTGACATCTTCGTCTGTTTCATGAAAGTATTCTCTTCTTTCAGAGTGTCCGAGAATCACGTAATCAACGCCTAATTCTCCTAAAGCATATGGACTTACTTCACCTGTAAACGCACCAGAATCTTCAAAATAACTATTTTGAGCAGCTACTTTTAATTCAGTACCTTTTGTATCTTCAACCATTTTTTCTAAAAATAAAGTTGGAGCTCCCACTACAGAATCCACATTGTCATTACTTGGAATCTTATTTTTTACAGCTTCAATAAAAGCATGTGCTTCTTCAGCTGTTTTATTCATTTTCCAGTTACCTGCAATAATTGGTTTACGCATATTTCTCCTCCTAGTTTTACTATTATTTATCAGAAATTGAAGCTACACCTGGTAAGGTTTTACCTTCTAGATACTCTAGAGATGCACCACCACCGGTAGAAATATGAGTAAAGTCATCTGCATAGCCTAGTTGCATTGCTGCTGCTGCTGAATCGCCACCACCGATAACTGTGATTGCATCGTCAAGTTTCGCGATTGCTTCGCAAACACCAATTGTTCCTTTAGCAAAGTTTTCAAGTTCAAAAACGCCCATTGGTCCGTTCCAGACAACTGTTTTTGCACCTTCTAGCTCTTTAGCAAAAAGTTCAACTGTTTTTGGTCCAATATCTAACGCTTCCATATCAGCTGGAATATCATCTATAGACACAACGCCTTCTAATCCTTCATTACTGAATGATGACGCAATGGTTGCATCTACTGGTAAGATCAACTTATCGCCAGCACGCGCCATTAAGTCTTTAGCAAGATCAATTTTGTCTTCTTCGAGAAGTGAATGACCAATTTCTTTTCCTTGGGCTTTCAAGAATGTATAAGCCATTCCGCCACCGATAATGATTTTATCTGCTTTTTCAAGTAGATTCTCGATAACACCAATTTTGTCACTTACCTTTGCGCCACCTAAGATTGCTACAAATGGACGCGCTGGTTCGTCAACTGCTCCACCGATGAATTTGATCTCTTTGTCCATCAAGAAGCCTGCTGCTGTTTCTAAGTTTGATGAAATTCCTACGTTAGAAGCATGCTCACGGTGAGCTGTACCAAATGCATCATTCACAAACAAATCACCGAGACTAGCCCAATACTTACCGAGTTCTGGATCATTTTTACTTTCTTTTTTGCCATCAATATCTTCAAAACGCGTATTTTCAAATACTAATACATCGCCTTTTTCCATAGAATCGATAGCAGATTCAAGTTCTTCACCGCGTGTTTCGGCTACAAACTTCACTTCTTTATTTAATAGTTCACCCAAACGTGTTGCAACAGGACGAAGGCTCAAAGAAGCCTTGTCTGCTTCTGTTTTAACTTTACCTAAGTGTGAAAACAGAATAACTTTGGCATTATTCTCAATTAAATATTCGATAGTTGGTAAGGCTTGAACGATACGGTTATCATTCGTGATCGCTCCGTCTTTCATTGGTACATTAAAATCCGCACGAAGGAGTACTTTTTTTCCTGAAACATCTAAGTCTGTAACTACTTTCTTTGTCATATGAGAACCTCCACTCAAATTTATAAAAAAAAGCAGGAAGCGCGTCGCTTCCCGCCTATTTTACGAGTACATTCAAAATTATTTTGCAGCCATATAAGCTAGTGTACTTACCATGTTTGCAACGAAACCATACTCGTTGTCATACCATGCTACAGTTTTAACCAATTGGCCATTTTCACCTTCGATGATTTTTGTTTGTGTTGCATCGAAGATAGAACCAGCTGGAACACCAATAACGTCAGAAGATACAATTTCATCTGTTTCATATAGGAATGCATCAGATGAAGCTTCTTTCATTGCTGCATTGATTTCTTCAACAGAAGTTTCTTTTGAAAGTACTGTATAAAGTTCAACCATTGAACCAGTAATAACTGGAATACGTACAGCAGTTCCATCAATTTTACCGTTCAATTCTGGAATTACTTTGCCTACTGCTTTAGCTGCACCAGTTGATGCTGGAATAGCATTTGCTGCACCAGCACGGTTTTTACGTCCGCCTGGAGAGTCTTGTAGAGCTTGAGTTGCAGTGTATGCATGAATTGTAGACATCAGTGCACTTTCAATTCCAAATTTGTTGTTTAATGTGTTAGCAAGAGGTGCTAAACAGTTTGTTGTACATGATGCTGCAGAAACAATTTTATCTTCTGCTGAAATTTCTTCATGGTTAACACCATAAACGATTGTTTTTAGATCGCCTGAAGCTGGTGCAGAGATAAGAACGCGTTTTGCGCCTGCATCAAGGTGCGCTTGTGATTTTTCTTCACTAACGTAGAATCCTGTACATTCTAGGACAATATCAATTCCAAGGTCTCCCCATGGTAATTTGCTCGCATCTTTTTCTTCGTAAGATTTGATTGTTTTACCATCTACAACTAGGTCGTCACCTTCAACTGATATAGAGTATGGGAAACGTCCTTGTGCTGTATCATATTTTAGTAGATAAGCTAAGTCTTCGTTACTTGTTAAGTCGTTAATTGCTACAACTTCCATACCTGTATTTGATTCTAGAATACGACGAAGTGCTAAACGTCCAATACGTCCGAAACCATTAATCGCTACTTTTACTGTCATGTTTAAAAAATCCTCCTTCAGGATAATTAATTTATTTTAAAGGGTTTACCCTTTTAAAATCAAGTTAGCTGCACCTTCATCTGTCACTAACCATGTATGATCAGGTGCAATGTGTGAAAAAGCTTTAATTGCGTTACTTTTTGAACTTCCCCCTGCGATAGCTATGGCATAAGGGATTCGAGCAACGTCTTCAATTTGCAAGCCAAATCGTGATAATCGATGGACAATTTTACCTTGTTTATCAAAATAGCATCCGAACGCTTCACCAACTGCTTGCTTGGCAATCAATTCATTCTTTAAATCATCTGCCAGTTTTCTTCGTTCCATCATAATCTTAGCATTTCCGACACTATATAACAAACAATTCGCTTGCTTCATCATATCTAAAGTATGACGAATAGTCGGTTCGTCTTTAAGAAGATTAAGAACTGCTTCACTCAAATTATCGGGTACAAACAAAGCGGTATTAGCGCCGCCCGTTTTCTGAGCCATCAAATCACTAATGGAGTTAGCTTGGATAGACATTAAGTCTCCTAACCCTCCCCTAGCTGGAACAAAGGTAAAGTGCCTGTTATCAGAAAGTTCAAAGGTCATATTCTCAGCCATTGCGGCTAAAGAACTTCCTCCCGTTACTGCGACAACAAACTCACCTTCCGGCAAGAGTTCATTAAACATCCGAGCCGCTTGGATTCCTAATTCGTTTAAAACGGATAAAGATAAATCGCTATCACCCGGTACAATACGACAGAATTGGATATTTAACTTCTTAGCAAGCGTCTCTTCTTTTAAATCCATCTTCATTAATCTTTCTAGAATACCTTCCATTTGATTAAAGACTTGTTTGCCTTTTGATGTCAACGACATGCCGGATTTAGAGCTGAATAACAAACCCTGACTTCTCAAGAAGCTTGTTTCAGTTCGAAGCGTTCGTTCTGAAAGGTTCATTACTTCCGACAGCGCACGTCTACCAATTGGTTGGTGTAAAGAGATAACTTCCAAAATACGATAGCGGCTATTTAAAACAGCTAGCATGTCTGGAATAATATTTTGTAGAACAGAAATGGTATCTTTCATAATCAATCCTCAATTCTAGGTGTAGGTCCATAAATGGCCAACCAACCATAAAAGATTCGACTATCGTATAGCTTTTAAAACTATTCACTCAATAAAAAGTAAAATAGTAATATATGCCTTTGCCCTACTACAGACATTGTACCAACATAAGAAAAAATTTACAACTATTTTAGCACTTTTTTCTAAAAATCATTGCAAAACGTAGTAGGTCTTATAATGTCCCACATAACAAAGTTTAGCGCAGAAGGTTGTGAAGCGCTTTCAATTTAATCTTAAATAAAAGAGGTCAGCCTATTAAAGGTTAACCTCTCTTGTGAAAATATTTTATTAATGTAAATTTTTAGAACTTTCCATCACTTTATCAACAATACCGTATTCTTTGGCTTGTTGCGCAGTCATATAGTTATCACGATCTGTGTCTCTTTCAATAACTTCTAGCGGTTGACCTGTTCGTTCAGCTAAAATTTTATTGAGACGTTCACGTGTGGCTAAAATATGACGAGCAGCAATTTCAATTTCAGTCGCTTGTCCTTGTGCTCCACCTAACGGTTGGTGAATCATAATTTCAGCGTTTGGTAATGCAAAGCGTTTGCCTTTAGTTCCTGCTGTAAGCAAGAAGCTACCCATTGACGCTGCCATCCCCATTGCAATTGTTTGGACATCAGCTTTAACAAAGTTCATGGTGTCGTAGATTGCTAGTCCTGCAGAAACAGATCCGCCTGGAGAATTGATATAAATATAAATATCTTTTTCTGGATCTTGTGCATCTAGAAATAAGAGTTGTGCAATAACTGAGTTTGCCACATTATCGTCAATAGGACCACTCAGCATAATAATACGGTCTTTTAATAAACGTGAATAAATATCATAAGCACGTTCGCCACGAGATGATTGTTCAATTACTGTAGGTATTAGATTCATTTAAGTTCCTCCTGAATTTAAAATAATTTACTTTACAAAATAAATTGTACCCCATTGGTCAATAAAGGTCAATGATAATGCTTAGAATGTGTTTACCAATTCTTTATAGCAATCTGGATAAAAACCCCCGCTCTAGTAGATTAGAACGAGGGTTTAACTCTGCTTATAACGTCGCCTGAGGGAATCGAACCCCCATTGTAAGAACCGGAATCTTACGTGATATCCATTACACTAAGGCGACAAGAGTACTGCTATTATACCACTAAACTATAGGTGGGAGCAATACTTTTATTCATCTACTTCTTTTTAAAGTCTAATTAAATAAGAATTCCACTCAACTGCTACTGACTGATGTAATCGGTAATATGGTGCCACGTTTCAGGCTTGAAAATGTCAAACGTACTCTGTCCACCTACCACACCATAACCAATCATTAAGCCGACAGCAAACAGAACGACTGCTAGTACTATAAATAATGCAATCCAAAAGAGTGCTCTAAATATAGGTTTCGAGTTGAATTTCATAGGAAACGTCCTTTACGATTAATTTATTTGAAAATATCTTTATGGTCGTAACTATTCGTTTATACGAATAAAGCATCTAACTCTTTAGCAGAGAGAGCTTTCTCGGAATCTTCGTTGATACGCTCAACGTCGGCTCCTAAATTACGAAGCTTTTTATCAAACTCATAATAACCACGATCCAAATGTTCTAAAGCAGTTACACGGGTATAGCCTTCTGAGACAAGACCTGCAATAATTAAAGCTGCAGCGGCACGTAAATCTGTTGCTGCTACTTCTGCTCCTTGAAGTTCAGAGTTTCCATAGAGTAAAACTGTTTGACCATCGATTTTAAAGTTGGCATTCATACGACGCATTTCTTCTAAATGCATAAACCGATTTTCAAAAACTGTTTCAGTCATGGTGCTAGTTCCTTGAGAAACAAGTTGTGCAATTGTCATTTGTGCTTGCATATCAGTAGGGAAACCTGGATGTGGCATCGTTTTAACGTCTGTGGCTTTTAGTTGTTCTGGACCGATAATCCGCAAACCATTTGCTTCTTCTTCGATACGAACGCCCATCTCTTTTAGTTTAGAAATAAGTGGTTTGTTGTGTTCAGAAATAGCATCTTCAATTAATATATTACCATTGGTTACAGCAGCTGCAACCATAAATGTTCCCGTTTCAATCCGATCAGGAATGATTGAATGCGTTGTTCCTACCATTTCTTCTACGCCTTCGATACGAATCGTTTCTGTACCGGCACCATAAACTTTAGCACCCATATCATTTAGGAATCTTGCTAAGTCCACAATTTCTGGTTCACGTGCAACGTTTTCTAAAATGGTTGTTCCTTCGGCTTGCACCGCACCCATCATCAAGTTTTGTGTTGCGCCAACGCTTGGGAAGTCGAGGTAAATGCGTGCACCCTTTAGTTTATCAGCATATGCTTCAACAAAGCCATTTTCAATTTTTATGGTTGCTCCCATTGCTTCAAAACCTTTTAGGTGAAGGTCTATTGGACGTGTTCCAATCGCACATCCTCCAGGTAAAGCTACTTTTGCTTTACCTAACCGAGCTAGTAAAGGACCCATAACTACAATCGAGGCACGCATTTTACTAACATACTCGAATGGGGTTTCCCAGCTAACATCTCCAGTTGCATCTGCTACAAAGACATTACTTGCTTCATCAAACTCTACATCAATATTAATATTATTTAGTACGTTTTTAATAGTATAAACATCTGATAATACCGGTACATTTTTAAGAACCGTTCTACCTTTAGATGCTAGGATTGTTGCAGCAACGATAGGCAATACAGCATTTTTGGCACCTTCTGCTTTTACTGTTCCTACGAGTCGGTTGCCACCTCTAACAATCATTTTTTCCATTATGTTATCCCTCCGAAATTGTTTTACCTGTGAGTCTAAGCGATTTTCATTTAATTAGCCATTTAAAGTTTACCTTTGTTCATATCTTTTTTTTAATTGGCGAATAGGAACGCTAAACTTCGGGATAGTGACGTAAATTCTAAAAAAAATGAACTTACATTGTATCCTAAAGCAATTGCTGTGAAAAAATAAAGCAATCTTGCTTGTGGAATTTTATTTTTCCTTATCCACATCTCAATTCGCGTTGCTCGCAATGCCCAAAAAGACAAAAAAATAAATACCATGTGGGAGATAATTTCTAGTATACCGAGTGAAAGTAGTATGTTCATCTTTCAAACCTCCTCATAGTCTTAGCCCATACTACCATAAAACCGAACAAATAAAAATAAGAAACTCTTTAATATCAGTATAAAGGTGTTTTATTCCATTAAAAAACTTAACTATAAAATTTTAAGTAAGTGTTTTCAAGCTACTAATCACTAGTTTCCTATTAAAAAAAATTAGAAGAAATCAACGAATTGATTTCTTCTAATTTTTTATTTTTTGATTTGTCAATTTAAGCTAGACAAAGTAGATTCATTTATGTAACTCAAAAATACTTCCAGCGGCGTCTGGTATGCCAAGGATTTTCGTGGGATATTATTTCGCTTGTTCGCAACCGATGAGACAAATGTTTGGTCCACTTGATTGAAGTCCATTTCTTTTGGCAACCCATCTTTTCGCAGCAATCCGTTGGAGTTTTCATTTAATGCGCGCTGTGATGGCGTTCCAGGATCGGCAAAATAGATGGCGATATCATGTTGGTTGCTTAGGTTTTTCCAATTGGAGAATTCTTTTCCACAATCAAAGGTGATGGACTTAAATAGATGTCTAGGAATCGATTCAAACCACTGATTCAGTGTATTCTCGATATCGTTTGCCTTTCGCCCATGGGGCTTCAAGGTGATAATGACTTTGGAAAGTCGTTCTACCAAGGTGATGACGGCACTTTTGTGATGGACACCAACAATAGTATCACCTTCGATATGACCAAATTCTTCCTTGAATACCGGATAATCCTTTTCCCTTTCAACGATATTCCTCTTGAAAGCCTGTTTTCCCCGACGTTCTTGATGGCCGTTTGGTTTCCGCTTTCCCTTCATGGGTAAAGTTGTTTCATCGAATATCTTTTCTTTGAAGCGACGATAGAGCGTCCGCATGGAACATGCGATTGGCATTTCTTGGCGACCAATGATGACATCTGGCGTCCATCCCTGTGCAATTTTTTTATTGATGTACACTTGTTGTTCCTCGGGCAGGATTATCTTGTGCCGTCCACAACGCGCCTTGTTTTTCTTATATTGTCGGTAATAATCCAAGGCCGTATGGCCTTTCTTCAGGAAGTTGATGACGTTGTAGATGGTCATTCTAGAACGTTTTAACTGAGCCGATATTTTTGTTACAGCGATATTTTGGTGGTAGTAAGCCTCTATCATCACTAGTTCATCCATGGTAAGATGGGTGTAGGTCATTCGTGATCACTCCTTTGTATTCTTTGGTAGGAATTACAATTTGAGTGTACCACGAATGGCTTATTTATTTGTCTAGCTTAATTTTACAATCGGCGTTTTTAATACTTTTTATTATAGACTCCAATACGGTTAATCGCTTTTGCAAGCGACGCACGGGCACGTTGGAATTCTTTAGTATTTTGTGTTTCACGTATTTCAGCTAAGGCGTCTTCAGCCTCGCGTTTAGCTACTTCTGCTCGGTCTAAATCAATATCCCGTGATCGTTCAGCGGTATTCGCAATAATGTTCACTTGATTATCACGCACTTCCATAATACCACCACCGACAGCAATATAATTTTTATCATATCCCTCTGTCAAACGCGTCACTACCAGCTCACTAATTGCTAGCGGAACAATGATTGGTGTGTGGTTGGCTAAAATGGTAATACCGCCATCAGGTGTTCGAGCATCAACTGCTTTCGCGCGATGTTCAAAAACAGTTCCATCCGGTGTGATAACTGATACGTGTAGTTCAGCCATATCCTTACACCCCTTTATAACCTAAATTCTTTGCCTTTAATAATACATCATCAATCGTACCAACATTTCGAAAGGCTTCTTCAGGGACATCATCATGTTTCCCTTCAATAATTTCCTTAAAGCCTCTTACCGTCTCTTCAACGGTTACATAAGAACCTGGTATACCTGTAAAAGACTCGGCTACGTGGAAATTTTGTGATAAGAAAAATTGAATTCTTCTAGCACGGCCTACGATTTCTTTCTCATTCTCAGACAATTCGTCCATACCTAGTATGGCAATAATGTCTTGTAACTCATTATAACGTTGGAGAATAAATTGTACTTCCGTTGCAACATTATAGTGCTCTTCACCGACAATTTCTGGAGAGAGACCACTTGAAGATGAACCTAATGGATCAACGGCTGGATAAATCCCTTGTTCGGTTAAACGACGCTCTAAGTTTGTAGTAGCATCTAAATGGGCAAAAGTAGTGGCAGGAGCTGGGTCTGTGTAGTCATCCGCCGGTACATAGATCGCTTGAATCGATGTAATCGATCCATTTTTTGTAGAAGCAATCCGCTCTTGCAGTTCACCCATTTCAGTTGCTAGTGTAGGTTGGTACCCAACAGCTGAGGGCATTCTTCCGAGCAGCGCGGAAATCTCTGAACCAGCTTGTGTAAATCGGTAAATATTATCGATAAACAAAAGCACATCTTGTTTTTCTTTATCGCGGAAATGTTCTGCCATGGTTAAACCAGTCAAAGCCACACGCATACGTGCTCCTGGTGGTTCATTCATTTGACCAAATACCATCGCTGTTTTTTTGCCCACTCCAGACTCTTGCATTTCATTGTAAAGGTCATTTCCTTCACGTGTACGCTCACCAACACCGGTAAAGACCGAAATCCCACCGTGTTCTTCAACGATATTATGAATCAGTTCTTGGATTAAAACTGTTTTCCCTACCCCAGCACCACCAAAGAGACCAACTTTACCACCTTTTAAATAAGGTGCTAATAAATCTATCACTTTTATACCTGTTTCGAGAATTTCATAATTACTACTTAATTCATCATAAGTTGGTGCTAACTTATGGATTCCTTCGCGTGGATAGTCATCAGGAAATTCAGACTTCAAATCGATTGTGTCTCCCAGGACATTAAATACTCTTCCTAGTGTTTCTTCCCCTACAGGAACCCGAATTGGTTGCTTGGTATTCAAAACTTCTTGCCCACGCTGTAATCCGTCCGTTGACTGCATCGCAATCGTCCGAACAGATCCTTGTGCAATCTGTAAGGCTACTTCTAAAACAACCTTTTCAACGGTTCCATCTGGACGCTCTTTTTTTATTACTAAAGCATCATGGATTTTTGGTAGTTCTGTGTCTAGGGGAAAGTCGACATCAACGACAGGCCCAATAACTTGAACGATATGTCCTTTTTCCATTTCTATACGCATCCCCTTTATTTCTCTTCTTGTGCACTTGCACCAGAAACAATTTCCGTCAATTCTTGCGTGATAGCAGCTTGACGCATTCTGTTTTGTTGCAAGGATAGTCGTTTAATTAAATCACCCGCATTGTCTGTCGCGCTCTTCATCGCTAGCATGCGAGAAGCATGTTCCGATGTTTTAGCATCGATGATCGCACCATAAATCAGACTTTCTGCATATTGCGGCAGTAATACTTCTAAAATATCTTCTTCTGTTGGTTCAAATAAATACTCGACTTCATATTCTTGCGTTTCTGACGTATCGAGGTCAGACAATGGTAACATTTTTTCAGCTCGAAATTCTGAAGACATTGCGTTGATATGATGCGTATAACAAACGTATAGTTCATCAAACTCGCCATCTCTATAGTAATCGACGAGTAGTGTCACAATATCTCGAACGTCTCCAAATGATGGTTGGTCTTTTAAATCTTCAACCACATGAGCAACATGAATGTCACTTTTTTCTAAATCTCTCGCTAATGTTTCACCGATTGTAATAACCATATACTCTTTAGGTAACTCATGGTCGTCTAAAATCATTTTACGTGCATGTTTAAAAATAGACGAGTTATAACTTCCAGCTAGACCTTGATCCGTTGAAATAATTAAATAGCCAGTCTTTTTCACTTCACGTTCAATTAATAAATCATGAAAATTTATTACTTGTTGACTTTGTGCAACTGCATGGCCACTTTCTTCTAATAAAGATAACTGGCCGCCTGCGATATGAGTCACCATTTCTCTAATTTTACTTGCATACAGCTGGTATCGCTTGACCTTCTCTTCTGACCGATTCAGTTTTGAAGCGGATACGAGGTGCATAGCATTAGTGATTTGACTTGTTTTTTTTGTAGAAGCAATGCGCTTCTTTAATTCAATTAATGACGATGCCATTTCTTCACCTCTTAAAGACTATGTGGTATAAATCCGGATGCAAATGCTTTGATAGCCGCAAACAACTCAACTTCTACCTCATCTGTCAATTTTTTGGTTGTAACAATTTCCTCAATGACATGCGGAACAGCGAAATGTAAATTGGTCATTAATTCTGACTCGAAACGAGGAATATCTCTAACTGGCACAACATCTAAGAACCCTTTTGTAAGAGCGTATAAAATAATTACTTGCTCTTCCATAGGCATCACTTGGTGCAGACCTTGTTTTAATACTTCAACTGTTCGGTGGCCACGGTTTAATCGTTGTTGAGTAGAGGCATCTAAATCGGAACCAAATTGCGTAAAGGCTTCTAACTCTCGGAAGGTTGCTAAATCTAAACGGAGTGTTCCAGAAACCTTTTTCATGGCTTTCGTTTGTGCAGATCCACCTACACGAGATACTGATAAACCTGCGGAGATAGCCGGACGTATTCCAGAAAAGAATAATTCACTTTCTAGGAAAATTTGACCATCCGTAATAGAAATAACGTTGGTAGGAATATAAGCAGAAATATCACCCGCTTGTGTTTCCACAATCGGAAGTGAGGTAATGGAACCTCCTCCTAAAGCATCACTCAGTTTTGCAGATCGTTCTAGTAAGCGTGAGTGTAAGTAGAAAATATCTCCTGGATAGGCTTCTCGACCAGGTGGCCGTTTGAGAAGTAAGGACATTTCGCGATAAGCTGCCGCTTGTTTAGATAAATCATCATAAACAATTAAAACATGTTTCCCTTCATGCATGAACTCTTCTGCGATTGCAGTTGCTACATAGGGTGCAATATACAGCATAGGTGCTGGGTTAGAAGCACTCGCTGATACAACAATCGTGTAATCAAGCGCTCGGTATTTCTTAAGTGTCTCGGTCATATTCCGAACTGAGGATTCTTTTTGACCAATTGCTACGTAGATACAAATAACATCTTTGCCACGTTGGTTTAAAATAGTATCCATTGCAATGGTTGTCTTTCCAGTCTTACGGTCACCAATAATCAACTCACGTTGTCCTCTACCAATTGGCACAAGCGAATCAATCGCTTTAATCCCAGTTTGTAAAGGCTCTTCTACTGGCTGTCTGTCCATAACACCTGGCGCTTCATTTTCAACTGGACGTTTTTTGGAAGTCTTAATAGGGCCTTGGCCATCAACAGGATTTCCAAGTGCATCTACTACGCGTCCAATTAAGGCATCCCCAACAGGAACTTCCATGATATGTCCGGTCCGTCTAACTGTTTCCCCCACACGAATATTAAAGTATTCACCAAATATGACAATTCCGACGTCTTTTCTTTCTAAGTTTTGGGCCATACCAATGGTCCCATCTTCAAACTCGAGCAGTTCCCCACTCATAACATTCTCTAAACCAGTCGCACGAGCAATTCCATCTCCTAGATAGGTCAGTTTTCCAATTTCCTCCATTTCTGAAGTCGATTGAAAAGAGCTGATTCTTTGCTTGATCAAAGAATGTAAATCTTCTTTGTCTAATGCCACATTCTTCACCTCTTCAATCTTATTGGTCTTGTAATATATGTTTCTTCATTTGTGATAATTTATTACGTAATGTGTTGTCGTAGGAAAAATTATCTGATTCGAGGTTTACTCCGCCGAGTACAGACTCATCGACAACTTCAATAACTTCGTATTCATCCGTGTAATTTATCTTATTGAGGAAAGCTGTAACGATGCGTTCTTTTTGCTCAGGACGTAATGGAACGGCTGATGTCAACTTAATAATTTTAGACTGATTTTCAGGTTCAAGTTCATCTAAAAATTCGTCAATGTAACTATCAATAAGAGATTCTTCAATTTTGTCCATATTATTTTTCCAGTCCTTCGATAAACTCATTAACCAATCGATCTTGATCTTCTGAACTCAATTCTCTGCCAATTATCTTTTCAGCAAGTGCAATCGATAACCCACTAATTTCAGTTCGCATACTTTGGAGCATACGTGTTCGTTCAAGTTCAACTTCTTGTTCAACTTGTTTTCGAATCCGTTGTGCATCTTCGTTTGCTGTTTTGATAATTGTTTTTTGTAATTCTTTACCTTCAATTTGTGCTTTACTTAATAATTCATTTGCACTATTACGTGCTTCTCGTAACTGCGCTTCTGTTTCGGCACGATCTCTCAAAGCAATTTTTTTTGCTTCTGATGCTGTATCTATGTCAGAATTAATCGTCTTTTCTCTTTCTTCCAATACATTCATTAGTGGTTTCCAAGCAATACGCTTTACTAGCCAAAGTAATAATAAGAATGAAACAAGAGTAACGATTGTATTTCCCAGTGCTGTGGAAGTAGCTCCCAGCAACATTAGTGGTTTCATATAAACCCTCCTATTTATGTATCATTCTTTTTTTATTGAAAAATTAGTAAGAATGCGATAACGACTGCCATAATTGGAACAGCTTCAATCAGTCCGACACCGATAAACATTAGGGTCTGTAAGCGACTTTGTAATTCAGGTTGTCTGGCAATAGCTTCAATTGTTGTAGAAATAACTCTCCCGTTACCTAATGAAGCACCAATTGCCGCACCGGCAACTGCTATGGCTGCTGCTATAAAATTCATTTCGATTTCCCCTTTTTATTTAAATTAATGTTCGATTTTATGAGATAAATAAACCATTGTTAAAGTTGTAAATACAAAAGCTTGAATAGAGCCAATGAATACTGAGAATCCTTGCCAAACCATTTGTAGAGGAATACCAATAATCCAAGTCCACGGTCCAAAACTTAATGCCAGTGATGCTATTAAACCGAGTAAAATTTCACCCGCAAAAACGTTACCGTATAAACGCAGAGCTAAAGTAAGCGTATTTGTGAATTCTTCCAAAATTTTAATTGGGAATAATGCTGGCACAGGACGTATGTAGCTATTCATAAAGTAATCTTTAAAACCTTGTTCACGTACTCCATAGTAATGTGTCATTAAAATAACCAATAGTGCAAGAGCTAATGTGACAACCGGACTAGCGGTAGGACTCTTAAAGTAAGAAAAACCACCTATGTTTATAACCAAAATTAATCCTACGATATTTGCTACCCATATGAATAAAAAGAGAGTAAAACCTAGTAGATAAAATTGTTCGCCAACTTTCCAATCCATTGAACTGGAAATCATATTCTTTACAAAATCTGCAATATATTCGATAGCGAGCTGTGCTTTCCCAGGCTTAACAGACAATTTTCTTGTCGTGATATAGGAAAAAAGAAGGATAATTATACACGTTACAATAACACTGATGATGATACTCAAATCAAAACCAATTCCCATAAACTCAACAATAACAGATTCGTGTTCCAATCGTTTCACCTCTTTTCAACCAAATTAAAACAAACCATAAAAAGACACACTAAATAAAAGCGGCTTGCTTGCTTGCTCAATGATATCATCTTGTCGTAACATTTTCAAAGTTTTTTGAAAAAATTAAGAAAATTTCTTTACTATAACATATAATAATATTGTTTAAAAGCATTGTGACAAGGTTATTTGTAATTTTTATCTGCAACATCATTTCAATCCACTTCATAATGTGGATTTAGTCATAGCTATTTAATGACATTATCATTTATTGACAAAATAAAAAAGAGGGAAAGAATCGCTTTTTTTCCTCTTCGATGTTTAACTATTTCGTTCCAAATAGACGGTCACCAGCATCTCCCAGACCTGGAAGAATATAACCAATTTCATTTAATCGATCATCCAAAGCAGCAACGACGATTTCTACATCCGGGTAAGCATCATTAAGTGCTTTAACTCCTTCAGGTGCTGCAACAAGACAAACAAATTTAATATTTGAAGTTTTAGCTCCTCGTTTTTCAAGCGCTTCGATTGCAGCAATAGCTGATCCGCCTGTAGCTAACATAGGGTCAACAACGAATAATTTACGTTCAGAAATGTCTGCTGGTAATTTTACGAAATACTCATGTGGTTGAAGTGTTTCTTCATCTCGATATAACCCAACATGGCCTACTTTCGCAGCTGGTAACATTGCTAAGAAGCCGTCGACCATCCCAATTCCCGCACGGAGAATAGGAATAATAGCAACTTTTTTACCACTTAACGTTTTTTCTACTGATTTTACAAGTGGTGTTTCAATTTCAATATCCTCTAAAGGCATATCACGGGTGACTTCGTATGCCATTAGCATCGCAATTTCACTTACCACTTGGCGAAAGTCCTTTGTTCCTGTTTCTACTCTACGAATAATTGTCAATTTATGTTGAATCAACGGATGATCCATTACTGTTACACGTCCCATTTGTATTCCCCTCTCAGTTTTCACTTGTTACATTGTATAAGATTACCAGCCATTTTGCTAGGTATTATTTACTTTTTTCGTATAAGCTAAAATTCTCTGTTAATTCATGTACGGAATTTCTGATGGCTTCTAATTGTTCGGGCTTATCTCGATTTTCTAGTGTCTCAATCATCAATTCGGCAACTTGCACGGCTTCTTTCCTACCAAATCCGCGCGTAGTTATGGCTGGTGTTCCAATTCGAATACCACTTGTTTTTGATGGTGGTAATGTATCAAAAGGAATCGAATTTTTATTAACAGTGATTCCTACTGAATCAAGTAACGTTTCTACTTCTTGACCATTTAATCCAAACTCTGAGACATCCAGTAACAGCAAATGATTGTCTGTTCCGCCACTAATCACTCGGAATCTGGACTGTTTTAAAACTTCTGCCATTGCCTTAGCGTTTTCGACTACTTGACCGATATATTCCTTAAAGGAAAGGTCCATTGCTTCGTTGAACGCTACTGCTTTTGCGGCAATTACATGTTCCAAAGGCCCGCCCTGGATTCCTGGAAAAACAGCGGAGTTTAATTTTTTCCCATATTGTTTTTTGGCCATAATAATTCCACCACGTGGACCTCGTAAGGTTTTATGAGTCGTCGAAGTAACAACATCGGCATACGCTACCGGATTTTGATGGTGTCCTGTTGCGCAGAGTCCAGCAATATGAGCCATATCAACAAGTAATTTAGCGCCTACTTCATCTGCTATTTCACGAAATTTTTTGAAATCAATTTGGCGGGAATAAGCACTAGCACCTGCAACAATCAATTGCGGTTTTTCTTGGATCGCGATTTCTTTTACTTTTTCATAATCGATAACTTCTGTATCTTTATCAACCCCATACGATACAAAGTCATACGTTTGTCCACTAAAATTAACTTTAGACCCGTGCGTTAAATGTCCACCATGATTAAGGTCCATCCCTAATATTTTACTACCTGGTTCCAGAAGCGCCCGATAGGCGGCCATATTCGCTTGACTGCCAGAATGGGGTTGTACATTGGCATACTCTGCTTGAAATAGTTCTTTTAATCGATCGATGGCTAAATTCTCAATCACGTCCACAAACTCGCAGCCACCATAGTAACGTTTACCTGGATAGCCTTCTGCGTATTTATTCGTTAAAATACTTCCTTGCACTGCCATTACCTCTTCTGAAACAAAATTTTCGGATGCAATCAACTCAATCCCATTTTCTTGTCTTAACTTTTCATTTTCTATTGCTTGGAAAACTTGCTTATCATACATCTTATCACTCCTGAAATAATCATTTTATTAAAATACGATTAGAGCTCGTGCCAAGTATAGCACAGAACCTATTCTGGATAAATGGTTGTTGCAGCTTTTTCTAGTCGATTCATAACGGCAATTCCAATTCCCTCTTTAGGATAGACTTCGGCTAAGATGATATCAACGTCTTGACCATCAAAATAACGTAACCCTGCATACAATTTTTTCGAAGCTAGCATCGGTTCTTTTATAGAACCTAGTGAATAAACTGACAGTTCTGATTTTTCTGTCAGTTCAGCTATTTTTTCATCAGAAGCTAGAATACCAATTCTTTTATTTTTTTGCAGGAGCTCCTTAATCTTTCCTTGCCAATCACTTTTTATTAAGACGACAGGTTGTTCTGGTGAGTAATGGATATATTTCATTCCAGGTGCTTTGGGGGCACCTTCTTGATTTTTCTGGCTTACTTCGTGATTCATCCAAACTTTCTGATCAATAACGATTTGAATTTGTTCTCGAGTAATGGCTCCTGGGCGCAAAATAATTGGCCCTCTTGAATCAGTCAAATCAAGAACAGTTGATTCCACACCGATATTGGTCTCACCGCCGTCTACAACCCCTACAATTTTTCCTTCAAGGTCGTGTAATACATGTTCTGGTTTAGTCGGACTGGGTTTTCCTGAGGTATTCGCACTTGGCCCTACTAGGGGAAATCCAGCTTCTTTAATTAATTGTAAAGTCATTGGCTGATCAGGCATACGCAAAGCGACTGTTGTTTGATTGCCAGTTACAGATGGCGCAAAGATATCTGGTTTAACATTGAAAATCAATGTTAAAGGACCGGGCCAATAAGCACGCATCAATTTTTTTGCCATAGGAGAAACCTCGGCCACATAAGAGGCAATGTCATCTGAAGCAACATGAACAATCAAAGGGTTATCACTAGGTCTTCCTTTTACTTGGTATACTTTTTTTACAGCAGCATCATCTGAAGCAATTGCTCCCAGCCCATAAACTGTTTCGGTTGGAAAAGCGACTAACTCCCCTGCTTTCAAATAATGACTCGCTTCCTCTAAATTTTCAGAATGAAACAATTTTGTTTTCATTTTTCTTAGTCCTTTCTCAAAAAAAAACCAAGACAAATGTCCGGCTTTTTTATAGTGCATCATTTTACAATTAACATACGATCTAATCCGTTAATGTCTTGTTGGATCAAAACTTCTTTATCTGGAAAAGCTTTTTTATAGAGTTCTAAGAGTTTTTCCCCTTGTTGAAAACCTATTTCCATAAATAAACAACCATCCGTTTTTAAAGAAAATGGCAATGAATAAGCTAGACGCTCATACAAGCTCATTCCTTCATTTCCGGCAAAAAGTGCTGAATGTGGTTCATACTCTAACACAGATTCATCCATTAATTCCGTTTCGCTATAACTGATGTAAGGTGGATTGCTAATAATACAATCAAAGGTTTCCAAAGAAACTGGTTCTAGTAAATCGCCTTGTAAAAAACGGATATCTAATTGATGATTTCTAGCATTTTCTTCTGCGACTCGCAAGGCTTTCTCAGAAATATCAGTTGCCGTTACACTATCTTGGTTTCGCTCATGTTTCATCGTAATGGCAATTGCACCGGAACCAGTCCCAATGTCTAATGTCTTTAGAGGTTGCGTTCCCACTTTTTTATTCAGGTGTGTCAGTGCTATTTGGACTAACTCCTCTGTTTCAGAGCGCGGAATGAGCGTATCCGAATTAACCTTTAGAGGGAGGCCATAAAACCATTCTTTTCCTACAATATACTGTACGGGTTTTCCTTCAATAAATTGGTTCAAATCGTCTAAATATTGTAAAAATATATCTTCGGGCATCTCTTGGTTCAGATGCTTAATAAAGTCTGTTTTATTCCAATCCAAACGATCTAATAACAAGCGTTCAGCTACGTAGGTATGTTTATTATTTAATTCTAAATAACGCGCACCTTGTTGAACCGTTTGTTGATAGGTTCGCTTCCTAAGAATTTCCATCGTTAATCTTCTCCAACTTCTCAGCTTGATCTGCTAATATTAGCGCGTCAATAATTTCATCTAACTTACCACTTAGTATTTGGTCTAATTTTTGAATCGTCAGTCCAATTCGGTGATCGGTCACTCTATTTTGTGGGTAGTTATAAGTTCTAATCCGTTCAGAACGGTCTCCTGTCCCAACGGCTGACTTTCTACTAGCATCGTACTCAGATTGTGCCTCAGAAGAGAGCTTGTCTGACACGCGCGCGCGTAGGACAGTCATAGCCTTTTCGCGATTCTTTAATTGTGAGCGCTCATCTTGCATAGCAACAACAATACCTGTTGGAATGTGCGTTAATCGTACAGCAGAAGCAGTTTTATTAACGTGTTGTCCACCCGCTCCTGAAGCGTGGTAAATATCGACCCGGATATCTTTATCCGCTATACTCACGTCTACTTCTTCCATTTCCGGCATAACCACAACCGTTGCAGTTGACGTGTGCACCCGTCCTTGTGATTCAGTTGAAGGGACACGCTGAACGCGGTGTGCGCCACTTTCGTATTTCAATTTTGAAAAGACATTTTGGCCGGTAATCATTAAAGTGATTTCTTTATACCCACCAATACCAGTAATATTGGCATCCATCACCTCAACTCGCCACCCTTGGGATTCAGCAAATTTGCTATACATTTCAAACAAACTCCCAGCAAATAAAGCGGCTTCGTCTCCACCTGCTGCGCCACGGATTTCCATGATAATGTTTTTATCATCATTTGGGTCTTCAGGAAGCAACATAACTTTAATTTGTTCTTCAAGCTCTTCTATTTCAGTTTTTAAATCACTTAGTTCTTCTTTAGCTAATTTGGCCATATCGTCATCTAAGCTCTCTGACAATAATTCTTCTGTTTCCGCCAGTTCTTCTTGGATTCGTTGATAACGACGAAACACTTCAACTTTTGGTCGGAGATCGGCCTCTTCTTTTGTAAGTTCCATTAAGCGTTGGGTATCCGAAATAACTTCGGGATCACTTAGTAGCTCGGAAAGTTCTTCATACCGAATAATAAATGTATCTAGTTGCTCAAACATATTTTTCAAAACCCTTCTAATTTTCGAATACTGGCATCTTTCAGCTTACTTCACTTCAGTGGTGGATGGAAGTAGTGGTTACGACAAACGGGTATGTAGGCTTCATTCCCACCAATTTGAATTTGTTCACCTTGGTAAACAGGCTTGCCGTTTACAAGTCGCATATTCATAATTGCTTTCTTATGGCAGTACCAGCAAATTGTTTTAATTTCTTCAATTTTATCTGCATACAAAAGTAAATATTTTGACCCTTCAAAGAGTTCATTAGAAAAATCATTTTTTAAACCAAAAGCCATAACAGGTATATGCAGTTTATCAACAATATTAGCTAACTGTAACACATGTTTTTTTTGTAAGAATTGCGATTCATCAACCAATACACAAAAAGGGGTAGTAGTTTGTTCTTCTACAATTGCATACATATCTGTTTCCGAATAGACCGGAATAGCTGCTCGTTTTATGCCAATACGGCTCGCTACAACGCCTATTTTATCACGGTCATCAACAGCGCTGGTAAAAATTAAAACTGTTTTATCTTGCTCTTCATAATTGTGGGCTACTTTTAAAATTTCAATTGTTTTCCCACTATTCATTGCTCCGTATTTAAAAAATAATTGCGCCATTTT
Organism: Jeotgalibaca dankookensis; assembly: GCF_002005405.1. Classification (NCBI taxonomy): domain Bacteria; kingdom Bacillati; phylum Bacillota; class Bacilli; order Lactobacillales; family Carnobacteriaceae; genus Jeotgalibaca; species Jeotgalibaca dankookensis. Next base: position 1,118,017 of record NZ_CP019728.1, read on the forward strand.
ACACCTCGTTACCATTTTCGGTCAATCTTATCTTGTAATATAATAGTAATAAATACTCTTAAAGTCAATCATCCAGTCTGTCAGAGTCAGGCGCTTTTATTAAATTTTATTAAAAACGAACGATTATTACCAATTATAAAGAAGAGGGACTTCCAGATGGATTGCCTTTTATGCTATGATGTCTAAGAGAATTTTTTTTACATAGAGGAGAGATAGATTTGAGTATTAGGGGAGCTTTGGCCGTCACAGTTGGAAAAGGAACACAGTGGGCTTTACGTACATTTACAAAAGGTGGCACAAGCCTACCAGGCAAATTGGCAGCTAAGATTGACCCTGGTGTGCTCGCTCAACTCGCAAAAGATTATGAAGTTGTTATTGTAACAGGAACCAATGGTAAGACACTCACAACTTCATTAACCTACCACGTTCTCAAACAAAAATATCCAGACATCGTGACAAATCCGACCGGTGCGAATATGGCCCAAGGAATTGTCTCAACCTTTTTAGAAAAAACGTCAGGATCCGGGAAGAAAATTGCAATTTTGGAAGTAGATGAAGCCAGTTTGATTCATGTGACAAAATATATTAAACCGCGTTTTATTGTAAATACCAACGTTTTCCGTGATCAAATGGATCGCTTTGGTGAAATATATACCATATACGATAAAATGGTAGAAGGTGCAGCCTTAGCACCAGAGGCTGTAATTATAGCCAACGGCGACAGCCCTATTTTTAACTCAAGAAAATTAGTAAACCAAAGTATTTATTTTGGATTTAATCACACTGATGACGGGGAAACGATGGCTCATTACAATACAGATGGCGTTCTATGTCCAAACTGTCATAGTATCTTACATTATAAATTTAATACTTATGCCAACCTAGGTAAATACTATTGTCCAAACTGTGATTTCAAACGTCCAGAACTAAAATACCAAGTAACGGCAATCGAGAATCTCGATTACAAATCTTCTAGTTTCCAAATCGATGGGTATCCTTTCCACATAAAGGTTGCAGGACTCTATAATATTTATAATGCATTAGCAGCCTACTCAGTTGGACGCGAATTTGGTTTATCACCTGAAGAGATTCAAGCAGGTTTTACTGAAACCCAACAGAAATTTGGCCGACAAGAAACGATTAAAGTTGGCGACAAACTCATTATTTTAAACTTGATTAAAAACCCAGTTGGACTGAATCAAATTATTGCCTTACTTAATTATGAACGCGATCCATTTTCTGTCAGTTTGATTTTAAACGATCGCCCTGCTGACGGTACCGATATTAGTTGGATTTGGGATGGGGAGTTCGAGCGATTAACTGATTTTAATATCCCTTATGTAGGTGTGAGTGGTATTCGTCGTGATGATATGGAATTACGCTTAAAGGTCGCTGGTATATCTGAAGCAACGATGGAAAAAACAGAATCCATCGGTGACGTCATTAATTCTTTCCAGCATGCTCCAACTGAAAAGATATATGTCATGGCTACTTACACTGCTATTTTGAATTTACGCAAAGAATTAGCCGATCAAGGCTATATCCAAGAGAGGATGAAATAGTTGAAACTCAAAATTGGACACTTGTATGGGAACTTGTTAAATACCTACGGCGATAATGGAAATCTATTGATGTTACAGTATATCGCTCGTCAAAAAGGTTTAGAAGTGGAAACTGAAATTGTAAGTTTAAACGATTCATTTAACGCAAGTGATTATGATTTAGTATTTTTTGGTGGCGGTCAGGATTATGAACAACTGGTCGTTTCCCACGATATTCAAAATAAAGCGAATGCTATCAAAACTTATATTGAAAATGATGGGGTTCTTTTAGCGATTTGTGGTGGCTTTCAACTTCTTGGTCACTACTATATTAACTCAGCTGGTGAACGCTTAGAAGGAATTAGCGCTCTTGATCACTATACATTAAACCAAGAAAACAGTCGTTTTACAGGTGATATTACCATTTATGATGAAAAAACTGGAGATACTTATCATGGTTTCGAAAATCATAACGGTCGCACTTTCCTAGGGGAAGGGGCTCAGCCACTTGGTATTGTCAAAAAAGGAACGGGTAACAATGAAAAGGACAATACGGAAGGTGCACGCTATAAAAATGTCTTTTGTTCTTATTTCCATGGACCTCTATTAGTCCGCAATCAACATTTAGCAGAACGATTAATTGAATTAGCTATAAAAAATAAAGAAAAAAAAGCTGGGGAGTAGTCTAAAAAACTACTTCCCAGCTTTTTTTAAGAAGCTTCGGCATCGGCAAACTGACTGTTATAAAGATCAGCATAGAAACCATCTTGCGCCATCAGCTCATCATGTGTGCCTGTTTCAATAATATCGCCATTATCCATAACGATGATATTATCAGCATCCCGAATGGTGGACAAACGGTGTGCCACAACAAAACTAGTCCGTCCTTCTAGTAAACGACGCATTGCTTTTTGAATCAATACTTCGGTTCGTGTATCGACACTTGAAGTTGCTTCGTCTAGAATCAACATTTCTGGATCAGTGATAAAAGCACGTGCGATTGTCAACAATTGGCGTTGACCTTGCGAAATATTGCTACCATCCTCATTTAAAACGGTATGGTACCCTTCCGGCAAGGTTCTAATAAACTCATCGGCATGTGCCATTCGTGAAGCTGCATATACGTCTTCATCACTTACTTCACCGCGTGCACCGTATTTAATGTTATCGAATATGGTTCCATTAAATAACCAAGTATCTTGCAAGACCATGGCAAAGCGTTTGCGTAATTCATCGCGGTCTATATCTCGGACATCTTGTCCCTCTAAACGGATGCTCCCACCTCTTACATCATAGAAGCGCTCCAATAAATTAATAATTGTTGATTTACCAGCACCGGTTGGCCCCACAATGGCAACCATTTGTCCGGGCTTCACGCGTAAGGTAAAGTCAGTCATTAAATCAGCATCTTCATTATAGCCGAAACGAACGTGGTCAAAGGTAATCTTATCATCAGTCTCTATAATTGGTTGACCGGTCGAGACATCTTTCATCTCTTCTTCGTCGAGTACTTCAAAGATACGTTCGGTTGAAGCGACAATTGATTGGATGGTATTTAAAATATTAGTCAGTTGCTTCATAGGCTCGGAAAATTGGTTGGTATAAATTAAGAAAGCTTGAACTTCTCCCAGTTTTAACACACCATTTGCGACTTCAAACCCACCCATGACTGCCACAAAAACATAACCAAGGTTTTTAACCATATTCATCAGTGGCATCAGAATTCCTGAAAAGAATTGTGCTTTCCAAGCGACATCAAATAACTTCTTATTTTGATCATCGAATACTTGCATGGCGTTTTGTTCACGGTTAAAACTAATGATTTCAGTATGACCGGCAAAGCTTTCCTCAATATGCGCATTCAACAAACCTAACTCACTTTGTTGCGCTTTAAAAAGCTTGCGCGATGTAGGAGCAATTCTTGAAATGATAAATGCACTTAGCGGGATGGTAATCAAGGCAACAATACTTAATTTCCAACTAATCGTCAGCATCATGATTAAAATCCCTACAAACTGCACGACACTCATCAGTGCCTGATTGATGGTTTGCACTAATTGCCGTGCAATATTATCAACATCATTAATGGCACGACTCATAATGTCCCCATTACTATGGGTATCATAGTATTCAATAGGTACACGAGACATTTTTTCTTTAAAGTCTTGACGTAGGTCAAAGACCGTTTTTTGTACAACCCGAACAAGTGTAAATTGCGATATATATCGTAAGGTTACCGTTGAGACGTACAAAATTGCTGCCGTAATTAAAATACGGCGAATTGCTGCAAAATCAATTGGGAATCGTCCATTGTTCATCCCTTCTGTAACACCATCATAAATAACGGTAGTTGCAGAACCTAAAACTCGCGGTGTAAATATTTGAAAAACTGTTGCAACAGCAGACAGAGCGAAAGCCAAGAACATAAGCCAGCGTCTGACCGACATATAATTTAATAAACGTTTAAGTGATCCCCAGAAATTTTTCGGTTTTTCAACTGCTTTCGGTGCGTTTCTCATTGGCCTTCCCCTTCCCTGAATTGAGAGTTCATGATTTCCATGTATGTCTCATTATTTTCTTCTACTAATTCTTCATGGCTACCTTGCCCCACGACGCGTCCACTATCTAAAACAATAATTTCATCTGCGGTCATCACACTGCTAATACGTTGTGCAATAATAACCACAACAGCATCAGTAATTTTTTCCTTTAGGGCATAACGTAAGGCTGCGTCGGTTTTAAAATCTAATGCAGAAAATGAATCATCAAAAACATAAACCGCTGATTTTTTCACAATTGCACGCGCAATACTTAATCGTTGTCTTTGTCCACCAGAGAAGTTACTACCACCTTGTTCGACTTGGTATTCTAATCCCCCATCTAGCTTTTCAACAAAGTCTTTTGCTTGGGCAATTTCAAGTGCTTCCCAAATCTCTTCATCAGTAGCATCTGGTTTCCCATCTAACATGTTGGTGCGAATGGTTCCTGTAAATAAGTTTGCTTTTTGAGGCACATAGGAAATTCGCTCACGAATGTCATATTGTTTTAAATCTTTTACATTTTCGCCATTTAGAAAAACACTACCTGTTGTAGCATCGTATAGTCGCATAATCAAATTAGCCATGGTTGATTTACCTGAACCAGTTCCTCCGATAATAGCTAATGTTTCACCTGCTTGCATATCGAAGCTTACATCGCATAAGACTGGTTTCTCTGCATCGTGAAATTTATAAGTCACATCGTCAAAAGTCAATCGTGCGGATTCATCTGTAAAATCTGTTGTAGGAAAGGTTTTTGAACCATCTGTAATGGTACTTTCCATGGCTAACACTTCATTAATCCGTTTGGCTGAAACTTGTGCTTGCGGAATCATAGTTAGCATAAATGAGAGCATCATGAAACTAAACAGTAACATAGATGAATAACTAATAAAGGCTACAAGATTTCCCACTGGCATATCACCAACTGCTATATACTCGCCACCAATCAAAACGATTGCGATATTAGTAGAACTTAATACCAATATCATAACAGGCATCAGTAAGCTTGTTATAGACATCGCAATAATATTGTTACGCATGAAATCAAAGTTGGCGCCCTTGAATCGCTTCTCTTCATAATCACTTTTATTAAAAGCACGGATAACACGAACGCCGGTTAGGCCTTCACGGAAAATTAAGTTTAAACGGTCAGTCATTTTTTGAATCTTTTTAAATCTTGGAACGGCTGCACTCATAATAATAACCAAGAAAACAATTAGAACCGGTACAGAGATAAAGAAAATACGTGCTAATCGCGGACTTTGAACATAAGAAAGTGTTGCAGCTCCTATCCCCATGATAGGGGCAAACGTCAACATTCGTAACATCATCATAAATACAAACTGAAGTTGCTCAACATCATTTGTGGACCTTGTAATTAGAGACGCTTGGCCGACTTCATCAATTTTATCTTTTGATAGGTACATGACTTTTTCAAAAATATCACTACGCAATGCGCGCCCTACCTTTTGTGACTCACTAGCTGATATATACACACCCGCAATGGCTGCTAAAATCGTAATAACAGTTAAACCAAGCATAATCGCTCCTGTTCGCCAAATATAATTAAAGTCTCCTGTTGCAATACCATAGTTAATAATGTTAGACGTCATATTTGGTAGGTTTAACTCTGCAAAAACTTGGATGACAATAAACAGTATTGAACCAAAAACAGCTTTTTTAGAAATACGTTTTGCTAATTTTAACAATGAAATAGCCTCCTTTATTTAGTAATTCCGTTTTTTAACCAAGATAATTGCTGGTTGACAATCCGTTTTGCTTCTTCTTTGGATAGATTTTGAAGGAAAACGCGTGAGATGGACCAGTGAATCATTTGGAAGGTATAACGGATAAACTCTTGTAACTCTGAATTTGAATCAAAATTTAACTTGGTTTTGTCGATAATCGCTGTTAAATCCTGCAAATTTTTCTCATAGTGTTGAACCGTTTGGGTATGTTGGGCATCAGTATAAATATTACGACTGAGTCGATAAGTCATATTGACAAAAAAATGATGGTAAAACTCTTTATTTTTACCACAAAAATAAGTGTCAAATAAATAATCAAAGGTTCTTTCTAACCCTTTAAATAAATCTCCATTTTCCTTTTTAAAACAATTTTCTACATTTTCTTTTTCATTACTTTTTAGGAGATGAAGGCAGTAGAAGTAAAGGTCTTCCTTATCTTCAAAATATTGATAAAAACTCCCTCTTGAAATGTCGGACTCATGGATAATAGCATTTATAGAAGCATTTTCTAGGGAAAATTTTGAAAATTCTTTGTAGGCGGCTCGCAACAAACGTTCTCTTTTCTCTTTGGATAAATTAAAAAAAGTTTGTTTTGGCATTCTATCACCTTCTTTCAGAATTGATAATAACTTATTTGAATATGACAGGGTGTCGTAATTCGTTTTACAATTATATGACAGCCTGTCACCTGTGTCAATTATAATGCCTTCTAAAAAAATAAAAAAGTTGAGTAAAAAATCTACTCAACTTTTTTTAGAATTATTCATCCGCTTCTGTCTCTATTACTGGTGTCTCTTCTACCTCTTCGTTATAAAGGCCAGATTCTGACTTATACCATTCAAACCCATGCGTAAAGATAACTTTTAAAACAGCATAACCAGGAATTCCTAATACAAAACCAACTAGGCCAAATAATTTCCCTGATGTCAATAAAACAATCATGATGGTAACGGGATGAATGGATAAATTGCTTCCTAACACTTGGGGAGAAATAAAACGTCCTTCCAAAAATTGCTCAATACTAAAGACAATAATAACTTGAATGAGCATCCAAGGAGAATCAACTAAACCAATGATCAGAGCGGGTAAAATTGCAATAAAAGATCCCAAATAAGGAATAATATTTAAGAATCCTGCAATAATGCCCAAAGAAATACCATAATTCAACCCAATAATTGAATAACCAATGACAAACATAATTCCTACACAAGTAGCTACAATAACTTGCCCTTGCACATATTGGCTCACTTGACTATTAATCTCTGCTAATAAGTGACCAAAGGACTCACGTTGTCGATTTGGTAAAAATTGCAGGATTGCTTTCGGTAATTTATGTCCTTCTTTTAATAAGTAGTACAAAATAATTGGCATGGTTATCAATCCAACGAAAACGTTGGTGACGACTCCGACTACCGAAGATAACCATCCACCTGTGTTGGAAAGAGCACCATTTGCCCAATTAGTAATATAGTTTAAAACTTCTGTGTTAATTTCAAGAAGTTGTTTTTGGATATTTCTAAACCAATTATACTCTAGTAAATTAGATAACATTTGATTAATAGTAACCCAATATTCAGGAAACTCTTCAATAAATCCGGAGACTTGTTCTTGAATAACAGGTATCAAAATTGCAAAACCCCAAATTAATAAGACGATAAATATTAAAAAGGCGAATACAATAGCCATACTACGACTAAGGCCTCTACGTGTTGCCCAATTAACAAAAGGATTCATTAAGTAATAAAGAATGCCACTCAAAACGAGTGGAAATCCTAGAATACTAAAAAAACTGGCAATTGGTTGCAACAGATAGGAGACTTTTGAAAAAACAAGAATGATTAATAATATAAGTAAGACAATAATTAGAGACGTTACAAACTTGTTATTGAGTATCCACTGTTCAAACCAAGACAACTTTTTGGGATAGTTTCGGACTTTTTTCATAGTTACGCTCCTTTATTTCTTTAAAGAGATGACTGATAGGTAATAGTCATACCAGTCACAACTTCTGGTAAGTTATAAGGGCTCAAATAAATACTTGTTTCAATTATATTTTGTGGATCGAAAGGTTTAAATACAAAAGTAACATGTCCCAGCGACATTAAATTCGCACTTACACTCTTACCAACATGTGTAATTGTATAGACTTGGTCGCCAAAATAAATGTGGTCACCAATTTGGAGCTGAAAATCACGGATATCTTCTTCAAATCTTTGCAACAATGAGACATCACGAATTGCATCCGTTGCATCTTCACCAAATAAAATGAGGATAGGTTCTTTACTAAATGCATCCTTACCTACATGTACAATTTTACTCTTCATTAATTAAATCCGCCTCCTTGTAATAATAGCTTCATTTTAGCATATCTGTCGTTTAAAGTAAGCTTTGTTTGCTATACTAATATTAGAGGACTTAGAACTATTATTAGGAGGAATTCATAATGTTACACACCTTATACTTAGGATCTTATACGAAACGTGAAAGTAAAGGCGTTCATCAAACTATACTTGATACAGATAAAAAAGAATTAAGTGCGGTTCAACTGATTGCTGAAGTTAATTCACCTACTTATATTACTTTAAATTCGGACAAATCCTCTCTCTATACCGTTTCTAAAGAAGAAGAAGGAGCAGGTTTAACAGCTTTTACACGACAAGAAGATGGACAGTATAAAAGACGTTATAGTAATACAACTGAAGAAAATACACCTTGTTATATCGCTTTAGACGAAGAAAATAATTTGTTATTTACTGCTAGTTACCATGATGGTTATGTGTCAGTTTATAAGGAAACAAAATCAGGGATTGAATTAACGGACCGTGTTCAACATGTTGGTAGTAGTGTTCATGAGAATCAAGATGGTCCCCATGTCCACTATACTGACTATACTCCCGACAAAAAATATTTACTGGTTTGTGATCTGGGGACAGATGCGGTTTATAGTTATAGTGTGTCACAACAAGGTAAGTTAAAGGAGGTTGCACGCTATCAAACCAAACCTGGTTCAGGTCCGCGTCACCTTGTTTTCCATCCAAATGGGCACACGGCTTATCTTTTAGACGAGTTAAGTTCAGAAGTTGAAGTGTTAGAATACCAATCAGAAGATGGAAGCTTGACTTATCAAAGTCGCATATCTATGATTCCCGACAGCCATACTGACTTTAATAGTGGCGCAGCAATTCGTGTAAGTGCGGACGGTAAGTTTGTTTATGCTTCTAATCGGGGACATAATTCCATTGTTGTTTATAAAGTAGCTGATGATTTTTCACTCTCTTTAGTTGAATACAAACCCAGCGAAGGAGATTTTCCACGAGATTTCAATTTAACACCGGACCAAGTCTTTTTAGTTGTTGGACATCAAAATTCTGACCAACTGACACTCTTTGGTCGTGACGACGAAACCGGTAAATTAAATCTTTTACAAAAAGATGTTTATGCACCAGAATGTGTGTGTGTTACTTATTAATAAAAAGAGGTGGTTGGGATTTAATTCCCAATCACCTCTCTTTATTTTACATTTAATTTTTTACGACCGTTCCAACGACACTGTGAGCTTCTACGTTGCCGCTCGCAGTCAGATCAAAACTTTCGACTTTATCCATGTTCGTGATAACAACTACCATCGCGTTATCTTTACCGGCTTCTGCCAATGCTTCCAAATCACAAGTTGCTACGAGTGTTGTTGCTGATAAGACATCGCCCTCACTCACGTGCGTTTCAAAAGGTTTACCATTCAACTCTACTGTATCCAATCCCATATGGAGTAATATTTCAATTCCATTGTCCATTTGAATCCCTACAGCATGCTTAGTTGGAAAGACACTCATCACTTTACCATCTACTGGTGAGTAAATTTGCCCATCCTCTGGTATAACCGCATAGCCATCTCCCATCATTTTTTGTGAAAAAACAGGATCTGCTACTTCAGTAACTGAAATAACACGACCGTTTACGGGTGCATATAAATTTTTCTTTTCAGCTGTTTTAGTTTCTTCTTTTTGTTTCTTCTTGAAAAAATTGAACATACCTAACGCCACCTTTATAATTTTAAGTCAAATTGTTGCATTGTTTCTTATATAGATAATATACCATAATGACAGCATTTTTCCTACCAGCTTGGGTTTCTACTTAAAAAATTATAGCCACTATTAAAAAAAGCATTGTAAACAACTTGAACGGACTCTGCTTCTTTTGCAGCATTTATCCCAAATATGATACTAATTTCCGAAGAACAATGCGTAAATTTGGTTGAGCTATCAGTATGATTTAGCGAAAGAATGAGCTATACTAATCTAGACATGACTATAGAGGGTGAATTTAGATGAATATGAAAAGAATAAGTAAACAACTATTAGTAGGTTTATCTCTAGGTATCGGTATCTTACCAATCATGACCAAAATGAATCGTTCCGCATTGAAAAAAAAGCCACCTACTCCGCTTTCATTATATGACTTATGCGGTGAGTGGTTATCAGCAGATGAAAATACCCTCTCAATTGATAATGAAGCACGTGTATTTTTTAACTTAGAACAGATTCACTTAATTAAAATAAGTGGGCAAGCGAATACACTTGCGCTACAAGATAAGTTTGGTTACTTTATTACAATCGAGAAAACAACTGAGGATACTTTAATTTACTACGATGAGGCCGAGGATGTATCCATTACTTTTATGCGAAAAAGAAGCAGTTAGGACTTTTTTTGTCCTAACTGCTTCTTTTTAAAAATTATATTAAATTAAATCTTCTGGTTCACGTTGTGCTCCTAGTTTCCATATTTCATCCGCATAACGTTCAATTGTATAGTCAGCCGAGAACGGTCCAGAACTTGCAATGTTTAAGAGCGCACGACGGTTCCAAGTTTCACGATTACGGAAATCTTTATCAATTTGCTTGTGCGCGTTAATATAGCTATCAAAATCTTTTAATAAGTAATACTCATCATTGTATTTTACTAAGCTGTCAAAAATATCTTGCCCTTCATCTTCTAACCCTGGAATGGAACCATCGATTAGCATGTTTAATACGCGTTTAACAGCCGGATTCTTTTCATAAATTTCTCGCGAGTTATAAGAGTTAGCGGCATTTAATTTTTGCACTTCTTCATTACTCATACCAAAAATATAGATGTTCTCTTCGCCAACATAGTCATAAATTTCAACAGTTGCGCCATCCATTGTTGCAATCGTTAAAGCACCATTTGCCATTAACTTCATGTTACTTGTTCCAGAAGCTTCTTTACCTGCAAGTGAAATTTGCTCACTGACATCTGCAGCTGGAATAATTAATTCAGCTAAAGAAACACCATAGTTTTCAACAAAGACTACTTTAATTAGATCATTGAGTGATGAATCATTATTAATCATTTCAGCAATTGCATTGATTAACTTAATAATTTGTTTTGCATAGTGATAACTTGGCGCAGCTTTCGCTCCAAAAATAAAGACGCGTTTCGGGATATCCACTCCTGGGTTATCCTTGATATATTGGTAACGATCCAAGATATGTAACACATTTAGCAGTTGACGCTTATAGGCGTGCAAGCGTTTGATTTGAACATCAAAAATAGCGTTTGGATCAATTTCAATATCCATCTCTTCTGACACATACTTGGCAAATCGTTTTTTATTTTCAAGTTTAACAGCATCAATACGCGCTAGTACTTCTTTATCTTCTGCGTATGCTTTTAAAAGGATGATATCATTTGCATTCGTTTTCCATTCCGTCCCAATGGTTTCATCAAGTAAGTCTGTTAAACCAGGGTTTGAAATTTGTAACCAACGACGCATTGTAACGCCATTTGTTTTGTTGTTAAATTTATTCGGATACATTAAATAGAAATCATGTAAGGTATGATTAATCAAAATATTAGTATGGAGTTTTGCAACGCCATTGATACTATGACTCCCAATAATTGCTAGATTAGCCATTTTTATTTCACCGTTAGCTACTATAGCTGTACGATTCGTTAAATCCTCACCGTATAAAGGTGTCTTCTTTTCGATATGACGACGATTAATTTCCATAATAATTTGAGTAATACGTGGCAATAAGAGGTTCATCATATCAATTGACCAACGTTCCATCGCTTCTTGTAAAATTGTATGGTTGGTATAACTTATGGTCTTTTTAGTAATTTCCCAAGCTTGTTCCCAAGACAAACCTTCTTCGTCCATCAAAATACGCATAAGTTCTGGAATCGCTAGGGTTGGATGCGTATCATTGATGTGAATTGCGATTTTATCTGGTAAGTAGCTCCAGTCTAAATTCAGTTGTTTGAAATAGCGAACGACACTTTGTACACCAGCAGAAGAGAAAAAGTATTCTTGTTTTAAACGCAAGAGTAAGCCTTCATAGTTGGAATCATCTGGGTATAAGTATTCAGTGATTTGTTTTACACCATTTCGCTCTTCTTCAGTCGGGAAGAGGTATTCTTCACCATAAGGGATTTCTGCTGACCACAAACGTAAGTTATTTACGGTACCATTCTGGTAGCCTACCATTGCCGTATCATAAGGAACAGCAAGAATATTTTGGGTATTGTGATAAGTCACATGCATATTACCTTCATTATCTGGTTCTAAACTGACTTGTCCGCCAAAACGAACAGTAACAGCTTTGTTTTCACGGCGAACTTCCCAAACATTTCCATTACGCAACCAGTTTTCTGGTAACTCAATTTGGTGTCCATCTATAAATTTCTGTTTAAAAAGGCCATAACGATAGCGAATTCCATTCCCATTTCCGGGCAGTCCCGTTGAAGCTAATGAATCCATAAAGCAAGATGCTAAACGGCCTAATCCACCATTACCAAGAGCCGGATCCATTTCGCCACTAGCTACTTCGTCAAGGTCTAGACCTAGCTCGGCAAGTCCTTCTTGGACAACATCTAAAATACCTAGATTTAATAGATTACTTTTCAGCATTCTTCCTGGTAGAAACTCCATTGAAAAATAATAGACTTGTTTTTGTTTGTTTTCTTGATACGTATCAACTGTTTCTTTCCAATCTGATGAATATAAATCTTTAACTAGATGACCTAATGCCACAAATTGTTCCTGTTTCGTAGCATTTTCGTAGTTAAAAGCAAATCTCTCTTGAAACTTCTTTTTGTATCTATCTTTAAATTGTGAAACATCCATTTTTTGCATGTATTTCCTCCATTTTACCAATTAAGGCGAATATTTATGTCAGTGATTTGTATAGAGACAAGTATGATTGCGCTGGTTTTTCCCATGAAAAATCAATACTCATCGCCTGTTTCATTAGTTTATGCCATTGCTCTGAATCATTTTCGTACACATCAAGAGCTCGGTATATCGTTCCTAGTAGATTATAACCATTAAATCCGTTAAAACTGAAGCCTGTTCCTTCACCAGTAATAGGATTATAAGGAATAACCGTATCTTTTAGTCCACCAATTTCATGCACAAGAGGCAAGGTTCCATACCGCATCGAGACCATTTGGGATAATCCACATGGTTCAAAAGCAGAAGGCATTAAAAAGATATCAGATCCAGCATAAATTTGTTGTGCCAAATTGATGTCAAAATCAATCACTGCACGAAATTTATTATGATAAGCATAATCAAAATACCGGAAAGAATTTTCAAAATTAGCCTCACCTGTTCCCAAAATCACTACTTGAACATTGCGATTACCCATCAATTCCTGAATTTTTTCTTCTACTAATTGAAATCCTTTTTGTGATGTTAATCGGCTAACAGCACCAATAAGAGGGATATCTGGATCAACAGGCAAGCCAAGGCGTTCTTGTAGTGCCTTTTTATTCGCTATTTTCCCACTAAAATCATGACTGTCATAATGATAAGCTAAACGTTTATCGGTTTTAGGATTATTAATATCGTAATCAATCCCATTAATAATGCCATGTAACTTCCAATCATTATACTGCAACGTACCTTCTAAACCTTCCCCAAATTCCGGTCTTTTTATCTCTTCTGCATAAGAAGGACTGACGGTTGTAACTATATCGGAAAAATTAATTCCGCCTTTAAGGAAGTTAACATTATCGTGAAATGCAACGCCGGATTCATGAAAAATATTATAGCCAGTATTAAAAACATTACTCAAAATATCCTGTGTATAGATACCTTGGAACAAAATATTATGAATAGTCAGTACTTTACGAATTCCTCTATACGCTTCAACCCAATGATATTTATCAACAAGTAACACTGGAACCATGGCAGTTTGCCAATCATTTACATGAATAACATCGGGAATAAAGCCAATTTTTTCCATCATCTCGATAATTGCCATGGAGAAGAAACCAAACCGTTCTCCATCATCCCACTCGCCATATAGGCTTTGACGATTGAAATAATCTTGATTATCGATAAAGTAATACGTTACGCCATCTAATTCCAGTGTCTTAATCCCGCAATAGACATGCTTAGGTCCTACTTCCATATAAAAATAAACAAGATCTTCCACTAAGTCCTTATACTCTTGCGGCATACTACTATAGTAGGGCAAGACAACACGAATATCTACACCCTGTTTTTTTAATTCTTTCGGTAAAGCACCGGCGACATCACCTAATCCACCAGTCTTGAAGAAAGGTGCTGCTTCAGCTGCTGCATATAGTACTTTCATATTGCCCTCTTTTCTAGGCTCTTACGGTCTTATTTTTTTCAATAATGATTAAGTTGTCTTTCGACCCTTTTAGGACCACGCCTGGTTCAATTGTCACATTTTTATCTAAAATACAGTATTCAAGAATCGCGTCTTTACCCACTTTAGATCCTTGCATCACAATAGAATCGCGAATGACTGCACCTTTATCTACTGAAACTTTCCGGAAGATTAAAGAGTTTTCTATTTCTCCCGAAATAAAGCCGCCTGTAGCTAGAATCGTATTTTTAACGTTAGCATCGCAACTATAATATGTTGGAGCCTCGTTCTTCACTTTGGTAATGACTCGACGTTCACCATGGAAGACTTTGTCATAGTAATCTTTATTCAGTAAGGACATATTTGCTTCGTAATAAGCCTGAATAGAATCCAGATTAACCATAGTCCCTGTGTACTCATAAGCATCTACTTGGTAGAATTGCGAATAATAGGTAACCAAACGATCGATATCCATGTGAATACTTTCTTTTTCTGCTCGTCCGATAATTTCTAATATTTTATCTACACTGAGTAGATAGGTATTTAAATTAAGCGCTACGGTGTCATCTTGATAGTCATAGTCTTGGCTTGGAACCAACTCTAGTACGTCTTTATCTTGATCTAAACGAACTACTCGCTCATACTGATGACCCTGTACTTCTTGTTTTGGAACCATTTTATAAGTTAATGTAATATCTCCACTATTTTTAAGATGGAATTTGAGGACATCCTGAAAATCGAGGGAGGTAATAATCTTACCGGCACTTACAACTACGTATTCAGATTTTGACTTGATGAGGAACTCTTTTTGGTCGTTATAGAAGTCATTTTCCTCATTATTTCTTTCTCCCATAAATTGTTTCATATAAGTTTGTGAGTATGTAAAAATCCCACCAGCTAAATCCGATTCTAAGTTCCATACCGCACCACTACGAATGTGGTCATAGATAGAACGTCCAGACCCACCTATAAAGATTGCTACGGAATCCATCTCAGCATGGCTGAAGTTTGATAGGTGAAAGTCAATGGCACGATATCGGCTTGCCATAGGCAGTGCCGCTACTGGTCGCATGGTTGTTAATGGTTGCATATCTCGTGTGCTTGGTTCAGTCAAACTTAAAATCGCACATATTTTATTCATTCTCATAATCATTTCCTCCTACCTCTTCTTCGTAACCAATAACGTGTATATCATCATGTGTTCCGATAATCTGAGCACCATCTTTAATATTGGCATATTCACCGATAATAGCGTACTCAATTTTAACGTTTTTACCAATTTTCGCATTCGCCATAATAACACTGTCTTTTACAGTACTATTTTCTCCTAAGGAAACATTTTGAGAAATAATTGAATGCGCTACTTTTCCTTCGATATAAGCACCATCAGCCATCATTGATTCTTTCACTTCACCATTTTTTGATACAAATTGAGGTGGCGCAATCATATTGCGAGAATAGATTCTCCAGTCATCATCGCGAATATTTAAACTATGGTTTGGATCTAAAAACTCCATATTCGCTTCCCATAAGCTATCAATTGTTCCGACATCTTTCCAATAACCATTGAAAGCATAGGCATATATTTTTTCATTATTTTCTAGAAATGCTGGTATAACATCATGCCCAAAATCAAGCATTTCTTTATTTTCTTCATTTGATTCTTTGTCTTCTAATAGATATTTACGTAGTTTTTTCCAATTGAAAATATAAATACCCATTGAAGCAAGATTACTCTTAGGTTCAGCTGGTTTTTCTTCAAATTCAATAATTCGTCCTGTATCGTCGGTATTCATAATTCCAAACCGAGAGGCTTCTTTAATATCAACCGGAAGGACACCCACTGTTAAATCTGCACCTGTTTCGATATGTTTTTTTAACATAGCATCGTAATCCATTTTATAAATATGATCTCCGGATAAAACTAAAACGGTATCTGGATCTCTTGAATCAATAAAACTCACGTTTTGTGTGATTGCATTTGCTGTCCCTTTAAACCAGTTTTCTCCTTGGGAGTTGGTGAATGGTTGTAAGATAGTCGCGCCTTTTCCGTGACCACTAAGACCCCAGGGCTCACCATTTCCAATATGAACGTTAAGCTCTAGCGGCTCATATTGTGTAACAATTCCCACTTCTTTGATATTAGAATTTGCACAGTTACTTAGTACGAAGTCGATAATACGGTAGCGGCCACCAAACGGAACAGCCGGTTTAGCTGTCTCACGTGTTAACTTACCTAAACGTGTTCCTTGACCCCCCGCTAAGACCATTGCTAACATTTTATTTTTCATATGTATCAGGAAGAACGCGTAGTCCTTCCCTTCCCCTCCTCATATCGTGCTTATTTTTTATTTAATCCGTAAATTCTTTTGGGACGTAAATAAACGGTTCCCAGGGCCGGTACAGTTAACTCAACCGTGTAATCAAATTGCTTAAATGGTTCTTCTTGCGTTTTCATATCTGGCAGGCCATGTGTCCAAGTTCCACCAAACGCTTTCATTTCTGTATTTAATAATTCTTCGTAAGTTCCTCGGTAAGGAACACCTACTTTGAAGTTTCGACGCTCTACGGGTGTAAAGTTTGTGACAATCACTAAAAAGTCCCGTTCCTTATCTGATTTTCTAATAAACGAGAGCACAGACTCCACATTATTATCCGCATCGATTAATTCTATTCCAGCATAGGAATCATCTATTTCGTAAAGGGCTTTTTGATCTTTGTATAAGTGGTTTAAATGTTTTATAAACTGTTGATATTCAGAATTAAATGGTTGATCCATAATGCCCCACTCTAATTCTTCATAAAAACGCCACTCTAAAAACTGTCCAATTTCGTAACCCATAAAGTTTAATTTTTTACCAGGATGCGCAAATTGATAAGCTTGCAAGGTCCGCAAAGCTGCAAATTGATTGTAGCGGTCGCCAGGCATTTTTCCTAATAAGGAGTTTTTACCGTGAACAACTTCATCATGTGAAAATGGCAACAAGAAATGTTCATTGAACGCATACATAAATGAGAAGGTAATTAAGTGGTAATTGTCTTTACGTAAAAGCGGATCCATTTCAAAAAATCTTAATGTATCATTCATCCAGCCCATATTCCATTTATAGGTAAAACCGAGGCCTCCTGAAGTTACTGGTTCTGTAACATCCTTCCATGAGGTGCTCTCCTCAGCAATCATCAGCATATTTGGATCTTGTGCTAATAGAACTGAATTCATTTTCTGTAAAAATGCAACACCTTCGCGGTTATGGTTACTACCATCTTCATTTGGCGTCCAAGGTCCTTCATCATAATCAAGGTAGATCATATTTGAAACAGCATCTACTCGAATACCGTCTACATGAAACTCTTTCATCCAATACATTGCATTCGATATTAGGAAGCTATGAACCTGCTTCTTACCTAAATCAAAATTATTGGTTCCCCACCGATTGTTAATTGCGCGATTCGGATCTTGATATTCATAAGTAGGCGTCCCATCGTAATACGGTAATGCGTAATCATTTTTACAAAAATGACCTGGTACCCAATCCAAGATAATTCCTATATTATTTTTATGTGCTTTCTCAACAAAATCACGGAATTCTAAAATATTGCCAAAACGAGCGGCAACTGCAAAATAACCTGAAATTTGATACCCCCATGAAGCTTCTAGAGGGTGTTCCATAACGGGCATAATTTCAATATGTGTATAGCCCATTTCCTTTACGTATGGAATTAACGTTTCGGCTAATTCATCAAATGAATAAGGAGTGCCATCTGCATGTTTTCGCCAAGAAGCAACATGGACTTCATAAATGTTAAGCGGTTTTTTATTAGAGGTTTTACGCTTCTTGTTCGCAAGCCAAGCGCCATCTGTCCACTTCTTATCTGGTAAATCTTGAATAATTGAAGCGTCTTTGGGAGGCACTTCATAAGCGAATGCGTAAGGATCAATCTTGTATTTTTTAATACCATCAGGGGACTCTATTAAATATTTGTAACACTGGTGTTCCTCTGCTTCCGGGGTAAAAACTGACCAAGTTCCTGTTGTTCCCACCATTTCCATAGGTACTGGGTTCCAGTCAGAAAAATCGCCTACCAAGGCAACCGATTTTGCATTTGGAGCCCAAACAGTGAAACGCCAACCATCTTGGCTGTTTTCATAACTGCGTTTACTTCCCATAGTACGATAACTTTCAAAAAGTTCACCATTATTAAATAAATACAGTTCTTTTTCAATATCTTCATATATTGATGTCTTCATCAACTATCATCCTCCTCTACCTCACACATACCCTTAACAACTTATTAGATTAAAATTTAATGAAGTAACTCTCATTACCATAATAACATGTTAGACATTTTCACGCCATTTTAAGCATGTCAATATCAAAATATTTATAAAGTATTTTTTTCAAAAAAATACTTTATAAATATTTAATAAACAATTTAAATGAATACGTCTCTTAATATTTTCCCGTCAGTTTTATGATTAAATGAAAGGCCAATTGCGTGCAGTAGTGTTGGTGCTTCATCTAAGAGACTTGCTTGTCTTATTCGAGCTTGTTCATTGATACCTGGGCCAGACAAGAGCAACATCGTTGTATAATTTCTTTTTTCAGGATGAAACCCGTGATTGGCTTTTAACAACGTTCTTCCTGCTACGTTCTTTGCAGTTGTCTCCATAAAAGGATAGCTGAGTTCATCACTAAAATAATATCCCTTTTTCGCTTCCAACATAAACAAAGCCGAGGTATTCGCTTCTTTAACTTGGTTACTATCTCTTGTAAATATATGCTTAATACGTGGGTAGATCCCTTTTAGTGCTTCTAAAATTTCACTCTCTGTTATCGCGTTATCTTGACGATAGATATATGCAGCACCACCTGCTGATTTGACAATAACCTTCCAATCGCAAATACGCTGCTTTCGATTTACCGTTATCCAGCCCTTCTCAACGAAAAGATGATTCGGTCGAATGACCGTATGCGTATCAATTTGATAATGATCACCCAGAATAGCTAAAACAGTGTCTTCCCTAATCCCCATCTTTTCCACAGCTTCAAGAATGTCACCTAAGTGCTGATCCATTCGAATAATGGCGGCTCTTGCTTGGTTACTTGAAATGCCATTTGCATGTCGCATGGCATCTAAATCAACCAGATGAATTGCCATTAAATCTGGCTTTTTATTTAAAATAGTATCGACGGCTACTGCTGTTACAAAGTTATCTAGCTCCGGTTGTTCGATTCCTTTCCGGAGATGTTTAAATTTCTTATCCATTTCTAGCGCATATGACAGCGTTGATGCGTATCCAGAAACCATGATTTGGTTTTGCCAAGGTCGATTAGGAAAAATTTCTGCTAAGTTATAATCAATAACCTTACTCCTTCCAGTCACAGGCCAGAGTAAGGTACAAATTTTATAATCAGACTGTTTGGCAATATCAAATATAGTAGGTGTTCGAATTGAATTTGCATACCAGAACCAGTCGGGATTCACTCGATTAGGTTGGAATTGTGTATTATTTACGATTCCGTGTTTTTGGGGATGCATACCTGTAACAATTGATGTATGAGCAACATATGTTAACGAAGGATATACTGTTCTTATTCCCGTAACTTGTGCACTCTGATTGAGTATTTTTTTAAAATGAGGTAACGTCGCCGCAAACTCTAAATCAGAATCACCAAATGCATCTAAAGATATGATATACAGTCTATTCTTTTTCACAGCTGCCCCTCCGTCTTATCTCTTTTTCTTTGCAATGAAACGTTTGTAAAGAACAATAAAAAGAGTAATTAAAAAGCCAAGAATAAGAATATAAGGTAAGGCGTAAATCAACCAAACAGCGACATCTTGCATCCAATAATAGAAACTGTACAAGGAGTCTAATAGAGCATGTTTAACACGTTGCCAAAATGAAACTGCCTGACCCGGGTTTTGAGAGAGACGTTGCTTTTCTGAAAGTTGGACATAGACTTGCGTATAATCGATTAAATCATCGATGTTATCAAGTTGTGATTGTAAAATTTCCCTTTCTGCAATTGTTTCACTCAAGTTATCTTCTATTAATAGAAGTTGCTCCACAGTTTCAGCATCTTCCAATAACTCTTGCAAACGAACCTCTTTTTGATTCAAAACGCTTATTCTAGCTTCTATATCTCGGTAATTCTTAGTAGCATCTTCAGCCCCAATCTGTTGACTCGTTTTTACTGCGTTCATACCAGATAAAGCATCTAAAAAGGCATTTAAATTTTCAGTTGGAACCCGTAAAGTATAGTGGACCTGACGTAGAGGCACACGATTGTTAAAGGTTTCGTTTTGTAACCCATTGTTAGATTCGGTAGAGTATTCAATGTAGGCTTGGAAGTCTGCAATTTTTTCTAACAGATATTTTTGCGAATCTTCATAAGCAAGTGTTTCATAATCTAGGTAAACTGTCTTAATAACTTTTTCGCCTATTAAACCTAGGTCAGTTTCTTCTCTCATATCCCCTTGCTCATTTAGAGTCATTTCATTTACTTCAGCCAAACCTTCCGTTGAGTTCACAGTATCTTCTTGTAGGTTTGACGAACACCCTGCAAGTAATAATATAAAAAATAATAATAATTTCTTCTTCATTTGTACCCCTCCTTATACAATCGCTTAGCCCTATTTTATCAGTCTTTCGCTATATTTGAAAGGGCTTACTTTTTATAACAAACAAAATAGAAAGAGCTGTACTCCCGAAGGAATACAGCTCTTTCTGCGGCATGATTTCTCATGGATAAAACCTCGTTCACACCGAGTTTTTATCAAACATCCACTTACCGTGGTTGTGTTAAACACGTATGTCCCGCCTTAACTGCAATCACAAAAGGATTGCAAGTCGCCTCGTCGCATGTATAAAAGAATAACATGCTTATAAACATTTAGCAAGCTTTATTTAGCGATCTTGAACAACTTCTATTTTATAGCCATCTGGATCAATTACAAAGTAATAGCGAAATTCTGAGTTCGGTAGTCCTTTTAAATCGGTTACTTCAAGATTTGCAGCTTTATGTTTTTCATGCATTTGCGGAACATCAGAAACTGCAATGGCGATATGGCCATAACCGTCTCCAAGATTGTATCCAGGATGATCATAATTGTAAGTTAACTCTAGTTGGTAATCGTCTCCTGGTAAGGATAAGTATACGAGGGTAAATTTATTATCAGGAAAATCTTTTCTATTAACCTCTTCAAAATTGAATGCTTCTTTGTAAAACGTTAATGACTTCTCTAAATCTTTAACGCGTACACAAGTATGAACCATTTTCATAAATCCTTCACTCCTTCTATCTTTGTAATACTATGGTATCATCTTTTAGAGGAGATGTCTTACAATACGCAACTAAAAAATAGCTTGTGATAAATTTGAAACTAGATTATGCTAGTCATATTGGATTAAAAAAAGGAGTAATAAAATGAAAAAATGTTTCTATTGTCAAAGCACCATTCCCGCCGATGCAGCCACTTGTCCGATGTGTGGACTTGATTTAACTGAAGTGGAGACGAGTGAAAATCGTACCCAAAAAGTTTCTCGAAAAGAGAAGCATCAATTTAGTTTTAAAAAAATTATGGCGCCTTTCTTAAGTTATGTCAGGTACATGGCAGCTCATGTCCGTACGCCTTTTAAAACTTCTTATCCCAATGAAGTTTACTCTTTACACGGGTACATAACAGTTTTACTATCAGCTCTGTTTTCAGCTGGGATTGTAACGCGAGTAGTAGCCGCTCTTGATCAAACTTATCAATTCTTCATATCAATCTCAATTTTACCCGCTTTAGTCGTCAATTTTAATGGGTTTGAATGGTTTTTAAAACTAAGTATTTTCTTCTTTTTTAATATTATTGTCTTAACTGGACTCTCTTACTTGTTCAAAAGTAAAGACAAAGCGCAAACCGCTACCTTTAACCATTGGCTTGCATACTTTACTAGTATTAATACGCTTTACCACGTTTTACTCATTGTTTTCTTTATCGTAGCGATGATTGTGCCTATTGGGTTAGGGGTGCCCGCTCTTCTATTTGTTTGCCTTTATCACCTCTCCTATATAATTAGTTACATTTTTACTTTAGAAAATGAAAAAACAAGTAAAAAATTCTATCAAGCATTGATTAGCTTGAGTGTTTATTATATAGTCATGGCTCTTATGGGATATTTATTAATCAGAATTTAAAACTAAAGAAGAAGCGATTTTTTTCGCTTCTTCTTTAGTTTAATTATTTAAGGAGTCAAATGCATAAGGCACTAATTCATCGATTGTAACGCGCTTAATCTCATCTTTTCCATTCGTTAAAAATACCGGTGTGTCAGCGTCGCATAATTCCACCATTACCTGGCGACAAATACTACAAGGTGTAATATAACCTTCCATATTAGCAGACACAGCAATTGCAGCCACATCTTCTTTCCCGTATCCTTTTGTTACGCCTGTAAAGAGTGCCGTCCGTTCAGCACAATTTGTCGCACCAAAAGAAACATTCTCAATATTTACCCCTGTAATAACATCCCCATTTTTATAGAGGATAGCTGCCCCCACTGGAAAATGTGAATAAGGAACGTAGGCCTTTGTCTTAATATTTTTTGCATCTGAAACGAGTGCATTGATTTGTTCTTCTTTTAAATCCATTTTTTTGCCTCCTTATGAAACGATTTACCTTATTATACCTTAATTTTTTTATTTTTTGTTTTTTTAACTTTCACTTACTTATTTATATGGTATGCTCTTTACGGACTATTTTGAAAAGGAGGTTACCATATGTTTCAAATTCTCTTGCAACAAATGTTAACCATGCTAACGCTCGCCATATTCGGTTTTGCACTTATAAAAAGTAAAACACTTGATAGTGAAGGTACGAGGCAAATCTCGACTATTTTAACCATGTACGTTATGCCAGCCGCAATGATCGCTTCATTTCATACTGACTTTGACTTGTCCCGTTTAAAACTATTTGGTTGGGCTGCTATTGCAGCATTTTTAACGGTCCTCAGCCGAATTTTCTTAAACTATTTTATTTTTGATAAAAATGATCGAATCGCTAAATACAGTGTTACTTTTCCAAACTCAGGTTTCTTTGGAATTCCTATTGTAACGGCTTTAATTGGAATAGAGGGCGTTTTTTTCATGACTGCCTTTATTATGGTCACAAATGTCATGCAGTGGACTTATGGACAAACGCTTATTTCTGGAAATCGACATTCTATGAGTATTAAAAAGTTATTTCTAAATCCTGCCATGATTGGTGCCACAATTGGTTTGTTTCTATTTATTACCCAAATTGCTCTTCCACCTTTTATTTGGAAAGCTGTTGATAGCATAGCGGCTTTGAATACGTCACTCGCGATGATTGTTATCGGTAGTTATTTGGCGAACAGTAACTTCAAAGAAATTTTTACAAGTAGACCCGCTTATAAAGCAGCAACTATGCGGCTACTCATTACACCGCTCTTGGCGTTTATCATTATTAAATTGTTACCCATTAATAATGCAGAAGTCGAACTCGTCTTAACAATTGCTTCAGTAGCACCTGCTGCAGCAAATACTGCTATTTTAGGTCGTCTATTCGGTGGTGATTATAAATACGGGGCACGTATTGTCGTTTTAACTTCCCTTATATCCATCCTAACCATTCCTTTTATGATTCAATTTGCGCAATTTATATACGCACTCTAATCACAATAAAAAACAGTTCCCATTAGTGGGAACTGTTTTTTTAGTTGAATAAATTACGTATGGATTGCCATACTTCCTTAAAGAATGTTCCAATCCGATCAATGATGCGGCTCTCTTCTGCTTGATCGATTAAACCTGACACTCTATTTTTAACCTCTTCTGACAAATCTTTCAGTTGTTCCTTCACTTGGGCGGAATCAATGGCAGAGGTACTTTGATATTTTTCAAATAAATCTAATAACCGTTGAAATTGCTCTTGGGTCACATAATCTTCTAATTGATTGTTGGCAAGGGCATCGTTAATAATACGCTCAATGTCTTCACGGGTTGCTAAATTGCCAACTTGATCCTTTAAGTCAGCAAGCTCTTGCTTAATTTCAATAATCGCCTGATTCAGTCGATCTGTTTCAAATCCTTCTTGATCTTGATTTTCTTGCGCAATGGCATTGGTTGTCTCAAGTTCTTCTTGGGCAACTTCCATTCGATCCTGCTCTAATCCTTCACCATTGACATCAAACGCTTTATAGATACCGGTTAAGGCACTTTCACCTGTTACTCGGCTAACACTCGCAACTAATATTTGTGCGTCAGAAACCCCAGCTGTAATCGCAGCATTTGTATACTGTTCTTCAGTGATTTCTGTAATATTTTCGGGAGTTTTAATTAAAACTTCAACACCGGTACCACTATTTTTCTTTTGAACCAGAACTGAAGAGATCATAACGGATGTATCCGCCGCTCCTTCATTCAAATAATTAGCCAAATCTTCTCCCGTCACGGGCATGCTATTAGCATTATTTATTTCTTCAATATCTAACAGCTTTATCGTGTTATCTATTTGCGATTCGGAAAGACCTCCACCATAAACGAATGTTGGTTTTCCCCATTTTTCATCGATAACCGTTGTATCAATCCTCTTCTCACTCGCCTGTACATTTTTTGTTGATAAATTGATACCAGCAGTTAGCATTAATAAACTCATCATAGTCAATAATACTTTCCTAATTTTTAGCATCCATCTAACCTCCTATTTATTCAGTATAAAGCTACAGGATAAATTTTTCCATCCACCCTGAGACCGATTTAATTTTTTTCTACCGCCCGCCAAACAATACGAGCTAGTTCTAAGTCTACCATACTATGAATAATCGTTCCCAGTCCAACCAAGCCCATTACTGAAAAAAGTAAACCTTGATCGTAATAATTTGCGGATAAGTTACCGGCAAAATAAGCAAATATAACATGGCTCATGGCTCGTAAACTAATGACAATGGGAAATCCGCCAAGTAAAAAACCAAATGCCGTTCCAATTGCGACTGCAATTGCAACAGTAGGCGAAATAAACATGGCAATGAAAGTGGCAACATGGCTAGCCAAAGTAAAAGAAGCTGGCTCTAGAATAATTTTTAATGGTGATACCATAGGGATTAAAATCCCAATTGCTATTAACAATGCTGCGATTGTTAGGGTACGTGTTCTCGTTTTCGTTTTCAAAATAATGGCACTCTCCTGTGTTATTTACTTATAATCAATGACAGGTGTCTTGACACCTGTCATTGATTATAAGTTTTTATTTTGTAAAGTCAACTGTATAAAATTCCTAATCCATTTAGTTCTTTTTTAATTTCTTCAAAAGTAGAATAATCTGGACATTTGATCGTATGAATATGAATGCCATCGGTGAGGGTTGCTAACATTTTAGTTTGTCCTTTTTTAAAATCTGCCATAAAATTTTCAATATCACTTCTAGTCCTAATTCTTAAGCTACCTGATAGTAGACCATATAGTGGATGTTCCACGCTGACATCAAGAACCTCTCCCCCTTTGTCTACAATCGTATACAATTCTATTTCCGTTTCTTCTGGTTTGTGCTGACAAACAATTTTTCCAACGAACCCTTGAAGTTCAGCTTCTTCTTTAGCTGGAATCACGTAGCCACGTGGAGTTGATTGTATTTCAAACCCTTCTGCACGCAATAACGCAACATCTCCAACAATCACCTGTCGACTGACTGAAAACTTTTCAGCAAGTACGCCTGCACTCACTGGCACTTTATTTTGTTCTAAAGTTGCCAGAATTTTTTTTCTACGTTCAGAAGTAGTCATAGACGTTCTCCCTTCTTATTTTCATAAACATATTCTAATACCTTATCACTGACATTTCCTTCTTACTCAATTATACTATTTATAAGTGTTTAGTCACTTGTTATTATTTTAATAGTTTAAAAAAGAAATTGAGGGATGTAAATGGATTTAGTGTTATACCAAGCATACAAAGAGTGGCGTAAAGAGATGTTTTTGTTCCAAGATGACTTAGATTGGGATAATAATAGTGAAGCTGATTTTGCATTATGGGACGCAGCTGATCATAGTGCTCGGGATGATTTTAATTTATTTCTAGCAACACGTACATTGGACCAAGTCAGTTTCTTAGAAATGAAGGAAATGGAAATGCGTTATGAGGAAGAAAATTAAAAGACGCATCAACACGTGAATGTGTTGATGCGTCTTTTTCGTTCTTATTGAATAAAATCATATATTTCTTCATAACGTGTTACTTGCCAACCTTGTCCATCATTCCAAGTTAGATAAACTTTATAATAACGTTGCGTTGACGTTTCTAGTATAGTTGATGTTACTTTGTCTTCAGCGCCACCATCACTGCCAACCCAATATTCTATCATATCATCTTCAGAAACTCCTGTTACTTGAGATGTTGCTCGTCTAATCTCAATACGATCGGCACTTCCATCTTCATAATTGGTTACATGTGGTCCACCTTGACTCGTTTCTACCGGTTCCCACTCCCCCGAATATGCTTTAATAACATTGGGGTCATCAGATGCTACTTCGATAATTTCATCTTCTTTTTTTGGTTCTTCTTTTGGTTTTTCTTTTGACTCTTCTTTTGATTCTTCTTTTTTTGCTTCACTTTCAGATTCTTTCGTTTCGATAGATTCAGGTGAACTAGAAGATGCCATGACAGAAGATGATTCTTCTTGTTGGTCCATGCCCGCTAAGATATCTCCTTCAGGATCTTGGTTGGAACCTGGATAAAAGAATTCAAACATTAATATAATAAGTGCCATTGCTAAAAGACCAATTGATAATTTCAGGATTAAATCAGAACGGTTATTTTTTGTTTTATTGCGCTGAACGCGCGATTTTTTATTTTCAGACACGTCTTCTCCCCCTCTTGACAATTGTATCATTTTTTCGTTACTACCAGCTACTAGTTACATTACAAATCTATTACAGTCTCACTTTAATCTTCTTTTTTATTGAATTTAATAAAATTCAATCGTAATTTTAAGCTAATCAAGGAATCCACTAGAAATATTGCCACAGCAATCGCTCCAGAAATCAATAAAGCGCCATTTAAATGAACTGTCGCACTACTATAATCACTTTCGATAAACGCAAAGACGGCCCGGTAAACACCTTCACCAGGAACTAATGGAATAAAAGCAGGTAAAAAATACACTGTCGCTGGTGTTTTTAATACTCGCGCAAAGTATTGAGATAATAAAGCAATTGTTAAGCTCGCAAATAAAGTTGCCACAACCTTGTCCACATAAGGAACGCTCAATAAATATATGAACCACCCTACTGCTCCCGTTAAGCCAATCTGAAACAAAGAGCGCCTCGGTGATTTTAAAAGGACCGCAAAAAAAACATCTGCGACAAAAGCTACGAGCGATTGTACAAGAATATCATCCATTAAATAATCGGCCTCCTAACACTAACCCAGTTCCGATTCCGATTGCAATAAAAATAGCAATGAGAAAAGCCTCTAATATTTTTGCACCTCCGGACATATAATCCTCACGGAATATGTCTCGAACACCGTTCGTCATAGCTGTTCCTGGTAATAAAGGAGTAATAGCCGAAACAATCATAATGTTTTGCGAAAGAGGCGTTTGAATGAGTTTAGAGATACCAATTGCTAAAATCGCTATTAAGAAACTTGCTACCATATCCAACACAAAAGGTTTAATATGCCAACGATTTCCAAAATATTGTACGAATGCTACGCTGATAGAAACGGGTATAATCGCAATAAATTCTGTTAATCCACCTTGATAGAGAATTACAATTGTCTGGATAAACCCAATGATGGCTATCGCTTGCGTCCAGGGATTATATTGGATGCGATTAATTTCCTTTAATAGCTGAAAGGCTTCCTCAATTGGAAGCAGGCCACTGGTTACACGTCTAGAAATATCATTAACACGCGTAATATTTCCTAGATTTGTATTTCGATTCGAAATACGTTTAACAACTGTAATCGCGTGCATGTCGTAGTTATCAAGGGTTGCTACCAGCCCTGTCGTTATAGCTAAAGCATCAATCATTCCTAATTCGGTTAGAGCAAGAATACGCGTAACCGTCTCTTCAACCCGATAGGTTTCCGCATTGCTCTCAAGCATAATTTGTCCAGCCAATACGGCCGTATCCATATATAGTTCGTAATCCATTTCTGTCATTTAACTTTCCCCTTCCCTCAGCTTCTAGTCTATCTAAGTATAACTGAAAACTATTTTCAATTCTTTTCTTTTCTAGAAGTAAATACTCATTACGTGTTTACTATTTAGTCTAACACTTTTAGACGAGTATCATACCAAATAAATAAGTCTAGACTATTATTTGACTTTAAAGGCGTTACATTTTACGATGACACTAGCATCTATTATAGAGGGGGTTATATTGTGTCTTCAATCTTAATAACCGGCGCAACTGGTAATATCGGCGTTGTTTTAGTTGAGCATTTAAAAAAGGATCATCAATTGACACTTGTGGATATCGATTTTTCAAAAATGCCAGAACATTTAATGGATGGTTCTACCATCAAAAAAGCAGATCTCATTAAACCTGAGAACTGGAGTGGTTTATTAGAGGAGACTGACTATGTCATCCACCTAGCTGGCGATCCAAGTCCGGATGCAGGTTTTTATGATTCTCTTCTGGATATGAATTTCAAGCTAACTTATAATTTATTTGAGGAAGCTAAAAAAGAAACCAATCAGGTTAAACGTATTATTTTTGCTAGCTCCGTTCACGCTATTGATAACTACCCAGATAATGTACAAGTTAAGACTTCTGATTATCCGAGGCCAGCGGATTTATATGGTGTATCTAAGGTATTCATGGAAGCCTTGGCTAGCTATCACGCTTACACAAACGGCCAAGAAGCAATTGGTATTCGAATAGGCGCCTTTAATGGCGACATTTCCCCAGATATCTCCAACGCAGACGCTTTTTCTGTTTATTTATCTGAACGCGATCTGTGTCACCTTATCGATTGCTGTTTAGAAGCAACTCTAAAAGAGCCTTTTCTTTTAGTAAACGGCGTATCGAATAATCGTTTTCCTAGAATGGATATTTACCAAGCGCATGTCGATATCGGATATACACCACAAGATGATGCTTTTGAAATGCAAGGAAGTGGCGTTTATGATTTCAAAAAAGAGCCTGAAATTGATATGGATTTTGAATAAAATTAAGATTTTTTTGTCTTTATTTAAAAAGTATGCTAAAGTATCATTAATTGAATCATTACTTATCACAAAGGGGGGCCATTTATTGGCTGAGACTGAATGAACTATTCTAACCCTTCGAACCTGTTTCGTTAATACGAGCGTAGGAATTGTGTGAGTTGAGGAAACCTTTTAAGTATCCTCCTCCTTTGTTGTAGGTTTTTTGAGATTCTACCACAGAAGGAGGAGTTTTTATGTCAAAAAATTTATCAGTTTGGATTGAAGCAACTATTATAGCCGCTCTAGCGACTGCTTTGTCTTTTATTCCGCTCAATATTGGACCGAGTTTTTCGATAACCGTTGGGCAACCTGTTCTGGTCTTATATGCTTTGCGTCGTGGATTGAAACCAGGACTTGCGGCTGGTTTTTTGTGGGGGGTTCTGCATATTTTAGTGGGAACTGCTTATATTCTTACCCCTCTTCAAGGGTTTATTGAATATTTCGTTGCCTTTGGATTTACTGGTTTTGCTGGTTTATGGGCAAATAAAATGAGAGCAGATTTAAATAACAATGATGCAAAACACTCTGTTTTAGTTATTATTTTAGCTTCACTTGTTGGTACTTTTGCACGTTACTTCTGGCATACAATTGCTGGTTACTACTTTTGGGGACAATTTGCCCCAGAAGGATGGAGTCCTTGGTTTTATTCGATTACCATGAACAGTATTAGCGCACTTGCAACAGGTACCTTTACGATTGTCGTTCTGCTCATTGTTTTACGTACAACGCCACAACTATTTATTCCTAAAAATAACCGACAAGGCTATTAATAATGAAGTTGAAACGGAAAAGATGCTAGCTTATGCATGAGCATCTTTTCTTTTTTTATTGACAAAGACTACAATCAGAATTATACTATAGTAGTTCTGTTAATTCTTAAGCGGTCATGGCGGAATGGCAGACGCGCCAGCTTGAGGGGCTGGTGGGAGAAATCCCGTGGAGGTTCAAGTCCTCTTGGCCGCATCATTATTTTATTATTTAAAAAGCTATCCCTAGGCGAATGATTCGCTTGGGGATAGCTTTTTTTTACTCTATATTTTAATGTTCTTTCAGTTCATCATGAATTAAATTAATATTATAATTTAGATACTTCATATAAGTATCTACTTCTTCCCCTGGTTTCCCAATTTCGTCAGAGTAGATTGGTTTTTCGGAAAATGGAACGCCTGTTTCCTTAGAAACAGTTTCCATAGGTCTGGTATCTACATTTGATTCAATAAAGAGAACAGGTACATTGTTATCTTTTACAAAAGCAATCAATGATTTAATTTGTTCTGGTGAACCATTTTCTTCGGTATCAATTGCCCAAATAAACCCTTCTTTTAATCCATATTCATCAGCCATATACTGGAAAGCACGTTCACTTGTTACAAGGATACGTTTTTCTTCAGGAATATCATTAATACGTTCGCGGTATTCTTTTTCAACTTCTTTTAATCTTTCTAGATAAGCTGTAGCTCGTTCTTCATAATTTCCTTTGTTTTCTGGATCTTTTTCTATGAAAGCATCACGCATATCTTCAGCCATCTTAATACCAACAGCAGGGTTAATAAATGCGTGAGGATTTATTTGATCTTTTTTACCATCTTCACCACTTAGGTACATTGGTTCTACACGTTCCGTTAAACTATACAAGTTATCCATATCTTGATTAACAG
This sequence comes from Jeotgalibaca dankookensis, assembly GCF_002005405.1. Taxonomy (NCBI): domain Bacteria; kingdom Bacillati; phylum Bacillota; class Bacilli; order Lactobacillales; family Carnobacteriaceae; genus Jeotgalibaca; species Jeotgalibaca dankookensis. The sequence goes on from NZ_CP019728.1 coordinate 1,149,365, forward strand.
AATTAATCATTTTAAAGAACCAGCCATCTTCTCCACCTTCAAGGTTTAGACCATTATAAAATAAGATATCAGCGTCTGTTGCTTTTTTCATATCCAATGGAAGTGGTTCATACTCATGTGGATCTGTTCCGGTTGGAACTAAGTTATGAATGGAAACATCATCGCCACCGATTTCTCTGGCAAGGTCTTGAATAATGGTAAAGCTCGAGACAACCTGTAATTTATCATCACTATTACTTGCTTCGTCTGTTGTTGCCTCGTTGCTTCCACACCCTATCAGCAGCATAAGAGCCGCACTAGGTGCTAATAAATATTTAAATATTTTCTTCATTTGTTTTGTTTCCTCCTAATTTTTTTATCTATTAAACAGTAACCTCTTTTTTCTTACTTAACATTGGCCATAATAAACCGCGTTTTGGTGAAAAGAGTAAAGCAATCAAGAAAATAGCGGTGGTTGCAAGCGCAATGACTGGACCAGATGGAAGGTCATGAACGTAGCTAAAATAAATACCCGCTACGGCTGCTATTGCTCCAAAAATGGACGCGAGTACAATCATGATTGACAATCGATCTGTCAGTAAATAGGCAGTTGAAGCCGGTGTAATCAGCATCGATACTACCAAGATAACACCAACGGTTTGAAGTGAAGCAACCGTTACAAGTGTCAAGAGAACCATGATACTATAATGTATAAAACGCGTATTCAATCCGTAAACAGATGCCATGGTTTCATCAAAACTTGAAATAAGCAGTTCCTTATAGAAAAGAATGACAGCTAACAAGACAACAGCCCCTACGCCCATCGTAATCCACATATCTGATGTTCTGACATGCAAGACGTTACCAAACAAGATTTGTGTCAGGTCTGTTGCACTTTGCGCTTTGGTGATTAAGATAATCCCAATAGCGAAGGCAGATGAGAAAACAATCCCAATAGCTGCATCTGTTTTTATACGGCTATTTTGACTAATAGCACCAATTCCAAAGGCAGTTAAAATTCCTACTACTACCGCACCATAGAAATAGTTAATCCCAAGTAAGTAAGAGATTGCTACCCCTGGTAAGACCGCATGAGAAATTGCATCTCCCATCAAAGACATTCCTCTTAAAACAATAAAACTTCCAATTACCCCACAAATAATACCGACCATTACGGATGTTACTAGGGCTTTCTGTAAGAATCCATAGGTCATTAAATCATTTATAAAATCCATTATCCTTTCACTCCCATCGTTTCAAGTACTGATAATGGTGTCTTAAATGCTGCTTCCATAATCTCAGGTGTAAAGACATCCTCAACCGGACCAGCTCCAAACAGTGCTTTATTTATCAAAATGATATCATCAAAATATCCTTCGACTTTACTTAAGTCATGGTGAATCACAAAAACTGTTTTCCCTTGATCTCTCAATTCTCTTAGAATATCCACAATAATTTCTTCACTCGAAACATCAATTCCAACAAAAGGTTCATCTAAGAAAAAGACGTCTGCATTTTGAGCCAAACTTCTCGCAACGAAGACACGTTGTTGTTGGCCACCTGATAGTTCACCTATTTGCTTCTCAGCAAAGTCTTCCATCCCAACTTTTTCAAGACACTTTAGTGCCCACTCCTTATCTTTTTGACTTGGTCGTTTAAATAAACCAAGTTTTGGGTAGGTACCTAAAAGAACAGTATCTTTTACTAGAATTGGAAAATCCCAGTCAATATTAGACCTTTGCGGGACGTAGGCGATATCCTTTCGCATTTCATCAACTGATTTTCCGTATATGCTAACGTCACCACTATCTTTTGATATGAGACCCAACATTGCTTTTATTAATGTCGACTTCCCTGCTCCGTTAGGACCAAGTATTCCAATTAGCTTTCCGGACTCAAGTGAGAAATTAATATCTTGCAAGACTTTATTTCCAGAATATGAAACATCTAGGTTTTTCACATCAATTGTTTTACTCACACTTTTACCTCCACATAATTATTTAAATAGTAACCTAAAATAGTTTAGGCGCACCTAAACTTATATCCCTACTATACCAAAAAAAATACAGATATGCTAGCTTGCTGTTTAATTAAAAAAATAGATAAAAAAAAGAAAAGCATAAAGATGCCTTTCCAAAAATTGTTTATTTTTCTCTTACAAAAGCAATAGCTAAACTCTCAGGTCCAACGTGTGTTCCAATCACGCCACCTATTGAGAATAGTTTGGAATGAGTTAACTGGTATTTTTCTTCTGTTTCTTTTCTAAATTGGTAACCCTCTTCTTTGTTGAGCGTATATCCAAAATAAACCGGGAAATCAGGATCTAATTTTTCTTTTTCTAATTCTTTTTGAAGGGATTTTTTCCCGGCTTTTCTACCGCGTTTTTTTGAAAGTTCCTTTAATGATTTGTCTTCAAGAATAATGATTGGTTTGATATTTAATTTTTCACCAATAAATGCCAAACTTTTTGGTATTCTTCCGCCCATTTTTAAATATTTTAAGGTATTAACTAAACCACAAACGACAACACGATCTTTCAAATCATTTACTTTTTCTGTGATTGTTTCTATTTTTTTTCCCGAATCACGTAATTGAACCGCGTATTCGACAAGCATACGTTGTGTTAAAATCGCTTGCTCTGTATCAATAATAGTAATTTTTACTTTATAAGGTGACATCTTTTTCGCTACCATAGCACTTTCATAGGTACCACTTAGCCCACTAGAAAGGGTTAAGACTAGAACATCGTCACCTTTTTCTTCGGCTTTTTTAAAATATTCTAAGTATTGTTCTGGTGAAGGCCGGCTTGTTAATGGCAAAGCAGTGGCAGTCATCAATTTTTGATAAAATAAATCAAAGTCTTCGGTCTTTTCTTGCTTTATTTCATCTTCATTAAAGCTTATTTTCAAAGGTACAATATCAATATTATTTTTTTTGGCTTCTTCTAGTGTTATATCTGCTGCACTGTCTGTAATAATTCGTATCATCTCTGCGTCCTCCTATTTTACTTGTAAGAGGAGGATAACAAAGGTATATGAACTCAAGATGAACTTTCGTGCGGGAGGGTAATCGTAAAGCTAGCGCCTCTTCCGCGACTACTCGCAACTTGAATCGTTCCATGGTGCAACTCTAATATGCGTTGTACTAATGGGAACCCGAGTCCGTTTCCACTTGTTTTCCGACTATTATCTTCTTGAAAAAACTTTTCAAATATTTTTTGATGGTGTTCCTCTTTAATTCCTACACCCGTATCGCTGATAACAATCACTACTTGGTTGGCAAAATTAGTTGCTTTAACGGTAATGTTACCTTTTAGATTGTTATATTTAATAGCATTTTCAAATATATTTAACCAAACTTGGTAGAGAAGTTCTTTATTGCCGGAATAAGTAATCTTTTCAATCTGGATATCTAAAGTCAATTCTTTTTCTTCCCATTTTGGTTGAAGAAACAATAAACTCTCCCGTATTTGTTCATCCAATCGAAATTTTTCTTTCTCATATCCCATCGTTTGGGTTTCAAGTTTCGTAAGTTGGAGAATATTATCTGTTAGAGTAATTAATTGTTGATTCCCTTCATAAATACGTTTGTAATAGCTCCTTCGTTCTTCGTCTGGGATGGATTCACTTTGAAGAAGTTGGATATAACCTTGTATGACCGATATAGGTGTTTTAAATTCGTGCGAAACATTTGATATAAAATCATTTCGCAATGTTTCAATGCCACCCAGTTCTCGAACCATTAAATTAAAATCTGAATACAATTCTTGCACTTCTTCGGCAGCCTTTTCTTCTTCAATTTGTACTGAAAAATCTCCTTGCGCCACAAGTCGCATACTTTTCCGCAAGGCCACAATGGGTTGTAGAAATTTTCTACCTACCAGAGATGAAATACCACTACTTATTAAAGCGAGAAATAAAGCAATAAAAATAATGAGATAAACGCTCCCTTTGTCCTTAGGAATAATATCAAAGTAAGTGGCTATTAGTAAAATTAAGGCCACCCCTAGGGCTGAAACAAGAATCAGACTAAAAACAACCAGTGAGAAATAGAGCCACACATTTGCTTTAATCTTATTTTTCATTTAACAAAACCGCCTTATATCCCAACCCTCTTACCGTTATAATTTCAAAATCATGGTTGTTCTGTAGCTTACTTCTTAACCTCTTGATATGCACATCAACCGTCCGCTCATCGGAATCTGATTGGTATCCCCAGATATCATCCATTAACTGTTGTCTCGTAAATATTTTATTGGGATAGGATAAAAGCTTATAAAGTAATTGGAATTCTTTTTGAGGCATTTCAATGGCTTCCCCATCTTCGTTCATAATTAGTGTTTCTTCATATAAGGTCGTATTGCCTACCGTTAGTTCATTCTCATGAGATATTTTTGCTCGTCGCAACAAAGCATTTATTCTCAAAATCATTTCATTCATATCAATTGGCTTAACCATATAATCGTCAATACCGATTCGAAAACCTTTTTTCTTGTCTTCAAACGTATCTTTTACTGTAATCATAAGTATGGGCGTTTGATCACCTGTTTCCCTCAATAATCGTGAAAATTGATACCCATCTAAGTCAGGCATCATCACATCGGTAATAATCAGATCAATCGTATATTTTTCCATTTTTTTCAAAGCTTGTTTGCCATTCTCAGCTGTTAAAACGTTAAAATTATGCTTCTGCAAAAACGATTGATAGACACGCAATAGATTTTTATCGTCTTCTATAACCAATAATTTATTCATTTGTTCTCCTTTAACAACCACTCAACGATATCCGCTGTTACTTCGTCTCTATTGATTTCATTTAACAATTCATGTCGAGCTCCTTCATAAAGTTTTGTTGAAAGGTCTTTTACGCCAACTTCTTCGTATCTCTTATACAATTTTTTAACACCTTTACCAAAATCTCCAACTGGGTCTTGGTCTCCCGATATAATCAAGATTGGCAATTGCTTGGGTATTTTTTTAAAATTATTTTCGTCTTCAATATACTGCAATGTATCTATAAAATAATAAAAGAAACTTGCTGGAAATACGCCCCCACAATAGGGATTTTCTATATATTTATCCAGCTCATCCTTGTCTCTTGTTAGCCATTCTGATCCCGTTCGTTTTGGTTCAAACTTTTTATTATAGGTACCAAAGATAAGCTTATCTAACAGTTTTGATTTGGCTTTTTTCCCTCGAACACTGGATTCTAGCTTTGCTAAACCTTTTCCTACTCCTAATAATGCTCCTTGTCGGCCATTCGACCCGCTTAGAATGAGACCTTCGATTTTATTAGGGTAATCCATGATAAACCTCTGCGCAGCAAAGGACCCCATGCTGTGGCTAAACATATAGACAGGAAGGTCAGGATAGGTTTCTTTAATCAGGTCTGAGAGTCGCGCAATATCTTCTACGAGTAACCGAAACCCATCTTCTGCGCCTAAATAGCCTAAATTTTTAATACTTTCCGCTGACTGACCATGTCCTCTATGATCATTAGCATAAACGATAAAGCCATTTGCGTTTAATTCCTTTGCAAAGCGGTGATACCTTCTTGCTGTTTCAGCCATACCATGAGAAATCTGCACAATCCCTTTCACTTTAATATCTTTTTTTGGTAACCACTTGTAAACAACAATCTCTGTTCCATCCCTGGATATAAATGTAAAAGTATTACTGTTCGTTTGATCCATTCTTTTCGCTCCAGTTTCCTTTTTTTATAATACTCATTAAGTTAAGATTAACACGAATGAAAGTCAAAAAATAGCACTGACAAATTGAATTGTCAGTGCTATTTTTTGACTTATTATTCTCTTAATTCTCTGGCAATCTTACTTTTGTTTTTATTGTTTCGATGATTAAGTCTACTAATAAGAAAAAACCTAATCTTGAGATTAAATCATTCTGTTTTGTATCAATTTCATCAGAATGACAAAATAAATTCAGGTCTGAGTAGGTAGATAAAACATTCGTTTGAAAAGAAGTTAAACTAATAATTCTAGCTTTTTTTAAGCTAACCTTTTTTGCAGTGTCAATAATCTTTTTAGTATTCCCAGACAAAGAGATTAATATGATTATATCTTCTTCTGTTACTAAATTAGTAAAGGTTTCAGACAAGTTATAATCTTTTATGAAAAAACAGTGAATACCCATAGAAAAAAATAGATGCTCCATATAATAACCTACTGGCTTACTTGCACCTCTAGCCATAATAAAAATATTTCTAGCGTTTAAAATCTCTTCCGCACAAATTTCTAAATCATCATCTGAGACAAGAGAAAATGTTTTTTCAATACTATTCTTTCTGGTTTCACGAACTGATTGGTAATCACTACCAGATTTTGAAACTTTTTCTCTTATTTTCTGGTTAATGTGGAACTTTATCTCTTTATAGCCACTAAAGCCCATTTTTTGAGAAAGATTAATAATTACAGTTTTAGATACAAATGATAACTCAGCAAGTTGATTAATGGTTAGATAAGGTATTTCTTCTAAATGGTTAACTATGTAGACTAAAACTTTCTTTTCACTCTCAGTTAGGTCATCATATATATCCATAAAATCTAGCATTCTTAACACCCTCTTATTAGTTATAAATTAGTATAACATAAGAAAAATGAAAGGGCTTAATTATGAATCATATTTTTAAAATCTAGCCATATTTCTAGCTCTTCTTGTGTAGCATATCCTAATAAAATTGCTGATTCTTTTAGACTTAGTTTTTCAGAATAAGCTTTCTGTGCTACTTTAGTTGCTTTATCGTAACCTATATAAGGAGCTAATGACGTTACTAACATTAGTGAATTATTTGCATATGTGAGCATTTTTTCTTCATTTACAATTAGTCCGTTTAAACATTTCTTCCTAAATGATTCCATTCCATCCGCCAACAAATTTGCTGATTGAATAAAATTATAAATAATAACAGGTTTATAAACATTTAGTTCGAAATTTCCCTGACTTGCTGAGAATTGAATTGTTGTATCATTTCCCATTACTTGAGCTACAATCATCGTCAACGCTTCTGCTTGAGTGGGATTTACTTTTCCAGGCATAATCGAGCTCCCAGGCTCGTTAGTAGGCAGTGTAAGTTCTCCAAGTCCATTACGCGGACCACTTGCTAACCAACGAATGTCATTCGCAATTTTCATTAAATCACCAGCTAGCGCTCGCAGAGACCCATGAACAAAGGATAGTGGTTGATGGCTCGTCAGAGCAAAAAACTTATTGGGTTCACTCACAAATGGTACTCCCAACGATTTCTTCAGCTCTTTCGCTACCTTCCTTCCAAACTGTTCAGGAGCAAGTAGGCCTGTGCCTACTGCGGTTCCTCCGATTGCTAATTTTAAAAGAGTTTTACTACTGGATTGAATCGCATTCCGACTGTTTTCAATCATCGCTTTCCACCCACCTACTTCTTGTCCAAACGTAATAGGGATAGCATCTTGTAAATGAGTACGACCTATTTTGATTACATGGGCATAGGTATTTTCCATCTCTTCCAGTATTTCTAACCATTTTTCTATCTCAGGGAGAAGTTTATTTTCTATTTGTCCAAAAGCAGCCATATGCATTGCTGTAGGAAAGACATCGTTCGAACTTTGTGATAGGTTAACATGATCATTAGGATGGATTGACTGACTGGAAGAAGCCAGGTGGGCAAGAACTTCATTCACGTTCATGTTGGTTTGAGTACCGCTACCCGTTTGCCATAAGGACAAAGGGAAGTGAGTCTTATTCCGATTCAAGTCATTTAGTAACAAAGTGCAAGCATCTTGAATCGCTGTAGACTTCTCAACCGATAACTTTCCTTCTCTTAAATTTACTAGCGCACAAGCTTTTTTTATATGTACCAACGCTTCTATCAAAGGCAGGGGCATTTTTTCAGTTCCGATACGAAAATTCTCTAAGCTTCGTTGTGTTTGTGCTCCCCAAAAGGCTTCCGAGGAAACTTTTATCTCACCCATTGAATCTTGCTCTATTCTACTCATTAGATTCCATCCACCCCGGTCTCTTTTGCGGCACGTGCCACATACTCAGCAACTTGCTCTGCTACCGCTTTATTCAAAGCATCGGGAATAATATATTCTTCTGATAATTCATTTTCTGAAATCATATCCGCAATGGCATATGCTGCAGCCATTTTCATTTCATGATTAATTGTGGATGCTCGTACTGAAAGAGCTCCCTTAAATACTCCCGGAAAAGCCAACACATTATTAATTTGGTTAGGAAAATCTGATCGACCTGTTCCCATCACTTTTACACCGGCTTTCTTTGCATCTTCGTACAACATTTCTGGAATAGGATTGGCCATAGCAAATACGATTGGATCAGTTGCCATAGATTTAATCATTTCCTTAGTAAGAATATTTCCTACCGACACCCCTATCATCACATCCGCTCCTTTCAAAGCTTCTTTTAACTCCCCTTGTATATTCCGTGGATTTGTTTTTTCTGCTATCATTTTTTTATGTTTTTCTAAGGGAGTCAATCTGCTTTCGGCCAAGATGCCGTTTTCATCACAGACTATGATATCTTCTACGCCCATTTCCATTAATAAATAGATAATAGCTGTACCAGCTGCACCAGGACCGTTTAAAACAACTTTTAACTCTTCTATCTTTTTCCCGATTAATCGTAAACTATTGAGAATTCCTGCTGCTACAACGATAGCAGTTCCGTGTTGATCATCATGAAAGACAGGAATGGGTAATAATTCATTCAACTGTTTCTCAATTTCAAAACATCGTGGCGAAGAGATATCCTCTAGGTTAATTCCTCCAAAAGTTGGCGCAATATTTTTTACTAGTTTAATGATTTCTTCTGAATTTTTTGTATCTAGACATATCGGAAAAGCGTCTACTCCACCAAATTCTTTAAATAGAATAGCTTTTCCTTCCATAACCGGTAAGGCTGCTTCGGGGCCAATATCTCCTAGGCCTAAAACAGCGGTCCCATCTGTAATAACTGCTACTAAATTTCCTTTAGAGGTATATTGATAAACATCCAAAGGATTCTCAGCAATTCTTCGGCAAGGTTCCGCCACTCCTGGTGTATACGCTAATCCTAAGTCTTCCCGCGTATTTATTTTTACTTTGCTTTCAACTGAAATTTTCCCTTTATTTGCTTCATGTAAAAGTAAACTAGCTTTATTATAATCCATGATTTCCCCTTCCTTAACAACTTTTTTCGTGAGTAATAAAGAGACCTCTTATCTATTTTGGATAGAGGCCTCTTTTGAACAATTACTTATTGATACTTTTCAGAAATTTCTCTAGCAATTTCATTACCACGCTTTGCCTCTTTTTCTGCGATTTCGACAGATAAACCAATATAGTTACTTGGATCAATCATATCTCGTACTTCTTCTTCCGTGAATTCTTCAGAAATCAAGTCATTAGCTATAAGATTCGTATAAAAATCTTCTCCTTCATTTGCAGTTTTCATTGCAATTTCATACATCAAGGAGTGGGACTTATCTTTTCCTAACTTATTCGCCAATTCCATCATCACATTTTCAGTATTATCAAGACCTTTATTCCTCCACACATTATGCAACATGCGTTCTCTATGTGGCACCATAGTTCGAGTCAATTCTTCCGTTCTCAGTAATACCTCCGTGGTCAGTTCCAAAGCTTCTTCCAATATTCCATCAAACAACATATAACTACTACTATCTCCTTCATAAGGTCGTACTGATGAATACATGCCCACTCCAGGTAAAGAGTAAAGTTTTTGTGAATTTGCTATAATTCCTTTCGCAAGCTTTGGATTGATTTTATGAGGCATGGTGCTACTCCCAACTGTCCCCTCACTAAAACCTTCCGAAACTTCTGCAATTTCTTCTAGGGTTGTACTATATACTTCTTCCCCTATCTTATGGCAAATATTGACCATCAAAGCTAGATTCATCATATATTCAATTTTATGAGTACTAATGTTTCGGGAAGGAACTTCCATAGGGTACATACCCGTTAATTCAGCTACACGTTTTTGAACTGTCGGACCTACTTCAGGCATTGAACTGAAAGTACCAACCGCTCCCCCCATCATAATCTTGAAGACTCGTTTTTCTACTTCTTGCATTCTTTGGTAGCACTCAATAAACTCGCTAATCCAAACGGAAACCTTATACCCATATGTAATCGGAATAGCATGGCGACCATGAGTTCGACCAGCCATCACTGCATCTTTATGCTCTTCAGCTAAAGTACTCAAGTTTCTTAAAATTTCTCCAATCAATTGCATATATTTATGATGGACCTGTTTTACCATATATAATTGCGAACTTTGTTGGATATTTTGTGTAGTAATTCCATAATGAATATATTTTCCACTTTCTTCGGGGCAAGCTTGAACTAGCACTTTTAAGAAGGGGACAAACCCATGCCCTATCTTCCGATAGATGCGATCCATCTCTTCAAAATCAATATTTTCAATTTTAGCAGCTTCTTTTATGTGTTTTGCTGCTTCTTCTGGGATAAAGCCTTCTTCTGCTTGTGCTTGTGCCAAAGCAACTTCAAACATCAACCATGTTTTATATTTTTCTTCGTCAGATAATAAATGTTTAATTCCTCGATTGTTTATCGTTTTACTTTTCGAATCGTATAATGCCCTCATTTTTTAATTCCTCCTAAAACCGCCTTAGATTTTTGTTTAAATCATTGCTTGGTCTACCGCATTCCGAACAAATTCTACTTGTGGTCCATAGACAATATGAATGTGTTTCTCAGACGGGAAGAAAAATCCTGTTGATCCAGACTTTTCTAGTAATCCTTTGTCAACAACACTAACATCCTTCAAATCAATTCTTAAACGTGTAATACAGTTTTCAACATTTGCTATATTATCTCTTCCTCCAAGTGCTTCTACAACAATGGTAGCAATTTCATCGTATCTTTTTTCTCGAATTAAAGTGTTATCTAAGTTTTGAGATTCTTCCCGTCCTGGTGTCTTGATATCAAACTTTAAGATTGCCCATTTAAATATGAAGTAAGTTAATGTACCTAACGCTGTTCCAATTAACACTAAGAACAACCAATTAGTTCGCTCATATAATAATCCAAAAATAGCAAAGTCAAAAATCGTTCCACGGATGTAACCAATACCAACGTTAGCTAAGGAAAGCAATACAGCTCCAATCCCTACTATTCCGGCGTAAGCTACGAACAATAATGGTGCAATAAAAACAAAAGTAAATTCCAATGGTTCTGTGACATTTCCAAGCATGGCAGTTAGTACCATGGTAATCAGCATTGAACGTACTTCTACTTTATTTTCTTCACGAGTTGTTCTATACATCGCTAAAGCGATTCCTGGAAATAGAAACAGAGTGACTAGCATTTGCTGTTGAGCCATGAAACGAGTTAATTCTGGCATCAAGGACCAATATTCTGTATTTGGTCCTTGATTGAATAATACTTCGTTCATTGCTGGTACAACACCAACGAAAGTTTGTCCATCGATAATATAAGTTCCTCCAGCTTCAGTAAATCTAAATAAAGCATTCCATACATGGTGTAATCCAAATGGGATAAATAGACGTTCTCCTGCAGCGGTAAAAAAAGGTCCCATGGTGCTTAGGAATACAACAGATAGCTTCATTAGTGCACCTACGAATATTTCCCATATGAAGGGTAATAAAATACCAATAACAATCATGACTCCAATAGTGATAATGGGAACTGACTTTTTACCGGAGAAAAAAGCAAAAGCTGTAGGGAGTTCCAAATTATAAAATTTGTCAGTTGCCCAAGCTGCAATTAGACCAGTAATAATACCACCTGCAGCACTAATATTCATTGTTTGAATACCTAGTACATTAATTTGTCCAACTTGAGTCATAATCTCTGGATCTGCCATTTTTCCAGTTAACGTCAACCATACATTCATCGTAATTATTAAAGTCAAGTACCCTGTAACAGCAGCAAAAACAGAAATTCCTTTATCTTTCTTACTCATTCCATATGCGACTCCCATAGCGAATAGTAAAGGAATATTATCGAAAATCACACTAGCTATAGTTCTAATACTAATTAATATTGCATTAATATTCTCATTCCCTAAAAAAGAAAATCTTTCAATCATATAAGGCTGTACGAACGCCCCACTAATCCCTAAAATCATTCCCACCGGCGCTAGAACGCCAATAGGGAGTAGTAGAGTTCGTCCAAATTTTTGAATTGATTCTCCATATCTTTTATTTTTAGCCATGTATTACACTCCTTTATAATTAAGTTATTAAAATTCTACCATTATAGTAATTTTATAAAAAGCGTTTTCAATAAACTCATAGTGACTTAAGTCACCTATTATGACTGAGGTCATTATATTTTTATTGCTTTAAAAAAATAGCACTGACAAATTGAATTGTCAGTGCTATAGCGTCATTTAATCTCTTTTATTTTTTTACCAGTTCTAGTGGTGAAGCAATATAATCTTCAATTGTTTCGCCAGCAAAGTAGTCATAAGCAGCTTGCATAGCAAGTCTACCCATTTCTCCTGGTTGTTGTGCTACAGTTGCGCTCAATTTTCCTTCTTCAACTGCTTTGATTCCGTCTTCTGTTCCGTCAAATCCAACGACTTGAATCGAGTCGGTTAGTCCTGCCGATTGAATCGCTTCAATCGCTCCTAATGCCATTTCGTCATTTTGTGCAAAGACTGCTTTGATTTCGGGATTAGCTTGTAACATGTTTTCCATAACGGTTAAACCTTCAGCACGATCAAAATTTGCAGTTTGGCTATCGACAACGTCAAGTGAATCTTCCGCAATGTTCATAAAGCCTTTTCCGCGTTCGCGGGTTGCAGATGCCCCTGGTACACCTTCTAATTGAACAGTTACAACGTCCTTTCCGGAAATTTCCATGATGTATTCTGCGGCCATTTCGCCACCTTCAGTGTTATCGGAAGCAACTAATGTCACAACTTCTCCGCCATCACTTGAACGGTCAATGGTAATAACAGGAATTCCTGCTGCATTGGCAGATTCAACGGCAGGCGTAATTGCAGAAGAGTCAACTGGATTAATTAAAAGGATATCTACTCCCTGTTGAATTAAATCATCCACATCGTTAGTTTGCTTCGCGGTATCGTTTTGAGCATCGACACTCTTAACTTCTGTACCATTTTCACTTGCTAAGTCGGAAATACCTTCGTCTAATGACACGAAAAACGGATTATTTAAAGTTGAGATTGAAACACCAACTACTAATTCAGATGCTTCTCTTTCTTCTACTGGTCCAGATTCAGCTGTATTTTCACCTTCTAAGGTTGCTGCGCCACATCCTGCTAGAAATAACGTTGCTGCTGCTGCTAAACTAAAAATCTTTTTCATATTAATCATTCCTCCATTTTTTTATTTTTTATTTTTTCTATCTAGTAAAACTGCAATAATAATAACAATCCCTTTGACAACTTGTTGGTAAAAACTAGAGATACCTAAGAGGTTCATCCCATTATTCAGCGTTCCAATAATTAAAGCACCAATCAAGGTTCCAACAATTCTACCACGTCCGCCCGATAAACTTGTTCCACCCAACACAACAGAAGCAATCGCATCCATTTCATAAGAACCTCCTGCTGTTGGTTGCGCCGAGTTTAATCGAGATGTGATGATAATTCCTGATAAGGAAGCCATTAAACCAGATATGGCATAAATCCCAATTTTAATGCGATCATTTTTAATACCTGCGATAAAAGACGCTTTTTCGTTCCCACCAATTGCAAATGTCTTTCTACCGAATGTTGTTTTGTGTAAAACAATAAACAATATTAAGAAACTGATTAACATCAAAATAACTGGAAAAGGAATACCAAACAAGTAACCACGACCCACGTACTTAAAGATAAAGCTATCACCAATACCGGTAATCGGGTTACCATCAGTATACACTAAGGTAAGACCGCGGTAAATCGTCATTGTTGCTAGTGTAGCAATAAAGGGAGCCATTTTCCCTTTCGTAATTAGTAACCCGTTTATGCCTCCTAGTACCGTTCCTAAAATCAGACTCATCAGCATAGCTAGTAAGGGGTCTAGCCCGCCAGCAATTGCGCCTGCCATAAGCGCACTACTTAAAGCTAAAGTAGAACCAACAGATAAATCAATCCCTCCGGTAATAATAACAAAGGTCATCCCAAAGGCAATCAGCGCATTGGTGGAAACTTGTCGCAATAGATTTAGTAAGTTTGTCGGTGCGATAAAGCCGGGATTCATAACGGTTACTAATACGATTAAGACAATTAATGCTAATAGTGGTCCTAATTTACCGAGAGATATCTTTGAGTGGCCTTTACTCTCTTTTATATCATTCATCTTAATAGCCTCCTGTTGCTAATTTCATTATTTTTTCTTCAGTTGCTTCACTCTTAGACAACTCTCCTGCAATATTTCCTTCATGAACGACGATGACACGATCACTAACCCCTAATATTTCAGGTAAGTCACTGGAGACCATAATAATTGCCACGCCTCGGTCTGCTAACTCGTTCATCAATTGGTAGATTTCACGCTTGGCTCCTACATCGACACCTCGAGTGGGTTCATCTAATATAAGGACTTTCGATCCAATCCCAATCCATTTGGCCAGGACAACTTTTTGTTGGTTCCCACCAGATAAACTAGATGCGGCATCGAATTCACTTTCAGCTTTAACCTTTAAACGTTTCATCAGCATAGTAGCAAATTCTGATTCTGCTTTTGTATCAATAATTCCCTTTTTAATAAACCCATCAATAGAAGGGAGACTAATGTTGTCGCGTAGCGAGTAATCAAGAATTAATCCTTCTTCTTTTCGATTTTCAGTTAGAAAACCAATTCCTTCCTTAATAGCACTACTCGGATTATTAATCGTTATCTTTTTACCTTCTAAAAATATTTCACCTTTATCTAACGGATCAACTCCGAAGATACTTCGCATAATTTCAGTACGGCCTGCTCCCATTAATCCTGAGAAACCGACAATTTCTCCTGATTTCACTTGAAAAGAAATATTTTGAAACCGGTCTTTTTGCGTTAAATCTCTAACTTCAAAAACAACATCTTTTATTTCTGAATGTTTCTCTGGATAATAATCTTCTAAATCACGCCCCACCATCTTCCGAACAACTTCGTCATTATTGGTAGCCGCGGTAAGGGAGGTGTCAATTGAAACTCCGTCTCGCATGACCGTTATCCGATCACTGATTTTAAAAATTTCTTCCATTCGGTGAGAAATATAAATAATAGATACATTTTTATCCGTTAAAGTTCGGATAATTTTAAATAAAATATCAATCTCCCTTTCCGTTAAAGCAGCAGTTGGCTCATCCATAATAATTACTTGAGCATTTGTCATCAGTGATTTTGCAATTTCAATCATTTGTTGTTGACCAACGGAAAGATTTTTTACATCTTCGTCTAAATCGAGTGTGACACCCAATTCGTTGAATGTTTTTTCTGCCAATGCGCGCATTTTCTTTGTTTGAACGATACCAAGTTTATTTTTAAATTCTTTTCCTATAAACAAATTTTCTAAAACAGTCATTTCTGGCCAGGTATTCATTTCTTGATGAATAAAACTAATACCGTAGTCTTCTGCTTCCTTGGGATTTTCGAAACGCTTTTCTTCTCCATCAATTCGTATTTCTCCCGCATCTGATTTATGCAAGCCCGTCAATATATTCATCAGTGTCGATTTACCAGCCCCATTTTCACCCATTAAGGCATGGACTTCGCCTACTTGAATATCAAAATCGACGCCTCTTAAAACAGAGTTACTCCCAAAACTTTTCTTAATCCCTGTCATCTTTACTTCCATTGGATCCACCTCCTAAAATAAAACCCCTGATTGTAAAATAATATTTGAATATGGCGTTGCTTCTCCTGTACGAATAACTGCTTTAACATTTTTTAATTCGCGTTTAAATGCTTCATGACTGATAAAGACAAGGCGTTCTTCTTCTATAAGTGCCGATTCTACTGCTTTTAATTGTGAAGGATTATGCGTTTTGATTTCTTCAGCTAAGATTGCTTCTTCTACCTTCATATCTTCTAATACTACTTTCAATATCTTTATGAAAGAAGGATCTGAAAGCGAGATTGCTAAATCAATTTTTTTTACACCCTCCGGGATTGGTAAACCAGCGTCTCCAATAGCAATTTTATCAGTATGCCCTAAATCGGTTAGAACTTTAGCAATGTCACTATTTAATATTCCATGTTTTTTCAAAGTGTTTACTCTCCTTCATCTCTTCTAGCGAAGGCATTCCGCCTTGCGCACCAAACTTTTGAATGGACAAGGAAGCTGCCAAGTTTCCAAAGCGGATACTCTCAGCCATATCTAAACCAGATGAAATGGCTACTGCAAATGCACCATTAAAAGTATCGCCAGCCCCAGTTGTATCAGTTGGTACTACTTTATAAGCTGGAATTTGTTGTTCACTTGTCCCATCATGATAATAAACACCTTTAGAACCCATTGTTAGAATCAATTTATTAGGATATTTAGCTAGCCCTTCTGAGATGGACAGGTTTTCAAATAGTTGATGAAATTCATTTTCATTTGGCGTAAAGTAAGTGGTTTTTTCAAAAATACTTTGATCTACTTTACGTGCTGGTGCTGGGTTATAAATAACTTTGACACCATTCTCATAGCACAAATTAATAACAGCTGTTACAGTCTCTTGAGGTAATTCGTTTTGTACGACTACGATATCTGCATCTTGAATGACTTCTGTTAACGCTGTAATACGAGCGGGATTGATTTCATTGTTAGCACCTGGAATGAACACAATGTTGTTATCACCATCTACTATTGTAATATGAGCAGATCCAGACGGTTTATGTGTAACCCGTTCCACAAAATCGGTATGAATGTGATTTTTTTCTAAGTTACCCACTAACTCATTACCAAAAATATCCACTCCTACTGTTCCTATCATGTATACATTAGCCCCTAAGCGTGCGCTTGCAACGGCTTGATTAGCTCCTTTACCTCCAAAGGTCGTTTTAAAATCTAACCCTGTTACTGTTTCGCCTATTTCTGGTCGCTTACTTGCTGTTACAACAAAATCGGTTGAGATACTTCCTACTACAACTATTTTTTTCATAACGAACCCTTCTCTCTTAATGATTCTCTTAACTTTAATGTTACTGGTAATTGAATATGTTTTTTCTTAATTGGTTTTTTTTCTAGAATATCACATAATAACTCTGCACCTTGATAACCAATCTCATAAGCAGGTTGAGAGATGGTTGTTAAACCCGGATACATCATACGGCTAAAAGACATATCGTCGTAGCCGATAATTTGAAAGTCCTCTGGAATTTTTAACCCTCTTTTACTCGCTTCTTTCATTACTGCCAAGGCATAAACGTCGTTTGAAGCAATAACTGTGTCGGCGTCTTGATGCTGTTTAAAAAAATCTTGTGCCGTCTCTTCGGCTAAATCTGATTGGAAGCTAGGTGTTTGAAAGCGTTCATAAGATAGCTTATACTCTTTTAAAACCTGTTCACTACCCGCCAACCGAACCAGTGAACTCGCTACATTTTGAGGTCCTACCATAATGACAATTTTTTTTGGACGGCGGTGGATAACCGCTTGGGCAGCTAAGGTTCCACCTAAAAAATCATCAGAATGAACGGCATACTTTTGATTGTTTGTGACACGGTCTAATAGCACAAAAGGCATGTCTTTCATTTTAGCGGTATTCCCTTGTACAGCTGAGACTACACCTGCTACATTATTTTGTGCAAATATTTTGAGGTAGTCATTTTCCTTTTCTGGATTTTCTTCGACATTTCCTAATAATAAACTATACCCACGTTTATTAACACTGTCTTCCACACCTTTGGCAATCGCTGGAAAAAAGGGATTGGTTATGTCAGGTAACAATAATCCAATTAACTTAGATTTTTTTTGATATAAGGATCTGGCAACTTCGTTGGGATGGAAATTTAACGTTTTAGCGGCTTCCTCAACTTTTTTTTGAGTTGATTCACGTACATAACCACTGTGGTTTAACGCTCTTGAAACAGTAGCAACTGAAACTTGTGCTAACTTAGCTACATCACGAATGGTTGTCATACAAGCAACTCCTTTCTAATTGTGGAACCGGTTACAGTTAATAATTTATCATGTTTAATTTTTTTTTGCAAGTACTTTTTAAAATTTATTTTCGCATCTCTTATATTTTTTTGGTAAACTCACTATCAGAAGCAGTTCTGCCTCTAAATTTTATGAATGGAGAGAAAAAAATGACAAAAAAACGTTGGGTAGCAATTGGACTTTCAATTGTTGTCTTTGTAATATCACTCGTTATCCCGGCAATAGGCAATAGTTTAAAAGCAGAAGATCCAGAAGAAAATAAAGGCAACATGGTCCGAGATTTTTATAATGATGCCCGAAGTGTCACTGTTATAGAAAATGGTGACCCCACTAGTCGTATTGCTGTGCTTGATATAGAAGGAACGATTGTTGATCAAGAAGTTTCCCCTTTAGCCACAGTTGGCTATAACCACCAAAAATTACTTGGAGATTTAGAGGCAATGAAAACAGACGATACCATTAAAGCAATTATTCTGCGTATCAATTCTCCTGGTGGTGGTGTTTATGAAAGTGCTGAATTGACAGATAAAATTGAAGAAGTTAAAGAAGCGCGTGATATTCCCGTTTATACAGTTATGGAAAATATGGCTGCGAGCGGCGGCTATTACATTGCCGCTCATTCCGAAAAAATTTTCGCCCAAACTGAAACAATTACCGGTTCAATCGGTGTGATTATGCAAGGGTTTAACGTTAGTGAGCTCCTTGATAAGTTAGGTATTGAAGATATGACAATTAAAAGTGGTGATTTAAAGGATTTAGGTTCTATCACACGTGAAAGTACTTCTGAAGAGTTATCTGTTTTACAAGAACTCGTTGATAATATGTACGAACGTTTTGTTGACACCGTAGAATCTGGACGTGATTTGAGTCGCGAAGAGATTTATGCACTAGCAGACGGCCGCATTTACGATGGCGAGCAAGCTCTGGAAAATGGTCTGGTTGATGAACTTGGATACTTTGATGATGCGCTTTTGGATTTACGAAATACTCATTCTCTAGAAAATGCCCAAGTTATTTCTTTCCAAAGAAATGATCTCGATTGGTTTAATAATTTTTTTGTTAATTTCAAAGGGCTCATGCCAAAACAAAATTTAGCATTACCAGATATTAGTACCCATGAAGAAGCACCTCAGTTTATGTACGTATATAGGGGGTTATAAGCGAATGATTGATTCATTTGAAGAATATTCTGATTACATCTACACCGGTTTTTTAATTCGCTTCTTTGCTTTCTTGATTGATTTGATGGTAATTGGCTCCATTCAGAGGCTAACCTTATTTCTTCTAGATGCCAGCCTTCTAAAGACGCTACTGGCTTTGTTTATTTATTTGCTATATTTTGTTTTAATGACTAAATTAAATGATGGACAAACGCTAGGAAAGATGGTCTTTGGTATTAAAGTAGTGGCCCTACACGAGAAAAACTTATCTTGGAAAACCGTTCTAGTTCGTGAAGGCTTTGGCCGGTACCTACAAAAAACCATTTTTATTCTCTATACCATCGCAATTTTTACCCCTCATAAACAACATTTTGTTGATTTATTAACGGATACTTCAGTTGTTACCATTAACTTTTTACGATTACTTGAAAGAAACTAAAAATACTGCACCGCTAGTCCTAACTAGTTGTGCAGTATTTTTTTAAACTTGATCTGCATCAATTTTTATTCTTTTATCCCGGGGTATACTGTAATTAGAAAAAGAAAAGAGGAGAATGATTTATGAAAAAAGCAGTTATTACTTTAGAAACTTTGGCATGTCCAAGTTGTTTACAAAAAATAGAGAATGCAACCAAAAACTTAGCTGGTGTAGAAGAAAATAGTGTGAAAGTTTTATTTAATTCCAGCAAAGCGAAACTTGATTTTGACGCTGAAAAAATTAGTATCGAAGAAATTGAGAAAGCCATTCAAGATTTAGGCTACCCGGTTATTAAATCAAAAGTAAAAGATGCTTAAAGATAAAAGAAAGAGGTTTTAATATGACAACCTATAACGAGCTCGCAGATAAACAATTCGAAAAATTAGATTTATTCTCAAAGGCAATTACCCGTGCCCACGGAAAAAATCATCCAGAAGCATTCCAAGTACGTGAACTATTTGAAACAATCGCTCAAAAAACAGAACAAGCAAAGCCCGAAAAGCCAAATTTAGATGTGGAATTTGATGAACTACGTGACGTAACCGATCATTATTCTATTCCCAACGATGTATGTGAAACTTACGCTGCTGTTTACGAAATGTTCTCTCAGCTTGATGAAGCCTACACTAAATAAAGAACGGCCCTTGGAAAGAATGTACTATTTCTTTCCAAGGGCTATTTTATAGGGTAAATAAGGGAACTTGATGAGCATCAATTTTTTATTATAACCAACATTGTATAGTTTAAATATAGAGAGGCCAGTTGAGACTTGCCACTACTAAACAGACAAAGGGGATACAATCATGCAACTATATATATTAAGTAAAAAAAATCAAATCACTATTATCAGTGGACTTTTGATTCTATTCGGCTTCTTTAGCCATTTTATTTTGAATAATTTATTTTTATCAGAATGGTCATTAATCATTGCTTCTATTTTTGGGGTTGCGCCTATCGCGATCCAAGCTTTCCAAGCATTAAAAGTAAGAGTAATCAGTATCGATATTTTAGTTACCATTGCCGTTATTGGGGCATTTTTAATCCAAAACTATGAAGAATCCGCAATTGTAACTTTTTTATTCTTATTTGGACACTTTTTAGAACAACGAACCTTAAATCAAACTCGGTCTGCTATAAAAGAGCTAACGGATATGGCGCCGGAAAGCGCACTCAGACAAGTCTCAGATGGTGAATTTGAAGAAGTTGAAGTCGATGATGTCGATGAAGGCGACATTCTACTCGTTAAAACAGGTGCAAAGGTCCCAGTGGATGGCACTGTTCTTGTAGGTGAAGGTCATATTAATGAAGCCAGTATTACTGGTGAATCTGTTCCAACAAATAAGGGAGTCGATTCTGAAGTTTTTGCTGGAACTATACTCGAAAATGGAACCCTTCAAATTCGTGCCGACCGGGTTGGAGAAGATACGACCTTTGGAAAAATTATTGAGTTAGTTGAAGAAGCACAGGATTCGAAATCTGAAGCGGAACGCTTTATTGACCGTTTTTCTAAATATTATACGCCCGCTGTTCTGGTTATTTCTATCCTAGTTTGGGTAATTAGTCGCGATGTGGAACT
The DNA here is from genome assembly GCF_002005405.1 of Jeotgalibaca dankookensis. Taxonomy (NCBI): domain Bacteria; kingdom Bacillati; phylum Bacillota; class Bacilli; order Lactobacillales; family Carnobacteriaceae; genus Jeotgalibaca; species Jeotgalibaca dankookensis. The sequence continues at coordinate 1,170,643 of NZ_CP019728.1, forward strand.
TGCAATCACAGTCCTTGTTCTCGGTTGTCCGGGTGCTTTAGTTATTGGGGTTCCTGTTTCTAACGTAGCTGGAATTGGTAATGGCGCACGAAATGGTGTTTTGCTAAAGGGGAGCGAAGTGATTCATGACTTCAGCCGTGTAGATACAGTGGTTTTCGATAAAACCGGAACACTGACAATCGGTAATCCCGAAGTAGCAGAAATAGCAAATTATTCGGATAATCAAAAAGCTGTATTTGGGTATTTAGCGAGTGTGGAACGTGAATCTGATCACCCTCTCGGAAAAGCAATTTTGGATTACATTGGTAATACAACTTATTCTCCTGTTGAAGAAACGCAAGTTGTTAAAGGTGGCGGTATTATTGCAAAAGTAAACGGTCATCGCATTGTAATCGGGAATGTTGCTTTGATGGAGCAAGAAAATATTATTCTCAACAAGGAAGCACAAAAAGACATTAAAGAGTTCGAAAAAAATGGGAACTCACTTGTTTTAACAGCTGTCGATGGTTCATTAGAGATTTTAATAGGTATCCGTGACCAAATTCGTCCAGGCGTTAAAAAAGATCTCCAAGCTTTAAAGAAATTAGGCGTAAAAAATCTTGTCGTTCTCTCTGGAGATAATCAGGGTACCGTTAATTTAGTAGCAAAAGAATTAGGATTAACAGAAGCTCATGGTCATATGCTCCCAGAAGATAAGTCCTCTTATATCGCAAAATTACAAAAAGAAGGCCAAATTGTTGCATTTGTTGGTGATGGTGTCAATGATAGCCCTTCTCTTGCACTGAGTGATATTGGAATTGCTATGGGTAGCGGAACGGACGTTGCAATCGAAACTTCAGATGTCGTATTGATGAATTCAGATTTTAGTCGTTTACCTCATGCCTTAGGTTTAACAAAAGCAACAGCCCGTAATATGAAACAAAATATTTTGATTGCTGTTGGTGTTGTGCTAATTTTGTTGTTCAGTGTCTTTTTCAGCGATTGGATGAATATGTCGATTGGTATGCTCGTCCATGAAGGAAGTATTCTCGTTGTTATTTTTAATGGTATGCGGTTATTAAAATATCAACTGCAAGGAGTTAAAAACTAACTAAATTTATAAAAACACACTTAATCCTTATAGGACTAGGTGTGTTTTTTCGATTAAACTAATAATAACCCATCGATGTCAATAATTTTTATTTTCTTATGGCTTAATTGCTTAATATAGCCCCGTTCTTCTAACTCATTAAATTTACGACTAATGGTTTCAGGCGTCGTCCCTAAGTAGGATGCCATATTTTTTTTAGTCATCGGAAGGGTTAATTCAAGTGATTCAGAATCTGCTTCATCTAAACTTTCAACTAAAAATAAAGCAATACGTGTGTCTACTTGTTCAGTTGAGAACCGTGTCGTTTGTTTTTCCGACTCTTCAAGTCGGTTAGAAAATTCAGAAAGGAACTTCAGCGATATAGAAGGATACTTTAATAATAAATCTTGTATATCGGAACGTTTAATCATACAAATTTTAGTGTCTTTCATTGCTTCGGCGTAGGATTCATGAATACCTTCAGAAAACAAAGCCATTTCACCCGTAAAATCCCCTACATTTAGTATCCGAACCAGTTGCTCTTTACCGGATGCCGATAGGCGGTAGATACGCACTCTTCCGCTACTAATGATGTAAAGAGAATCCGACTTATCTCCCGCATGATAAATGATTTCGTTTTTTTGATAAGATACCGATTGCGTTGTTTTCATTATTTCATTCAGCTGTTCTTCTTCTAAGTGATTAAAAATCGGAACCAAAGAGACACACGACTTGTGCAACCCTTCATTTTTATCTAGATGTACATCGCAGTGACTCATACGATTGTTCCCTCCTTTTTATAAGAAAAATTTCTCCTTATCATTATTGTAACAAATTTACTTGATGAAATCAGATAAAAAAAAGACGTTACTCAGTGAGTAACGTCCCAATAAGATTAAACGATTGGTGGTGTTCCTTCAGTATTACCAACTACTGCGTCAACTTGAAGCAATGCGCCTTCAGGTAAAGCTGCTACTTCAGCAACCGTACGAGCAGGTGTGCCTTCTGGGAAGAATGATTGATAAGCTTCGTCAATAGCTTCCAAGTCTGCTAAGTCTTTAACAAATACATTTACCTTTACAATATCTTCCATTGCATGGTCGATACTTTCTACAATCGCTTGGATGTTTGTTAGAATTTGTTTTGTTTGTTCTTTTACATCACCAGCTACCATTTGACCGCTTTTTGGATCAATTCCTAGTTGTGCAGAAAGGTGGTTGTAGTGAGAAAATGCAACAGTTTGTGTAGACAATGAATCAATTGGTGCATTTTCTGTATTATTAGCTTCAACAATTAAACCATGGCGATCTTCAATTGCTTGTGGAGGTGTCCCATCACCATGGGATACAACTGCATCCATTTGTACCAAAGCACCCATTGGTAAATTAGAAGCTGCTACAATTGTACGCGCTGGTAAATAGTTGACTGCCCTTGCAATACCAGAATCAGGGAAAAAGGCTGCATAAACTTCGTTAACAGCTTCTAGATCTGAATAGTTTTTTAAATAAACGTTTACTTTAACAATGTCATCAAATGGAACGTCAATACTTTCTAGAATTGCCTTCATATTTTTAAGACACTGACGCGCTTGTTCTTTCACGTCTTCTGCAACAATTCTTCCTGATTTAGGTTCGATTGGCAGTTGAGCAGAAAGATTATTATAATGAGAAAAAGCGACTGATTGTGTTGATAGATGACTGATTGGTGCGTGTGCTGTATTGTTGGTAAGTTTTATTAAATCACCGGCTTGTGGTTCATTAGGAATTGTTCCTTCACCGTAGGACAAAAGTGCTTCTACTTGTACGGACGCATCCATTGGTAAAGCTTTTACTGCTACCACTGTACGTGCTGGTACATAACTTGGAAATGCTGCATGGTATGCTTCTTCAACAGCATCCATGTCCATCATGTTGGTAACAAAAATATTAACACGAACAACATCTGTCATTACATGGTCAATACCTTCTACAACTGTTTTAATATTTTTAAAACATTGTTCCGCCTGTTCTTTCGCGCCCCCTGCTACCAGTGAACCTGTTTGAGGATCGATCGGTAATTGTGCAGAAAGATTGTTGTAATGAGAAAAAGCTACGGTTTGAGAATAAGGACCAATATTCTTTGGAGCACCTTCGATATTCCTTGATAATACTGCGTTAAAACCAGTCATTGTATGAGTCTCCTTTATTGTATACGTATTTTATATAACAACCAAACGTGAAAGCGTTTGTGTCAACTTTTATTATAACAAAGATTTGTTCTCTTTGATATATGCGTTTTTATTATTTCAAACTATTTTTTTAGTGAATATGTTCATATACTTCTAGCCTAATCTTCTAATAAAGCTTAACTTTCTATAAAATGACTTGTTTTCTTCTTTTTCTCGATCAAATAAAAAGAGTCGTAAAAGTTCTTTTGAAATCTCTATAACATAACTTCTTATTTCTGGATCCACACTGTTATAAATAATACTGATATCTTTGATGCTTTGAATTGAAAGAAAATTTCTAAGATCATCAATTGTGCAAATATTTAACCTTTTAAACCCTTGAAAAAGTTCATCGGTGGCCCGTTCTCTCTGTTCCTTCGAAACAGTTTTTAACCAAGTAGAGATGGAATTAGATAATTGCCGTGAGATCGGACTGATTTCGTTCACTCTTATCAGTTCCCCTTCTTTAATCAACCAGGAATAAGGATCATGTTGATATAAACTAACACTGGAACTTTTAATAACAAATATAGGCTCAGATGAATTCATTAACGTACCAAAAAAAGAAAATTGCGGAACATATTTTTCTGTTATTTTAAGAATATTGTTGTATCTTTCTGAGTTAGCAAATTCAATGGGAAAACCTGGACCATCAAAATTATATACTTTTTTAATACGGTTTACGTATTCTTCTTTGCATGTTGTAGCAGCATAAACTGCGATATTCCCCCCTTTTGAATGTCCACTAACCGTCACTTCATAAGGATATTGGGAAGCCGTTTGTTCTAAATAAGCTTTTGCAGAAAGCTGAGACGGTACGTACTCTGAATACATCATATTAAAGTCTTCCTTCCAACCAATCATTGTAGAATCGGTACCACGAAAGGCAATAAATAATTTATTACCATTGACTAAATAAGTTATAGCTGCAAATTGCTTATCAATTTCTTCTACTAATTGATTTTGGAAATCGACAATTTGAACATTTTGGAAGACAGGATTTTGAATAAGTGCATTTATAAAATGAACGTGATTTTTTTTAAATACACTCTTTTCTCCTAAACGAAATGCTTCACTCGCCTTTTCTTTTTCTAAATCTGCTATTTTTAAAGGAAGTTTTTCGTTAAAGAAAGGTATTTTTTCAAATTCAAAATAAATTGACTGTGCTAGTATTAATGCATCTAAATGCCTGTTTGTATCTATTTCTTTACTTGTAGTGTTTACATACTCAATAATATTCATTTCTATCACCCACATTTCTAAAAAATGGCTTGTCTTTCTATTTTAGCTACTTTGACAAAGTATACCGAAGTAATCGCTTAACTACCACCATTCCAGTATAATAGAAATAGAATTCACTAAATGAGGGGTGACACAATGAACGAGAGAATGAAAAAAGCAATCATTGGCGGTGCTGTCTTAGGTATCCTCTGTGTAATTGGAGCATTCATAAGGTCGGGGTTTTCAGCTTCACCTATTTTCGTTTTTTCCCTTTGGTATAATCGTGTTTTACTTGGATTAATTGTAGGAGCACCATGGCGCCATACAGACCGGTTACGTGCTTTGTTTCGTAGTGCCTTACTGGGTTTATTCGTTTCTTTTGCTTTTTATAGTACGACTGGTTTCCAAGATCCCATTAGTTTTGTAGCCGGTATTATCTATGGGGTTTTATTAGAAGAGTGGTTAATTCGAACGAGTCATTAAAAAAGTAAACCGTTCCCCTAAAAGAGAAGCGGTTTGTTTTTATTGTTTTTTTTATTAATCTCCTCTTCTTAAAGCCTCAACAGGGTCTAATTTGGCTGCTTTATTGGCTGGTAGTAATCCAGCAAGTACACTTATGATGGTACTAATTAAAATTCCTGCCCCTGCATATAAAGGCGTAATGTGGAGAACCGTTGCATCAAATGTTCTTTCAACAATAATATTTCCGACTATCGTTAAACCATATGCAATGGCGACCCCCAATACGCCACTAAAAAGTCCAATTAAGAAAGATTCAGAAACAAAAATGCGTCTAATATCTTTCTTCCGGCCGCCTATAGCTTTAATCACGCCGATTTCTCGGGTTCGCTCAACAACACTAATATAAAGAACGGTCAAAATCATAATGGCCGATACAAGTAAGGAAATTGCTGCAACACCAGTTAAGATGTAGGTGAAAATATCAAGCAATTGACCAAAGACATCAATTAAAATATCAGCTGAAGACCCGCCATACCCCAGTTCCTTCACTTGATTTTTAATGTCAATAGTAAATGCTTCTGATTCTGAAGTAAGGTAAATAACATTTGCATCTATGCTTTGATCACTTTCTTCAGCCAAAGCTTCAAACGTTTCCATAGTCATAAAAACAGAATCAAAAAAGCCAGTAGGTCCAACTGCATCTCCGGGGTTATAAATACCACTTACAACATAAGCCCCTTCTAGTGTTTCTCCTTCTACTTCAACTTTTACAAGAACTTCTTGACCAATCATTTCAGAAGCTTCATCCACGATACTAGTTGCTAGGCCTTCGGTTATTAAAATTTCATTTTCTTGGGGCATTTCACCAAACATTAAATTGGCAGGTGTCATATCTGGCGATATTGTTCCAAAGTTCATATAAGTGTAAGATTCATCTTCATATTCGATTGCATTGCTTGTGAAGGAAAAAGCTGTAAAGCCCTCGGTAATCTCCTCTACGTGATCAATCGCTTCAAGCTCTTCGATGTTTTCTTCTTCAAAATATAAATCGTTTTGTGTACCAGGTGGCCCTTGAAAATCAGGTCCTAAATTTTCGTCAGCAGTTGCATCTCCTCCGGGAAATGCCGGAACATCAGCATTCATTTCATCCTCTTGGGCTGCTTCTTCTTCTTCACGTTCTTTTTTAGCTGCTTCGGTTTCAGTTTCTTCAGTCATTTTAACTTGCACGACAAGCGGATTGACATTTTCATTCATGATATCGGTTAGATAGTCATTAACGCCTTTACCTAGAGATAACATCAACACAATACTCATAATTCCAATACTACCACCCAAAGCAATCAAGAGATTTCTACCTAATTTTTCTTTCATGTTTAAAAAGGCCATGCGAATAGCAGAGAAGAAAGATAAATTTTTATTTGTCTGTTTATTGTCAAGTTCACGCATTTTAAAATCACTATCAACTTCTTTTATTGGTCCGGTATATTTATTGTCAATAATTTCACCGTCAGCAATCGTTACAACCCGACTCGATCTGCCCGCTACCAATTCCGAGTGCGTAACAAGAATAACCAATTTCCCATTTTCTGCAATTTTTTGAATAATATCAAGCACCTGGTTACTCGTTTCTGAATCTAAAGCGCCCGTTGGTTCGTCTGCGATAATAATATCAGGGTCGTTTACCAACGCACGCGCAATTGCCACACGTTGTTTTTGACCTCCTGAAAGCTGATTAGGTTTTTTATTCAGTTGATCTTTCAAACCCAATTGCTGTAAGATTTCTTTTGCACGGTTAATACGTGTTTCTTTATCAACATTGGATAAAGTCATAGCTAACGTTACATTATCTAGAATTGATAAATGCGAAACAAGGTTAAAACTTTGAAATACAAAACCTACTCTTTCTTTATGGTATTGCACCATTTCTTGTTCTGAATATTTACCGATATTTTCTCCATTTACAACGATATCGCCAGTAAACTGCGAGTCTAATCCACCAAAAAGGTTCATCAATGTCGATTTACCACTCCCAGACTCGCCAATAATGGATACAAGTTCTCCTTTTTCAAATGACAGATCAATGTCTTTCAGGGCGTGAAATTTTTCATCATCACCTATAGGATAATACTTATTTAATTTATTTACTTCTAAAAAAGCCATTCATAGTCATTCCCTTCTTCAAACTTAGACTTCTACCTTTACTTCATCTTAACAGAAAAAGCGTCTACAAAAATACAAATTGCTTTGACCCAATAAAAAAGAAGCCACTAAAAATTAGTTGCTTCTCTTCTTGTTCCACTAGCTATTTATTTAATTGCTCGACGTGAAAGGCAATATGCTGACCTATAAAAGTCGAAATAGTAAAGTAACTATGATCATAGCCATCTTTTTTATCATACTGTACCGGTTTATTCTGGGCTGCTTTCATAAAAGCGTCTTCCTGTAATTGAACATCATAAAAAGTATCCGCTGTTCCTTGCGTAATCAGAATGGGAGGAATTTGATCCATTTGCTTGATTAAGGAAGTTGCATCCCATTCATGCCAGGTACTTTCTTCAGAACCGAGATAAGCGTTAAATGCCTTAATCCCCCAAGGAACCTGAATGGGGTTAAGAATGGGAGCAAAAGCAGATATGGAACTGAAACGATTAGAATTTTTTAAACCAATCATTAAAGCGCCATGTCCTCCCATTGAATGTCCTATGATACTTTCCTTACCCGAGTACCCTGGCACTAAGTCATGCATAATTTGAGTTAATTCTTGCGTTATATAAGTATACATGTGATAGTTTTCAGCCCATGGTTCTTGAGTCGCATCTACATAAAAACTAGCACCTTGGCCCAAATCCCAATCATTACTGTCGGGAATATTATCCCCTCGGGGTGAGGTATCTGGTATCGCGATTGCTACTTTATGCTTTGCTGCATATTCTTGGAAGCCGCCCTTTTGACTAAAATTATCATCGGTGCAAGTTAAGCCAGATAGCCACCAAATTAATGGGATAGCATCCTCTATTTCTGCTGGTGGTAAATAAAGGCTAAATATCATTTCACAGTTTAAAACCTGGGAAAAATGCTTATACTTACGCATTTCTCCCCAAAGGTTAGATGCATTTCGATTATTTCTACCATCATATTTTTACCCTCCATATGTTAAAATCGTTCGAATTGACTCTCCTTTATGTAAGAGATCAAAGGCTTCATTGATATCTTTAAAGTCAAGTTCATGGGTAATAAAAGAGTCCAAGTCAATGTCACCATTCATATAGTCTAAAACCATCCCTGGCAACTCAGTTCTTCCTTTGACGCCACCAAAAGCTGAACCACGCCAAACACGTCCGGTTACTAGTTGGAAAGGACGGGTTTGAATTTCTTTCCCAGCTCCGGCAACCCCTAGGATTACGCTCTCGCCCCACCCTTTATGACAACATTCTAGAGCTGATCGCATGATATCCACATTTCCAATACATTCAAAGCTGTAATCAACGCCACCATCTGTCATTTCTACAATAACATCTTGAATAGGACGGTCGTATTCAGTGGGGTTAACAAAGTCAGTCGCACCCATTTTTTTAGCTAATTCCCATTTACCTGGGTTAATATCAATCGCAATAATCCGTTTAGCATTGGCTTTCTTTAATCCTTGAACCGCTGCTAGTCCAATTGCGCCTAAACCAAATACAGCCGCTACTGCACCTTCTTCGACTTTTGCTGTATTTTTGACTGCACCTAGGCCGGTTGTAACCCCGCAACCAAGTAGACAAACTTTATCTAGGGGAGCATCATCGTCAATTTTTACTAAGTTTACTTCATTGACGACGGTATACTCACTGAAGGTACTGGTTCCCATATAATGATAAATTGGTTCTCCTTGGTAAGAAAAACGACTGGTTCCATCTGGCATAAGTCCCTTACCTTGTGACTCACGAACCGAGCTACACAGATTCGTTTTTCCGGAAAGACAAAATTTACACTTCCCGCACTCTGCTGTATACAAAGGAATCACATGGTCCCCTGGTTTAACCGATGTTACCCCTTTACCAATTGACTCTACAATTCCGCCACCTTCATGACCTAATATAGCGGGGAAAACGCCTTCTGGGTCTTCTCCAGACAAGGTAAACGCATCTGTATGACAAACAGATGTATATAATATTTTAACCCGTACTTCATTCTCCTTTGGATCCTCTACGTCAATCTCCACGATTTCAAGTGGTTGATTTGGTCCGAAAGCTACTGCTGCTCTACTCTTCATATACATACCCTCTTTCTTATAGAGTCATTGTATCGTATACTAAGATAAATAGTAATACTGACAAATTTGTCACTGTATTTTCGCAAAAACGAAAGAAGGTTTATGTGTTGATTGTTTACAAAGGGAAAGAGTTTCATCAAGAAAAAGATTTAGCTATGTCAGTTATTGGAGGGCGTTGGAAGATTGCAATCGTATGGGCTTTACTTCACCAACCTACTTTACGTCTAAGTGAGTTAGGCCGGCTGTTCCCAGATATTAACCAAAGAATGCTCATCAGACAATTAAGAGAGCTTGAAGAGGATGAAATTATCCACCGCACTGTTTATCCGGTTGTTCCACCTAAAGTAGACTACCAACTAACTGATGTTGGCTTACAATTAGAACCTGTCGTCACTGCGATTTGTAATTGGGGCGAAACCTTTCATCACTATATCCGTTCGACTGATTAATTATTTATAGTCATAAAAAAAGCCTTAAGGATAAAAAACTTCCTTAAGGCTTTTTCTTATTGCGCTGCTGGTACAAACATAAACTTTTCACCATTATAGAGACTGTTAAGGAGTAAATGATACTTCTGATTCAATTTACCTATCGTGTTTACACGTTCATCTTGCGGGTAATCAGCTTTAGTAATTTGAATTTCCCCAGAATAGCGTTTATAGTTTTTATTATCCATTGTAACAGATCCTCGTACCCGTTTAACCATATGATGTGGTTCTACCTCTTGACCTTGTTGAGCATACTGTCTAGATTCTTGGACGCGGATCAAATTACTCGGTGAATCAACTCGAACGGTATAGAGTTGGTTGTAAAGATTTTTATTTATTTCAGAAAACATAATCGGAAGGCGAATGATTTGGTCATTTAAATAATCCATAATCAGGTCTAACTCGTAATCAGACAGTGTCACATCACCTAAAAATACTGTATCGATTTTATATTTTTTTATTAAATCTACAAACTGTGCGTAAGGTGCTAGAGAACGATGTGACTCCAAAGTCGGCAGCCCTTCATGTAAGGGGCCACGCTTTTGTTTATCACCAGCAATAAATGCCATCGTTTTAGCTGATAATACCTGAATACGTTCATTAAGTGACAGGAAGAATCCTTCATCTAACCCTGTTTCCGGTCTGGGATAAAAATTGTGCATATAGAAAGCATCTGAATTGAGTGGCCCTTCTTTTAAAATAGTCGAAGCATTATAGGTAACTCCATAAGGGATGCCATCTAATTTCACTTTACTTAAATCAAAACCAAAGTCTAGCCTTACATTATCTAAATTTAAGCGCGTTATGAGAGAGGATAAGTTCTCTTCATTAAATCGCGTAAGTGTTAGAGGAGATACATCTGCCATCACCCAAAATCCATTCTCGTCTAACCACTCACACATTTCTTCTACTTCTTGAACATAAGTTTCGTTTAACTCTTCTGAAATATGCAGGGACGTAAAGATTCGAATGTTTCTAAACTTTAATTTTTCAAGAAATTGACGTTGTTGTTGGAAAGTAGAGACATAAACTGCAAACCCCAATGAATGATTAGACATTTAAAACATCTTTTTCTTTAATAAAGGCACGTGTGATAATAAAACCACCAACATAAGAAATAAGGACACCAATTGCATAGTGCATCATTTTACCAGGTTGCATCAAAGGAAGTGCGACCCACCCAGAAGGACCCCAGGCATTCGCCATAACACCCATCATCATGACATAAGCACCACCGAATCCTGCTCCTAAACCTGCAGTAATAAAAGGTTTACCTAATGGAAGGGTCACACCATAAATTAACGGTTCCCCAATACCTAAAATACCTGCTGGCAAAGCACCTGCGATTACTTGTCTTAAACGATCGTTTCCGGCCTTTTTAGCAACAAAATAAATCGCAATAGCAGCTCCTACTTGGCCAGCGCCAGCCATAGCAAGTACTGGGAATAAAGAAACACCGCCTAATGCCTCTAGTTGAATGGCATAAATAGGAATAAGGCCATGATGCAAACCTAGTAATACCATTGGTAAAAATGCAGCTGCAAGGATATAACCTGATAGTATGCTGACAAATATATTATCTGAACCAATAATATAACCTAATCCTGTAACCAACCAATCAGATAAAAATCCGGAAACTGGCATAATAACGAAGGCCATTAAAATAGCAGTAATCAGCAAAGTAACAACGGGTGTTACAATTAAATCTAAAACATCAGGAACGACTTTACGAATCCATCTCTCAACACGGGCAAGGATAAACACTCCAAATATAACGCCAATAATGCCACCTTTTCCCGTTGTTAATATAGAGTTCAAAGGTTGTTCAGCATCGTAAAGGCCAACGTGTGTTGATAAATCAATCAAAGGTGCTGCAATTGACATCGCACCAACCATTCCACCAAGTGCCTCTGTTGCACCAAAACGCTTTGCAGCATTAACCCCTGTAAAAATAGCAAAATAACCTAAGAAAGAGTTTCCAATTAGAGCAAACGTAATTCTTGCTCCTTCAAAAAAACCACCGGTTAAAACACCATCCGTTAACATTTGACCCAGTAAACTACTGAACCCTTGGAAAATACCAGCAGCAATAATAGCGGGAATCATTGGAATAAAAATATTTGAAATAGTTGCAATTGCTTGTTTGAACTTTCCTTGGTTTTGTTGATCTTTAATAGCTTGCTTATTTTCCTCCCAGTTATTTTCTGAATCTGTGGAAGAACGGACATGATACTGTTCAATCAAAATATCATTTGCCTTTTTAGCAGTACCAGGTCCCACAATTACTTGATAAGTATCTGCGTCATTAATGCCCATGACTCCTTCAACTTTTTTTAATGCTTCTTCATCCACAATACTTTTATCTTTTAAATTTAAACGGACGCGCGTCATGCAGTTAGTTGAAGAATTAATATTTTCAGGGCCACCAATCGCGTCTACAATTTCCTTAACGAGTTTTTCGTTACTTTTAACCATTATTTTTCCTCCTTTTTTTAACAATATTTACAATGCTTTTCGAACATAACCTTGAGATTCCTCTAACTTTTTATTAGCTGTTTCTTTGTCGACAGATAATAAAATCATAATTATGGCAACCTTAACTTTCCCCTCACTTTCTGCCAAAGCTTTTTTGGCTATCTCTCTATCAACATCAGTGGCTTTCATAACTATGTTTTCAGCTCTAGAAATCAACTTTTTATTGGTTGGTTGTACGTCGACCATTAAATTTTTATAGACTTTCCCAATACCAACCATTGAGAGTGTTGATAGCATATTAAGAATCATTTTTTGAGTAGACCCTGCTTTAAGGCGTGTAGATCCGGTCAAAACTTCAGGACCTGGCACTGCGTCAATAGCAATCGTTGCTACTTTGCCGATTTCACTGTTTTCGTTACAAGCGACTGATATGGTTGGAACTCCGATTTCATTTGCGTAATTTAACGCACCGATAACATAAGGGGTTCGGCCACTAGCAGCTAATCCAACGACAACGTCATTTGTATTGAGATCAATTTTTATTAAATCTTCTTTTCCTAGTACGGGGTTGTCTTCTGCTCCTTCAATTGCTTCTGTAAAAGCACGCTCTCCCCCTGCAATTAAACCGACTACCTTTTCTTTAGGAGTACCAAAAGTTGGCGGACATTCAGCTGCATCTAGAACACCTAAGCGTCCACTTGTTCCCGCTCCAGTGTAAATAAGACGCCCACCTTTTTTTAGTTGCTCCGTAATTGTTTGGATAGCCTTTTCTATTTCTGGAAGTACTTTTTCTATTGCTTCTGCTACCTTTTTATCTTCATTGTTCATAACGATAAGAGCTTCTTTTATACTCATTTTATCGAGTTCTAGCGTATGAGGATTTTGTTTTTCAGTTTCCATTTTCCTTAAATTTAACATTAATAACGCTCCTTTTTTATTTGGGTTTTTTCTAAAATTTCCAATGACTCTTCATAAATTTTATTAATATAGCTGGTATAAAGAATATCAATTACATTTAGCTGTGACATCCGCGATGACATTGCACCACTTCTAAAGCTTACTTCATTTGATGGAACATAAATAGCATAATCAGATAAGCGGTTGATTGGTGATTCCTCTGCTTTGGTTATAGAAATAACGGTCGCGCCATTTTCTTTCGCTGTTTGTGTACACGTTATCATTTCTTTCGTTTGACCGGAGTAAGAAATGACTAACGCAACGTCTCGCTCACTCATATTTTTAGCCATTAATAACTGTGTATGCCAATCTTCACTGACATATGCCATCTTGTTTATACGCGTAAATTTTAATTGTGCATCTTTAGCAACTATAAGGGATGCGCCTATCCCAAAAAGTGTAATTCGATCACATTCGAATAGTTTATTAACACAAGCTTTTATCACCTCTGTATCGATCATTTTTTCTGTTTCTTCTAAAGTCTGTATATTTTTATGGGTCACCTTATAGATGATATCTTCCACTTCATCTGTCCGCTTCAGATCAGAAATTGTTTTGTTTTTATAATTGGTTTGCACTGCCTGTTCATAAATTAAATCCTTCATAAACTCTCTATAACCGGAATAACCATTTTTCTTACAGAGTCTAATAATAGTCGAAGGAGAAGAAAATGTTTTTTCAGCTAACTTATAAACCGTCATGCGACTGGTTTCTTGAGAATTTTTTAAAATGAAATCGATAATAGCAATTTCAGTTGGACTTGCGTCTTTTTTATATTCTTTTAATTTTAATGTTATAATTGCCATTCACTATCACCCTTTTCATCTATAGTTTAACAATCTAAAACATAGTGTCAACAGAACACTTACATTATGAAACAAAGTACCTAAAGTTGATTGTTGTTACTAACAAACTTCCGATTAGACACCTACAAGTATGCTAAAATAGAGGGGTGCGATATTTCGCTTTTAACGGAGGTATACCTTTGAATATAACAGATAATAAAAAACAACTCTTCTTAAGTGGTCTAACAATCCTTTTAGTATTATTTTCAGTAGTATTTGTTAAAAATAATCATTTCTTATACAAGCATGCAATTGTAGAGATAAACCAAGTCACTTTAAACGAACGCGAAGAAATTATGGATTTACCTGATATAAAAGATACCTTATTTCATCAAACACTCGTTGGGACATTAAAAAACGGTTCTCAAAAAGGAGGAACGGTTGTTTTAAACAACACCTACTCCTCTTCTGGTGCATTTGATCACCAATATCAGCTTGGCGATGAGGTTTTTATTACTATAGACAATGATTTAAAGCGGCCTTATGAAGGAAGAATTGACTACCCCAAACGAGACAGTACGCTTCTTCTTGTAGTCTGGCTTTTTATCATAACGGTCATATTAATTGGGAAGAAAAGTGGCCTTTATTCTTTACTCAGTTTGACTTTGAATATTTTTGTAGGGTTATTTATCTTATCGGCTGTTCCTAAAAAAACCAGTCTTTTACTGCTAATTAGTTGTTTGGTTTTATTCTTTACAGTAACTTCATTATTGCTCATTAGTGGTAAGAACAAAAAAACCTACTCTGCTATTCTAGCAACATTATTAGGTACATTTGCTGCATTTGTGATTGCTTTTTTCGTCATGGCAGCTACCTCGCAAAAGGGCTTGCGGTATGAAGAGATGGCATTTGCTACTCGGAATCCGCAAAGCGTATTTTTGGCGAGCCTACTCATTGGCTCATTGGGTGCAGCCATGGATATAGCTATTACGATTACTTCATCCCTTTATGAGCTTTACGACAAAAATAATCATATTAGAAAAAGTGATTTAAAAAAATCTGGTGTAGAAATAGGCAGAGATATTATGGGAAGTATGACAAATGTTATCTTTTTTGCCTATGTCAGTGGAAGTATACCGATGCTGTTATTATATTTAAAAAATGGTTCATCAATTGGGTTTACTTTCTCGATGAATTTATCACTTGAATTAGCGAGAGCTGCTGTTGGTGGGATTGCTATTGTTTTAACGATTCCGATTAGTGTTTATATAGCAACTGCTTTTATTAATAGAGGGAGGGAGGATAAATGACAACCTTATTTGGCTTATTAATCATTCTCTTTGTTGCTATGCACCTCGTTGGAGGCGAAAAAGGAACGCGTTCTTTTATAGCACTCTTTTTAAATTTCTTAATTATTTTTATGGCTATTTTTTTATTAGCCAATTCTTCAATTAACCCTATTTTGCTTACACTGATTGCCTGTCTGGTCATCGCTTGTGTTAATTTGTTTTACATAAACGGTTTGAATTTGAAATCCATCACTGCTTTTATCGGAACGATTTTGACACTCTTAGTCTTAATCGGGATTATTTTTATCATTGTTAAACAGTCTATGATTCAAGGCTTTGGTATAGAAGAAATTGAGGAATCGACTTACTTCATTCTTTATATAGGAATTGACTTCATTGAGCTTACCATTGCCACCATTATTATGGCTGTTATTGGTGCTATTACTGATACCGCTATTTCTATTTCCTCGGCTATGAATGAAATATACGCACATCATCCTGAAATGAATCGTCTCAGACTCTTCGAATCAGGCATGAATGTTGGGAAAGATATTTTGGGGACAACAACAAATACCCTGTTTTTTGCTTTTATTGGTGGTTATTTAGCATTGATTTTGTGGTTTGAGGATTTAAATTACTCTTTTGGAGAAATTATTAATTCTGAGGTATTTAGCTCCGAGATTATTTCCATCCTGGCGATTGGAACCGGAGCAATTCTAGTTATTCCTATTACAGCGTGGATTGCCACTCTCATCTTTATCCATTATCATGATAAAGCTGTAAGCATATAAAAAAGCATCTCAGAATTGAGATGCTTTTTTTGTATATTTATTTTTTTAGCGCGTCTTTATGGTCAGCTAGGATAAATCCAATCGGCGTTGGTCCAGCAATTCCTAACATCATAAATTTCTTATCGGAATTATTGGTCATTCCGTGTTTTTCACTAGCACGTGCCACAATGATGTCACCTGCTTTGATGGGCACCATTTGTCCACATTCTGGATAATAATCGGCAGTTCCTTCAATCACAATCCAAATATCATCTGCCACTTCATGAGAATGAATAGGCAAGGATTGACCAGGATTCATACACCAAACAGCACCTACTGTATTAGGCGTTTCATAGAATACTTTCTTCGTTGCTTCTTCGTCTCTAAATTCTTGAATATCTGGCCAGTGAAAAATACGATCTTTTAAGTCTGCTCTATCTACTTGTTTAAATTCCACTCTATTCTCCTCAACTTTCTTATGTTCAATCATTCACATTTTATTTTTAAGAAAAAACTGCACTATCTAGAGCAACTCTAAATAGTGTAGTTTTTTGTGCTCTTATTACACATCCTAGATTATTTGTTAGTTATTATTAACGTTTGATAATATTTTGTGGATTACCATTTAAAAATGCAAGTGTATTATCAAATGCAATCCCTGCACGGAGTTCCATTGCTTCATCAGTCAAGAATCCTACGTGTGGTGTTAAAATAGCATTTTTTGCATCTAGCAGCTTGTAGTCTCCTGGGATTGGTGGTTCCATATCGAATACATCAATTCCCGCTCCCGCAATCACACCTTCATTTAAAGCATCAGCTAAAGCATCGTTATCAACAATCGGGCCACGGGCACAGTTGATTAAAACTGCTGATTCTTTCATAAGTGCTAATTTTTCTTTAGAAATCATTCCTCTTGTACCTGGAACTAACGGTACGTGAAGCGAAACAATATCTGCTTGTTTTAGAAGATTGTCTAATTCCATGTACTCAATATCTAATTCTTTTGAGTCTGGGTTTTCATTATGATCAAGTGCAATTAAATTAGCTCCAAACGCTTTAAATAATTTAGCTGTTTCAATACCAATCTTACCGGTACCAATTAAACCAACTGTTTTCCCTTTAATTTCTCTACCTTGGATTGCTCCTGGGTACTCTTCAGCACGGACGTCTTTATTGCCTTGGGTAATTTTACGGAATAAGTCTAATACAAGACCAATAGTCAATTCAGCAACTGCTTGATTTGCATACCCTGCTGCATTAGAAATCAAAATTTCTTGATTTTTAGCTTCCGCTATACCAACGTGGTCTACTCCTGTAAACGCAACGTTGATTAATTTCAAGTTGTCATTTTGATCAATCACTTCGGCTGGGTATGGATTGTTCGCAATCATAATAATATCAGCATTTTTACTTCTTTCTGCTAATTCATCAGTATCTGTTGTTTTGGTATTGTAATAAACAAATTCGTGACCTGCTTCTTTGATGGGTTTAGCTAACTCCTCTATAAGTGCATCTGGAACATTTAATGGTTCTAGTAATTTAACTAACATTTTATCCATTCCTTTCAAAAATAGTTTAATGTGCTTATAAAGAGAAAATTAACAATTTGTTATTTTTTTCACTTTTTGATTTCACATTGTGTATATTAAACAAAAATAGTCTCTTTTTGTACATTTTATACATATCTATTTTAATAAACGCTCACACTATCCTCTCTATCATTTTCCTCCCATGCTTCTTTTATTAAATTCTACCATACCGACTCCTCATTTTGGTAGCGTTTCCTTTTAGTTTCAACGAGGGGCTGGGAAAAGACTGAGTCTCTGAATAAAGAAAATTCCCCACTCTTTCATTTTGAAAGAGTGGGGAATTTTTATCGTTTTAAAAGACACAGTGAGTCGAATACCTTATAATTTAAGTACGACCAAAAACCAAAGGAGTGACTCACCGTGTATCAAAATTATAACACAATGGAAACAGCCTTCACACTACAATTGGATTTTACAATCCCGAATGACCATGAAGCCCGCCTCATTAGCCGTTTTGTCGATTCGATTCCTTCGGAATTTCTTTTGGAAGAAACGTCTCATACAGGTCGTCCTGCTTTTCATCCCGCCATGCTTTTAAAAATGTGTTTGTTTGCCTATAGTCGCACAACCTTTTCTGGACGCAAAATAGAACGGATGAATGAAGAATCCATTCCTATGAAGTGGTTAACGGGCGATACTCCTATTAGCTACAAGACTATCAATAATTTCCGGTCAAGTGAGCACGCATCAAAACTCATCAAGTATGCCTTTATTCTTTTCACAACACTCTTGAGTGACAACGGCTTGATTCATGAAGATGCGCTCTATATCGATGGTACAAAGATACAAGCCGATGCCAATATTTATAGTTTCACTTGGAAGAAAGCAATTGCACGCTATGAAGCGAAACTCAATGACAACGTTTCACAATTGTATGAGGAGCTCATCCAAGCAAAAGTAAACCTCGCTCTATCGGAAGAGACCTTACAAACATCCGAAGGCATTGAAGAAATAATCGGTTCCCTAGACAAAGAACTTGTGGCCGTTGAAGCGGCGATTACAGAAGAAAAAGTGATTCCCAAAGGGGGTTCAAAACTGAAGCGACGTCGTCGCATCCTCAAGAAACATCGGAATAAATGTAAAAAAGATTTCTTGCCGCGTAAGCAACGCTATAAAGAAGCAAACGCCATATTTGATGGCCGCAACAGTTTCTCAAAAACAGATACAGACGCAACGTTCATGTGCATGAAAGAAGACCCGATGAAGAACAGTGAGTTAAAACCAGGTTATAATCTTCAAGTCGCATCGAGCAATCAGTTTGTCATTGCGTATGATATTTTTTCAAATCCGACGGATACACGCACGTTTATCCCTTTTTTAGAATCTATTCAAACGTTAGATTTATTTAAATATATCGCCGCAGACGCTGGCTATGGCAGTGAAGAAAATTACGAGGCGGTTCTGGATACCTTTCAGAAAGTACCGCTCATTCCATACGGCATGTATCATAAAGAGAACAGTAAAACCTATCGTTCTAATCCTAAACACCGCGCTAACTGGGACTATGATGAGATTAAAGATGCTTATACAGATTTAGACGGCGTCCATTTTAGTTTCTCACATTACAGTACGCGAAATGATAAGAACGGTTACCAAAGACAATTTAAAGTATACAAGGCTGATGAGGAACAACCGGACGAAACACGCAAGCAATTAGCCAAGACACCGAAAGGTGCCCAGCGCCAGACAGCGGTCAACTATAACTGGGAATACTTTAAGCAGCATGCAAAAGAAAATCTTGAAAGCGATCGTGGCAAAGAAATCTACGCACAACGAAAAATTGACGTAGAAACTGTTTTTGGTCGTTTGAAAGGTGTATTTGGCATGCGCAGAACCCATGTCAGAGGTAAGCAAGCCGTTCATAATGACATCGGCATCATGCTTATGAGCATGAATCTTACAAAACTAGCCCTTGAGGCTAGAAGGAAAGTGGGTTCTTTTTACAAAAAAGCAGTAAAAAATAAAAATCGTAATGAAACAATCAGAATTTTGATTCTTTCATTACGATTTTTTTATTGGAGGCTAGTTTTTTCCCAGTCCCGGTATTATTTTTCTATTTGTTTCAGCTTACCGTGACACTTTCCACATCGGTACTTAGTAATATTTATTTTTCTCTTACGAGAAAAAGCTTGGTTACAAGATTGGCACTTATAGTGGCAGTAGGTACCCATCTCGTCTTTTGTACGTAAGTCTGCCACGTAACGAGAACCACCCGTTTTAACAAGCAATGTCTTAAAAGCTTGATCTTGATGCCGATAACCAGATCCTTGAAGGTGTAAATGATAGTGACAAAGTTCATGTTTAATAACTCCTACCAACTCATCTCTTCCATATATTTCAAGAATACGTGGGTTAAAATCAAGATTGTGACTGCTCAGATGATACCTGCCTCCGGTAGTCTTGAGTCGACTATTGAAAGTAGCTTTATGAAGAAACGCCTGAGAGAAATAAGTAATTGACAGTTCTTCCACTAGCATTTGTAATTCTTGTTCGTTCATGAAATCATTTTCCTAACATGGTTAAGGCAATCCGCCCCTTTTTAACGTCTACTGACTCAATCCAAACTTTAACAATGTCGCCAACTGCCACAACATCAGTGGGATGTTTTACAAATTTATTAGTCAACTTAGAAATATGAACCAAGCCATCTTGTTTAACACCAATATCTACAAAGGCTCCAAAATCGACAACATTACGGACTGTGCCCTCAAGCTCCATTCCATCTTTTAAATCTTCCATTGATAGCACATCTTGACGTAAAAGCGGTTGGGCAACATCTTCACGCAAATCGCGCCCGGGCTTCGTCAACCCGTGTAGAATATCATTTAAGGTTTCCTTACCAAGACCTGTCTTTTCAATCGTCTGGGCTTTATCCAATTTGGCTAATTCTTCGCGGGCTTTGTCTGTTCCCACGTCTTCTAACTTTAGATTTGCTAGTTCTAATATTTTCTTTGCTTCTGAATAACTCTCAGGGTGAATATCCGTATTATCTAAAATGTTTTTACCCTCAATAATACGTAAGAATCCAGCAGACTGTTCAAAAGCTTTAGGCCCTAGACGAGGGATTTTCTTCAACTGAGTGCGACCTGTAAAAGCACCATTCTCCTCTCTAAAGGTCACGATATTCGTTGCAATGGTTTTGTTGAGACCGGAAACATGCTCTAAGAGCGGTGCACTAGCAGTGTTTAGATTTACGCCTACTTGGTTCACGGCAGTTTCAACTACAAAATCAAGACTTTCTGTTAGACGTTTTTGAGATACATCGTGTTGATACTGACCGACACCGACTGATTTCGGGTCTATTTTAACAAGTTCTGCTAAGGGATCTTGCAGTCGGCGTGCAATACTAATGGCACTTCTTTCTTCAACCTGAAAATCGGGAAATTCTTGACGTGCTAAGTCACTTGCCGAATAAACCGAAGCGCCAGCCTCATTAACAATCACGTAATAAACTGTTTGAGGGATTTGCTTAATTTGCTCGGAAACAAAAACTTCTGACTCCCGACTCGCTGTGCCATTACCGATTGCAACCATTTCAACTTGATAGTCTTGAATAAGCTGTCTGAAACGTGGACCTGCTTCTTTCATTTTATTAGCTGATACGCCTTGGTGGGGATAAATGACATCTTTAGCTAACACCTTTCCAGTATCATCCACAATAGCTAACTTACAACCCGTCCGGAAGGCTGGGTCGAAACCCATCACAACTTTTCCTTTCATTGGAGCTTGTAGCAAGAGGTTTCGTAAATTTTCGCCAAACACTGAAATAGCTTGTTCTTCTGCTGTCTCAGTTAGTTCATTCCTAATTTCACGCTCAATAGCAGGACCAATAAAGCGTTGGTAACTATCTTGACAGGCATTTTCAATGAACGGGACTACGAAACTTTGAGCATTCTTTATCATTTGTTTCGATAAGTAATCATAAATTTTTTCAACATCAATATGAAGAGAAACCTTCAAAATATTTTCTTTCTCACCACGGTTCATGGCTAGCACACGGTGCGGCTGAACGCTGTTAATTGCTTGTGAAAAATCATAATACATTTCGTAGACCCCTTTTTCATCGGCCTCTTCATCTTTAACTGTCGAAGCGATTTGACCAAACCTTCGGGTAAATTCACGAATGCGTTCTCGAAATAACGGCTCATCACCTACTATTTCGGCAATAATCTCATGTGCCCCTTGTAAAGCGTCTTCACTAGTTAAAACTTCATCATTAATAAAAGAATGAGCTTTCTCTTCTAATGATCCTTCAGTTGGAAAAGTTAAAATCCAATTTGCGAGTGGTTCAAGACCGTTTTCCCTCGCCACCGTTGCTTTGGTTCGACGCTTTTGTTTATAGGGACGATACAAATCTTCAACCCGTTGCATTTTTTCAGCAGCTTGAATTGAAAGGCGTAATTCTGGTGTCATTTTACCTTGTTCTTCAATCGTATGAATCACTTCGTCTTTACGCTTCTCAAGTCCGGTTAAGTAATTGTAACGCTCTTCTACTTCACGTATTTCTACCTCGTCTAGAGTCCCTGTCATTTCCTTTCGATAACGCGCAATAAAAGGAACGGTGTTTCCTTCAGCTAGTAACTTCAATACAGCATCAATTTGATTGCCTCTGTAAGAAGTGAGTTCTTTTTTTAATAATTGTACAACTTTATCCGTTTCTGCCATTTTTTATTTCCTCTCATAAGTAGTGATTCACTTGTAATAAGTTATTTTGTTTTTCAATTCCATAATGGTCCACAATTCCAGACTGCGCAAGCACGAGGCCATGTAAAACACCACCGTATACCGCACCCCCATCGATCCCAATCTTATGATCTTTCATCCAGATATTGGCATTTTTTGTTTGTCCATGGAGGTAGAAAGTAGGCGTATGTCCAAATACTATTGTTTTTCCTGTGTGATTGTGCCCATTATGGAAGGGGTCACGTATCCAATAAAACTCTTCAGGGTCTGTTTCCTTCCAATCTTTTTTTTCTAAATCGACTCCTGCATGAACAAAAAGATATTTTTCCCACTCATGATATAAAGGTAAGGACTGGATAAAGGGAAGCAATTTAGGATATTCTCTTCTTAATTTATCAGCTAATTGAAATGGATCTATACGTAAATCTGTTTCATTTCCAAGAAATGAACGGATGGTTACTCCACCGCCATTAAGAAAGTAGTTTCCAATATAGTCGCCCGGTTGATTTAAGAAATTTAACAACATTTGTTCGTGATTCCCTCTTAAACAAATAGCCCCTTCTTCTTCCACAAGTTGCATAACTTTTTCAAAACAAGCACGTGATTGGGGACCACGGTCAGCTAGATCGCCAATGAATAATAGTTTTTGTTTTTCAGGTTCCCAAAAAGACAAGAGTTTTTCTAGCATGGCAAACTCTCCATGTATGTCGCCAACAACAAAATATTCTTTAAACATATCCTTCCCTCCTGACTGGATTCCCCTATATTTTAACATAACTCATTGATTATGCTATTTTTACACCTAACTAAAAAACGAACATTTAATTATAAAACTTTACTATTATACATATTTTACGTTGTAATTAACTTTTTAATCTTATATAATACATTTATACCAACCAATATAGGAATATTCAGGCATTTATCCTTTGGTAAAAAAGTTTAAAAGGGGATTTTTATACTCATGGAAAAGTTTTTTAAGCTAAAAGAACATGGTACAACCGTATCAACTGAAATTTTGGCAGGTTTTACGACATTTTTTGCAATGGCCTATATTATTTTTGTTAATCCGAGCATTTTATCTTTATCCGGAATGCCCACCCAAGCAGTCTTTCTAGCTACGATTATTTCAGCTGCAATTTCAACTCTAGTAATGGGGCTTTTTGCAAACGTTCCTTATGCGCTTGCACCTGGTATGGGACTAAATGCTTTTTTTACTTATACGGTCGTTTTTGCTTTAGGTTTTACTTGGCAAGAAGCTTTAGCTATGGTATTCCTTTGTGGAATTGTCAATGTTTTAATTACCGTTACAAGAGTTAGAAAAATGATTATTAAATCCATTCCCGAGTCTTTACAGCATGCTATTAGTGCAGGGATTGGTGTTTTTATTTCCTATATTGGTTTAAAAAATGCTGGGTGGTTAGAATTTACTTCTGAAGCTAACAGCATTGTCTCAATTAATAGCTCTCCTTATAATGCTAATTTGACAACTTATGACGGAGGTATTGGGGCTGTCGTCACAAATGGTGGTATTGTTCCAGGACTTGTCAATTTCACCCAACCAGCGGCATTACTCGCCCTCTTTGGTGTTGTTTTAACCATCATTCTAATGGTTAAAAATGTACGTGGTGCAATTATGATTGGGATTATTGCGACAACGCTTCTAGGCATTCCAATGGGCATCGTTACAATAACTTCTGATGTTTTAGCGGCTAATTCACTTGGTTCAGCTATCAATGAACTGGGCATTACCTTTGGAGCAGCCTTTGGTAGCGAAGGATTAATTTCTTTATTTTCAGACACCTCTCGTTTCCCACTCGTTTTGATGACTATTTTTGCTTTTAGCTTATCAGATACCTTTGATACCATTGGAACTTTTATCGGAACTGGGCGTCGCTCTGGTATCTTCTCTGCAGAGGACGAAAAAGCTCTTGAAGAAGGATCTGGTTTTTCATCTAAAATGGATAAAGCTTTGTTTGCTGATTCGATTGGAACTATCTTTGGGTCTATTTTTGGAACTTCTAATACAACAACCTTTGTTGAAAGCGCAGCTGGAATCGGTGCAGGTGGACGCACCGGTTTGACTGCTGTAGTTGTTGCTGGTTTGTTCATTCTTAGCGCCTTCTTTGCTCCATTAATCGGTGTGGTACCACCTGCTGCTACCGCCCCTTCCTTGATTATTGTGGGTATACTCATGATGTCTTCTTTTAAAGATATCAACTGGTATGATTTTGAAGAAGCCATCCCTGCTTTCTTTGCATCTATTTTTATGGGCTTGACTTACAATATTTCCACCGGTATTGCTGCTGGATTCATTTTTTATGTCTTAGTTAAAACCGTTGTCGGTAAATCGAAAGACATCCACCCAATACTCTGGGGATCTGCGGCTTTATTTTTAATTAATTACGTTATTATGGCCTTCTTATAAAGTTTTATTTTTATTTGTTAATGGTTGCGAACTATTGGTGAAACCTATATAATAAGTTAAGTGTTAAATTCAAATATATCTCCATAGGGGAGTAACTAGCAGCTTTGTCTGTGATAGTGTCAACAATAAGTAGAATCTTAAAAAATTCTGCTGGTGCTATCTTAAATAGTGAGACTTATGCAAGATGACAATCTTCTAAGAGGAGCCTGTCTAGTTGCATAAGTCTTTTTGTTTTTTAACACAAAAAATTGAATATGAGAGGGGATAAATCGTGTCTGAAGAACAAATACGCGAAAACTTCTATGCGCAAGATGCTGAAACAGTCTTATCAAAACTTGATTCGACTAAAGAAGGCCTATCAAGCGCAGAAGTAAATGCACGAATGGAAAAATATGGTCCAAATACTCTAAATGAAGGGGAACAAAAATCACTCTTATCAAAGTTTGTCGATCAGTTTAAAGACTTTATGATTGTCGTTCTCCTGGCAGCTGCAGTTATTTCAGGTGTTTTAGGTGAGTTTTCTGATGCTATTATCATTTTACTCGTTGTCATTTTAAATGCTGTTTTAGGAGTTTATCAAGAAGCTAAGGCGGAAGAAGCAATTGCTGCCTTGAAACAAATGGCTTCCCCACAGGCTCATGTCAAACGGGATGGTCATGTCGTTACCGTTCGTAGTGATGAAATTGTTCCGGGAGACATTGTCCTTTTAGAAGCTGGTGACGTTGTTCCGGCTGACATCCGTCTATTTGAATCAAATTCATTAAAAGTTGAAGAAGCTGCCTTAACTGGTGAGTCTGTTCCTGTTAGTAAAGAACTGGTTGAAGTTGAGCCAGATGCTGGTATAGGCGACCGCCTCAATATGGTCTTCTCAAGTACGAACATCACTTACGGCCGTGCAACTGGTGTGGTTGTAGGTACGGGTATGAATACTGAAGTTGGTAACATTGCGAATATGTTAGCAAATGCTGAAGAGTCAAAAACACCACTGCAAGAAAACCAAGATCAACTTGGTAAATCATTAACCATACTAATTCTTGTTATTGCTGTGGTCATGTTTGTAGTGGGTATTTTAAATAACCGTGATTGGCTCGAGATGCTATTAACCTCTATCTCTGTTGCTGTTGCAGCGATTCCAGAAGGTTTGCCTGCTATTACCACCATTATTTTAGCACTTGGAACACAAAAAATGGCTAAAAGAAATGCCTTGGTGCGTAAATTACCGGCTGTAGAAACACTAGGTGGTACTGAAGTTATCTGTTCAGATAAGACCGGAACATTAACCATGAACCAAATGACCGTTGAAAAAGTTTACTATAACGGCCAAATCCATGATGCTTCTGAAGCAATTGAGCTGGATTTACCAGTTATGAAAATCATGAATTATGCTAACGATACGAAAATCAGTAACGATGGCAGCCTTATTGGTGACCCAACTGAAACTGCTATGATTCAATATGGGTTAGATAAAGGCATGAACTTAAAGGAAGATCTCGCGAAAGAACCCCGTGTGGGAGAAGTTCCTTTTGAATCGGATCGTAAATTAATGTCCACTATCCATGAATTATCAGATGGACGTTACCTTGTTGCAACAAAAGGTGCCCCAGACGAACTACTCAAACGAACAAATACAATTGATTTAAATGGTGACGTTCAACCTCTTACAGAGGCCATTCGGGAAGAAATTCTTGCTTCTAATACTGGTTTAGCTGTACAAGCTTTACGTGTTTTAGCGATGGCTTACAAGATTGTTGATAGTATTCCAGAAGAAATGACTTCTAAAGCAGTTGAATATGATCTAACTTATGCCGGTATGATCGGGATGATTGACCCTGAACGCCCTGAAGCTGCAGCTGCTATTGCTACTGCTAAAGGAGCTGGTATTCGCACCATCATGATTACAGGTGACCATAGAGATACAGCGCAAGCAATTGCAACGCGCCTTGGGATTATTGAAGAAGGCCAGCATGATGCTGTTTTAACAGGTGCTGAGCTTAATAAACAATCAGATGAAGAGTTTGCACGAAATGTTGAACAATACTCCGTTTATGCGCGTGTATCTCCTGAACATAAGGTTCGTATTGTAAAAGCATGGCAAAATCACGGTAAAGTTGTTTCTATGACAGGTGATGGCGTAAACGATGCCCCTTCACTTAAAACAGCTGATATCGGTGTTGGTATGGGTATTACTGGTACTGAAGTTTCTAAGGGAGCTTCTGATATGGTCCTTGCGGATGATAACTTCCAAACAATTGTTGTAGCTGTTGAGGAAGGTCGTAAGGTCTTTGCTAATATTCAAAAAGCGGTTCAATTCTTACTTTCTGCTAACTTAGGAGAAGTACTAACACTCTTTATTGCTACTTTCCTAGGCTGGACGATTCTTGAACCAGTACATATTCTCTGGATTAACTTAGTTACCGATACCTTCCCTGCTATTGCACTTGGTCTTGAAAAAGCGGAATCGGATATTATGAAACAAAAACCACGTGGACGTAGCTCAAACTTCTTCTCGAACGGTGTGGGCGGTGCCATCATCTACCAAGGTATTATTGAAGGTGGGATTACCTTATTCGTTTATTGGTGGGCAATTTCAAATCCAGTAATTGGACATGGAGAACAATTAGCACATATGGATGCTGAAACAATGGCTTTTATTACTTTAGGATTGATTCAACTATTCCATGCTTATAATACAAAATCTGTTTATAAATCCATTTTCCAAGTTGGTCTATTCAGTAATAAAACGCTTATCTATGCAACTATGCTATCTGCTGTTTTATTACTTGGTGTTATTTTGACGCCCGGCTTGAATGCATTCTTTGGAGTTTCTGTTTTAACAGGAACACAATGGACTGTTTCCGTTCTTTCTGCGCTAGCGATTGTGCCTATTGTAGAAATTATCAAATTTATCCAACGTCAATTTTTCGGTAAACATTAATACAGACAAATAAAAAAACTGGTTGCGCTTATGCGCAGCCAGTTTTTTTATTATCTCATTGTGACAAATTCTTCTGCTCCAGTCGGATGAATGGCAACGGTATTATCAAAATCTGCTTTGGTTGCGCCTATTTTAATCGCTACAGCAAATCCTTGAATCATCTCGTCTACTCCAAAACCAATACCATGAAGACCGACGACTTGTTCATCTGGTCCTTGACAAATTAACATCATTTTCACACTTTGGCGATGTTCAGTGACTGCTGTATACATAGAGCCAAAGGTAGAGCTATAAGTCTTAACTTGTGCTTGTCCATATTGTTCGATTGCCTGTTCTTCTGTTAGCCCGATTGTTCCAATAGGTGGATGACTAAAGATGACCGTTGGAATGTTGTGATAATCAAGTTTTTCATTAGGCTTGTTGTTGAATAAACGTTCGGACAACCTTCTGCCCGCCGCAATTGCAACAGGTGTCAGCATATGCTTACCGGCAACATCTCCAACTGCATATACATGATCAGTACTGGTATTTTGATAGTCATCAACTTCG
This sequence comes from Jeotgalibaca dankookensis, assembly GCF_002005405.1. Lineage (NCBI taxonomy): Bacteria > Bacillati > Bacillota > Bacilli > Lactobacillales > Carnobacteriaceae > Jeotgalibaca > Jeotgalibaca dankookensis. Next base: position 1,198,804 of record NZ_CP019728.1, read on the forward strand.
ATAAATCCATACAAGTCTGTTTGGACACCTGCGGCTTCTAGGTTAAGCGAATCGACATTGGCTTCTCTTCCAATCGCCCAAATAACTTTATCAAAATTATCTGAGTAGCCATCTTCAAATAAAAGATTGAAGGTACCGTCAGAATTTTCCTTTACTTCTTGTGGAGTCGAATATCCTCTAAAAGTTGGACCGTCTTTTTCCATTTCATCTAGTAAAACTTGAACGATTTCTGATTGATAGCTTCTTAAAGGTCGGTCGTAACGAGTAAAGAGATGAACGTCCGTTCCTAACGTATGCATGACACCAGCTAATTCAACAGCAATATAACCTGCTCCTACGACTGCTACTTTTTTTGGAAGTTCTTCCCAAGCGAAGAAATCATCGGATGTTTCTCCTAGCTCTTTACCTGGAATATCAGGATAAGATGGTTTTGCTCCTGTGGCAATTAAAATATGTTTCGCACGAATTTCTTCTCCATTGACTTCTAATGTGTGCGCATCAATGAAGCGTGCATGCCCTTCTATCACTTCAACATTTCGTCTTTCAAAACCAGCTTGGTAGCTATTACGCGAGCGGTCAATATAAGCTTCACGATTTTTTAAAAGGGTTTGGAAGTCAAATTCAGTCTCTTTACTTGTGAAACCATAGTCAGGACCATATTTGCTAATGGCATCTTTTACAGATGCCGCATACCACATAATTTTTTTAGGAACACAGCCAATGTTGACACAGGTCCCTCCTAGTAAATTACTTTCTATAACGGCTGTTTTAGCACCGTATTCAGATGCACGGTTCATTGTTGCAATTCCACCACTACCGCCACCTATTGAAACAAAATCAAATTCTCTCATCTTATATCCTCCTCTTATCTTTCTTCTAACCAAACACAAGCAAGTGTTTGTGAAGCTGGGACGACTGCTTTGCAGCGTCCATGATTATCATATGCCCTAAAAAATAATTTACCTGATTCGTTATAACCGTAAGCGTAGACTACCAACCAGTGGTTTTTATATTTACTATTTAAGTACTTCGTCGTTCCGACTATAACGGGTTGTGGATGATCACTACTCAACTGTTTTACGACTATTGTTTCAGGTAATAAACCAGTTCGGATACGCCATATCTTTGATTGATTTAATAACCTTCTTAACCCGTTTGCGATGTCCCAAAAGAAAGTACCGCGATAAGGCAAAGCGC